>NZ_NMUL01000006.1 GCF_002234595.1 Amycolatopsis vastitatis
GCGGCGACTTCCACGGTCTGAGGCGTGGTGGCCGCCGGCGCCGGCGTGGCCACGGCCACGACCGCGGACAGCGTGAACGTGACAATGGCAAGAACTCTGGTTCTCAGATTCACTACAAAAGTCCGCTTTCTTTCGATTTTCTACTGCCGCAGAGGACGCCGCCGCAGTCGAACAACATCGGGGCCAGCCAGCAGCGGACCAGCACCCTTTGGAATGAGGCGGATCATTTCTTCACAGCCGAAGAAATCCGTTTCTGTGCCGCTCAACCTGCACGGCTCAGCCAGACCCCGCTCGGACGAGCGCGCACGCCGTCGTCACGGTGCCGCGGCTCTCCGCCGGGTCACGCACAACAGAAGCGCGTCGGCGTGTCCCCCGGAACCCCCAGGTCCCCGGTCGTCAGGTCACTGACAGCGCAACCACTGCAGGCTCGTCATCGACGGCGCTGACGAGGCGCGATCACTTCGGCCTTCGTTCCTCGCCACACAGTCTTCCGCCTTCCCCCGTAAAACAACCCCAGTTACCGAGAGTGCCGGAATCATCACGTCTGCTATCCCAGCCGGGTGAAGCACTCTCGCCAGGCCGACCGTGCCAGCCGTGACTGGACGGCGTCAAGCGCCCCGAAACGTTTTACCCCTGCCCGAAGGGTCTCCGAAGCGGGGAACCTTTGCTCGTCGTGCCGCGACCTGCGAAATCGGCATCACGGGGGTGGGCTTCGGCTTCGAAGGTGCGTCGACCTTCTTGAAGGTGCACTTCGTGGAAGGGGGCCTGACGAAGCCGGGTGCGCCACCGCTGACCACCGATCGTCCACAATGGCGCAGGAGTCCGAATAGCGCTGAATCTCCCAGTTGCTCGACGCGTGGCACAGAAGGCGCCGGAAGCTCGCTTCACGCAGGGGTTGTCTCGTGGGCGGTCAGTGACGGTCAGACTCGTCGGTTCGCCCTGCCCGGCTTGATCGCATCGGGGCGTTCAGCGCGTGGCTGCCCGGCGACGCCGCCGGCGATCGCAGCCAGTGCCATCGCCAGCGTGCCCGTATGCTGGGGTGATGGAGCGGGATGACGGGCCGCGGAGTGATCGTGGGGATTCCTGGGGGTTGGGGCGGCCGGAGTTGGCTCGCGAACTGGAGCGCGTGGGGGCCGTGGCACTGCGGACGACGGCGTGCTGTCTGGTCTGGATCGTGGCTCTTGCCTTCTTGTTTGTTTTATACAGCAATAGTGACGGTGATGCTCCCCGGAATACTGCGACGGGTATTTTAGTATTCTGTGCGCTTGTGATGATTGCGGTGTCGTTGTGTTTTACGCCGGGGGCCGTATTGTGGTGGTTGCGCTATGAGTCGGTCCGGCGCACCGGCTGGCGAGCTGCGACGGTCACGGCAGAGATCGTGGTGGAACCGGCAGGGTGCCTCGCGGATTTCGTTCACCCGCGGGCGAATCCTGGTAGAAAGCTCGCCTACGTCGTTCAATACCGCGACGGCGGTGGTGCTCGGCTGCGAGGTGGTGCCAGCTTGTGGCATCGCCCTCCGCTTCCGGCCTTCGACCGCGCGCAACCTGCGTGGGTCGGTGGCTCGGGCCGCTCGACCGTTGTCCTGTTCGCCAGCAGTCGCTGGGGCCCCCGCCGTCCGCACGCTGTACCCGCGAGGTTCATTGCCGTCCTTCCCGCACGCTCGCAGTAGCCGAAGGTCCTAACCTTGACGGGCGCAGACGCTCTACCTTGCGGGTGGCGTCGGTTCGGTCGAGCGCCTCGAAGGTGGCGACTGCGCGCCTGGCGACTCACAAGCGCGGAGCAGCGGCTCGGTTGCTGCCCAAGGCGCTGCGAACACACCGGCTGGTAGCGGCGAAATGGACCTATCCACACCGGCATGGGCGTCCGCGTGTTGGGGAGGCGATCGCCGGTTGATCGAACGCCGGGTCGGTCGCGATCCGGCGCCCACGTAGTTTCCCTGGAAGCAGCTTCCGGTGAATCTGTTCGGTCGCCTGTGTCCGGTGGCCTAGCATGCGTCCGGGGACGAGCCTTCCGAGGAAAGTTGCTGTGGTCGATCTGAAGCTGCTGTACCACGACCTGGTCCGGTTCGAGATGGAACTGTGGGGTGCGGTCGACGCGCGGCTGCGGGCGGAATGCGATCTGCAGCTCACGTGGTTCGAGGTGATGCGCCTGCTCGGCCGGCGCGGTGGATGCCGGGTCCTGGACATCGCCGAGGAGTTCGGGATCACGGTCGGGGGACCAGCAAGGTGGTCGACCGGGTCGAGGCCGCCAAGTACTGCCGGCGTCGCGCCAATCCGGACGACCGGCGGTCTTCGATCGTCGAGCTGACGTCTGCGGGGCGCCGGACGCTGGCCCGAGCCGAGAAGGTCTTCGAAGACGAGCTGGAGATCCGGCTCGGCTCGGTGCTTTCGGAACGGGTCCCTCAAGCAGCTGGGCAGGGCGCTCGGGGATCTGCGTGCCGCGTATCGCCTGAGCGCGTGACACGAGCCGGCGTAGGCCACCCCGGAAGCCGGGGTTCACGGGAAAGCTGTCCTCAATGGACTGCCTGAAGGTGCCGCTGCAGGTACTGCGCCGTCAGGCTTCCGGTCGTGCCGGCCAGATCCTCGGGCGGGCCGACGGCGACGACGCTGCCTCCCTCGGCGCCGCCACCGGGGCCCAGGTCGATGACGTGGTCGGCGTTGGCGATCATGTCGAGGTCGTGCTCGATGACGACGACGGTCGCTCCGCGAGCGGTCAGGCGTTGCAGGACGTCGAGGAGCACCCGCACGTCGAGGGGATGCAGGCCGACGCTGGGTTCGTCGAACACGAAGAGCGAGCCGTCCTGGTCGCGGTCGAGTTCGCCGGCGAGCTTGAGGCGCTGGGCTTCGCCCCCGGACAACGCCGGGGTGGATTCGCCGAGCGTCAGGTACCCGAGGCCGAGTGCGGCAAGCGTCTGCAGGCGGGTGAGGACGCGCCGGATGTCGCCCACGTGGTCGAGGGCTTCTTCGACGGTCAGGGCGAGCACGTCCGGCAGCGTGAGGGCGTCGTTGCCGCGGCGGACCCGGTCGGCCTCGGGGGCGACCGGCGGCCCCCGCAGTCGGGGCAGTCGATGTCGACGTCGGGCAGGAACTGCACGTCGAGCGACACCTGCCCGGTTCCGTCGCACCGCGGGCAGCGCAGCGAGCCGGTGTTGTAGGAGAAGTCGCCCGCCGCCAGTTCGAGTTCTCCGAGAAGCGGGGCATTGAGATCCGGCCTCCGCTGAAGGAGATCGGCGGCAGGGTCTACAAGGGAGGCCGGAGCCGGCGTGGGACGTGGTCGAGCTCGACGACCCGGGTGCGGGGGAGCGGCGCCCGCCGATCCTGCCGACGTTCACCTTCCACGAAGGGCGGCACACGCACAGCACGTGGCTGACCGAGGATGGGATCCCGGAGGTCGCCCGCCAGGCGCGGCTGGGGCAGAAGATGAAGGGCATCGCGCGGGTCTACGACCACGTGACCCGGCGATGGTCAACCAGATCCTGGACGCGCTCGAGGAACGCTGCCTGCGGTCCTTGGCGTCGCTGTAGCCGGGTGAGCGCGCCAAGCTGGTGTCCTGGTTCCCGCACCTGCGGTCCCGCCGGGCGATCGGGCCCGACCCGGGGCCATCGCCGACTGACGACTGAAGCCCCGCCCCTCCGAGGGAGGGACAGGGCTTCTGACCTGCGAAAACATGTGGTGCGCGATACTGGGATTGAACCAGTGACCTCTTCCGTGTCAGGGAAGCGCTCTCCCGCTGAGCTAATCGCGCGAGGTGGAGACGGGATTCGAACCCGTGTACACGGCTTTGCAGGCCGTTGCCTCGCCTCTCGGCCACTCCACCGTGACAGGCTCGAGAGCCTACCGAGCGGATGACGGGATTCGAACCCGCGACCCTCACCTTGGCAAGGTGATGCGCTACCAGCTGCGCTACATCCGCATTCCGCAGCTCCGGGAGGTCGTTCCCCCGTCGCCGTGGTGTGGGAAAACCATATCGGACCCCGGAACCGGGGCCGACACCGGGGTGTCACTCCGCCGTTGCGTGGCCGTCATCAGGCCAAATCGTGGGGGATGAGGTGGGTGAGCGCGTCGTCGACGTCGACCCACAGGTGCTCGTTGCCCGGCAGCACCACGTCGTAGGTCCGGTCGAGGAAGTCGGCCAGCTCCTGGGCGGACGCCTCGAACATGGCGTGCCCGGACGGCGAGTTCAACTCGATCAGGACGGCTTCGGGGTCCTCGACGGAGGGGCGGATGCGGACGTCCCCGTCGCCGGCGTCGGCCAGGAGGCCGTCCGCGAGCAGGTCGCGCGCGTACACCCATTCGACCCATCCTGCGCGGCCGGTGCGGAAGGCGGCGACGACCGCGTACGGGTCTCGTGTGTCGTAGCGCAGCTCCACCTTGACCGGAACCGCGGGAGTCCGCGGCGCCAGCAGGTCGAAGACCGCCGTCGAGCGGAGCGTCACGTGATCGTTGCGCATCGTCCTACCCTTCGTCTCCCTTCCCGGCCCGGCCCGGCCGAGGGCATCACCACTGGGACGCATCGGGAGGCCGATTCCGTCGCGGGTGAGCCGCATATCACCCGTCCGGGCTCGCCGGCCCCCTTCTCCACCCGTGACCACCCACGGCGCGCAGCTGACCGGCGCGCCCCGTGGGGCCCACGCCTCCATACTGCGCGGTTTAGTCGCCGGGCGATAGCACCGTCGCACGGGTGTCGAACGTGGCGTCAGGCGGCCCCCCGTCGGCACAACCCCGGCTAGCTCGGGTTTGTTCGTTCCGTACTCGCCGGTAAGCGGAGTGTGGTCGATGAGGACCACCCGTTTGCAGGCGCCCTAAAGTCGTAGGCTAGAGTTCTCGCAACGACAAAGGCGGGCGATTAGCTCAGCGGGAGAGCGCTTCGTTCACACCGAAGAGGTCACTGGTTCGATCCCAGTATCGCCCACGAGACGGTTGAGAGGGTCATGTTCGCGGAACACGCGAACATGACCCTCTCTTCGTGTCTTGTGGGGGCCGAGCCCCCACACCCCCGCCGGGGGCAAGCCCCCGGACCCCCGGGGTGGTCGCCTCGGGTGGGGGAACTTCTGTAAGTGGAGTGAACGATCCGTTCGGATCTTGCGTATCAGGTGACGAGAACAGTTCGCGCCCGTGCCGCCGGGGCTCGCCGGAACTGCCTCCGAATCCTGCCGCCGCGGTGGGTTTCTGTCGAACGAACGCCTGCGGGAGGTCCGGATGTGATCTTCGGCACCGCGCGGGCCCGGCTGGTCCGGGACAAGTGTGACAAAACCTCGTGCGCGTGACGAATTGACGAGGAACGTCACGATCCGTGTATCGGGCACCCGCGTCGCGACGGTCGCGCTCCCACACTGGTCCACTGTGGACCACTGCGGGGCCGCAACGTCCACAGTGGATCTTCCGGGTGCGCTCGGCCGTTCGCGAGCGTCTGGTCCACCCGGGTGCGGGCAACGGTCCTCCCGTTACGGAATGTAGTTTTCTCGGGGATACGTCCTCTTACGCATCGTCACCTTCTCGTTATCTTGCGGCCATTTTCTGGCGGATAAGACGCGCAAGATGTGGCTGGAAATCCTTGTAACGATGGCGAGAGAGTCGCCGATACCTTGCCGTGTGAACCCCTCCGCGGGCACTGCGCGAGACCTGAGCCGTGATGACGCTACGAAATCATCCTCAGTGACGCTGCGTGCTTGCGGATCCAACCCCGATCCCTGTTCCCGGGAGGTCAGATGGAAGAGTCTGTGCGGCCCTCTTACACGGTGAGCCAGCCACCGCCGCACATCGACCTCCAGGCCATCCCTCGTCCCGCCCACCGGGACGGCCAGCCGGCGGGCGAACCGTCGGGAACGCCGTCCCCCAAGGCGTTGCCGGCGGCCTGGGAGGCCAGATACAGAGCCTGGGTCATCGGCAGCGACGTCTTCATCACGCTGCTGGTGATCGCGATCAGCGCCTTCGTCATCGATCGCGTTGCGCCGCACGACATGCACGCCTTCGGCACGATGCTCGCGGTGTTCGTCTCCCTGCCGGTCAGCCGGGCTTGGAGCCCGCGCGTGCTCGGCGAAGGCGCGGAGGAGTACCGCACCCTCGGCCGCGGCTTCATCACCGCCGCCGTCCTCGTCGCACTGGGCGGCCTGCTGTTCGGGGCGCTCGAGGTCCAGGTCTGGGTGTTCGTCGTCGTCCCGGCGATCGCGCTCGTCGCGTTCCCGCAGCGGTACCTGCTGCGCCAGGTCCTGCACCGCAAGCGCGCCAAGGGACTCTGCCTGCTGCCGGTGATGGCGGCGGGCAGCCCGGAAACCGTCGCCGACCTCATCGCCCGCACCCGCTCGGAGGTGCACGTCGGCTGGCGCGTCGAGGCGGCCTGCACGTTCACCGGGCACGGCGCCGACCGCGACAGCGGCGAGATCGACGGCGTTCCCGTGGTCGGCAGGCTGGAGGAGCTGTCCCGGTACGTGCGGCGCGGCGGCTACCGGGTCGTGGCGATCACCGCGGACCAGTACTGGACGCCGAAACGCCTGCAGCGGCTGGCCTGGGACATGGAGGGCACCGGCGCGGAGATGGTCGTGGCGCCCGTGCTGATGGAGGTCGCCGGGCCCCGGCTCAACGTCACGGGCGTGCTCGGCATGCCCCTGCTGCGGGTCACCGCGCCGATGTTCACCGGCGGCCGCCGGGTGGTGAAGGAGATCGTCGACCGCTGCGGCTCGGCGCTGCTGCTCACCCTGATGTCCCCGCTGCTGCTCGCGATCGCCGTCGCGATCAAGCTGAACGACCGCGGCCCGGTCATCTACCGCCAGCGCCGCGTCGGCCGCGACGGGGCGACGTTCACCATGCTCAAGTTCCGGACGATGGTCACGAACGCCGACGAGATCCGGAAGACCCTGGAGGAGGACAACGAGGGCGCGGGCCCGCTGTTCAAGATGAAGCGGGACCCTCGTATCACCCGGGTGGGTGGTTTGCTGCGCCGGTATTCGCTCGACGAGCTGCCCCAGCTGTTCAACGTCGTCTCCGGGAAGATGTCGCTCGTGGGCCCGCGGCCGCCGCTGCCGGAGGAGACCGCGCAGTACGCCCCGGACGCCCGGCGCCGGCTGCTGGTCAAGCCGGGGCTGACCGGCCTCTGGCAGGTCAGCGGCCGCAGCGACCTCACGTGGGCCGAGAGCATCCGGCTCGACCTGCGCTACGTGGAGGACTGGTCCCTCGCGCTGGACCTGGTGATCCTCTGGAAGACCTTCCGCGCGGTGATGGGCGGGCAGGGCGCCTACTGACCCGTTCTCGCACCGCGCACGCGCACCACGGCCGCCGACCCCTGCCACAGGGGTCGGCGGCCGTGTCCGTTCCCGGCCGGTGATCCGCTTCACAAGTGGTTGAACGCGAAATAGTTGAGCGCTCAACCTGGTTGTAGGGGGTACCGACCCAACGGAAGGAATGCAGCCCCATGACCACCTTTGCCGAGCAGACCGAGGCCCTTCAGCTCCCCGCGGACGTCCAGAACCTGCTGTTCCGCGAGGCGCGCACGGCCAACAGTTTCAGCTCCGAGCCGGTGACCGAGGAGCAGGTCCGCGCGATCTACGACCTCGTCAAGTGGGCCCCGACGTCGATGAACACCCAGCCGCTGCGCGCGCTGGTGCTCCGCACCGCCGAGGCGAAGGCCCGCCTGCTCCCGCACCTGGCCCCGGGCAACCGGGACAAGACCGAAGCCGCTCCGCTGACCGTCGTGCTCGCCGCGGACGTCGACTTCCACGAAAACATCCCCCAGGTGTTCCCGCACAACCCGGGGGTCAAGGACAACTTCTCCGACGAGCAGGGCCGCGTCGAGTTCAGCAAGCTCAACTCGCTGCTGCAGGTCGGCTACTTCATCATCGGCGTCCGCGCCGCCGGCCTGGCCGCCGGCCCGATGACCGGCTTCGACGCCCAGGGCGTCGACGACGAGTTCTTCGCGGACAAGAAGTGGCGCTCGCTCGTCGTCGTCAACGTCGGCAAGCCGGGCGAGAACCCGTGGTTCGACCGCCTGCCGCGGCTGGACTTCGACCAGGTCGTCGAGACCCTCTGACGTCGATCGGGCAGGCCGCTTCCGGAGCCGGAGGCGGCCTGCCCGGCGTTCGCGCCACGCGCGTGAGGCGCGCGAGCGCAGCCGACTAGCATCGACGGCGTCATCTTTGTCACTCCAGCTTGAGGAGCCGATCGTGTCCCAGTCGCCCCCCGTTTCCCCCGTGGCCGCCTCCCGTGTGGTGGTACCGGCGGGCACTACGGCGGGCGCGGCGGTCCGCGAAGCCGGTCTGCCGACCAAGGGCGAGGACACGATCGTCGTCGTCCGCGACGCCGACGGGAAGCTGCGCGACCTCGCGTGGGCCCCGGAAGCCGACGCGGAGGTCGAGCCGGTCGCCGCGAACACCGAGGACGGGCGCAGCGTCATCCGCCATTCGGCCGCGCACGTGCTCGCCCAGGCTGTGCAGCAGCAGTTCCCGGACGCCAAGCTGGGCATCGGCCCGCCGGTCAAGGACGGCTTCTACTACGACTTCGCCGTGGACACTCCGTTCACCCCGGAGGATCTCCAGGCGCTCGAAAAGCGCATGAAGCAGATCGTCAAGGGCGCCCAGCAGTTCTCGCGGCGCGTTTTCGACTCCGTCGACGAGGCCAAAAAAGAACTGGCTCACGAGCCGTTCAAGCTCGAGCTCGTCGACCTCAAGTCCGAAGTGGACACGTCAGAGGTGATGGAGGTGGGCGAGGGCGAGCTCACCATTTACGACAATCTCGACCCGCGCACCAAGGAACGTGTCTGGAGTGACCTCTGCCGTGGTCCGCACGTGCCGACCACGAAGTTCATCCCGGCGTTCAAGCTGACCCGCGTCGCCGCGGCGTACTGGCGGGGTAGCGAGAAGAACCCGCAGCTGCAGCGGATCTACGGCACCGCGTGGGAGTCGGCGGAGGCGCAGGACGCCTACCTGGAGCGCATCGCCGAGGCCGAGCGCCGCGACCACCGCAAGCTCGGCGCCGAGCTGGACCTGTTCTCCTTCCCCGAGGAGATCGGCTCCGGCCTGCCGGTGTTCCACCCGAAGGGCGGCATCATCCGCCGCGAGCTGGAGAACTACTCGCGCCGCCGCCACGAAGAGGCCGGCTACGAGTTCGTGAACACCCCGCACATCAGCAAGGGCGAGCTGTTCCACACCTCCGGCCACCTGCCGTACTACGCGGACACGATGTTCCCGCCGGTGCAGTTCGACGAGGAGAACTACTACCTCAAGGCCATGAACTGCCCGATGCACAACCTGATCTTCCGCTCGCGCGGGCGGTCCTACCGCGAGCTGCCGCTGCGGCTGTTCGAGTTCGGCACGGTGTACCGCTACGAGAAGTCCGGCGTGGTGCACGGCCTCACCCGCGTGCGCGGGCTGACGATGGACGACTCGCACATCTACTGCACCAAGGAGCAGATGCCGGGCGAGCTGCGGTCGCTGCTGAAGTTCGTCCTCGACCTGCTCGCCGACTACGGCCTTTCCGACTTCTACCTCGAGCTGTCCACCCGCGGGGACTCCGACAAGTTCATCGGGGAGGACTGGGAGTGGGAGGAGGCCACCGAGACGTTGCGGCAGGCCGCCGTCGACTCCGGTCTCGAGCTGGTCCCCGACCCGGGCGGCGCGGCGTTCTACGGCCCGAAGATCTCGGTGCAGGCCAAGGACGCGATCGGCCGAACCTGGCAGATGTCGACCATCCAGCTGGACTTCAACCAGAACAAGCGGTTCGAGCTCGAGTACACCGCTCCGGACGGCTCCCGGCAGCGGCCGGTGATGATCCACCGCGCGCTGTTCGGCTCGATCGAGCGGTTCTTCGGTGTGCTGACCGAGCACTACGCGGGCGCGTTCCCGGCGTGGCTCTCGCCGGTGCAGGTGGTCGGCATCCCGATCACCGCCGACCAGGTCGGGTACCTGCAGGACGTCGAGAAGGCGTTGCGCGCCAAGGGGATCCGCGCGGAGGTCGACGCGAGCGACGACCGCATGCAGAAGAAGATCCGCACGCACACCACGCAGAAGGTGCCGTTCATGCTGCTGGCCGGCGCGAAGGACGTCGAGGCGGGCGCGGTGTCGTTCCGCTTCCGCGACGGCAGCCAGATCAACGGCGTGCCGGTGGACACGGCGGTGAAGGCGATCGCGGAGTGGGTCGAGCGCCGCGAAAACGCGTCGCCGTCGGCCGGGGCACTGGAGACGGTCGTTCGGTGAGTGAGGGTCCCGAGCTCGTCGAGCAGCAGGGCATCGGGGTCCAGGACGCGTTCCAGCGCCTCTGGACCCCGCACCGGATGGCCTACATCAAGGGCCAGGACAAGCCGGAGGACGACGAGGACACCGGCTGCCCGTTCTGCCGCATCCCGTCGCTGGACGACAAGACGGGCCTGATCGTCGCGCGCGGCGAGACGGTCTACGCGGTGCTGAACCTGTACCCGTACAACCCCGGTCACCTGATGGTGGTGCCGTACCGGCACGTCGCGGACTACACCGAGCTGACGGTCGAGGAGACGCGCGAGGTCGCCGAGTTCACGCAGCACGCGATGAAGGTGATCCGCGCGGCGTCCGGCGCGCACGGGTTCAACATCGGCCTGAACCAGGGCGTGATCGCGGGGGCAGGCATCGCGGCGCACCTGCACCAGCACCTGGTGCCGCGGTGGGGCGGGGACGCCAACTTCATGCCGATCATCGGCCAGACGAAGGTGCTGCCGCAGCTGCTGGGGGAGACGCGGGACCTGCTCGCCGACGCCTGGTGAGCACGCGGCCACGTAGTGAATGACCCATTCCTGTCCCCAGACGACAGGAATGAGTCGTTCATGTCGTCTGGACCACCGGCGACCGGCTCGCCCATGACCGGCAAAAACTCCTTATTGAGTGTTCAACCGCGGGTATAGTGGAGGTATGTCCGAACCCCGATGGCTCACCGACGACGAGCAACGCGTCTGGCGTGAGTTCAACGCGGCCACCCGGATGCTCAGCGCGCATCTCGAGGGGCAGCTGCAGCACGACTCGGGCATGCCGCACACGTACTACGAGGTCCTCGTCGCGCTCTCGGAAGCGCCCGGCCGCCGGCTGCGGATGAGCGAGCTCGCCGACGCGCGGCAGGCGTCGCGAAGCCGTCTTTCGCACGCGGTCGCGAGGCTCGAAGCGAACGGGTGGGTGCGGCGCGAGGCGTGCCCGACCGACAAGCGCGGCGCCTGGGCGGTGCTGACCGACGCGGGCTTCACCGCGCTGGAGGCGGCCGCGCCCGGCCACGTCGAGGCCGTCCGGGAAAGCCTGTTCGACCCGCTGACGCCGGAGCAGGTGACGGCGCTCGGTGAGATCAGCGCGGCGATCCGCCGTCAATTGACGCCGAAGTGCGCTGCCGCCGCGGCTGCCGAAGCGGCGAAGGAGCACGAGGGCGAGCTCACGAAATCGGGCTGACCCGGGGCGGCGCGTCGGGGCCGCGCACGTGGGTCGATAGGCTGCCATCGCCCACCCGACCCTCGTAGCCAGGTGCCTCGACGAACCGATGCTCAATATCTTCGCGCGTGCCTCTGTCTCCCGCGTCACCGATCCGATCGGCCAGGCGCTGGTGCGCGCCGGGCTGACCCCGAACGTCATGACCGTGTTCGGCACCGCCGGCGCGGTCGTCTGCGCCCTGCTCTTCTTCCCGAACGACCACCTGCTGTGGGGCACCTTCACGGTGTGGGGCTTCGCCATGCTCGACATCCTCGACGGCGCCATGGCCAGGGCCCGCGGCTACGGCACCCCGTTCGGCGCGGTGCTCGACGCGACCTGCGACCGCCTGGTCGACGGTGCCCTGTTCGCCGCCATCGCCTGGTGGTGCTTCGTCGTCGACGACAACCACCCGGCCGCCGCCGCGGCCCTGCTGTGCCTGGTGCTCGCCCAGGTGATCTCCTACGTCAAGGCCCGGGCCGACGCCTCGGGTCTGCCGGTCGACGGCGGGCTCGTCGAGCGCGCCGAGCGGCTGATCATCGCGCTGGTCGGCACCGGCCTGCACGGCTTCGGCATCCCGTACACCGTGGACGTGACGCTCTGGCTGCTCGCCGCCGGATCGGTCGTCACCCTGCTGCAGCGCTTCGCCGCCGTGGCGAAGGCGGCCCGCGAGGCCGCCGCCGGGGAGCAACCGGCATGAGTGAGCCTGCGAACGAATCGTTCACCACTTCGCCTTCAGCCCAGGCCGCGCCGAGCGTCAGCGAGGCGTGCGCATGAGCAGGTTGAGCGAGCGGCTGAGCGCCTTCGGCTACGCGGCCGGGTGGCGGCTCGCCGGCTGGCTGCCTCCTGGGTTCGGCGGCACGGTCTTCTCGCTCGGCGCGGACCTGGCCGTCCGCCGGGACGGCGGGGGCGTGCGGCAGCTGCGCGCGAACCTCGCCCGCGTGGTGCCGCAGGCCGACCCCGTCGAGCTGGACGAGCTGACGCGGCGGGCGATGCGCTCCTACGCCCGGTACTGGCACGAGACCTTCCGGCTGCCGTCGATGGACCACAAGGAGGTCAGCGCCAAGGTCGCGGCCTCGATCACCGGCGTGGAGAACCTCGACGCCGCGCTCGCCGAGGGCAACGGCGCGGTGATGGCGCTGCCGCACAGCGGGAACTGGGACGTCGCCGGCGTGTGGCTGGCCGACTACCTCGGTGGCTTCACCACCGTCGCCGAGCGGCTGAAGCCCGAATCGCTCTACCGCCGGTTCGTCGAGTACCGCGAGTCGCTGGGTTTCGAAATCGTGCCGCTCACCGGCGACAGCTCGGCGATGCGCGTGCTGCTGAAGCGGCTGCGCGAGAACAAGGCCGTCTGCCTGGTCGGCGACCGCGACCTGACCACGAGCGGCATCCCGGTGAAGTTCTTCGGCGAGAAAGCCCGGTTCCCCGGCGGCCCGGCGCGGCTGGCCGCCACGACCGGTGCGGCGCTGATCCCGGCCGGCTGCTGGTTCACCGAGGACGGCTGGCAGATCCGCCTGCACCCGCGGATCCGGGTCACCGCGCGGGCCGAGGTCCCGGCCGCGACCCAGGCACTGGCGGACATCTTCGCCGGCGACATCGCCGCGCACCCGGCCGACTGGCACATGGTGCAGAAGTTCTGGCCGGCCGACCTCGAGGCGGACGAGCAGGTCAGCCTCGAAGAAGCGAGCTGAGGGTGGCCACGCGGCCGATGCGGGTCGGGATCGTGTGCCCCTACTCGTTCGACGTGCCCGGTGGGGTCCAGGGGCACGTGATCGATCTGGCGAAGGCGCTGCTCGCCCGCGGGCACCACGTGTCCGTGCTGGCGCCCGCCGACGACGACGCCGACTTGCCGGAGTTCGTGCACCCGGCGGGCAAGGCACTCGGCATTCCCTACAACGGCTCGGTCGCCCGCCTGCAGTTCGGCCCGGTGTCCTACGCCCGCGTGCGGCGCTGGATCCGCGAAGGCGACTTCGACGTCCTGCACCTGCACGAGCCGGCCGCGCCGAGCCTTTCGCTGCTCGCGCTGCTCATCGCGGACGGCCCGATCGTGGCGACCTTCCACACGGCGACGACACGCTCGCGCACGCTGTCGGCGTTCCAGCCCGTGCTGCGGCCGTTGCTGGAGAAGATCACGGCGCGGATCGCGGTGTCGGCGCTGGCCCGCCGGGTCCAGGTGGAGCACGCGGGCGGTGACGCCGTGGAGATCCCCAACGGCGTCGATGTCGAATTCTTCGCCTCGGCGACACCGCTGCCGGGCTACCCGCGGGCCGGGGGCACGGTCGGGTTCGTCGGCCGGTTCGGGGAGCCGCGCAAGGGCATGGGCGTGCTGCTGGAGGCGCTGCGGCGGATCCTGCCGGAGTTCGAGGACCTGCGGCTGGTCGTCGTCGGCCGCGGCGACTCCGACCAGCTGCGCCGCGAGGCCGGGCCGGAGCTGGCCCCGCACCTTGAGCTGCTCGGCCAGGTCGACGACCATGTGAAGGCCCAGGCGCTGCGCAGCGTCGACGTCTACTGCGCGCCCAACACCGGGGGCGAGAGCTTCGGGATGATCCTCACCGAGGCGATGGCGTCCGGGACCCCGGTGCTGGCCAGCGGGCTCGACTCGTTCCGGCGGGTGCTCGACGACGGCCGGGCCGGGCAGCTCGTGGAGACCGGTGACCCGGACGCGCTCGCGGACGGGCTGCGCGAGCTGCTCGCCGACCCGGCACGCCGGGCGTCGCTGGCCGCGGCGGCGGGGGAGCGCGTCACGATGTACGACTGGTCGGTGGTGGCCACGCAGGTGCTGCGCGTCTACGAGACCGCCGTCGCCGCCGACCCGCGCCGGGTGGCGGCGCCGGAGCGGGAGCTCGCCCGGTGAGCGTGCTCGGCTGGCTGCTCCCGCTGCTCGCGCTGGTCGTCTTGCTGGGCGGGCTGTTCCTGGTGGCGACGGCGAACCGGCTCGACCGGCTGCACGTCCGGACGGACGCGGGCTGGGCCGCCCTGGACGCGGCTTTGGCCCGCCGGGCCGTGGTGGCCCGCGCGGTTGCCGTGGTGCTGGGCGACGCCGCATTGCGGACGTCGGCCGAGCGCGCCGAAGCGGCGCCCCGCGCCGACCGTGAAGCCTCGGAGAACGAGCTGACCTTGCAGCTGAGCCGCGTCGACCGGGCGAGGTTGGCCGCCGAGCTGGCCGAAGAGCTGACCGACGCCGAGCACCGGGTGGTGATCGCCCGCCGCGTCCACAACGACGCCGTCCGCGACACGCTGCGGCTGCGGAGGCGGCGCAAGGTCCGGTACTTCCGGCTGGCGGGCACCGCGCCGCTGCCGGAGTACTTCGAGTTCGCCGAGCCGGAGGTCTGAAACGTTTCGAGGGCTCCTCGCGTCGAAAGAGCATGAGCTCGAACTGGTGGGTGGTCCTGGAGGAACAGCGCGGCGCGGGTGACGGCCGGAGCTGGTCGCTGTCGGAGACGTTCCGCTTCGACGACCAAGAGAGCGCCGAGGCCGAAGCACTGCGGCTGGCCCGTGAGTACCAGCCGGTGTACCCGTGGTCGCCGAAGTCGCGGACGCCGATGCGGATCCCGGGCGGCTACCTGGTGATCGTCGAGGGCCGGACGTCGAGGTTCCACTTCCGGCTGACCGTCGGCGAAGCGATCTGACGCTTGGGCGGGCGGGCCGGTGGCTGACAGACTGGGCGGCATGAGTGAGACCTGCGACGTCGCCCACGGCACGGCCCCGGCCGACCCGGGCGTGCGGACGCTGGTGGCGGTGTTCGCGTCGCCGGTGTCCGGCTTCCTGCTCCGGTTCGCACGCGACCTCGGCTACCACGTCACGTTGTACGAACCCGCCGCGGCGCGCGCCACCGACGTGCCGGACGGCATCGAGGCGGACACGACGCTGCCGCCGCTGGACGGCTCGGCGGACGTCGTCGTCACCGACCACCACCGGCCGGAGCTGGGCCCGGTGCTGAAGGCCGCGCTCGAGGGGAAGCCGCGCTGGGTCGGCGTGCTCGGCAACCCGCGTCACCCGGGCCCGCACGTGGCCGCGCTGCGGGGACTGGGCGTGCCGGACGAGGAGATCGCGCACGTGCACCGGCCGGTCGGGCTCAACATCGGCTCGCGAACCCCGGCGGAGATCGCGCTGGCCACCCTCGCGGGCCTCCTGGCCGACCGCAACGGCCGCCCCGGCGGCTTCGACTTCGGCGAGTAGCCGCTCCCGACCGGCCGGCTCGCGTACCCAGGCGGTCGGTTCACGTACCCAGAGGGTCGGTTGGCGTACCCAGGCGGTCGGTTCGGCGGCCGCTGTGGGCCTTCGCCGAGCCGACCGTCCAGGTACGCGAGCCGACTGTCCGGGTACGCAAGCCGACCGTTTCGCGGCGGCTAGTGGACCGCCATTCCCTCCGGCATCGGTTCGAAGCGGGCGTGGCGGCGGGTGAACGTCGCCGTGCCCGACGTCATCGACCGGAGGTCGATGAGGTACCGGACCAGCTCGGTCGCCGGGACCTCCGCCCGGATCACCGTCCGCCCGCCTTCGCCCGCTTCGGTGCCGAGGACCCGGCCCCGCCGGGACGACAGGTCGCCGAGCACCGTGCCGAGGTGTTCGTCCGGCAGGCGGATCGCCACTTCCTCCAGGGGTTCCAGCATCGTGATGTGGCCGTTCGCCGCGGCCTCCCGCAGGGCCAGCGCGCCCGCCGTCTGGAACGCCGCGTCGGAGGAGTCGACGCTGTGCGCCTTGCCGTCGACCAGGGTCACCCTGACGTCGACGACCGGGTGCCCGTCGGCCAGCCCGCGCTGCAGCTGGGCCCGCACGCCCTTCTCGACGCTCGGGATGAACTGGTGCGGCACCGCGCCGCCGACCACCTTGTCCACGAACTCGAACCCGCCGCCGCGCGGCAGCGGCTCGACCTCGATGTCGCAGACGGCGAACTGGCCGTGCCCGCCGGACTGCTTGACGTGCCGCCCGTGTCCCTTGGCCGGCTTGGCGAACGTCGAGCGCAGGCTGATCTTCACCGGTTCGGTGTCGACGTCCGCGCCGCCGGCCCGCAGCCGGGACAGCACGACGTCGGCGTGCGCCTCACCCATGCACCACAGCACCAGCTGGTTGGTCTCGGCGTTGCGGTCCAGCCGCAGCGTCGGGTCGCCCGCGACCAGGCGGGAGAGGTTGCGGGCCAGGGTGTCCTCGTCGCTGCGGGTCTTCGCGACCACCGCCACCGGCAGCAGCGGTTCCGGCATCGCCCACGGCTCCATCAGCAGCGGGTCGTCGGGGGAGGAGACGGTGTCGCCGGTTTCCGCCGAGCCCACCTTCGTCAGCGCGCAGAGGTCGCCCGCGACGCAGTAGGGCACCTCGCGCAGGTTCGCGCCCAGCGGCGAGTAGAGGTGCGCGACGCGCTCGTCGGCGTCGTGGTCCTCGTGGCCGCGTTCGGCGAGGCCGTGCCCGGACACGTGCACCGGGCGTTCGGGGCGCAGCGTCCCGGAGAACACCCGGACGAGTGACACCCGGCCGACGTAGGAGTCCACCGCCGTCCGGACGACCTCCGCGGCGAGGGGGCCCGCGGGGTCGGCGGTGATCGCGGCGTGCTCGCCGCCGTCCGGCGTCGTGACGTCGGGTGGCCGGTGCTCCAGCGGGGACGGGAACGCGCGGACGATCCCGTCGAGCACTTCGGCCAGGCCGATCCCGCTGGTCGAGCACACCGGGATGACGGGGTGGAAGGAGCCGCGCGCCACGGCGGTTTCGAGGTCGGCGATCAGGGTTTCCTCGGCGATCGCCTCGCCGGCGAGGTAGCGGTCCATCAGGGACTCGTCCTCGCTCTCGGCGATGATCCCTTCGATCAGCTCGTTGCGGGCCTCGGCCATCCGTTCCAGGTCGGCCGGATCGGGCTCGCCGACCTTCGGCGGGTGGCCGCCGGAGTAGTCGAAGTACCGCTGGGTGATCAGCCCGACCAGGCCGTCGCCCGCGGGGAGGTACAGCGGCAGCACCCCGGCGCCGAACGCGGACTGGCAGGCGGCGATCTCGGCCGTCGCGTCGGCCCGGTGGTGGTCGAGCCGGGAGACGACGACCGCGCGGGGCATCCCGACCGCGGCGCACTCGTCCCACACCGCGACCGTCGCCGCGTCGACGCCTTCGGAGGCGCTGACGACGAACAGCGCGGCGTCGGCCGCGCGCAGCCCGGCCCGCAGCTCCCCGACGAAGTCGGCGTACCCGGGCGTGTCGATCAGGTTGATCTTGTGGCCCTGGTGCAGCACGGGCGCGACCGAAAGCCCCACCGAACGCTGCTGGCGGACCGCCGCCGGATCGTGGTCGCACACCGTCGTCCCGTCGACCACCGAGCCCGCGCGCGGCACCGTGCCGGACGCGGCGAGCAGGGCCTCCGCCAGGGTGGTCTTCCCGGAGCCCGCCGGGCCGACGAGCACGACGTTGCGGACCTTGGCGGGGTCGTTTACAGCGACGGCGGCCCCGGTGTCGGCGTTCTTGGCTTGTTTGTCTGCCATGACGACTCCTCGGCGAACGGATGATGTACGGAATGTGTCCTCGATCACACACCCGCTACCCTGGTCACGGCAAGGCAGCGCTCCCGGGACCAGCCATATGCCTGGGGGCCCCGGGGGGAGTTTGGCAGGGGGAGGACATGGCGATGGACAGGCGGACGTTCCTGCGGATGTCCGGGGCGGTCCCGGTGGCGGGCCTGGCGGGGTGGCCGCCGCCGGACGACTGGGAGCGGCTGCGGCGGCGGCTTTCCGGGCCGCTGTTCCGGCCCGGCGACCCGGAGTACCCGGAGGCCAAGCAGGCGTACTTCACGATGTACGACGACCGGATGCCGGCCGCGGTCGTCGGGGCGGCGCGCGTCGAAGACGTCCAGGCGGCGGTCGGCTTCGCGGCCCGGCACCGGCTGCCGGTCGCCGCCCGCAGCGGCGGGCACAGCTACCCCGGCTACTCCACTGTGGACGGCGGGATCGTGGTGGACCTGAGCCGGTTTTCGGGGATCGAGCTGCGTCCGGACGGCCGCGCGGTGATCGGTGCCGGGGCCCGCCTCGGGCCGATCGCGACGACGCTCGCCGCGGCCGGGCGCGTGCTGCCGGCGGGCAGCTGCGACACCGTCGGCATCGCCGGGCTGGTCCTCGGCGGCGGCGTCGGCGTGCTCGACCGGAAGTACGGACTGACCTGCGACCACCTGGAGGCGGCGCGGATCGTCACGGCGGACGCCCGCGTGCGCACGGTGTCGAGGGCGGCGGAACCGGACCTGTTCTGGGCGCTGCGGGGCGGGGGCGGCGGCAACTTCGGGATCGTCACCGGCTTCACGTTCCGGACCGTGCCGATCGCGGACGTGGCCACCTTCACGCTGAAATTCCCGGCGGGCACCCAGACGGCACTGTTCGCCGCCTGGCAGGAGTGGCAGCCGTCGATGCCGGACGAGCTGTGGTCCGGGCTGAACCTCGACGCCACCACCTCGAACGCCGGCGGCAGCTTCCTCGGGCCGGAAGCGCGGATGAACGAGCTGCTCGACGACCTGGTCCGCCGCGTCGGCACCCGGCCCGCCGAGCGGGACGGGCGGGTGCTGGACCACCTGGCCGCCATGCGGTCGTTCGACGACCAGGAGTCCCGGCCCGGTGCGGTCGCGGCGCGAGCGGCGTACGTCGGGACCTCGCGCATGGTGACGCGGCCCGCCGCCGACCCCGCCGCGGTCGTCGAGGTACTGCTCAGCGCGCCCGGCGTCGGCACGCTCATCGACGCCGGCGGCGGCGCGATCGCCCGCGTCGGCGTGCGCGAAACGGCGTTCCCCCACCGGACGGCGCCGGCCAGCTTCCAGTTCCTGCACGGCGCCACGCCGGCGGACGGCGGCGAAGCCGGGGCCCGGCGCGCGCTCGCCACGGTCCGGGACGGGCTGGGGCCGGAGTTCGGCACGACCGGGTACGTCAACTACCTCGACCCGGAGATGCCGGACTGGGCCGAGGCGTACTACGGGGTCAACCTGCCACGGCTACGCGCCGTCGCGCGGAAGTACGACCCCCGAGGAACTTTCGCGTTCCCGCAAGGGCTTTCTTCACCCCACTCCACTGTCCACATGGGATAGACCTAGACTGCGCCGGACCAGAGGCAGAGAGGCAGCGCGTGCTCGACCTGGCTTTTTCCACCGAGGACCTGGCGCACACCCGGTTCGCGTTCTCCCCGGCGTGGGAGATCGTGGCGAGCGTCCGCGTCCTGAACTCCCCGGGCGCGCACGCCCTGCACCTGCCGTGGGTCAAGCGCGCCACCGCGGCGCTCGACGAAGCCGGCCTCGACATCGGTCTCCTGCGCGACCTCGTCCCGCTGCGGCACCTGCCCGGCTTCCTGGCCGGGACGCCGTCGACGCCCCTGCCCGAGCTGGCCGACGAGCTCGCCGACCTGCGCGACGTGCCGGCCCGCCTCGTCCGGCGCGAGCTGGACGCGATGTCCGGGCCGCGCTCACCCGCGCTGAGCCGCTTCCACCGTGACCCGGAGGCGGGGCTGGAGCGGCTCGCGACGCTGATGGAGCGGTACTGGGAGCTCGTGCTCGCCTCCGACTGGCCCCGGATCCGCGCGCTGCTCGAGGCAGACGTGCTGCACCGGTCCCGGCTGCTGGCCCACGGCGGGGCCGCCGAGCTGTTCAACGACCTCACGCCGCTGGTCCGCTGGCAGAGCGGCACGCTGACGGTGGCGCACCGGCACCTGCGCGCGGCGGTGCCGCTGGACGGGCGCGGTCTCGTGCTCGTGCCGTCCGCGTTCGTCTGGCCGCGGGTGTTCTCCAAGACCGACGCGCGCTGGCAGCCGGTGCTGCGCTACCCGCCGCGCGGGATCGCCACGCTGTGGGAGACCGGCACGGCCACCGCGCCCGGTGCGCTGGCCGCCGTCGTGGGCCGCGGCCGGGCCATGCTGCTGGCCGAACTGGCCGCACCGGCGTCCACCGCGGAACTGGCCCGCCGGACCCGGCTCAGCGCCGGGGCGGTGTCGCAGCACCTCGGCATCCTCAAGGCTGCGGGCCTGGTCAGCGGGCACCGTGCCGGACGTCACGTGCTCTATGCGCGCACTCCGCTGGCGGAAGCCCTGGTCGCGGGCACCGGCGAAGTGGACTGCTGAGATACCCGCGTACTGGCCTGCCTGAAGGGTCCACCGCCGACTTACGCTCGAGGGGACGTAACCCCCGAATCCGTGTCGAAAGGCCCCGTCGTGTCCGAGCAGCAGACCACTCCCACCAGCGGCACCGTCCAGTCCGTCACCGGCACCGCCAAGGTGAAGCGCGGCATGGCCGAGATGCTCAAGGGCGGCGTGATCATGGACGTGGTCACCGCCGAGCAGGCCAAGATCGCCGAAGACGCCGGCGCCGTCGCGGTGATGGCGCTGGAGCGCGTGCCCGCCGACATCCGCGCCCAGGGCGGCGTCGCGCGGATGAGCGACCCCGACCTGATCGACGGCATCATCGAGGCCGTCTCGATCCCGGTGATGGCGAAGGCCCGCATCGGCCACTTCGTCGAGGCGCAGGTCCTGCAGTCCCTCGGCGTCGACTACGTCGACGAGTCCGAGGTGCTCACGCCGGCCGACTACGCCAACCACATCGACAAGTGGGCGTTCACCGTGCCCTTCGTCTGCGGGGCGACCAACCTCGGCGAGGCGCTGCGCCGGATCACCGAGGGCGCGGCGATGATCCGCTCCAAGGGCGAGGCGGGCACCGGCGACGTCTCCAACGCCACCACCCACATGCGGAAGATCCGCGGCGAGATCCGGCGGCTGCAGTCGCTGCCCGAGGACGAGCTGTTCGTCGCGGCGAAGGAGCTGCAGGCGCCGTACGAGCTGGTCCGCGAAGTGGCCGAGGCGGGCAAGCTGCCGGTGGTGCTGTTCACCGCGGGCGGCATCGCGACCCCGGCCGACGCGGCGATGATGATGCAGCTCGGCGCCGAAGGCGTGTTCGTCGGCTCGGGCATCTTCAAGTCCGGCAACCCGGCCCAGCGCGCCGCGGCGATCGTCAAGGCGACGACGTTCCACGACGACCCGGACGTGCTCGCGAAGGTCTCGCGCGGCCTGGGCGAGGCCATGGTCGGCATCAACGTCGAAGACGTCCCGGAGCCGCACCGGCTGGCCGAGCGCGGCTGGTAACGCCACCTCCGATCGCACGAGAGAGGCCCCGTGAACGCCGGTTCACGGGGCCTCTCTCCTGCGCTGGGACGCGGTCTACACCGTCATGGTGTGGTGCGCCGCGAGGTAGGCGACGAGGTTGTCGGGCCGATACGGCGGCGGCTGGTGCTCGTGGCGGCACACGGCGGTGGACGCGGCGAACTCGGACTGCGGGTCCACCGTGCCGATGCTGCGAACCACCCGGCCGAACAACCGGAAGAACCCGTTGAGCGAATCGTGCAGTGCGCCGAGGGGGTTGCCGGGGTACAAGCCGGCGAAGACGTCCGGCTCGAAGGCGAGGCCGCAGTGGTGCGCCCGGTCGGTCATCCAGCGCAGGGCGAGGTCCGAAAGGTCGGACACCGCGTGCCCGCCGCCGACATCGGAGTGGTCCCCGGCGAACCAGACTTGTTCACGCTCCTGGCCGGCCTGCGACGACTCCCAGACCGCCGGTTTGAAAGACGTGCGGTGCTCGTCCACGGCCAGGGCCTGGAAGGCCGACTGCACGATCGAAGACAGTTGCGTGTCGTGGAACTGCCAGCGCCGGTTCAGCAGGTTGAGCAGGCGGCCGCCGCTGAGAGGGATGCCCAGTGCGCCGACGGTGTCCCAGACCCCGATGAACCGGATGGGCGTCCGGTCTTCGTGGGCGTACTTCTCGCGGAATTCCCGGGCCTTCGGGCTCTCCGGGCCGGTGGTCGAGGTGTCCCGGTCGCGATAAAGCCGGTAGGCCTCTTTGATGAGGCCCGCGTTCTCGGGGCGCAGGACGCCGCAGTTCCGGATGAAGCCCACGGTGCTGCGTGCGGTGAACGCGCCGCGGCTGAAGCCGAAGAAGAACAGTTCGTCGCCGGGCTCGTAGTTCTTGACGACGAACTCGTAGGCATCCCGCACCTTGGCCGAGAGTCCCAGGCCGAAAGCGCCACCGGTGAAGTGGTCCCACAGGCTCGTCCCGGTGCCGACGCCATCGCCGTGGAAGGCGATCTGGGAAGTACCGGCGGAGTCCGTTGCGGCGACGGCTTCCTTGACCTTCGTCACGTTCGTGGGATTCGGCTGGCCGAGTTTGTTCCAGGTGCCGTCGCAGCAGATCACCAGACGTTTCGCCATGTTTCCTCCCGGCGTCGGATCATCGTGAGTCGCACCGGGACGGTGGCGCGTTACGCGCGGGAAAATACGGGACCCGGCCGGGTTTCCCGATTTCCGGCTCGACGTCCGGTCGGTGATTTCTCCTCGCCGGGGACTCAGACGTACTCGGAGATCTCGACGCCGTAGGTGCCCGGCTCGAGGGCCTCGAAGATGTGGGGGACGTCGCCGGGGTAGGAGATGTAGTCGCCGGGGAGCAGTTCCTCCGGGTCGTCCATGACGCCGACGCGTGCCCGGCCCGCGCAGAGCACGATGTGCTCGACCACGCCGGTCATGTGCGGGTCGGAGCGCCGGGGCGTGCCCGGCTCGCCGCGGACGACGTAGATGTCCCGGCGGGCGCCGGTGGGGCAGGCCGACAGCAGCGTGCACGCGTAGTCGGAGTGCTCGGCGAACACCGTGGGGCCCTTGCCGGCGCGCACCACGCGGACCTTCGGCCGTTCCGGCTCGACCAGGCGGGAGAACGGGACGTCCAGGGCGACGCCGAGCGCCCACAGCGTCTCGACGCTCGGGTTGCCCGTGCCGGACTCGAGCTGCGACAGCGTCGACTTGGCCAGGCCGGCGCGACGCGCCACCTCGGTCAGGGACAGCCCCGCGCGGGTGCGCTCGCGGCGCAGCGATGCCGCGATGATCTCCAGCGGCGCTCCGGTCGTCTCCTGCGACATTCCGTTCGCTCCATCGGTCTGTTTGTTCGGCTTGACGAACACGCGGCCTGCCGTTCACTATAGAACACATGCGTTCGATATGGCGAACACTCGATCGAGGCCTCGCCCGTGACATCGGCCTGGTCTGTCTCGCCGATTGTCTCGTGGGGGTCTCCTACGGCGCCATCGCGGTGAGCTCGGGCTTCCCGCTGTGGCTGCCGATGCTGATGTCGCTGCTGGTCTTCGCCGGAGCGTCGCAGTTCATGTTCGTCGGCATCGTGGCCGCCGGCGGCAACCCGTTCGCGGCCGTGCTCGCCGGGCTGCTGGCCAACGCGCGGCACCTGCCGTTCGGCTTCGCGATCGGCGACGTCCTGGGCAAGCGGTGGCCGTCCCGGCTGGCCGGCAGCCACCTGATGATCGACGAATCGGTCGCGTTCGCCCTGGCCCAGCGCGAGGCGCACCGCCGCCGCGCGGCGTACTGGGCCTGCGGGATCGGCCTGTTCGCCTGCTGGAACCTCGGCGTGGTCGCCGGCGCGTTCGCCGGGACGGCGATCAGCGACACGGACGTCTTCGGCCTGGACGCGGCCTTCCCGGCGGTGCTGCTGGCGCTGGTGCTGCCGTCACTGAAGGACCGCGCGGCGCGGCTGCCGGTGCTGACCGGAGTGGTGGTGGCGCTGGCCGCCACGCCGTTCCTGCCGGCCGGGCTGCCGGTGCTGCTCGCCCTGGCGGGTGTCGTCGTCGGCGTCGCGGCGAAGGAGCCCGAGCTGCAGGAGGCGTGCTGATGGACGGGATGGAACTGCTGATCGGCACGGCGGTGCTGGCGCTGGGGACGTTCGCGTTCCGGTTCGCCGGCCCGGTGCTGCGCAGCCGGGTGAAACTGTCGCCGAAGGCGGAGCGGCTGATGGCGCTGGCGGCGGTGGTGCTGCTGGCGGCGCTGGTCGCGGTCAGCGCGCTGACGGAGGGGCACGGCTTCGCGGGCTTCGCCCGGCCGGCCGGGGTGCTGGTCGCCGGGGTGCTCGCGTGGCGGAAGGCGCCGTTCGTCCTGGTGGTGGTCGCGGCCGCGGCCACCGCGGCCTTGCTGCGCCTGGCCGGGGTGCCGTGACGGCGGGCTCGGCTGCGACGGGGGCGCCCGGACGACATGAATGACTCATTCCTGTCGCCGGACGACCGGAATGAGTCATTCACTACGTCGAAGCGGGCGGCACCGGGGCTGACCTGCCGGGAAGCCGCCGGGCCTTGGCGTCTAGGCTGGTGGGAAGGTCTTTCGGGAGGTCGGGTTGTCGTCGGAGCCGGTGATCGGTGTGCTCGCCATGCAGGGCGCCGTGCGGGAGCACGTCGCGATGCTGGCCGAAGCGGGCGCGCGGGCCAAGCCCGTGCGCCGCGCCGCCGAGCTGTCCGAAGTGGACGGTCTGGTGCTGCCCGGTGGCGAGTCGACCGCGATGTCGCGGCTGCTGGAGAGCTTCGAGCTGCTCGAGCCGCTGCGGGCGCGGATCGCCGAGGGGCTGCCCGCGTTCGGCTCGTGCGCCGGGATGATCCTGCTGGCGCGGCAGACCCTCGACGGACGCCCCGACCAGCAGCAGCTCGGCGGGCTCGACGTCGTCGTCCGGCGCAACGCCTTCGGCAGGCAGGTCGACTCCTTCGAGGCCGACCTCGACTTCGCCGGCATAGAAACCCCGCCGGTGCACGCGGTGTTCATCCGGGCCCCGTGGGTCGAGAAGGCCGGTGACGGCGTCGACGTGCTGGCCACGGTCAGCGGCGTGCCCGGCGTCGACGAGGAGACCGCTAGGATCGTCGCGGTCCGGCAAGGGGCGGTGCTGGCGACCGCGTTCCACCCGGAACTGACGCCCGACGTGCGGGTGCACCGGCTGTTCGTCGACCTCGTGCGAAAGGCTGCCTGAGACGCGGTGCCCGGCCGGGGTACGGAACAGATGGAGGAGAGATGAGCGGCCACTCCAAGTGGGCCACCACGAAGCACAAGAAGGCCAACCTCGACGCGAAGCGCGGCAAGCTCTTCGCGCGGTTGATCAAGAACATCGAGGTGGCCGCCCGCACGGGCACCGGTGGTGGCGACCCGGATGGCAACCCCACGCTCTACGACGCCATCCAGAAGGCGAAGAAGAACTCGGTCCCGCAGGACAACATCGAGCGTGCCCGCAAGCGCGGCGCCGGCGAAGAGGCCGGTGGCGCCGACTGGCAGACCATCACCTACGAAGGCTACGGCCCGAACGGCGTGGCCGTGCTGATCGAATGCCTCACCGACAACAAGAACCGCGCCGCGATGGAGGTCCGCACCGCGCTCACGCGCAACAACGGCTCCCTCGCCGACCCGGGGTCGGTCGCCTACATGTTCAACCGCAAGGGCGTGGTGATCATGCCGAAGGGCGACGCCACCGAGGACGACGTCCTCATGGCGGTGCTCGACGCCGGCGCCGAAGAGGTCAACGACCTCGACGAGAGCTTCGAAATCGTCTGCGAGGGCGGTGACCTGGTGCCGGTGCGCAAGGCGCTCCAGGAGGCCGGGTTCGAGTACGAGTCGGCGGAGCTCACCTTCCTCCCGACGGTGAGCGTGCCCCTCGACGCGGACGGCGCGAAGAAGGTCTTCAAGCTGATCGACGCCCTCGAAGACTGCGACGACGTCCAGAACGTCTACGCCAACTTCGATGTCTCGGACGAGGTGCTCGCCGAAGTCGGCTGAGTTTTTCCTTGTCGCGCAAGGATTTCCCGCCCGGGCCGGAAACTTTCCGGCCCGGGCACTGGGCTCCGGCGGGCTCGTCAGGCAGAATGTTCGCCGTGACCTCGACGACCCCCGCCGCTTCCGCCGACATCGCCGCCGAACTGTCCGCGGAAGAACTGCGCCTGATCGAATGGATCGAGGGGCAGGCGAAGGAACGCGGCAACGCGGTCATCAACGTCGCCGCGGACGAAGAAGGCGCCGGCTACTGCTTCACCGCCTGCGCGTGGGCGCTGCACCACGTGCCGGAAGCCGTCGTGGTCGGGCTGCCCGGCCAGATGGGCCAGGTGCTGCTCGACGCCTACGTCGACCGCGCGGCCAACGGCGAGATCTTCGAGGTCGGCAAGCGCTACGACGACTTCTTCGACGGCGTCCCGGTGGTCCTCGAGCGCGTCGACAAGGGGCACTACCCGCAGTACTTCGGCACGGCGTTCCTCATCTACCCGGACGGCGACTTCCCGGCGCTGCAGCTGATCGTCGCGACGCCGGAAGGCAAGTTCCCGTGGCACCCCGACGCCCCCGAGGGCTTCGCCGAGTGGCAGCTGGTGCTCACCGGCAGCGGCCGCCCGGAGAGCTGGACCCCGGGCGTCGACGGCCCCTAGAACTTCCGCAGGTCGGCGGCTGCTTCCGGGTACTCCAGCGCCAGGTCTGCCGCGGCCGCGAACTCCACGCAGCCGTCCGTGTAGGGCGGCACGACGACGGTTCCCAGCAGGCTCCACGCCCCCTGCGTGACGGTCGCCTGCCAGGTCCCGGCGGGCACGACGACCTGGGGACGTTCCCCGGCCGCGACGTCGGTGCCGAGCACCGGCCGCTCGACCGAGCCGTCCGGGTGCAGCAGCAGCATCGCGGCCGGCGCGCCCGCGTGGTGCGCGTAGATCTCGACGCGGTCGAGGCGGTGCGGTGCGGAGAACTCGGGGGCGACGAGCAGGTAGTAGATCGCCGAGCCGGTCTCCGAGCGCCAGCTCTGCGCCCACTGCCCGCCTTCGACGGGCAACGGCTGCAGGCCCAGGTGGGTGACGAAATCCGATGGCTCCGGCATGTCACCCATCCTGCCGCAGACGCGGCCAGTAGCCTGCAGCTCGAACTGGTGTTCGCGGCGGAAAGGAATGCGGGTGCGCGTGCTCGGGGTCGACCCCGGTCTGACCAGGTGCGGCCTGGGGGTGGTCGACGGCGGCAAGGGCCGGGCCGTCCGCTGCGTCGCCGTGGACGTCGTGCGGACGCCGGCCGACGCCGATCTGGCGCACCGGCTGCTCGCCGTCTCCGACGAGGTCGAGCGGTGGATGGACAAGTACAAGCCGGCGGCCGTCGCGGTCGAGCGGGTCTTCGCGCAGCACAACGTCCGGACCGCGATGGGCACCGCGCAGGCGGGCGGCGTGGTCGCGCTGGCCGCCGCGCGTCGCGGCCTCCCGGTCGTGTTCCACACGCCGAGTGAGGTCAAGGCGGCCGTGAGCGGCTCGGGCCGGGCGGACAAGGCGCAGGTCACCGCCATGGTGATGCGCCTGCTCAATCTCGAAGTCGCGCCGAAGCCCGCCGACGCCGCCGACGCGCTCGCGCTCGCCATCTGCCACCTCTGGCGGGAGCCGATGCGGGCCCGCCTCGCCGAGGCCGAAGCCCGCGCGGCCGAGATGGCCCGCACGCACAAGGCCCGCCTCGCCGCGGCGGCGAAACAGGCGAAGCAAGTCAAGAACCCGGGAGCAGCACGATGATCTCGTCGGTACGCGGAGAAGTCCTTTCGGTCGCCCTGGACCACGTCGTGGTCGAGGTCGGCGGGGTCGGCTTCGCCGTGCAGGCCACCCCGGCCACCCTCGCCACCCTGCGCCGCGGCGAGGAGGCCCGGCTGCACACCGCGCTGGTCGTGCGCGAGGACTCCCTGACGCTGTTCGGCTTCGCCGACGCCGACGCGCGGGAGCTGTTCGGGCTGCTGCAAACGGTGTCCGGGATCGGCCCGCGGCTCGCGCTGGCCACCCTCGCCGTGCTCGACCCCGGCAAGCTGCGGGCCGCGCTGGTGGAAGGCAACATCACCGTGCTCACCTCGGTGCCCGGCATCGGCCGCAAGGGCGCCGAACGGCTCACCCTCGAGCTGCGCGACAAGGTCACCGCGCTCGGCGGCACCGGCGACGCCCCCGCGGTCACCGCCCCCGGCGCCCTGCGCACGGAGGTCGTCGAGGCGCTGGCCGGGCTCGGGTTCCCGGCCAAGCAGGCCGAGCAGGCCGTCGACAAGGTGCTCGCCGACGGCGACGGCCACACGACGTCCAGCGTGCTGCGCGCCGCACTGGCCACCCTCGGCCGGAAGCGGTAGGCGCGGACGTGGAGTATGAGGCCGTGAGCGACGAAGAGGACGACGCCCTCTCGGCGTGGGCCCAGACCGGCGAGGAGAACGTCGAAGGCACCCTGCGGCCGCGCAAGCTCGACGAGTTCGTCGGCCAGCCACGCGTGCGCGAGCAGCTGGAACTGGTCCTGGAGAGCGCGCGGCGGCGCGGCGTGCCGCCCGACCACGTCCTGCTGTCCGGCCCGCCCGGGCTGGGCAAGACGTCGATGGCGATGATCGTCGCGGCCGAGCTGGGCGCGGCCATCCGGATCACGTCGGGCCCGGCCCTGGAACGCGCCGGCGACCTCGCCGCGATGCTGTCCAACCTGGCCCCGGGCGACGTCCTGTTCATCGACGAGATCCACCGGATCGCCCGCCCCGCCGAGGAGATGCTCTACCTGGCGATGGAGGACTTCCGGGTCGACGTCGTGGTCGGCAAGGGCCCGGGCGCGACCAGCATCCCGCTGGAAATCGCCCCGTTCACGCTGGTCGGGGCCACCACCCGGTCCGGCTCGCTGACCGGCCCGCTGCGCGACCGGTTCGGCTTCACCGGCCAGATGGAGTTCTACACCGACGCCGAGCTGGAGCTGGTCGTCCGCCGGGCCGCGACGATCCTCGACATCCCGATCGACCGCGACGGCTGCGCCGAGATCGCCGGCCGCTCGCGGGGCACGCCCCGGATCGCGAACCGGCTGCTGCGGCGCGTCCGCGACTACGCCGAGGTCCGCGCCGACGGCAAGGTGACCCGCGACATCGCCCGTGCCGCGCTGGCCGTCTACGACGTCGACGAGCTGGGCCTGGACCGGCTCGACCGGGCGGTGCTCACGGCGCTGACCAGGTCCTTCGGTGGCGGGCCGGTGGGTATCTCGACGCTGGCGGTCGCCGTGGGGGAGGAGGCGACCACCGTGGAAGAGGTGTGTGAGCCCTACCTCGTCCGCGCCGGTATGCTCGCCCGCACCCCGCGTGGCCGGGTCGCCACGGCGACCGCCTGGGAACACCTCGGCATGGTGCCGCCCGCCGATCTCCCAGGGCGCCCGGACCAGGGCGGGCCGACGCTCTTCGAGCAGGACTGAGCGGCCGGTACCGGCGGGTGGGTGTCGGCGTCCGCGCTGGTACCTGGCACACTTGACAGGAGCACATACCCAAAAACCGGACATTTCGGCTGGGCCCGGTGTCCGTCGAACGGAGAATCATGCAACAGCTATTGCTGCCCCTGCTGCTCGTGCTCGTCCTCGCCGTGCCGCTGGTGATGAGCACGCGAAAGCAGAAGAAGCAGCAGGCCGCGCAGCAGGATCTGCAGAGCAGCCTGGCGCCCGGTGACCGCGTGATGACCACCTCGGGTCTCTACGGCACCGTCGCCGACACCTCGGGTGACAACACGATCGACATCGAGATCGCCCCGGGCGTCGTCACCACCTGGCTGCGGCTGGCGGTCCGCGAGAAGGTCGAGCCGGTCGTCGAGACCGAGGAGGACTCCGCCGACGACGTGGAGACCCCCGCCGAGGAGCCGTCGATCATCGAGTCGAGCTCCGGCATCAAGGACGACGAGCCGCAGACCACCGCGCAGGTGGCGCCGCCGCTGGAGCACGGCAAGAAGTAAGCCCCGAGGCACCTCCTGGGCGGGCCGGGAATCCCGACGAAAGTCGGTACGACCTCGAACGCCGGGCTCACGCAGCACCGAGTAGTGTCTCGGTGCTGCGTGCGTGTCCGCCGTCATACCCGTGCCCGGGAGTGAATCGCACACAGTCCCTCCCGGTAACCCTCCGGGCGGGCACCGCAACTTTGGGGTCCACCCAGTCCGAGGAGACCGAAGCACCGTGGCAGCATCGGCCGGGCATCTCCGCCCGGGACGCTATCTCGCCCTGTTCGCCCTGATCGTGATCGTGCTGTACGCGCTGGTGTTCCTCACCGGCAACCACAAGCCGACCCCGAAGCTGGGCATCGACCTGCAGGGTGGCACCCGGGTCACGCTCACCGCCCGCACCCCCGACGGCGGCCAGCCGACCCGCGAGTCCCTGAACCAGGCGCGCCAGATCATCGAACGACGCGTCAACGGGATCGGCGTCAGCGGCACCGAGGTTCTCCTCGACGGCACCAACGTCGTCATCACGGTCCCCGGCGAGCAGGGTGACCAGGCGAAGAACCTGGGCAAGACCGCGAAGCTGGGCTTCCGGAAGGTCGTCGCGAACGCCACCCAGCCGGTGGTGCCGCCGCAGACCGCGCCGCCGGCCACGACCCCGCCCACCTCGGGTGCCCCGAAGAGTTCGACGCCGCCGCCTTCGGGCGCGCCGTCGGCGACGTCCGGCGCCCCGAGCACCAAGAACGGTGGCGGCGGTGCCCCGGGCGCGGCTCTCGCGCAGCAGCAGACCACCACGCCGGCCGCGCCGAGCAGCAGCACCACGCCGCCCGCGTCGACCCCGGCGCCCGCGCCCTCGGACGGCTCGGTCGACGCGCAGACCGCGCAGGAGATCCAGGCCGCGAAGGCGGTCCGGCAGAACCCGCAGCTGATCGGCGCCGACGGCCAGCCGAACCAGGAGCTCGTCGCTAAGGCGATGGCGTCGCTCACCTGCGCGCCGAACGCCAAGGACCCCCTCGAGGGCAACGACGACCCGAAGCTGCCGCTGGTCGCCTGTGGTGACCACGACACGTACAAGTACCTGCTGGAGCCGGAGTTCCTGCCGGGCACCGAGATCGCCGACTCGACCTCGGGCTACGACCAGCAGCGCGGCCAGTGGGTGGTGAACCTCAGCTTCAAGAGCGACGGCACCAAGACCTGGGCCGACTTCACGTCGAAGAACCAGGGCCAGCAGGCGGCGTTCGTCCTCGACACGCAGGTCGTGTCCGCGCCGAACATCCAGGTGGCCATCCTCGACGGCAACACCCAGATCACCGGCAAGTTCACGCAGTCCGAGGCGAAGGACCTCTCGGACATCCTGAAGTACGGCTCGCTGCCGCTGTCGTTCTCGTCCTCGGACGCGACCACGGTGTCGGCGACCCTCGGCCTCGCGTCGCTGCAGGCGGGCCTGATCGCCGGCGGCATCGGTCTGCTGGTCGTGTTCGTCTACTGCCTGTTCTACTACCGGCTGCTCGGGGTGCTCACCATCCTGTCGCTGGCCCTGTCCGGCGCGCTGGTGTTCGCGGTGCTGATCCTGCTCGGACGCTGGATCGGCTACACGCTGGACCTGGCGGGCATCGCCGGCCTGATCATCGCCATCGGTATCACGGCGGACTCGTTCGTCATCTACTTCGAACGGCTCAAGGACGAGATCCGGGAGGGCCGGACGTTCCGGTCCGCGGTGCCACGCGGCTGGGTCCGTGCCCGGCGCACCATCCTGGCCTCGGACGGCGTGAGCTTCCTGGCCGCGGCCATCCTGTACGTCATCGCGGTCGGCGACGTGCAGGGCTTCGCGTTCACCCTCGGCATGTCCACGGTGCTCGACCTGGTCGTCGTGTACCTGGTGACGCACCCGCTGGTGGCCATGGTGTCCACGTCCAAGAACGAGTTCCTGTCCAATCCGAGGCACCTGGGCCTCGGCGCCGTGCAGCAAGTGGGTTCGCAGCGGAAGAAGTCGACCTCGGTCGGCCGCGCGAACGTGAAGGAGGCCTGACATGGGGGTCGAAGAACTGAGCACGGACGCCGAAGGCAACGCCAAGGTGACGGCGAAGCCCGGCAAGAAGGAAAGCGTCTTCCACCGGCTCTACGTCGGCACGGGCGCGTTCGACGTCGTCGGCAAGCGCAAGCGCTGGTACGTGTTCTTCGGCGCGCTGGTGCTGGTGTGCCTGCTGTCGATGATCGTCCGCGGCTTCAACCTCGGCATCGAGTTCGAGGGCGGCACGCAGATCCAGATGCCCGCCAACGGCATCCACGGCGTGATCACCGAAGACCAGGCCAAGGCGTCGTTCCAGAAGGCGCTCGGCCACCCGGCCGCGGAGGCGCAGAAGGTCGGCACGGGCAACGCGTCGACCATCCAGATCCGCACCGAAACGCTGAACGCGGCCGACGTCGCCAAGCTCAAGCAGGGCCTGTTCCAGGACCTGGGCCCGAAGGGCACGAACAACCAGCCCAGCGTCCAGGCGATCAGCGACAGCGCGGTGAGCGCGTCCTGGGGCGGTGAGATCTCGCAGAAGGCGCTGATCGCGCTCGCGGTGTTCCTCGTCGCGGTGGTCATCTTCCTCGGGATCTACTTCGACCTGCGGATGGCCGCGGCCGCGCTCGTCTCGCTGCTGCACGACATCCTGGTCACGGCCGGCGTGTACTCGCTGGTCGGCTTCGAGGTCACTCCGGCGACCGTGATCGGCCTGCTGACCATCCTCGGGTTCTCGCTCTACGACACGGTGGTGGTGTTCGACAAGGTCCGCGAGAACACGCGCGGCCTGCTCGGGCTGACCCGCCGCACGTACGGCGAGGCCGCGAACCTCGCGCTGAACCAGACCCTGATGCGGTCGTTCAACACGGCGTTCATCGCGCTGCTGCCGATCCTGGGCCTGCTGATCGTCGGGTACGTGCTGCTCGGCTCGGGCACGCTGCAGGACCTGGCGCTGGTGCAGCTCACCGGTACCCTCGTCGGCGTCCTGTCGTCGGTCGCCCTGGCGACGCCGCTGCTGGTCGACTTCAAGATGCGCGACCCGAAGTACCAGCAGCAGGCCGAGCGCGTCCGGCAGCGCCGGGCCAGCCAGGAGCGCAAGGCGGCGGGCGACGACTTCGACGCCTCGGACGACGACGCCCTGGCGAAGGAACTGCGCAAGGAGAAGGCGTACGCGGCCGCGGCCGGCGTCCCCGCCCGGATCCAGAAGCAGCGCCCGGCCGGGAAGCGGAAGCGCTGACGTGGAGCTGGACGACGCCCTCGGCCTGATCGCCGAGGTGCCGGACTTCCCGGAGCCCGGCGTGCTGTTCCGCGACCTGAGCCCGCTCTTCGCGGACGCGGGCGCGTTCAAGGCCGTGACCGACGCGCTGGCGAGCACCCTCGACCCTTCCGTCGAGGCGCTCGCCGGCGTGGAGGCCCGCGGGTTCCTCCTCGCCGCGGCCGTCGGGTACGCCCGCGGCCTCGGCGTGGTCCTGATCCGCAAGCCGGGCAAGCTCCCGAAGGTGGCGGGCCGGGTCGACTACGCACTGGAGTACGGCACGGCGACGGTGGAGCTGCCGTCGGGCGTGGTGAAGCCGGGGCAGCGGATCGCGGTCCTCGACGACGTCCTCGCCACGGGCGGCACGGTGGCGGCCACCGGCAAGCTCCTGGAGGACGCGGGCGCGGTGGTCGACAGCGTCTCGGTGGTCCTGGAACTGGCCGCCCTCGGCGGCCGCCAGGTCCTGGGCGACCGGAAGGTCCACGCCCTCGAGACCTGCTGACGAACCAGCGGCCGAGGCGGTCGTGAGTGAGTAACAGTGTTCTAACACTGTTACTCACTCACGACCGTGAACTGGCTGGTTGCGGGCTCCGGGTCCCCCTGAATGGGCGCACCCGACAGGACCGCGAGGTGCAACGGCTACCCTGGTGTTCCGAAGGCCGCACGAGCAGCAGGAGGTGCGGGTGAGCCAGGAGCTCGACGCCGCGGTGCCCGCGAAGCAGGGCGCCCAGCAGAACGGGCAGGCGGCGGCAACGCCCGCGCCGCCGAAGCCGAACGGCGCGGCGCCGAACCCGTCCGCCACCCGGCGGGTCCGTGCGCGCCTCGCCCGGCGGATCACCGCGCAGCGCGCCGCCCCGGTCAAGCAGGTCCTCGAACCCCTGGCCGTCATCCACCGCGAGCTCCACCCGAACGCCGACCTCGGGCTGCTGCAGCGTGCCTACGACGTCGCCGAGGAGCTGCACCGGAACCAGCGGCGCAAGTCCGGCGACCCCTACATCACCCACCCCCTGGCCGTCGCCACCATCCTCGCCGAGCTGGGCATGGACACCACGACGCTGGTCGCCGCCCTGCTGCACGACACGGTCGAGGACACCGGCTACGCCGTCGAGAGCCTGAAGGCCGACTTCGGCGAGAAGGTCGCCGAGCTGGTCGACGGCGTGACCAAGCTGGACAAGGTCAAGCTCGGCTCGTCCGCCGAGGCCGAGACCATCCGCAAGATGGTCATCGCGATGGCCAAGGACCCCCGGGTGCTGGTCATCAAGCTCGCCGACCGGCTGCACAACATGCGCACCATGCGCTTCCTGCCACCGGAGAAGCAGGCCCGCAAGGCCCGCGAGACCCTCGAGGTGCTCGCGCCGCTGGCCCACCGGCTCGGCATGGCCACGGTGAAGTGGGAGCTGGAGGACCTGGCGTTCGCCATCCTGCAGCCGAAGAAGTACGACGAGATCGTGCGGCTGGTCGCCGACCGCGCGCCGTCACGCGACATCTACCTGCGGTCGGTGATCGTCGAGCTGACGAGCAACCTCGTCTCGTCGCGGATCACCGCGAAGGTCGAAGGCCGGCCGAAGCACTACTACTCGATCCACCAGAAGATGATCGTCCGCGGCCGCGACCTCGACGACATCCACGACCTGGTCGGCGTGCGGATCCTGGTCGAGGACGTCCGCGACTGCTACGCGGCGATGGGTGTGGTCCACGCGCTGTGGCAGCCGGTGCCCGGCCGGTTCAAGGACTACATCGCCCAGCCGCGGTTCGGCGTCTACCAGTCGCTGCACACGACCGTGATCGGCCCGGACGGCAAGCCCCTCGAGGTGCAGATCCGCACCTACGAAATGCACCGCACCGCCGAGTACGGCATCGCCGCGCACTGGCGGTACAAGGAAACCAAGGGCACGCACAACGGCAACGCGGTGGACGTCGACGAAATGGCGTGGATGCGCCAGCTCCTCGACTGGCAGCGCGAGGCGGCGGACCCGGGTGACTTCCTCGAGTCGCTGCGCTACGAGCTGGCCGCGCGCGAGATCTTCGTGTTCACCCCGAAGGGTGACGTGATCACGCTGCCGGTCGACTCGACGCCGGTCGACTTCGCCTACGCCGTGCACACCGAGGTCGGCCACCGCTGCATCGGCGCTCGCGTCAACGGCAGGCTGGTGGCGCTCGAACGGAAGCTCGAGAACGGCGAGTCCGTCGAGATCTTCACGTCGAAGGCGGAGAACGCCGGGCCGTCGCGCGACTGGCTGTCGTTCGCCGGCTCGCCGAAGGCCCGCGCCAAGATCCGGCAGTGGTTCGCCAAGGAACGCCGTGACGAGGCGATCGAAGGCGGCAAGGAAGCCATCACCAAGGAGATCCGCAAGGTCGGCCTGCCGATCCAGCGCCTGGTCTCCGCGGAGTCGATGGGCGCGGTCGCCACCGAGCTGCGCCACGCCGACATTTCGTCGCTGTACGCGGCGGTCGGCGAAGGCCACACCAGCGCGAAGCACGTCGTTCAGCGGCTGGTGGCGCTGATCGGCGGCGTCGACGCGGCGGAGGAGGAGCTCGCCGAGCGGGCGACGCCGTCCACGGTGACCCGGCGCCGCGGCTCCAACGACGTCGGCGTCGTGGTCAAGGGCGCCAGCGACGTCTGGGCCAAGCTCGCCCGCTGCTGCACCCCGGTGCCGGGCGACGAGATCCTCGGTTTCGTCACCCGCGGCGGCGGGGTTTCGGTGCACCGCACCGACTGCACGAACGCCGGTGACCTGCAGTCCCAGCCCGAGCGGCTGGTCGAGGTCGAATGGGCGCCCTCGGCCTCGTCGGTGTTCCTGGTGGCCATCCAGGTCGAGGCGCTCGACCGGCACCGGCTGCTCTCGGACGTGACCAAGGTGCTGGCCGACGAGAAGGTCAACATCCTGTCGGCTTCGGTGACGACGTCCCGTGACCGGGTCGCGGTCAGCCGGTTCTCGTTCGAGATGGGCGACCCGAAGCACCTGGGCCACGTCCTCAAGGTGGTCCGCGGCGTGGAAGGCGTCTACGACGTCTACCGCGTGACGTCGGCTTCCTGAGGCCGCCACGACCCGTCGACCGCGATACCCGCGGCCGCGGCGATCCGGTCGCGGGATTCGAGCAGCCGGGCACGCAGGGCCGGCAGGTCCAGGCCGAGCAGCCGGCCGTGGCGCTTGACCGCCCGGCCGGCGACGAAGACGCTGTCGACCAGGCCGGGGTGACCGGCGCTGACGATGGACCCGGCCGCGTCGCCCACCGGGAAGATCGCCGGGTCTTCGGCGTCGAGCAGGATCAGGTCGGCGTCCTTGCCGACGGTGATGCTGCCCGTCCGGGCGCCGAGCCCGCACGCACGGGCACCGTCCACAGTGGCGAACGCGAGGACGTCCCGGGTCGTCACGGCGCCGCGCTCGGCGGCCAGTGCGGTGCGCATGGCGCCGAACATGTCCCCACCGGCGGACGGGCAGTCGTCGGCTGACAGCGACGGGCGCATCCCGGCGGCCAGCGCGCGTCCGGTGACGAGCGGCTCGAAGCCCATCTTCAGCTCGACGTCCGGGCTGACCGACACCGATCCGCCCGCGTCGGCCAGCATCGCGAGCTGGTCGTCGGAGAGGCCGTTGCCGTGCACGACGGTCGTGCGGTCGTCGAGCAGGCCGCGCTCGTGCATCTCCGCGATCGGCCGGTCGCCCCGCGGCCAGCCGCCGGTGCCGTGGACGTGCATGCTCACCCGGAGCCCGAGTTCCCGTGCCAGCGCGACATCGGCGGCCGTTTCGTCCATGGTGGACATGACCGGCCCGCGCAGGCCCAGTGCCATTTCTTCGTCCGGCAGCAGGGCACGCACCCGCCGGATCTCCGGTGCGATGTCCGGCCCCGCGGCGCCGTAGCAGAAGATCGAGCGACCGGGCGCGTCCCGCAGGGCCTGGATCGCGGCGTCGGCGTTCTCGGGACGGTCGGCGCGGTGGAACCAGTCGAGCAGGGTCGTGACGCCGGAGCCGAGTGCCTCGATCCGGCCCAGCAGGTTGCCGAGGTAGACGTCTTCCGGGCGGTAGCAGGGCCCGAGCGTGCCGTGCACGGCGACGCGGTACTGGCCGAACGTCCAGTCGGCGCCGAGGCCGCGGAACGCCGTCTGCCACGTGTGCCGGTGGGTGTCCACGAACCCGGGCAGCACGATCTTGCCCGAGGCGTCGACGACCTCGGCGCCGGCCGCGTCGATGGCCGGGCCGACCGCGGCGATCCGGCCGTCCTCGATGAGCACGTCACCGCGAGGGAGATTCCCGGTCGCCGGATCCATGCTGACCACCATGCCGCCGCGTAGAAGCGTGTTCATGGATGTCCTTTCCCCAAGAGTTGATACGTCAACTCTAGCCTAGACTGTCGGCATGGCGGAGATGAGCCCCGAGGACTGGGCATTCTGGGACACCTGGATGCGCGCGCACCGCCTGCTGGTCCGCGAGCTCGACCGCGACCTGCAGCGCGACTGCGGCATCTCGAAAGCCGAGTTCAGCGTGCTGGTGACGCTGCGCCGGCCGATGCGCGTCGGCGAGCTGGCCGACGCGCTCGGCTGGGAGAAGAGCCGTGTCGCGCACCTGCTGACGCGCATGGAGAAGCGTGGCCTGGTGGCGCGGACCGAGGACGGCGCAGGCGGCAGGCGTACCGGGATCGAGCTGACCGCGGAAGGCCGTCGCCTCGCTGGCAGCGCGACCCGGGTGCACGGCGCGAACGTCCGGCGGCACGTCCTCGACCGGCTCACCCCGGACCAGGCCGCGGCCATCCGCTCCTGGAGCGAGGAGCTGATCGAGCGCGTCGAGCCGGCCTAGAACAGGGCGGCGACCAGCGCGCCCAGCGCCGGGAGCGCCTGGGCGAGCGCGCCACCGCGGCCGGCGCCGCGCGGGCGGCTGAGGCCGCGCAGGTCCGACACGCCGAGCGCGATCCCGGCCAGCAGCATGAACCCGCAGCAGTAGAGAACCAGCCAGCGTCCGGCGTCGGCGTGCCCGGTGTGCAGCAGGACCAGCCCGGCCACCGGGCCGGCGGCGAGGAACAGGTTGTAGAACCCGACGTTGAACGACCACAGCCGGGTGGCGGGCAGGTTCGCCGTGGGGATCTTGAAGATGCCTTGGTGCACGCCGGGCCGCTCGAACAACAGCACTTCCCAGGTGAACGCCACCAGGTGCACCAGCACCGCCAGCCCGGCGCAGACCTGCGCGATGGCGTTCACGACGCCAGCTCGATGCCGTGCCGCCCGGCGATCTCCGGGATCCGCTCGGCCGCGGACCGGTCGACCTCGCGGAAGAACCGGCCCATCCCGCCGGTCAGGCTCACCGCGAGGAACTGCGCCGACGACGTGTGCACCGTGAAGGTGTTGACCGCGCCGGCCGGGATGCTGATCGACGCGCCGGGGCCGAGGTCGTGGAGTTCGCCGTCGACGTAGACGGTGATGCGTCCGTGCAGCACGTAGAAGGCCTTGGCCCAGGGCTCGGCGTGCGGCGGGACCGACGGCCCGCGAGGCGCGTCGACCTCGAACACCTCGTAGGCGTCCCCGGTGTGCTCGGCGGCCACCTTGACGGTGATCCGCGCGTCCTTCGTGTCGAGTTCCGGGCCTTCGCCCGGGGCGCTGAAGTGGGTCATGGCCGCCACGTTAGGAATCGCGGGCGCGGCCGGCCATCCCAGAATCCGGGGATTCCGCCACGCCGAGGGCGCGGCGCATACTGCGTCCATGTGGGACAGCCGGGCGGAGGGCGTGCGGCGGGACGTCGCCGCGCTCGCGACGGCGGGCCTCGGCGTCGCGGAACTCCACGCCGCCGCCATCGAGCTGGTCGACCGCGTGGTGCCCGCGGAGCTCACGTGCTGGGCTTCGCTGGACCCCGACACCGCGGTGATCAGCTCGATGACCAGCGGCCCGGCCCGCATCCCCGGCGAGTACGAGCCGTTGCTGGCGACCTACGAGTACGACGGCGCGCAGCCCCACACCTTCGCGGAGCTGGCCCGGCGGCCGGTGCCGGTGGCCCGGCTCTCGGACCTGCCGCGCCGCGACGTCGAGCGCAGCGGCCGGTTCACCGAGGTCTGGCGGCCGCTGGGGCTCGGCCACGAGCTGCGCGCGGTGTTCCGGGTCGACGGCACGTCGTGGGCCGCGGCCGGACTGGTGCGGCGTGGCGATTTCAGCGACCGCGAAGTCGGGTTCCTGACGTCGGTCGCCCCCGCGCTCGCGGCGGCGACGCGGGTGGCGGCACGCACGCGAGGGGCGGGGGAGCGGGCGGAACCGGCGATCGTGGTGGCCGGCCCGGACGGCAGGCAGCGCGCCGCCACCGCGGCGGCCGAGGCGTGGCGGTCCGAACTGGACGAAATCGCCCCCGGCCGGTTCGCGGTGCTCCTGCGCGCGGTGGTGACCGGTGCGCTCGCGGCGGCGACGGGGACGTTCCGCGCCCGGGTCCGCGACGCCCACGGCGGCTGGATCGTGCTGCACGCCAGCCGGTTGGTGACCGGCGACGGCGACGGCGAAACGGTGGTGACCGTCGACCGGGCGTCGGGCGCCGAACTGCTGGGCGTGCTGCTCGCCGCCTACGGCCTCACCGCCCGCGAACGCGACGTCTGCCACGAGGTGCTGGCCGGACGGTCCACAACGGACATCGCGGCGCGGCTGGCCATTTCGGCGCACACCGTGCAGGACCACCTGAAGTCGGTGTTCGCCAAGGTGGACGTGCGGAGCCGGGGCGAGCTGACCGCGAAGCTGTGGTCCTAGAGGAACTTCCGCAGCAGCGCGTTCACCTCGTCCGGCCGTTCCATCGCCGGGAGGTGGCCGGTGTCGGGGAGTTCGACGAGCTCGGCGGCCGGCAGCGACTCCGCGAGGTGCCGCGAAAGCTCCACCAGGCCGAGCGCGTCGGCCGTCCCGATGACCACCAGTGCGGGGGTCGTGATCTCGGCCAGGCGGTGCCGGGTGTCCGGGATCTTCTCCGTCCACTGTGGAGCAGTCCAGTCGTGCCGGTAGACCTGCTCGCACATTTCCCGTACCAGCGCGACCATCCCGGGCGGCAGGACCGAGACGTCCCGCTCCGGGCCGGCGACGAGGTAGCGGAGGTTGGCGTCCGCGATCGCGCGCACGTCCGCCGGGCCGGGGGTGCGCTTCCGGGCCTGGTATTCGGCGAGCCGGCCGGGCGGGAAGGCTTCGGCGGCCAGCCGCGCGAAGTCCGCCTGCATGTGGTCCGGCCAGGTGTGCCCGGTGAGGCCCGAGCCGAGCAGGACCAGCCGGGTGATCCGCTCCGGCACGGCGAGGGCGGCGTCCAGCGCGCACGCCCCGCCCATCGACGCCCCGACCAGCGCGGCCTGCTCGATCCCCCGGGTGTCGAGCAGGGCCAGCAGGTCCTCGTAGTGGGCGTGTTCGCCGGTCTCGCCGCCGGTTTCGCCGAAGCCGCGGCGGTCGTAGCGGATCACCCGGTGGGTGGCGGCGAGCGCGGTGAACTGCGCGTCCCACATCCGGCGGTCGCCGATCGCGGCGTGCAGCAGGACGACCGCGGGCCCCTCACCCGTTTCGTCGTAACCGAACGCCGTCCCGTTCACGTCGATCGTCGCCATGGACCCAAGCTAGCGACACGACCGCGTCACACACCGCGGGTTTCGCTCAGGGCGAGAAGCTAATGTGCCAAGGCATGGACGGATTCGAGCTGACGCGCGATGGCGAGGTGGCGCGACTGACGCTGACCCGGCCGGAGAAGATGAACGCGATCACCTACGGCATGTGGTCGGCGATCCCGGACGTCGTGGCCGGGGTCGAGGCCGACCCGGCGCTCAAGGTGCTGGTGATCGCCGGTGCCGGGAAGCACTTCTCCGCCGGCGCCGACATCAGCGAGTTCGGGGAGCTGCGGACCACGGCGGAAGGCGCGGCGAGCTACGACAAGGCCGTCGAGGGCGCGGTGGCCGCCCTCACCGCGATGCGGAAGCCGTCCGTCGCGATGATCCAGGGCAACTGCATCGGCGGCGGCTGCCAGATCTCGGTCGCCTGCGACTTCCGGTTCGCCGCCGAAGGCGCGCGGTTCGGCATCACCCCGGCGAAGCTGGGTATCGTCTACCACTTCGATTCGACGCGTCAGCTCGTGTCGCTCGTCGGCCCGGCGCACGCCAAGTACTTCCTCCTCTCCGGCGAGCTGATCAGCGCGGGCCGCGCCCGGGAGATCGGGCTGCTCAACGACGTTTTCCCGGCCGGCGACCTCGAGCCGTCGACGCGGGCGTTCGTGGCGACGCTGTGCTCGCGCTCGCAGGCGTCCGTCCGCGGGATGAACCGGATCATCGAGAAGATCGTCGCCGGGCAGGAGACGCCGGACGCCGAGGTCGAAGAGATCCGCTCCGAGGCTCTCCACGGCGTGGACTACGCGGAGGGTGTCGCCGCGTTCCTCGAGCGGCGCCCGCCGCGCTTCACGTTCCGCTGACCAGGTATTCGTGGAAGTGCTCGGCGACGACGTCGGTGACTCCGGCGGGATCGAGCCTGCCGTCGATCTCGATGACGCGGATGCCGCGCTCCCGCGCCGACCGCACGGCCTGCGCGGCGAGCATCCGGTCGCGGGTCAGCCGTGTCCGCTGCCGCGGGATCGCGGGTTCGTCCGGCCGGTGCCGAAGCTGGTGCTGGCGGAACAGCTCGGTCGGGACCAGCACGACCATCCGGCGCGGCGAGTCGACGAGCGGGGCGACCAGCTCCGGCCGCAGCGCCCAGCCTTCGGCGACGATCGGCCGCGGTGACTCCCAGACACGCAGGTCGTCCAAGGCGTACTGGAAGCGCTGCCGGAACTCGGCCAGCGCCACGGTCAGCTGCTCGACGGCCGGGATGTCGTCGGCCGGCGTCGTTTCCGGCCGGGTCCGGTCGTCGTGGTGGTAGGCCGCCAGCCCGTGCCGGTCGGCCAGCAGCCGGGCGACGGTGGACTTGCCGGTCCACGGCGCGCCGCCGATCCACAGGGCCTTCCGCAGGGTCCCGAACGGGTCCGAGGTCATCGTTCGACTATCGCGGCACTGGCGGCTTCAAGGCCAGTGTTCCGGCGGCGGTTGAGCCGTTCAGCGCAGAGTGACTTGGCGCGTACGGGGGGCCACGACTTCGCCGGTCACGATCTGTCGCCTTCGTCGACGACCAGGACGGTGGAGCTGTCGGCGAAGCCCGGATCCTTCTCGAAGCGGAACCGGAACTGCGCGCCTGGCCGGATCGCGGCGATCACCTGGGTGTCGGCCGTGTCGAGCACGATGATCGAGTGTTCGGCGGTGATCGGCTCGGGGCGAAGCACCACGTCCGGACGCGGTTCCGGGACGACGACCGGCATCGGCAGGGTGCCGCTGACCGAGCCGGAGCCGTCGTCGGCCTCCTCGTGCACCGGCGGCTCGAAGGACTGCGCCGGCTCGAAGGGCGACGGCGGGACGAGCTGCGGACGGCGTCGCCACCATAGCCCGGCGAGCAGGCCGGTCAGCAGGCCACCGGAGCCGCTGACGGCCGAAGCCAGCCCGATGCCGAGGCCGGAGGGCTCTTCGGCGGGCTGGACCGGGGGAGCGACCGGCGTGACCGGCGTGACCGGCGTGACCGGCGGCGTGGCCGGGAGCGGCCCGAACTGCACGGCGGGGTCCTCGGCGTCGTCGGGCAGCTGCAGGACCTGGCCGGGCTCGATCGTCGCGGGGTCGGTGAACGGCGTCCCGTCCGGCCGCGGCCTGCCCTGGTTCAGCCGGAAGATCTCGGGGAAGCGCCGCCCGTCGCCGAGGGCCCGCTCGGCGATCTTGAACAGCGTGAGGTCGCCCGGGTCGTCGGCGTGCGGGACGATGAAGTACTTGACCGACGGCGGTGGCGGCGGTGCGGCCTGCGCGAGCGCGGGACCGCCGGCCAGCACGGCGAAGAGGACTCCGGCGGCGCCGGCCTGCCCGGCCCGCCCGAGGGCGCGGCGCACCGCGGGTACCCGGTTTTCGACCATCGTCGGCACCTCTCCCCGGTGACCCGGCGGGCCTCCGGTGTTGCCCCCTACACGGGGCGGGAGCGGGTGCGGTTCAGATCTTGTCCCAGGCCACGGTCTCGTACGCCTCGGCGAGGAGCTTCACGGCGCGGTCCGCGGGCGGCAGCACGAGGTCGTCGACGGCGGCGACCGGACGTCCCGGCGTCTCGGAGTTCGTCAGGAACATCGCGTCGAAGCCCGGCAGATCCGCGGGCCGGACTTCGCGTGTTTCCTGCGGGACGCCGAGCCGGCGCAGGGCTTCCTTCTGCACCAGCATCGTGATCCCGGGCAGCACGGCGGCTTCCGGCCAGACGACCGTGTCCCCGGCCAGGAACCCGGCGTTCCAGATCGACGCCTCGCTGATCCGGCCCTGGGGGTCGACGAACAGCGCGTCGTCGAACCCGGCGAGCCGCGCCTGCCGGGAGTGGTGGATCAGGCCGAACGTGCCGAGGTGCTTCACCTGCGGCAGCTCGCGTTGGTAGCGCACGGTCCGCAGGCGCAGCGGCGTGGGATCGGCCGGGTGCGGCGGAAGGGCCCGGACCAGGATCTCCGGCGTCATCGGCTCGTCGAAGGAGCGCGTGAGCACCACGACCCGGACCGAAAGGGCGGCTTCGCCCGCGACGGCCTGCCGGACGTACGAGCGCACCAGTCCGACGTCGAGGTCGGTTCCGAACAGCAGCCGCGTGCTCGCGGCCAGCCGGTCGAGGTGGAAGGCGAGCCCGCGGACCCGCCCGTCCCGGACCTGCATCGCGGTGAAGTGGCCGTAGGAGACCATTCCCGCGATCGCGGCGTCCGGGCCGAGCGGATCCCCGTTCAGCTCGAAGCGGGGTGGCACTACTGGACGGTGACGCCCGTGAACTTGACCTGCTTGGTCGGCGCCCCGGTGCCGTCCTGCGGGCTCGGGTTCGCGATGCCTGCCCTGGCGACGGCGTCGAGCACCTTGAGGCCCTCGTCGCTGATGCTGCCGAACACCGAGTAGTCCGGCGACAGTTCCGCGGTGCCGTACACCATGAAGAACTGGCTGCCACCGGAGTTCGGGGCCTGCGTCTTCGCCATGGCGAGGATGCCGCGGCCGTACTTGATCTCCGGGAACGCCTCGTCCGGCATCGTGTAGCCGGGACCGCCCTGGCCGTCCTGGGTCGGGTCGCCGGTCGCCGCCGGGTCACCGCACTGCAGCATCTGCAGGCCCTCGGTGCCGAGCCGGTGGCACATGGTGCCGTCGTAGAAGTTCTGCTTGGCGAGGCTGAGGAAGCTCTGCACCGCGCAGGGCGCGAGCGACCGATCGAGCGTCAGCGGGATGTCGCCCGCCGTGCTCTTGAGCGTCACGTTCACCGTGCCGGTCGACGGGACGTTCTTGCCGTCGGGCAGGTTCACCTTCTTCGGCGCCTTGCCCGTCGTGTCGGCCTTGAAGTCGCACGTCGTGGGGTTCGGCAACGGCTTCGACCGCTTCGGCAGCGCGGTGCGCTGCGTCGGGATCTGGAGATCGGTGGGCGGCGGGGCGGCCGAGGACGACGCCGCGGCGTTGGTGTTGTCGCCGCCGTTGGCGCTCACGATCCACACCACGACACCGGCGACGACGAGGACGGCCACACCGACCACACCAGCCCCGATCATCCGGCGTCGCTTCTGCTGCTCCTTCCGGCGATCGAGCTGTCGCTCGAGCTTGCGCTTAGCAGCTTCGCGGCGCTGCTGGTTGGTCGCCACCCCGGTCCCTCCCAGGTTCCGCTCGTGTCACACGTCTAGAGGTAGCGGCAGTGTATGGGCACAGCCTGTGAGGACCATGTACAGGGCCCGCTAGTCTCAACCCGATCGTGATCGGCGCCATCCGGCGCGGATGTCCGGGAGGCGTTCGGTGCTCGTCGTCGGGTTCGGCAGCGGCCCGCTGCAGGCGAACTGCTACCTGCTGGCGGACGCCGCCGGCGGGCCGTGCGTGGTCGTGGATCCGGGGCAGGAGGTGGCCGGGCCGCTGGCCGCCGCGCTCGCCGGGCACGGGCTGGTACCGGCGGCGCTCGTGGCCACCCACGGGCATCCCGACCACGTCGCCTCGGCCGCGTCCCTGTCGGCGGAACACGGCGTCCCGCTGCACCTGCACCCGGCCGACGCGGAGCTTTACGACGGCGACAGCGTGCCGCTCGAGTCCGGCACCTTCGCCGGCCTGGACGTCGACGTCCGGCACGCGCCGGGACACACCCCGGGATCCGTGGTCCTCACCCTGGAAACGGCCGAGGGCGGGCGGCTCGCCCTGACCGGCGACACGCTGTTCGCCGGTTCGGTCGGCCGCGGCGACGTCACGGACTCGCTGCGCGACCTGCTGGCGAGCCTGCCGGACGACACGGTGGTGCTGCCGGGCCACGGCCCGGCGACGACGATCGGCCAGGAACGCGCGGGCAACCCGTTCCTCGCCGGGACGGGGGCGTGAGCATGGCCGGGGAGACGACCGAGCGGCTGGCGCTGTTCGAGGAGGACCCGCGTTCGCGGCGGCGCCGCGGGATCTCGGGCCTGATCGGCGCGGTGATCGTCGCCGCGGCGTTCGGCGGCGTCGCCGGCCTGATCGGCGGCACGGTGACCGGGCTGGTCGTCGCGCTGGTGGTCGCCCTGCCGCTGGTGTACGTCATGGCCGCCAGCATCCGGCGCCGCGTCTGGCTGGAGGGCTCGACGCTGCTCGTCCGCACCTGGGGACTGCGCCGCGTCGACCTGGTCACCGCGACGCGGCTCGACCTCGTCGTCGGCGACGTCCGGGGGAGCCGCACCGTGAGCCTGCTGGTCAACGCCGGCCGGCGGGGGAAGGTGGCGAAGGTCGACCTCGCGGTGTTCTCCGGGACCGGCGGGCGCGAGCTGGGCATCCTGCCGCTGCGGAAGCTCGCGAACGCGCTGATGAACAACACCGAGGCGAACGGCCTGGTGTTCGGCGAGCTGCTGATCGCCGAGCTGAAGGCCGAGGCCCGCGGCGCCGGCGTGGCGGAACGCCCGCTCTACCGGCTGGCTTCGGTGGCGCCGTCGGGCAAGTACGTGCAGCGGTTCACGATGGAGGCCGTCAGCCGGTTCGTGGCAACGCTCGACTGAGGCTCTCGGCCGGCTCGCGTGAGGCGATCAGCGCGGCCAGGACGGTCGTCACCGGGACGGCCGCGACGATGCCGACGCTGCCCGCGAGCGTGCGGATGATCTCCTGCGCGATGTCCTCGCTGCCGAGCAGCGCACCCAGGCCCACCCCGGAGATCGACGAGTACAGCAGCACCGGCAGCGCGGCACCGGCGTAGGCCATCACGAGGGTGTTCACCGCCGAACCGACGTGGTCACGGCCGATCCGCAGGCCTGAGCTGTACAGCTCGCGCCAGGTCAGGTCCGGGTTGGCGCGGCGGAGCTCCCAGACCGCGCTGGTCTGGGTGACGGTGACGTCGTCGAGCACGCCCAGCGCGCCGATCACGACGCCGGCGAGCAGCAGCCCCCGCGCGTCGATGCCGTGGCCGAGCGAGCCGATCAGCGTCGTGGTGCTGTCATCCAGCCCGGTCAGCGACGCCGCGGCGGAGAAGATCGCCGAGAGGACGCCGATCAGGGCGAGGCTGACGAGCGTGCCGAGCACGGCCGCGGACGTCCTCGCCGAAAGCCCGTGGGTCAGGTACAGCGCGATGAACATGATCGCGCCGGCCCCGGCGATGGCCACCACCAGGGGGTTCTCGCCGGCGAGGATGGCCGGGAGGATGAACAGGGCGATGACGACGAAGGACAGGCCGAGCGCGACGAGCGCGGCGACGCCCTGCCAGCGGCCGAGCACGAGCACGGCGACCGCGAAGAGGGCGGCCAGCACCAGAAGCGGCGTGCCGCGCTGGAAGTCGACCAGCTGGAAGCTGGCCGGGTCGCCCGCGTTCCCGCCGTTGTAGGCCAGGACGACGGCGTCACCCGCGGCGAACCGCGGGGTGCTGGGCTCGATCGGCACGGTCAGCTTGAGCGGCTTCCCGATCGCGGGGCCGTCGGTCATGGTGAGTTCGACGGTCAAGCAGGGTTTCGCGTTCGGGTCCGTCTGGTCGCCGACCTGGACCTGGCCCTGGGCGAGGCAGGGGCCGGTGTTCGTGGTGCCGATCGAGGCGTGCACGGGCGTGCCCTGCGGGACGACGCTCGTCGGGGACGCCTTTCCCCAGGGGTACAGCACGACCATCCCGACCACGGTGGCCAGGACCAGCGGGGCGAGCAGCCAGATCAGCAGCAGCCGGACACGTCGTGACGCCGGGGCGGCGGGTCCGTGTCCATGGCCGTGTCCGTGGCCGGTGACGGGTGGTTTCGCGGCGGTTTCGGGCTTTTTGGCCGCGCCGGGCTGACCGGCGGTCCGCGGCTTGGCGGCCCGCTGCGGTCCGGTGTCGGCGCGGTTCGGGATCCGCTGAGCGCCGGTTCCGGCTCGCTGGGGGATTCGCTGTGGCCCGGTGTCGGTGCGGCGGCGGGCCGCCGCGGCGGCGTCGGTCGCGCGGGCGCCTTCCGGCGGCGTCCGGCGGGCGGGTTTCCGGGGCGTTCCCGGCGTTCCGGACGTTCCGCGGACCGGCGAAGGGGACACCTCGTCCGTGACCCGGCGAATCGGTCCGGTTTCGTCGTCGGTGAGGTCGGGGCGGTCCACCCGCACATCCTGACAGCGGGATTCCGGCCCCCGCGCGAGGGGCCGCGGACGGCCCGGTTCGTCCGGATGCGCCGTGTCGTCCCGCCAAGCACGCGTGTCGTCCGTTCAAGCACGCGTGTCGTCCTCTCGGTACGGCGATCCGCCGTGATCGGACGGGCATCTCGCGTGATTGAAGAGGCATCACACGTGATTGGCGGGACGACACGGCTTCAGGTGGGGGAATGGCGGAGGTGGACCCGGCGGTAGGCCGACGGCGGGGTGTCGAAGTGGTCCAGGAAGGCCTGGCGCAACGTTTCCGTCGAGCCGAAGCCGCAACGGCGGGCGATCGTGGCCAGCGGCAGGTCGGTGCCCGAAAGCAGGCGGGCCGCGTGCTCCGTGCGGACCGTGCGGACGTACTTGCCGGGCGTGGTGCCGAGGTGGGCGTCGAACAGCCGGGTGAGCTGGCGGGTGCCGAGGCCGGCGCGGGCGGCCAGCGCCGGTGTGCCGAGGTCGGCGTCGAGGTGCTCGGCGATGTACGCGGTGAGGTCGCGGACCTCGGGGTGCTCCGGCGGCGGCCCGGCCAGGAAGAGGCTGACCTGCGCCTGGTTGCCGGGCCGCTGCAGGTAGGTGACCAGCGCGCGGGCGGCCTCGCGGGCCAGCGACGGGCCGTGGTCGGCTTCCACCAGCGACAGCGTCAGGTCGAGCCCGCTCGTGACGCCCGCCGCCGTGTAGACGTTGCCGTGCCTGATGTACAGCGGCACAGGATCCACCGTCACCGCCGGGTAGTCCCGGGCCAGCCGCGCCGCGTAGCGCCAGTGCGTCGTCGCGCGACGGCCGTTGAGCAGCCCGGCCGCGGCGAGCACCTCGGCACCCGTGCAGACCGACGCGATCCGGCGGCTGGAGCGGGCGAGCCGCCGGACGTGGGCGAGGACGCGTTCGTCGGCCGCGGCGGCCGTGCTGCCCCAGCCGCCCGCGACGACGAGCGTGTCGAGGTCCCCGGACACCTGGTCCAGGCGCAGGTGCGGCTGCAGCGTCAGCCCGGAGGCGGTGCGGATGCCGTGGCCGTCGACCGAGGCGAGCTGCAGCTCGTACGGCGGCCGCGCGCCGAGCCGGTTGGCGGCGTCGAACACATCGGCGGGGCAGGCGATGTCCAGCAGCTCGGCGTCGGCGTAGCCGACGATCGCGACCCGTCTGGGTGAGCCTGGCATGATCGAACGCTAGCAGCCGGACCGGCACTCGGACGTGGTTCGCAGGATTTCGGACATCGCGGCCACTCGCACCCTGGAGGTCCCGCCAGGCTGAGCGGCATGACCGATGAGCAGAAGACCATCGCCTTCGTCGTTTACCCAGGGCTGACGCCCCTGGACCTGGTGGGCCCGCTGCAGGTGCTGAGCGCCCTGGCTCAGCTCGACCCCGGCTACCGGACCGTCGTGGTGGGGGCCACGAAGGACACCGTCGGCACCGACACGCCGCTCCGGATCGCGCCGAGCCACACGTTCGACGAGGTGCCGTCGCCCTTCGCCGTGCTGGTGCCCGGCGGCACCGTGCCGACGCTGCGCGCGATGTCCGACGAAACGCTCCTTGCGTGGCTGCGCACCGCCGCTGCGGGCGCCGAGCTGGTGACGTCGGTCTGCACCGGCTCCCTGATCCTCGGCGCCGCCGGCCTGCTCGAGGGCAAGGAGGCGACGACGCACTGGATGCTCCGGGACGTCCTGACCGGGCTGGGCGCGAAGCCGGTCGCCCGGCGGTGGGTCGAGGACGGCCGGGTGATCACCGCGGCGGGCGTCTCGGCCGGCATCGACCTGGCGCTGCACTTGGTGGAGCGGCTGGCCGGGCGGCAGGTGGCGACGAACGTCCAGTTCGTCATCGAATACGACCCGGAGCCGCCGCAGGGTGCCCTGGAGTGGGCGAACCAGCCGTACGGCGACCTCAAGCCGCTGCGTGAGCACACCCTCCGCGAGGGGTTGGCGGCGAACCCGGCGCTGCTGGCGAAACTGCTCGCGCACGCCTGAGGACGTGGTCGGCCATCCGGGTGAGCGGGCTTCCCCGGTCGGCCCGGGCGGCTAGATTCAACTCGCTCGATCAGGTGATCTCGCGGGGTGGGGGTAGCCGTGCGGTTCGAGGTCCTCGGCCCGATGACGGCCACTGTCGCGTTGCCGTCGGCGGCCCAGCCGCGGCGGCTGCTCGCCGTCCTCCTCGCCCGGGCCGGCCAGTTCGTCGGCCGCGACACCCTGGTCGACGAGCTGTGGCCCGACGGTGCGCCGGCGAGCGCGGCGGCGATCGTGCAGGTCACCGTGTCGAAGCTGCGCAAGACGCTCTCGCCCGGCCTGGGCGCCGCCGAGGCCGGGCAGCGCCTGCGCTCCGGGCCGCGAGGTTATGCGCTGGCCGTCGAGCCGGGTGAGCTGGACGCGGACGACTTCCTGACGCTGCTGTCGGCCGGTGCCGACGACCGGGCGCAGCGCCGCCGCGCGCTCGAACGGGCACTGGCGTGCTGGCGGGGCGACGCGTTCGCCGACGTCGCGGGCGGGCCGTTGCTGGAGGCGTACAAGCTGTGGCTGGAGGACCGGCGGTCGGCGGCGCTGCTGCAGCTGGTCGAGCTGGAGCTGGCCGACGGGGACGGCCGGTCCGTGGTCGAGCGGCTCGACCCGGTCGTCGCGGCCCGTCCCGCCGACGAGCGGTTCGCCGCCCGGCTCGCGTCCGCGCTGGGCGCGGTCGGCCGCCGCGAATCGGCACTGGAGGTGCTCCGCCGGACCCGGCGCGCGCTCTGGGAAGAGGCGGGCGTGTGGCCGGGCGCGGACCTCGTCGCGGTGTACCGCCGGATCGCCGGCACGGAGTGGACGACGCCCGGGCCGCCCGCCCAGCTTCCGCCCGCGGTGCCCGACTTCACCGGCCGCGCGGCCGAGCTCGCCGACGTCGCCCGGGCGCTGCGCGGCCCGGCTCCGGTCGTGGTGCACGGGGCCGCCGGGAGCGGGAAGTCCGCGCTGGCCGTCCAGGCCGCGTGGCGGGCCCGCCGCCGGTTCCCGGACGGCCAGCTGACCGCTTCGCTGCGTGGCCCCGACGGGACGCCCGCCGACCCGGCCGCCGTGCTGACCGGGTTCCTGCGCCTGCTCGGGGCGACACCCGCGGAGCTGGCCGACCGCGCCGGGCTGACCGGGCTCTGGCGCAGCTACACCGCCGATCGCCGGCTGCTGGTGCTCCTGGAGGACGCCGCGTCCGAGACGCAGGTGCGTGCCCTGCTGCCGAGCGGGCCCGGCTGCGCCACGCTGGTCACCGCGCGACGTGCGCTCCCCGGCTTGTCCGGCGCGCGCCCGGTTCCGGTCGCCGGACTGTCCACAGAGGACGCATGGGCGTTGCTCGCGGCGATCGCGGGAGAGTCGCGGTTGCGGGCGGAACCCGAAGCCGCGCAACGGCTTCTCGGACACTGTGCCGGTCTCGCGCTCGCCGTCCGGATCGCCGGGGTGAAGCTCGCGGCGCGGCCGGACCGGCGCGTCGCCGAACTCGCCACACGTCTCGCCGACGATCGCCGCCGGCTCGACGAGCTGACCGCGGGCGACCTCGGCGTCCGGGCCGCGGTGACGTCGGCGCTGCGGGAACGATCCACCGCCGAGGTGTCCCTGCTGCGGCTGCTCGCCGCGTTCGGGGGACCGGTCCCGGACTGGTGCGCGGCGGCACTGCTCGACCGGCCGCTGCACGACGCTCAGGACCGGCTCGACGCGCTGGCCGCCACGCACCTGCTGACGTCCGGCGGCACGCGGTGGGCGGTCCACCCGTTCGCCCGGCTCGTGCTGGCCGAGAGCGCGCCGGCGCCGCACGACGAGGAGGCGCTGCGCCGCGCGTGCGAGGTCGCGCTGGCGCTCGCCGAACACGCCAGGGGCCGTCCGGCACCCGGCTCGCGAAAGCCGGACCCGGCGGCGCTGCGCCGGGTCACGGCCGATCCGGCGGGCTGGGCGGCCGAGGAGACCGGGCACCTCGCCGCGGCGGTCCGGGTGGCGGGCGCGCACGGCTGGCACGAGCTGACCGGGCAGCTCGCCGACGCCTGCACCGCGCTGGCGGGCACCCCCTGGCTCGGCCACGCCGCCCGCGCCGTCTCGGTCCTCGGGCTGGCCGCGGCCCGGCGCCGCCGCGACCCCCACGCGGAGGCGGAGAAGCTCTTCGACCTCGGTTCGGTGCACTGGCAGCACGGCCGCTGGCAGCAGGCGCGCAAGTACTTCGTCATGGCCGAGCACCGCTACCGCGGGCTGGACGACCCGCGGGGCACCGGCGCGGTGCTGGCCGCGCTCGCCGACATCCACCTCGACGCGGGCGATCCGCACACCGCAGAGGCCGAGCTGCGGGAAGCCATCGGCCTGCTGCGCGACTGCGGCGACCGCCGCGGGCAGGCGGCCGCGGCGGCGCAGCTGGGTTCGCTGGCCGAGGACGTCGGCGACGTGCGGCGCGCGGTCGAGAGCTTCGAGGTGAGCATGCTGCTCGCCCGGGAATGCGACGACAGCCGCTGGCACGACCAGGCCGCGAAGCGCTACGCCGACGTCCTGCGCCGCCAAGGCGACCACGACCAGGCGGGCGACCTGCTCGCCGGTGCGCTCGGCGGGGCTGTCCGCACCGGCGAGCGACACTGGGAGGCGCACGTCCTGCGCAGCCTCGGCGACCTGCACGCCGAGGCCGGGGAACTGGCCGACGCCCACCGCTGCCTGACGCGGTCGCTGGCGTTGTTCGAGCAGATCGGGCACCGGCACGCCGCCGCCTACACCCACCGCAGCCTGGCCGAGGCCCGCCGCCGCGCGGGCGACCCGGCAGGCGCGCGGCGGCACCTGCGGACGGCGCTGGGCGTGTGCCGGGAGCTGGGCGATCGCCGCGGCGCCGGGTACGCCCTGCTCGGGCTGGGCCGGACCCAGGCGGGCGAAGGCGCCGGGCCTGAGGCGGCGCGGCTCCTGCGGACGTCGGCCGAGGTGTTCCGGGAGCTCGGGTTCCCGATGTGGGAGCTGCGCGCGCTGAGCGAGCTCAACGCCGTCACCAGTGAATCTCCGGCCCGGGACCGGACTCGTGAAGTCTTGGCGAAGATCAGGACCTGACGAGCGTCCCGGCGTCCCGCGCCGCCGGGTGTTTGGCGAAGTTATGGCCGTCCCGATTTGGCTGCCGCAGTCGGATTGTCGTACTGAGGGAGACAAGCCATGCGAGGACGACGGATGCTGGTACGGGCGGGTCTGGGGCTGACCGCTTCGGCCGCGACCGTGTTGTTCGCGGCCATCGGTACCGCGTCGGCGAGTGTCGAGGTCACCAAGCTCACGCAGGCGCAGGCCGCGTCGCAGCTGTCCGCCGCCGGGGTCACGCACTCGTCGAGCGGGAACTGCACCGACCGCAACAACTCCACCTGCACGTCCTACGAGCAGATCAACCAGAGCACGGTCGACGGCGTGATCACGCTGAAGCGGGCCGGCGGCTGCGCGGTCAACATCACCGGGGGCACCGAGACCGGGCACGCGTCGGGCACCTACAGCCACTGGAACGGCTACAAGGTGGACACCGCGCACAACAGCTGCCTCGACGGCTACATCAAGAACACCTTCACCTACATCGGCCTGCGTGCCGACGGCTACCCGCAGTGGAAGGCGGCGTCCGGCAACCTCTACGCCGACGAGGGCAACCACTGGGACATCACCTACTACACCTGCGGCTGCTGACCGCCGGCCGGGGCCTGCCCGCTTTGAGGGCGGCGGGCAGGCCCCGGCCGCTCAGTTCTCGATCAGCACCCAGTCACCGGAGCCGTCGCCGGGCCGGTACGGGCTGTCGGCCCGTTTCGCGACGACGCCGGGCAGCCCGTGCTGCCGGCTGGCCCCGGCGACGGCTTCCCCACCGCCCAGGTAGTAGCGCGGCACCTGCCAGTGCCGGCCGGCCACCCCGAGGTCGTCCAGGAGCTCCCGGCGGGCGGTGTAGGGCAGGTCGAGGGTCGCCTTGCCGTCGAGGTGCAGGACGTCGGAGGCGAAGTAGAAGACCGGGCAGCGGGCCGTGAGCCGCTTGGCGGCGTTGCCGTCGGCGCGCCGGCGTTCGTCGAGGCCGCCCGGGTGGGGCTTGCCGTCCTTCACCACCACGACTTCGCCGTCCAGCAGCACTTCCGTGGATCCGAGCTGCTCGCCCAGCTTGTGCAGCTCGGGGTAGCGGCCGGTGACGTCGGCGCCGGTTTCGTCGTGCGCGGTGACGCGGCCGCCGCAGATCAGCAGCATCGTGCGCAGGCCGCCCCAGGCGAACTCGTAGGCCCAGGCGTCGTCGTCGGGCGGCAGGTCGCCCGGCACCGCCGTCATCGGCTCCAGGAACTCCGGCGCGTCCTGGTGGCCCGGCTCGGCGGGGTCGAGGCGGCGGAGCGTCCAGTCGCGGCCGTCCTCGTCGTGCCGGTTGAGGAACAGGTACTTGCCGCGCGCGCGTTCGCCGTGGAAGACGACTTCGACCTTGTGGTCGTTCCAGTGCAGGGTTTCGTACTTCCCGGTGTCCCACACGGTCATCCGGCCACCGCCGTATTCACCGGCCGGGATCTCGCCCTCGAAGGTGAGGTACTCCAGGGGGTGGTCCTCGGTGTGCACGGCGAGCCGGGGCACGCCGGGGGAGAGCGGCAAGCCCTTCGGCACCGCCCACGACACGAGCACGCCGTCGCGTTCCAGCCGGAAATCCCAGTGCAGCCGGGTCGCGTGGTGCTCCTGGATGACGAAGAGGTCGTCGTCCCCCGGCTGCGGCGGACCGCCGGGCCAAGGCTCGCTCGTGCGGTCGCGGCTGCGCTTGGCGCGGTATTCCTCGAGTCTGTCGGCCATCGCCGCCCCAGTACCCCTTCGGCTCGGGAGCTTCCAGGGTACCGGGGGACGACGTCAGTCCGTTTCCGCCATGGCTTCGGCGAACTGGGCCGCGTACAGCCGCGCGTAGGCGCCACCGCTGCGCAGCAGCGTTTCGTGTTCGCCCTGTTCGACGATCCGGCCGTGCTCCATCACGAGGATGACGTCCGCGTCGCGGATCGTCGACAGGCGGTGGGCGATGACGAAGCTGGTGCGCCCGCTGCGCAGCGAGTTCATCGCCCGCTGGATGAGCACCTCGGTGCGGGTGTCGACCGAGCTGGTCGCCTCGTCCAGGATGAGGACGGCCGGCCTGGCCAGGAACGCCCGCGCCACCGTGATCAGCTGCTTTTCGCCCGCGCTGACCGTGCCGCCTTCGTCGTCGAGCACCGTTTCGTACCCGTCCGGCAGCGTGCGGACGAAGCGGTCGACGTAGGTCGCCTGCGCCGCTTCGACGATCTCCTCGCGGCTCGGATCGTCCGCGCCGTAGGCGATGTTCTCCGCGATCGTGCCGCCGAAGAGCCACGCGTCCTGCAGCACCATGCCGGTCTGGTCGCGCAGTTCCTCGCGGTTCATCTCCGCGATGTCGACGCCGTCGAGCGTGATCCGCCCGCTGTCGAGCTCGTAGAACCGCATGAGCAGGTTGACCAGCGTCGTCTTCCCCGCCCCGGTCGGGCCGACGATCGCCACCGTCTGGCCGGGTTCCACGGTCAGCGACAGGTTGTCGATCAGCGGCTTGTCCGGCAGGTAGCGGAAAGAGACGTCCTGGAACTCGACCCGCCCGCGGACCACGGACGGCCGCTGCGGGTCGGCCGGCTCCGGTGCCTGCTCCTCGGCGTCGAGCAGCGCGAACACCCGCTCGGCCGAAGCGACGCCGGACTGCAGCAGGTTCGCCATGCTGGCGATCTGGGTCACCGGCTGGCTGAACTGGCGCGAGTACTGGATGAACGCCTGCACCTCGCCGAGGGTGAGGTTGCCCGACGCGACGCGCAGCGCGCCGATCACCGCCACCAGCACGTAGCTGAGGTTGCCGATGAACATCATCGCCGGCTGGATCATCCCGGAGATGAACTGCGCGCGGAAGCTCGCCTCGTACAGGGTTGTGTTCTGCTTGTCGAAGATCGCCGCGGACTCCTCGTGGCGGCCGAACACCTTGACCAGCGAGTGCCCGGTGTACATCTCCTCGACGTGCGCGTTGAGCTTGCCGGTCGTCGACCACTGCTTGATGAAGTTCGGCTGCGCGCGCTTCCCGATCTTCGCCGCGATGACCGCCGAAAGCGGCACGGTGAGCAGGACGAACACCGCGAGCAGCGGCGAGATCAGGAACATCATGATCAGCACGCCGATCACCGTCAGCAGCGACGAGACGATCTGCGAAAGCGTCTGCTGCAGCGACATCGCCAGGTTGTCGATGTCGTTGGTGACCCGGGAAAGGACCTCGCCGCGCGGCTGGCGGTCGAAGTACTTCAGCGGCAGCCGGGCGAACTTCGCCTCGACGTCCTCGCGCAGCCGGTACACCGCGTGCTGCACCAGCGTCGTCGTCAACCGGGCCTGGATCAGCCCGAAGAACGACGCGACGACGAACAGCGCCAGCACGATGAGCAGGATCTGGCCGACCTTGTGGAAGTCGATGCCGACGCCGGGGACGAGGTCGACGCGGCCGTAGATGTCGGCGAGCGTGCCGTCACCGCGGGCGCGCAGCCCGGCGACGATCTGTTCCTTGGTCACGCCCGGTGGCACCTGCTTGCCGAGCACGCCGGCGAGGATCGCGTCGGTGGCCTGGCCGAGGATCTTGGGCCCGATCACGGTCAGTGCGACGCTCACCGCGCCCAGCACGAGCACGCCGATCAGGTACAGCCGCTGCGGGGCGAGCATCCGCAGCAGCCGCTTGAGGGATCCCTTGAAGTCCAGGGCTTTCTCCGGCGGCGCGCCACCGGCCATGAAGCGGGCCGCCGGTCCGCCGGCCGCGGCCCCGGTGTTGCGGTTCCGCTGGGCGACCGGGCGTTCCCCCGCGTCGGTGACGGCGGCTTTCGGCGATTCCGTGGTACTCACGCCGCCTCCTGTTCGGTCAGCTGGGACAGCACGATCTCCCGGTAGGTTTCGTTGCCGTCCATGAGTTCGTGGTGGGTGCCGGTGCCGACGACGCGGCCTTCGTCGAGGACGATGATGCGGTCGGCGCTGCGGATGGTGCTGACCCGCTGGGCGACGATGACCACCGTCGCGTCGGCGGTTTCCGATACGAGCGCGCGGCGCAAGGCCGCGTCGGTCGCGTAGTCCAGCGCCGAGAACGAGTCGTCGAACAGGTAGATCTCCGGCTTGTGCACCAGCATCCGGGCGATCGCGAGCCGCTGGCGCTGGCCACCCGAGACGTTCGTGCCGCCTTGGGCGATCGGCGCGTCCAGGCCCTCGGGCATCGCTTCGACGAAGTCCTTGCCCTGCGCCACTTCCAGCGCGTGCCACAGCTCTTCGTCGGTCGCGTCCGGGTTGCCGTAGCGCAGGTTGCTCGCCACCGTGCCGGCGAACAGGTACGGCTTCTGCGGCACCAGCCCGACCGCGCGGGCGAGCACCGCCGGGTCGAGGTCGCGCACGTCGACGCCGTCGACCTTCACCGTGCCGCGGGTGGCGTCCATCAGCCGGGGGATCAGGTTGAGCAGCGTGGTCTTGCCGGTGCCGGTCGACCCGATCACGGCGGTGGTCTCACCCGGCCGCCCGATCAGCGAAATGTCCTGCAGGACCGGCTTTTCCGCGCCCGGGTAGCGGAACTCGACCCCGGAGAGCTCCAGGTGCCCGTGCACCGTGCCGGGGCTGACCGGCGAGACCGGCGGGCGCACGCTGGACTCGGTGTCGAGAACCTCGCTGATCCGCTCGGCGCTGACCTCCGCGCGCGGCACCATCATGAACATGAACGTGGCCATCATGATGGCCATCAGGATCTGCAGCAGGTAGGACAGGAACGCCGTCATGGCCCCGATCTGCATGCTGCCGGAGTCGATGCGCTGCCCGCCGAACCACAGCACCGCGACACTGGAGACGTTCACGACCAGCATGACGATCGGGAACATCAGCGCCATCAGCCGCCCGACCCGCAGCGACACGGTGAGCAGCTGGTCGTTGGCGACGTCGAAGCGTTCCCGTTCGCGGGAGTCGCGGACGAACGCGCGGATGACGCGGATGCCCATGATCTGCTCGCGCAGGATCTGGTTGATCCGGTCGATCCGCACCTGCATCAGCCGGAACGCGGGCCGCATCTTGGCGATGATCGTGCCGACCGCCACCCCCAGCACCGGCACGATGACCAGCAGCAGCGAGGACAGCGGCACGTCGAGGTTCAGCGCCAGGATGATCCCGCCGACGCACATGATCGGCGCCGACACCATCAGCGTCAGAGTCATCAGCACCAGCATCTGGACCTGCTGGACGTCGTTGGTGGTGCGGGTGATCAGCGACGGCGTGCCGAACTGGCCGACCTCGCGGGCCGAGAAGTCCTGCACGCGGTGGAAGACCCCGGCGCGGAGGTCGCGCCCGATCGCCATCGCCGTGCGGGCGCCGAAGTACACCGCGCCGATCGAGCCGGCGATCTGCGCGACGGTCACCGCGAGCATCACGGCGCCGACGCGCACGATGTAGCCCATGTCGCCCTTGATCAGGCCGTTGTCGACGATGTCGGCGTTCAGCGTCGGCAGGTAGAGCATGGCGATCGTCTGCACGAGCTGCAGCAGGACGATCACCCACAGCGTGCCCCGGTACGGGCGCAGGTAACTGCGCAGGAGCTTGACTAGCACAACGATTCCCCCAGTGGAGTGGTGGTGTTCGGTTCGGGTTCGGGTGCGGTGCCGCCGGTCAGGGTCGGCATCCCGGCGGCCAGCTCGTCCAGCAACCGCTCCAGGGTCGGCAGGAGCGGTTCGCCTTCGGTGAACCAGTTGACGAAGGCGACGCGGACGGCGCTTTCCACCGAGGAGGCCATCAGCCGGCACAGCAGGTGGTCCACACCGCCCACCCGTTTCGCGATCGTTTCGGCGAGGACCCGCTCGACCGCCGCGTGGGCGTTCAGGAATTCGCCACGCAGCATGAGCTGGCCCATCAGCTCCCGGATACGCGCAACATACGCGCGATCCGGCTCGCCTTCACGTGAATATTGCTCGAGCACGGCCTGCTTGACGGAGTCCCAGAGCGGCTCGCCTTCCGGCCGGTTGAGCAGCGCTTCGCGCATGCCCTCGTGCCGGTCGACGACCAGCGCGCAGACCGCCTGCTCCTTGCTGGAGAAGTAGTTGTTGAATGTGCGGGGGGAGACGCCCACTTCGTTGGCGATGTCCTCCACCCGGACGTTCTCCAGCCCGCGGTCCAGCGTGAGCCGCAGCGCCGCCTGCGCGAGCGCCCGGCGGGCTTCGCGCTTCTTCCGCTCGCGCAGGGTCAGCTTCGGGGGTTCTTCCGGCGGCATGTGCAGAGTGTAGCGAAAAACTTGCGTGCCCCGCAAAAAATTGCGTGGCACGCAAAGTTGGGACGAATCGGGCGCGGCTGCGGCGCGGGCGGCTGTGTGCGCAGTGTTGCGACCCGCAATTTGCAAAAAAGAGCCGAATGGCCTAGTCGCCTGCGCTCACCAGCGGCGATGCCCGGAAAATCCGATCACGCGGAGCGATCGCGCGAGGACCCGCTGTGGACATTCCACGAAGCTTTCTGCTTGCATGTCCGGCGTCGCCGTCCGGGGGTCGGCGCACCACAGCCGTCCGTCCGACAAGCAGTCGTACCCGATCAAGGAAGAAGTGGGACCACATGGCGAGCCGGGCCCGGGAACTCCTGGATCGATCACGCGTCCTGCTCGACCGCTCGCGGGTCGCCGCCGCGCAGTTCCTCACCGCGCCGCCGAAGCATCCCGGGTACCCGGCCGCGCCCGCGGCGGGGCCGGCGTTCGTGGAACTGACGCGGCCGGCGCCGGTGGCGGCGCCGTCCGGCGAAGGCGTGCTGGCCGAGATCTGCGCCAGCGTCGCGCTGCGTGACCTCAACCTCGTCGACCAGCTCCTCGCGCGGCTGGAGGAGCTGGAGGCGGGGGAGGAGGACCACCACCGCCTCGCCGAGCTCTACCAGCTCGACCACCTCGCCACGCGGCTGCGCCGCAACGCCGAGAACCTGCGCGTGCTGGCCGGGCAGGACACCACCGACGACGCCGCCCGCGCGACGTCGGTGCTCGACCTCATGCGTGAGGCGATGTCCTCGATCAACCACTACGCCCGGATCACCATCGGCCGGGTGGTGAACCTCGGCATCGTCGGGTTCGCCGCGGAAGACCTCGGGCGGGTGCTGGCGGAGCTGTTCGACAACGCCGCCAACCAGTCCTCGCCCAGCTCGCCGGTGCACGTCAGCGCCCACCTGACCGAGCAGGGCAGCGTGCTCGTCCGGATCGAGGACGAGGGCATCGGCATCCCGGCCGACCGCGTCGGGGACCTCAACGCGCGGCTCGCCGCGGGCGGCGACCTCGACGATGCCGCGGCGCGGCACATGGGGCTCGCCGTGGTCGCCCGCCTCGCGGCTCGCCACGGCGTCACCGTGCGGCTCGACCGGCGCAGCCCGCACGGCACGGTGGCCACCGTGCTGCTGCCCACGGGCATCGTCACCGAGCTCGCCGAGCACGCGTGGTCGGGCACTCGGACCGTCACGTTCGAGCCGGTCAAGGTGGGGGCGAGCGGCGAACCGGTCGCCGTCGGCGGGCTCCCGCGCCGCCGCCCGGGCGCCTTCCCGCGGGAGACACCGGTGCCGCGCAAGCCCAGTCCCCGGCCCCGGCCGGTCGAACGGGCCGCCGGCGGGACCACGCCCAGCGGCCTGCCGCGCCGCGTGCCCGGCAGCATCCGGGGCGCCGCGCCGGAACCACCGCCCCCGCCACCACCGGGCCGGGACACCTCCGCTTCCGGGCACGAGCGGCTGCTCGCCGACCTCGGCGCGTTCGCCGACGGCGAGCGGGCCGCGCTCGCGGAGAACCGCACCCAGCAGGACGAAACGCCCGGAGGAACGACCTCGTGAGCGCTCCCCACCCCGCCCCGGCGGATTTCGCCTGGCTGCTCGACGACTTCGTGCGCAAGGTCCACGGCGTCAGCCACGCGCTGATCATGAGCGTGGACGGCTTCCCGCTCACCGCGTCGGACTCGGTCGGCGAGGCCGAGGCCGAGCAGCTGGCCGCGATCGCCAGCGGCCTGCTCTCCCTGGCCGGCAACAGTGCGGCCCTGTTCGGCAAGGGCACCTGCGAGCAGATCATCATCCGGCTGACCCACGGCTACTTCCTCTTCATGGGCATGGGTTCCGGTGCCGGGCTCGCCGTGCTGACCTCGGGCGAGGCGGACATGAAGGTGGTCGCCTACGAGATGACGCAGTTCATCACCAACGCCGGCCACGCGCTCACCCCCGAGGTGCGCGCGGAGCTGCGCCAGGTGCTGACCGCGCGGCGGCCCCGGGCGTGAAGGAGGTGAGGTCCGTGTCCGAAGAGACCACAGTGTCCACAGTGCCCGGTCCGGGTGACCCGTTGCCGCGGCGCAGCCGCCGGATCCGCGCGTACGCGCTCACCGGCGGCCGCACCAGCACGCGCCACCAGCTGCTGGTGGAGACGCTGGTTTCGGTGCCGCGGTACGACCCCGCGCTGAGCGACGCGCTGATGCCCGAGTCGCGCTCGCTCTACGAACGCGCCCGGACCCGGTGCTCGATCGCCGAGCTGTCGGTCGGGCTGGACCTGCCCCTCGGGGTGGTGCGGGTGCTGATCGGCGACCTCGCCACCCAGGGCGCGGTCTTCGTCCACCCGACCGCGCACGCCTACCACCACGACACCAACGTGCTCGAGAGGATCCTTGATGGGCTCAAGCGGCTCCCCGCCTGAGGGCGATCTGCTGACGATCTCCGCGAAGATCGTCGTCGCCGGGGGCTTCGGTGTCGGCAAGACCACGTTCGTGGGCGCGGTGTCGGAAGTGCCGCCGATGAGCAACGAGGCGTGGATGACCGAGGCCGGGGAGGGCATCGACGAGATCCCGCCCGGCGGCAAGTCGACCACGACCGTCGCGATGGACTTCGGCCGGATCACGCTGCGCCCGGACCTGCTGCTGTACCTGTTCGGCACGCCGGGGCAGGCGCGCTTCTGGTTCCTGTGGGACGACCTGAGCCGCGGCGCGCTCGGCGCGGTCGTGCTCGTCGACACCAGCCGGATCGACGAGTCGTTCGCGGCGATCAACTACTTCGAGAACGACTCCGAGCTGCCGTTCGTCGTGGCGGTCAACCAGTTCGAGGGCAAGCCGGTGCACGACCTCGAGGAGGTGCGCGACGCCCTCGCCCTCGACCCGGCCGTCCCGCTGGTCACCTGCGACGCCCGGGACCGCGCGTCGACGATCGCCACCCTGACCGAACTGGTCGGCCACACGCTGTCGCTCGCGGTGCTCTCCGGCCCGGCCGGCCGCGAGCTCGCCGGCAGCGCCCCGCACGCCTGACCCGGAGGAGACGAGCCCCATGCGCAAGGTCCTGATCGTCGGCGCCGGTCAGTCCGGCCTGCAGCTGGCTCTCGGCCTGCAGGCGAAGGACTACGACGTCACGGTGATGTCCGCGCGGACACCGGAGGAGATCCGGGGCGGGCGGGTGATGTCGACGCAGTGCATGTTCCACGACGCCCTGCAGCACGAGCGGGACCTCGGGCTGAACCTGTGGGAAGCCGGGACGGTGAACGTCGAGGGCATCGGGATCTCGGTGGCCGCGCCGGACGGCGGCCGCGCGCTCGACTGGTTCGGCGAGCTGGACCACCCCGCGCAGTCGGTCGACCAGCGCGTGAAGATGGCGGGCTGGCTGGAGCTGTTCGAGGAACGCGGCGGCAAGCTCGTCATCCACGGCGTGATGACCTCCGAACTGGACGCGCTGGCCCGGCTGTACGACCTGGTGATCATCTCCGCCGGCAAGGGCGAGCTGGTCCAGCTGTTCGACCGCGTGCCGGGGCGGTCGCCGTTCACCAAGCCGATGCGCGCGCTTTCGCTGGTCTACGCCCACGGCGTGGGCCCGCGGCCGGAACACCCGGAAAAGCCGGGGGTGCGGTTCAACATCGTCCCCGGCGTCGGCGAGCTGTTCATGATCCCGGCGTACACGCTGAGCGGCAACTGCGAGATCCTGTTCTTCGAAGGCGTCCCCGGCGGGCCGCTGGACTGCTTCGACGACCGCCCGGGCCCCGGGGAGCACTTCGCGCGGATCCTCGACCTGATGCGGCAGTTCGTGCCGTGGGAGTTCGAGCGCTGCCGCGACGCGGAGCTGACCGACGCCAAGGCGACACTGGCCGGCGGGTACACGCCGGTGGTCCGCAACCCGGTCGGGACGCTGCCGGGCGGGGCGACTGTGCTGGGGATGGCCGACGTCGTCGTGGCCAACGACCCGATCACCGGGCAGGGCTCGAACAACGCGAGCCACTGCGCGGCGACGTACCTGGACGCGATCCTGGCCCGCGGCGACCGGCCGTTCGACGCGGCGTGGATGGACGCCACCTTCGAGCGCTACTGGGAGTACGCCCGGCACGTCACCGAATGGACCAACGCGCTGCTCCTGCCGCCGCCCCCGCACGTACTCCAGATCCTCGGGGTCGCCGGGCAGAATCCGGCCGTGGCCCGGCGGTTCGTCAACGGATTCGCCGACCCGACGGACTTCCGGCACTGGTTCATGGACCCCGTGCTCTGGGAGAAATACCTGGCAGAGGTCTAGATCGCCGGGCCGGTGCACTGTCGCCGGGGGACGATTCGGGCTACGGTAACTACGTAGCGTGAAGGCGGCAGGGTGGCACATCGGAGGTACGTGGCATGCGGGCGATGTGGAAGGGCTCGGTGTCGTTCGGGCTGGTCAGCATCCCGATCCAGCTGTACGCGGCCACCGAGAACAAGAACGTCTCCCTCCGCCAGGTGCACGAGGCCGACGGCGGCCGCATCCAGTACAAGCGGTTCTGCACGATCGACGGCGAGGAAGTGCCCTACGCCGAGATCGCCAAGGGCTACGAGCTGCCCGACGGCGAGATGGTGGTGATCACCGACGCCGAGATGGCCGAGCTGCCGCTGTCCAGCCAGCGCACGATCGACGTGCTGGAGTTCGTGCCGCTGGAGTCGATCGACCCGATCCAGTACGACCGGACCTACTACCTGGAACCGCAGAAGAACGCGGTGAAGCCGTACGTCGTGCTGCGGGACGCGCTGCACAAGTCGAGCCAGGTGGCCATCGCCAAGGTCGCCGTGCGGCAGCGGGAGAGCATGGCGGTGCTGCGCGTGCACGCCGACGTGCTCGTGATGACGACGATCCTGTGGCCGGACGAGGTCCGCGAGCCCGACTTCCCGTTCCTGCGCGACGACCCGCCCCAGATCCGGCCGCAGGAGCTGACGATGGCCGGATCGCTGATCGACTCGCTGGCCGAGCCGGTGTTCGAGCCGGAGAAGTACCGCGACCACTACCGCGAGGCCCTCGAGCAGATGATCGAGGCCAAGGTCGCGGGGGAGGAGACGACCAAGCCCGCGGCGGTCACCGCCAAGGCCGACGTCGTCGACCTGATGGCGGCGCTGCAGGCCAGTGTGGACGCCGCGAAGAAGTCGCGGCAGTCCTCTTCGGAGCAGTCCGATGAGGACGCCAAGCCGGCGGCCGCGAAGAAGAAGCCGGCGGCCCGCAAGCGGGCACCGAAGTCCGCCTGAGACCGCCCGGACGGGTGGTTGGGCCGACACGCCGTCCCTTTACCGCGTCCGTGTGCTTTCCCGGCCTACCTTGGGGGAGCGAGCACCATCGCGGAAAGGTGGCCGGTCATGGAGTGCGCCTCTTGTGACGCGGGGATCGATCATTGCCACGGCACGCTGGTGATCCACCCGGAAGGCGGATTCGCCGAGTGCACCGACGCGGCCTGCGGGGACGGTGATCGCGTGCGGCACGCGCTGATCGTCGACTGCCAGGCTCTGGGCGGCGGGTGCGGTTGTGCCGACGCGCCGCGGAAACCCTTGCTGCGCCAGGCTTCCTGAGCCTCCCGCCAGGATCCGTGAAGGCCTTCCCGCCGGGCTTCGCCGCCCGCCGGGGAGGCCTTCACGGCGTCCGGGCGGCGTCAAGGCCGTAACACGATCGTGTATGCAGCTGTGTACACGGGCTTGGCAATGTGCTAACACTAACGGGGTCCTTCGGCTCTCCCTCCCCCTCGGAGCCGGAGGACCCTTTTCTGCCTACAGGGTCTTTCCGGAGTGTCCGGTGTGGATATGTCAGCCGCTGATGTACAGTTCACCGCATGGTGACCTGTGAGACGCGGGAGGCGGCGCTGGCCCGCATCGGGCGTGCTCTGTCCGATCCGACCCGTTGCCGGATCCTGACCGCGCTGCTGGACGGCCCCGCCTACCCCGGACGGCTCGCCGGCGAACTCGGGCTCAGCCGCTCGAACGTCTCGAACCACCTGTCCTGCCTGCGTGGCTGCGGTCTCGTCGTGGCGGGCTACGAAGGCCGTCAGGTGCGGTACGAGATCGCCGACGCGCACCTGGCCCGCGCCCTGCGCGAGCTCGTCCAGGTCGTCCTGGCGGTCGAACCGCGCGAAGACTGCGAGGACGAGCCGGTGGGGACGCGATGAAGCCCGAGCCTGTCACGGAGACCTGTGCCGACGGCTGCTGCGCGCCGCCGGTGGTGGTGCCGGACCGTCGTCCGGTCCTGGTGCGCCGCGTCCGTCTGCTGGTGGCCGCGACCATCACCTACAACGTCGTCGAGGCTGTCGTCGCGCTGACCGCCGGAGCCGCGGCTTCGTCCGGGGCACTGATCGGCTTCGGGCTCGACTCGGTGATCGAAGTCGCTTCGGCGATCGCCGTCGCGTGGCAGTTTTCGGGTGCCGATCCGGAAGCCCGCGAACGGCGGGCGCTGAAGGCGATCGCGATTTCCTTTTTCGCGCTCGCGGTTTACGTGACGGGGGAAGCCGTCAGTACGTTTTTCACCGGCACGGCCCCGGAAACTTCCCGGACCGGAATCGTGCTCGCGGCCATTTCGCTCGTGGTGATGCCGGCGCTCTCCGCGGCACAGCGCCGGGCAGGGCGGGAGCTGGGCTCCGCCAGCGCGGTCGCGGATTCGCGGCAGACCTTGCTCTGCACTTACCTTTCCGCGGTCCTGCTGGCGGGGTTGCTGCTCAACGCCCTGTTCGGCTGGTGGTGGGCGGACCCGGCCGTCGCACTGGCGATCGCCGCCGTGGCGATGCACGAAGGCCGAACGGCCTGGCGTGGCCAGCACTGCTGCTGACGCACGCCAGGCCGTGGCGGAGTCTCGGGATCAGTACCAGTGCGCCCGGCCACCGATCCGGCGGCCCGTGCCGCCCAGGATGGCCAGTGCCACGCCGGCCACCGCGAGAATGATACCGATGGTGTACAGCACCGGGATGCCCACGATGAACCCGATGACAAGGAGAATCACACCGAGAATGATCACTTGACACACTCCTTCGCATGAGACCCGGCCCGGCTCCGTGCCGTCCGGGCGGATGCGCTCTCGACCGGAGGATGGCCAGTTTCGGGATAAACCAAACTACGGCGAATGGAGCAATCTTGGATCAGAGCCTTCTCAGTACCGATAGTGATCGAGCTTGTACGGACCTTCGACGTCGACCCCGATGTAGTCCGCCTGAGCCTTCGTCAGCTTGGTGAGTTTCACACCGAGGGCGTCGAGGTGCAGCCGGGCCACCTTCTCGTCGAGGTGCTTGGGCAGCCGGTGGACGTCGGTGGCGTACTCGCCGGGCTTGGCGAACAGCTCGATCTGCGCGATCGCCTGGTTGGTGAAGGAGTTCGACATCACGAACGACGGGTGCCCGGTCGCGTTGCCCAGGTTCATCAGCCGTCCCTCGGAGAGCACGATGATCGCGTGGCCGTCGGGGAACGTCCACTCGTGCACCTGCGGCTTGATCTCCGTCTTCACGACACCCGTCAGCTTCGCCAGGCCGGCCATGTCGATCTCGTTGTCGAAGTGCCCGACGTTGGCGACGATCGCGTTGTGCTTCATGCGGCTCATCTGGCCGGCGGAGATGATGCCGAAGTTGCCGGTGGTGGTGATGAAGATGTCCGCGGTGGCCACCACGTCGTCGAGCTCGACGACGTCGAGCCCGTCCATCGCCGCCTGCAGCGCGCAGATCGGGTCGATCTCGGTGACCGCGACCCGGGCGCCCTGCCCGCGCAGCGCCTCGACCGCGCCCTTGCCGACGTCGCCGTAGCCGCAGACGACCACGCGCTTGCCGCCGATCATCACGTCGGTGGCCCGGTTAAGTCCGTCCACAAGGGAGTGCCGGATGCCGTACTTGTTGTCGAACTTGGACTTCGTCACGGAGTCGTTGACGTTCATCGCGGGGAAGAGCAGCTCGCCGTCCTTGGCCAGCTTGTAGAGCCGCTTGACGCCGTTGGTCGTCTCCTCGGTGACGCCGCGGATCTCCTTGGCCATCCGGGTGAAGCGATCGCCGTCGGCGGCCAGGCTCGCGCGCAGCGTCTCGAGGACGATCCGGTACTCCTCCGGGTCCTCTTCGGACGGTTGCGGCACCGCGCCCGCCGCTTCGAACTCGACTCCCTTGTGGACGAGCAGGGTGGCGTCACCGCCGTCGTCGAGGATCATGTTCGGCGCTTGGCCGCCGGGGAAGGCGAAGAGCCGGTCGGTGCACCACCAGTACTCTTCGAGCGTCTCGCCCTTCCACGCGAACACCGAGGTGCCCGCCGGGGCGTCGACGGTGCCTTGCGCGCCGACGACGACCGCGGCGGCGGCCTCGTCCTGGGTGGAGAAGATGTTGCAGGACACCCAGCGCACCTGCGCGCCGAGCGCCACCAGGGTCTCGATGAGCACGGCGGTCTGGACGGTCATGTGCAGCGACCCGGCGATGCGGGCGCCCTTCAGCGGCTGCGCCGCGGCGTACTCGCGGCGGATGGCCATCAGGCCGGGCATCTCGTGCTCGGCCAGCCGCAGCTGCGTGCGGCCGGCGTCGGCCAGCGCGAGGTCGGCGACGGCGAAGTCGAGGCCGCCCCTGGTCTGCAGTTTGTCACTCATTTTTCGGTGCACTCCGGAAATCGTCGGCGGAACGCTCGGGAGGCGGCGGAAGTCCTTGCGGACAACGAAAAAGGCACCTCCCTCGCGGGAGGCGCCCTTGGAGTCGTCGTACCGGGCCGAGCGTGGCGGAAGAATTCCGTCGCAGCGCCTCTCGGCCCGCGACCAGGATGGCAAAGCCGCGCCGACGCTGTCAAGCGAGCGGGCAAGCCATGAGAATGTCGTCGACGTCGTGGCCGTCGATGCGGAATTCGGCCCGCAGCACGCCTTCGACGACGAACCCGCAGCGCTCGTAGACCCGCTGGGCCCCGGTGTTGTGCCCGAGCACGCGCAGTGTCACCTTGCGGGCGCCGCGCCGCCGGGCCTCGGCCAAGGCGGCTTCGACGAGCTGTCGTGCGATGCCCAGCCGCCGCCGGTCCGGGTCCACGGCGAGCCCGCCGATCACCAGGACGTGCCGATGGGCGGGGATGGTGAACCCTTCGGCGAGCCGGACGTAGCCCGCGACCACGCTTTCGTGCTCCGCGACCAGGAAGTCTTCGGGTCGCGCGCCCTCGTCGAAGAAGGGCGTGCCGGGTGGGGGCGGGGCCGCGGGAGACATGACGGAGGTCCAGGTGCGCTCGTCGAGCTTCGCGAGCACAGCTTCGTCGTCGGCGCGAGCCGCCCGGATGGTGATCACGAGCCGACCTCGCGCCACGCCTGCTCGACGATCCCGGCCAGCTCCTGGGGGTCGTGGTTGCCCTCGGTGCCCATGCTCCGCACCGTGACGGTCAGTCCGGGCCCGGTGCGCTGGCACTGCATCACGAACGAGAGGTCCGGGTCCGGGGTGGAGCCGGGCGCAGCCGGGTTGTTGTGCAGCAGGCACTGCACGGCACCGACGCGCACCAGTTCGGTGCCCGGCTTGGCCTCGCCGAGGGCCTGGACGTCTTCGTAGGGCGCGAACAGCTCCGGCGACGGCGCGCGCACGGCGATCAGCTGCAAGGACCGCGCCAGCCGCTCGTCCTGGTAGTCCTGGACCACCGCGCCGGCGCCGTCGTAGGCCGCCGACACGCGCGCGGCCGTCTCCTGGTCGGTCTTGGTGATGCGGTCGATCTGGGCCTTGCCCCGGGCGGCGGCGACCTTCGTGATCGCATCCTGGGCCTTGGCGAGCCCGCCCAGGTTGGCCGGCGCGGCCGGGGCCTGCCCGCTCGGGCCGCCGAGCAGGCTCAGCACCAGCCACGGCACGCCGACCAGGAACGCGCCGACGAGGACGCCGATCAGGCCGGTGGCGACGGGCCGGGTCAGCCGGGGGCGCGGCGCGGGCGCGGTCGGCTGCGGCGGTGCGGGTTCGAGCGGGAATCCCTCGGTCACCCAGGGAATCCTGGCGTAGCCGCGTGCCTCGCGGGAAGGGAATTTTGCCGTGCCGGGTCAGATCAGGTGCGCGCGCCGCCAAATGCCCTCGGACCGGCCGCCGATCAGCCCCGCGTCGCGCAGGAACGGCACGATCTTCCCCGCCATCCAGCGGCGCGTCTCGTGGAAGTGCGGGTTCGCGAGCGCCGCGGCCCGGCCCTCGCGGGGATCGATCCCGACACTGCGGTAGATCCGCGGGTCGACCATGCTGTCGATGACGCCGTAGGCGACGAGCGCGGTCCGTAACCGGTGCCGCTGGAGCGCCGCCTTCGACAGCTTCGGCGTCTCCCGCAGCACTCCCTCCTTGGCGAACCGGACGTGCCGCGCCTCCTCGACGACATGGATGCGGTTGACCGAGCGGATCAGCGGCTGGATGCCGTCGTCGTCCATCATCGACCGCTGCAAGCGGTCGGTGGTCTCCTCGGCGACGAGCACGCTCGCGAACATCGACGGCCCGGCGGCGGTCGCGCCGAACACCTTCGCGGCGCGGTGGACGACCTTCGGGACGCCGTAGCGCGGGACGCCGAGGCGCTCGGCGGTGCGGGCGAACATCACCGAGTGCCGGGTCTCGTCGCCGATCTCGGTGAGCGCGTACTGCGCGTGCTCGGTGCGCGCGTCGAGGTCGAAGACGTACCGGGCGAGCAGGTGCATCAGGACGATCTCGAACCACAGGCCGACGCTCATGATGCTGGCGATCTCGTGCTTGGACAGCTCGATCCGCTGTTCGGGCGTCAGCTTCGCCCACAGGCCGGTGCCGTACAGCGACACGCGCTCCAGCGGCATGTACGCCTTGTCCTCGGCGAGCGGCGCGTCCCAGTCGACGTCGACGTACGGGTCGTAGGAGTTCTTCGCGGAGCTCTTGAGAAGGCGGGCCGCGGTGACGTCCCGGTTCTCGACGCTCATGGCCGCCTCCGAAAGTAGGGGGTACGCGATGTACTACTTACTTCGGGAGCGTACACCGCTTGCCGCGTCCTGAGTAGGCTTCCGCCGTGACCAAGGTCGACGGACGGGCGGCGCGCTGGGCCGGCCAGCAGGAGCGCCGGCGCGCGGAGTTCGTCGACGCGGCGCTCGAGGCGATCGCCGAGCACGGCCCGGACGTCTCGACCGAGCAGATCGCCGAGCGCGCCGGCGTGGCCCGCACCCGCCTGTACCGGCACTTCGACGGCGCGGCCGACCTCCAGCGGGCGATCGCCCGGCGCGCGGCCGAACTGGTGACCGCGGAGCTGGCGCCGCTGTGGCACCCCGAGGGATCCCCGAACGAGATGATCGCGGCGGCGATCTCGACGCACCTGCGCTGGCTGACCGAGCACGCCCAGCTGCACCGGTACCTGGTCCGGACGCTACCGGCCACTCCGGAGGGTGCCGCGGACGTCCGCGGCACCATCGCGCGGCACCTCAGCGGGCTGTTCACCGGCTACCTGACCGCGTTCGGCCTCGACCCGGCGCCGGCGGACACGATCGCCTTCGGGCTGGTCGGCTACGTCGAATCGGCGACGACCCGCTGGCTCGACCACCCCGGCGCGCTCACCCTGGACCAGCTGACGGCCCAGCTGACGGGCACGATCTGGGCGATGCTGGACCACACGCTGCGGGCGGGCGGGGTGGAACTGGACCCCGACCGGCCGTTGCCCCTCCCGGACGCCCTGTCGTGAGTGAGTAACAGTGTTCTAACCCTCCGGAACAATCACGACGGCTCGCGCGGGAACTCCGCCCGCACGCCCAGGAGCCGCACCGCGCGGGTCAGCTCGAACATGCCGAGCACCTCCTGGGCCGCGCGGCCGATCTCGGCGGCATCGGACGTCGGTTCGGGCAGCGTGACGCTGTGCGTGTGGGTCAGGAACGGCACGAACCGCACCTTGACCGCCACCCGCGCCGCCGGCCGGTCCTCGGCGAGGACGTCCTGGGCGACGCGTTTCGCCAGCGCCGAGACCTCCGCCGCCATCTCGGCCGGGTCCGTCAGGTCGCGCTGGAACGTCGTTTCGCGGCTGCGGGACCGGGCCACGTACGGGGTCGCGCTGACGTCGGCGTCACTGATGCCGCCGCCGAGCAGCCGCAGCCAGGGGCCGGTCTTCGGGCCGAACCGCGCGGCGAGCGCCGCCGGGTCCGCGCCCGCCAGGTCGAGGACGGTGTGGATGCCCGCTTCGGCGAGCTTCTTCGCCGTCTTGCCGCCGATGCCCCACAGTGCGTCGGTCGGGCGCGTGGCCATCACGTCCCACCAGTTCTCCCGCGTCAGCCGGAAGATCCCGCCCGGCTTCCCGAACCCGGTGGCGAGCTTGGCCCGCAGCTTGTTGTCGCCGATCCCGACCGCGCAGGACAAGCCCGTCTCGCGCGCCACCGCCTCCTTGATCGACACCGCCAGCGCCTCGGGGTCCGACGTCTCCGCCCCGACGAACGCCTCGTCCCAGCCCAGCACCTCGACCACGACCGGCAGCTCCCGCACCGCCGCCATCACCCGCGCCGACACCTCGAGGTAGGCGTCCGGGTCACTGGGCAGGAAGACGGCGTCCGGGCAGCGTTTGGCGGCGATCCGCAGCGGCATGCCGGACTGGACGCCGAACTCGCGGGCCTCGTACGACGCCGTCGCGACGACCGCGCGTTCGGTGGGGTCGCCGTTGCCGCCGACCACGACGGGCCGCCCGCGCAGCTCCGGGTGGCGGGCGATCTCCACCGCGGCGATGAACTGGTCGAGGTCGACGTGCAGGACCCACTTCACGCCGCCCAGTCTCGCCTCAGATCCGGTGCCGCGCCACGTGGGTCCAGACCGTGCCGGTGAGGGCGATGATCCCGCAGAGCGTGACGCCGGGATCGGGCAGCACCAGCCCGAGGACCAGCAGCGTCACGGCGATGACGTCGAAGAAGATCAGGACGGCGCTCCGGAACGCGCGCGACTTCGGGCGCCTGCCGTCGCGCAGCGCGGCAGCCAGATCGGGGTCACTGAGCTCCAGGCTGCGCTCGATCTTCTCGAGCTCGGTGCGATCGTGGTGACTGAGCATCGGGGGGTACTCCTTCGGCGCCGAACCCGCCGTATCGCCAGAGCGAATACCCAATCGTCCTCCGAACGAACCGCCGAACGCCTTCTCATTTCGTGCTTTTTGCTGCTCCGACCGGGTGATCCGCGCTGGGTGACCGCCTTCCGCCACGTTAAGTTGCCTCTCGAACGTGTCTGGTGACGACCCGGACGGCTTGGGGACGCTCGGTATGGCCGGCTCCGCCCTGCCCGCCGGGACTCTTCGAGCAGCCGGAGGACCCGATGACCCTGCCCACCGAACCGATCGGCAGCATCCCGCGGCCGGACTACCTGCTCGACGGCCTCGGCGACTTCGCCGCCGGGCGGATCGACGCCGAGGCGCTCGCCGGGCTGGAGAGCCGGGCCGTCGCCGACACGCTGCGCCGGTTCGAGGAGACGGGCTCGCCGGTGCTGACCGACGGCGAGCAGGGCAAGCCGAGCTTCGCGACGTACCCGCTGGCCGGTCTGGACGCGCTGGCCCCGGACGGCGCCGTCATCCCGTTCGCCGACGGGCACACCCGGCAGCTGCCGCGGCTCACCGCGGGCCCGTTCCGCTACGCGACCCACGCGGATTCGTACCTGACGCGAGCGAAAGCGCTCACGGACAAGCCGGTCAAGCAGGCGGTGATCGCCGCCTCCGCCCTCTCGCTGATCTACCCCGCCGACGGCATCGACGGATACCCCCGGGAGCGGTTCGTCGCCGACCTGGTGACCGAGGCGGCGGCGGACATCCGGCGCAGCCTCGAAGCGGGCGCGGACAGCGTGCAGATCGATTTCACCGAAGGGCGTCTCTCGCTGAAGCTCGACCCGTCCGGCGGCCTGCTGCGGCAGTTCGTCGAGCTCAACAACGCCGTGCTGGACCGGTTCACGGCCGAGGAGCGCGCGAAGATCGGCGTCCACACGTGCCCGGGTGGCGACCAGGACTCCGTGCACAGCCTCGACGTCGACTACGCGGGCCTGCTGCCGGCTCTGTTCGACCTGCGGGCCGGGCGCTTCTACGTCCAGCTGGCCAGCGAAGGCGACTCGGAGCGGACACTCGGGCTGATCGCGGACCACCTCAAGGCGGACCAGCGGGTGTTCGTCGGCGTCACCGACCCGATCGACCCGCGGGTGGAGACCTCGGAAGAAGTCCGCGACCGCGTCCTGGCCGCGGCCCGGTTCGTGCCAGCCGACCGGCTCGGCACCTGCGACGACTGCGGGTTCTCGCCGTTCGCCGACGACACGTCGACCTCGCGCGACCTCGCGTTCGCGAAGATCAAGGCCCGGGTCGAAGGCACGCGGCTGGCGTCCGAAAAGCTGAGCTGAGGCTTCCGGCGGGTTCTCACGCCGTCTCGGCGGCGACCTTCAGGCCGAGGGCGACGAGCACGCTGCCCAGCACGGCGTCGAGGCCCCGCCGGACGCGGCCGTCGCCGAAGAACCGGCGCAGGGCGCCGACCACGAGGGCGAGGGTGCCGAACCACAGCACCGTGCCGGCGGTGGCGATCGCGGTGAGCTCGAGCGTCTGCAGGGCGGCACCGTCCGCGGGCAGGAACTGGGGGAGCAGCGCCAGGTAGTACACGGCGACCTTGGGGTTGAGCAGGTTGGTGAACAGGCCCTGGCGGAAGGCCGCCCCGGCGGCGAGCGGCGGCTTGTGCTCGCCGGCGCCGAGGTCGCGGTACCCGCCGCGGCGGACGGCCAGCCAGGCCTTGATGCCGAGGAACACGAGGTAGGCGGCGCCGGCCAGCTTGACGACGGTGAAGGCGATCGCGGACGCGGTGAGCACGGCGGCGACGCCGAGCGCGATCGCGGCGACCCAGATGAACACGCCGAGCGCGATCCCGGCGCCCGCGGCGATCCCGGCCCGCCTGCCGCCGGTGAGCGAAGAGCGTGTGACGACGACGAAGTCCGGCCCCGGCGATATCGCCCCCAGCACGACGACCAGCAGGAACGAGGCGGCGGTGGAACCGGGGATCATGCCTCGAGGGTACGAGCCGCCCGCCGGCGGCCTTCGGCGTGCTCACGGGGTCGACACGCGTGATTGCCGGGTCGACACGGCGTGGGAGGTTTCCGGCGGCCGTGTCGTCCCGCGGATCACGCGTGTCGGCCTCCTGATCACGCGTGCCGACCGGTCCGGCACACCTCGCCGGTGTCAATGTTCGAATTTGAACCTCGTGTAGGGTCGATCTTGTGGGTGACTCGCGGGGTGACGACATGACGGCCGGGGTGCGGACGCGGGTGCGCATTCCCCTGCGGCTCGGCGGTGGCGTCGCGGTCGACGCCGAGGCCGTCACGTTCCGCGGCCTGGCCGACGGCGGCGAGCACCTGGCCTTCGTCCTGGGGACACCCGGCGAGGTGCCGCTGGTGCGGCCGCACTCGGAGTGCCTCACCGGCGACGTCTTCGGTTCGGCGCGCTGCGACTGCGGCCCGCAGCTGGCCGAGGCCGTCGCCCGGATTTCCGAGACCGGCGGGTACCTGCTGTACCTGCGCCAGGAAGGCCGCGGAATCGGGCTGTACAACAAGCTCGACGCGTACGCGCTCCAGGACGGCGGCCTCGACACGTACGCGGCGAACGCCGCGCTCGGCCTGCCCGAGGACGCCCGCGACTACACCGTCGCCGCCCAGATGCTGGGCGCGCTCGGCGTCGGCCGGATCGACCTGCTGTCGAATAACCCTGACAAGGCGGCGCAGCTTCGGGCGGCCGGGATCGCGGTGCGCGACCGGGTGCCGACCGGGGTGTTCGCGACCGAGAACAACGTCCGGTACCTCCGGGCGAAGGCCGAGCAGACCGGCCACACGCTCACCCTGCCCGGCCTGGCCAGCTGACAGCCGGGGCAGCCGGTCAGGCGAGGCGCTGAGCGGCCGCCGCGGCCGGGCCCGTCGTGAGCTTTTCGAGGAGTCCGATGAGGACAGTCTGTTCGGAAGGTGTCAGCGACGCCGCCCAAGCCTGCTCGCGCGCGTTGTGCTCCTGGTAGGCGTCGGTGACCGAGGTGCGGCCCGCTTCCGTCAGCGCCAGCCGGACCGCGCGGCGGTCGTGGGGGACCTGGGTGCGCGTCACGAGGCCGTCCCGCTCCAATGTCTTCACCAGCGCCGAAACCGCCGCGCGGCTCATCCCGGCGAGCTTGGCCGCGTGGCGGGACTCGAGCGGGCCGGCCAGCCACAGCACGAACAGCACCCGGAACCCGCCCCAGCTCCAGCCGCGTGGCCGGTGGACCGTCGATTCCCAGTCGTAGACCAATGCGCCGGCCAGCCGGTGCAGCGTCAGCCCGAGGCGCATCGCGACCGGGTCGGTCGCGGGCAGCTCGGCCTGCGCCTTCCCGATCGCGTAGTCGACGAACGAAAGGTAGTCGAGGTCGGCCGGTCGGTCGGTCATGCGGCCCAGGTTAGGGGACGGAGGGTTTCCCGCGGCGGTCCGGCGAGCTAGCCTGGCCCGGCAGGGATAGTCAATCCTTTGACGATCAAGGAGCGCTCGCCGTGACGAAGAAAGCCTTCGCCTCTTCGGCCGACCTGGCGGAGAAAGCGCAAACCCTCGAAAACCTGGCGGACGGCGTCTGGGCGCTGACCGCGGAAGGCGACCCGAACATCGGCGCGATCGAGGGCGAGGACTTCCTCGTCTGCTTCGAAGCGCTGGCCACGCCCGTCGCCGCCCGCGAGTGGCTCGCGAAACTGCGGGAGCACACCGCCAAACCCGTGCGCTACCTCGTGCTGAGCCACTACCACGCGGTGCGCGTGCTCGGCGCGTCCGCCTTCGACGCCGAGGTCATCGTCGCGCACGAGAATACCCGCGCCCTGATCGCCGAGCGCGGCAAGGAGGACTGGGAGAGCGAGTTCGGCCGGATGCCGCGGCTCGCGAAGGGCGCGGCGTCGGTGCCGGGGCTGACCTGGCCGACGCTGACCTTCTCCGACCGGCTCACCATCGACCTCGGCGGCGACCGCGGCGACCTCGTCCTCCAGTACTGCGGGCGCGGCCACACCGAAGGCGACCTGGTGGCCTGGCTGCCGCGGCCGAAGATCCTCTACGCCGGCGACCTCGTGGAAGCCGAAGCCGCGCTGTACACCGGCGACGCGTTCCACCGCGAATGGACTTCGTCCACTTTGGACCGTGTGGCCGCCTTCGGTGCCGAGGTGCTGATCGGCGGCCGTGGCGGCGTGAGCCGCGGCGCGGCGGCCGTCGAGGCGGCGATCGCGCAGACCCGGCACTTCCTCGACACGATGATCCGCGAGGTCGGCGCGGTCCGCGACGCCGGCGGCACGCTCAAGGAAGCCTTCGAACGCACGCACGCCGCCCTGGAAGGCCGGTACGGGCACTGGCCGATCTTCGAGCACTGCCTGCCCTTCGACGTCTCCCGGCTATGGGACGAACTGTCCGGCGTCGAACGGCCGGTGGTGTGGACGGCCGAACGCGACCGCGAGGTCTGGGACCAGCTGCAGGGATGACGGTCGCGGTCCTCGGCAGCGGCCCGGTCGGCCAGACGGCCGCGCTGCTGCTCGCGCGCTGGGGCGTGCCGGTCGTGCTCGTCGACGAGCACGTGCGGCGCGACCCCGTGGGGTCCAAGGCCATCTGCCACCAGCGGGACACCCTGGACGTCTGGGCGGCACTGGGCGCGGGCTGTCTGGCCGAAGAAGGCCTCACCTGGACGACCGCGCGGACGTTCCACCGCGGCCGGGAGCTGTTCTCCTACCGGCTGCCGGACGCGGGGTCCGCGCTCCCGCCGTTCGTGAACCTGTCCCAGGCCCGCGTCGAAGAGGTGCTGGACGGCCTGATCGCGGACCAGCCGTTGATCGACGTCCGCCGCGGCCACCGCGTCACCGGCCTGACGCAGGCGGCCGGCGTCGAGATCCACTGCGCGACCGCCGACGGCCCGCGCCGGATCGAAGCCGACTACGCGGTCGCCTGCACCGGCGCGCACGGTGACGCGGTGCGGCGCGCCGTCGGGGAACGGCTGGACGGGGTCTCGTTCGCCGATCTGTTCCTCATCTGCGACATCCGGGCCGACCTCGCCGGGTGGGCGGCCGAACGGCGGTTCCACTTCGACCCGCCGTGGAACCCCGGCCGCCAGGTGCTGATCCACCCGTGTCCCGGTTCGCAGTTCCGGATCGACTGGCAGGTGCCGGACGGCTACGACCTGGCCGCGGAGGAGACCGGTGGCGCGCTCGGCCGCCGGATCCGGGCGATCATCGGCGACCGGCCGTACGAGGTCGTGTGGCGGTCGGTCTACCGCTTCCACACCCGGCTGGTCCGCCGCATGCGCGCCGGCCGCGTGCTGCTGGCCGGCGACTGCGCGCACCTGGTCGCGCCGTTCGGGGCGCGTGGCCTGAACGGCGGTGTCGCGGACGCGGAGAACGCGGCGTGGAAGCTCGCCCACGTGCTGCGCGGGCTCGCCGGCGACGGCCTGCTCGACAGCTACCACGCCGAACGGCACGCGGCCGCGGTGGAAAACGCCGAGGTGACGACGGCGACCATGGACTTCCTGGTGCCGCGGGACGAAACGGGGCGCCGGTACCGGGAGGAGGTCCTGACGCGCGCGGCGGCCGATCCGTCCGCGCACGCGCTCGTCGACTCGGGGCGGCTGGCCGAGCCGTTCTGGTACGCGGACTCGCCGTTGACGACACCGGATCCTCTGCGGCCGGCCACGGGACGGCCGCCGCGCGGGGCGCTGCCGCCCCCGGGACCGGGCGTGCTGCTGCCGGACGTGACCGTCCCCGGTGGACGGTTGCGCGACCTGGCCCGGCAGGGGTTCCTCCTGCTCACGACCCCCGGCGTGGGGTCCGCGGGGCTGCGGTCGGTGGAAATCCCGGTGGGCGGGGCGCTGGGAGCGCGTCCGGGGGAGGCCTGGCTGGTCCGCCCGGACGCGTACGTCGCCGCGGTGCTGTCCTCCCCGGCGGACATCGGACGCGCCCTGCGCCGCGCCTCGGGAAGCGCGAGCGACTGACCACAATGGACAGTTCGGCTAGCCCGCGGTGCGCGGCGCCCGGGTCGACTCGCGGACGACCAGCGACGTCGGGACGATCACCGGTGCCTCCGGCGGCGGTGCGCCGGCCAGCTGCGCGAGCAGCTGCCGGGCCGCCGTCTCGCCCATCTCGCGCAGCGGCTGGTGGATCGTGGTCAGCGGTGGCTGGGTGTGCGCGGCCAAGGGGATGTCGTCGAAGCCGACCACGGCGACGTCGTCGGGCACCGCGCGGCCGGCCTTCCGGAGCCCGGCGAGCACACCCGCCGCCGTGAGGTCGTTGTGCGCGAAGACGGCGTCGAACGCCGGGCCCGTCGCGAGCAGCTGGAGGATGGCCGCCTCGCCGCTTTCGCTCGTGAAGTCGCCTTCGATGATCAGCCGCGGATCGAGCGTCAGGCCGGCTTCGCGCACGACGTCGTGGAAGCCGTTGAGGCGGTCGCTCGTGCAGCCGAAGCCGTGGGGCCCGGTGACCGTGGCGAGCCGGGTGCGGCCGGTGTCCAGCAGGTGCCGGGCAGCGGCCGCGCCGCCCCGGCGGTTGTCCGTGCCCACCGACGGGAACGCCGGGCGGCGGCCGCGGTCGTCGATCATCACCACCGGCAGCCCCGAGTCGTACAGCACGCGCAGGTGCCGCACCGCATCCGGCGGTTCCACCAGCAGCAGGCCGTCGAACGCCTTCGCCGACACCCGCCGCGAGAAGCCGTCGAGCGAGTCGGCACCGCGGTTGGCCGTGGACAGCAGCAAGCCGTAGCCCTTCGCCTCGAGGACGTCGGCGACGCCCTGCAGCACCTCGCCCATCCACGGCCAGGTCACCCCGGGTACCAGCATCCCGACCGTGCGCGTCACCCCGCGGGCCAGCCCGACCGCGCCGGCACTGGGGATGTACCCGGTCGCGGCGATCACTTCGCGCACCCGGACCGCGGTCGCCGCGTCGACGTCGGCCTTGTTGTTGAGCACCCGCGACACGGTCGTCTTGCTCACCCGCGCGCGGCGGGCGACCTCGGCGATCGTGACGCGCATCCGTCCTCCCGAGCGAGGGGTGGCGAGCCTTGTGGTGCCAAGGTACTCGCCTCCGGGCCCGGTGCGAGCCGTCCGAGATCGATCAAGTCCTGCCGGACAACCGCGCTCCGGGCGGCCGCCGCCGGTGGACCGGGTCGCGGAAATCCGATGTGGACAGTGGCGGACGAGGTCGCCGCGGCCCTGTACCCGACGGCCGTAGCGGGCGATGAGAACGCCCAGCTCGGCCACCGTTTCGCCTCGCCTCGCCCCGGAGCAGCCTCGAGTTCTGACGTTGATCGAACGCATCGAGGATGTCCTTCCGTCTCCGCCGGCCTGTCACCTCCGACACGAACGGCGCGCGCCCGGATCGGCAGCCGAGGCGGCCGTGATGGGATGCCCCCGTGATCACCGACCCGCTCGTGCTGCTCCTGCTCGTGCTCGCCGGGGTCGGCGCCGGCCTGACCGGGGCGACCGCCGGGCTCGCTTCGCTGGTGTCCTACCCCGCGCTGCTCGCGGCCGGCCTGCCGCCATTGACCGCGAACGTCACCAACACCGTCGCCATGCTGGGCACCACCGCGGGCGCCGCGGCCGGGGCGCGGCCCGAGCTGGCCGGGCAGCGGGCCCGGCTCGTCCCGCTCTGCCTCGTCACGACCGTCGGCGGCGCGTGCGGCGGGGCCGTGCTGCTGCTGACCCCGGCCGGCGCGTTCACCGTCATCGTGCCGTGGCTGATCGGCGGGGCGTCGCTGGTGCTGATGGCCGGGCCCCGGCTCCGCCGGCTGGCCGAAGGTGCCGAACACCACGGCCTGAGCGCGGCGACCGGCGTGGCCGCGTTCTTCATCGGCGTCTACGGCGGCTACTTCGGCGCCGCCGCGGGCGTGCTCATGCTCGCGCTGCTGGTGTCGGTCTGGAGCCAGCCACTCGCCCGCACCAACGCGGCGAAGAACCTGGTCACCGGTTCGGCGAACCTCCTCGCCGCGATCGTCTTCTCGGTCACCGGCAAGGTCGTCTGGCCGGCCGCGCTCGCCGTCTGCCTCGGCTCCCTCGGCGGCGCGTGGCTGGGTTCGACGCTGGTGCGGCACCTGCCGGCCACGCCGTTGCGGATCGGCATCGGCATTGCGGGACTGGGCCTGGCGGTGGTCCTCGGCGTGCGGGCATGATCGGCGGGGTATCGGCGAGCAGGAGAGCAGATGAGCATTGTCGGGACCAGGGTGGTCCGCCAAGAGGATCGGAACCTGATCACCGCGGGCGGCACTTACGTGGACGACCTGCGGGTGGACGCGCTGAGCGGGGCCGCACACGCGGTGTTCGTGCGAAGTCCGATCGCGCACGCGCGGATCGGCGGCATCGACGTGACCGAAGCGAAGGCGGCGCCGGGGGTGCTCGGCGTCTTCACCGCCGCCGACCTGGGGCTCGACCCGCACGCGGCCGGACCGCTGAAGGAACCTTGGCTGGCCGACGGGGTGGTGCGCTACGTCGGCGAACCCGTCGCGCTAGTCGTCACCGAAGAGCGCTACCAGCTGGCCGACGCGGCCGAGCTGGTCGACGTCGACTACGACCCGCTGGAAGCGGTCGCGAGCATCGACGCGGCGCTGGCGGGCGAGACGCTGCTGTACCCGGAGACCGGCAGCAACATCGTCCAGGTCAACGGCGCGGAGCAGTTCGACGACGCGATCTTCGAAGGCTGCGACGTCGTGGTCACGCAGACCATCGCCAACCAGCGCGTCGCGCCCGCCCCGCTCGAGGTGCGCGGCGCATCCTGCGCCTGGGGCGAGGACGGCAGGCTGACGGTCTGGCTGTCGTCGCAGAACGCCCAGATCGCGCGGATGCAGCTGGCGGCGAGCCTCGGCGTCGGCGAGGAGTCGGTCCGGGTCATCACGCCGGACGTCGGCGGCGGGTTCGGCGCGAAGATCGGTGCGGACCCCGAGGTCACCGTGCTCGGCTGGGCCGCGAAACGGCTCGAGCGGCCGGTGCGCTGGGTCGAGTCGCGCAGCGAGAACCTGACGTCGATGACGCACGGCCGCGCGCAGCAGAACACCGTGACCATCGGCGGCAAGCGCGACGGCACGGTCCTCGCGTACCGCCTCGACGTCATCCAGGACGCCGGCGCGTACCCGCGGACGCTGTTCCTGCCGACGCTGACCGAGCTGATGGCCGTCGGCGTCTACCGGTTCCCGAAGGTGGAGACGCGCAGCCGCGCTGTCGTCACGAACACGACGCCGGTCTCGGCCTACCGCGGCGCGGGCCGCCCGGAGGCGACGGCCGCCGTCGAACGGGCGATGGACCTGTTCGCCACCGAGATCGGACGCGACCCGGCCGAGGTCCGCCGGGTCAACTTCATCCGGCCGGACGAGTTCCCGTACCAGACGCCGACCGGCGCGTCCTACGACACGGGCGAATACGCGGCGGCGCTGGACAAGGCCCTGGAGGCCGCCGGGTACACCGGACTGCGAGCCGAGCAACGGCGGCGGCGGGAGGCGGGCGACCCGGTCGAACTCGGTCTGGGCATCGCGACCTACGTCGAGATCACCGGCGGCGACGGCGGTGGCGAGAGCGGCCGCGTCGACATCCACCCGGACGGCTCGGTCGTCGCGTGGACCGGGAGCTCGCCGCACGGGCAGGGGCTCGGGACGTCACTGGCGATGCTGCTGGCCGACCGGCTCGGCGTGCCACTGGACAAGATCACCGTCCGGCACGGCGACACCGACGAGGTGCCCAAGGGCATCGGCACGTTCGGCTCCCGGTCGCTGCAGCTGGGCGGCTCGGCGATCCGGCAGGCGGCCGACCAGGTGATCGCCCAGGCCCGCGAGCTGGCGGCCGAACTGCTGGAAGCCGCGCCGGACGACCTCGAACTGGACGTCGAGCGCGGGGTCTGGCAGGTGCGCGGCGCGCCGTCGAGCACCGTGCTCAGCTGGGCGCAGGTGGCCGAACGCGCCGCCGAGGGCAAGCTCACCGCCGACGTCTGGTTCGGTGACGGCAAGCCGACGTTCCCGTTCGGCGCGCACCTCGCGGTCGTCGAGGTCGACACCGAAACCGGCAAGGTCGAGCTGCGCCGGATCGTCGCCGTCGACGACGCCGGCCCGATCGTCAACCCGCTCACCTTCCGCGGGCAGCGCCACGGCGGCCTCGCCCAAGGCGCGGCGCAGGCGCTCATGGAAGTCGTCACCTACGACGACGACGGCAACCCGACGACCGCGACACTGGCGGACTACTCGTTCGTCACCGCCGCCGAGCTGCCGGACTTCGAGCTCGTCGACATGACCACGCCGACCGACCGGAACCTGCTGGGTGTCAAGGGGATCGGCGAGGCGGCGACGATCGGCTCGACGCCGGCGGTGCACAACGCCGTGGTCGACGCGCTGGCCGCACGCGGCGTCAAGCACCTGGACATGCCCACGACCCCCATTCGGGTCTGGGCCGCACTGGAAGAAACCGGGAAGGGAAGCGCGCAGTGAAGGTCTCGATCGAGGTCAACGGGCGGGCGGTGGCCGAGGAGGTGCCGGACCGGACGCTCCTGGTGCACTTCCTGCGTGACACCGCCGGGCTCACCGGCACGAACATCGGCTGCGACACGACGTCCTGCGGGGCCTGTACCGTGCTGCTCGACGGCGAGTCGGTCAAGTCGTGCACGGTGCTGGCCGCGCAGGCCGACGGCCACGCCGTCACCACCGTCGAAGGACTGTCCTCTTCGGACGAAGAGTTGCATCCCCTGCAGCGTGCCTTCCGTGAGCAGCACGGTCTGCAGTGCGGGTTCTGCACGCCGGGCATGATCATGGCGTCGGTTTCGCTGCTGGCCGACAACCCGAAGCCTTCGCGTGACGAGGTGCGCGCGGGGCTCGAGGGCAACCTGTGCCGCTGCACGGGCTACCACAACATCGTGAACGCCGTGATCGACGCTTCGGGGCAGGAGGTGGACCGGTGATCCCGGCTTCGTTCGAGTACCTGCGCGTGTCCACAGTGGACGAGGCGGTGGCTCGGCTGGCGTCCTTGGGTGACGACGCGAAGGTGCTGGCCGGCGGGCATTCCCTGCTGCCGCTGATGAAGCTGCGGCTGGCCGCGCCGGAGTACCTGGTGGACATCGGACCGGTCGACGAGCTCCGGTACGTCCGCATGGACGGCGCCGAAGTCGCGATCGGCGCGTTGTCCCGCTACAGCGACCTCGCGCGGGACCCGGTGCTGCTGGAGCACGCGCCGCTGCTGGCGCACGTGTCGGCTTCGGTGGGCGACCGGCAGGTCCGCCACCGCGGCACGATCGGCGGGTCGCTGGTGCACGCGGACTCCGCGGCGGACCTGCCCGCGGCGGTGCTGGCCTCGGACGCCGTGCTGGTCGCGCGCGGTCCGTCGGGTTCGCGGCGTATCCCGGCGTCGGAGTTCTTCCTCGGCCCGTTCACGACACCGCTGGAGCCGACCGAGCTGCTGACGGAAATCCGCTTGCCGTCACAGGCCGGTCAGGGCTGGGGCTTCCAGAAATTCACCCGCCGCGCGATCGACTGGGCGATGGTCGGGGTGGCCGTCGCCGGAGGCCGGGTGGGGCTGGTGAACATGGGCGGAGTGCCGCTGCGGGCCACCGCCACGGAAGCGGCCTTGGCGTCCGGTGCGTCGATAGCGGACGCGGCGGCATCGGCGGCGGAGGGCACCAACCCGCCGGACGAGCCGCACGCCACCGCGGAGTACCGCCGCCACTTGGCGCGGGTCCTGACGCGCCGCGCGCTCACCCAGGCGGGCTGAGGGCTCCCGCGATCACCGGCGTCCTTCCTCGGGGCGCCGGTGATCGCGATGGCCGATTCCCGCCAGCGCCGGGGCCGATGCGGACGGCACGCTCGACGACGTGAACACTCCTGCGCACACGGCCATCGAGCCCGGCATCCTGTACTTCGGCACCCCGGTCGTGCTCATTGCGAGCACCAACGAGGACGGCTCGGCCAACCTGGCCCCGATGTCGTCGGCATTCTGGCTCGGGTGGCGGGCGATACTCGGACTCGGGGTCCGTTCCAAGACCGCCCAGAACCTTTTGCGCACCCGCGAATGCGTGCTGAACCTCCCCTCGGACACCCAGGCGGCGGCCGTCGACCGGCTCGCGCTGACCACGGGGTCGGATCCGGTGCCGGACGGGAAGGTTCGACGGGGCTACTTTCACGTCGCCTCGAAGTTCTCGCGCGCTGGGTTGACCCCTGTTCCTTCGGAAACCGTTGTGCCTCCTCGGGTTGCCGAGTGTCCGGTCGCCATGGAGGCTGTTGTCGAGGCCGTGCATCCGGTCGGGGATGATGGGGGGATCGTCGCCTTCGAGGTTCGGGTTCAGCGGGTTTTCGTGCATGATGAGATCCGGTTGGCCGGTAGTGACGATCGCATCGATCCTGACGCTTGGCGGCCGCTCATCATGAGTTTTCAGAAGTTTTACGGGTTGGGGGAGCAGGTTCATCCTTCCACCCTGGCTCGGATTCCGGAGCGGCTCTATCGTGGGGCTGATATCGATCGGGCTCGGTTGGTTTCTCCGTGATTTTCTCGAGTTTCAAGCGCGGCTTCGCCGTGGCGTGGGAAATCGGCGCTTGTCGTGGTTGCTTGTCCTTGTGGTCGCCAGCGCCGATTCCCCACGCATCGAGTCCCTCTGCCGACTTTCTCGTGGGGTGTTCCGGTGCTGTGACAGTTCTGCTTTGGTGGTACCTGTTCGTGTGATGACAGGTGTTCGATTGCCGGTAATCATTGAGTTATGACCGAACACGCGATCCGGCAGTCTGATGCGGTGGCCATCGCCGACCGCATCGGCTCCCTGTTCGCGTGCATCCGGTCCGCCGAAGCCGAACTCGGCGCCCTGCTGGTCGAGATCGAGCAGCGGGGGGTGCTGGAGCTGTTCGGCTACCGGTATGTGCCCCGATTGCTGGAGCACCTCGCGGATGTCCCGAAAGCCTCCGCCGAGCGGATGGTGAAACGCGCCCGCGCCCTCAACCCCGGCCTGAGCCTGGACGGCACTCCGATCCCGGCCCTGGCGGCCGCCACGGGGGTCGTGGCCCGGTCGGGACAGCTGAGCAACCCGATGATCGACGTGATTGCCGGGGTACTGCAAGACGTTCCGCCCGAGCACCGCGAGGGGGCCGAGCGGCATCTGCTCGACTTCGCCGCCGAGGCGGGGCATCGGCAGGTCGCCGCGCTCGGCGCCCGCATCCTCGCGCACCTCGACCCCGACGGGGCGGAACCCGACGACACCGAACCCGCCACCCCCACCCGGGAACTCTCCCTGCGACGCAAACGGACCGGGATCTGGGAGATCAACGGCAAGCTGGATGACGAGACCGGTGCCCGGGCCAGTGTCCTGCTGGATTCGCTGGCCCAGCGTCGCCCCACCGGCGAGGGCCCGGATTTGCGGTCGCCGCAGGAACGTTACGGCGACGCCTTCTCCGACGCGATCGACCTGGCGTGGACCACCCCGGACCTGCCGATGCAGGCCGGGGAACGCGCCCACGTGATGGTCGCGGTCTCCCTGACCGACCTGAAGACCGGTATCGGCACCGCCCTCCTGGGGGATGAGGGAACGATCTCCGCCGCCGAAGCCCGGCTGCACGCCTGCGACTGCATGATCATTCCCGCGGTGCTCGGCACCCACAGCGAACCCCTCGATGTGGGGCGTCTGCGGCGCCTGGTTCCCCGAGCGATCCGCCACGCCCTGTACCTGCGGGACCGGGGCTGTGCCTTCCCGGGGTGTCATCGGCCACCTCGGCACTGTCAGGGTCACCACATCCGTCACTGGGCCGATGGTGGTCCCACCGAGCTGGGCAATCTGGTGCTGATGTGCGCCCACCACCATCGGCTGCTGCACCGCTCGGGGTGGGAGGTCCGGATCGCCGCCGACGGTCTCCCCGAATTCCTACCGCCAGCCTTCCTAGACAAACAGCGAAAACCCCGGCGCAACAACCTGCACCAACCCTTGCCCTTCGCGGCATAACCACAGCATGGGACAGGCCCGCAGCCACCGGCTCCGGGCCCACACCCACGCCGTCGGGGAGGTGTGAGGAAGCAGTCGAGCGGTTCATCCGGGTAACCGGCACGGGCGACGATCAGACAGCCGCGGATCGACAACCGCATCCGCCTGGGCCGGTGCCGCTCGATAGCGAAGACTCTGTCGCACCAACGTCTCGCGCGTTCGGTTGGGCGGGTGCGGTGGGCAGCCGCGCCCAGGCTAAGCAGTGCGGCCCGGGGTTGCGACCACAGCTGTCGCCTCCGCCGCTTCGGTTGCGAAGCTGTCCCTGCCCACGTCGCCTTATGAGGCTGGCAGCGGTGTGCCACTGCACTTGCGGCCGGGCTGGAGGTATCCGCCGTGGTGGGTTGGTCGCTTGGCCGAAGGTTGGCTCAGGGCCTTTGCCCGCGCTGTCCAGGGATCGTGGTCTTTCGGGCATCCGCGTGGCGGTGCCGACGCGGCATCTTGCGGCACTGCTACTGTTCGTAAGGAGAATTGCTTGAGGGCTTGACGAAACGAGTGCGGCGAGGGGATATGGCGGAGCGGTTCGAGTTCGTCCTCGAGGTCGTCGAAGCTCTCGTCGTCGGGCAGGCGACCGGGGGCGACATCCGGCGGTACCCCCTGCGTGCCGGGCACCTGCCCGCCGATCCCGTGCGGTTCGTGCACGTCGCGCGGCAGGTTTACGACGCTCTCGAAGAACGGCGGCTCTCCGTCTCCGGCGAGCTGCACCCCGGCGTGCGGATGGCCTTCGAGCTGCTTGCCGAGTCGCGGGTTTCGGTTGCCGTCAGCGGGATCGACGGCCTTGGTGCCGATGTTGCCGTGCTCGTCGTCACCGATGGGGCCCAGGCGCTCGGTGTCACCCAGGCCGCGGACACCGATGAACTGCTGTTTTCGCTGTTCGCGGACGAGGACCTCGTCGAGGTCGTCACCGGTGTGCTGCCGCCGGCTCCGGCCGCCACCACCGGCAGGCACGTCGTGCACCGCGCCGCCGGGCGGGAAGTTTCGGCCATGACCGCCAAGCGCATCGCGGACGCCGAGTTCGACGAAGAAGAGACCGATGCCTTCGGGATGATCGAGGTCAAGGCCGTGGTGCGGCCCGGGCGGCGGCCTCCGGCGCCGAAATCGTCGGACGTCGCCGTGCTGGAACGGGTGCTCGCCGAACCTCGGCTGGGGGGTGGCAACATCGCCGTCAGCGCTCAGGGCCGGCGGGGCGAGCTGCTGGCCGGCGAGCCGCTGAGCTGGCTGGACACCGCCGACGGCCGGTACCTGGTGCACACCAAGACCGGCGAAGCGGGCGAGCTGACCGCGGAGTACGTGCCGGCCGGGCGGGCCGACCTCGCGCGCGCGATCCGGCACGCGATCGCGGCTGTCTACTGATCGGGGAGGAACAGTCCTGATGACGGAAGAGACCGCGGCGACAGCCCAGGCTCTCCAGGCGGCCATGCAGATGCAAGCCGCGACGACGCCCGAGGCCAAGACGGTGGCCGCGGTCCGCGTCGGGCTCGCCGGTGCCCAGCTGAAGCGGCTCGCCCAGAGCGGCGGCTTCGCGATCGACGACACCACCGGAAACCAGCTGATCAAGGCGCTCGAAGGCGTGCTCGAGTCGCTCGAAGCGCGGTGGGCCACGCTGCAGCGGCTGCACGACGCGCCGGCGATGAGCCGGACCGCCACCGGGCAGTGGGTCTCCGCGCACATGGTCAGCACCGCGGCCGACGAGCACGGGCTGCTCACCCAGCTGCAGGCGGCGCGGCAGGAGTTCCCGACCTACATCGAGGCCATCAAGCTGGCGAAGAAGAACTACCAGTCCCGGGAAGAGAACACGCGGGCCACGCTCGCGGCGATCCCGCCCGCCGACCACAGCTGAGGGAGACCGTGGCACCCACCGCCCAGTCCGTGTCGGACCCGTCGTCCCCGGACTACGACCCGCACAGCCCCCTCTACGACGTCACCGCCGACTCGTCGTCGAAGTACTACGTCGGGCCGCTGACCACGGACAGCTCGCCTTCGGGCGACCAGATCCGGGAGATGGCCACCCGGCAGGTCGACGACGAGATCCGGCGCGGCTGGCTCGGCCCGGTCGTCGACCCGGTGCTGCGCGACCGGAAGATCCAGGAGCTCTACGAGCAGCACCTCGCCGACGCCAAGCACGGCCTCGACGAGGGCCTCTCCATGCGCGAGACCGGCGGCGCGCCGCGCACGCTGTGGGCCAACGCCAGCCACGAGCAGATGAACGAAGCCATCACACTGGACGCCAACTCGGCGACCGTCGCGGAAACTTCGGAAGAGTGGGTGCGCGTCGGCAACGAACTGGGCACGCACCAGAAGACCCTCGCCGACGCGATCAACGCGAGCACCAGCAACTGGCAGGGCGGCGCCGGTGACGCCGTCCGCGAGCACCTCGCCGGCGTCGGCAAGTGGCTCGGCGCGACCGCGCAGGGCGCGACGCTCGCCGGGCGGCAGCAGGAGATCCACTCCCAGGCGCTCAACGAAACCCAGCGGCAGATGACCGCGAACCCGCCGGTGCAGTTCGACCTGCAGGCCACCAACCAGCGCCTGCAGCAGATGACCGACCCGGTGCAGTACGCCTCGGCGGCGGGCGAGGCCCTGCAGACCTACAAGGCGCAGCAGGTCGCCCGCGAGCACGCCGCGCAGATCCTGACGCAGTACGACGAAACGATCGGCAGCGCCGTCGCCACCCCCAAGTTCCCGGCCCCGCCGAAGCTGCCGACCGCGACGGCGCGCTCGGCCACCAGGGCGCCGTCGGGCGGGGGCGCGGCGACCGGCTCCCAGCCGCTGCTGGCGCGGAACCCGGTGGAGCCGTCGCTGGACGGGACGACCGCGCGGACCCCGGCCGGCCTGACCGCGGCGGGTCTCGACGGTGCCAACGGCAACGGCACGGGTGGCGCCGGTGCGGGCATCCCCGGCGCCGACGTTCCCGGCGGCAGCGGCGCGGGCCTGTCCGGCATTCCCGGCGACGGCTCGGGCACCGGCGGCTCCGGCTTTTCCGGGAGCGGCATCCCCGGCGGAGAGGGGGCCGGTGGCTCCGGCTTTTCCGGCAGCGGTATCCCCGGCGGCGGCAGCGGGACGGGCGGTTCCGGCGGCGCGGGCTTCACGCCGCCCTCGTTCGACGTGCCCGACACGCAGACGGGCGGCAGCTTCACCGGCGCCGGCATCCCCGGCTCTTCGGTGCCGCGCTTCGACGACACGACCACGTCGTCCGGCTTCTCGCCGTCCGGCATCGGGGGCAATGGGACCACGGGCGGCAGCGGGTTCACCCCGCCGAACATCCCCACCATCCCGGACGTCTCGGGCGGCACCGGCGGCGGCCCAAGGGTCGGCAGTGGTATCCCCGGGTTCACCCCGCCCGGCATCGACCCGATCACCGGCCTGCCCATCGGCACCGGCGGGCTCGGGAACACCGGTCCCGGCGGCGCGAAGCTGCCGACCATCGGCCGCGGCGGCGGGATCAACGGCGACAGCATCGCCAGCAGGCTCGGCGGGATCGGTGGTATCGGCGGCGGCAGCGGCGGTGGGGGCGGTTCCCTCGGCGGGATCGGCGGCTCCGGCACCGGTGGCGCTGCCGGCGGCGCGGGGATGCGCGGCGCGGGCAACCTGAGTGGGGGCGCGGCCTCCGGCGCGGCCGCGGAAGCCGAAGCGGCGGCGGCGCGCAACGCGATGTCCGGGCGCGGCACGGCCGGCGCGGCGGGCACCCCTGGTATGGGGGCCATGGGCGGGGCTCGCGGCGGCAAGAAGGAAGACGACAAGGAACACAAGGCGGCCGACTACCTCGAGAGCGACGACCCGAACTTCTTCGAAGGCGAGCAGGTGGTCGCGCCCCCGGTGATCGGCGACTGGAAGAACCAGGATTGGAAGTGACCACATGACGGCCGGCGGTTTCGAGGTCGAACCGGACGACCTGGTCGCGCACGCGAGCCACGTCGACAGCCTGGTGGACCGGCTCAACACGGCCGTTTCGGCGTCCGACACGGCGATGTCGGACCACGCTTACGGGCTGCTGTGCGCGTTCCTGCCGCCGATCATCCGGCCGACGGGCGAACAGGCGAAGGACGCGCTGTCCGCGTCGGTCGAGGGTGTGCGCGGGCTTTCCGACAACGTCAAGACCGCGGCGCAGTCCTATCGCGACGGGGAAGAAGGCAACGCGCAGCCGTTCGAGCGTCAGCTCGCGGCTTCGCCGAGCTCGGCTGAAGTGAAGGTGAAGGTATGACGGGCCCGAACGGCCTGGGGGACCTGATGCGGGACCCCGACGAGGCGATCCGCCGGATGGACGACTGGGCGGCCGGGTTCGCCGCCAAGGCGGAGCGGTATCAGGCGGCGCAGGAGGAGACCGAACGGCTGCGGCTGACCGCGACCAGCTCCGACGACGCGGTCAGCGTCACCGTCGGCGCGGACGGCACGGTCACGGACCTCACCTTCTCGAACAAGGTCAAGTCGTTCCCGCTGGAAGAGCTCTCGCGGCAGATCCTCACGACCATGCGCCGCGCGCAGTCCGGCATCGCCGAACGCGTCGCCGGCGTGATGGCCGAGCAGCTCGGCGACGAGGACCGCGAGACCCGCACCGCCCTGCTCGACAACCTGCGCGGCCGGTTCCCCGACCCGGACGACCCTGGCGACCAGCCGCCGCCCGCCGAGCCGGGCCCGGTACCGCCGTCCCCGGCGGGCGGTGCCGCCGCCCCGCCGTCGCCCCCGGGGCCGCCGGCACGGCGGCCCGCCGTCTCGGAGGACGAGGACAACAACCCGTGGTGATCCGCGCCGACAGGAAGGCCGCGTAGTGGCGAACCCGCTGGTCGCGGAGCCGAAGGACTCGACTAAGGGATATTCGGGGATTTCGCTGCTGGAGTCGGCGAATGATCTGAAGTCGGCCATCGAGAGTGGTGACTGGGCGTCGGTCGCGATGGGTGCCGTCGGGACGGCGCTCGACGCGTTGTCGATGGCGATGGACCCGTTCGGGGCGATCCTGGCGGCCGGCGTCGGCTGGCTGATCGAGCACGTCGGCCCGCTGAAGGAAGCGTTGAACGGCCTGACCGGCAACGCGGATGAGATCGCCGCGCAGTCGGAGACGTGGAAGAACATCGCCACCGAGCTGGGCAGTGTCGGCGAGGACCTGACCGGGATGGTCAAGTCGGACACCGTGTCCTGGACGGGACCGGCCGGGGATGCCTACCGGCAGCGGGCGCAGGACACCGTGACACTGCTGGAAACCGCCCAGAAGGGCTGCGAGGGCGCCTCCAGCGGGGTGAAGACCGCCGGTGAGGTGGTCGCCGCGGTGCGGGCGCTGGTGCGGGACATCATCGCGGAGCTGGTCGGGCACCTGATCAGCTGGGCGCTGCAGGTGGTGTTCACCCTGGGGATCGGGATGACCTGGGTCGTCCCGCAGGTGATCAACGCGGTCGCGAAGACGGCGTCGAAGATCGCGAACCTGGTCAAGCGGCTGGTCACGGCGTTGAAGGCGCTGATGCCGCTGCTGAAGCGGGCCGGGAACCTGTTCGGTGACGCGGCGAAGGCGTTGCGGAACATCAAGCCGGGCAAGGCCGCGCCGCCGCCGAAGCACGCCGACATCAAGGGCAACCCCAAAAACATCGACGGACCGAAGGACAAGGGCGGCCCGCCCCCGAAGACCGACCCGCCACCCAAGACCGATCCTCCCCCGAAGACGGACCCGCCGCCGAAGAGCGGCGACAGCACCAGCGCGGCGGGCGCGAAGGCCGACCCGCCGCCGAAGACCGATCCGCCACCGGCGTCGAAGGGGCCCGAGGACGCTCCGAAGAGCCCGGACCCGACGCCGGACGGCCCGACCGGATCGCGCGGGCTCGACGGGCCAGGGGCGAACGGCAAGGGCAAGGGCAAGGACAGCCCGCCGCCGTTGAAGGACGAGAAACCGAACCCCCGGTCGCAGGACAACACGCGGTGCGTGACCGACCCGATCGACGTCTCCACCGGCCAGATGGTGATGAGCGAGGTCGACGCCGAGTTCTTCGGTGTGCTGCCCCTGGTCGTCGAGCGGACGCACTTCTCGGCCCACCGGGCCGGCCGCTGGTTCGGCGCGAGCTGGGTGTCCACTTTGGACCAGCGGCTGGCGGTCGGTGACACCGGCCTGACCTTCGCCGCGGCCGACGGGACGATCCAGAAGTTCCCGTACCCGCTCGTCGGCACCTGGACCACCAGTGACCAGGGGCCCGAGCGGCGCCTGACCCGTACCGACGACGGCGGCTACCTGATCGAGGACTTCGAGCAGGCGCACGTCCTGTACTTCGCTCCCGGCGGGCCGGAACTGCCGTTGACGTCGGTCGGCGACCGGCACGGCAACCGGATCGAGTTCGCCCACGACGACCGCGGCGTGCCCACCGAGATCCGGCACAGCGGCGGCTACACCGTCCGCGTGGAGACGGCCGGTGGACTGGTCGCGGCGCTGCACGCGGTCGCGGCCGACGGCACCGAGGTCGAGCTCCTGCGCTACGGCTACACCGGCGGCGACCTCACCGCGGTCACCAACACCTCGGGGCAGGCGTTCCGCTACACCTACGACTCGGCGGGGCGGATCACCGCCTGGACCGACCGCAACGGCGAGTGGTACCGCTACACCTACGACCAGCACGGACGGTGCGTCCGCACCGAAGGCGCCGGCGGGTTCTTCACCGGCACGCTGGCCTACGACACCGAAAACCGCGTCACCCACTCCACGGACGCACTGGGCCACCGCACCGAGTTCCACCTGAACGAAGCCGGGCAGGTGGTCAAGGAGGTCGACCCCCTCGGCGGCACGATCGTCAACGAGTGGGACGCCCACGACCGGCTCCTGCGCCAGACCGACCAGCTGGGCCGCACCACCGCGTACACCTACGACGACGCGGGCCACCTCGTCACCATCACCCGGCCGGACGGCGCCGAGATCACCTTCGAGCGCAACCAGTTCGGCCTGCCGCTGACGATGACCGAAGCACCCGGCGTGGTCACGCGCTGGGAGTACGACGAGCGCGGCGCCCTCACCGCGGTGACCGACCCCGCCGGCGCCACCACCCGGTACGCCTACGACGGCAGCGGGAACGTTTCGGCTGTCACCGACGCGCTGGGCAACACGTTGCTCGTCGAGTCGGACGCCAGTGGCCTGCCGGTCGCGACCACGGATCCGCTCGGCCGCGTGACCCGGTACGAGCGCGACCTGTTCGGCCGCATCCGGGCCATCACCGACCCGTCGGGGAGCGTGGAGCGCTTCGGCTACACGGTTGACGGCAAGCTCTCCTGGCACCGGCACGCGAGCGGCGCCGTCGAGCGGTGGGTCTTCGACGGCGAAGGCAACAGCGTCGCGCACACCGACGCGGCCGGGGCGGTCACCCGGGCCGAGACCACGCACTTCGACCTGCCCGCGGCGGAGATCCGTCCGGACGGCAGCCGCGTCGAGTTCGCCTACGACACCATGCTGCGGCTCACCGCCGTCACGAACGAACAGGGGTTCGTCTGGCGCTACGAGTACGACGCGGCCGGCAACCTGGTGCGCGAGACGGACTTCGCCGGCGTCGTGGTGGACTACCGCTACGACGCCGCCGGGCAGCTCGTCGCCCGGACGCACGCGGGGGAGACGACGACCTTCCGCCACGACCTGGTGGGCAACGTCGTCGAGCACACCTGCGGGCCGGTCACGACGCGGTACACCTACAGCACCGCGGGACACCTGCTGGAGGCCGACGACGGCCGGACCCGGGTGACGTTCCAGCGGGACGCCGCGGGCCGGGTGACTGCCGAAACGGTGAACGGCCGCACGGTCGAGTCCGTCTACGACGCACTGGGCCGCCGGGTCCGGCGCCGGACGCCGTCCGGTGCCGAGAGCGTCTGGGAGTACGACGCGCTGGACCAGCCGCTCGCCCTGCACACGGCCGGCCGGACACTGCGGTTCGAGCACGACCACGCCGGCCGCGAGGTCCGCCGCGCGCTCGACTCCGGCGCGGCGATCAGTCAGGCGTGGACACCGGACGCGCAGCTGCTCTCGCAGACGATCACCGCCGCGACGGGGCAGCCCAGCCAGCAGCGTTCCTACGCCTACCGGCCGGACGGCGTGCTGACCGGCGTCCAGGACCGGCTCACCGGGCCGCGCGGGTTCACCCTTGACCAGCGGGCCCGCGTCGTCGGCGTGCAGGCGCCGCGCTGGTCCGAGCGGTACGCCTACGACGCGGCGGGCAACGTCACCGAGGCCGTGTGGCCGGCCGTCGGCGGCCAGGACGCGCTCGGGCCGCGGTCGTTCGCCGGCACGGTCGTCCGGACGGCCGGGCGGACCCGCTTCACCCACGACGAGCGGGGCCGCCTCGTGCTCCGGGAGACCGAGACCGCGGGGACCTGGCAGTACGCCTGGGGCCCGCAGGACCGGCTCGCCGGCGTGCGGACCCCGGACGGCACGCGGTGGCGGTACACCTACGACCCGCTGGGCAGGCGGACCGGCAAGGAACGGCTCGGCCCGGACGGCACGAGCGTCGCCGAGCGCGTCGAGTTCACCTGGGACGACCAGGTGCTGGTCGAGCAGGCCCACACGGACGGCACCGGAACCCGGGTCACCGTGTGGGACTACGAGCCGGACAGCTTCCAGCCGCTGATCCAGCGGGAGCGGTTGTTCCGCCCGTCGCAGGAGCTCGCCGGCGAGCAGTTCCACGTCGTCGTGGCCGACCCCGCGGGCGCGCCGACCGAGCTGGTCGACGACCGGGGCGCCGTCGCCTGGTTCTCCCGGCTGAGCCTGTGGGGCGCGACCGTCGAGCAGACCCGCACGGGAACGGGCACGCCCCTGCGGTTCGCCGGGCAGTACTTCGACGCCGAAAGCGGGCTGCACTACAACTTCTTCCGGTACTACGACCCGACGACCGGGCGGTACGCCAGCCCGGACCCGATCGGCCTCGGCGCCGGGCCCAACCCGCACGCCTACGTCGAGAACCCGCACGCGTGGGTCGACCCGCTCGGGCTCGCGCCCCAGAGCTGCAAGAACGGCGGGACGAGCGCGCAGGGCGCGGCGGGCGGTTCGGGTGGCCAGAAGCCGAAGCTGACGATCAAGACGAACGTCCCGAACAACGTCGTCACCGAGCACTCGCCGGGCGGGCGGCTCTACCAGCAGATGTCGCCGGCGGGCAAGTACAGCGCGAAGAAGCCCGACGGAAAATGGAAGTACAGCCGGCGGAAGGCGGGCGGGTACGACAACCCCGAGCACATGCACAGCAACATGATTCCGCTGTGGAAGGACGCGGCCAAGTCGCCGATCCCGGACAAGAAGCCGGCCGAGGTCAAGAAGTGGCTGTCCGACCCGAACCGGCGGTTCGACACCAAGCAGCCCGGGGAGAACTACACCGGGGCGAACGGGAACGAGATCAAGGGGCACAAGAACGGCGTGCTCGGCCACGACGAGGCCGCGGGCACGAACTGGAACCGCGAAGGCATGAAACGGACCCAGGCCGAGAATCGGGATCACAACCGGCAGACCGGCATCTACCACGGCATCGAGTCCAAGGAACGATCCACCGCCAGTGGTTCGGGCGAGGACCGGTACAAGAGCCCCCGCCCCGGCGACGGCGCCGACCGGGCCTACTGGGACCGCAACGACCCCAACTTCAAGAAGCAGGGCGGGCCGTGGCACTCCTGGGAAGAGGTTCCCGGTGGCGGGAAGCAGCCGGCCGCCGGCCCGTCGAACGCCGGTTCGGGCTCGGGTCCGGTGCACTCGCCGATCTCGCCGGACGGCGCCCCACCGGCCAAGCGGCCGCGGACGGACTAGACACGGGCCAGGACACCGACATGGGTGACTGACGCGGCGGAACCGCTCGACAGACGGCTTCCGGGGGTCGACACTGGGCCGATGACCGGCCTGATCACCGGAAGCCGTGTCCGGCTGCGGCCTGCCGCCGCCTCGGACGCCGCCCGGTTCGAGGAGATCCTGTCGCACCCCGAAGTCGCCCGCTGGTGGGCGGACGCCGAAGAGCCGGTGGCCGCCCAGGTGTCGTACCTGCTGGATCCCGACGAAGGCACCACGACCTACGCCGTCGAGCACGACGACGTCGTCGTGGGGATCGAGCTGGCCTTCGAGGAGGCCGATCCCCAGTACCGGCACGCCGGGATCGACATCGCGGTGCACCCGGACTGGCAGGGCCGGGGCCTCGGCTCCGACGCCATCCGCGCGCTCGCCGAACACCTGTTCACGGTGCGCGGGCACCACCGGCTGGTGATCGACCCCGCGGCGGACAACTCCTCGGCGATCCGGCTGTACCAGTCGCTCGGTTTCCGGCCGGTCGGCACGATGCGTTCCTACGAGCGCGGCCCGGACGGCAGCTGGCACGACGGCCTGCTGATGGATCTCCTGGTGGACGATCTGGTGCCGGCGGCCGCGCTCAGCAGCTCGTGACCCGCTCGTGAATCAGAGGCGGTCCAGGCGGATCGCCGCGGCCATGCGCTCGTAGCCCGCGTCGCCCGGGTGGAGGTGGTCGCCGGAGTCGTAGGCCGGCAGCATCCGCAGCGGGTCGGCGGGGTCGCGGACCGCCGCGTCGAAGTCGATCACCGCGTCGAACACCCCGCTCGTGCGGATGAACGCGTTCACCGCCTGCCGGGTCGCCTCCAGGGTCTCGTCGTAGACCCGCCAGCCCTTGAACGGCGTGAGCGTGCCGCCGAGGACGCGGATGCCGCGGGCGTGCGCCTGCGCCACCAGCTGGCGGTACGCCGACGTGATCGCGCTCGCGTCGGTCTGGTGCGGGGTCTGCTGGATGTCGTTGATGCCCTCCAGCACGATCAGCGTCCGCACACCGCCGACGCTCAGCACGTCCCGGTCGAAGCGGGACAACGCGTTCTGCCCGGCGCCCGAGCCCGGCACGTCGAGCAGCAGCCGGTTGGCGCTGATCCCGGCGTTCAGCACGCCGAACCGGCCGTGCAGCCGGTCGGCGAGGTAGTCCGGCCAGCGGTGGTTCGCCCCGCTCGCCGAGCCCACGCCGTCGGTGATCGAATCGCCCAGTGCGACGATCGAAGCGTCGGCGCCGCCTTGGACGTCGACGCCGGAAACGTAGTGCCACACCGCCGTTTGCTCGGTGTACGGGGCGCCGGACTCGCTCGCGGCGAAGTCACCCGCGCGGGTGAAGTACGACGTCTGCGCCGCGGCGGGGTGGTAGGTGACCGGGCCGGACGCCGCCGGCACATACGTCGTCACGAGCAGGTTGGAGTCGGCGGAGACCCGCAGGCTCACCGGGTCGCTCAGCGCCTCGGCACCGGCCGGCACGACGACGCTCGGCGCTCCGCCGAAGGTCAACGACCGCAGGGTGCCCGCCGCGGCGTCCGGGCCGGTGCCCTGGACCGCGACCGTGACGTGCCCGAAGGTCAGGGGAGCGGCCCCGAAGGCGTTCGACAGGTGGACGCGCGCCCGGCCACCCCCGGCGCTCGTGTGCACGACATTGCGGATCGAATAGCCCGGGTAGCCGTCCGGGGTGTTCGGCACGGCCGCCGCCGGGGCCGCCGCCCACGTGCCCACCCAGCCGCCGACGGCGTGCTGCGCGACGTCCGGGAGAGCGCTCTCTGGATTCGCGCTCCCGGACGTGCTGAGAAGGCCGAACCCCGCCAGGACGGCCGTTCCGACGGCCAGGAAACGTCGCATGTCCTCACCGTCCCGTGCGCGGTAGGGGGCGACGACCGCTGATCAGGTGAGGGAGGCGGACAAGATCCCGGACAGCGGGCCGGGGGCGGACCCGTCCGGAATTCTGGGGATACCGGACGGGCCCGCGCGAGGTGGCCGTTGCCGCGACGGCCGCTCGCCGGGGTACCCGGTCCCGATCCGGGCGGAGGCTGGCCCGGATCGTTGCGTCGTGGCGACCCCGGAGGGCGTGTGCGAGACGCCCTCACCCAGAGCACGGTCGCCGGTGCCGGGTGGTTCAGCGCAGTTTCGAGGTTTCTCCGCCGGTGCGGGCCGAAACCCGTGAAGGCCACCTCGGCGAACTCGAGGTGGCCTTCACGGGTTTTCCGAGCGGGAGGCTCAAGCTGCGGCGGCGGGCAAGGCACCGAGCGCGCGGTGCCCGGCGTCGGTCAGTTCCGCCGGGGCCCACTGGCCGGGCGCGACGAGCCGGGTGGCTCTCACCAGCCCGGCGTGGGCGAGGTCGTGCGCGGTGGTCTGGTCGCAGCACGACAGGCCGTCGACGCGGAGATCGGGTTCGCAGCTGCAGCGGAGCTCGGCACGGCCTTCGGCGACCGCCTTGAGCATGGCGATCGCGCGGCGGCTCAGCGCGTTCGAGGGGGTGGACATCGGTCTGGCCTTTCAGTGCGGCTGATTTCGGTGCGAGTGCTGCAGCTCGTTACCTAGGGATACGCGGCGAACACGAGCACGGTTCACTTTGATCGCTCCGGTTGCCTCTTGACATGGCAGAGGTCAAGCAGGAGGGTCAGTCATCGGATGAATCAGTTCCCCCAGCGACAGATGAGCCTTAAAGAGGCGAACTCTGCCGTCATTCCGCCGTAGTCATCCGATCCCTGGAGGTTCAGTGACGACCTTCCCCCGCCGTCAAGCTCTCGGCATGGCCCTCGGTGGCGCCGTCGCGCTCAGCGCGGCCGGCTTCACTCCCGCCGGTGCGGCCGTGCCCGTGAACGCCGCCCCTGACGGCCCCGACACCCCGATCGTCCCGCCGCCGCCACCCGTCCCGGTCGCGCTCGACACCTGGTTCACCAACGACGGCATCGACAGCGCGTCGGCGACCGGCGGTGACTTCGACGGGTCCGGCTACACCTTCCCCGCCGAGCACCTGCCCGCCGGGCAGACCACCACCGTCGGCGGCGTTCCGTTCAAGCTCGGGTCCGCGGCCGCCGGCGCGAAGAACAACATCGCCGCCACCGGACAGAAGCTCGATCTGCCGAAGGGCCGCTACTTCGTCGCGTACTTCCTGGTCGCCGCCAGCTACGGCACCTGTGGCGGCACGGCGACCGTGCACTACGCCGACGGCAGCACGAGCACCGGTTCCCTGTCCGGTCCGGACTGGTACACCGGCAACGGCGCCCTCGTCTCGCCGTTCCGCTACGCGCCCGGCGGGGTCGTCGACAACAACCCGGTTTCGCTGGCTACCGGGCAGGTCTGGGTCGACCCGGCCAGGGAAGCCGTCGCGCTGACCCTGCCCACCACCGCGAACCCGGCGCCGAACGTCTCCAGCCTGCACGTCTTCGCGCTCACCCTCCAGCCGGTGGCGGTCGGCCGTTCGGCGTTGATCCTGGACGGCCGCTCGACGGCCAACCTGCTGACCGACGGCGGCCCGCAGACCGCCGAAGCGACCATCGTCAACGCCGGGACCGTGTGGCTCGGCGCGGGCGACCGGGTGAGTGTCACCGTCGACGTCCCCGGCGGCCGGACCACCGTGCCGGCGGCCATCCGCGCGCTGGCGCCGGGGGAGCAGGCGACCGTGCGGCTCGGGCTCGCCCCGAACGCGTCCGTGCCGCCCGGGACCACCACGAACGGCCAGATCCGCGTCACCGCCGGGCGCGGCACGCTGGCCACGCAGCAGGTGCCGATCACCCTCGGCGTCCCGGACTTCCGGCCGACCGACGCGTCGCTCTCGACGCACCGCGCGCCCTACTGGTTCGACGACGCGAAGTTCGGCATCTTCATCCACTGGGGCGTGTACGCCGTGCCCGCGTGGGCGCCGGTCGGGCAGCAGTACGCGGAGTGGTACTGGCAGAACCAGCAGGACCCGAACGGGCCCACGTACGCCTACCACAAGGAGAAGTACGGCGAGAACTTCGTCTACGACGACTTCATCCCGCAATTCACCGCGGCGAAGTTCGACCCGCGGACCTGGCTGAAGCTGATCGCGGACGCGGGTGCCGAGTACTACGTCCTGACGTCCAAGCACCACGACGGCTTCGCGTTGTGGGACACCAAGGTGAGCGACCGCAACTCCGTCAAGCTCGGGCCGAAGCGGAACGTCATCGCCGAGCTGTTCGCGGCCTCGCGCAAGTACACCCCGCAGCTGCGCAACGGGCTGTACTTCTCGCTGCCGGAATGGTTCAACCCGGACAACCCGTGGATGGGCCACGCGCCGCGCAACCCCTACACCGGGGCGCCTCTGCCCTACACCGGATACACCGCGGGCAAGGACTTCGTCCGCGACTACCAGGCGCCGCAGGTGCTGGAGCTGATCTCGGAGTTCGACCCCGACGTGCTGTGGTTCGACATCGGCGGCGTCAACGACAGCCGGAACGTGCTCACCGAGTACTTCAACCACGCGAAGAACCGCAAGCGCCCCAAGGACGTCACCTACAACGACCGCGGCGGCATCCCGGACCACGACTTCACGACGCCGGAGTACACGACATACCCGAACACCGTGGTGGCGAAGTGGGAGGCGAGCCGCGGCCTCGACCCGTTCTCCTACGGCTACAACCGAGCGACCCCCGACGCGAAGTACATGACGGCGGAGGAGGTCGTCCGGACCCTCGTCGACATCGTCTCGAAGAACGGCAACTTCCTGCTCGACATCGGCCCGGACTTCGACGGCACCATCCCCGACGTCATGCAGCGGCACCTGCGGGACGCGGGTGCGTGGCTGAAGGTCAACGGCGAGGCGATCTACGGCACGACGTACTGGTCCCGGATGGCGCAGCTCGGCGACCTCCGCTTCACGGTGAAGCAGAATGAGGCGTTCTACGTGCATTCGCTGGTGGCGCCGGGCAGCCGCCTGGTCGTGGACGCCCCGGTCCCGATCCGCACGGGTGACCGGGTGACCATGCTCGGGTACCGCGGGAATCTGCACTGGACGGTCGAGAACGGCTCGCTGGTCATCGACGTCCCGGCCGCGGCCCGGCAGGCGGGCCGCTTCGCCTGGGTGTTCAAGATCGCCTGGAGCTGACCCGCCGTTCGGTCAGCGAACGCAGTTCTCGCGGGACCGGCCCGGGATGGACCACGCCCAGCCGCTGGGTGGCGCGCGTCATCGCCACGTAGAGGTCGTTGGGTCCGTGCGGGCCGGCCGCGAGGACGGCGGCGGGGTCGGCGATCACGACCGAATCGAACTCGAGGCCCTTCGCCTCGGCCGGGGTCAGCAGTACCACCTTGGCGGTCAGGTCCGGCGGCACGCTCAGCGACAGAGCGGCCGCCAGTTCGCGGGTCTCCGGCGCGATGATCGCCACCTGCCCCTCGGTGTGCTCGTCGACGAGTTCGGCGAGCACACCGGGCACGTCGGCGGCCGCCTGGCGCCACGGCGGCTTTCCGCTCGCCCGCACCGACACCGGGGGCCGCAACTCGGGGTGGTGCGTGGCGAGCAGCTCCGCCGCGACCTCCATGATCTCGACCGGAGTGCGGTAGCTGACGGTCAGCTCCGCGAGCCGGTGCGGCCGCGGCACCCGGTCCCACGACGCCGCGCCCGCCGCGCTCCCGGTCTGGGCCGGGTCTCCGACGATGGTCATCGACCGGGACGGGCAGCGGCGCACCAGCATCCGCCAGTCCATTTCGGACAGTTCCTGGGCCTCGTCGACCACCACGTACCCGAACACCGGCACGCTCTCGCCGATCAGCGCGGCGGCCTCGTCCAGCAGCGGGACGTCCGCGGCACTCCACGGCCCCTCGACCACCTCCGCGGGAGCCAGGGGCGGCCACAGCTCGTCGAGCACGTCCCGGACGCCGGCGTCGCCGAGCAGCGCCGTCCGCAAGGCTTGCCGGTCCAGCTCGTCCAGCAGGGCACGCGGGCCGTCGTCTTCGTCCGGGCCGAGCACCACACCCGCGGCGGCCAGCGCTTGCAGCTCGGCTTCGCCGAGGCGGCCGTCGGCACTGCCGCCGTCGAGTGCTTCGCCGGTCTCGGTGAACGCGACCGCCTCCATCCGGTCGACCAGCTCCCCGGTCAGGGTGGTCACGACCGCCCGGTGGAACACCTCCCGGGCCTGGTTGTGCGGCAGCCCGGTCTCCCTGGCCTTGCGGACGGCCCGGCGCACCACCGCCGGGTCCAGCCGCAGGACCTGCTGCTCGAACTCGACGTCCACCGGCTCCTCGGGCACCCGGACGGTGGCCCGCACCGCCTCGGCCAGCCGGGATGCCATGTCCGCCCGCCCCTTGCGGGCGGCTTCCGCCGCGGAGTCCGCCCGGGTGACCGCGACGCCGGGAAGAAGATCGGGCACGGTCGCCGTCACCACCCGGTTCTCGCCGAGCCCGGGCAGCACCTGGCCGATGTAGTCGAGGAACACCCGGCTCGGGCCGATGACGAGCACGCCGCGGGTACGCAGGTGTTCGTGGGTGTACAGCAGGTACGCGACCCGGTGCAGCGCGACGGCCGTCTTGCCCGTGCCCGGTCCGCCTTCCACGACGAGCACGCCCCGGGCGTCGTCCCGGATGATGCGGTCCTGCTCGGCCTGGAGTGTCGTGACGATGTCGCGCATGCGCCCGGTGCGCTCGGCCGTGACCGCGGCGAGCAACGCGGCCTCGCCGACCAGCCCGTCGCTGGGCCCGTCCGGATCGAGCAGCTCGTCGTCCACGGCGACGACGGTCCGGCCGCGGGTGGTGATCCGCCGCCGTCGCACGACTTCGCCCGGCTCGGCGGCGGTCGCGGTGTAGAACGGCCGGGCGGCGGGCGCGCGCCAGTCCACCAGCAGGGCCTCGTCCTTCTCGAACAGCCCGAGCCGTCCGATGTGGACACGCCGGCCGCCGGTCAGGTCCAGCCGGCCGAAGCACAGCCCGTCCTCGACCGCCGCCAGCCGTGCCACCTCGGCCTGCCACACGTCCGGCGCGTGGCCGCGCGCGAGCGCGGCGGCCGCCTCCTCCCGCAACGCGTCGAGGCGGGCGTAGAGAACGTTCACGTGGTCCTGCTCAGCGGCGATTTCCGGCATGCCGCCGAGCGTGCCCGCGATCTCGCGGAAAGTGCAGTCTTGTTCTTCTTGACAACCCCTGCCGCGCTCAGAAAGCACAGCCGTGCTCAGAAGTCGGCGTTTTTGCCGATGTACAGCTCCGCGAACGCGGCCGCCGCGGCGGGGGAACCCAGCAGACGGCGCATCCGGGCCTCCGCGACGCGGGCCAGGAACGGGTTCTCCGCCCCGGCGGCCGTGTGGTGGAAGATGTCCGACAGCCACAGCGAAAACTCCTGGTACTGCCAGACCAGCGGCAGGCAGGCGGCGGAGTACCCGGCCAGCGGTGCCGGGTCGCCCGCGTAGTACGCCGCCAGCGCGTCGGTCAGCAGGAACGCGTCGTGCAGGGCGAGGTTCATGCCCTTCGCCGCGATCGGCGCGACCAGGTGCGCCGACTCGCCCGCCAGGTGCAGCCGGCCGTGCGACATCGGCTCCACGACGGAGTTGTGCATGTCGAGGATCCGCTTCTCGAACAGCTTGCCCTCGACGATCTCGCCGCCGGGCACGGCCAGCCGCGCGTGCAGCTCCCGCCACACCCGCTCGTCCGGCCAGTCCGCCTCGGTCTCGCCCGGCGCGGTCTGCAGGTAGAACCGCGTCACCGTGGGCGTGCGTGCCATGTGTGCGGCGAACCCGCGCGGGTGGATGCCGAACAGCACGCCGTCGGCGGACGGCGGCGCCTCCGCGAGCAGCGCGAGCCACCCGATTCCGTAGTCGTGATGGGCTCGGACTGCGGATTCCGGCAGGTAGCTCGCAGAGACGCCGCGGGCACCGTCGCAGCCGGCGACGAAGTCGCAGTCGATCCGGTGCTCGCCGCCGTCGGCCCGGAACGTGACGGCGGGGGAGTCCGAAGTCAGGTCGTGCAGCCGGACGTCGGATACCTCGAAGACCGCCTCGCCGCCCGCGTCGACGTACTGCGCGACGAGATCGGTCACCAGAAGCTGTTGCGGGTAGACGAAATGCCGCTGCCCGGTGACGTCGCCGTAGCGGAAGACGTGCCGCTGCCCGGCGAACCGGAACTCGAACTTCTCGTGCCGCGGCGCCTTCGCGACGAGCTGCTCGCCGAGGCCGCGTCGTTCGAGCCCGCGGACCGCCCACTCCTCGATGAACCCGGCCCGCGGCCGCTGTTCGATGAACGCCCGGCTTTCCCGCTCCAGCAGCACGCAGCCGATCCCCGCGCGCCGCAGGAGGTTCGCCACCGTGAGTCCGGCCGGGCCCGCCCCCAGCACGGCCACCGCCGTGCGCGTCGACACCATGCGCCCGAGGGTAGCGCGAACCGGACGAACCGCTCAGTAGTAGTGCCGCAGCTGGGGCCACGCCACGGACCAGGGCCGCGTCAGCGAACACAGCGAGAGCACGACGCCCTGCTCGTCGTTGTCGACGCCGTCGGCGTTGCGGTGTTTCGCGACCGGACGGCACCCGGTGATCAGCCGGGACGCGGGTGTGCCCGGCTGGATCCGCCCGATGAGCAGCACCGGCCCGACCAGCCGGTCCGGCGGCGGTCCCCAGTCGGCGTACGACATGTGCGGCGAGTACGGCTGGGGCAGCCCGCGTTCGGGACCGTAGCGCTCGATCGCCCCGGCTTCGCCGTAGTTCCCGGCGAGGATCACCGCGGTGTCGCGTTCGGTGTCCGGAATCCGCTGCCAGGCGCCCGCGACGCTGTCGGCGAAGTCCGGCCAGCCGACCTGTTCGCCCGGTTCCTTGTTCATCGCGAGCAGGGGACCGTTCAGCGCCGGCGCGGGCACCACGGGGAGTCCGATGAGGACGGACACGGCCACGCACACCGCGGCGGCCGCAGCGATCAGCGCGCGGCGCACCGTCCCGCCGCGGCCCAGCCACCGCAGCACCGGCTCGGCGCCCAGCGCCACCAGCGGCAGCAGCAGCGGCACCGAGTAGTACGGCTTGCCGCCGAGGACCAGGAGCTCGAGGCAGACCACCGGGTAGGCGATCGCCAGTGCGCGAGCCCAGCGCAGGCCGGGGTCACGCCAGGGCCGCACGAGCCCGGCGATCCAGACCGGCACCAGGACCGGCGAAAGGAGGACCAGCTGCATCGGCACGAACAGGACACGGTTTTCGACGCCGTCGTCCTCGCTGATGCCGCCGGCGACGGTCAGCATCGGCCAGCCGTGCGACGCCTGCCAGAGCACCACCGGGGCCGCGAGCACGACGGCGATCCCGGCGCCGGCCGCGAGCCACCAGGTCGCGAGCACCCGGCGCGGCCCGGCGACGGCCACCCCGACGCCGAGCCCGGACAACAGGAGCAGGACCAGCCACTTGTTCGCCAGGCCGAGCCCGGTGGCGGCCCCGACGGCGAGCCACCACCGGCCGTCGCCGGTGCGCAGCAACCGCAGGCCGAAGAACGCGATCAGCGACCACAGCAGCACGTCCGCGGAGTTCGTGGCCAGCATGTGCGACACGACCAGCACGTAGGTCGACAACGCCGTCGAGATCGCGGTGAACAGCTGGACGCCGCGGCCGCCGCCGAACTCGCGGGCGATGAGCGCGACGACCACCACGGTCGCCATGCCCAGCAGCGTGGCGGCGACCCGCAGTCCCATCGGCGTCTCGCCGAACAACGCCGTCGACGCGCGGGCGAGCCACGGCGTGATCGGCGGGTTGTCGACGTAGCCCCAGTCCGGACGGCGGCCCGCCGCGACGAAGTACAGCTCGTCGCGGTGGAAGCCGTAGCGCCCGGACAGCGCCGTCAGCACGACGGCTTGGACCGCGACGACGATTCCCACTGGCAGCGCGGCGAACCGCGGTAGCTGTGACAACCGGGCCTCCGGCCCGGGCCGGGGGCTCCGCCACCCGGACCCCCGAAAAGCTCGTACTCGACCGGCCCCCATGGCAGTCTCCCCTCGGCGTGCCCGGGATCGTACGCGGTCGATCACGCAGCCGGGAGCGCTCCGAGGAATTCGCCGCCGGCGTCGGCGACCAGCTCGGCCAGGGACTGTGCGCGGCGAATCGGCGTGAACTCCACGTGACCGCGCGAGGACACGGTGAACCCGTGCACGGCCGGGCGCGGCAGCGTGTTGTAGGCGTAGTGCGCGCCGAAGTAGTACGCGCCGGTGTCGTGGGCGAGGACGAGGTCGCCGGGTTCCAGCAGCGGCAGGGGACGCTCGCGGGCGAGAAGGTCGCCGGCGAAGCACAGCGGACCGGCGATGTCCTGCGGCACGTCGGGCCCCGGCTTCGGGGTGCCGGTGGCGTCGAACGCGCCGAGCCGCAGCGGCCAGTGCTCCGGCTGCAGCACCGTGCGGGCGGCCACCTGGGCGCCCGCGTGCGTCACCGCGATGGGCCTGCCGCCGGCGACCTTCGTGTACTCCACCGTGCTGACCAGGAAGCCGTTCTTCGCCAGCAGGGACCGGCCGAACTCGGTGACGAAGCCGTAGCGCCCGTCGGCGAGAGCGGGAACGCGGGCGAGCAGCGTCGCGACGTAGCCGGCGTAGGTCGGGCCCGGGTCTTCGGAGGCGAAGTTCACCGGGAGCCCGCCTCCGAGGTCGAGGCTGGTGACCTGCCGGTACCCCGCTTCGGTGTTGATCTCCTCGGCGAGTTCGTGCACCGCGGCGACGCCTTCGGCCATCAGCTCCGGCGGGCAGCCCTGCGAGCCGACGTGGACGTGCAGCCGGGTCAGCCACGGCCGTCGTGCGAAGGACTCCAGCAGCAGGGCCCGGTTTCCGTTGTCCCGCAGGGGAATGCCGAACTTGGACGCGGCGGTGGCGGTGCTGGTGTCGCCGATCCGGCCGGCGCCGACCTGCGGGTTGATCCGCAGGCCCAGCACCGACCGCGGCGGGGCCGCGCCGACCAGCCGGTCGAGCCGGGCGAGCTCCTGGAAGTTGTCCGCGTTGACCGCGGTGCCCTCGGCCAGCGCGTGCGCGAGCTCGGCGGTGGTCTTGGCGGGGGAGTCGAGCACCAGCCGCGCGCCGCGAAGCCCGGCGGCTTCCGCGACCGCCGTCTCGCCGGGGCTCGCGACCTCGGCGTCGACCCCGAGGTCGCCGAGGAACCGCAGGAGCGGGGCGAGGCCGCACGCCTTGGCGGCGACCGTGTGCTGGACGCGGCCGAGCGGCGCGAACGCCTTGGTCAGGTCCTCGACGGCCTCGCGGACACCGGCGAGGTCGACGAACCCGGCCATCGGGTCGACGAGGTTCTGCTCCGCGGCGGCGGAGAGAGCGCGGAGTTTGCGTTCGGTGCGGTTCATGTTCCCAGGACAGCAGCGGCCGGCACGGCGGGTCCAAGACTTCGTCCCGATGACATCATAGGTCAGCCCTATAGTGGCTGGGTGGACCTGCGCCGATGGCACTACTTCGTCGTGCTCGCCGAAGAGATGCACTTCACCAAGGCGGCCGCTCGCCTGTTCGTGTCGCAGCCGTCGCTGAGCCAGCAGATCCGCGCGTTCGAAGCCGAACTCGGCGTCGCGCTGCTGGACCGCTCGGGTCCGCGGTTCGCGTTGACCGAGGCGGGACACGTCGCCGCGGGGGAGGCCCGCGAACTGCTCGACCGCTTGAACCGCGCGCGAGGCGTGATCGCCGCGGCCGGCCGAGGCGACACGGGACGGCTGCGGATCGCCTACACGCGTTCGGCGCCGGGCCCGCTGGCCGGCGACCTGGTCGCGGCGTACCGCGCGCGGCACCCGGGTGTCGAGCTGGCCCTGGAAACGGGCTGGACCAGCCTCAACCTGGCCCGGCTGGCGGCGGGCGAGATCGACGTCGGCTTCGTGCGGCCGCCGGTGAGCGCCCCGCACGTCGAGGTCGCCGTCGTCGGCTCGGAGGAGGTCCTGCTCGCGCTGCCGCACACCCACGCGCTGGCCCGCCGCCGCGGCCGCGTACGGCGGGCCTCGATCGCCGCCGAGCCGGTGGTGTTCTGGCCCCGGGAGAACGGCCCCGGCCAGTACGACGCGATCAGCGGCCAGGTCTGGCCGGGCGGGCTGCCGCCGATCGTCCGCGAGGAACCCGAGGACGAGCAGCTGATGCGCGCGGTCGCCGAAGGCGCGGGCATCGCCGCGGTGCCGGAACACCGGGCGCGGGCGTTGCGCCGCAGGGGCGTGGTGCTGCGGCGGCTGGAGGAACCGGCGCCGAGGATCGACCTCGGCCTCGCCTGGCGAGCGGGCCCGCTGCCCCCGGTGGTCCGAGCCTTCGTCGATCTGGCCCGCGAGGGGCCCGGCTCGTGATCGAAGGGTCAGGACGCGTGATTGGAGAGTCAGCACGCGTGATTTAAGGGACGACACGCCGGATCGAGCCTGGTTTCGCCGTGTCGACCCGCCAATCACGCGTGTCGACCCTCTGATCACGCGTGTCGGCTCTCGCCCGGGCCCCGCGGGCGCGCACCAGTTCGGCGACCTCGATCACCCGCGCGAGGCTGCCGGCGCGGCGTACCAAGCCGGGCAAAAGCAGGCCGCCCCTGCGCGGTAGGTGACCGTTGCCACGAAGTCATCGGCCGTGACTGTGGTCGGATTGGTACGGTCGGCACAGTATGCTCGCGGGCGGACAGGAGGGATTTCCGATGGCAGCGCACGAAATCACCGACCGCATCGCCGAGCTGATCGACGAAGAGCACCGGCTGCGCACCGCCGCCCTCCACCACGGCGGGCTGACCCCGGACGAGCGCCTCCGGCTGAAGGACCTCGAACGACGGCTGGACGCGGCGGTCGAGCTGCTGCACCGCCGCCAGGCGCTCGCCGCCTTCGACGACGACTGAGCCTCAACCCTCGCCGAGGGCCGAGCGCACCGCCGCGACGACGTCGGGGTGGCCGAGCGGCAATGGCGGCGGCACGCGGTCTTCCGGGCTCTCGGTGCTGGAGGCGATCAACCGCACGTCGGTGCCCGCCTCGCGCAGCTTCGCGACGACGTCGTCGTGCTCGGCCAGCCAGGCTTCGTTGGCCGCCGACGCGTCGCCGGAGGGAAGGAACGCGTCCGAAGCCGGGTCGACCAGGAGCAGCCGCGCCGCCGCGCCCGGGTGGCGTTCGACGAGCTGGAGGGCTTCCGCCGCGAAGGGACCGCTCGCCACGACGGTGATCTCGGGATCGCCGGGACCGGCGTCGCCGACGAGGTCGTCGGCCTCGGTCAGGGCGCCGCCGACGGGGACCCGGCACCAGAAGACGCCCCGCCGCTCCGCCAGGGGCCGCCAGGTCGCGGGCAGCTCGTCGTGCTTCCCGGCGCCCGCCGGGTCGAGGACGATCACCTTGGGGCCCGCCGGGTCGCCGGCGGTCACCACGGACGGGCCTTCGGAGCGGACAGGTTCGTGTTCGGCGGTCATCGGGCCAACCTTTCAGCGTCGGGGGAGTTCGGGGGTGTCCGTGTCGAGCGGCACGGCGCCGGACCGGACGAGTCCCAATTGGACGGTCTGGCGGCCGGTCAGCGCCTCCAGCGCCCAGTCGGTGGCCGTGCGCAGCCGGTTCCCCGGCATCGCCATGAGGTGGTAGCCGCGTGTCACGGCCTTCGCCGGGCGTCCGGAAAGCGGGATGTGCAAGGGGTTCGCCGCGGCGGCACCGGCACCGAGGTCGACGACGAAGCCGAGGTCGTGGTGCCGGTAGGTGCCGGGGCGGCCGTACCCGAGCGACGCCGCGACGTTGCGCCCGGCGAGCTTCCCCTGCCGCTGCGCGTGCTGCGCGGTCATCGCGGTGTACTGGCCCGGACGGGTGAGATCGGGCACCGCGGCCGCGTCGCCGCAGGCGAACACGTCGTCGTGACCCGGCACGTTCAGCCGCTCGGTGACCACCAGCCTGCCCTTCGCGGTCTCGAGCCCCAGCTCGGCCACGAGCGGGTCCGGCCGCACGCCCACGCACCACACGAGGGTGTGCGTCGGCACGGAGTCCCCGTTCGTCAGCGTGACGCCCTTGTCGCCGGCCTGGTCCACCGAAGTCTTCATCAGCACTTCGACGCCGCGGGCGCGCAGCACCTCGTCGGCGGTCCGGCCGAGCCGCTTGCCGAGCTCGGGCAGCACCCGCTCGGCGACGTCGAGCAGCAGCCACCGGATCTTCTGCCCGGCCAGCTCGGGGTGGCGAGCGGCCAGCGCTTCGGTGAACGCTGGGCCCTGCGCGGCCACTTCCGTGCCGGTGTAGCCGGCGCCGACGACCACGAACGTGCAGCGGGCGTCGCGCTCGGCCGGGTCTTCGGCCGCGGCGGCCAGTTCGATCTGCCGGGTGATGTGGTCGCGCAGGTACAGCGCTTCCGGCACGCCGCGGAAGCCGTGCGCGTACTCCGGGACACCCGGGATCGGCAACAGCTTGTTGACGCTGCCGGCCGCGAGCACGAGCCGGTCATACCCGATCCGGTGTTCGTTGTCCTCCGGATCGGTGTAGGCGACGTGGCGGGAGTCGAAGTCGACACCGGTCGCGACGCCGAGCACGAGCCGGACCCCGGGCAGCGTCTCGGGGATCGAGACGGCGACCCGCCGCGGGTCGAGGATCCCGGCTGCCACTTCGGGCAGCAAAGGCAGGTAGAGAAAGTAGTCCGTCGGGTTGAGGATGACGATTTCGACGTCGTCCCCGGCCTCTTTCCGCAGGCTCTTCGCGGTGTGGTAGCCGGCGAAACCGCCGCCGACGATCACGACACGCATGGATCTCCTTCCGGTCGGATCTCCTCGTCCCGAACGGATTACCCGAGGTCGGAGCCGGGAAACCCGCGGGGTTGACCTCTCGCCCCAGTGGCGTACGGTCAGGGGCGTTGGCTGTTGTTCAGACACGTGCTCCGGTCAGCGCCCCTGCACACCGCGAAAGGGAGCGCCATGGACGACTGTTTCCGCACGATCGACGAACCGTCCGGCCTGACCGTCACCACGATCGAGAGATCCGGCGGGATTCAGGTCCTCACCTTGGTGGGCGACATCGACGCCGCCACGGTCGGCACCCTCGACGACGCCCTTGCCACCGGCGACCGGCTGGTCGCCGACCTGTCCCGGGTGGCCTTCCTCAGCTGCGCCGGGGTCCGGTCGCTGCTGCGGGCGAACGCCCGCACCGAACTCGCGGTCGTCCCCGGCGGCCGCGCGGTGACGCGCTCGCTCGAGGCCACCGGCGCCGACCTGGTGCTGAAGATCCACCCGCGGGTCGGGGCCGCGCTCGCCGGCCTGGCGCCGGAGCCCCGCCGGGAGATGGAGCCCCGCCGCGAGATCTGACTGTCCTGTGTGGATGGTGACGGCCGGGGGCTCCGCCGTCCGGAGCCCCCGGAAGTTCACTCGTCGCCCGGCCAGTCGCCGGTGGCCTTGCGGTAGCCGACCGCACCGGCCCGCTCGGTGGCGGCCTTGACGGCGCCGAAGATCGCGCCCTGCACCGCCGCCGCGACGATCACCTGCCGCCAGCTGTAGTCGCGGTCGGTGGCTTCCGGGGCGTCCTCTTCGCCGGCCACGCGCATCCAGACCTGTTTGAACGCCTGGCCGGCGAGGATGCCGCCCAGCGCGCCCACCACCCAGCTCAGCGGCTTGTAGAGCACCTTGTTCACGAGTTCCTCCGTCGCAGGATCAGGCGGATCACGATCACCAGGCCCAGCACGCCGGCGAAGACCGGCAGCGGGTGGGCGCGGACGGCGTCGGCGCCCTGGCGGAACTTGACCGCGGTCGGTTCGTTCGTCACGTCGGCGACCTTCGCGGTCGCCTGGTCGAGCTTTTCGTCGACGCTTTCGGAGACCCTGGTCTTCACGTCGAGCTTCTGCCCGAGCGCCTCCAGGGTTTCGGTGAGCTCTTCCCGGGTGGTGTCCCGGTCGAGCCGCGCCTCCTCGGCGTTCTTCGGGAAGTCCCCGCTCATGCCCGCACTCCCTGTTTCACGGTGTCCACGTCTTCGCGGACGCCGGTGATCGCTTCTTCGGGCACCGGCGGAACCGCCTGGGAGACCTCCTTCTTGCCGATCAGCGCGGCGATCCCGGCCACCACGAACAGTGCCACCGCGACGATCACCGCCGCCAGCCAGCCCGGCAGGACGAGCGCCAGCGCCAGCACCGCGGCCGCCACCAGCGTGCCGGCGCCGAGGAACGCGAACAGGCCCGCCGCGCCGAACAACCCGGCGCCGAAGCCCATCTTCTTGCCCTTGCGCTGCATTTCGAAGACCGCCAGCCGGATCTCGTCGCGGACCAGCCGCTTGACCTCGTCGGTCAGGTCCGCCACCAGCTCGCCGACCGAACGTTCGGCCGCCGGTTTCTTGTTCACCTCTTCGATCACGGAACACCTCCTTGGCCTGGCCGCCGGATACCCGGGCCCGGCGCTGGTCAACCACGGCGGGTTTGACCCCGGCAGCACCGGGTAGCCGGACTTTTCGACCACCGATCAGGAGGAGTGCATGAGCACGATCACCGAAGTCGTGGACGTGGAAGTCCCCGTCACCACCGCGTACAACCAGTGGACGCAGTTCGAGGAGTTCCCGAAGTTCATGGAGGGCGTCGAGGAGATCCGCCAGGTGGACGCCACCCACACCCACTGGGTGACGCGGTTCGGTGGCGTGACGCGCGAATTCGACGCGACGATCACCGAACAGCACCCCGACGAGCGGGTCGCCTGGACGTCCGACTCCGGGCCGGACCACGCCGGTGTCATCACCTTCCACCGGCTCGACGACGCGCACACGCGGGTGACCGCGCAGATGGAGATCGACCCGGAGGGGTTCGCCGAGAACGTCGCCGACAAGCTCGGCGTGCTCGACCGCCGGGTGAAGGGCGATCTCAAGCGGTTCAAGGAGTTCATCGAGCAGCGCGGCCGGGAGACCGGCACCTGGCGTGGTGACGTGGACCGCCCCGGTTCGTAACCCGTCCGTACGGAACACGCGGCGGGGCGAGTGCATCTCGCCCCGCCGTTTTCGCGTCCGGGCACTTTCACGGGGTGACCGCGGCGTTTCCCTCTGCGACCTGCAGGGTATTCCTCCGGCAAGGTCCCCCAGGAAGGAGCGTCCGGCATGACCACGAACGCGTATCTGTCGTTCCTCGCGATCGGCGTCGCGCTGGTCCTGATAGACGGGCAGATCATCTACCGCAGCGGCCGCCGGTACCTGGAGAACTCCTACGGCGACCCGGCGGCGGGCGCTTCGATGACCCGCCTCGTCACCGTGCTGTTCCACCTCGCGACGCTGGGTGTGCTGGCGCTGATCTCGACCATCGACATGGGCGAAAGCGACCTGCCCGGCGTGGTCGGGCGGATCGGCGTGCTGCTGCTGATCCTGGCGCTGGCGCACGCGATCACCCTCGGCGTGCTGGCCCGCATCCGCGGCGAGCAGGAGGTCGAGGCGGTCGTCCAGCGCGGCCCCCGGCCGCGGGTCGAGCCGGAGCAGCAGGGCCCGACGGTCACTCCGGTGCCGGGCCAGGACGGCCACTACCCGGCGGCGAGCCCGTCGCTGGAGAACCGGTCCCCGTACTCCGCGCCGTAAGTCGTACACGAACCCCAGGGCGGCCACTTTCCCGGAGGAGAGTGGCCGCCCTGGGTCGCGGGTCAGGCCTCGGCGGCGGGCAGGTCGACCTCGGTGTGCCGCGTGGCGAGCGTCCTCGCCAGGTCGGCGAGCTTGACGTTGAGATCCTGCGACGCGCGGCGCAGCACGTCGAAGGCCTCGTCGGCCGTGATGCCGCGGCGCTGCATCAGGATGCCCTTCGCCTGGCCGATGACGTCGCGGCTGTCGACCGCGCGGCGCAGGTGCGCCGACTCCAGCTCGGCCGTGACCACGGCTTCGGTGTGGGCCAGCGCCAGGGACGCGTGCGTCGCCAGCAGCAGCGCGATGTCGATCGCGGGCCCGCCGAACGCGCCCGGCGTGCGCGAGTAGACGTTCAGCGCGCCCGAGAGCCGGGGCGGCCGGGCGTCCGGGAGCAGGGCCGTGGCCAGCACCGAGTGGTAGCCGTGCCGGGCCGCGGCCGGGCCGAACGCCGGCCAGCGCGCGTCGCGCCCGAGGTCCTGGGACCAGCCGATGGCCGGGCCGTCCGGGCGCGCCGATTCCACGCACGGACCTTCTTCGTGGTCGTACTGCACCTGGTCGAGCCGCTCGGCGACCGGGTGGGTCCCGACGGGGGTGTGGAAGGTGCCGTCGGCGGCGCGCAGGGTGACGCTGACCAGGTCGGCGTCCGGGATGAGCGCGGTCGCGGCCCCGACGACGAGCTTGAGCACCCCGCCGACGGTCGGCGTCGCGTCGAGCAGCGTCCGCGTCAGGTCGGCGAACTGCCGCGCCAGCGGACCCGGCGCCTGCGCACCGTCCCGCCCGAACCAGGCCCGGTCCCGGGCCCACTCTTCTTCGCCGACGCTCATCGGTCCTCGCTGTCTCCTCCGAAATCGGGGGCGGAGTGTCCATTCAACCCGACGCCGGCGCCCGCAGCGCTGCACGGGCCCGATCGACGAACCCCGGCCCCGGCCACAGCTGGTCAGCCTGCGGCAGCCGGTCGGCGAGATCCGGGTGCGGCACCGTCTTCGCGGCGTCCCGGATTTCGAGCACCTCCTTGCCCAGTTCGGCCCGCCGCTGCGGGGAACACCTGCGCCGGACCTCGTCCACGGCTGTGGGTCCTTCGTCGCGGACGTGCCGCCGGATCGCGCGGATGAGCCCGCCCAGCAGGCGCTCGAACCGGGTCTCCTGCGGCCCCGCGCCCTCCAGCTGCCGCATGAGGCGGTCCGCCTCGGCGAGATCGCCCTCACCGTCGAGGTAGGGCTCTTCGGCGACGGCGTGCCGGACCAGCTCGGCGATCAGGTGGTCGGCCAGGTCCTTGCGGTTCTCCGGGCTGCCCTGGCCGAGTTCGAGCTCGGTGCAGAGCCGGTCGAGCTCGCGGTGGTCGCCGGCGAGGACGGTCGTCAGGTCGGTCGCGCCGTTCATGCACTCTCCTGGTCCGGACGTCGGGATTCCGGACCCGGATACCCGCTGCTCGGACGCCGAATCCCGTGTCGGGCGGGGGCGGGCCGGGTATTCCTCCCAGAAGGACCGGACTTCGAGGAGGACGAACCATGGCAGCGCCGTCGTCGGTGACCGAGCGCGAGCGCAAGTACGAGATCGTCGCGGGCAGCGGCGTGCCCCGCCTGGTCGGCGTCGCAGGCGTCGAAAGCCAGGACGATCCGGTCGAGCAGGTTCTCGACGCGTCCTATTACGACACCGAAGGGTTCCGGCTGGCGCGCAGCGGGATCACGCTGCGGCGGCGGGTCGGCGGCTCCGACGCCGGCTGGCACCTCAAGCTGCCGGTCTCGGCGGACGAACGGCAGGAGCTCCAGCTCCCGCTGGGCGGCGACGCCCACAAGGTGCCCGGCAGGCTCCGGCGGCTGGTGCGGGCGTACACGCTGGGGGAGAAGCTGGTGCCGATCGCGCACCTGCGCACCGACCGGTTCGCCCACCGCCTCGCCGGCGACGGCGGCCGGACGATCGCGGTCCTTACCGACGACCACGTGACCGGGGAGGCGGGCGGGCCGGCTGCGCGGCTCGACGAGTGGCGCGAACTGGAGCTGGAGCTCGACCCCGGCACCGATCCCGGACGGCTCGAGGAGTTCGACCGGGCGCTCGCCGAGGCCGGTGCGTCGGCGTCGCCGTGGCCGTCGAAGCTGCGGCGCCTGATCGGCGACCGCGTGCCGTCGCCGCCCCGCCGCGGTAAGAAGCCATCGGCGGGCGACGTCGTGCTCACCTCGCTGCGGGAACACTACGGCCGGCTGTGCCGAGCGGACGTCGGGGTGCGGCTCGACGTCGACGACTCCGTGCACCAGATGCGCGTCGCGACCCGGAAGCTGCGCAGCACGCTCCGCACCTTCGGGTCCGTCGTCGACGAGCGGGATACGGCGCCGGTCGTGGCCGAGCTGAAGTGGCTCGGGCAGCAGCTGTCACCGGCCAGGGACACCGAGGTCAGCGAGGAGCGGCTCGGCGAGCAGCTCGACGGCGTGCCCTCGGAACTGGTGTTCGGGCCGCTGCGCCAGTACCTCACCCGCTACTTCGCCCGCGAGGCCGAGGAAGCCCGCACCCGGGCGATGGCGGCGCTGACCGGCAAGCGCTACCTGGCGCTGCTGCGGGCCCTGGACGCCGTGCTGGAGGAACCGCCCCTGACCGCCAAGGCGCGCAAGCCCGCGAAGGCCGCCTTGCGCAAGCCGCTGCGCAAGGCGGCCCGGAAGCTGAGCCGCGCGCAAGCGGCGACCCGCGGCCTGGCAGGCGGCGAGCTCGAGCACGCCCTGCACGACGTCCGCAAGAAGGCGAAGCGGGCCCGCTACGCCGCCGACACCGTGAAGCCGGTGTACGGCAAGAAAGTCCGCAAGTGGCGCAAGAACGTGAAGGCCGTCCAGGTCACGTTGGGGGAGCACCAGGACACTGTGGTCGGCCGGGAGGTCCTCCACCACCTCACCGTCGCCGGGCACGGCGAGGGGCAGAACACCTTCACGTTCGGGATGCTGTACGCCCAGGACGCCGGGCGGGCGGAGCGGCTGCGCGAGCGGTTCACCCACGAGTGGCGGCGGCTGCGGAAGGGCACCCGGCCCGGCTGGCTCGCCTGAGCTCAAAGCGCCCCAATGTGGCGTTGGTTGCGTCCAACGCACCGAACGCCACATTGGGTGCGCTGGACGCACCGAACGCCACATTGGGGCGCTTGAGGAGCGGCGGGAGCGGCGGCCCTAGGCTTCGCCGGTGAGCTTCCCGCGCAGCTGCTCCAGGGTCTGCGACAGCAGCCGGGAGACGTGCATCTGGGAGATGCCGACGCGGTCGGCGATCTGGGTCTGGGTCAGCCCGCCGAAGAAGCGCATGACCAGGATGGCGCGCTCGCGCTTCGGCAGCTCCTGCAGCAGCGGCTGGAGGGCCTCGTGGTTCTCCACCATGGCCATCTCGTGGTCCGGTTCCCCCATGGTGTCCGCCAGCGAAAGGGCCTCGGCGTCGTCGTGCACCGGCTTGTCGACCGACAGCGCCTGGTAGGCGTTGCCGGCGAGGAGACCTTCGCGGACCTCTTCGACGTCCAGGTTCAGGTGCTCGGCCAGCTCGGTCGGCGTCGGGGCCCGGCCCAGGCGCTGCGAGAGCACCGCCGAACCCTGGCTCAGCGACAGGTGCAGCTCCTTGAGCCGGCGGGGGACCCGGACGGACCAGCCGGTGTCCCGGAAGTGGCGCCGGACCTCGCCCATGATCGTCGGCACGGCGAAGGACAGGAAGTCGTGGCCCCGGGCGGGGTCGAACCGGTCGACGGCGTTGATCAGGCCGATCCGCGCCACCTGGACCAGGTCCTCCCGGGGCTCGCCGCGGCCGGAGAAGCGGGTCGCGATGTGCTCGGCGAGCGGGAGCAGCTCGGTCACCAGCTTGCTGCGGACGGCGTCGCGCCGCGGGTCGTCCGGGCCGAGCTCGCCCAGCTCCTCGAACAGCGGTTCGCAGTGGGCGTATTCGTCCGGGCGGTGGAGGAGGGTTTTCCGCTCGCCGCTCACGCGCTCGTTCCCGGGTTCAGCACCAGCTCGATCGTGACGATGCCCGCGCCTCCACCGGGAAGGACGTCGCAGTGCGCGGTCACCGACCGGCTCAGGGTGGTCAGGACGTGCCAGCCGAACGTGCGGTCGCTCGGCGGCCGCGGGTCGCTCGAGCGGGTGGAAACGATGACGTGGAGGCCGTCGGGGGCCAGGCGGAAGCGGCAGTGCAGCTGGGTGCCGAGCTCGGCCAGCTGGACGAGCTGCGCGCAGGCCTCGTCGACCGCCATCTTGGCGTCGGCGATGGCGTCGAGCCCGAAGTCCGCGCGGGAGACCACGCCGTGCGTGAGCATGCGGACCAGCGGGATCTGCTCCGCCATCGCGGGCAGCCGCAGCTCCACCAGTTCGTCGAGCAGCTCGTCGATGGTCGGCTTGCCGCCGGCCAAGCCGCCCCTTCGCGTTTCTTCCATGCTGGAGGTACTACCCATCTGGGCGAATGCTGACACTTCGTGTTCAGGGATTTCGGGGATCGTCACCGGCCCAGCGCCCGTTCGAGTTCCTTCTTGGTCATCGTCGACCGGCCGTTGATGTTCCGCTTCTTCGCTTCGTTGTAGAGCTGGTCCTTCGTCGGGCCGCCCGGGCCCTTGCGGTTGCCGGACCGCTCACCGCCACGCTGCTGCGGCGACTTGTCTTTCACCGACGTCTTGCTGGCTTGTCGCGACTCACCCGACTGGGCACGGTTCTTGTTCACCGTCCTGGCCGCGATCTCCTTGGCCCGCTTGGTGCTCGCTCCGCGGTCCTCGGCCGAGTCCTTGACGTGCTCGTACTGGCGTTCGCGCTTGCCGCTCCACGACTGAGGCATGTCCGCTCCCTTCGGCTCGTGGGGCGGGTACCCGCTTGATCACGGGACAAACGTGCGACCGGCCGGTTACTCACCGCGCGGGACGGGTACGCGGTGAGCTGACCCGAGAGGAGGCGCCGATGCGGATCGGCTACACCCTGATGACCGAGCAGGCGGGACCGAACGACCTGGTCCGGTTCGCCGCCGGGGCGGAACAGGCGGGCTTCGACTTCGAGGTCATGAGCGACCACTACTCGCCTTGGCTGGACGAACAGGGCCACGCGCCGTACGCCTGGAGCGTGCTGGGCGCGGTCACGCAGACCACCGAACGCGTCGAGCTGATGACCTACGTGACCTGCCCGACCATGCGCTACCACCCCGCGGTGGTGGCGCAGAAGGCCGCGACCGTGCAGGCGCTCTCCGGCGGCCGGTTCACGCTGGGGCTCGGCGCGGGCGAGAACCTCAACGAGCACGTCGTCGGCCGCGGCTGGCCACCGGCCAACGTCCGGCACGACATGCTCGCCGAGGCCGTGCAGATCATCGGCGGCCTGTTCGACGGCGGGTATTTCGACTACGAGGGCAAGCACTTCCGCGTCGACTCGGCGAAGCTGTGGGACCTGCCGGACAAGCGAGTCCCGATCGGGGTCGCGGTGTCCGGTTCGCAGTCGGTCCGGCGGTTCGCCCCGGTCGCCGACGTGATGATCGCCGTCGAGCCGAAGGCGGAGCTGTCGAGTGAGTGGGACGCGACGAAGCTCGGCGGCGCGCCCAGCCGCAAGGTCGGGCAGCTGCCGGTGTCGTGGGGCACCGACCGCGACGCCGCCGTGAAGCGCGCGCACGAGCAGTTCCGCTGGTTCGCCGGCGGCTGGAAGGTCAACGCCGAGCTGCCGGGTCCGGCCGGGTTCGCCGGGGCCACCCAGTTCGTCCGCGAGGACGACGTCGCCGGCTCGATCCCGTGCGGCCCGGATGCCGAGGCGATCGTCGAGAGCGTTCGCGAGTTCGAGAAGGCGGGCTTCACCGACGTCGCCCTGGTCCAGATCGGCGGCGACCAGCAGGACGGCTTCCTCGACTTCGCGGAGAAGGAGCTGCTGCCGGCCCTGCGCGGGTGATTTCCACCCGTTCGGGGTAGGGCGGATCGTGGCCGAAGGGAGTAATACGCGCAGTAAGGGGCAGGACAGCGGGAGGTGCGGATGACCGAGGTGAAGCCGGCGCCGACCCTGCAGGCGGTGCCGTTGGCGGTGGCGCGACGCGGCCCCAAGGGCGGGACGCTGCTGGCCCTGATGCGGACCACGGACCCGAAGCAGATCGGGCTGCTGTACCTGGTGACGTCGTTCCTGTTCTTCATGGCGGGCGGCGCGATGGCCCTGCTGATGCGCGGGGAGCTGGCCCGGCCGGGGCTGCAGTTCCTCTCGCCGGAGCAGTACAACCAGCTGTTCACCATGCACGGCACGATCATGCTGCTGCTCTACGCCACCCCGAACCTGTTCGGGTTCGCCAACTACATCCTGCCGCTGCAGATCGGCGCGCCGGACGTCGCGTTCCCGCGGCTCAACGGGTTCGCCTACTGGCTCTACCTGTTCGGCGGGCTGATCGTGATCAGCTCGTTCCTCACCCCCGGCGGCGCCCCGGACTTCGGGTGGACGGCCTACACGCCGCTGTCGAACGCCATCCACTCGCCGGGCGTCGGCGGTGACCTGTGGATCATGGGCCTGATCGTGTCGGGGCTCGGCACCATCCTCGGCGCGGTCAACATGACCACCACGATCGTCACCCTGCGCGCGCCCGGGATGACGATGTGGCGGCTGCCGCTGTTCACCTGGAACATCCTGTTCACCGCCATCCTCATCCTGCTGGCGTTCCCGATCCTGACGGCCGCGCTGTTCGGCCTGGAGGCGGACCGCCGGCTCGGCGCGCACGTGTTCGACCCCGAAAACGGCGGGGCGATCATGTTCCAGCACCTGTTCTGGTTCTTCGGCCACCCCGAGGTCTACATCGTCGCCCTGCCGTACTTCGGGATCGTCACCGAGATCGTGCCGGTGTTCAGCCGGAAACCGCTGTACGGCTACCGGCTGATGGTGTTCGCGACAATCGCGATCACCGGGCTGTCGGCGACGGTGTGGGCGCACCACATGTTCGCCACCGGCGCCGTCCTGCTGCCGTTCTTCTCGATCCTCACCTTCTTCATCGCGGTGCCGACCGGGATCAAGTTCTTCAACTGGATCGGCACCATGTGGAAGGGGAACCTGAGCTTCGAGACGCCGATGCTGTGGTCGGTCGGGTTCATGGTGACCTTCCTGTTCGGTGGCCTCACGGGCGTCATCCTCGCCTCGCCGCCGCTGGACTTCCACGTGACCGACTCGTACTTCGTCGTCGCGCACTTCCACTACGTGCTGTTCGGCACGATCGTGTTCGCCACCTTCGCCGGGATCTACTTCTGGTTCCCGAAGATGACCGGCCGGATGCTCGACGAGCGGCTCGGCAAGTGGCATTTCTGGACGACGTTCATCGGCTTCCACACGACGTTCCTCATCCAGCACTGGCTGGGCGACATGGGCATGCCGCGCCGCTACGCGGACTACCTGTCCACCGACGGGTTCACGACGCTGAACACCATCTCGACGATCGGCGCGTTCATCCTGGGCGCGTCGACGCTGCCGTTCATCTGGAACGTGGTGAAGAGCTACCGGTACGGCGAGCAGGTCCTGGTCGACGACCCGTGGGGGTTCGGCAACTCCCTCGAGTGGGCCACCACCTGCCCGCCGCCCCGGCACAACTTCCTCGACCTGCCGCGGATCCGCTCGGAGCGGCCGGCGTTCGAGCTGCACCACCCGGAGGTCGTGGAGCGGCTGCTGGAAGAGCGGTACGTGCGGTCTAAGCGGGCGCGGGCTCGGGCCGATGGGCGGACAGGACCAGCCGCCGATCCGCTTCCGTCACGCGGAGGGCACGCCGGACCATCGGGTTCGTCCCGGTGACCACGAGCAGATCGGTGCCGTTCTGCTCGGCCTGGAGCGCCGCGTGAAGCAGCACGCGGACGCCCGCCACGCCCAGGAAGTCCACTTCGGACAGATCGACGGTCAGCCGTTCGGGCGTCGCCCACAGGCGGTCGGAAAGCAGTGCGGCCAGGTCGCCCGCCGTGGCGCTGTCGAGGTCACCGCGCGCGGTCACCAGGACCGCGTGCGGAGCCGGCCACGCCGTGCGCAGCCGGAGGGCCGGGTGCCGGGCTCGGGGAAGGTTCATGTCGGTTCGCCGCCGTCCTGGGGATGGTGCGCGACCGGGCTGCCGCGCTCTCGAGGGGAATCGAGGTCGGCTGCTGGGTTGAACCGTCACCCGAGCCTAATCGCGTGCTGAGGGCCCGCAACCGACGTTGCTCCGAATGGACGTGCGGCGCGCCGCAGCCGTGACCGCTCGTGCCCGGGACGGACGGGATGCAGTAATCTCCCGCTGGACCCGTTAAAGCGCTAGCGGCCCACTAGTGGCGCGCGCCCGGGTCCTCCCTGGTCCTCCAGCGCCCCGAGCACAAGAATGAGGGGCGTCACCAGGATGACGGGCGGCCATGAGCAGCTCACCGCGCGGCTCGACGAAGTCACGGTCGCGATGGAGTCGCTGACCGCGATGCTGGACACCGAGCTCGACCTCGGCCAGATGCTGCAGGCGGTGTGCGACCACGCGGTGCAGGTGGTGCCGGGGGCCGACATGGCGAGCATCACCCTGGTGCGTGAAGGCGTGCCGGAAACGGTCGCCAGCACCGACCAGCGGGCGGTGAACTTCGACCGCGAGCAGTACCGGATCGGGGACGGGCCGTGCCTGCGGGCCGCCGAAACCGGGCAGCCGGTCCGGGTCGGCGTCGGAGCGGTGGGGGACCTGTGGCCGCAGTTCGTGACGTCGGCCGAACAGCTCGGCGTCGCCAGCTTCCTCGCCGCGCCGCTGACGGTGGACGAGGACATGTCCGGCGCGGTGAACCTCTTCGGGTTCGGCGAACACGGGTTCAGCGAGCTGGGGACGAAGATCCTCGAGCTGTACACCGCGACGGTGGTGATCGGCCTGCGCAGCGCCCGGCGGTACTTCGCGGCGCGCGAGCTGGTCGACCAGCTCAACCGGGCGCTGGAGACCCGCGCGGTGATCGACCAGGCCAAGGGGATCCTCATGGCGGCGCACCGCATCACGGCGGAGGAAGCGTTCCAGCGTCTGGTGAAGCGCTCTCAGGACGGCAACCGCAAGCTCCACGAGGTGGCGGCGGAGTTCGTGGCGGCGGTCGCGACCACCACCTGACCCGGCCCGCGACGGCCGGTTCGCGTACCCGGAGGGTCGGACGGCGTACCTGCAGGGTCGGTTCGCGTACCTGGAGGGTCGGACGGCGAGCCGACCGTCCGGGTACGCGAGCCGACCGCTTGGGTACGCGAGTCGGCGGTCCGGGTACGCGAGCCGACCGCCTGGGTACGCGGGGGTCAGGCGGTCGGGACCTCGTCCGGTGGGGCCTCCGCTTCGGTGGCCGCCGGTTCCGGGCGCTGCCTGGTGAGCTGGCACGTCGTGCAGACCAGGGTGCGGCCGAGCACCGTCCCGTCGTCGGCGACGACCTGGGCGACGTGCATCGTCGGGAACCCGCAGACCTCGCAGGGCAGTGCCGCATCCTCGCGACTGATGCGGAGCTGGGCGCCCATCCGGCCTCCTGATGTGACGTGGATCTCACCACCTTGCCTTCCTTCGGGGCCGGTACCAGCCGAATTCACTCGTTCGGCCCAGTCTGGATCAGCTTCGGTGACTCTTGTGTCGCTCGGGGTGATCCGGGGTAATCCGTCGGCGAAGGAGCACCCGGGGACTGCTCGAGGGAGCCAAGATGCGAGACAAGCGGAACGACCTGCGGCCGGTGGCGGACCTGCTCGCCGACGGCGGGGACTCACCGGAACTGGCGCGCACCCGGCGCAAGGCGGCACTGGCCGTCGCGGCGCGGGCCAAGGACCCCGAGGACTGCGCGCGGCTGCTGGACATGCTGGGCCTGCACTCCGGCACCCGGCGCGCCAGCGACGTCGCCTGAGAAACTCCTCGAGGAGGTCGACATGGCCCGACCGGTGTGGAGCGGTGCGCTGAGCCTGGGGCTGGTCACCGTTCCGGTGGAGCTGTACCCGGCGGTGGCGGACCACACGATCCACTTCCACCAGTTCGAACGCGGGACGTCGGACCGGATCCGCAACCGCCGGGTCAACGAGCGGACCGGCGACGAGGTGACCCAGGACGAGATCGTCAAGGGCTACGACCTCGGCGGCGGGGACCACGTGCTCGTCGAACCGGACGAGCTGGACGAAATCGCGCCCGAGCGGTCCCGCCGGATCGACATCGAGCAGTTCGTCGAGCTGGACGAGATCGACCCGTGGTTCTTCGACAAGACGTACTGGCTCAAGCCGGCGAAGGAGGACTTCGCCAAGGCCTACGGCCTGCTGCTGCAGGCGATGGACCGCAGCGAGAAGGCCGGCGTCGCGAAGTTCGTGCTGCGCGGCAAGGAGTACCTCGCCGCCGTTCGCGCCGGCGAAGACGTGATGGTGCTCAACACGCTGCACTTCGTCGCGGACCTGCGCAAGCCGAAGGACGTCATGGGCAAGCTCCCGCAGCTGCCGAAGCCGCGGCCCAAGGAGCTGGACATGGCCCTCTCCCTGGTCGACGAGATGACCGCGCCGTGGAAGCCCGAGGACTACCGGGACGAGTACTCGAAGCGCGTCGAAGAGCTGATCAAGGCCAAGAAGGCGGGCAAGGAGATCACCCACGAAGAGGAGCCGGAGCCGTCGGCCGACGTCGTCGACCTCTTCGAGGCGCTGTCGCGCAGCGTCAAGAACCGCAAGGGCGGCGGCAAGGAACCGAAGAAGAAGACCGCGAAGAAGCAGGGCAAGCTTGCCGGGTTGTCGAAGTCCGATCTGGACAAGCTCGCCCGTGAGCAGGGCGTGAAGGGCCGGTCGAAGATGACGCGCGCCGAACTCGAGAAGGCGCTGAAGGCGTCGTGAGCGGACCCGGCTGGCGCGAGCCGACCCTGGCCACGCTCACCGACCGCCGGTTCTCCGACGAGGACTGGATCTTCGAGCGCAAGCTGGACGGCGTCCGCGCGATCTGCGTGCGCGACGCCGGCCCGCCGACGCTGTATTCGCGCAACCACAAGGTGATGGACAACGCCTACCCGGAGATCGTCGAAGCGCTCGCGACCCGGGGCGGGCCGCGGTTCGTCGCGGACGGCGAGATCGTCGCCTTCGACGGCGCCAACACCAGCTTCGCGGCGTTGCAGCCCCGGATCCACGTCGGCGACCCGGACCGCGCCCGCGCGACCGGCGTGCGCGTCTACTACTACCTGTTCGACCTGCTGTACTTCGACGACCAGGACACGACCGGGCTGCCGCTGCGGCAGCGGAAGGCGTTGCTGCGCGACGCGTTCGATTTCGACGACCCGTTGCGGCTGTCTTCGCACCGGAACGCGCAAGGCGAGAAGTTCTTCGAAGAAGCCTGCCGCCGCGGCTGGGAAGGCGTCATCGCCAAGCGGGCCGACGCGCCGTACCACCACGGGCGGTCACCCGACTGGCTGAAGTTCAAGTGCGCGCAGGGCCAGGAACTCGTCATCGGCGGCTTCACGGACCCGCAGGGCGCGCGCCACGGCTTCGGCGCGCTCTTGCTCGGCTACCACGAGGACGGCGGACTGAAGTACGCGGGCAAGGTCGGCACCGGGTTCGACGAGAAGCTGCTGACGTCGCTGCACGCGCGGCTGCGGGCGCGCGAGACGGCGCGGTCGCCGTTCGCCGGGCCGGTCAAGGAACCCGGCGCGCACTGGGTGCGCCCGGAGCTGGTGGCGCAGATCGGCTTCTCCGAGTGGACGCGGGACGGGCGGCTGCGGCACCCGCGGTTCGCCGGGCTGCGCGAGGACAAGAAGGCCGCGGACGTCGTACGGGAGCGCGCGTGAAGACTTCCCACCCGGACAAGGTGTTCTACCCGGACGACGGCCTGACCAAGGGAGACGTCGTCGAGTACTACCGCGCCGTCGCGGACGTCATGCTGCCGCACCTGCGCGGCCGCCCGCTCACGCTGCGGCGCTTCCCCGACGGCATCTCGAAACAGGGCTGGTTCCAGAAGCACCCGGGGGAGCACTTCCCGGACTCCATCCGGGTCGAGCGCGTTCCCCGGCGTGGCGGCGGCACCGACGAGTACGTCGTCTGCGAGGACGCCGGGACGCTGGAGTACCTGGCGAACCAGGGGACGGTGGAGTTCCACGTCTGGCTGTCCACCGTGGACGCCCCGGAGTGCCCGGACCGGCTGGTGCTCGACCTCGACCCGCCGGACGGCACGCCGGTCGCGCAGCTGCGCGCGGTCGCGCGGCGCATCCGCGAACACTACGAGCGGGCCGGGCTGACGGCGTTCGTCCAGGCCACCGGCGGACGCGGCTTCCACGTGCTCGCGCCGCTGGACGCGAAGTCGGACACGGAGGTGGTGCTGGAGCTGTCGCGCGCCCTCGCCGACCGGGTCGCGGCGGACGACCCGGACCGCCTGACGACGGCTCAGCGCAAGGACAAGCGTGGCGACCGGATCTTCCTGGATGCCAACCGCAACGGCTACGCGCAGACGTTCGTCGCCCCGTACTCGCTGCGTGCCCGCCCCGGCGCGGCCGCCGCGACGCCGCTGGACTGGCGGGAGCTGGGCAAGGCCGATCCGGCCGGTTGGAGCCTGGCGAAGGAGAAGCAGCGGCTGGCGCGCAAGGACGACCCGTGGCGGAACCTCGGCGAGCACGAGGCCTCGGCGGAGGCGGCGCTGAAGCAGCTCACTTGAGGGTCTTGCCGGCTGCCTTCAGGTCGGCGACGAAAGCCGCGTAGGCCTCGTCCCGGTCAGGCGCCCGCAGCACCGCCGACGGGTGGACCGTCGCCACCGCGGACGGCACCAGGTCGGCCACGTCGTCGGGGGCGTCCACCGGCTCGCCCCGGTGAGCGGTGAGCCGGAACTTCGGGCCCAGCAACGACTGCGCTGCCGTCGCGCCCAGCAGCAGCACCAGGTCGGGGCGCACCGCGCGCAGCTCCGCCAGCAGCCACGGGCGGCACGCGACGACCTCGGTGCGGCCCGGCTTTTGGTGGATGCGGCGCTTGCCGCGCTCGTCGCGCTTGAACTTGAAGTGCTTGACGGCGTTGGTGACGTACAACGACCGCCGGTCGAAGCCGGCCTCTTCGAAGGCGCGGTCCAGGAGCTTGCCGGCGGGGCCGACGAACGGCTCGCCCGCCAGGTCCTCTTTGTCGCCCGGCTGCTCGCCGACGACGAGGATCTTCGCCTCGGGCGTCCCTTCGCCGAAGACGGTCTGGGTCGCGTCCTGGTACAGGGCACAGCCGTGGCAGCCGGACGCCGCCGACCGCAGGCGGTCGAGGTCGGTGGTGTCCGGCGGCTCGGCACCGCGGGAATCCGGCATGTGCCGGGAAATTCCCCGCGCGGCCCGTGGGTAAACCTGCCGGTCCCGGGTAGCCGCACAACACGGCTCAAGGGACGAAAGGAGTTTCACGATGACCACCGCACGCGAAATCATGACGTCGGACGCGACCTGCGCCCGGGAGTCGGACACCGTGCACGACGCCGCGGTGACCATGGCGCGGAAGCAGGTGGGCGCGCTGCCGATCTGCGGCGAGGACAACCGGCTGAAGGGCATGATCACCGACCGCGACATCGTGGTGAAGGTCCTGGCCGAGGGCAAGGACCCCCGCGCGGTCCACGTCGGCGAGCTGGCCCAGGGCGAGGTCGTGACGATCGGCGCGGACGACGACGCCCAGGAGATCCTCCGCACGATGTCCGAGCACCGCGTCCGCCGGCTGCCGGTGATCGACGGGCACGACCTCGTCGGGATCGTCGCGCAGGCCGACGTGGCAAGGGCGCTGTCGAACCCGACCGCCGGCGAGCTGGTCGAGGCGCTGTCCTACGACTGAGCCGACGCACCGGAAACGCCGTACGGCCGCCCACGGGTCCTCACCATGGGCGGCCGTACGGCGTTCGCGTTCAGGGTGCGCCCGCCGCCCGGGCCGAGCCGTCCTCAGTGGACTCGCGGACCGACTCGGCGCGGGCGATGTGCCAGGCCACCAGCGCGCCCGCGCTCACCGTGCCCCAGAGCACGAGCGAGGCGTCACGGGCGAACAGGCCGACGACCAGCATCACCGCCGCCGTGACGTCGCAGAGTAGGAGCAGCAGGTGCCGGCGCCGGGGGGAGTGCAGCTTGCGGCCGCTGAAGGCGGCGGCGAACGCGGGGTCGCTGGCTTGCAGTTCCGCTTCGATCGCGCGCAGGGCGTGGCGTTCTCGCTCGGGGAGCATGGGGGCCTCCTCGCCTCGGCTAACGCACTGGTACCCGTTTTCGGCCCGTCCGAAGCGGGAAAGTCAGTGGTTGTCGCGGGGGATTCCCTTCGTCTCCGCGATCCGCTGGTACGCCACGGCCGGACGCAGCACCATGCCGTCGCACAGCTGGTCGACCATCGACCGCTGGATCTCCTGCCACGGCGTCTGCGCCCCGGGCACCGGGTAGCCGCCCGACTCGGCGAGCTCCTTGTGGCGCAGCGCGAGTTCCTCGTCCGGGATGAGGACGTCGGCGGTGCCCGCGGCGAGGTCGATCCGCACGCGGTCGCCGGTCCGCAGCACGGCGAGCCCGCCGCCCGCGGCGGCTTCGGGGGAGGCGTTGAGGATCGACGGCGACCCGGAGGTGCCCGACTGGCGGCCGTCGCCCAGGCACGGCAGCTCGTGGACGCCCCGCTTGATCAGCGCCGCCGGCGGCCGCATGTTCACCACCTCCGCGGAGCCCGGGTAGCCGAGCGGGCCGGTGCCGCGCATCACGAGCAGCGAGTGCTCGTCGACGCCGAGGGCGGGGTCGTCGATGCGGGCGTGGTAGTCCTCGGGGCCGTCGAACACGACCGCGGTGCCCTCGTAGACCCCGCCGGCGAGGTAGCGCCGCCGGAACTCCGGCGAGATGACGCTGGACTTCATGATCGCCGCGTCGAAGAGGTTGCCGCGCAGCACGAGGAACCCGGCGTCGGGCACGAGCGCGGTCTCGAAGGTGCGGATGACGTCCCGGTCACCGGCTTCGGCGTCGCGGCAGTTCTCGCCGAGGGTGCGGCCGTTGACCGTCGGCGCGTCCTCGTGGACGAGCCCGTGGCGCATCAGCTCGTGCACCACCGCCGGGACACCGCCCGCGCGGTGGAACTCCTCGCCGAGGTACTTGCCCGCGGGCTGCAGGTCGACCAGCAGCGGGACCCGGTACCCGAGCCGCTGCCAGTCGGCCAGGGGGAGGTCGACGCCGATGTGCCGGGCGATGGCCCCGATGTGGATGGGCGCGTTGGTCGAACCGCCGATCGCGGAGCTCACCACGACGGCGTTCTCGAAGGCTTCGCGAGTCAGGATGTCGGACGGCTTGAGGTCTTCCCGCACCATCTCGACGATCCGCAGCCCGGTGCGGTAGGCCATCCGGGCCCGGTCGCGGTGCGGCGCCGGGATGGCCGCGCAGCCGGGCAGGCTCATCCCGAGCGCTTCGGCGAGCGCGTTCATCGTCGACGCCGTGCCCATGGTGTTGCAGTGCCCCGGCGACGGCGCGGACGACGCGACGAGCTCCATGAACCCGGCGTCGTCGATCTCGCCGGCGGCCAGCAGCTCGCGCGCCTTCCAGATGATGGTGCCGGACCCGGTGCGTTCGCCGTTGAACCAGCCGTTGAGCATCGGGCCGCCGGACAGCACGATGGCGGGGATGTCGACGGTCGCGGCGGCCATCAGGCACGCCGGGGTCGTCTTGTCGCAGCCGGTGGTGAGCACGACGCCGTCGATCGGGTAGCCGTAGAGCGTCTCCACCAGGCCGAGGTAGGCGAGGTTGCGGTCCAGCGCCGCGGTCGGGCGCTTGCCGGTCTCCTGGATGGGGTGCACCGGGAACTCGATGGCGATCCCGCCGGCCTCGCGGATGCCTTCCCGGGTCCGGTCGGCCAGCTGGAGGTGGTGCCGGTTGCACGGGGTGAGATCGGAGCCGGTCTGCGCGATCCCGATGATCGGCTTGCCGGACTGCAGCTCCTCGCGGGTGAGGCCCCAGTTCATGTACCGCTCGAGGTAGAGGGCGGTCATGCCGGGGTCGGCGGGGTTGTTGAACCAAGCTTCGCTGCGCAGTCCCATACCGGCCAGTCTGTCAACGCCGCTCGCCGAATGCACGCCCCGCCTTACGAGCGCCCCAATGCGGCGTTCGGTGCGTCCAACGCAACCAACGCCACATTGGGGCGCTCGAGACTCAGCCCAGGCCGTTGAGGCCGATCACCCGGGCGTACCAGTGCGCGCTGCGCTTCGGGGTCCGCCGCTGGGTCTCGTAGTCGACGTGGACCAGGCCGAACCGCTTCGCGTACCCCTCGGCCCACTCGAAGTTGTCCAGCAGCGACCAGTAGAAGTACCCGCGCAGGTCGACGCCCTCCTGGAGGGCGTCGTGCGCCGCCCGCAGGTGGGAGTCGAGGAACGCGACGCGGTCGGTGTCGACGATGTCACCGCCGTCGCCGATGACGTCGGGGTAGGCCGCGCCGTTCTCCGTGATGTACAGCGGCACCGGCCGGTAGTCGCGGTGGACCTGCAGCAGCGACTCGGTCAGCCCGGCCGGCTGGACCTCCCAGCCGGAGTCGGTGCGGGGGGCGGCCGGGTCCGGGACGAAGTGCACGCCGCCGGCGCCGACCCACTCCGGGCCCGCCGGTTCGCTGTCCGCCACCGGGCGGCCCGCGACGCGGTAGTCGCGGTAGTAGTTCACGCCGAGCCAGTCGACGTGCGCCGCGATGACCGCCGCGTCCCCGTCCCGGACCACCTCGCCCAGCCCGAACGGCGCGAGGTCGGCGACCAGGTCGTCCGGGTAGCCGCCGCGCAGCACGGGGTCGAGGAACAGCCGGTTCTGCAGGCCGTCGATCCGCCGGGCCGCGTCCACGTCGGCCGGGTCGGCCGGGTCGTGCGGGGCGACCGGGTACAGGTTCAGCGTGATGCCCGCCGGGGTGCCGGGGGCGTGCCGCCGGATGATGTCCATCGCCAGGCCGTGGCCCAGCAGCAGGTGGTGCGTGGCGGCGACGGCCGCCGGGTGGTCGTTGTGGCCGGGGGCGTGAATCCCGCCCGCGTAGCCCAGCATCGCCGCGCACCACGGCTCGTTCAGCGTCGACCAGCTGGCGACGCGGTCGCCGAGCCGCTCCAGCACGGTCTCGGCGTACTCGGCGAACCGGAACGCCGTGTCCCGCGACGTCCAGCCGCCCTTGTCCTCCAGCGCCTGCGGCAGGTCCCAGTGGTAGAGCGTCGCCCACGGCTGGATCCCGGCCTCGAGCAGGCAGTCGACCAGCCGGTCGTAGAAGCCGAGCCCGGCGGCGTTCGGCTCGCCGCCGTCCGGCCGCACCCGCGGCCACGCCAGCGAGAACCGGTAGGCGCCGAGGTTGAGCCGGCGCATCAGGCCGACGTCCTCGGAGTACCGCCGGTAGTGGTCGGCCGCCGGTTCGCCGTTGTCGCCGCCCCGGACCGCGCCCGGGCGGCGGGCGAAGACGTCCCAGACCGAGTCGGTGCGCCCGTCGGCCGTCGTGGCCCCTTCGACCTGGAACGCCGCGGTGGCGGCGCCCCAGACGAAGCCGGGCGGGAACATCAACGCGGTCTCCGCCCGAACGCTGTCGGGATGTACGGACATGTTCACCCTTTCACGGCACCTTGCATGATCCCGGCCACGATCTGGCGGCCGAGGAGGACGAAGACGATGAGGATGGGGATGGTGGCCAGGGTCGTGCCGGCCAGCACCAGCGAATAGTCGACGTAGTAGCCGCTCTGCAGCTTTTCCAGGGCCACCTGGACGGTGGGGTTGCCGGCGTCCAGCACGACGAGCGGCCACAGGAAGTCGTTCCACGACATCATGAACGTGAACATCGCGAGGATCGCCGCGGCGGGGCGGACCGCGGGCATGCACACGTTCCAGAAGATCCGGATCATGCTGCAGCCGTCGACGCGCGCGGCCTCGATGAGCTCGTACGGCAGAGCGTCCACTGTGTACTGCCGCATCCAGAACACGCCGAACGCGGTGACCAGGTTGGGCACGATCACCGACTCGAGGTGACCGGCCCAGCCCAGCTCCGACATCGCGATGAACAACGGGATGATGCCGAGCTGCGTCGGCACGGCGAGCGTGACGACGATGAACACGAACAACCCGTTCCGGCCCCGGAACCGCAGCTTGGCGAAGGCGAACCCGGCCAGCGACGAGAACAGCACCGTGGTCAGGGTGACCGTCCCGGACACGATGACGCTGTTGGCCAGCGCCTTCCAGAACGGCACGCTGTCGAACACCCGCGAGGCGTTCGCGAAGAAGTTCCCGCCGGGCAGGAACGGCGGGATGCGCTCGGTGAGCATCCCGTTGTCGCGGCTGGCCACCAGGAACGACCAGTAGAACGGGAACAGCGAGCCGAGCACGAAGATCGCCAGCACGACGTAGGTCGCCTTGCGCGGCTTGCCGAGGCTGGCGACGCTCTTGCGCAGCCCCGTTTTCGGGATGTCGCTGCGGATGTCACTGCGGATGGTGGTCATTTCGTCTTCACCGCCGGAGTTCGGGCGATCCGGCCGGTGAGGAAGAAGTTCACCAGCGCGATGAGGATGATGATCAGGAACAGCACCCAGGCGATCGCCGAGGCGTAGCCGAGGCTGTAGTTCTCGAACGCCGACTGGTACAGGTACAGCGTCACGGTCTGGAACTGGTTGCTGGAGCCGCCGTTGTTCGACCCCGGCATGGCGTCGAACAGCTTGGGCTCGGTGAAGATCTGCAGGCCGCCGATCGTCGAGGTGATGGTGACGAAGACCAGCGTCGGCTTCAGCAGGGGCAGCGTGACGTTCCAGAACCGCCGCCACGTGCCCGCGCCGTCGATCAGCGCCGCCTCGTGCAGCTCCTTCGGGATCGCCTGCATCGCCGCCAGCACGATCAGGGCGTTGTACCCGGTCCAGCGCCAGTTCACCATGATCGCGATCGCGACGTGGCTGCCGAACCGGCTGGCCTGCCAGTCGACCGGATCCAGCCCGATGGTCTGCAGCACGCCGTTGATCAGCCCGTACTTGGGGCCGAACAGGTTGGCGAAGATGATCCCGATCGAGACCAGGCTGGCCGCGTACGGGAGCAGGATGCCGACCCGCCAGCCGGTCGCGCCGCGCAGGCGGGCGCCGAGCAGCGCGGCCAGCAGCACCGCGATGACGAGCTGCGGGACGCTCGAGAGCAGGAAGATGCTGATCGTGTTGGTCAGCGCGTTCCAGAACTGGCTGTCCCCGAACAGGTCCTTGTAGTTGTCGAGGCCGATGAAGTCGGGGTTGTCGTCGCCGGCCTTCCACTTGAACAGCGAGACGTACGCGGTGTACAGCAGCGGGAAGAGCCCGACGATCCCGAAGACGATGAAGAACGGTGCGACGTAGAGGTACGGCGAGGCCTTGACGTCCCACCGGCTCAGCCGGTGACGGAAGGTGGGCCGGGGAGACACCCGCTCCCCGGCCTTACTCCCTTCTGGCGCGATCTTGTCGATGACGGTCATCGGTTCAGCGCGTGATCTTCTTCGCGGCCTCGACCATTTGGTTCCAAGCGTCCGCGGCCGACTTGCCCTGCTCGACCGCCTGCAGGGCGGGGCTGGCCGCGTTTTCCTGGATCTGGCCGTCGCCGGGGCCCTTGTACTGCGGCTTCTGCACCTTCTTGGCCTGCTCGGCGAACAGCTCGCCGACCTTCGCGCCACCGAAGTACGGGTTGGTCTGGCTCAGCAGGGCCGGGTCGGTCAGCGCCTTGACCTGGCTGGGGAAGTTGCCCTTCGCCTGGAACGCCTTGACCTGCTGTTCCGGGGCCGTCAGCCAAGCCGCGAGCTCGGCCGCTTCCTTCGGGTGCTTCGACTGCGTCGGCACGGTCAGGTACGAGCCGCCCCAGTTGCCGCCGCCGCCGGGGAAGGCCGCGGTGACCGCCCACTTGTTCGCGTTGTCCGGCCCGGCCTGCTCCTTGATCACGCCGAGCATCCACGACGGGCACACCTTCGTGGCGAACGCGCCCTGCTTGAACCCGGAGTTCCACTCGTTGCTGAACGCGACGAGCTTGGCCGACTCGCCCTTGGCGACGGCGTCGGTGACCTTCGTCCAGGCGTCCTTGATGCCCTGGTTGCTCTCGAGGGCGAGCTTGTCATCGCTGCCGATGTAGCCGGTCGGGAGCTGGTTGACCATGGCGTTGAAGTTCTGCGAGGCCGAGTCGAACCAGGCCTTGTGGGTCTTGGCGGCGTAGTCCGCGCCGGCGGCGAAGTAGCTGTCCCAGGACGCGAACAGCGGCTTGACCTGCTCGGGGTCGGTCGGCAGGCCCGCGGCCTGGAACATGTCCTTGCGGTAGCACATCGCCAGCGGCCCGATGTCGGTGCCGTAGCCGATGAGCTTGCCGTCCTTGGTCTTGGCGGCGTCGTACTTCCAGCTCAGCCAGCGGTCGGGAGAAGCGTCGGCCGGGCCGATCTTGCTCAGATCGTTGAACTTGGAACCCTTGTCCAGGACGTCCGACAGGTGGCCCTCTTCGACCGCCGCGACGTCGGCGAGACCCGAACCGGCGGCCAGCTTGGTGATGAGGTCCTGGTGGTAGGGCCCGCCCTCGCCGGTCTTGCGGTGGGTGATCTTGATGTTGGGGTGCAGCCGCTCGTACTCCGGGATGAGGGCCTCGTAGCCGAACTCGGTGAAGGTCGCCAGCGTCAGGTCGACGTGCTCGTTCGGAGCCGCCGCGGCCGGGGTCTGCTGGTCACCACCACCCCCGTTGCAAGCCGTGGCGCCGAGCGCCGTCATCGTGATGCCCAGTGCCAGGACCAGGCCGTTCCGGATCGTTCTCACGTGTCCAACCACCTTGTTGACGGGAATGAGCGCTCTCACTGCTGGGAGCCGATCTGGGAGCGCTCCCAGGTGTGGCAGAGTCTGCTGAAGGCGTTCACCGGTGTCAAGAGGTCGTAACCGGAGTGTTTCCTGCGAGGAGCGCTCCCGGACATTGCCCAGCGTGACCGTTAAGCTGTCGAAGTCCGGGTGGTTGTTGGTGAGCGAGGGCGGTGCCGTGGGGCCTCGAGCAGGGGATGAAGAACGGCCGACGCTGGAGGACGTCGCGGCGTTCGCCGGGGTGTCGCGGTCGACGGCGTCACGCGCGTTGAACGACGACGCGTACGTCAGCGCGGCGGCGCGCGAGAAGGTGCTGGCCGCGGCTCGCGACCTGGGCTATTCCCCGAACCAGGCGGCGCGGTCGCTGGTCACGCGGCGCACCGGGGCGATCGCGCTGGTGCTGTCGGAGCCGGAGGACCTGCTGCTCGACCACTACCGCACCGCCGTCATGAAGGCCGGCTACCGCGAGCTGGCCGACGTCGGCCGCCAGATGGTGCTGATCTTCAGCGACACGCGCGAGGACCTGAGCAAGACCGTGCGGTTCCTCGAGGGCGGGCACGTCGACGGCGCGCTGGTGTTCGCGCCGCACCGGGCCGACCCGCTGCCCAAGGCGCTGCGCCTGCTGCGGATCCCGGTGGTGTTCGGCGGGCAGGCGGCCGGCATCCGGCGCGGCGTGCACGTCGTCGACTTCGACAACGAGGGCGGCGCCCGGCTGGCGGTCGAGCACCTGGTCGCGGCCGGGCGGCGGCGGATCGCCACGATCGCGGGCCCGCAGGACCAGAGTGCCCCGATCGACCGGCTCGCCGGCTGGCGCAAGACCCTGCTCGACGCCGGGCTCGACCCCGCCGACCTGGCCGAAGAGGCCGACTTCACGCTGTCCGGCGGGGCGAACGCGATGTCCGCGCTGCTGGCCAGGCGCCCGGACCTCGACGCGGTGTTCGTCGCCAGCGACATGATGGCGGTGGGCGCGCTGCGCACCCTCGACGCGGCGGGCCGCCGCATCCCGGACAACGTCGCCGTGGTCAGCTTCGACGACAACGCGACCCTCGCCCCGGCGATGGACCCGCCCCTGACGTCGGTGCACCAGGACCCGCAGGAGCAGGTCCACGCGATGGTCGAGACCCTGATGCAGCTGCTGGCCGACCAGAACCTGAAGCCGCGGCAGCAGATCCTCCCGGTCTCCCTGGCGGTCCGCGCCTCGAGCTGACCGCCGTGTCGACCCTCCGATCACGCGTGCCGGCTTCCTGATCACGCGTGCCGGCCTCCTGATCACGCGTGCCGGCCTCCGGCGCCCGACCGGAACGGCGAACCCGCGTGCCCGGAGGGCCGGCTCGCGTGCCTGGAGGGTCGGCGAGCGTGCCTGGAGGGTCGGCCCGCGTGATTGCGGGGACGACACGCGTGATTGCGGGGACGACACGGGTGTCGTGCCTCGGTGGGTGGGAGCGTTCCCGGTCCAGATGCACCCCTTCAGTCCTAAACAGCGTTTCCTGGGGACTCAACGTGACCGCTTCGCTGGGCTGAACGGGTGAACTTCCCACTATCGGCGCGGGCTGTTCAGGAGCGTTAAGCGGGCCGCTGTTCGCCGGATGCGCAGATGTGACGTCCGGGCCCGTGGTGTCCTTCTGACTCGATTCTTTACATCCAGGTTTCCGGCTGGCTACCGTCTGCGCCTGGAAGCGCTCCCAGATCGCTGGCTCCCTACGGACAAAGGAGTTCCGCAGCCATGCGTTCCTCTCCCCGAAAGCGCGCGCGTGCGCTGGCACTGGCCTCGGCCGTGCTGGCGGTCACGGGCGCGGTGGTCGCCCCACCCCCGGCGCTCGGCGCCGACATCGCCTGTTCGGTCACCTACACCACCAACGACTGGGACACCGGGTTCACCGCCAGCGTGTCGCTGCGCAACGACGGCCCGGCCCTCGACAGCTGGAAGGTCGGCTGGACGTTCCTCGACGGCCAGAAGGTCCAGCAGGGCTGGAGCGCCACGTTCGCCCAGTCGGGCGCCGCGGTCACCGCGTCGAACTTGTCCTACAACGGCCACCTCGACACCGGGGCGAGCACGTCGTTCGGGTTCAACGGCTCGAAGGGCTCGGCCAACCGGCCGCCCACCGACTTCTCCGTCAACGGCACCTCGTGCACCGGCGCCAACAAGGCACCCACGGTCAGCTTGACCGCACCCAGCTCGACCGGGACGTACTACGCCCCGGCGACGATCCCTCTAGCCGCGACGGCCGCCGACAGCGACGGCACGGTGAGCAAGGTCGAGTTCTACGCCGGTGACACGCTGCTGGCCACGGACACGGCGGCGCCGTTCGAGGGCAGCTGGGGCAACGTCCCCGCCGGGACCTATGCGATCACGGCGAAGGCGTACGACAACAAGGGCGCGAGCACGTCGTCCAGCCCGGTCAGCGTGAAGGTCCTCTCCGGGCCGACGATCGTCGCCTCCCCGGCGACCGCGCAGGTCAAGCAGGGCGGTACGGCGACGTTCGCGGTCAGCCTCGCCGGCGCCCCGACGGCTCCGGTCACGGTGGCCGTCGCGCGGACGGGCGGGAGCACGGACCTGACGGCCGCCCCGGCGAGCCTGACGTTCACGACGGCGAACTGGAACACCCCGCAGAACGTCACGGTCACCAGTGCCGACAACGGGGGAGCGCTGGGCAGCGCGACCTTCACCGCGAGCAGCTCCGGCTACACCGCGGCGACGGTGACGGTGAACGAGATCTCGTCGTCCACTTCGGACTATCAGCTGGCGTTCCTGACGCAGTACAACAAGATCAAGGACCCGAACAACGGTTACTTCCGCAAGTTCGGGAACATCCTGGTGCCGTATCACTCGATCGAGACGTTGATCGTGGAGGCACCGGACCACGGGCACGAGACGACGTCGGAGGCGTTCAGCTACTACCTGTGGCTGGAAGCGTCCTACGGCCGGATCACCGGTGACTGGGCGCCGTTCAACCAGGCGTGGACGTCGATCGAGACGTACGCGATCCCGTCGGCGGCGGATCAGCCGGGCAACTCCGGGTACAACGCGAGCAAGCCGGCGACGTACGCGGCGGAGTACCCGAGCCCGAAGTCGTACCCGTCGCAGCTGCAGTCCGGCGTGTCGGTGGGCAGTGACCCGATCGCGGCGGAGCTGAAGGCGGCCTACGGCTCGCCGGACGTCTACGGCATGCACTGGCTGCTGGACGTGGACAACATCTACAAGTTCGGCCACTGCGAGGACGGCACGAACACCGCGCCCGCGTTCATCAACACCTTCCAGCGCGGCTCGCAGGAGTCGGTCTGGGAGACGGTCACCCAGCCCAGCTGCGACCTGTTGAAGTTCGGCGGCAAGAACGGGTACCTGGACCTGTTCACCGGAGACTCGTCCTACGCCAAGCAGTGGAAGTACACCGACGCCCCGGACGCGGACGCCCGCGCCGTGCAGGTGGCCTTCCAGGCCGAGAAGTGGGCCGCGGCGCAGAACAAGAGCGCCGACGTCGCCGCCGTGGTGAAGAAGGCGTCGAAGATGGGCGACTACCTCCGGTACTCGCTGTTCGACAAGTACTTCAAGAAGATCGGCAACTGCGTCGGCGCGTCGAGCTGCCCGGCCGGGACCGGGAAGGACAGCGAGCACTACCTGATTTCGTGGTACTACGCCTGGGGCGGTTCGATGGACTCGTCCAGTGCGTGGGCGTGGCGGATCGGTGACGGCGCGGCGCACCAGGGTTACCAGAACCCGCTGGCCGCCTACGCGTTGTCGAACGACCCCGGCCTCAAGGTCACCTCGGCCACCGGCGCGCAGGACTGGGCGACCAGCCTCGGCCGTCAGATGGAGTTCCTGCAGTGGCTGCAGTCCTCCGAAGGCGGTCTCGCCGGCGGTGCGACCAACAGCTGGGACGGCCAGTACGGCACCCCGCCGGCGGGCACGCCGACGTTCTACGGGATGTTCTACGACCAGCAGCCGGTCTGGCACGACCCGCCGAGCAACCAGTGGTTCGGCTTCCAGACCTGGGGCATGGAACGGATCGCCGAGTACTACCAGGCGACCGGCGACGCCCGGGCGAAGAAGATCCTCGACAAGTGGGTCCCGTGGGCGATCGCGAACACCACGGTCGGCGCCGGCGGGAGTTTCCAGATCCCGGCGGACCTGACCTGGAGCGGCGCGCCGGACACCTGGAACGCCACCAGCCCGGGGGCGAACACCGGCCTGCACGTCACGGTGAAGAACTTCAGCCAGGACGTGGGTGTCGCGGCTTCGCTGGCCAAGACGCTGCTCTACTACGCGTCGGGGTCGAGCAACGCCCAGGCCAAGACGGTCGGTGAGCAGCTGCTGAACGCACTGTCGGCGAACACCGACAGCAAGGGCATCGCGGTGCCGGAGACCCGGACGGACTACAACCGGTTCGACGACACCTACAACGCCACCACGGACCAGGGGCTGTACGTGCCCCCGGGCTGGACGGGCACGATGCCGAACGGCGACCCGATCAACGCGAACTCCACGTTCCTGTCGATCCGCTCGTTCTACAAGAACGACCCGCAGTGGCCGAAGGTCCAGTCCTATCTGGACGGTGGCGCCGCGCCGACGTTCACCTACCACCGGTTCTGGGCGCAGTCGGAGATCGCCACGGCGTTCGCCGCGCACGTCGCCCTGTTCGGTTGAGAGGCATTCGATGAAGCGACTGCTCGCACTGGTGGTCGCCGCACTGGCCGGGGGCGCCGTTCTCACGGCGTCCCCGGCCGCCGCGGCCCCGGAGATCACCGCGGCGGCCGGCACCGGCACCGGGTTCTGGCACGCCGCCGGTTCCCAGCTGGTCGACGCGACCGGCGCGCCGGTCCGGATGACCGGGATCAACTGGTTCGGTGCCGAGACCGGCAACTACTCGCCGCACGGCCTGTGGAGCCGCAACTACAAGGACATGCTCGACCAGATGGCCGGGCTCGGATACAACACGCTGCGGCTGCCGTACTCGAACCAGCTGTTCGACCCCGGGTCCAAACCGGTCAGCATCGACGCCGTGCAGAACCCGGACCTGCAGGGCCTGTCCGGGCTGCAGGTGCTGGACAAGATCGTCGCCTACGCCGGCACCAAGGGCATGCGCGTGCTCCTGGACCGGCACCGGCCGGACTCCGGCGCGCAGTCACCGCTCTGGTACACCAGCGCGTACTCCGAAAGCCGCTGGATCTCCGACTGGACGATGCTGGCCCAGCACTACAAGGGCAACACCACGGTGATCGGCGCGGACCTGCACAACGAACCGCACTCGATCCAAGGTGGCGGCGGGGCCTGCTGGGGCTGCGGCGACACCGCGACCGACTGGCGGCTCGCCGCCGAACGCGCCGGGAACGCCGTGCTCGCGGCGAACCCGGACTGGCTGATCGTCGTCGAGGGCGTCGACTGCGTCAGCGGCACCGGCGACCCACAGTGCGGCTGGTGGGGCGGCAACCTCTCCGGGGCGAAGCAGTTCCCGGTGCGGCTGTCCAAACCGGACAAGCTGGTGTACTCGGCGCACGAGTACGCGACGTCGGTGTTCGCCCAGAAGTGGTTCTCCGACCCCGCGTTCCCGGCGAACATGCCCGCGCTGTGGGACCACTTCTTCGGCTACCTGCAGAAGCAGAACATCGCGCCGGTGCTGCTCGGCGAGTTCGGCACGACGCTCGCCGACCCGCGTGACAAGACGTGGCTGCAGGAGCTGATGCGCTACACCGGCACCGGCCCGACCGGGATGAGCTTCACGTACTGGTCGTGGAACCCGAACTCCGGGGACACCGGCGGCATCCTCAACGACGACTGGACCACGGTCAACCAGGCCAAGCAGGCGATCCTGCAGCCGTACCTGATCCCGCCGGTGGGATCCGGTGGCGGCCCGGGCGACCCGCCGCCCCCGGTGAGCTGCGCGGTCACCTACCACGTCGACAACACGTGGCAAGGCGGGTTCATCGCCACGGTGACCCTGAAGAACTCCGGCAGTTCGGCATTGAAGAACTGGGCGCTCGGCTGGACCGTGCCCGCCGGTACGCAGATCACCGGCGGCTGGAACGCGACGGTCTCGCAGACCGGGCAGCAGGCGACGGCCAAGGCGCCCACCTGGGCGCCCGACCTGGCCGGCGGCGCTTCGGTGTCGATCGGCATCCAGGCGACCGGTCCGGCGACCGGCACGCCCGGCGGGTTCGCCGTCGGAACGACCGCCTGCACCACCTGACCCACCCACCCGAAGAACCCTAAGGAGCACACTCAATGAAGAGTGAATTCTGGTCCCCGAAGAGGAAGGCCCGGCTCGCCGTGGCCTCCTCGGTGACGGCCGCGGCGGTCGTCTCGGGGCTCCTGGTGGCCGGCGGCAGTCCCGCCGGGGCCGCGACCGGCTGCAAGGTGACCTACACGGTCAACCAGTGGGACACCGGGTTCACCGCGAACATCGCGGTGACCAACTTCGGCGACAGCGTCTCGGCATGGAACGTCGAATGGGACTTCGGCGGCAACCAGCAGGTCCAGCAGGGCTGGAGTGCCACGTTCAGCCAGAGCGGCAAGCACGTGAGCGCGAAGAACCCGTCGTGGGGCGGCACGCTCGGCTCGAACGCGACGGCGAACTTCGGCTTCAACGGCTCGTACTCGGGCACGAACGACATCCCGACGTCGTTCTCGCTCAACGGCGCCCACTGCGACGGCACCCCCGGCGGCCCGACCACGACGCCGACGACGCCGACGACCGTGACGACGTCGAGCAGCCCCACGACGTCGACGACGCCGACCGGGCCCACCACCCCGACGCAGCCCGGGACCCACGTGGACAACCCGTACGCCGGGGCGAAGGGGTACGTGAACCCGGACTGGTCGGGCGAGGTGAGCGCGGCGGCCGCGGCCAAGGGCGGCACGCTCGGTGCCCAGATGGCCAAGGTGGCCAACACCTCGACCGCGGTCTGGATCGACCGGATCGCGGCGATCACCGGCACGGCGGACTCGCGCGGCCTGCGCGGGCACCTCGACGCGGCGCTGGCCCAGGCGAGCGGCGGCACGCCGGTGACCATCCAGGTCGTCGTCTACGACCTGCCCAACCGCGACTGCGCGGCGCTGGCGTCCAACGGTGAGCTGAAGGTCGCCGAGAACGGCCTGGCCCGGTACAAGAGCGAGTACATCGACCCGATCGCCTCGATCATGGCCGACCCGAAGTACGCGCCGCTGCGCATCGTGGCGATCGTCGAGCCGGACTCGCTGCCCAACCTGATCACGAACACGTCGATGGCGACCTGCGCGGAGGCGCAGTCCAGCGGGGCGTACACGCAGGGCATCCAGTACGCGCTGAACAAGCTGCACGCGATCTCCAACGTCTACAACTACCTGGACATCGCGCACTCGGCGTGGCTGGGCTGGGACAGCAACTTCGGTCCCTTCGTCAACCTGGTGAAGCAGACCCTGCAGGGCACCACGGCCGGGGTGAACAGCATCGACGGCTTCATCAGCTCCACGGCCAACTACACGCCGCTGACCGAGCCGAACCTGCCCGACCCGAACCTGACGGTCGGCGGGCAGCAGCTGAAGTCGGCGACGTTCTACCAGTGGAACCCGTACTTCGCCGAGGTGCCCTACGCCACCGCGATGTACAACGCGTTCGTGTCGGCGGGCCTGCCGAGCGGCATCGGCATGCTGGTCGACACCTCCCGCAACGGCTGGGGCGGCGCGGCCCGGCCCACCGGGGCGTCGGGGTCCACTGTGGACGCCTACGTGAACTCGGGCCGGATCGACCGGCGGCTGCACCGCGGCAACTGGTGCAACCAAAGCGGCGCGGGGCTGGGCGTCCGGCCGACGGCGTCCCCGGCGGCGCACTTCGACGCCTACGTCTGGATCAAGCCGCCGGGTGAGTCCGACGGCGCGAGCCAGCAGATCCCGAACGACGAAGGCAAGGGCGCCGACCCGATGTGCGACCCGACGTTCCACGGGACGCAGCAGGCCAACGGTGGCAACCTCACCGGGGCCCTGCCGAACGCCCCGCTGTCCGGCAAGTGGTTCGAGGCCCAGTTCGAGCAGCTGGTCCAGAACGCCTACCCGCCGGTGCAGTGACCTGACACCCCGGGCCGGGCGGTGCCGCGTAGCCGCCGTCCGGCCCGGGCTCCACCTCGGCAACCCGCAGCACCGGCGGCGGCCTGTCCCGCCAGGCCGCCCGCCGGGTCCCGCTCGGCCGCCTGACCGGCCGAGCGGGACGACGAGGTTCGGCCTGACGTCCGGCAGGACGTCGGGCCGGGCCCCGCGGCGCACGTCTTCGGCGTGCCGGCCGGGATCCTCGCGGAAGCGGAACCCCTCGAACTCCTTCGGCCTGGTTCGGTGACGAACCCCATCCGGGTGTGGAACTGTGCGAACCCTTGTTCTCCGGCGAAGTGATCGCCCGTACCGCCGGGTGCCGGTGTGCCGGGCGCCCCGGTCAGGGGACGAGCCGGTGCACCCCGACCAGCACCTGCTGCCAGACGGCGGCCGGGTCGGCGCCCTGCTCGACCGACTTGAGCGCGGGCGCGATCACCGCCTCCTGGATCTTGCCGTCGCCCGGGCCCTTGTACTGCGGTTTCCCGACCTTGCGGGCCTGGGCGACGAAGACCTGCCCGCTCAGCGCGCCGCCGAAGTAGCTGTTCATCTCGCTGAGCAGGTCGGGGGAGGTGAACGCCTCGACCTGGCTGGGGAAGTTCCCGCTCACCCGGAACGCGTGCAGCTGCTGCTCCGGCGCGGTCAGCCAGGCGGCGAGCGCGGCGGCCTCCTTCTGGTGCGGGCTCGTGGCCGGCACGGTGAGGTACGAGCCGCCCCAGTTGCCGCCGCCGTCCGGGAAGGCGTCGGTGATCGCCCACTTGCCGGCGTTGGCGATCCCGGCCTGCTGCTCGATGATGCCGAGCATCCACGACGGGCAGACCTTCGTCGCGAAGGCGCCGAGGCGCAGGCCGTTGTTGCCGTCGTCCTCGAACGCGGTGAGCCCGGCCGACTGCCCCTGCTTCACCGCGGTGGTGACCTGGTCCCAGGCGTCCTTCAACGCGGTGTTCGTTTCGAGCGTCGAGCGGTCTTCGCGGTTCAGGTAACCGACCGGGAGCTGGTTCACCATGGCGTTGAAGATCTGCGCCGCGGAGTCGAACCACGCTTTCCCGTGCGAGCGCTTGACATATTCCTTGCCCGCCCGGAAGAAACCGTCCCAGGTGGAGAACATCGTCTTCACCGAGCCGGGATCGGTGGGCAGCCCGGCCGTTTCGAGGAAGTCCTTGCGGTAGCACATGGCCAGCGGGCCGATGTCCGTGCCGTAGCCGACGAGCTTGCCGTCCTTGCTGCGGCCCGCTTCGTACTTCCACTCCAGCCACCGGCCCGGCTTGACGTCGGGTGGCCCGATCTTGGCCAGGTCGGCGAACTTCGCCGACTGCGCGAGCACGTCGGCGAGGTGGCCCTCTTCGACGGCCTGGATGTCGGCGAGGTCCTGGCCGTTCTGCAGCTTCGCCAGCAGGTCCTGGTGGTACGGGCCGCCCTGTTCGGTGCGGACCTGGCGGATGGTGAGCCCGGGGTGGGTGAACTCGTAACCGGGGATGAGGTCTTCGTAGCCGAACTCGCCGAACGTCGCCACGGTGAGCGTGATGTGCTCCGGCGTGCTGGGACCGCACCCGGCGGTCAGGACGAGCAGGACGACGGTGACGGCGAAGGCCAGCCGTCTTCGGATCTGCCTCATGAGTGTGCTCTCCCCGTGGGAGCCCGGCTCCCGTCCCTCGTTGGCTGGGAGCGCTCCCGGGCCGAGTGTCGTTTCCGGGTGCGGCGAGTGTCAAGCTGTGCGACAGCGGGTGTCCGGGTGAACACGGACCGCGGGCCGGCGCCGGTTCGGTGCGGCACGTGGTGCGACGAAGGGGTGCGATGAAGCGTCCGACGATCACCGACATCGCGAAGGAGGCCGGCGTCTCCAAGGGCGCGGTCTCCTACGCCCTCAACGGCCGCCCCGGCGTCTCGGAGGCGACCCGGCAGCGGATCACCGAGATCGCCAGGGAGCTCGGGTGGGCGCCGAGCAGCACCGCGCGGGCGCTGTCCGGCGGCCGGACCGGGGCGATCGGCCTGGTGCTCGACCGGCCGTTCGAGGTGGTCGTCCCGGCCCTGCTCGACGGGTTCCCCGACGAGCTGCTGATCCAGGTCGCCGCCGGCCGCGACGCCGCACTGGCGATCCACCGCCGCTGGCGGGCCGAACGGAAGGTCGACGGCGTGCTGCTCACCGAGCCGGGGTGCGCGGCCGAGCTGGTGCGGATCGGCCTGCCGGCGGTGGTGCTCGGCGGCCCGGGCGGGGTGCCGGGCGTCCCGTCGGTGCGGGTGGACGACGCCACCGGGGCCGCCGAGGTGCTCCGGTACCTGGCCGCGCTGGGCCACCGGCGCGTGGTCCGCGTGGCGGGCGCGGCCGTGTTCGCGGACCCGGCGGCGCGGCACCGGGCGTTCCCCGCCGGTCCCGCCCACCCCGAGCCCTCGGCCGACGCGGTCCGCCGGGTGCTGGCCGGGCGCCCCCGGCCCACCGCCCTGGTGTGCGACACCGACGGCCTCGCGGTGGCCGCGCTCGCCGCCGCGCGCGAACTCGGCCTCGCGGTTCCGCGCGACCTCTCGGTGGTCTCGTGGGACGACACCTCGCTCTGCCTGCTGGTCCGCCCGGCGCTCACGGCGATCCGGCGGCCGCTGGGCGAGCTGGGCGCGCTCGCGGCTTCGGTGCTGCACGACCTGCTGGCCGGGGAGGCGACCGGCGACGTGTTCGCGTCCCGGCCGAGGCTGATCACCCGCGGCAGCACCGGCCCCGCCCACGCGTGAAGGCCACCTCCGTGTCGCCGGAGGTGGCCTGCACGCATTGTCCACAGGGGACGGTCAGGTGCCCTGGCACGTCGGCGACGGCGCGGCGTTGCCTCCCGTGGTGTTGACGACGATCCCAAAGGTGGTCTGGCCGTCCGCGGCCACCTGGCCGTTCCAGTCGGCGTTGCGGACCGTGACCGCCGAGCCGGACTGGCTCAGCGTGCCGTTCCAGACGCTGGCGATCGTCTGGCCCGCGGGCAGTGTCCAGCCCACCTGCCAGCGCGTGTACGGCGTGGTGCCGTGGTTCATCACCGTCACCGTGGCCTGGTAGCCACCGCTCCAGGGGTTGGTGATCTCGTACATCGCCATGCACGAGCCCGGCGGCGGGGTGCCGGTGGTGGTCGTCGGCGTGGTCGACGTGGGCGGGGTGCCCGGGTCCTTCACGCCGGTGACCTCGCCGTGCCCGCCGTCGAAGGTGACGTCCGAGCAGCCGTAGAACGTCTCGTTGCTGTCGGAGCGCTTCCACACCGAGTAGATGATGTGCCGGCCGGTCTTGTTCGACGGCAGCGCGCCGCTCCACTTGTACTGGCCGTCCACCGTGCCCACCTGGCCGGTCACCGGCGGGTGATCCACCGTCAGGAACGGTTGATCCTCCAGCTCGTCCCAGGTCAGCGGCTGGTTGGGGTTCCAGCCGTCCTTGGTCACGTAGGTGTAGAACCAGCCCGGGTGCGCGGCCCACGCGTTGTAGGAGAAGTCGAATTGGGCCCCGGAGGTGAGGTGGGTCAGCGGCCACTCGCCGACGCCGTCGAAGCCCGCGTAGTTCGGGTTCCCGCCGGAGCACAGCTTCCCGTCGGGGATGAACCCGCGCGTGCGCCCGGCGCCGTCGGACCGCAGCACGGCGAACCAGTTGTACAGCGAGTTGGCGCCGCTGACGCCCACCGCGGCCGCGCAGGCCGGGTTGACGGGCTTGATCTCCCCGGTCGAACTGAGCCCGTCCTGCCAGCACAGGAAGGTCCGGCTGCCCGGTTTCATCATGGCGCCGTGTGCCTCGGCCGTGCCGGTGTTCAGCAGGATGGCGGTCAGGCTCGCCAGCAGCACGGTGACGGCGGCGAGGATCGTACTTCGTCTCCTGGTCACGTCTGTCCCTTCATTGGGTAGCGTGCGTCGAAGACTGGGAGCGCTCTCACGATCAGGATACGCGGCGGCGGTCACTTCCGGAACATCCCGCGGTGAGCGGGGCCGCCGCCTTGGCCTACGTTGACGGAGGCCGCCGATCACCGGACCGGCCGCCGGGGCAGGCCCCGGGGAAGGCCCCGCAACGGCCGTCGAGAAAGGCAGAGAGTGGACAGTCCGTCTTCGGTGCCCGCCTGGGTGCGCGCCGAACCCGCCCGGCTGCTCGGTTTCGCCGCCCGCGCGGCGCACCCCGGTGGTGGGTTCGCGTGGCTCGACGACGCCGGGCGGCCGGTGCTCGACCGTCCCGTCGAGACCTGGATCACCTGCCGGATGACGCACGTCTTCGCGCTGGCGGCGCTGCGGGGCGAGCCGGCCGCGGGGGAGCGGGTCGCGCACGGCGTCGCCGCGCTGACCGGGCTGCTGCGCGACCCGGAGCACGGCGGCTGGTACGCCACGGCGGCCCTGGACGACAAGCGGGCCTACGAGCACGCGTTCGTCGTCCTGGCGGCCTCGAGCGCGGCCGCCGCCGGTGCCGAGGGGGCCGAACCGCTGCTGGCCGAGGCGCTCGAAGTCGTCGAACGCCGGTTCTGGGAACCGGGGCCGGGGCTCGTCGCCGACGTCTGGGACCGCGGCTGGACGCGGCTGGAGGACTACCGCGGGGCCAACGCCAACATGCACACCGTCGAGGCGTTCCTGGCCGCCGCCGACGTCACCGGCGACCGGGTGTGGGCGAAGCGCGCTTTGTCCATTGTGGACCATCTGGTGCACGGCGAAGCCCGCGCGCACGGCTGGCTGCTCCCGGAGCACTACGACCCGGACTGGCGGGTGCGCCTGGAGTTCAACCGGGCCGAGCCCGCCCACCCGTTCCGCCCGTTCGGCGCGACCGTCGGGCACCTCTTCGAATGGGCGCGGCTGGCCGTGCACCTCACGCGCGCCCTCGGCGACGAGGCGCCGTCGTGGCTGGTGCCCGACGCCGTCGCGCTGTTCGAGACGGCGGTCCGGACCGGCTGGGCCGTCGACGGCCGGGCGGGCTTCGTCTACACCACCGACTTCGCCGGGACGCCGGTGGTCCGCAACCGCCTGCACTGGGTGGTGACGGAGGCGATGGCCGCCGCGTGGACGCTGCACCAGGAAACCGGCGACCCGGCGTACCTCGAGCGGTTCCGTGAGTGGTGCGGGCACGCCGAAGACTGCTTTGTGGACCGTGAGCTCGGGTCGTGGCACCACGAGCTCGACCCGGAGAACCGGCCCGCGGCGACGGTGTGGGCCGGCAAACCGGACATCTACCACGCCTACCAGGCGACGCTGCTGCCCGCCCTGCCGCCCGCGGCGTCGTTCGCCGGCGCGCTCCTCCCGCGTCGCTAGACTTCCGGGGACCCTTCCGGACAAGGAGAACCATGTCGCCTTTCGTCGCGGCCGAAGACCGGTACGCGGACATGCCCTACCGGCGGGCCGGGCGCAGTGGGCTGAAACTGCCCGCCGTGTCGCTCGGCCTGTGGCACAACTTCGGGGACGACAAGCCCCTCGACGTCCAGCGCGCGGTGCTGCGCCGGGCGTTCGACCTGGGCGTGACGCACTTCGACCTGGCCAACAACTACGGCCCGCCGCCCGGCGCGGCCGAGGCGAACTTCGGGCGGCACTTCGCCGCCGACTTCCGCCCGTACCGCGACGAGATCCTGGTGTCGTCCAAGGCCGGCTACCTGATGTGGGACGGCCCGTACGGCGAGTGGGGCTCGCGCAAGAACCTCCTCGCCAGCCTGGACCAGAGCCTGGCGCGCACCGGCCTGGACCACTTCGACGTCTTCTACTCGCACCGCCCCGACCCGGAGACGCCGATCGAGGAGACGATGGGCGCGCTCGACACCGCCGTCCGCTCCGGGAAAGCGCTCTACGCGGGCATCTCCAACTACTCGCCGGAGCAGACCGAGGCCGCGCTCGCCGCGTTGAAGGAACTCGGCACGCCGCTGCTGATCCACCAGCCGCGGTACTCGATGCTGGACCGCTGGGCCGAGGACGGCCTGCTGGACACGCTGGACGAGCACGGCGTCGGCTCGATCGCGTACTCGCCGCTGAGCCAGGGCCTGCTGACCGATCGCTACCTCGACGGCGTCCCGGCCGACTCGCGGGCGGCCGGGGCCAGCCCGTTCCTCACCAGCGACCGGCTCACCGACGAGACCCTCGCGACCGTCCGCGCGCTGAACGACGTCGCGAAGCGGCGCGGGCAGACACTCGCCCAGCTCGCCATCGCCTGGGTGCTGCGGGGCGGCCGCGTCACCTCGGCGCTGATCGGGGCCAGCAGCGTCGCGCAGCTCGAGAACACCGTCGCGGCGACGGCGAACCTCGAGTTCGGCGGCGACGAGCTGGCCGAGATCGACCGGATCCTCGGCCGGTGAGTCAGCAGCCGATCCGCGAGGTGCCGACGGCCACGTCGTCGAACCACAGCGTGTCGGCGTCGCCGGCGTAGCTCTCCCAGCCGAGCCGGAGGTCGGTCACGGCCGGGTGCCAGGCCCGGCCGAGCCACTGCTGGTCGACGTCGGGGGTCGGGACGCCGTCGACGACGAGCCCGGGCACCTCGGTGGAGCCGAGCCACGTCCGGAGCTTGCCGCCGGGGCCGTCCAGCTGGAACTCGAAGCACGACCAGGTGGACGTCGGCAGCGGGACGCTCTGGGCGACCCCGGCGGGGCTCTGCGCGGGCAGCGTCGCGTCGTCGGACTCGCGGTTCCACTGCAGGGCCCGGTTCTGCCCGCCGGCCCGCAGGTCGCGGCCGCCGTCGACGGTGTCGCGCATCGCCATGAAGGCGACGTGCCCGGTGGGCAGCGCGGTGGTGTGGCGGACCCAGAACCGGCCGTAGAACGCGCCCGACCCGAGGCTGCCGAGGCTCGTGCCGAGGAAGGCGTGGTTGCAGTAGCCGCCCTGGCCGGTGACCTTGACCGAGCGGGAGCCCGAGTGCGCGACGGTGCTGTCGACGGCGACCGTGCCGGTGCCCGTGCAGTTGGCCGCGCCGACGGTCCAGCGGCCGCCGGGGGTGCCGCCGGTCTGCTGCTCGAAGTCGTCGCAGATCGCGGCGCCCGCGCACCCGGCGGGCGGCGGCCCGGATGTCGGTGTTGTCGGGGGCGGCGGGGTCGTTGTCGTCGTGGGAGTGGTCGGGGTGGTCGTCGTCGGGGGAGCGGTGTCACCGCACGAGACGCCGTTGAGCGCGAAGTCCGTGGGCTCGGCGTTCGTCCCGCTGTAGGTGCCCTGGAGGCCGAACGAAACCGAGCCACCGGCGGGCAGTGCGGCGTTGTAGGGGAGGCTCTCCGCCGTGACGGCGTTGCCGGTCTGGCGGACGGTGGCGTTCCAGGCCGAGGTCACCGACTGGGTACCGCTGTAGTGCCAGGTGAGCGCCCAGGAGGAGAGCGCGGTGGCGCCGTTGGTCACGGTGATGTCGGCGGTGTACCCGCTCTGCCACTGGTTGACGCGGTAGACGACCGAGCAGGCCGGCGCCGCGGCGGCGGGCTCGGCGGCGACGACGACGGCGGTGGTGCCCGCCGCGGCGAGGCAGAGCCCGGCGAGGGCGCCGGCGAACCTGTTCATCGGGGTCCTCCCGGGGACGCGGACAGGGGCGCCGTGGCCTGCACCACGACGCCCCTGGGTGGTTGGCCGCGTTCTGGCGAGGCGACCTGGCATGGGAGCGCTTCCAGCCGACGAGAAGGTAACCCCGGTGTGTCGCCCTTGTAAAGGGCCGCCCGGACGTGAGCCGATCCGGTGGTCGGTTTTCCGGAGGCGGGCCGCTCCCGGCGTCCACTGAACGCTCCTGAACGGCCGAAGCCGTTGGGGGGCAGGAGATGCCGTGGTCGCGCTGCGCCACGGAGTTGGCCGCCGGATGCCGCCGTTGGAGTGGATTCCGCGAATCCGGTCCAAGATCACGATCGGATCCGCCGCGCCCTCGGACCACGGTTGCTGGGAGCGCTCTCAAGGCCTCGAGCCGTGCTCGTCGTGACCACGTCCAGTCCTCTGTGGACTCGAAGCCCCGCGCGGCGCGAAATCCTTGTTGCGGGCTCAACTTCTCGCTGATCGCACGGTCGGGAGAGCGGTGACACGATCGGCCGTGGCTGTCACGCTGTTGTAGTGTCGGACCGAGGGGACCCGTACTCCGGAATCGTTGGATGAACGATGAGCCGACAGGTCAAGCCAGGGAGCAAGCCCTACCGTGCGCGGCTGCGAGAACGGCTGGCCGCCTTGGGGTTTCCCGCGGAGGCGATCCCGGCCAGAGTGGCGGAAAACCTGATCGTCGAATGCGGGACCCCGCCGCGCACCGCGTGGCGGCTGGCCTCCGAGCTGTCGCTCGACGTCGCCGCGGACCGCTACAACGCCCTCACCGGAGACCCCCGCGCGGGGATGCGCGGCACCCGGATCTGGGAGTACGAGCAGTGGCCCGACCGCGGCGTCCGGCCCACCGTCGCGGCCCTGCGGGTGCTGGCCACGGTGTACGGCACCTGCTGGAAGTCGCTGCTGGGCCTGCGTGACCTCGAGCAGCTGCCTGCCAAGGACCTCGCCGAGTACCACGCCGAGGCGGAGCCCGAGGTGCCCCGGCCGAAGGCACGCGCGCCGGTCCGCGTCGAAGAGCGGGTGGACGAGGAAATCGGGACAGGTGTCCTCGACGACGCGATCCTGCTGACGAAGACCAACGTCGACGACACGCAGCTCGACGACCTGTGGTCGGACCTGGACTTCCTGGGCGGCGTCTACACCCGGACCGCGCCCGAGTCGATCCTCGGCCAGCTCGCCGTCGTCGAGGAACGGGTGTCGGCCATGCTCAAGGGCAGGCAGCGGCCGAAACAGACCCAGGACCTGCTCCTGGCCGGGGCGAAGTGCTCGGCGATGATGGCGTGGATCGCCGGCGACCTCGGGCGGTACCGCCTCTCGCGCGAGCTCAACTCCGCGGCCTGGCTCTACACCCAGTACGCCGACGACTTCCTCGCCCGGCGCTGGGTCCGCACGTCGCAGGCGCGCGTGGCCTTCTGGGCGGGCAACGGCGTCGAGTCCGCGAAGCTGGCCGCGGACGGGCTCACCTACCACGTCGGCGGGCGGCTCACGGACGCGCCGCTGGTCCTCGCCGAAGCGCGCGGCTGGTCGTCGGTGCAGGCCGAGCGGCAGGTGCTGGACGCGATCGCGCACTGGACGAGCATCGAGGACCCGGACCTCGGCGCCGGCGGCGAGGACCGGTTCTTCAACATCACGAAGGACCGGCGGCACTACATGGCGGGCACCTCGCTGCTCGCGGTCGGGCAGGCCACCTCCGCGTTGCGCGAGTTCACCACCGCCCGCGAGGCCTACGAAAAGCTGTCACCGGAGAACCGCTGGGAGGCCATGGACCCGATGATCCGGATCGACACGGGCCGCGCGTACCTGCGGCTCGACGATCTCGAAGGCGCCGCCGCGCACGTCGAACCCCTGCTGGAGGCGGACGTGGCCAAGCAGCCGGACATGGTGCGCGCCACGCTGAAGCTCCTGGCCGCCGAGCTGTCCGGGCCGCGCTGGCGTCCGGCGCCGGCGGCAAGGCACCTCGCCGAAGCGCTTCAGGACGCCTCCGCGCCGGGGCGGCCGTGACGGGAGACCCGGCCCGGACGGAGGTGGCACCGGACACCGGCGCGTGCCGGGAGCCCGCTCACGAGCCGGTCCAGGCGCTCGAGGGGTTCACCCGGCGCGACGTGGTGGTGGTCGCCGACCGCTTCGCCCGGTTCGCCCGCGGGGACCGGGTGCTCACGATGTCCGGTCTGCTGACCCTGCTCACCGCCGGCGGCCCGGAGGTGGCCGGCTGCCACTGGGTCGTCCACCTCGGCCAGGGCGTCGACGCCACGGACTTCGACCTGATCGAAGCCGCCCGCGGCGAGAGCGAGGTCGCGGTGTGCCTCGCGGACCCGGAGCGGTTCCGGGCGGCGCCGGAACCGCCGGGGATCGTCCACAAGGACCGGCCGGAGAACGTCCTGCTGGCCGGCGTGCACCACCCCGGGGCCACGCACTGCCGGGCCGCGCTGCGGATCCACCGGGACAACGAGCTGGTCCTCGACCACCACACCGGCGAGCACGTGCAGGGGATCGTGATCATCGAAGCGATGCGGCAGATCTGCATCGCGCAGTTCGAGACCGCGGTCCGCCCGGGCCTGCCCCCGGCCGGGTACGCCGGGGTGTGGAAACGGATCGACCTGTCCTTCGAGGACTTCCTGTTCCCGCTCCCGGCCACCGTCGAGTCGCTGATCGTCGAGTCCGACGTCACCCGCGAAACGCACCTGAAGTTCCGCGCCACCACGGCGGTGCGCCAGCACGGGCACACCGTGGCCACCGCGACCATCGAGTACGCCATGGTCGCGCAGCGGCGCATCGACGCACTGGAACGCCGCAAGGCCGACCAGGCCACCCGGGCCTACCTCGGCTGAGCCGAAACCACTGCCGCAACCCACTCCGGAAGGGAAACCACACCACGATGTCCGAAGTGCAGGAGCACGACCGCTCCGCGTCCTTCGCCCAGGGCCTGAACCTCATCCAGCGGCTCGGCGGCGCCGAACGGCCCGCCGTGCTGGACCTGTTCGCCAGCATCGGGGAGGCCGAGTTCGGCGAGCGGTGCGTCGGGTTCATCTACGGCGACGTCTACCACCGGCCCGGCCTGCCGCTGCCGGAACGCCAGCTGGTGACGGTCGCCGCGCTCACCGCGCTCGGCTACGCGGGTGCGCAGCTGCAGTTCCACGCCAAGGCCGCGCTCACCGTCGGCTGCACCCGCCGCGGGCTGGTCGAGGCGGTCATCCACGTCAGCTCGTTCGCCGGGTTCCCCGCCACCCTGAACGCGCTGGGACAGCTCAAGACGTTGTTCGAGAGCCTGCCGGACGATGAGCCCGCGCCGTCCGAGCCTGCCGAGGCACCGCCGTGGGCGGGCATCGCCGACCGCTACGAGCGCGGCCTGGCCGCGATGAAAGCGATCGACGGCGAGGCGGGGGAGAAGGTCGCCGAGGCGCTCCAGGACATCGCCCCCGACCTGGCCCGCTACATCGTCGAGTTCACCTTCGGCGAGATCTACCCCCGCCCGCACCTGAGCCTGCGCCACCGCGAGCTCGTCACGATCGCCGCGTGCGTCGCGCTGGGCACCGCGCTGCCGCAGCTGAAGGTGCACATCCACGGCCTGCTGAACGTCGGCGGCACCGAGCGCGAGGCCGTCGAGACCGTGCTGCACCTGGCGTTCTACTGCGGGTTCCCGGCCGCGCTCAACGCCATCGCGGCCGCACGCGAAGTGTTCGCCCAGCGGTGACCGGATTCCGGAAGCTCCGCGCGGTCGCCCTCGACTGCGACGGCGTGCTCGTCGACGACACCTACCTGGCCATGATCGCCGGCTTCGTCACCGGCCACGGCGGCGGGTACGACGCCGCGGCCGAGCGGGACGTGATCGGGCTGCGCGACATCGTCGTCGCCGAGAAGATCACCCGGCTCTGCCGCCTCGGCCAGCCGCCGGAGAAGACCCTGGAACAGCTGTGGGCGGCGCGGCGGGAGTACCTGGCCGAGCACCCGATCCGCGTCGCCGAGGGCGCGCGGGACTGCCTGGAGGCGCTGGCGAAGCTCCCGGTCCGGCTGGTCTGCTACGGCGGCCGGACCCGGGAGCACACCTTCGACCGGTACCTCGGCGATTTCGTGGACCTGCTCGACCCCGAGGTGCCCTACGTGAGCATCAACGAGCACCGCCCGGGCGTCGACCACATCGCCCGGCGCGTGCTCGGCGTCGCCTTCGACGAGATCGTGTTCGTCGACGACGTGAGCCGGGTGGCCGAGGACGCCCGCGCGCACGGCGCCGGCTTCATCGGGTTCCCCTCGAGCCCAGCCCACGCGCGGCAGCGGGAGTTCATGGCCTCCTGCGGCGTGCGGCACCTCCCGGCCTCGCTCGCCGAGCTGACCCCGGAGCTGCTGCGAACCGTCGACGAGGAGCTCGCGACTTCGACCCACTGGCCCCGTTAGTCCCACCCGCACCCCTGGAGCCGCCGTGAAGTACTTTTCCCTGCCCCGGCCCGGCGCCGAACTCGTCCTGGGCGAGCGCGACGTCCCCGAACCCGGTCCCGGCCAGGTCCTGGTCCGGATGCGCGGGTGGGCGGTCAACGCCCGCGACCTGATGATCATCAAGGGGTTCTACCCGAAGCCGGTCAAGCCGGACGTCGTCCCGCTGTCCGACGGCGCGGGCGAGGTCGTCGCGGCCGGCGACGGGGTGCGCGCCTGGTCCCCGGGGGACCGGGTGGCGGCGACGTACTTCCCGCGGTGGCTGTCCGGCCCCGGCACCCCCGAGAAGACCGCGGACGACCTGGCCGGCACGCTCGACGGCGTGCTCGCGGAGTACGCCGTCTTCGCCGAGGACGCCCTCGTAGCCGTGCCCACGCACCTCGACTACGCCGAAGCCGCGACGTTGCCCAGCGCCGGCGTGACGGCGTGGCGTGCCGTCGTCGAAGAGGGCAGGCTGGCGCCCGGCCAGACCGTGCTCACCCTGGGCAGCGGCGGCCTGTCCACGTTCGCGCTGCAGTTCGCCGCGCTCGGCGGCGCCCACGTCGTCGCGACGTCGGGCTCCGCCGCGAAGCTGGAACGGCTGCGCGCGCTCGGCGCCGCGGAGACCCTCGACCACGCGGCCACGCCGGAGTGGGGTGCCGCGGTGGCCGAGCTGACCGGCGGCGGTGTCGACCACGTCGTCGACGTCGGCGGTGGCGGCACGATCGGCCAGTCGATGATCGCCGCCCGGTACGGCGGGCATGTCAGCGTCGCCGGCGTCCTGACCCACGAAGGCGGCGCCGACCCGGTGCTCGTCCTGGTCAAGCAGCTGACCCTGCGCGGCCTCACCAACGCCTCCCGGGAGACGTTCCAGGCGATGAACCGGGCCATCGAGGGCACCGGCCTCAAGCCGGTGATCGACCGCCGGTTCGGCTTCGAGGAGGTCGCCGCGGCCCTCGGGCACCTGGCGTCCGGCACGCACGTCGGGAAGGTCGTCCTGGAAAGCGACTGAGGCCTCGCCGACCGGATAACTTTTGCCCTTCCCGCTGGGTATATCCGCTACCACGAGACGCTGTTTTCGCAGCTCAGCGGGGTGGTGGTGCGGCGAAAAATTCGGGTTTCGGCAGGAATGGCGGCTGCCGGGCGCACCGGGAAGAGTGGGGGTCACCGTCGGCAGCGCCGAGGCCCGAGCAGGCTGCGGCTGCTCGGGCCGGGCGACCGGCTGGGGGCGCGGGGAGGGGGTTTCAACCGCCCTGGGGGTGGGTTGAAACCCCCTTCGCCCGCTTCAGGACGTCGTGCAGGCCTGCCCGTTGAGCGAGATCGAGGCCGGCTTGTCGTTCACCGTGCCCGAGCTGCCGGTGAACCCGAACTCCGCGCTCCCGCCCGCGGGAAGGACCCGGTTCCAGCCCGCGTCCGCCGCCGACACCGCCGCGCCGGTCTGGGTGACCTGCGCGTTCCACGCCTGCGTCACCTTCTGGCCGTTGGCGAACGTCCACGTCACCGTCCACCCGTTCACCGGGGCCGCACCGGTGTTCCCGATCTTCACCCCGGCCTGGAACCCGCCCTGCCAGTGGTTGGTGACCGTGTAGACGGCCGTGCACGACCCCGACGGCACCGGCGTCGTCGTGGTGGGCGGCGTGGACGTCGTCGTCGTGGTGGTCGGAGGCGACGTCGTGGTCGTGGTGGTCGGGGGCGGCTCGCCGCCCCCGGACTCGCCGACGATCACGCCCCGCCCGTTCGTGCCGACGTACACCCGGCCGTACACCCGCGGATCCCCGGTCAGCGCCGCCCCGATGTTGCCGTACTGGTGCTGGTCGTCGTTGATCCGCGTCCACGACGCGCCCGCGTCGTCCGACCGGAAGATCCCGCGCACCCCGCCGATCTTGGCAATGGTGTATAACGTCGAATACGTCCGGCCGGTCGCGGCCTTGCCGAACCCGATGTTGTCGGCTTCGGCGACCCCGGCCAGTTTCGTGAAGGACGCTCCGGAGTCGGTGGAGTGCCAGAGACCGTAGTTCGTCCCGGAGCCGCCGGCGAGCCAGACGTCACCCGCCACGCCGGGCATCGCCTTGAAGTGCGCCGTGCCGGTGGGCAGGCCGGTGGCCGCGGTCGCGGTGAAGTTCGCGCCGCCGTCGGTGCTGACGTAGAACTTGCCGGCGGCGAACCCGTAGAACCGCTTCGGGTCGACCCGGTCGGACTCGACCACCGCGCCGGCCGGGAGGCCCGCCGACGCCGTCCACGACGAGCCGAAGCCGACGGAGTAGCTGACGTTCGCACCGTCCGGGCTCCAGACGAACCGGCTGCCGTCGGCGGCCGCGGCCACCGTGCCGCCGCCGGCGTTCCCGCCCGGCTCCGCGCCCTGGAACCAGTTCTTCCCGCCGTCGGTGGAGAAGGCGATCCGGTTGTCGTTCGGCCGCGCGCTCCGGTCCAGCGTGCCGACCCGCACGATCGTCGCCGGGTTCAGCTCGGCGTAGTCGAGGCTGGTGGTCGTCGTGAAGACCGGCTGGGTGTACATCGTGGCCGGGACGGCGTCGAGGCTGTCGTGCCGGAACCCGCCGATGTCGCCGAGGCCGGACAGCAGGGGAGCGCCCGACGGCGGGCTGATCAGGTCGAGCACCGCGGTCTCCTCGAGACCGCCGACGACCGGCTTGAGCGTGATCTTCCCGCCGCTGTCCCACTTCGTGAGGTCGGACGTGCCGTAGATCGTCGCACCGGTGCCGTACAGCAGGTGGTTCGAGTCGAACGGGTCGATCTCCATGGACTCGGTCATCCAGCCGAGCTTCGGCGACGGCACCGGGGGAGCGGGCTGGGTGCCGAAGGTCAGCCACGGCACCGAAGAGATGTCCTGGGTGTAGCGCAGCGACCGGTCGGGGTAGCTCGAGAAGTCCCAGATCCGGGTCCAGGTGGCACCGCCGTCGGTGCTGCGGAAGAAGATCACGTCCGGCCACCACGACACTTGGGTGGCGACCATCAGCGTGTTCGGGTGCTGCCGGTCGATCGTCAGGCCGCTGTAGCCGAAGTAGTCGTCCGAGCTGTCGGAGGGGATCGGGCTGATCCGCGTCCAGGTGCCGGTCTTCGTGGCGTACTTCCAGACGTCGCCCTTCGCGCCGTCGTAGGGCCCGCCGGTGTCGCTGGTCGCGAGGTAGAGGTAGCCGCCGCTCGCGTCGAGGACGCCCTTGTGCGCCAGGTACCCGGTGGGCTGGCCGGCCAGCCGCGCCCACGTCGTGCCGCCGTCGGTGCTGCGGTAGACGGTGTTCTGCTTGTCCGCTACACCGACGTAGATCGTCTGCGTGGTGCTGCCGCGCGTGCCGGTCGTCGGGTCGAACGTCACCCAGGTGACGCCCTCGTTGTCGCTCTGGTAGCCCGTCGTGTCGCTCGGGTCGGGCGCGTAGTTGCCCGGGTTGGGGAAGCTGCTCACTTTCGCCCACGTGACGCCGGAGTCCGTGCTGCGCCAGAGCCCGTTGCCGCTGGGGGCGCCGAGGTAGAGGACGCTGTCGCGGTTCGGGTCGATCGCGAGCCGTTCACCCATGCCACGGCCGGGCATGTTGCCGCCGAGCTTGAACGGCAGCGCGGCCGCCTGCCAGGTCGCGCCGCGGTCGGCCGACCGGAGGACCGCGCCGGTGTTCGGGTCCCAGCTGTTGGTGTACATCCCGGCCGCGACGTAGACGCGGTTCGGGTCGACCGGGTCGGTGGCCAGGCTGACCACGCCGTTGTGGCCCCAGTCGGTCCAGCCCACCGAGTCCAGCAACGGGATCCAGCGCCCGGTCGCCGGGTTCCACCGGTACGCGCCGCCGATGTCGGTGCGGGCGTAGGCCAGCCCGGGTTCGGTCTGGTTGAAGATGATTCCCGGCACGAACCCGCCGCCGCCGATCTCGGCGTTGCGCCACGTGTACGGCGCGGGGGCGGCGGGGGACTCCGGCGCGCCGGCCAGTACCGCGACGGCGGCGGGCAGGACGAGGGCGAGCGTGCTCGCCACCAGTCGTCTCAGTGAACGGGAACGCGGGCTTCGCACGGCGTTGTGCACGTCTGCCTCCACAACTCTGGGAGCGCTTCCAGAGGAAGGTAAGCCAGTGTTTCGACCGTTGTAAAGCGTTCGACGATTTCGGCGTCCCTTACTGTCCACAGTGGATTGGAAGCCGGTTTTGTCTGAATCACATACGTGAACGACGATCAGGTTTCTGAATTGTTATCACGGATCTTCTTGCCCGTCATTTTGCGGCGTGTGAGTGTGGTGGCCGCTGGCTGGACTGGACCTACGAAAGAGGCGACCAGGCAATGACCGATCAGTCGACAACACGGGCGGCCCCGGCGCGGCACATCGGCCGGACCACCCTGTACTTCTTCGGTGCGCTCGGCGGCATCCTGTTCGGCTACGACCTCGGCGTGATCTCCGGGGTGCTCCCGTTCATCGGGAAACTGTGGGCGCTGACCAGCTGGGACAAGGGCGTGATCACCGCCAGCCTGTCGGTCGGCGCGATCGTCGGCGCGCTGCTTTCCAGCCGCACCAACGAAGCCCTCGGCCGCCGCCGCACGATCATGGTCGCGGCGGGGATCGTCATCGTGGGCACGCTGGCGGCGAGCTTCTCGCCGACGTTCCTGCTGCTGGTGCTTTCGCGCCTGGTCATCGGGCTGGGGATCGGCCTTTCGTCGTCGACCGTCCCGACGTACCTGTCCGAACTGGCCCCGGCGCGGCTGCGCGGCGCGATGGGCGCGCTGAACCAGATCTTCATCGTGCTCGGCATCCTCATCGCGTTCCTGGTGAGCTACTGGCTCGGCCCGATCTCGGCCTGGCGGTGGATGTTCGCCGGCGCGATCGTGCCCGCGGTGATCCTGCTCGCCGGGCTGGTGTTCCTGCCCGAGACGCCGCGGTGGCTGGTCAAGAACGGCCAGGAGGCCGAGGCCCGGCGGGTGCTGGCCAGCGCGCACGGCAACACCGTGAACCTCGACGAGGAGATCGCGACCATCCACGAGGTCATCCGGCTCGACACCGAGGAGAAGCCGCGGATCCGCGACCTGTTCTCCGGTTTCGTGCGGCCGATGATCGTCGTGGCGCTGCTGCTCGCGGTCGGCCAGCAGTTCAGCGGCGTCAACGCGATCAACGCGTACTTCCCGACGATGCTGATCGGCCTCGGCTTCGCCACGCAGGCCGCGCTGCTGTCCGGCGTGCTGCTGGGTGTCACGAAGTTCCTGTTCACCGCGTGGGTCGTGTTCGTGGTGGACCGCTGGGGCCGCAAGCCGCTGCTGCTCATCGGCAACGTGATCATGGTGATCACGCTGGTGGCGGCCGGGCTCGTGGTGCTGAACGTCCACGACACCGGCACGCGCGGCATCCTGATGCTGGTGATGATGGTGCTGTATCTGGTCGGCTACGAGCTCGGCTGGGGCGCGGTCGTCTGGGTCATGATGTCCGAGGTGTTCCCGCTGAAGTACCGCGCGACCGGCATGGGCGTCAGCAGCGTCGTCCTGTGGGCGTCGACGGGCATCGTGAGCGCGGTGTTCCCGCTCATCTCCGACTCGAAGTCCCTCGGCATCGGCGGCTCGATGTTCGTCTTCGCCGGGATCAACGTGGTGCTGTTCGTGCTCACCAAGTGGCTGGTCCCGGAGACCAAGGGCCGCTCGCTGGAGCAGATCGAGCTGGACCTGCGGGCGCGGCAGGGGGTCGCGGCCAAGAGCTGACCCCGGGGGGTCGATCACCGGCGGGGCACGGGCAATCCGTGCCCCGCCGGTCGGTTCGCTGTTCCGCGCCGGGGCGCGGGGAAGCGCTCCGAAGTCACGCGGTGATCATGTCGCGCGCTTTCACCACGACCGGCGGGGGCCCGCCGTCGTAGTCGTAGTTGCTCAGGATCACCGTCACCCACTCGCTGCCGGGGTACATCTGGACGTCGGTCGACGTGCCGGGGGCGCCGCCCCCGTGTCCGGTCACCCACTGGTTGTTGACCAGCAGTGTCACCGGGCCGTAGCACTGGAAGCCGACGTGCGGAACCCCGGGCGTCCGGCCGGGCTGCGGCCCGGGCTGCGGCGGAGGGGGCACCTTGCCGCTGAGCGTGATGCCCGTGAAGGCGCGGTCGAGCAGCTTCGAACCCTGTAGCGCGGAGGCGAAACGCGCCATGTCGGCGCACGTCGTGAAGGCGTCGCCGGCGGGAGTGCCGACGTACAGCCGTTGGTCGATGGTGTCGGCGCGTTCGCCCGACGGTTGTTTCGCGTAGGGGTGCGCGATGCGGGGGTCCGTATGCCACTGTGGCCTGGTGTAGAAGTCCGTGGTGGTCAGGCCGGCCGGACGGAACACGTGCTCGCGCACGTAGTCGTAGTAGGACTTTCCGGACACCTGGGCCACGATCGCGCCGAGCACGTGGTAGGCGGCGTTGCTGTACCGGGAGCCGGCTCCCGGCGCGAACTCGAGCGAGGTGCGGCGGATGTAGTCCGTCGTGCCGTTCATGACCTGGTCGACGCTGGTCCAGGTAAGCGCTTCCGCCAGGTACCCGGGCATCGTGAAGGTGTCGCCGAGGCCGGACGTGTGGGTGAGGAGGTGGTGGACCTTCACGGTGTCGGCGATCTCGGCGGGGAAGCCGCTTACATAGGTGCCCAGCGTGCTGGTGTAGGCGATCTTGCCGGCCTGCGCGAGCTGGGCGATGGCGACCGCCGTGAAGAGCTTCGTCACCGAGGCCATGGCGAACAGCGTGTCCGGGCCGTTGAGGGCGGTGTCGTTGGCCCGGCCGTAGGACCTGGCCAGCACGGGGCGTCCTCGATGGACCAGCAGCAGGCTGCCGGCGAACGCGTCCACGGCCGCCTGTTCCTTGACGAACTGGTCGAACGCGCGCACGTCGGCGGGTGTGGGGCTGACGGCGGCTCCGGTCGCTGCTCCGGGGACGGCACCGGTGGCGAGCAGCGCACCGGAGGCGCCGAGCACGCCCAGTACGGATCGTCGTGTCGTGGTCATGGCCGGAGGTGTACCGAGCACGGCCGATCGGGGACCGATGGCCGGCCCATACGTGATCCATATGTCGCCCGCGGGAGACTGGCCGGGTGCGGGTGCTGCTGGTCGAGGACGAGCAACCGTTGGCCAAGTACGTCGCGGCCGGCCTGCGTAAGCACGGGTTCGCCGTCGACGTCGCGTTCGACGGGCGCTCCGCGCTGGACAAGTGCGTGGTCACGCCTTACGACGTCGTCGTCCTGGACCGGGATCTCCCCGTGGTGCACGGGGACACGGTGTGCCGCGAGCTCGCCGAGCGCGGCGCGGCGCGGATCCTGATGCTCACCGCGTCCCGCACCGTCGAGGACCGGGTCGAGGGGCTCACGCTGGGCGCCGACGACTACCTCGGCAAGCCGTTCGCGTTCTCCGAGCTCGTCGCCAGGGTGCGCGCGCTGTCCCGCCGCAGCGCGCCCGCGATGCCACCGGTCCTGCGCGCCGGCGACGTGGTGCTCGACCCCGCCCGGCGCGCCGCGGAGCGCGCGGGCCGGCTCCTGCACCTGACGCCCAAGGAGTTCGGCGTGCTCGAGCACCTGCTCGCCGCCGGGGGCGCGGTGGCGAGCGCGGAAACGTTGCTGGACAAGGTGTGGGACGAGCACGCCGACCCGTTCACCAACGCGGTCCGGATCACCGTCGGTACGTTGCGGCGCAAGCTCGGCGACCCGCCGCTCATCGAGACCGTGCCGAGTGCCGGCTACCGGATCACCCCATGACCGCCCGCGGCAGGCTCACGATGCTGTACGCCGCACTGGTTCTCGCCGCCGGCGCCCTCTTGACCACGCTCACCTACCTGCTGATGAGCCGGAACGGCGGCCATCGGGTGTCGGTCATCACCGTCGGCCCGTCACCGGGTCCGGAGGAAATCCCGCCATTGCCGCCGTCGGTCAAGGCGGTCACCCTCACCGACTTCGTCACCCAGGCCGCGATCGCGCTCGCGGTGGTGACGGCGCTCGCCGCGGTCGTGGGATGGCTGGTGGCCGGGCGGGTCCTGCGACCCCTCCGCACGATCTCCGCCACCGCACGACGCCTGTCGGCGGAGAACCTGTCCGAGCGGGTGCCGGTCACCACGCCCGCCGACGAGCTCGCCACCCTGGCCGGCACCATCAACGGGATGCTGGACCGCATCTCCGAGGGCGTCACCGAACGCGACCGGGTGCTCGCGAGCCAGCGCATGTTCACCGCCAACGCCGCCCACGAGCTGCGTACCCCGCTGACCACCATGCGCACCGCCATCGATGTCACCCTCGACAGCCGGCCCGGTACCGAAGAACTGCTGGCCATGGCCGGCGACGTCCGGACCGCCGTCGAGCGGAGCCGGCGCACCCTCGACGGGCTCTTGGCGCTGGCCCGCAGCCAAGCGGGCGCCGGCCGCCGGCACCGCGTCGACCTCGCCGAGGTCGTGGCGAACAGCCTCGACGGCGTGGACCTCACCGTGCGAGCCGACCTGCGGCCCGCGCCGGTCAGCGGTGAGCCGGTCCTGCTGGAACGGATGTGCGGCAACCTGGTCGACAACGCCGTCCGCCACAACCGTCCCGGAGGCCACGTCGAGGTCGCCACCGGCAGCACGGAGGGGCGGGCGTTCCTGCGCATCGCGAACAGCGGTGTGCCGATCGCGCCGGAGGCCGTCGACCGGCTCCGGGAACCGTTCGTCCGCGGCGACGGGGCACGGATCCACACCGACCGCGGTACCGGCCTTGGACTGTCCATTGTCGACGCGGTTGTCGCCGCGCACCGAGGCCGGACCACCATCGCCGCTCGCCCGGCGGGAGGGCTGGACGTCGTCGTCCACCTCCCGTCCGCCGAACGCGTCGAATGAGCCGTTCCGGAAGGCTCAGTGCGCGGGGGCGAGGGTGAGCTTGCCGGCGAGCCGGGCGATCCAGGCCTCGACCTCCTCCGGCGAACGGTCGGGGAGGCCGAAGATCGTCTCGGTCACGCCCAGGGAATCCAGGTGCGCCAGGCGGTCCGGGTCCGGTCGCTCGCCGAGTGCGCAGATCCGGGGCGCGTCCGAGCGGCCCTCCGCCGACCAGATTTCCTTCAGCAGCGCCACGTGCCCGTCCAGGTCGCTGTCGGCCGGGGTGGTGATCCAGCCGTCCGCGTGCCGCGCGATCCACCGGAACGTCTTCTCGGTCGGGCCCGCGCCGAGCAGCACCGGGATGTGGGCCTGGACCGGCTTCGGCCACGCCCAGCTGGGCCCGAAGGAGACGAACTCCCCGTCGTAGGAGGCTTCTTCCTGGGTCCACAATGCCCTCATCGCCTCCAGGTACTCGCGCAGCGCGGTGCGGCGGCGGTTCCCGGGCACGCCGTGGTCGGTCAGCTCGTCGACGTTCCAGCCGAACCCGGTGCCGAGCGTGACGCGCCCGCCGGAGAGGTGGTCGAGGCTGGCGATCGTCTTGGCGAGCGTGATCGGGTCGCTCTCGACCGGGAGGGCGACGGCGGTGGAGAGCCGGATCCGCTCGGTGACGGCCGCCGCCGTCGCCAGCGCCACCCACGGGTCGAGCGTGCGGCTGTAGCGGTCGTCGGGCAGGGACGCGTCGCCGGTGCGCGGGTGTGGCGACTCGCGCTTCACCGGGATGTGCGTGTGCTCGGGCACGTAGAAGGTCGAGAACCCCGCGGCCTCGGCGGTGCGCGCCGCGGCCGCCGGAGTGATGCCCCGGTCGCTGGTGAACAGCACGATTCCGTAGTCCACCCGAGGAGCGTATTAGAACGTGTTTCAGTTTTCAAGGTCGCCTCCGAGTGCGAAAAGTGGCAACGCAAACGCGGAGAGTAACGTCGAGTGGCGGTCGAGCGATGGTCGAGGCGATCCGGGTAAGCAGGTGGGAAGCAGAACGTGGCTGCGAGACACGGCATCGTGGATGGCCCCGGAAGCGGACACGACGGAGGCGAAGTGCGGCGGAAAATCCATTGTGGACACACAGTGTCCCAGTCCGTGGACACCGCGGTGAGGCGGGATGGCGTGCGCGGGCCCGGTTCCGATACCGTGGACCACAAGCCGAGAGGCGCTGCAACGGACCACCGGGTCCGCCACGCTCGGCCGGGAATGACCAACCAAGGGCGCCTCCCGACCAAGGGAGGCTGCCGGTGAACACCCCGCACGAGTCCACGGCGTTCGACTCGGGAGTGCGGCTGCGCGAGCTGCTCGACCAGCGCGTGGCGGTCCTGGACGGCGCTTGGGGCACCATGCTGCAGGGCGCCGGGCTCACCCCGGCCGACTACCGCGGCGACCGCTTCGGTGACCACACCCACGACGTCACCGGTGACCCGGACCTGCTCAACCTCACCCGCCCGGACGTCATCCTCGACGTGCACCGCCAGTACCTGGCCGCGGGCGCGGACATCACCACGACGAACACCTTCACCGCGACCAGCATCGGCCAGGCCGACTACGGGCTCCAGGCGTACGTCCACGAGATGAACGTCCGCGGCGCGCAGCTCGCCCGCCAGGCCGCCGATGAAGCAGGCGGCAAGTTCGTCGCCGGGTCGATCGGCCCGCTCAACGTCACGCTCAGCCTGTCGCCCAAGGTCGAAGACCCGGCTTACCGGGCCGTCACGTTCGAGCAGGTCAAAGCCACCTACGCCGAGCAGATCGCCGGGCTCGCCGAGGGCGGCGTCGACCTGCTGCTCGTCGAGACGATCTTCGACACGCTGAACTGCAAGGCCGCGGTCGCCGCCGCGCGCGAGGTCGCCCCGCACCTGCCGCTGTGGATCTCCGTCACCATCGTCGACCTGAGCGGGCGGACGCTGTCGGGGCAGACCGTCGAGGCGTTCTGGAACTCGGTCGAGCACGCGAAACCGCTGGTCGTGGGGGTCAACTGCGCGCTGGGGGCGGCTGAGGCGCGCCCGCACGTCGAGGAGCTCTCCCGGCTCGCCGACACCTACGTCGCCTGCCACCCGAACGCCGGCCTGCCGAACGCGTTCGGCGGCTACGACGAGACGCCGGAGGAGACGGCCGGGCTGCTCGGCGGGTTCGTCCGGGACGGCCTGGTCAACGTGGTCGGCGGCTGCTGCGGCACGACACCGGCGCACATCGGGAAGATCGCGGCCGCGGCGAAGGGCCTCAGCCCGCGTGAGGTGCCGGCGCCGCGCACGCACATGCGCTTCAGCGGGCTGGAGCCGTTCGGGATCGGCGCCGACACCGGGTTCGTCATGATCGGCGAGCGCACCAACGTCACCGGCTCCAAGAGGTTCCGGCGGCTCATCGAGTCGGGCGACCACCAGGGTGCCGTCGACGTCGCGCTGGAGCAGGTCCGCGGCGGGGCCAACCTGCTCGACGTCAACATGGACGCCGACCTGCTCGACTCCGAGCAGGCGATGACGACGTTCCTCAACCTCATCGCCACCGAGCCCGAGGTGGCCCGGATCCCGGTGATGGTCGACAGCTCCAAGTGGACCGTGCTCGAAGCCGGCCTGCGCTGCGTGCAGGGCAAGGGCGTGGTCAACTCGATCAGCCTCAAGGAAGGCGAGGAGCCGTTCCTCGCCCAGGCCCGCACCATCCGGAACTACGGCGCCGGCGTCGTCGTGATGGCCTTCGACGAGCGCGGCCAGGCCGACACCGCCGACCGCAAGGTCGAGATCTGCGGCCGCGCGTACGACCTGCTGACGCAGGAGGCGGGCTTCGCGGGCGAGGACATCATCTTCGACCCGAACGTCCTGGCCGTCGCCACCGGCATCGCTGAGCACAACGGCTACGCGAAGGCGTTCATCGAGGCGCTGCCCCGGATCAAGGAGCGCTGCCCGGGCGCGCGGACCAGCGGCGGCATCTCGAACCTGTCGTTCTCCTTCCGCGGCAACGACGTCGTGCGCGAGGCGATGCACTCGGCGTTCCTCTTCCACGCCGTCAAGGCCGGGCTGGACATGGGCATCGTCAACGCCGGCCAGCTCGCCGTGTACCAGGACATCCCGGCGGACCTGCTGGAACTGGTCGAGGACGTGTTGTTCGACCGGCGCGAAGACGCCACCGACCGGCTGGTGAGCTTCGCGGAGAACGTCAAGGGCAGCGGCACCAAGCGCGTCGTCGACCTGTCGTGGCGCGAAGGCACGGTGGCGGAACGGCTGTCGCACGCGCTCGTGCACGGCATCGTCGACTACATCGAGGAAGACACCGAAGAAGCGCGCCGGACGATGGCGCGGCCCCTCGAGGTCATCGAAGGCCCGCTGATGGACGGCATGAAGATCGTCGGCGACCTGTTCGGCTCCGGCAAGATGTTCCTCCCGCAGGTGGTCAAGAGCGCCCGGGTGATGAAGCGGTCGGTCGCCTACCTCGAGCCGTTCATGGAGGCCGAAAAGGAGGAGGCCCGGCTGGCGGGCCGGGCCGCGGTGTCGAACGGGCAGGGCAAGGTCGTGCTCGCCACGGTCAAGGGCGACGTCCACGACATCGGCAAGAACATCGTCGGCGTGGTGCTGGGCTGCAACAACTACGAGGTGATCGACCTCGGCGTGATGGTGCCGGCGGCGAAGATCCTCGACACCGCGGTCACCGAAGGCGCCGACGCGGTCGGGCTGTCCGGGCTGATCACGCCGTCGCTCGACGAGATGGTCAACGTCGCCACCGAAATGCAGCGGCGCGGGCTGAAGATTCCGCTGCTCATCGGCGGCGCGACGACGTCCCGCCAGCACACCGCGGTCAAGATCGCCCCGGCCTACGACAACGCGACGGTGCACGTGCTCGACGCGTCCCGCGTGGTCGGCGTCGTGTCCGACCTGCTCGACCCCGACCGCTCGATCGCGCTGACCGAGAAGAACCGGGCCGACCAGGAGATCCTGCGCGAGCAGCACGCGAACAAGCAGCGCCGCCCGATGCTCAGCGTCGAGCGGGCCCGCGCGAACCCCGAGCGCGTGGCGTTCGACGACCTGCCGACGCCGGCGTTCACCGGTGTCCGCGTGCTCACGCCGTCGATCGCCGAGCTGCGGGAGATGATCGACTGGCAGTTCCTGTTCCTCGCGTGGGAGCTCAAGGGCAAGTACCCGGCGATCCTCGACCAGCCGGTCGCCCGGGAGCTGTTCGACGACGCGAACACCCTGCTCGACCAGATCATCGCCGACGACGGCGGCCTGACCGCGAAGGGCGCGTACGCGTACTGGCCGGCGCACAGCGAAGGCGACGACATCCTGCTCGACGGCGAGTTCTCGCACGTCCGGTTCCCCATGCTGCGGCAGCAGACGGCGAAGCCGGCGGACCGCGCGAACCGCTGTCTCGCGGACTACATCGCCCCGGCGGGCGACCACCTCGGCGGCTTCGCGGTGGCCATCCACGGCGCCGAAGCGCTGGCCAAGGGGTTCGAGGCCGAGCAGGACGACTACCGCGCGATCATGGTCAAGGCGCTGGCCGACCGGCTCGCCGAGGCGTTCGCCGAGCACATCCACCTGCGGGCCCGCCGCGACTGGTTCGAGCCGGACGCCCAGCCGAAGCTCGAGGACCTGCACGCGGAGCGCTTCCGCGGCATCCGCCCGGCGCTGGGCTACCCGGCCAGCCCCGACCACAGCCAGAAGCGCGAGCTGTTCGAGCTGCTGGAAGCGGACCAGCTGGGCATGGGCCTGACGGAGTCGTTCGCGATGACGCCGGCGGCGAGCGTGTCCGGACTGATCTTCGCGCACCCGGACTCCCGCTACTTCACCGTGGGGCGGCTCGGCCGCGACCAGATCGAGGACTACGCGCGCCGCAAGGGCGTCGAGGTCGCCGAGGTGGAGCAGTGGCTGCGGCCGAACCTGGCCTACGAGCCCGAGGCGTAGTCCTTCAGCGCGATGTCGGTGGCGAACATGTCGGTCGCCTTGAGCATCAGGCCGAGCAGGAAGCGGGACTTGAACGTCCAGTCCCGCAGCCGGATCCGCAGTGGCGACGGCGGCGCGAGGAACGGCCCCGCGCTGCCGCGCTGCGAGATCTTCGCGTAGTCCCGCATCAGCTCCTCGTAGCGGGCGAACGCGACCCGGTGGTCGCCTCCGGCTTCGAGCAGCTCCCCGGCGAGCACGTACGCGCCGACGACCGCCAGGCCGGTCCCGAAGCCGCCGAGGGTGTTGCCGTAGGCCGCGTCGCCGAGCAGCACGACCCGGCCGCGGGAGTAGCGGTCGATCGTGACCCGGCTGAGCGAGTCCAGGTAGAACTCGCGAGCCTGCGGGATCCGGGCCATCAGCTCCGGCACCCGCCAGCCGGCGTCCTGGTAGGCGTCGATCAGCAGCTGCCGCTGCTTGTCCGTGTCGCCGCGGTCGTAGTCCAGCTCGGGTGAGGCGAACACGAAGAAGGCCGACGCCTTCGGCCCGCCGACGGCGGCCATCCGGCCCGGCTCGTTGTACATCACCGCTTCGCCGTCGGCGGCCTTTTCGCCGAGCTCGGCCAGGGCGTAGTGGTAGCCGAGGTACTGGACGTAGTCGCGTTCCGGGCCGAACGCCAGCCGCCGGACGTTCGAATGGATGCCGTCGGCGCCGACGACCAGGTCGAACCGGCGCGGCCGCGCGTGGGCGAAGGTGACGTCGACGCCGTCCGCGGTCTCGGTCAGCGCCGTGATGGTGTCGCCGAAGAGGTACTCGCAGTCCGAGTGCTCGTAGAGGATCTCGGCCAGGTCGCCGCGGCGGATCTCGATCTCGCCGCCGGTGAACTCGCCGGGGATCACCGCCCGCGGGCGTCCGGCGGCGTCGACGATCGTCTGGTCCTGGCCCCCGGTCTGCCGCTCGAAGATCTCGTCGAGGACGCCCATCCGCTCCAGGACGGTCCGGTGGGTGGCGCCCTTGAAGTCGACGGCCTGGCCGCCGGGCCGCACCGCGGGCGCGCGTTCGACGACGGTGACGGCGCAGCCGTAGCGAGTCAGCCAGGAGGCGAGGGCGGGGCCGGCGATGCTCGCGCCGGAGATCAGGACGGAGAGGTTCTTCATGCGGCAGAGCGTCGCCGCGGCGGCTTACCGGTCACTGGCGAAGCGCTGACGGCGACCGTCAGCGGATGTCCGGCACTGTCGCGAATGGACAGCCGGCCGCCGGAAAATACCCGGCCGGCCCGCGGGATTCCCCGTGTTGACCCCGGGCGGTCGCCGGAGGCACCATCTTCGCCGGGGAGAGGGGGCGGCCATGCCTGCCATCGAAACGGCACCGGCGGCCACGGGCGTCGGCGAACTTCTGCGCAACGGCGAACGCGCCGTCGAAGACGACGGCGACCTGCGCGCCGGCCGGGCGTGGTTCGACCGCGCCTACCGGGCCGCCGAAGCGGGGGGTGACGGCGACGGGATGGCCCGCGCCGCACTCGGCATGGCCGGGTTGTGGGTCCACGAGCACCGGAGCGCGCCCGCGGCGGCCTTGCTGCGGGCACGGCTGCGCTGCGCCCGCACGGCGGTCGATCCGGGCTCCTCGCTGGCCTTGCGGCTCAAGGCGCGGCTCGCGGGCGAAGCCGACTACGCGGCAGGGCAGAGCGACGCGATCCTCGCGGTGCTCGAAGAGGCCAAAGGCGCGGGCGACCCGGTGGCCTGGGCCGAAGCCTCGAGCCTGGCCCACCACTGCCTGCTCGGCCCCGATCACGGCGTCCGGCGCCGGGTACTGGCGCAGGAGCTGATCACCGAAGGCTTCCGCACCTCGCGGCGCACCGACCTGCTGATGGGGACGCTCTGGGGAACGGTCGACGCCTTCCTCGACGGCGACCCGCACGCCCGGCGCGGCCTGGCCGACCTGCGCGCCTCGCTGGCCGGGCGGGACCACCTCGCGGTCGGGTTCGTGCTCGACGCGATCGACGTCATGCTCACGATCCGCGCCGGCGACTTCGCGACGGCGGAGGCGCGCGCGGCGGCCTGCGCGGAACGCGGCGAGCTGGCCGGCGACGCCGACGCGACCGGCTGGTACGCCGCGCAGCTGGTGGCGATCCGCTGGTACCAGGGCCGGGTCGCCGAACTGCTGCCGATGCTGCGGGAGACGGCGAACTCGCCGACGCTGAGCGCGGTCGACAACGCGCCGGTCGCGGCGCTGGCCGTGGCCGCCGCGGCGGCGGGTGACGAACGGGAGGCGGCCGGTGCCCTGGCCCGCCTGCGGGGCCGCGACCTGGCGCTGCTGCCCCGGTCGAGCAGCTGGCTGGTGGCGATGTACGGGATCGTCGAGTCGGCGTACCTGCTTTCCGACGTCGAATCGGCGCAGGCCGCGTATGCGCTGCTCACGCCGTTCGCACGGCTGCCGATGACGGCCAGCCTCGCCGTCGCCTGCTTCGGCTCGGTGCAGCACGCGCTGGGCGTGGCGATGCTGACCGCGGGTGAGACCGGGCGCGCGGCGGGCCACTTCCGGGCGGCGGTGCGGGACAACCTGGCCCTGGCGCACTGGCCGGCGGCGGCGATGTCCCGGGCGCGGCTCGCGCAGGCGCTGGGGCCGTCTTCCGCCGAAGCCGGGCGTGAGCTGGCCGCGGCGGCGCGGGAGGCGGCCGGGCTGGGGATGGCGTTGCCCGCCGCACCGCCGCGTTCGGCGGCGCGGGTCACCTGCCGCCGGCACGGCGCGCGGTGGATGTTCGCCTTGGGCGGCCGTTCGGTGCTGGTCGGGCACAGCGTCGGCATGAAGTACCTGGCGACGTTGCTGGAGAACCCCGGCCAGGACCTCCCGGCCGTCGTGCTGGCCGCGGGGGCGCTCCCCGCGCGGACGTCCGCGCAGCCGGTCCTCGACCCGGTGGCCACCAGCCACTACCGCAGGTGGCTGGCGACCCTGGAAGCCGAGCTCGACGAACACGCGGCCGACGACCGCCGCGCCGAACGGCTGCGGGCCGAACGCGACTGGCTGGTGGACGAGCTCTCCGCGGCGGCCGGGCTGGCGGGCCGGGTCCGCGAGTTCGCCGGGGCGGAGGAGAAGGCCCGGATCGCCGTCGGCAAGGCGATCCGCCGCGCACTCGCCCGCGTCGCCGAGGCCGACGCGGTGATCGGCGGCGTCCTGCGTGACGGGGTCCGGACGGGGACCCGCTGCTGCTACCACCCCGCCTGAGCGGCGCGCGGACCTGCTCGCGGGGGCGCCCCCCCGTTTTCCACGCTACCGGAGGGCACCGACAGTTCCGGGGGTGCGACGACGAAGGCCCTACTCGACCGCGCCCGCCTGATCGAGCAGGTTCTGGTACCAGGCGTCGTACGGGTGGTTCGTCGCCGGGTAGTTCGCCAGGGGTGTCGTCGCCTGGCCCGCCGAGTCGAAGTCCCAGCCGCGGACCAGCTTGCCCGACCGGCGGGCGGCGGTGATGAACGCCGACTCCGTCGCGGGCGCGCCGTAGAACAGCGCACCCTGCTGGAGCTCCGCGCTGTCGCCCTGCTGGAACTCGTCGAACGCGACCTGCCGGTAGCGGATCCGGTCGCCGGTGACGCGGTCGGTGTCCGCGCGCAGCGTCTGCGCCGGGGTCGGGCCGTCCGCGCCGGTCCACACGGTGACCCGGCGGCCGCCGCCGGTGGCGGTCTCCTTGGCGTACCGCGCGTCCGCCGTCCGGGCGTTGCCGGTCCACGACACCGCCGTGCCCGCCAGTGTGCCGTTCCAGGTCCAGTTCTGGCTGGTGCTCTGGCTCCGGTGGATCTCCCGCACGTGCGTCCCGTCGGTGAAGGCGACGGTCGGCAGCACACCGTTGTCGTACTGGTGACTGGCCTGCCAGGTGATCTCGCCGTCCGCGCCGAGCTTGCCGACGTGGGACCAGAGCGTCGTCGCGCCCGGCGACTGGTGCACCTCGACGAGGTCGCCGTCGTCGTTCAGCGCGACGGCCGGGGTCTGGCCGTTGTCGTACTTCCCGTGCCGCAGCCAGGTGATCCGGCCGTCGGCGCCGTAGGTCCCGGTCCAGTACCAGAGCCCGCCGGCGCCCGAGTCGTGCACCTCGACGATCCGGCCGCGGCCGTCGAGCGCGACCGCCGGGTGGTAGCCGACGTCGCGCTTGTACTCGCCGCGGCTCGTGCCGTCGCCGGAGAGCAGGGCCAGCACGCGCCCGCGCAACGCGTCCACGGTGGGCTCGCCCACCGGGTAGTCCTGCGCCCGCAGCAGCCGGGCGCCGAAAACGGACTCAAGTTCCTGGTTGAGCGCGGTCAGGTTGCCCGCCGCGTAGGACGGGTTGTCGGTCAGGTCGTCCTTGAGGTCGAGCATGACGACGATCGGCGCGGCGCCCGGGTGCTGCGCCGACCACGTGTTCACCGTCGTCAGCCAGTCGCGGAGGTTGTCCGACGCCGGGTTGCCGCCGCTGTGGTCGACGAGGTCGCCGGGCGAGCCGTGCCCGACCGCGTAGTCGTGGGTCGTGGCGTAGCCGTTGTCGTGCACGTCGAGCTCGATGAAGCGCACTCCGTGGTCGAGCTGGTGGGCGAGGGAGTTCTTGGCGCCGTCGACGTTGCCCGAATAGCTGTTGTGCGTCGCCCGGAACACCGCGCCGGTGAACGGCGGGCTCGCGGCGTGGGCGGTGGCCGGGGCCAGGACCGCGGCGGTCACGAGTGCGGAGACGGCGAGCGCGGGCAGACGGGTCATCCTCGGATCCTCACGTCGGGAACGGGGTGTGGTTCATCCTGGCCGTCCGGCGGGGCGCTGTCTGGCGAACACCGAGTGGAACGTCATGGAACGTCGTGGAACGCCCGGGAGGTGACAGCTGGTTTTCGAGGGAGGAACCATCATGACCCACACCGAAGGACCCGAAGCCGCGCAGCCGCCCGCCGTGCCCGGGAAATCGAAGCGGCGGCAGAAGATCGTGCTGACCGTTTTCCTGATCGTCGTCGCCGCGGTGCTCGCCCTGGTCTGGGTGGCCAGCCGGGACAACGGCGAGAACGCGCAGACCGGCAACTGCGTCACCGAAAGCGGCTCGAACTCCGTGAAGATCGTCGACTGCGGAGCGGACAACGCGACGCTGAAGGTCGTCGCGCGTGTCGAGGGCAAGACGCAGACCGAGGCTCAGGTCAGCGCCTGCACCGCCTATCCGGACGCCGAACAGGTCTTCTGGGAGGGGAAGGAGGGCCAGACCGGCGTCGTGCTCTGCCTGGCGAAGACCGGCAAGAAGTGACCGGAACGCGGGGGTGCCGCCGCACGTCCCAGGAATGACGGTGGCTCAGAAAAAAGAATCTTTGATCACGGTTTCCGCGGAAGGCACGGGAAATGCTCACGAAATCGGAGATCGACTGTCCGATGTGTCGCATTTGCCGTGCCGTTCGTCGATTCATGCCAAATCGTCGCGCCGATCCGGTACTCGGCGGGGCCCGGCGTGGTCATTATCCGAGCGACGGGTGTGCGCGGCCACCGGGAAGCCGGCGAGGGACGGGGAGGCAGTGGGTGTGGCGAACGACTGGCCGCTGGTCGGCCGCGAACAGGAACTGGTGTCCGCGCGCCGGGCACTGGCCGACGCCGAGGTGTGCGGGCTGCTGCTGACCGGGCGCGCCGGCGCCGGCAAGACACGCCTGGCCAAGGTGCTGCTGGCCGAGCTGGCCGACGGCGGCGCGCGCACGCACTGGGTGCGCGCGATGTCGTCCGCGTCGACCATCCCGTTCGGCGCCTTCGCGCACCTGCTGCCCGGCAGCGCCGACGGCACGGCGGACCGCGCGCACCGGCTCAACCGGGTCGCCGGCCACCTCACCCGCGGCGCGGAAGGCCGGCGTCTGGTGCTCTGCGTCGACGACGCCCACCTGCTCGACGACCTGTCCGCGACCCTGGTGCACCAGCTGGCCGCGACCGCGTCGGCGTTCGTGATCGTGATCGCGCCGCACGGCGTGAGCGTGCCCGACCCGGTGTTCGCGATGTGGAAGGACCGCGTCGCCGAGCGGATCGACGTCCGCGAGCTCACCCGTCCGCAGACCACCGAGCTGATCACCGCGGCGCTGGGCGGCCGGCTCGAAGACGGCGCGGAGCACCGGCTGTGGCACCTGTCCCTCGGGAACCCGCTGTTCCTGCGCGAACTCGTGCAGGGCGGCCTGGACAGCGGTTCGCTGTCGGCCGTCGACGGGGTGTGGCGGTGGAGCGGCGCGCTGACCGCGACCCCGCGGCTGGTCGAGCTGATCGAAACCCGCACCGACCGGGTCGACGCCGACGAACGGCGGCTGCTGGAACTGCTGGCCTTCGGGGAGCCGCTGGGCTGTGAGCCGCTCGTCCGGCTGGGCGCCGGGCGCGTCCTCGCTTCGGCCGAACAGGCCGGGCTCGTCGTGTCGGAACGCACCGGCCGCCGGCTGAACGTCCGGCTCGCGCACCCGCTCTACGCCGAGGTGATCCGGCGCCGGACGTCCCCGCTGCGCCAGCGCGACACCTACCGGATCCTCGCCCAGACCCTGGACCTCACCGGAGCCCGGCGGGCCGAGGACAAGCCCCGGCTGATGCGGTGGCGGCTGGCCGCCGGGCTGCCGATCGACCCCCAGCTCGCCCGCGCCGCCGCGGAGACGTTGCTGCGCAAGGACTTCCCGCAGGCCGAACAGCTGGCGGCGGAAGCCGCCCGGTCGGGCGGCGGGTTCGCGGCGAAGTTCCTGCTCGCCCAGGTCCGGATCGCCGGCGGACGGCACGCCGACGCCGACGAACTCCTGGCGGAGCTGGCCGGCGAGACGGTTTCGGACGCGCAGCACGCGCGCGTCGCCGCGACCCGGGCGCTCAACCTGGCGTTCGGCCTCGGCCGCGCGGACGACGCCGAGGCCGTGCTGGACACCGCGGAGACGCTGGTGTCCCGGACCGCGGACGAGCTGGTCACCGCGCGGGCGGCGCTGCGCGCGGCGGCGGGTGCCTGCCGGAGCGCCCTCGACCTGCTCGGACCGGTCCTGGACCGCAACCGCCGCGGCGACCCGCTCCGGCTCGGGGCGCTGGTGGCCGCGGCCGGGGCGCTGGCCGAAAGCGGCCGCACCGAGGCCTGCCTCGCCGTCGTCGAAGAAGGACTCGCCGTCGCGGCGCGGATTTCCGACGCTTCCGCGCCCGGGGCGAGAGTCCGGCTGGAGCACGCCCGGATCGTCGCGTTGTGCCGGGCGGGACGGCTCGAGGAAGCCGAAGACCTGGCCGGCGCGGGCTACCGGGACGCGGTCGGCGACCGCTGGGGCCCGGCCCTCGCCGCCGCGGCGGCGTCGCTCGGCACGGTCGCGCTGGCCTACGGCAACATCCGTGGCGCGATCCGCAGGTTTCGGGAGGCCCTGGTCGTCGACGGGCACGACCAGCCGCACGAGTTCCGCCCCGCCGTCGCGGCGGCGCTGGCCCGGGCGACGGCGATGAGCGGGCGGCCCGAGGACGTGGACCTGCCGGGTCCGCTCGGCGGGTGGGCCCGCGCCTGGGCGGCGGCGGCGCGAGGTGAATCGTCCCGTGCCGCAAGCCTCGCCGCCGAAGCCGCGGCCGCCGCCGAGGCGGCGGGCGGGCACGGCGTCGCGGCCGAGATCCGCCACGACCTGGTCCGGTTCGGGGTGGACACGGACGTTCCGCCGGACGGAGGCGGGCTCCTGGAGCTGGTGTACGCGGCTCACGCGCGTGCCCTGTCGGCGGCGGACGCGGCCGGGCTGGACGCCGTCGCGACGGCGTTCGCCGACACCGGCGCGCGGCTGCTCGCGGCGGAAGCGGCGGCCCAGGCGTCCCGCGCCCACCGCGCGGCCGGGAAGCTCGGCAGCGCGGTCACGTCGGCCCAGCGGGCCCGGGCGTGGCTGGCGTCCTGCGAGGACGCGGCGACGCCGGCGCTGGCGCTGCTGGACACGCCGCTCGACCTGACGGTGCGCGAGCTGGAGATCGCCCGCCTGGTGGCGACCGGGCTCACGAGCCGCGCGGTCGCGGACCGGCTGGTCGTGTCGGTCCGGACGGTCGACAACGTGCTGCACGGCGTCTACGCCAAGTTGGGTATCTCCGGGCGCGGCGAGCTCGCCTCGGTGGTGGGCAGGCCGGAGCCGGGGAGTACCCCCGCCGACGCCCCATAGGTAGTCCGCGCCGGCCGCCGCCGAGAAGCCGAGTAGAGCGCTACTCATGACCGGAGGGGCCCGCGGCCCAAGACTGGATGACAACGGAGGGGCACCGGCTTCACCGATCCGAAGATCAGGAGCGCACAGGATGACGACTTCATCGGGCGACGTTTTCCAGAACGAGCAGGGCTCGGCCGGTTCCGGCGGGAACCAGTTCAACGAGCAGGCGTCCGCGGGCGGTTCGGGGGACATTTTCCAGAACGAGCAGGGTTCGGGTGGCTCGGGCGGGAACCAGTTCAACGAGCAGGCTTCGACGGGTGGTCGCGGTGGCGACATCTTCCAGAACGAGCAGGGCTCGGGCGGTTCCGGTGGGAACCAGTTCAACGAGCAGGCCGCCACGGGTGGTCGCGGCGACATTTTCCAGAACGAGCAGGGCTCCGGGCGTGGCGGCAATCAGTTCAACGAGCAGGCCTCGGCCGGTCGCCACGGTGACGTGTTCCAGAACGAGCAGGGCTCGGGTGGTCACGGTGGGAACCAGTTCAACGAGCAGGCTTCCACGGGTGGTCGCGGTGACATTTTCCAGAACGAGCAGGGCTCGGGTGGTCACGGTGGGAATCAGTTCAACGAGCAGGCTTCCACGGGTGGTCGCGGTGACATTTTCCAGAACGAGCAGGCCCACGGTCACGGCGGGAACCAGTTCAACGAGCAGGCCTCGACCGGCGGTCACGGGAGCATCTTCCAGAACGAGCAGGGCTCCGGCGGTCACGGCGGGAACCAGTTCAACGAGCAGGCCTCGACCGGCGGTCACGGGAACATTTTCCAGAACGAGCAGGCCCACGGCCACGGCGGCAATCAGTTCAACGAGCAGGCCGCCACGGGCGGGCACGGGAACGTCTTCCAGAACGAGCAGGCCCACGGCCACGGCGGCAACCAGTTCAACGAGCAAGCCGCCACCGAGCACCACCACGGCCACGAGCACGAGCAGGAGCACCACCACGGCGGGCACGACCACCACGCCGACTACCACCACCACGACGTCGACCCGCACGTCTGAGCCGGCCGACGACGTCCACTGAGGAGCGGTCATGCAGGAGCCGAGCGGCGGGGGGCACATCGCCCTCGACACTCTCGACCTCGCCGTCAAGGGTGCCAAGGCCTACGGGCGGGACGACCTCGTCCAGCGCCTTACCGACGCCCGGCGCCTGCTGTCCGAACCCGACGTCACCGTCTACGTGGTCGGGGAGTTCAAGCAGGGCAAGAGTTCTCTCATCAACGCCCTGCTGACCGCCAAGATCTGCCCGGTCGACGACGACATCGCGACCGCGGTGCCGACCGTCGTCCGCTACGCGCCGGAGTCCGGGGCTCTGGCGACCTACGAGCCGGCCGACCCGTCGTCGCCGCCGTGGACCGAGCGGATCTCCCTCGAAGACCTTCCGACCCACGTGAGTGAAGCCGGGAACCCCGGCAACCTCCGCAAGCTGAGATCGGTCACCGCGTCGATCAGCCGCCAGCTGCTCTCGGGCGGGCTGGTGCTGGTCGACACCCCCGGCGTCGGCGGGCTCGGCTCGCTGCACAACGCCGTCACGGTCAGCTCGCTGCCGCGGGCGCACGCCGTCCTCTTCCTCTCCGACGCCTCGCAGGAGCTGACCGGCGCCGAGCTGCGGTTCCTCCGGACGGTGAAAGAACTCTGCCCCACGGTCTTCTTCGTCCTCACCAAGATCGACCTCTACCCGCAGTGGCGGCGGATCCTCGAACTCAACGCCGGCCACCTCGAAGCGTGCGGGATCACCATCGACGCCGTCGCCGTCTCCTCCGAGCTGCGTACCGTCGCGGCCCGTTCGGCCGACCAGGAGATGAACGTCGAATCCGGCTTCCCGCAGCTGGTGAAGCGGCTGCAGGGCGTGGTCGGGGACGCCGAGCGGTCCGCGCTGAACGCCGTCGGCCTGCACGTCGGGTCCGCGGTCGGGCAGCTGCACGCGGCCCTGCGCGCCCGCCGCACCGCGCTCGCGCACCCCGAGCAGTCCGCCGCCCTCATCGAGGAACTCGGCCGTGTGAACGACCGCGTCGACGCGCTGCGCAGCCAGTCCGCGAAGTGGCAGCAGCTGCTCTTCGACGGCTTCGCCGATATTTCGTCCGATGTGGACTACGATCTGCGCGCCCGCTCCCGCGGCGTGCTGCACGAGGCCGAAGAGGCCATCGAAGAAGGCGACCCCGCCAAGAACTGGGCGGAGTTCGAGAAGTGGCTGCGCCAGCGCCTCGCCAACGAGACGCTGGAGAACTACGCGACCTTCGTCAAGCAGGCCCGCGGCCTCGCCACCCGCGTGGCCGAGCACTTCGAGCTCGCCGAGTCGCAAGCCGTGCTGCCGCGCGAGGTCCAGGCACCCGTGACGGTCGTCGAGGCGATCGACATCGATGCGTCGTTCACCGGGACCAAGGCCCGCGGCGCCACCGGGATGGCCGCGTTCCAGAAGGCCTACAGCGGCTTCCTGATGTTCTCCATGCTCACGAAGATGGCCGCGCTGGCCATCCCGACCCCGTTCGGCGTCGCGGCCGGCCTGCTGATGGGGCGCTCCGGCTTCCTCGACGAACGCAAGCGGCAGCTGGAAAAGCGCCGCGGCCTGGCCAAGACCGCCGTGCGCCGGTTCGTCGACGAGTTCAACCTCCAGGTCGGCAAGGACTCCCGCGACGCGATGCGGACCGTGCAGCGCGAACTCCGCGACGCCTACGGCGCGCGCGTCGAAGAACTGCAGCGATCCCTGACCGAGGCGCTGGCGAACGCGAAGAAGGCCGTCGTCGACGACGACGCCGAGGCGGCCGAACTCAAGCGGCTGGAGGCCGACATCGAAGCCCTCGAGGTGCTCGACCGCCGTGCCGGGGAGCTCACCCTGCGCAGTGCGCCCAAGCCCGTCCCGGCGGTGACGCGATGACACCGCCGCTGTACTTCCAGGTCCGCGGGTTCGTCGCCCGCGCCTGCGCCGGGTACGCCGGCACCCCGGCCGAGCCGGTGCTGCGGCAGATCGCCGGCCGGCTGGCCGAGCCGCTGCGCGTCGCGATCGCCGGCCGCGTCAAGGCCGGGAAGTCCACGCTGCTCAACGCGCTGGTCGGCCAGGAGCTCGCGGCGACCGACGCGGGGGAGTGCACCCGCGTCGTCACCTGGTACCGCAACGGCCCGACCTACCGGATCATGCTGCACCCGCTGCGCGGGATGCCGCGGCAGCTGCCGTTCGGGCGCCTGTCCGGCACGCTCGGCCTCGAGCTCGGGATGGCGCCCGACGAGGTCGAACGGCTCGTCGTCGACTGGCCGTCGCCCGCGCTGCGCGCGATGACCTTGATCGACACGCCCGGGCTCGGCTCGGCGCGGTCGGCGGTCTCCGAACGCACCGAGGTGGCGCTGGTGCCCGAGGGCGACGGCGTGGGCACCGCGGACGCGGTGATCTACCTGATGCGGCACGTGCACGGCGACGACGTCCGGTTCCTGGAGGCGTTCCACGACGACCCCGCGCAGCGGCGCCCGGTGAACACCATCGGCGTGCTGGCGAAGGCCGACGAGGTCGGGCACGCCCGCACCGACGCGCTGGACTCGGCGGCGAAGATCGCCGGCCGCTACGCCCGTGACTCCCGGGTCCGCGGCCTTTGCCAGACCGTGGTCCCCGTGGCCGGCCTGCTGGCCAGCTCGGCGGCGTCGCTGAAGGAGTCCGAGCACCGCGCGTTCCGGGTGCTGGCCGCGGCCCCGGAGGCCGAGGTGGCGCGGCTGCTGACGTCGGCCGACCGCTTCGCCCGGGCCGAGTCCGAAGTGGACGTTCCGGCGGCCGAACGCGCCGGGCTGCTGGCCCGCTACGGGCTCTTCGGCGTCCGGCTGGCGGTCGAGCTGACCGGCGGAGGCCACGTGACCGGCGCGCGGGCGTTGTCGGGCGAGCTGCTGGCCCGCAGCGGCCTGCACGGCCTGCGCGCGCTGCTGACCACCCAGTTCGCCGCGCGCGCCGACGTGCTCAAGGCCCGCTCGGCGCTGCAGGCGGTGGAACCGGTGCTGCGCGCCTACCCCGACCGCACCGGCGGGCTGCTGCACGAATGGGAGCGGATCGTCGCCGGCGCGCACGAATTCGCCGAGATCCAGCTGATCGACTCGATCCGGCTCGGCGTCGTGCTGTTCACCACCGACGAGGCCCGCGACGCGGAACGGCTGCTCGGCGCGGCCGGGGTGGACGTGCCGAGCCGGCTGGGCCTGCCGGCGGACGCGGGCCGCGCCGCGATCCGGCAGGCGCTCGGCGCCCAGCTGCTGAGGTGGCAGCGGCGCGCGGAGCACCCCGCGTCGCCGCGCGACGTCCGCGACGCGGCCCGCGTGCTGGTGCGTACCTGCGAGGGAATCCTGCTCAGCGAAGCCCGGGCGGAGGTCTTGTCGTGACCGAGCTGCCGAAGAAGATCAAGCGGGCCGCGGTGGCCGTCGCCGGTGCCGTCGCGTCGGAAGTGGCCGGCAACGTGCTCACGCCGGGGTCGCCCGGTGCCGCGCCGCCGCCACCGCCACCGCCGCATCCGGAACCGGTCGCGGCGGAGACGGCGGCGCACGAGGCCGGCGGCCACGAGTACGTCCCCGAGGTGGAGACCCACACCGTGACCCGCGGTGAGGACGGCTCGGTCGAGGCGCGGACGGGCACCGTCTGGCACCCGGAGACCACCGACGGCACGCCGCTCGAGGAACTGCCCACCGTCGAGGAGTTCGAGCAGATCGACGTCCGCGAGGACGAGTTCGGGAACTTCGTCATCGACGCGACCGAGCGGTTCGTCGTGCACGACCACGGCCACGACGAGGTGTACGTCGAGCACCAGCACCTGGTCGTCCCCGGCGACGGCACGCCGGGCGACACGGACATCGACATCGTCCAGGACGCCGGCATCGTGGTCCACGAGAACCCGGACGGCACGATCACGGTGGAGCACGAGGGCTCGCTGACCTACGAGCTGACGCCGGACGCGCCGGGGCACGGCGACATCGAGGTGTTCCAGGAGGAGACGGTCGTCCTCGACGAGGCCCGGACCGGCCCACCGGGGATCGAGGTCGGCATCAGCGTGGACGAGCAGGCGAGGGCCGAGGACCCGTTCGGCGAGCCGGCCGGGCCGACCGTCCACCAGACCGAGACCGTGGGGGACAAGGCTCGAGGGACCGCGGTGACGACGTCGGTGACCGCGCCCGCGTCGTCACTGCCCGCGCCACCGCCGGTCGTCACGTTCAGCCGCCCTCCATCCACAGTGGACACACCGGTGGTGCAGCCGGTCGCGGTCGAAACCACCACCTTGGCCGCGTCGAACTCGCTGGCCGAGCACCCGGCCGCGAAGCACAGCTTCGTCACCGAACCCGAGCCGGAGCACCACGACGCCGGCGAAGTGACGGGCGCCCGGCCGCACCCGGCCGAGGAGAAGCACCCCTTCGAGCCACCGCGGCGGCCCGACCCGGACCCCGGGCCGGACAAGGGACAGCACCTGCCGGACCACGACCGCGTGCCGGACGAGCCGCCGCCCGAAGCGACCCCGCCGGCGGAGCCGCCACCGGAGCACGAAGACCACCACGACCACCTCGAAGACCCGGAACCGCACCCGGTTCCGGACGAGCACCGGACTTTTGACCACGCGCACGCGGACGGCGGAGGCTGACATGGGCTACGGACTGGGCATCGACCTCGGCACGACCTTCACGGCCGCCGCCGTCGACAGTGCCGGCCACGTCGAAATGGTGTCGCTCGGCGACCGCACGGCGGCCATCCCGTCGGTCGTGCTGCTGCGGGCCGACGGCGGGGTGCTGGTCGGGGACGCGGCGAGCCGGCGCGCGGCCGTCGAACCCGACCGCGTGGCACGGGAGTTCAAACGGCGTCTCGGCGACCCGACGCCGGTGCTGCTCGGCGGTGCGCCGCATTCGGTGGCGTCGCTGATGGCCCACCTGCTCGGGTACGTGGTCCGGACGGTCACCGGCCGGCAGGGCGGCCGTCCGGACCGGATCACCCTGACCCACCCGGCGAACTGGGGCCCGTACAAGCGGGAGCTGTTCGAGCAGGTGCCGCGGCTGACCGGGATCGACCGCGTCGGGCTGATCACCGAGCCCGAGGCCGCGGCGGCGCACTACGCGGCCCAGGAACGCCTGGACGACGGCGCGGTGGTGGCGGTGTACGACCTCGGCGGCGGCACCTTCGACGCGACCGTGCTCCGCAAGCGCGGCAGCGGCTTCGAGATCCTCGGGACGCCGGAAGGCATCGAGGGCCTCGGCGGCGTCGACTTCGACGAAGCGGTGTTCGGGCACGTCGACCGCGCACTCGACGGGAAGCTGTCGCAGATCGACCCGGACGACGCGGGGGCGGTGGCCGCGATCGTGCGGCTGCGCCAGGAATGCGTGCTGGCCAAGGAAGCCCTGTCCGCCGACACCGAAACCGCCGTCCCGGTGCTGCTGCCGTCGGTGCAGACGGAGGTCCGGCTTACCCGCGGCGAGTTCGAGGAGATGGTCCGCCCGTCGATCACCGCGACGATCGGCTCGCTGCACCGCGCGCTGCGCTCGGCGAACCTCCGGCCGGCCGACCTCGGCGCGGTGCTGCTGGTCGGCGGCTCGTCGCGGATCCCGCTGGTGTCCCAGCTGGTGTCCGCCGAACTCGGCAGGCCGACCGCGGTGGACATCCACCCGAAGTACGGCGTCGCGCTCGGCGCCGCCGCGCTGGCCTCCGGGCGGTCCGGGCTGGTGCAGGCGACGCGGTCGCAGCCGGCGATCCGGCCCGTCGCGCCGCCCCCGCAGCCCGACGTCCCACGTGTGCCGGCGCCGCGTGAGGAGACGCGTGTGCAGGCCACCCCGGGGTTCGGCGCGGGCGCGCCGCCGCCGTCGCTCGGGCGTGGCAAGGCCGATGGTTCGACCCCGGCACGGCGAGCCTCGCGTCGCGGGGTCGTCATCGGCCTGTGCGCGGTGGCGGCCGTGGCGATCGGCGGGGTCGCCGTCGCCGTGAGCAGTTCCGGCGGCGGCTCGGCCGGCACCACGACGACGCCGCCGGCCCCGAGTTCGGCGAGCGAGACACCGACCCTGGTGACGCTGGCATCGCCCGAGGAACCGCAGACGACCCACGCGACCGTCGTGCCTCCGCGGACGAACCCGCCGGCGACGACCAGGCACAAGACGCCGCCCCGGACGACCACGCCGACCCGCACCACGACACCCACGACGACCACCACACCGACGACCACGACGAGCGCGAAGCCGACGACCTGAGCCAGTACGGTCGCCGCATGACCGCAGAACACGTGATCGTGACGTCCACGACCGACTCCGAAAGCGCGGCCCGCGAGCTGGCCGTGAATGCGATCGAAGCCAGGCTCGGGGCTTGCGCGCAGATCGTCGGCCCGGTCACCAGCGTCTACCGGTGGGAGGGCGCGGTGCAGACGGGCCGCGAGTGGCGGGTGGAGATCAAGACGACCGCGGACCGGGTGCCGGCGTTGACCGAACGCCTCCGGCAGCTGCACGGCTACGACCTGCCGGAGATCATCGCCACGCCGATCGAAGGCGGCAGCGGCGACTACCTCACCTGGGTCACCACCGAAACCCGGAACGGTGGTTAGCTTCGCGGTATGGATCTCGAAGCGCGGTTCGCGACGCTGACCACCGCCCACCTCGCCGACGCGTGCATCCGCGCCGGTCTCCCGGTGCGCTGCGCCCCGGCGCCGACACGTGCGGTGGTCACGGGCAGCCGCCTGTGCGGACCGGCCGTCCCCGCCCGGCACGTCGGCAGCGTCGACGTCTTCCTGGAGGCGTTCGAGGACGCCCCCGAAGGTGGCGTGCTCGTGGTCGACAACGGCGGCCGCCTCGACGAAAGCTGCGTCGGCGATCTCGTGGTGCTCGAGGCACGCGCCGCCGGGCTGGCCGGCGTGGTGATCTGGGGCCTGCACCGCGACACCGCGGACATCCGGGCCATCGGGCTGCCGGTGTTCAGCCTCGGTTCGATTCCGACCGGACCGCTCGGCCTCGGGCCCCGCGTCGACGGCGGGCTGGCCGAGGCGATCGTCGGCACCTGGCGGATCGGGCCGTCGGACCTCGTGCTGGGCGACGACGACGGCGTCCTCTTCGTCCCCCTCGCCCGCGCGGGTGAGCTCTTCGCGCTGGCGGAAGGGATCCGCGACACCGAGCGCCGCCAGGCCGACCGGATCCGCGGCGGCGAGCCGCTGCGCCGTCAGGTCCGGTTCGGTGAATTCCTCGCGGCGCGGGAATCGGATCCGGAATTGACTTTCCGCGCGCACCTGCGTTCCGTTGGCGGCGCGATCGAGGAATAGCCCGCAATGAACCCGAAAGTGTGATCACTCGCCGAATCGGGTATTCCGGCCTGCAGCGGGTGCGGGAGGCGGAACCATGAACACGCTCATCGGCTTCGGCAGGGACATCGAGTACCACTTCGCCCGGGGGCTGCGTGCCTACCTCGCCCGGGTCGCCCGGGCCGTCGGAGTGGGCTTCGAGTCGTGTTCGCTCGACCTCGACGTGCCCGCCTCCGGGTACATCGCCCTGGACCGCCCGCTCGCGGACCTGCCGGGGCACGACCTGGCCCTGATCTGGGACGAGGTGCACGGCTGGTCGGCGGTCGTCGAGCCCGCGGGCGGGGGCGCGGCGAAGGTGTTCGCCTACCTCGGTGGCTCCGAGATCCTGCCGCCGCCGCGCGCGGTCGCCCGGTTCCTCGAGGTGCTGCGGGTCACCGGACCGCCGGCCGGGTCCTTCCGCCCGCCGGTGTTCCGGCGCGCGGGCCACCACGAAGACCTCGTCGACTGGCTGCCGGTGACCGGCCCCGAGGGGCTGCTGCGGCCGAGCTCCCCGGCGTGGTGATCGCGGCACCCGCACGGAAGGACGGGAAGGCGCCGAGCGCCTAGGATGGGCCGTCAGCCACCTGTCCAGTGAGGAAACCCGTGAGCAGTGCCGATGAGCCCGATCCCGTCCGCGTCCTCCTCGTCGAGGACCACGACATGGTGGCGGAGGCGCTGCAGCTCGCGCTCGACCGCGCCGACGGCATCACCGTGGTCGGCCGCGCCCGCTCGCGGGCGGAAGCCGTCGCCGACGCGCGCGAGCACGCCCCGGACGTCGTGGTTCTGGACCGGCGGCTCGCCGACGGCGACGCTCTCGGCGTCATCGCGGAGCTCGGCTCGGCCGGCGCGCGGGTGCTGGTGCTGACCGGTGACGCCACCCCGGCGGTCGCCGTGCAGGTGGCGCAGGCGGGCGGCGCCGGTCTCCTGTTCAAGTCGTCCCAGCTCGGGGTGCTGGAGGCCGCCGTGCGGGACGTCGCCGCCGGGGGCGTGGTCTTCGAGCCGGAACTGCTGCCCGGCGTCTTCGACCGGCTCACCGGCCGGGGACCCGCCGGCGGTTCGGCGCTGACCGCGCGCGAGCGCGAAACCCTCGACCTGCTCGCCGAGGGCGCGACGACCGACGAGATCGGCAGGCGGCTGGGCGTGTCCCGCAACACCACGCGCAACCACGTGCAGCGGGTGCTGGAGAAACTCGGGGCGCGGTCGAAGCTCGAAGCCGTCGCCGTCGCCCGCCGGGAGGGCCTCATCGGCTGATGCACCTGCACCAGTGCGCGGTGGCGGTTTGCATCTCGCGCCGCCCGGCGCCGCCCGGCAGGCTGGGACGGTGAACATCCCTGCCCCGCTCACCGCGGAGTGCGCCCTGACCGACCTGGCGGGCGGACTGGCCGCCGTGCGCCGGTTCACCCGGCTCACCCTGCTGGCCTGGGCGAGCGACGTCGCGGTCGACGACGCGCTCCTGATCGTCACCGAGCTCGCGACCAACGCCCTGCAGCACGCGGGCGGCTGCCCCGTCCTGCGGTTGAGCGTGACCGGCACGGAGGTCCGCGTCGAGGTCTTCGACGACAGCCCGGCGCCGCCGGTCCGGCGGCGTCCTGGCGCCGACGGCGGCTGGGGCCTCGCGCTCGTCGAGCGCCTGTCCGCGGGCTGGGGTACCACGCGCCACGGGCGGGGGAAGCTGGTCTGGTGTGCGTTGCCCGCCGCGTCCGCCGAACTCGCCGGCTGAGCACCGGGGGCCATGGCGTGCCGGGCGCGGCGCGATCCGGCAAAGTGACCGCATGGACGAAGCGCGCCGGCCGGACGACGACCGGTTCCGCCTGCTGGTGCAGGGAGTGCTGGACTACGGGATCTTCATGCTGGACACGGACGGCCGGATTTCGAGCTGGAACGCCGGCGCGGAGCGGATCAAGGGATATGCGGCGGAGGAGATCATCGGGAAGCATTTCTCGGTGTTCTACCCGGCCGAAGACGTGGCGGCGGGAAAACCGGCGCGGGAGCTCGAGGTGGCCGTCGAGCAGGGCCGGGTGGAGGACGAGGGGTGGCGGCTGCGCAAGGACGGCACCCGGTTCTGGGCGAACGTGGTGATCACGGCGTTGTACGACGAGCAGGGACGGTTGCGGGGCTTCGGCAAGGTCACCCGCGACATGACCGAGCGCCGCGCGGCCGAGCTGGCGTTGCGGGAGAGCGAAGAGCGGTTCCGCCTGCTGGTGCACAGCGTGCAGGACTACGGCATCTTCATGCTGGACACGGACGGCCGGATTTCGAGCTGGAACACGGGCGCGGAGCGGATCAAGGGATATGCGGCGGAGGAGATCATCGGGAAGCACTTCTCGGTGTTCTACCCGGCCGAAGACGTCGCCGCGGGTAAACCCACCTGGGAGCTGGAGGTCGCGGTCGAGCAGGGCCGGCTGGAGGACGAGGGGTGGCGGCTGCGCAAGGACGGCACCCGGTTCTGGGCGAACGTGGTGATCACGGCGTTGTACGACGAGCAGGGACGCTTGCACGGTTTCGGCAAGGTCACCCGCGACATGACCGAGCGCCGCAACGCCGAGCAGGCCCTGCGCGAACGCCGGCGGCTGGTCGGGCACCTGGTCGAGGCCCAGGAGGTGGAGCGGCGCCGGATCGCCTGGGACGTCCACGACGAGTCGATCCAGTCCATGGTGGCCGTCGGCATGCGCCTGCAGCTGCTCGCTTCCCGCCTGCCGGAACCGCAGGCGAACGCCGTCGGCGGCCTCGACGAGTCGGTGCAGGCGGCCATCGCCCGGCTGCGCGGCCTGGTGTCCCGCCTGCGGCCGCCGGAGCTCGACCGGCACGGGCTGGTGGAGGCGGTGTCGGCCTATGTCGACGACGTCGCCGGCCGCTGGGGGCTGGCGCATTCGGTACGGGACGACCTGACGGCCGAGCCGTCACCGGAAGCGGCGATCACCGTGTACCGCATCTGCCAGGAGGCACTCAGCAACGTCCACAAGCACGCCCGGGCCACCCGGGTCGCCGTCACACTGTCCACTGTAGACAACGGAACGCTCGTGCGGATCACCGACGACGGCGTCGGCACAGCCGGGGGAGACGCGGACGCGGGCCACTTCGGGATGGTCGAAATGCGCGAACGGGCCGAAGCCGCGAACGGCTGGCTTTCGGTGAGCAGCACACCCGGCGAAGGCACGACAGTCGAGTTCTGGTTGCCGATGCTGCCCGACGCGACGGGACTCGAACCATGACCGAGCTGCGGGTGCTGATCTCCGACGACGACGTGATGATCCGCGACGTCCTCCGGGAAGTCCTGGACTCCGAGTCCGACATCGCCGTGGTCGCGGTCGCCGGCGACGTCGACGAGGCGATCCGGCTCGCCGAGCGGCACCGGCCCGCGGTCGCCGTCCTCGACGTCCGGATGCCGGGCGGCGGCGGTGCGAGGGCGGCTCGCGAAATCGCCCGGTGCAGCCCGGAAACCGCCATCCTCGCTTTCTCCGCCTACGCCGACCGGGCGTCGATCGCGGGGCTCGCGGCGGCCGGCGTCACCGAATACCTGGTGAAGGGCGCGCCGAACAGCGCGATCGTCGAAGCCGTCCGGCGGCTGGGCGGTCAGTCACCTTCGTGAGCGGTCACCGGATCGGCCGGACGTTCGAGACGCCGTCGAAGTCCATCGGAAGCAGCGTGAACAGCCGCCGCACCGCGCGCGACTGCCCGGCGTCCACCGTGAGGTGCGCCCCGGCCGTGTCGGCGAGCAGCTGGGCCCGCAGCAACGAGTTCAGCCCGGCGACCGAGAAGAACGTGACGGCGGAGAGGTCGATGACGACCTCGTCGACCTGGCTGCGGATGCGGGACTGCAGGACTTCGTCGAGGCGGCGCGCGGTGCTGAGGTCGATTTCGCCGGTCACCTCGACGACCACGGTGTGGAGTCCGGGACGCAGCACACGCAGTGACATGTGACCGCCGGCGCTCATCCAGGCGGTGGTGGTGAGTTCTCGGTCGGCCGAGCGTGGCTGGGGAACCATCGCGGCACACCCTTTCATCGGGCAGCAGGGGCGGACCGGACGTGGTAGGACGGGGTGCCGGAAAGGCGACCTGCCGGCCCGGGCGCGGAACGTCCGGCAGCGGCTGCTGGCTCAACCGTAGGGCTTCAGCATAGTGCATATGCACTAGATGGACCACCGGGTGTCGCCAGGTGGACGGTTTCGATCCGGTCAGGGGCAGCTGTCAGTGATCTCGGCCGGTGAGCGAATCGGTGACCGTGCGTGGTTCGCGGCCGAGGAGTTCGGCGAGGAGGGGGATCCACCTGGGCGAAGCGGCCCTGCCGGGCGGCCTCGAAGAGGTCGAGCATCATGCCAACGACGCTACCGAACACACGTGCGAACAAACATCGCTGAATCCGGTGAAACACCGAGGCGTGGTCCGCGGGTGCCGAGGAGGCGGTTTTGCTTGCGGGTTCACTAAAGTAGCCCACGTGGGCGCGTGAGCAGCCCCCGATTTCCACCCTATCGCCGGGCACCGACAAAACCGTCTGCGAAGGCGCCGGGAATGCGAGGAGGGACGCGATGGCGACCACGGTCGTCAACCTGAAAGGGCACCGGGACGACCCGGACTACGCCGACGTCGTCTACGTCGGGCGGGCGATGCACCGCGGTGGCTGGCACCTCGAAGGCTCGAAGCTCGCCAGCCCGTTCCGTCCCGGCCCGGACGGCTCCCGCGACGAGGTCGTCGCCCAGTACCGGGAGTACCTCCTCGCCCGGCCGGACCTGCTCGCCCTGCTGCCCGGGCTCCGCGGCCGGCGGCTCGGGTGCTGGTGCGTGCCCGAACCGTGCCACGCCCAGGTGATCGCCGACCTCGCGGATCACGGCCCGTAACGAATCGCACCCCCTCCGCGAGTACTCTGGCACGAGGGGGGTGATCGATGGTGTCCGCGCGACGACACCGGGGTTTCGACCAGGCCGAACTGCCGGAAGTGCACCGGATCCGGTGGTGGCTCGCCACGGTGACGGCCGGGCTCGTCGCCGCCGGCTTCGCCGTCGTGCCCTACCTGCCGTTCTTCCAGAACTGGACCTTCGTCCGGGATCCGAAGGTCGCCAGTGTCGTCACCTGGACCGTCCTGCAGACGTCCGTAGTGCTCGTCTCCGTCGTCCTCACGCTGTACTTCACCGGCCGGGCACGCCTCGAAGCCGCCGCCTACCGGGCCAACCAGATCGACATCCGGCTGTTCGTCGACGAACGGGCCCCGGACAGCCACGACCGCGAAATCGACTCCGCGGTCGAGCTGACCGCCACCTTCAAGCGGTTCCTCAGCGACTCGCGCCTCTACACCCCGACGCCGGTCCCGGGCGTCGGGAGTTCGTACGACTTCATCCAGATCGTCGAGCACGCGGGCGACTCCGCGGACGGCTGGTGGAAGGCCGCCACCAAGCTGATCCGGCTCGCCCAGCCACCCGCCGCGTTCACCGTCACCGGCACCGTCCGCCCCGGCAACACCCCCGGCCGCCACCAGCTCATCCTGGAGCTCGTCCGCGTCCCGCGCTTCGCCGCGAGCCCGCTGGTGATCGAAGACGAGAACTGGCCGCGCGTGCTGCACCGCGCCGCCAACGCCGTCGCCGCGCTGGTCATCCCGCGCAGCGCCTACGTCCGGACGAACATCCACTGGGCCGCCTGGCGCGACGCGAAGATCCCGTACGAGCTCTTCGACGCCTACCAGCGCGCCAACCACTTCATCACCTGCCGCCGCTACGACGAAGCCCTCGCCGAGTACTACCGCGCGGTCAGCCTCGACCCGTCCAACGTCTACATCAGACTCGAGATCGCCGCCCTGCAGGAACAGCTCGACCTGCACCTCGACGCGCTCGCCACGTACGACGACGTGATCACCGTCTGCAGCCGGGGCCACCCCGCCCTCGCCCGGTGGTGGATCGGCCCCGACTTCGCGCGCCAGCCCCGCCGCCACGGGCGCGGCCGCGACGTCGCCCTGCTGATCGCCCGCTACCGGCACGCGCTCGTCCTCGGCCACGGCGACTCCGTGGCCGGTTCGTGGTGGGTGCGGCGCACCACCGCGGGCACCCCCGGCGACGCGCGGGCGCAGCGCCGCGCCGAACTGCGGGAGGCGATCGAGCTGCGCTTCCGCCGCTACGTCGACCTGGACGTCCGGACCGGCGCGGACGCGGTCCCGCGGGCGGAACGCCTTGAACTGCACCGCCGCGTGCTGCGCGTCCCGGTCGAGGAGCTCCTCGTCCACGAGGCGACGCCGGAGCAGCTGGCCGAGTACAACCAGCGCGCCGCCGAGATGCGGTCCTACTTCTGCGCGCTGTCGCAGTACGAAATCGAACGGCTCCTCGAGGACTACGGCCGGTGGCGGCGGCTCTGGCGCCGCAGCCGTCGTCAGCTGACGAACCGCGCGCTCGACCTGTCGCTGGTCTGGGCGGTGCTGCGGCGGGCGATGGCGGACATCGAGCCGGGCACCGGCGCGGTGCCCGAACCCCGGCCCGCCTACCCGGGCAGCCGCGTGCGGCCGGCCGACGCCTGCCCGGACCGGTGCTGGCCGCCGGACCCGCGGGCCCTCGACGCCACCGTCGAAGCCGCCGGACCGCGCAGGTCGTGGGAGGAGTGCTACAACGCCGCGAGCGTGTACGCCGTCGCGATGCTCGAAGTCGGCCCCCGCGGTGAACGCGATCTCCGCGACCACGCCCGCAACCCCCGCCTCGAAGGCGAGGCCCGCGACGAGGTGGCCCGCCGCGCGGTCCGCGAGCTGTACCACGCCGCGACGATCAGCCACAGCGGACGGCTGCCGGAGCGGCGCTCGTGGGTGATGGGGGAGGACCCCGACCTCGCCGCACTGCGCGGCCACGAGCTGTTCCGGGTCTTCGAGATGGTCACCTTCTCCCCGGACCGCGCCGCGCCGCTGCGGCCGCAGCGCGCCCACGTCTGGGAGCAGGTCAGCTACGTCCGGCAGCTCGTCGGCGACATCGCCGGCTGCCGGGCGCACCTCTGGCGGACGCGCGCCCTCGATCCCGGGCCGCTCCCGGACGGCCGGACCCTCGACCGCTGGCGCTCGGCCGACCGCGACGCCTGGCGGAAGCTCACCCAGCTCGCCGCCGGGAAGCAGGACTGGTACACGCGCTACCAGGCGATCTGCGCGTTCCGCGAGTGGTCGGCCGAGTCCGGCTACCCGGGCTCCGTCTCCGGGTTCCCGCTGTACTGCGAGGAACGGCTGCACGCCCAGCTGCGCGGCGCGGCCGGCCCGCGCGCGAAGACCGGTCTCGACGCGAACATCGTCGTCCGGGAGTACGTGCGGCTGTGCGACCAGCGCCTCGACCACCTGGTCGCCGACATCGCCGAGCTCGAACCCACCCTGGCCACCGACGACGGCTTCGCCGCCCGTGCCGAGCTGTGGGCCGCGCTCTGCGCGTGGTTCGACGACGACATCGCCGACGGCTCGTCGGCGGGCGAACGCCGCGAACGGTTCCGGAAGCTCGCCCGGCCCTAGGACCGCCGCGTGTACCGGTGCTTCACCCCGGCCGGGAAGTACTCGGGATCGCCCGTCGGCCGCAGGACGACATCGGGCAGCTGCCGCTCCGTCGGGACGTAGTGCGCGAACTCGCTGTTGAGCCGGACCAGCTGCGCGCGCACGGATTCCGCGATCCGTCCGGCGTCGGCGGTCGCGCCCGGCGCGGTCTCGACGGTGATCCGCAGCCGCCGGTCCCGGTCGGCGTCCTCGATCGCCTCGATGACGAACTTGCCGGTCACGGTGTCGCTGATGCCGGGCTGTTCCAGGCCCACGGTGACGTTTTCCGGGTAGACGTTCGCGCCGAAGAACGACACCGTGAACAGCGAACGGCCGAACACGTACACGAACGGAAGCTCCGGTCCGGGCGGTGGCGTGAAGCCGTGCCGGGCGCAGAAGGCGAGCAGCTCGGCGTACGGCAGGATCCCGCCGTCGTCGGCGATGTGGTAGCGGATGAGCGGGATGCCGCCGTCGGCGCTGAAGACGAGCGTGCCGTCGTGCACCTCGAAGAACCGGCTCGCCGGGTCGTACTGCACCAGCGTCGGCAGCCGCGCGTCGCCGAAGACCTCCCGCGCCAGGTCCGGGCGGCCCGCGAAGAAGCGGCGGATGCCCACCGACACCGGGGTTTCGGTGCCGAGCACACCCGCGTCGGCCGTGCCGTAGAGCGACGCGATGTCGCGGACCGGGTCGGCGATCCCGGCGCGCTGCGCGACCAGGTCGCGCCACTGCTCGCTGAACACTTCGCCCGCCAGCACCAGCTTGATCGCGTATGCGGCCCAGTCGACGCCCTCGGCGAGCCCGGTGTCGACGACGTCCTTGACGAACGGCGGGTAGCCCAGCAGCACGACCTGCTCGAAGTGCGGCGCGAGCTCCGGGAGCACCCGCAGGATCTCGGCCTTGTTGTTGCCCGGCGCCACCACGGTGATCGGGCAGCCCTTGGCCGCGAGGTGGCGCACGCACGCCGTGGTGAACAGCCCGCCCACCCAGGTGCCGAGCGGGAAGCAGACGACGGCGAGGGTGCCGCGCCGGTCGGCCTCGAAGGCGTCCACCAGCACCTGCTCGAACCGCCGCGCCACGTGCAGCTCGTCTTCGAGGGCGCGCGGCCACACGGTCGGGTGGCCGCTGGAGCCCGACGAAACGGCGATCATGTCGCACCCCGCGAACGTCCCGCCGCGGCACAGTTCCGGCAGCGGGTACTTCCGGTGGTAGCCGGCCTTGTCGACGAGCGGCAGCTGCCGGAAATCGGCCATCGTCGTGACGCTTTCGGCCGCGATTCCGTGCTCCCGCAGGAACTTCCGGTATGCGGGCACGGTCTCGGCAGTGCGGTGGAAGAGGTCGAGGACGTGCGGTCCGGACGGTGGTTGTGTGGCCTCGAAGAAGGTGTCGAACGCCTGCCGCACGCGCGCCTGCCGGCCGTGGTCCATGATCGGAGCATAGCCGCCGGGCGCCCCTGCCCGGCGGCGCGGAAGGTGCCATGATGGGCGGCGTGAGCACCTCCGCCCAGCAGCAGCCAGCCGGTGCGCCGTTGACCCTGTACCTGGTCAAGCGGCTCGAGCTGGTGATCAGGGCGCTGCTCGACGACGCGCTGCGGCCGCTCGGGCTCACGACGCTGCAGTACACCGCGCTGACCGTGCTCGAAGCCAGCGGGGCGCTTTCGTCCGCGCAGCTGGCCCGCCGGTCGTTCCTGCGCCCGCAGACCATGCACGAAATGGTGCTGGCCCTGGAAAAGCGCGGGCTGATCGCGCGGACCCCGAAGGCGGGCAACAAGCGCGTGCTGCTCGCCGGCCTCACCGACGCCGGCCGGGCGCTGCTCGCCGACTGCGCGCCACCGGTCGCGGAGGTGGAACAGGCCCTGCTCGCCGACATGAGCCCAGGCCAGCGCGCGACGTTCCGGGAAGGTCTGCAGCACGGCGTCACGGCGCTCGGCGCGCTCTCGGGCCACCGCCGGTCTCAGGAAGCCTGATTTCACGGAGACGTATCGAGGACCGGGCGTCCGGCCGATCGGCCTCGCCTGACTGGGTGCCTCCGTAAGGGTTGCCGAAGCGAAAGAACTAGGCCGGACGAGTGGAAGCGCCGGGCGGTCCGTAGCACGGGTGTGGGGTCCGGCGTTGGAGGGTACGTCCCAGACCTGCTCTCGCATCTGGAGGTTCACCAACGTGACCGGGGCTCGCGACGTGGGCGGCGCATCGGTCGCCGCGCGGCGGCTGCTGGTACTGGCCGGAGCCGTGGCAGGCTTCTGGTTGGTGTCATGGCTGACGTCCGCCCACGCCGACGCGGCTCCAGGCGTGACGCTGCCCGGCCTCCCGGACCCGATCGGCATCGTGGTGGGTGCGCCTGCTCAGGGCAAAGGGCCGGTCGCGAACGCGGCCCGGTCGGCCAGGGCGAGTACTGCCGGTGCCGCGACGGCGGCGACCGATGAGGTAGCCCGAGTCGCGGCGGCCTCGGCTGCGCGCGCGACGGCTCCTGGCGGGGATGTCTCGCCGCGTGCGGTGGTGGGGTCGTTGTCGCGGGCCGGGGGAGCTGTGGTCTCGCCGGTGACTGGTGCTGCCGCTGCTGTGGTGGGGCGGGGTTCGCGGGATGCGGGGGCTGTGGTCTCGCCGGTGACTGGTGCTGCCGCTGCTGTGGTGGGGCGGGGTTCGCGGGGTAAGGGAGCTGTTGTCTCGCCTGGGATCGGCGCTGGCGGTGCGGCGGTGGCGCCGGTGTCGCGGGCTGCGGGAGTTCTTGTTTCGCCGGTGTCTGGTGCTGGTTCCGTTGTCGTGGAACCGGTGTCTCGCGTTGCGCGTTCGGCCGGGTCGGTGTCGCAGGCCACCGAAGCCGTGGTCTCACCGGTGACCGGCGCCGCCGCGGCGGTGGTGTCGCAGGTGGTGGCCTCCGCCAAGCCGGTCGTCGCTCCGGTGTCGCGGGCCGTCGGGGCCGTGGTCTTGCCCGTGACCGGTGCGTTGGCGCCCGTCTCGCAGGTCGTGCGTTCCCTCGACCCCATCCTGGCCGGCGTGACCCGGCCGGTGGCCGGGCTCGTCGCTCCGCTGACACATACCGTCGGCGGGCTCGTCGGTCCGGTGCTCGGTGCCGCCGCTCCGCGGCTGCCGGGCCTCCTCGCTCCGGTCGCCGCCGACCTGCCCGTCGTCGCTCCGGTGACCGGCGTCGTGGGCCCGGCCGGCCGCAATCCCGGCACCGTGCCCGGCAAACTGATCGAGCTGAGCCATCAGGCCGATCCCTTGACCCCCTCCGCCAGTGGAGCGGAAACCCTGGTGCCGGCCGGGAAATTCGTGGCCGCCGCGGCCCGGCCCGCGGACGTGGCCAGGCCGACGGCGTCCGAGCCGGACTGTCACGGGACCGCCGGCCCCGGCTCGCACCGGGCACCGGCTTCGGCACACCCGGCCGTGAGCGCTGCCCGCGTCCCCGGGCACGGGCCGCCGGCTCCGGCCCCGCCTGGGGCGCCCGCGCCGTCCGATGTCACCTGCGGTGCCGGATCGCCGATCCCGCCCGCCTTCCTTGCCTCCGACCACGGGCCCCGCGATTTCAGGGTCTTCACGCTGGCGCACGGGGTCTTCGTGCCGCTGTGGCGGCCCTGCGAACCGGGCACCGGCCCGGGTTAGTCCCGTCCCGTCCTTCCGCCCCGTCGTGCGCTCCGCGGCGTCGTTCCGCGCTGCCCGCGACCGCAAAAACCCTTATCGGAACAATCACGCTTGGAAGAGGGACGAAATGGAAGCGAACGTGTTCGACCTCGGGAAGGTGCGAAGAGACGCGGTGGTCACCATCCGCCTGGACGCGATGGCCAACGTCAGGCTGCTGACCAAGGTCAACTTCCAGGCTTACCAGCGCCGGCAGTACTACCGGATGCACGGTGGGGTGGCCACCGCACCGATGTTCAAGATCCACATCCCGGCCAACGCCCACTGGTTCCTGGTGCTCGACGTCGAGGGGCTGGAAAACCTGCCCCTGCGCCCGCGGGTGAGCGTCGAACCCGACGCGGCCGTCACATCCCGGGGACGCACCCGCCTCCGGTGAGCCACATCGCCCCCTGCGCGGCCCCGATCCGGTGGTCGGGGCCGCGCAGGGACACGCGGCCGTGTGAGAGGCCTGTGCCTGCTTCACCGCCGGCGCCCGGACGCTCGACCGGCGCCGGCTCGGCGAGCAGCGCGGGGAGGCGATGCAGGTCCTGCGCGCCCTCGTGATCCCCGGCTACGGCTGGCGCTGCCGAGCCGTGCGTGGCCGTCCGAAAGGGCACCGGACCTGCGGCATCACTGGTCCGCTCCCTCCGCACCCACCGACCATCGGCGGATTTACAACGTTGTACCAACGATGTAACAGTGATCGTGCTCGGCTCGCACGCCGTGGAAGGGGCCACCGATGTCCTCCCGAGAACGCGCTCACCTCACCCGCCGCGACCTCCTTCACCTCGCCGGGGGCACGGCCGCCGCCGTCGCCGCGGCGCTCTGGTTGCCCGGTACCGCGGCCGCGGGCACCTTCAGCCCGATCCGGCCGCCCGCCACCCCGCTGATCGTCCGCTCGCCGTACCTGTCCACCTGGCAGCCCGCCGACAACCTCGCCGGCACCTGGTCGAGCTTCTGGACCGGCCACGTCACCGCACTGTGCGGCCTCGCCCGCATCGACGGCGCCGCCTACGTCTTCGCCGGCGCGCCCGCCCTCACCCCGATGACCCAGGTGAGCCTGCAGGTCACCGGCACGCGCTCGATCTACGTCCTGAACGGCGGCGGCGTGAACCTCACCGTCACGTTCTTCTCGCCGGTCGACCCGGCCAACCTGCAGCGCCAGTGCGTCCCCTTCGGCTACGTGACCATCCAGGCCGCCAGCGCCGACGGCCGCGCGCACGCCGTCGACCTGCACTTCGACACCTCCGCCGAGTGGGTGCACGGCAGCACCTCGACGCCGGTCACCTGGGCCCAGCAGCAAACGAACGGCTACACCCTGCTCAGCTGCACCCCGGCGAGCCCGGGCGTGCTGCAGGAGAACGGCGACCAGGCCAGCTGGGGCTCCCTGGTCCTGGCCGCGCCAACGTCCGGCGTCACCTGGCAGATCGGGCAGGACACCGTCGCGCGCGCCGCTTCGGCGAGCCAAGGCGCGCTGAACAACACCAGCGACACCGCCCAGCCGCGCGCGATCAGCGACCGCTGGCCGGTGCTGGCCTTCAACAAGAACCTCGGCACCATCCCGGCCGGCGGCTCGTCCACGCCGTTCACGATCTCGATCGGGCACGTCCGCACGCCCGCCGTCCGCTACCTCGGCACCGAGCTGCGCCCCTGGTGGACGCACTACTGGGGCAGCTGGCCGGACATGGCGGTCTGGTTCGCCAACGACTACGCGAGCGCGCTGAGCGCGGCGACCGCGATCGACCAGCGCCTGCACGACGACGCCGTCGCCGCGGCCGGCGGCGGCAGCACCGGCGAGCACTACGCCGGGATCTGCGCGCTGGCGCTGCGCCAGGCGTTCGGCGGCACCGAGCTGGTCGACTCCGGCGGCGCGCCGTGGGCGTTCCTCAAGGAGATCTCCTCCAACGGGAACATGTCCACAGTGGACGTCACCTACCCGGCGTTCCCGGCCTACCTCTACTCGTCACCCGCCTACCTGCGGTTGCTGCTCGAACCCCTGCTCGACTACGCCGAGCGCGGCGGCTGGCCGATGGCGTTCGCCGAGCACGACCTCGGCACGCACTACCCGGACGCGACCGGGCACAACGACGGCAACGAGGAGAGCATGCCGGTCGAGGAGTCGGCCAACCTGCTGATCATGGCGGCCGCACTGGTGCAGCGCCTGCCGTCGGCCGAGGCCGCGGCCTTCGCGAACACGCATTACCGGATCCTGCGGCAGTGGGCGGAGTACCTGGTCGCCAACACCCTCGACCCGGGTTTCCAGAACCAGACCGACGACTTCACCGGCTTCATCGCGCACAGCGCGAACCTCGCGCTGAAGGGCATCATCGGCGTCGGCGCGATGGGGATCATCGCCGCCGCCACCGGCAACACCGCCGACGCGCAGCGGTACCGGTCGACGTCCCGCGGCTACGTCAGCCAGTGGGTGACGCTCGCCGAGGACGGACAGCACCTGCGGCTCGCCTACGACCAGCCCGGCACGTGGAGCCTCAAGTACAACGGCTTCGCCGACCGCGTGCTCGGCCTCGACCTGGTCCCGCTCGGCGTCGCGGCCCAGGAGGCCGCCTGGTACCAGTCCCACGCGGGCGCCCACGGCGTCCTGCTCGACCCGCGCAACAACTACACGAAAGCCGACTGGGAGCTGTGGACCGCGGCGTGGCTGACCGACCAGCCGAACATCCGCACCACCCTGGTCGAGGGCGTCTACAGCTTCGCGAACACCACGCCGCAGCGGGTGCCGTTCACCGACTGGTACGTCGTCGCCGACGCCACCCAGCGCGGCTTCCAGGCCCGGCCGGTCGCCGGCGGCTACCTCGCGCTGCTCACGCGTCCCGCGGCGTCGGCGACGGTGTGGCGGAAGCTCCAGAACCAGCGGTCGGGCAAGGTGCTCGCCGTGTCGGAGATGTCGCTCGCCGACACCGCCGAGGTCACCCAGTGGTCGGACAACGGCACGGCCGACCACCTGTGGGCGGCCGTGGACAACGGCGACGGGACCGTCCGGATCGTCAACCGCAACAGCGGCAAGGTCCTGGCCGTGCACGACCAGAGCCTCGACAACGGTGCCCACGTGCAGCAGTACCGCGACAACGGCACCCCCGACCACAACTGGCGGATCGTCGACGCCGGCGGTGGCTGGTCGAAGCTCGTCAACGTCCGCAGCGGCAAGGTCATGGCGGTCGACCAGCAGTCCACGGCGGACGGCGCCCAGGTGACGCAGTGGGACGACAACGGGACTCCGGACCACCTGTGGCGGTTCGTCTGACGCCGTTTGCGACACTGGCGCCGTGTGCGCCGACCCCATCCGCCGGTTCCTGGACGAGCGGGACCCGCCGACCCCGTGCCTGGTCGTCGACACCGACGCCGTCGCGGCGCGGGCGCGCGAGTTCCGCTCGGCGTTCCCCGGCGCGCTGATCCGGTACGCGGTCAAGGCGAACCCGGCGCCGCCGGTGCTCGACGCGCTGGTGGCGGCCGGGATCGGCTTCGACGTCGCCGGCCCGGCCGAGCTCGCGCTGTGCCTCGGCCGCGGTGCCGGCCCGGCCGAGATCGCCTACGGCAACCCGATCAAGAAGCCGCGCGACATCGCCGGCGCGTTCGAGCGCGGCGTCCGCGAGTTCACCTCGGACGCGCCCGCCGACGTCGACCACCTGGGCCGGTACGCCCCGGGCTCGGCCGTGTCGATCCGCGTGGTGCTCGACGCGCCGGACTCCGCGACGCCGTTCGGCCGGAAGTTCGGCTGCGAACCGGCCGAGGCCCTCGACCTGGTCCTGCGTGCGGCCGCGCTGGGCCTGCGGCCCGGCATCGCGTTCCACGTCGGGTCGCAGCAGCCGGACGTCTCCGCGTGGGAGATCGGGATCGCCACGGCCGCGAAGCTGTTCGCCGAAGCGGAGGCGCAGGGCGTCAGGATGACGCGGCTCAACCTGGGCGGCGGCTTCGCGACTCCGCACCGCACCGCCGTCCCACCACTGGCGGCGTACGCGGAGACGATCGCGTCGGCGCTCGACTCGCACTTCCCGGCCGGGCGGCCCGAACTGCTGCTGGAGCCGGGCCGGGTGCTGGTCGCGGACGCGGGCCTGCTGCGGACCGAGGTGGTCCTGGTCGCGAACCGGGGCGAACGACGCTGGGTCTACCTCGACATCGGCCGCTACAACGGGCTCGCCGAAGCCGAGAACGAAGCGATCGCCTACCGGTTCGAGCCGGTCGGCCACCACGACGGCCCGGCCGGGCCGGTGGTGCTCGCCGGGCCGACCTGCGACGGCGACGACGTGCTGTACCAGCGGACGCCGTACGAACTGCCGCTGTCACTGCGGACCGGCGACCGGCTCGACCTGCCGGGCACCGGCGCCTACACCGCGAGCTACGCCTCGGTCGGGTTCAACGGGATCGAGCCGCTGCGGACCCACTGCGTCGGGCGGTGGGGCGATGTCTGAGGTCGGCCGGTTCGCCGGGCGGCACGTGCTCGCCGAGCTGCACGGCGTCGACCCGGGCCTGCTCGACGACACCGCACGGCTGGGCGAGCTGCTCCGGGCGGCGGTGACCGAGGCGGGTGCGACGGTGCTCGACGTCGTGGCGCAGCGCTTCGCGCCGCAGGGCGCCACGGTGATCGCGCTGCTGGCCGAGTCGCACGCCTCCGTGCACACCTACCCCGAGCACGGGTCGCTCTTCGCCGACGTGTTCACCTGCGGCGAACGTGCCGATCCCGAGCAAGCGCTGCGGTTGCTGGCGAAGTCGCTGGACGCCGCTTCGGTCCACCTGTCCGTCCTCCACCGGGGAGAACGCTGATGCCCTCGATCCACGAACCGGTCGGCGACGGCCTCACCCGCGTCTGGGAGGTCGGCGACGTGCGGTTCCACGCGCGCACGCCGTACCAGGAGGTGCTGATCGGGAAGACCGCGCAGGGCGTTTCGCTGTTCTGCGACGGCGAACGCCAGAGCACCGAGGCGAGCCAGCTGCTGTACCACGAGGCGCTGATGGTGCCCGCGCTGCTGCTGGCCGAGCAGGTGCGGCGGGTGCTCGTCATCGGGTCGAGCGAAGGAGTCGCGTGCGAGCTGGCCGTCGCCGCGGGCGCCACGCTCGTCGACCACGTCGACATCGACGCCCAAGCCGTCCGCGCCTGCGCCGAGCACCTGCCCTACGGCTACACGCCGGCGGACCTGGCGCGGGCCGAGCGCGGGGACGGCCCGATCCGGGTGTCCTATGAGGACGGATGGGCGTTCCTGGCCGCGGCCGAGAGCGCCGGCGACACCTACGACGTGGTCGTGATCGACCTGCCGGACGAGAACGCCGATCCCGGCGCCCAGCACAATCGCTTGTACGGAACGGATTTCCTCGGCCGCTGCGCGCGGCTCCTCGCCCCAGGCGGGGTGGTGACCTGCCAGGCGGGCTGCCCCACGCTGTGGCGCAACGAGACGCTGCGCGCGTCCTGGCGGCGGTTCCGCGAGGTGTTCTCGACGGTGCTGTACTTCGGTTCGGACGAGCACGAGTGGGCCTTCCTGTCGGGCCGGGCCGACCCGGTCGCGCAGCCGGGCGCGCTGGTGGCGCGGCGGTTCGCCGAGCGGGGGAGCGGGGCGGTGACGCTCGACGCCGCGGCGCTGCTGGGCGGCTCGACCCCGCCGTATTCGCTCCGGCGCGACATTGGTACAGACCAGTCTTGACCTTCGATTATCCGTATATCCCGCCTGGGGAAACCTGAAATTGCGGGAAATGGATTTCCCGTACTCCGTCGTCTCGTGTTACTCCGTTCAGTGGCCGTCGGAAAGGTTGCGATCGCGCTACGATCCTCTCCGCGCGCGATCAGCATCACCATCAAGGCACCGTGGCCCATTTGGAGGAGCGTCATGCTCGGTATGTCGGTCGTAGCCACTATGATTCTGTCCGCGCTCGTCGCACCCGTCGATTCTCCGGCGACGTCGGTTCCGACCGAAAAAATCACGCTCGACATCAAGACCATCAACGGCTCCGGCTGCCCGGCCGGCACGGCCACCGCGTCGGCCGACGTGGCGTCGGACAACACGGCGTTCACGGTCCACTACACGAACTTCACCGCCAAGGCCGGCGGCGGCGCGTCCGCCCTCGAGGCCCGGAAGAACTGCCAGATCAACGTGCTCGTCCACGTGCCGCAAGGGTTCACGTACGCGATCGCCTCGGCGGAGTACCGCGGCTTCGCGCACATCGAGAGCGGAGCGAGCGCGCTCGAGCAGGCCAACTACTACTTCGCCGGGACGTCGCCGACCGCTCGCGTACGGCACACGTTCCCCGGTCCGTTCCACGGCGTGTGGCGGGCGGTCGACGCCACCGACGTGGCCGACCTGGTGTTCGCGCCGTGCGGTGAGAGCCGCAACCTGAACATCAATGCGGAACTGCGTGCGGACGCGGGCGGCTCCTCCGGTGGAACTTACATCGAAATGGATTCCGAACACGCGAGCGTGGACACGATTTACCACTTCGCGTGGAAGGACTGCTGAATTCCGCTGCATTGCCCGCGGGCGGTTCGCTCACCGGAATCCTCTCGGTGAGCGAGCCGTTCGTGCGGGCTGAACGGGCGTGACCAGCAAGGTCACGCCCGTTTCGCCGTCACGGCTTACCTCGCGGCAGGCGCGCGCTCGGTCTCGGTGTCGGCCACGAAGCGGCATCGTCGTTCGAACCGCTCCATCAAGACGGTAGCGATCAGGACGGCCACTGGGGTGCTCACCGCGATCCACATGAAAGAAGATCTACCCAGCTTCGCGGCCTCTCAATCACCCGCGGAAAGCCGCGTGATCAGGTCCAGCAGCCGCGCGCGGAACGCGCCGTCGTCGCCGAGGCCGCCGAGCAGCGCGGGTTCGGCGCGCACGGCCTGCTCGTGCACGGTCCGGCCGTGCGCGGTCAGCCGCGTGAGATGACGGCGGGCGTCCGCCGGATCGGGTGCCCGGGTGACGAACCCGGCCTTGGCCAGCCGGTCGAGCGTGCGGCTCATCGTCTGGTCGGTCACCTGGCAGCGCTGGGCCAGCGAGCGCTGGGGGAGTGGTCCGTCACGCAGGGTGTGCAGCGCGATCAGCCCCGCGTGGGTGAGCCCCATGCCGGCGAGGACGGCCGCCCAGCGTTGCTCCGCCAGCCGTGCGGCCACGGCCAGCAGCCTGCCGGTGGGCCAGGTGCTCAGGTCGGGTTCGGGGGTTGTGCTCACCGTCACTCCGGGTCATCGTGCAGAATGTTCAGCTTGCTGAACAATTGGTCGTGTTCTCGCTGGAAGGGACCTTAGCGACCATGAACGAGACCCCGCGCCGCCTCCGCTGGCTCATCCCCGCGCTCCTCGTGGTCGCCTGGCTCGCCGTGGGCGGCTTCGGCGGGCCGTTCACCGGGAAGCTGAGCGAAGTCGCGAAGAACGACAACGCCGCCTTCCTGCCGCGATCGGCCGAGGCGACCGAGGTCTCCGACGAGCAGAAGGCGTTCAGCTCGCGCCAGGTGCTGCCGGCGACGGTCGTCGCCGAGCGCACGACCGGCCTGACTCCCGAAGACCGCCGGTTCCTCGACGCGAAGGCCCGGGAACTGGCCGGTGTGCCCGGCGTCGTCGGCCCGCTCGGCCGGCCCGAGCAGGCCCCGCGCGACGACCAGGCCGTCCAGCTGGCCGTGCCGATCCTGGCCGACGGCAACCCCGCCGACGTCGTCAAGGAGGTGCGCGCCCGGCTCACCGGTGCCCCGGCCGGGCTCACCGTGCTGGTCACCGGGCCTGCCGGGCAGATCGCCGACCTGGTCAAGGCGTTCGGCGGGATCGACGGCGTCCTGCTGCTCGTCGCGGGCGGCGTGGTCGCGCTCATCCTCGTCGCGGTCTACCGCAGCCCCCTGCTGCCGTTCCTGGTGCTGCTCTCGGCGGTGTTCGCGCTGGGGCTGGCCGCCCTCGTGGTCTACCTGCTGGCCGAGCACGACGTCCTCGCGCTCAACGGCCAGAGCCAGGGCATCCTCTCGATACTCGTGTTCGGCGCGGCGACCGACTACGCGCTGCTGGTGGTCGCGCGGTTCCGTGAGCAGCTGCGCGACACGCCGAGCCGGTTCGACGCGCTGAAGCTCGCCTGGCGCGCGACGCTCGAACCGATCGCCGCCTCGGCGGGCACCGTCATCCTCGGGGTGCTGTGCCTGCTGTTCAGCGACCTGAACTCGAACAAGGGCCTCGGTCCGGTCGCGGCGATCGGCATCGGCGCGGCGCTGCTGGCCTCCACCACGTTCCTGCCCGCGGCGCTGGCGCTGTGCGGGCGCGGCGCGTTCTGGCCGTTCAGACCCGCACTCGGCTCGCCCCACCCGGAAACGGCGGGGATCTGGGGCCGCGTGGCACGCCTGGTCGGCCGCCGTCCGCGCACGGTCTGGGTGGTGACGGCGCTCGTGCTCGGCATCGGCGTCGCGTTCGTGCCGCAGCTCAAGGCCTCCGGCACCGCGCAGTCCGACGTCTTCCTCGACGAGGTCGAATCCGGGACGGGGCAGCAAGTCCTCGGCCGCCACTTCCCGGGCGGCCTGGGCGCGCCGGCCGTCACGACAGCCGACGCGGGCGCGCTGCCCGCCGTCCTGCGAGCGTCCACAATAGACGGTGTGGCCCAGTCGTTCCCGCTGCCCGGCCCGGACGGCCGTCCCCAGGTGGTCGGCGGCCGGGTGCAGATCCTGTCCGTGCTCGACGATCCGGCGGACTCGGAGGCGGCCGTCGCGACCGTCGGCAGGCTGCGCGAAGCCGTCCACGCGGTGCCCGGCGCGAACGCGAAGGTCGGCGGCCCGACCGCCATCCAGCTGGACACGCAGGAGACGTCCGCGCGCGACCGTGCGATGATCATCCCGATCGTGCTGCTGGTGATCTTCGCCGTGCTGGCCCTGCTGCTGCGGTCGCTGCTCGCGCCCCTGCTGCTCATCGCGACGGTGGTGCTCTCGTTCGCGGCGACGATGGGCGTGTCGGCGCTGGTGTTCAACCACGTCCTGGACTTCCCGGGCGCCGACCCGGGCGTGCCGCTGTTCGGCTTCGTCTTCCTGGTGGCGCTGCGGATCGACTACAACATCTTCCTGATGACCCGCGTCCGCGAGGAAGCACTGACCCGTGGCACGCGGGAAGGCACGCTGCGCGGGCTGTCACTGACCGGCGGGGTGATCACCTCGGCCGGGGTCGTGCTCGCCGCGACGTTCTCCGCGCTCGCGGTGATCCCGATCCTGTTCCTCGCGCAGATCGCCTTCATCGTCGCCTTCGGGGTCCTGCTGGACACGCTGCTGGTGCGGTCGCTGCTGGTCCCCGCACTGACCGTCGACGTCGGGCGCCGCATCTGGTGGCCCTCGGCGCTCGCCAGGGAACCGGCGGCGTGAACTCCGGCGCCGGGGTCAGCCGGGCGCGCCGGCCGTGTCCTGGCCGGTGGGCAGCTCGGCCCAGAGGGTCTTGCCGCCCGGCCGCCGCAGCTGGCCCCACGCCGCGGCGCAGCGCTCGACCAGCAGGAGCCCGCGGCCGCCCTGCTCGGACGGGGCCCGGCGGCGGGCCGGCTCGCCGCCGGCGTCCTCGACCTCGATCCGCAGCTTCGCGGCGCCGGTGAGCAGGCGGACGTGGTAGGGCGCGCGGCCGTGGCGCAGCGCGTTGGACGTCAGCTCGTCCACCACCATGACCGCGGTGCCGACGATGTTCGCCGGCAGGCCCCGGAGGACCGTGCGGACCCATTGGCGGACCTTGGCCAGCTCGGTCAGCTCGGCCGAAATGCCGAGTTCGTGCCGGATCGCTCGTAGTTTCACGTCCGCCTCCTTCGCGGTGCCGGACCCGGAAGAAGAGCCCTCTCCTTCTTCATGCCCGGATCCGCGCCCGTCGACACTGGTATCGGAGGCTGTCATGGTTCTTCGCACGCACGGAGTGCGGACGTCCAGGTGCCGGGCCGCGTCGCGTCGGTGGTCATGCGGGCTCCAGGATGGGGGACGGGGACGCGGGCTGGCGGCTCAACCTGCTCCGTCCGCAATCTACCAGCGCCGCCGAGCCCGGGCAGCGCGGTGCCGCTTCACCGTCCTTTAAGGACTTCCCGCGTGCGGGGTTCGGCCGCCGGCTCGGCGGGCACGGCGCCCGGCGGCACGATGGCGGTGTTGACGGTGCGGGTCAGCCGTTCGTAGGGCGCCCGGTGCTCGTCGTCGAGCAGCACCGCCAGCGGCGTCCAGACGCCGACCACGAACACCGCCGCCGCCAGCGCGACGGGCAGGAGCAGCTGTTCCGGGTGCCGGCCGAGGTCCCAGTGGTCCAGGTCCAGCACCAGCCAGGCGAGCCACAGCGGCGAGAACAGGACGCCGTTGCGGACCAGCAGCGCGACCGGTCCGGCCCGCCGGCCGCTCCGGCGCGTCACGCGCAGCAGCATCGCCCGCTTGCCGGGCGTCGAGCCCGTCACCGCGGGCAGTACCACGAACCACACGACGGCGAGGATGGCGACCGGCGTGTCGCGGTGGTGCAGGTCCTCGCCGAAGAGCGTCAGGAGGCCGAAGAGGAACCCGAGCAGCGCGGCGAACCCGAGCAGGTCGGTGACCAGCGCGAACAGCCGCCGGGTGAAGGTGACCTTCGCGGCGTAGCGGCGCCGGTCGTGCTCCGGTTCCGGCGGCGGCAGGAGCCGCCCGAGCGGGCCGGCCAGCAGCCAGCCCGCGACCACGCCCGCGGTGTTGAGCAGCAGGTCGTCGACGCTGAACAGCCGGTACGGGCACGGGTAGACGAACCACAGGCCGGTCAGCTGGGTCAGTTCGAAGAACAGCGAGACGCCGAAGCCGACCAGCGTCGCGGGCACCAGCCGCATCCGCTGGGCGTACCGCACGTAGAAGCCGAGCGGCGCCAGCATCACGACGTTCAGCGCCGTGGTCCAGACCGCCGGGTTGTGCAGCAGCGCGACGGGGCCCCAGTGGCCGCGGGCCCGCTGGGAAACCACTTCGACGAAGTAGAACGGCCGCAGCTGCGGAGAGCTGGCGTAGGTGTGGCCCGTGCAGTACCCCGGGTCGGCGGGCAGCGGCAGGACCGTCTGCATCGCGATCGCCAGCAGGTAGAACAGGAACGCGTAGAAGACGAACGTCGGCCAGCCGCCGGCGCGGCCCCGGCGGCGGTAGCTGACGAACGCGGCGGGGAGCATGACGGCCAGCGCGACGAGCGGGAAGAGGAGGAGGGCGGTCCGGACGGGGACGAGGTAGGTGGCGACCACGGAGCCGGTGGTACCCAGCCTGCGGAGGTGTGAAGCGTGGTTCCTCCGGTCGGCTGGGCCTCACCGGCGGTGACTCACTGCGGCGGGGCGTCCTGCTGCCCGCCACCCTGCTTGTGCAGGTAGTCCTTCACCTTCTCCGAGCCCTGGTCGATCTTGTCGGCGTGGTCGCCGAAGCGCTGCTTGGCGGCTTCGGCCGCCTTGTCGACACCCTGGTCGGCCTGGTCCGGGTGCTTCCCGAGCGCTTCCTTCGCCTTGTCGAACAGATTCATCGCTCTCGACCTCCGTTCGGAAACTGATCTTCGGACCCTTCGAGGAGAACACCGCGGGCGGGGCCCCGCAACGCCTGCTCACCTGTCGTGGGGATTCGGGCGTTTCCGCGGGTGAACGGCCTCCATGGGGGTTTCGGCGGGGGCGGTCCCGGGTACCGTCGCGGCGCCGCGTGAACCGCGGGCCGCCGTGGCTCGTATATCCGGGTGACGAATCGCCGTCCCGCCGCAGGGACGGGTGGACACCGCGCACCACGACGTGAGGCTCTCCATGGTTGGAAACACCGGTCTGCCGCTGGGGCGGCTCACCCGCCGCACCCCGCACCTGCCCGACTTCGGGTTGTCGCAACCAGGACAGTGGCGGCAGGCCTTCGCGAGCAGTGTTCTGACCGTGCTGGCCGCGCTGCTCGTGCTGTTCGGTCTCCTCGCGCCGGACGACCTCTCCTCGGTCTCCGCCGTCGCGCTCGTGCGCGTGCCGGTGGAGGGCCTCATCGTCGCCGTGTTCGTGCTGGTCCTGCCGCCGCGGGCGCGGCGCGTCGCCGCCGTGGCCACCGGGCTGGTCCTCGGGCTGCTCACCCTGCTGAAGGCCCTCGACACCGGCTTCTACGCGACGCTCGAGAAGCCGTTCGACCCGATCTACGACTGGAGCTTCTTCTACGCCGGCGTCGAGTTCCTCGCCGGGCAGATCGGCGACGCGGCCACCGTCGCCGCGCTCGTCGGCGCCGGGGTGCTCGCGGTGGCCGTCGTCGTGTTCATGGTCCTCGCCATGCTGCGGCTGAGCCGCATCGCCGCCGGGCGGCGGACCGGGGCGACACGGGTCGTGGCCGTGCTCGGGGTGGTCTGGATCGTCTGCTCCCTGTTCGACGTCGAGATCGCGCCGGGGCAGCCGTTCGCCGCGCAGAGCGCCGCCGCGCTGGCCTACGGCGACCTGCGCCAGGTGGGCGCGGACCTGCGGGACCAGCGGCCGTTCGGCGAGGTGGCGGCCGACGACGCGTACCGGACCACCCCCGGCGACCAGTTGCTCAACGGGCTGCGCGGCAAGAACGTCGTCCTCACCTTCGTGGAGAGCTACGGCCGGGTCGCCCTCGACGACCCGGGCTTCGCGCCGAAGATCGGCGCCACGCTCGACGCGGGCACCGCGCAGCTGCGCGCGGCGGGCATCGGCGCGCGGAGTGCGTTCCTCTCCTCCTCGACGTTCGGCGGGGGCAGCTGGCTGGCGCACTCCACAGTGCAGTCGGGCATGTGGATAGACAACCAGCAGCGGTACAACGACCTCCTCGCCAGTGACCGGCTGACCCTCGGCGGCGCGTTCCAGCGGGCGGGCTGGAAGACCGTCTGGGACGTGCCCGCCCACACGAAGGACTGGCCGGAAGGGCAGAAGTTCTACCACCCGGACGCCTACTACGACGCCCACCACGTCGGCTACCAGGGGCCGGGGTTCGCCTACGCCACCATGCCCGACCAGTTCACCATGTCGATGCTGCAGCGCACCGAGCTCGCGAAGGCGGGACCGCGGCCGGTGATGGCCGAGGTCGACCTCGTCTCCAGCCACGCGCCGTGGTCGCCGCGGCCCTGGCTGGTCGACTGGAACCAGGTCGGCGACGGGTCGGTCTTCAACCCCATGCCGGCCGCGGGCGAGGCGCCGGAGTCGGTCTGGAAGGACCCCGCGAAGATCCGCGACGCCTACCGCGACGCCGTCGACTACTCGCTGAAGACGCTCATCTCCTTCGTCCAGCACTACGGCGACGACAACCTCGTCCTCGTGTTCCTCGGCGACCACCAGCCGCCGGTGGTCGCCCCGCAGGGCGCGGTGCACGACGTGCCGATCACCATCGTGGCGAAGGACCCGAAGGTCCTGGACCGGATCTCCGGCTGGGGCTGGCAGGACGGGCTCCACCCCGGCGCGCAGGCACCGGTGTGGAAGATGGACTCCTTCCGCGACCGTTTCCTGACCGCGTTCGCCCGCTGACGACCGGCGCCGGTCACCGGCTAGCCCGGATGGAGCAGTGTCGTGACTTTCCGCTGCACGCGGATTCACTGGCCCGATGAATTGCCGGTAATTCCCGCGCACTTCTACGCTCGGCAACATCGGGGTTCTCCGCGCTGAGGAGTGGGTCATGCGAAGGAAAATTGCGGTTCTCGCGATCGCTGTGTTTTCCCTGTTCGGTCTTTCGGTCGGGACGTCGGCCGCGGCCGGCGGCGATTTCGCGCCACCCGGCTGCTTCGGTGAGCGCTACGGGATCCTGTTCGGTCAGGGCGTGTCGGTCAGCTGCTTTCCCGGTAACGGCTACGGGTACCGCGTGATCGCGGAGTGCGCGAGCGGCAGCGCTTACTGGTTCGTCGCCGGGACGCCGGTGCCCTACGGGTTCGGCCCGGCGGTCGCGGAATGCTCCGGCGGGCTGCTCGTCCCGGCCAGTGTGGTCGCCTATCGGGTCACCGAAATCTGATTCGGGCACGGAACCGCCCGGCCACCTGTTTCCCCGGTGGCCGGGCGGTGTCGTGTCCGCGGTTTCGGAAAAGGGATCCGGCTGCTTCGGCAGGGGACAGCCGGGCACATCCGGTGCCCGGCAGACTCCTGTTCGCGCCGTTGTGCTGTGCTCCGAAAGCCTTTGCGGTATAGGAGCCGGTACAAATGTCTATTGTGGACAACTGATCGGATGTGGGAATTCCGGACAGAAGACCGGACATGTCTGGACCAAAGCGCGGGGCGGCACGCACACTCGCGGACGGTGTGTTTCTTTCCCCCGGCCTTGGAGGAGTTCCCATGCGTCGAAGAATCGCCCTGGCCCTCGGCGGTGCCGCCGTCCTCACCGCGTCACTCGCTTCCGCTTCCCTGACCCCCGCCGCCGCCCAGGCGTCACCCGGCCTGATCGCCGCCATGCAGCGGGACCTCGGGCTCACCGCCACCCAGGCGTCGGCCCGGCTGACCCAGGAAATGACGGCCACCCGGGTGCTGCCCGCCGCGCAGCGCGCCGCCGGGACGGCGTTCGGCGGCGCGTGGTTCGACCCCGCGCTCGGCAAGCTCGTGGTGGGCGTGACCGACCAGGCCGCGGCCGCCGCCGTCCGGCAGGCCGGCGCCGAACCGGTCGCCGCCCGGATCAGCGCGGCGAAGCTCGACGCCGCGAAGGCCGCGATCGACGCCGCCGCCAAGGCGAGCCCGGCGCCGGCCGCCGTCAGCGGCTGGCGTGCCGATCCACGGGCCGGCAGCGTCGTGGTCACCCTCCGGCCGGGCGCGCACGGCGCCGACGTCGACGCCTTCCTGGCCCGGGCGGCGAAGGCCGGCCCGGTCACCGTGGCGACCTCGCCGGCCGCCGAGACGGCCTCGGCGGGCACAGTCGGCGGCGACCCGTACTACATCAACGGCAACACCCGCTGCTCGATCGGGTTCTCCGTCCAGGGCGGCTTCGTCAGCGCCGGGCACTGCGGTGGCGTGGGCAGCTCGGTCGTCGGCTGGGACGGCTCGTGGATGGGCACCTTCGAGGGTTCTTCCTTCCCCGGCAACGACTATTCGTTCATCCGGATCGGCGGCGGCTGGTGGACCGCGCCGGTCGTGCTCGGCTGGGGCACGGTCAGCGACGCGCTCGTCCGCGGGTCGTGGGTCGCGCCGGTCGGCACGTCGGTGTGCCGCTCGGGCTCGACCACGCACTGGCACTGCGGCACGGTGGAAGGGCTCAACGAGACCGTCAACTACTCCCAGGGTGCCGTCTACGAGGTGACCCGCACCAGCGTCTGCGCCGAACCCGGCGACTCCGGCGGCTCCTTCATCACCGGTGACCAGGCGCAGGGCGTCACCTCGGGAAAGTGGGGCGACTGCACCTCCGGCGGGGAGACGTGGTTCCAGCCGGTGAACGAGATCCTGCAGACCTACGGCCTGTCCCTCGTCACGGCGTAGGAAATTCCTTCGGCGGCGGCCGATGAGTCCGGCGGCCGCCGCCGGTAGGTACCGGTGAGGCCGCGCCACCGGGGCGCGGCGAAAGCCACCGGGAGCAACCATGAGCGTGATCGTCGTCGAGTTCATCACCTTGGACGGCGTGGTGGACGACCCGGACGGCTCGGCCGGAACCGCCGCCGGCGGCTGGGCGTTCCGGCACGGGCCGGAGGCGGTGGCCGGGGACAAGTTCCGGCTCGGCTCCCTGCTGGACACCGGGACCCTGCTGTTCGGCCGCACCACGTGGGAGCTGTTCGCGAAGCTCTGGCCGGGCCGGACGGGCGAGTTCCCCGACCGGCTCAACGCGGCCCGGAAACTGGTCGCGTCGCGGACGCTGGCGGACGTGACCGCCTGGCACAACTCCGCGCTGCTGAACGGAGATCTCGCCGAAGCGGTCGAGCGCGAGGAGCGCGACGTGATCGTCATCGGGTCGATCGGGATCGCGCGGGAACTGGCCGGGCACGACCTGGTGGACGAGTACCGTCTGCTGGTGTTCCCGAGCCTGGCCGGGCCGGGCCGCCGGCTCTTCGACGGCGCGGCGCCCGCGGACCTGCGGCTGGTGTCGAGCACCCAGGTCGGGCCCGCGGTGCTCAGCACCTACCGGACGCGCTAGCGCCGCAGGAGGCTCGCGAGCCAACCGGCGAGGACCTGCTGGACCTCGCCCCGCGTCCGCGCGGGGTCGTCCGCCGCGGCGATCATCCTCGCGGCCTCCATCACCGCGCTGAGCACGAGCTGGGCCAGGGCGTGCACGGGCGTTTCGACGATCAGCCCGTCCGCCCTGGCCCGCTCCAGCGCGCCGGCGAGCAGGCCGAGGCCGTACTCCGCCTCGATCTCGCGCCACACCTCCCAGCCCAGCACGGCCGGGGCGTCGGTGAGCGAGATGCGGCGGATCTCCTCGCGCAGGCAGGCATCGAGGAACACGCCCAGTGCGTTCGTCATGCCGGTCAGCGCGTCCGGGGCGCTGCCGAACGCGGCTCCGACCTCTTCGGTCAGTTCGCGTTCCAGCTCCTCGACGACGGCGCGGAACAGGCCCCGCTTGTCGGCGTAGTGGTGGTAGAGCGCGCCCCGGGTGACCCCGGCGGCGCGGGTGATCTCGTCCGCCGGAACCGCTTGGTAGCCGCGGGCGGCGAACAGTTCGCGCGCGGCGGCGACCAAGGCGGCCTTCGTGCCGGCGGAACGGTCCTGCTGGGTACGTCGCACCCGCCTAATCTGCCATGACGCCCGCGAACTCGACGACGTGGCGGGCCAGCACGGCGGGCTGGTCCTCGGACAGGAAGGTGTAGGAGTCGGGCACTTCCACGAGTTTCGCGTCCGGCAGCAGGGCGGCGAGCCGGTGGGCCAGCCGGATCGGGAACAGCTTGTCCTCCGGCGCCCAGGCGAGCAGCACCGGCCGGTCGAACGTGCGCAGTGCCTCGGCGGCGGCCAGTGTGTGCCGCGGGTGGACTTCCCGGAGCAGCTTGCGCAGATCACGGCGGACCCCGGCGGATTTCCGCAGCGGTGCGAGGTAGGCCTGGGCGACGTCGTCCGGAAGCGGCCGCTTCGCGACCCAGCCGAAGAGGATCGGCAGCGGGTACAGCGCGCGGATGCGCAGCAGCTGCCCGAGCACCGCCATCGAACCGGGGATCCGGGCCAGTGGCGGCAGCGCCTTGAAGATCGGCGGGAAGAAGTACTCGAAGCAGTCGGACGGCGTGAGCACGACCCGCCCGACCCGCTCGGGACGGCGGCTGAGCAGGATCTGCGTCAGCGCGCCGCCGGTGTCGTTCGCCACGAGCGTGACGTCACGCAGGTCGAGCGCGTCGAGGAAGTCCGCGATCACGTCGGCGTTGCCGGCGGGGGAGAGGTCGGCGTCCGCGCGCATCGGGATGTCGTGCGAGCCCAGCGGCAGATCCGGGGCCAGGCACCGGAACCCGGCCTCGGCCACGTCCCCCACCACCTTCCGCCACAGCTCGGCGTTCGTCAGTACTCCGTGGACGAACACCACCGGGGCTCCGGAGCCCCGCTCGAAGTACCGCACCTCGCCGGCGGGCAGCCGTACCCGGTGCGCCTGACCTAAAGACTCGCTTCGATTCGTCATCTCGGCAGCGTACATACATGGTGTATGTATGTAAATTGAGTGGAGAATTCACAACCGCGGTGTCGGACCGGGCCGGAAGTGACGCCGGGGCGGGCGGGGTGTTGGGGGAACTTTGGCCGCACGGCGTCTGCTGTGGACTCCGTCGCCCCACATCCGGAGGCATCCGTGAGCCAGTCCCGTTTCGACCGCCGAACCCTGCTCAAGACCGGTGCCGTCCTCGTCGGCGGTGTCGCCGCGATGGTGGCGTTCCCCGGCATCGCCGCGGCCTATGCCTGGCCTTCGTCGCTGCGCTCGGGCTCGACCGGCGCTGCCGTGAAGGAGCTGCAGATCCGGGTCGCGGGCTGGGCCGCCGACGGTCCGGAACAGACGTACGTCGCCGTCGACGGGGATTTCGGGCCCGGCACCGCCGCCGCGTTGACGCGGTTCCAGTCCGCCGGCCACCTGCCCGCCACCGGCGTCGCCGACGCCGACGACTTCGCGGCGCTCGACGCTCTCGAGTCGGCCGATGGCTCGACCGCGCACTTCGAGTGGAGCGAGTTCACGTCGAAGGACGGCACCGGGTTCGACGGCGGCAAGGTCGGGGCCGCGACGGTCAAGGAGAACGTCCGGCGGCTGATGTACAAGCTGGAAGCGTTGCGGCAGAAGGCGGGCGGCCGGGCGATCACGATCTCGTCGGGCTTCCGCAGCATCGCGCACAACCAGTCCGTCGGCGGCGCGTCGAACAGCATGCACCTCTACGGTGTCGCGGCCGACGCCTACGTCAGCGGGCTGAGCACGCGGCACGTCTACGTCCTCGCCGAAGCCTGCGGGTTCTCCGGGCTGGAGCGCTACACGCTGTCGGACGCGCACCAGCACGTCGACAGCCGCGTCGAATACCCGTACGGCTCGCAGAGCTGGTGGTGGGAGAGCGGCACGATCAGCTGAACCCCGCGGTGGCGCCCCGGACTTGGCTTCGGGGAAAGGTCGGATCCGGGGCCACCACCGCCCGCGGGACGGCTGACACGGCGTCCTGCGGTGGATTCACCCTACGAACCGCCCGGGGCCCTGACCAGGGCCTCGATCCGGTGTCGAAGGTTTGTCGCCCGGTCGGTCACCGGGCGTACCCAGAGTGTGTCTCGGTAAGGGTCTTTCCGGGCTCGGGCTCGGGTTCGTCCGGCGGCCGGTCGGCGTGGCGGTGGACGATCTTCCACTCGCCGTCTTCGCGCCGGTACACGTGCGTGGCACGCAGGGTGTACGTCGTGGGTTCGCCGTTGACCGACACGGTGTTGTGCTCGAAGCCGATCGTGTAGGCGAGGTCGCCGCTCGCGCCCGCCGCGACGACTTCGAAGCGGTATTCGCGCGACCCGGAGAACTGGGCGGCGACCCGCTTGAACGCCGCGCTGACGTCGGCCCAGCCGGTCCGGATCGGCAGCCAGGCGCCGTACAGGCTCACGGGATCGGCGTGGGACCAAGTCGCGCTGCGGGGCTCCGCGTCGCCGTTGTGCATGGCCCGTTCGGCGGCGATCTGCCGCGGCAGCATCTCGGCCAGGAAGGCGTCGGTGGGTGATGGCATGATGACTCCAATACAGTCGGACTGGTTTCAATACAGTGAGGATGTATCGGATGAGCGGGCCCGTCAAGCGCCGGTACGACTCGAGCCGGCGGCAGGAGCAGGCGCGGGAGAACCGGCGGCGCATCCTGAGCGCGGCGCACGAGCTGTTCGTCACGCGGGGTTACGGCCGGACGACCATCGCCGACGTCGCCGCCGAAGCCGGAGTCGCGCCGGAGACCGTCTATTCCGCGTTCAAGAACAAGCCCGCGCTGCTGCACCGCGCCTGGGATGTCGCGGTGGGCGGAGACGACCAGGACGTGCCCCTGCTGGAGCGGCCGCAGGTGCGGGCCCTGTTCGCCGAGCCCGACCTGCGGACCCGGCTGACCGCGTTCGCCGTCTTCAACACCGCGACCATGCGGCGGACCGCGCGGCTGCACCTCGCCGTGCGCGGCGCGGCGGCGAGCGACCGCGCGGCGGCGGCGATGCTCGCCGAGATCGACCGCCAGCGGCTGGCGGCCATGACCGAGCACGCGGCCGCGGCCGCGGCCACCGGGCAGCTGGCGGTGGCCGAGGACGAGTGCGGGGACGTGCTGTGGTCCACGACGGACGGGACGCTGTGGCACCAGCTCGTCGAGCGGCGCGGGTGGTCCGACGAGCGGTATTCGGCCTGGCTCGGCCGGTTGTGGGTGTCGTCGCTGCTGGGTTGACCGGCCGGGAGCACGCGCCTAGCCTTAAGTTGAAACTTCAACCGACTGCCGCAACCGATTGCCGCGCGCGGGCATGGAGCACCGATGTCGATCTTCCGCTTGAACCACGCCGTCTTGTACGTCCGGAACCTGGCCGAAAGTGTCGCCTTCTACCGGGACGTGCTCGCCTTCGGGTACATCGACGGCGGGGACGCCCACCGCGGCGCGGCTTTCCTGCGGGCGCCCGGATCGACCAACGACCACGACCTCGGCCTGTTCGAGATCGGCCCCGACGCCGCCGATTCCGGCGCGGGGCGGACGTCGGTGGGCCTGTACCACCTCGCGTGGGAGGTCGACACCCTCGGCGACCTCGAGCGGCTCGCCGCCCGGCTCGCCGAGGCCGGGGCGCTGGTCGGCTCTTCCGACCACGGCACCACGAAGTCGTTGTACGCCAAGGATCCCAGCGGGATCGAGTTCGAGGTCGTCTGGATCATCCCGCGCGCGCTGCTGACGGACGACGACCGGGTCAAGAGCATCGGCCGGCTCGACCTGGCGGGGGAGCTGGCGAAGTACGGTCCCGACGCGCGCAGCGGTGTCGGGATCTCCCGCCCCTAGGCCGTGGCGCGCGCCCGCGTCGGCTGTGAACCTCGTTGCAGGACGGGCAGGTTGCCGAGCGCGAAGCGGCCGGGGCCGATGAACGCGACGACGAGCAGGCCCCAGCAGAACAGGGTGGCCGCTTCCCCGCCGTTCTGGATCGGGAACAGGCCTGCCGGCATGTGCACGGTGAAGTAGGCGAAGGCCATCGAGCCGGAACCGAGCACGGCGGCGGGCCGGGCCGCGAGGCCGACGCAGACCAGCGCCCCGCAGACGAGCTGGATGACCGCGGCCCACCAGCCGGGCCAGGTCCCGACGGCGGTGGGCGCCTTGGCACCGAGCAGGCCGAACAGCGTCTTGAGGCCGTGGCAGGCGAACAGGAAGCCGATGACGATGCGGTAGAGGCCGATGACGTGTTCGCGGGCCGGGTCCAGGCGGTGCATGGTGCCTCCGAAGGCGGGTGCGGGGCATCGAGCAGACCGGCGGGTTCGGGCCGGTCGCGGAGATGGGGGATTTCAGATATACCGTTATTCGGGAGGCGACACCTCCTCCGAACGGCGCATTTACCGGAATTTCGACGAATTGCACAACCGGGTCGGCGAAGGCTTGGATTTGTCGAACGTCGAGGTCATCGGCCTTGTCCGGGTGGATGATCCGCCGTTCGGGTGATCTTCCTCAGTTGGTCTAGACCAGTGTGAAAACTGGTCCGCGGTCAGGTTTCGTGAATGTTTCCGATTATTCTCGTAAGCGCGTTCACCGCATAATCCGAGCTGCCGGTCGGCGACGGGGGTGGTATGGCCGTCCGGCTTGATCCACCACCCCGTAGGGTGGCTCCATGGTGGACGAAGAAGTCGTCTCGGAGCGCATCCGGCAGATCGCCGCCACCCTCGCGGGCCGCGCGGGCGAACTCACCGGTGAACTGGTCCAGCTGTATGCGACGGACCTGCCGCAGCTGGTCAACGACGACGAGCGCATGGTGAGCCTGCTGTCGGCGAGCGTCTACCAGAACATCGAAACCGCGTTGCAGATCTTCCGGCACGGCATCGACCCCGCGACGGTCGAGCCGCCCGCCGCGGCCGTCGAGTACGCGCGCAGGCTGGCGCAGCGCGGCACGCCGGTGTTCGACCTGATCCTCGCGTACGACCTCGGGCAGGCCGCGATGCTCGACTTCGGGTTCGAAGAGTGCACCCGGCTGGTCGACGACGCGGCCCTGCTCGGGGCGATCCTGCGGAAGCTGCTGCGGGTCGCCTACGAGTTCATCACGCGGGTGGTGCGTCAGCTCGTCGGCGTCTACCAGGACGAACGCGACCGGTGGCTGCTCAACCGGAGCGCCGCGCGGGCGGCGAAGGTGCTGGACCTGCTCGGCGAGAACGGCGGGCCGCCCGACGTCGACGCGGCCGAAGCGGTGATCGGTTACCGGCTGCGCGGGACGCACGTGGGCATGATCGTCTGGCACGCGGCGGAGGCTTTCGCCGAGGACGTGCTGTCGGTGCTGGAGTCGGTGGCGGGCGCGGTGTTCGAGCGCGTCGGCGGGCAGGGGCGGCCGTTGTTCGTGCCCCGGGACGAGGCCGGCGCCTGGGTGTGGCTGCCGCTCCCGCCGGGCACCGTCGTCCGGCGCGAGGACGTCGACGCGGTGCTGGCGGAGATCGATTCCGGGGTCCGCGTGACGGTCGGCGAACCCGGCACCGGGGTCGGCGGCTTCCGCGACACCCACCAGCAGGCCCGGCGGGCGCACGCGCTGGCACTGGCCGCCGGCGAGCACTGCGACCGGGTGCTGACCTTCCGGGAGGTCGGCACGGTGGCGCTGATGACGAGCGACCTGAACGCGGCCCGGCTCTGGGTGGCGAGCACGCTCGGGCCGCTCGCCGCCGACGAGGAGAACTGCGCACGGCTGCGCGACACCCTGCGGGTGTTCCTCGCCTCCGGCGGCAGCTACACCGCGTCGGCCGCCGAGCTGACGATGCACAAGAACTCCGTGCAGTACCGCGTCCGCAAGGCGCAGGAACTGCTGCCGCACGGGCTCGGCGAAGGACGGCTGGACGTCGAGCTGGCCCTGAACCTCTGCCGGCGGCTGGGCGCGGCGGTGCTGTCCCCGGCGTGACTTTGGTGCCGCGGACCACCGGTCCCGAAGATCTTCGGGCCGCGGGCACGAAGCCTTGATCGGCCGAACGGCCTACTTTTCGGCTATGGGTGAGAACGGTGAGATGCTCGCATTGGTGCGGCTGCGCCGAGGTGTCGTCGGCGAGAGCAGACGCGTCTGCCACCTGATCCCCGTCCCGAGAGGCCCGGTGCCGGAGCACCTGACGGCGTTGTGCGGCGAGGCGATCTTCCCCGGCGAAGCCGAAGTGCTCGACGGGCTGTGCGGTATGCCGTGCCACCCGTGCCTCGTGCGGAGTGCCCCGGCGGGGCCGGGACTGCTGGCCAACGCGGGCTGAGCCGGGAGTGAACGCCGGCGATGACGCCATGAGCGGTCCGGTGGTGGTCCTGCTGGCCCATCCCCGGCCGGGCAGCTTCAACCACGCGCTGGCCGACCGGGTCCGCGACGCGCTGGCCGGCGCCGGGCGGCCGGTGTGGTTCCACGACCTGTACGCCGAAGGCTTCGACCCCGTCCTGACCGCGGAAGAGGCCTACACCAGCGGGACGCGGGCGGAGGAGTTCCTCGCCGCCACGCCGGACCCGCTGGTGCGGCGGCACCGGGACGAGCTGCGCGACGCGACCGGGCTCGTCGCGATCCACCCCAACTGGTGGGGCAAGCCGCCCGCGATCCTCGCCGGCTGGCTCGACCGGATCCTCGTCCCCGGGGTGGCGTACCGGCTCGACGACGCCGGCGGGGCACCGGAGTCGTTGCTCGGCCTGCGGAGGCTGCTGGTCGTGAACACCTCCGACACCACCGAAGAGCGTGAGCGGACGCTGTTCGGTGACCCGCTCGACGCGATCTGGCGGCGCTGCCTGGCGCCGTACCTCGGGGAGCCGGCGGTGAGCCGGATGGTGCTGCGCGTGGTGGCCGACGCCGGAGAGCACCGGCGTGCCGGGTGGCTCGACGACGTCGAAGCCGAGGTGCGGCGGCTGTTCGGTGATCGTTAGCTTCAGCGGAAGCTGTCGAGTGCCAGCTTCGCGGCTTGCGCGATCAGCCGGTCGTCGTGGTCGGCGTCCTTGGTCTTCCGGTCGGACAGGACCACCAGCACGATCGGCGCGCGCCCGGGCGGCCAGACGACCGCGATGTCGTTGCGGGTCCCGTAGCCGCCGGTGCCGGTCTTGTCGCCGACCGTCCAGCCCGCCGGTGCGCCCGCCCGGATCAGGGCCGCGCCGGTCTTGTTGGCGCGCATCATGTCTGTGAGCACGGTCCGCTTTTCGGGCGGGAGGGCGGTGCCCACCGTGAAGGCGCGCAGGCTGACCGCCATCGCCCTCGGGGTGCTGGTGTCCCGGACGTCGCCGGGCGCGAGGTCGTTGAGACCGGGTTCGGTCCGGTCGGCGTGCGTGGTCGTGTCGCCGATCCCGCGTAGCGCGGCGGCGAGCCCGGCCGGGCCGCCCAGCTCGCGGAAGAGCAGGTTCGCGGCGGTGTTGTCGCTGTAGCGCACCGCGGCGTCGATCGCGTCGCGCAGGGAAATGCCGGTGGTGACGTGCTTTTCGGTAACCGGCGAGTTCGGCTGCAGGTCGGCGCGGGTGTAGTTCAGCACCTTCGCCAGCCCCTCGAGACTGGTGCGCTGGAGCACGGCGGCGGCCGAGAACACCTTGTGTGTCGAGGCGTAGCCGAAGCGCTCGTCGGCGCGGTGGGCGAGCTCGCGGCCGGTCCCGATGTCGACGGCATACACACCGAGGCGCGCGTCGAAGTCGCGTTCGAGCGGGGCGAAGTCCGGCCGCGGCGCCACGGCGGCGGACGACGACGGGGTCGCCGGGGCCGGGGCCGGGGCCGGTGCTTCGGCGGTGCAGGAGGTGAGCGCCACGAGGGCCAGCGCGGCGAGCGCGGCCCGCCGGACGTGGGGGAACGGCACAGGACTTCCTTCCGGTCTTGATCGACATCCGCAGTTTCACCACGCCCGCTCATGCTGTCCAAGACGGAAACGCACGGTTCGATGCCGGAATCGCATAAAGTGGGGTAGTGGACCTGGTCGGTGGCTGCAGGGCGTTCGTGAGCGTGAGCGAGACAGGGAGCTTCACGGCGGGCGCCGCGCTCGCTCGCATCCCGCAGCCGGTCGCCAGCCGGCGCATCGCCGCCCTCGAACGGCACTTCGGCGAACGGCTCTTCGACCGCTCGACCCGCCGGGCGCGGCTCACCCCCTTCGGGCGGGACGTGCTGCCCTCGGCCCGACGGCTCGTCCGGCTGGCCGACGCGATGGAGCACGACGCGCGGCGCGCCAAGCTGCGGCCGATGCGCGTGGCCGTGCCGGACACCTGCGGCGTGCGGGCCCTCGCCGAGCTCGCCGCCGAAGCCCGTGAACTGGCGATCCACCTGGAGTTCCGCGCCGCGGCGCCGGGCGAGCGCGCCGAGCTCGTCCGCACCGGGGAGGTGCGGGCCGCGCTCACCGCCGTCCCGGCCGAGGACGGCGGGTGGTCCGTGCCGCTGGGCCTGGCCGCGGTCACCCCGCCGCCCGGCCGGGTCGTGCACCTGGAGACGCTGCGGACCGGCCGCCGCGGTGAGCGAGCCGCCCCGCGGCGGCACGTCTGGATCCAGCCCGAGGACGACGTCCCGCACGTCCGCGACCGGCTGCTGCGGGTCCGCGACGCCGTCGGCCTGCCCCCGGCGCAGGTCGCCGTGGCGGGCTCGCTCACCTCGGCGGCCGCGGAGGTGTTCGCCTCGGCGGATCTGCTGCTGTGCTCGGCCGCGCAGGCCGTCGAGCTGGGGGTGAGCTGGCGGCCGATCGGTGAGCTCACCCTCGCCCGCGGCTACGGCGTGGCCGCGGCGCTGGGCGAGGACGCCGACCGGTTGCGCACGGTGCTGCGGGAGGCCGTCGGACGCTGCCTCGGAGCCGGCGAATGACCGCCGAAGCGCTGGTCCGCGACTTGCGGGCCGAGCTGGACGACGGCGGGCTGCGCGGGGCGTTCCTCGTCCGCGACCTGCGATCCGGCGCCGAGCTCGGGATCGACCCGGATCGGGAGTACCCGATCGCGTCGCTGGTCAAGGTGCCGCTGGCGGCGGCGACGCTGGAGCGCATCCGCCGCGGCGAGCTGGACGGTGCGACCCAGCTGGAGGTGGCGCCCGGCGGCGTCACCACACCCGGGCCGACCGGGCTGACCCGGTTCCGGCACCCGGCCCGCCTCGCCGTCGAGGACCTGCTCTACCTGAGCACGTCGCTGAGCGACGGGACGGCGGCCGACGTTCTGTTCGGCCTGACGCCGCCGGCGGACGTCACGCGGATGCTGGGGGAGTGGGGGCTGGGCGGCATCGCCGTGCGCCACCTCCAGCGCGACCTCGTCGAGACCCCGGCCGAGCGCTTCGACGCCGGCGAGGCCCACCTGGCGCACGCGCTCGCCATCGGCGCGGCGACCGCAGGCCAGGGCCACCAGCTCGCCCAGCTCGACGTCACGCGAGCGAACTCGGCGTCCGCGCGGGCGCTGCTCGACCTGCTGCAGGCGCTGTGGACGCCGTCAAAGATCGACCCGTCGGTGGCCGCGGGCGTGCGGGAGCTGATGGCGAACAACGTCATCCGCCACCGGCTCACGCCCGATTTCGCCTCCGATGCGGCTCGCTGGTCGTCGAAGACGGGAACGCTGCTGAACCTGCGCCACGAAGCCGGGGTCGTCGAACACGCGGACGGCGGCGTGTTCGCGGTGGTGGCACTGACCGAGTCGCGGGTCCCGGCGGTCCTGCAGCCGGAGGCGGACGTGCTGATGGCCCGGGTGGCGCGGGCCCTGCGCGACCACCTGCGCGGCGCCTAGCCTGCGGGGCTCCGGCCAACTGGAAGCCGCATCGAGCGGCAGTGGCTCAGGCCGGTGCCTTCACCCCGAACTCCACCTCGGCCGTCTGCACCGTTCCCGCGGTCCGGCCGGGCGCGGTCTGGTACTGCCAGTACAAGTTCGTGTGCGCGATGACCTGCTCCGGCGGTGGGGCGCCATACGCCGACATGTCCTCCGTCGTGTGCGCGTCGGCGACCAAGGTCGCGTCGTAGCCGCGGGCGAGGGCGCCGTGCAGGGTCGAGCGGATGCACGCGTCCGTCTGGGCGCCCGCCACCACCAGGGCGCCGATGCCGCGCGCCGCCAGTACCTCTTCGAGGTCGGTGTCCTCGAACGAGTCGCCGTACATCTTGTGCACCAGTGGTTCCGCTTCGCGGCGGACCAGCTCCGGCACCCACTCCCAGGTTTCGCTGCCGCGCGGCAGCTCGTCGCTGGTGTGCTGCACCCACACCACGTCGGTGCCCGCCGCGCGCGCCTTCTCCACGAGCGTCACGATGTTGGCGATGACGGATCCGGCGTCGACGGACGCCTTCATCACCCCGTTCTGCACGTCGACGACGAGCAACGCGGTGTTCGGACGGTCGGTCAGTGTGGTCATGGGCTCACCTTAACCACGGCCACCGACAATTTCCGGAAGTAGCATGCCGGGTCATGGACTACGGGATGCTGTTGCTCGGTGTGGTCGTGCTGGTCGTGGTCGTGGCGCTGGGGTCGTCGGCCACGGACCGCAGGCTGACCCGGGTCGACCGCCGCCTCGCGCGGGTGGAACGGAAGCTCGACGCGATCGCCGACCGGCTCGGGGTCGCGGTCGTGGAGCCGGAGCTGGCCGAGGTGACGGCGTTGCTGCGGCAGGGCAAGAAGATCCAGGCGATCAAGGCCTACCGCGAAAGCACCGGCGCCGGCCTCGCGGAGGCGCGCGACGCCGTGGAGCGGCTCGGCTAGGGTGCCCCGCCGATGTGCTTCGCGGACACGGCTTCCCAGACGGCGTCGAAGTTTTCGTACCGGTCGTTGTGCGGCAGGCCGCCGAGCGAGCCGAGCACGGAGTCGCCGCCGCCCGCCGCGGCCGCCCGCCGCAGGAGTTCGTCGCGGCCGCAGGGGTATTCGGTTTCGGACAGGTGCCGTTCCAGGCTGGTCCGGTCCGGAGCGGGCATCGCACACCTCCTGATCGTTCTCTTCCCCGCGTACCCGGCGCGGCCGGCGAGGAAACTCAGCCGACGACGATCGTGTGGTCCGACCGCGGCTCGAGCGACCCGATCACCGGGTGCCCCGGCAGCTCCCCGGCGACCAGCAGGCCGCCGGAAGTCTGCGCGTCGGCCAGCAGCAACGCCTCGTCTTCGGAGATCCGGGACAGGTCGGCGTGCGGGCGGACCCAGTCGAGGTTGCGCCGGGTGCCCCCGCTGACGTACCCGTCGCGCAGGGCTTCGCGCGCGCCGTCGAGGTAAGGCACGGCCGCCGGGTCGATGCGGGCGGTGACGCCACTCGCCCTGGCGAGCTTGTGCAGGTGGCCCAGCAGGCCGAACCCCGTCACGTCGGTGGCACAGGAGACCCCGGCGGCCAGCGCGGCGCGGGACGCCGGAGCGTTCAACGTCGTCATCGCGTCGATCGCCTGCTCGAACCGTTCGCCGGTGGCCTTGTGCCGCGAGTTGAGCACGCCGATGCCAAGCGGCTTGGTGAGCGTCAGCGGCACACCGGGCCGGCCCGCGTCGTTGCGCAGCAGCCGCGCGGGATCCGCGATCCCGGTGACGGCCAGGCCGTACTTCGGTTCCGGGTCGTCGATGCTGTGCCCGCCGGCGAGGTGGCAGCCCGCCTTGCCGCAGACGTCGAGGCCGCCGCGCAGCACTTCGGCGGCGAGCTCGAACGGCAGCGTCTCCCGCGGCCAGCCGAGCAGGTTGACCGCCACCACCGGCGTGCCGCCCATGGCGTAGACATCGGAAAGCGCGTTGGCCGCGGCGATCCGGCCCCAGTCGTAGGCGTCGTCGACGACCGGGGTGAAGAAGTCCGTCGTGGCGATGAGCGCGGTGTCCCCGGAGATCCGGACCGCGGCCGCGTCGTCGCCGGTCTCGAGGCCGACGAGCAGCTCGCCCGGCGGGTCGGCGGGCGCGGCGCCGGTCAGGCCGGCCACGGCCGCTTCCAGTTCGCCGGGCGGGATCTTGCGCGCACAGCCACCGCCGTGCGCGTACTGCGTCAGCCGGTAATCCACCGGTTCATCCTGCCCGCCCGCCCCGGACTTGGCAGGATGACCACATGGTGCAGGGAGGCGTATCCGGCCTGGTGACCGGCGCGGTCTTCAAAACCGTCGAACGGCAGGTTCTGCCGCTGGCGGGTTCGATTCCCGTCCGCCTCCGCCATGCCTGACCCCCGCCGGGCGATCCCGCGCACCGACGCGGTCCTGGCCGATCCCCGGATCACCAAGGCCGCCGGGCCGCTCGGACGGGACCTGGTGAAGTCCGTGGTCAACGAGGTCCAGCGGGCCGCGCGAGCCGGCGAGATCGCGCCGGCCGACGTCGTCGACGCGGTGCTGGCGCGGCTCCCGTCGAGCGCGTCCTCGCTGCGGCCGGTGGTCAACGCGACCGGTGTCGTCGTGCACACCAACCTCGGCCGGGCCCCGCTTTCCGCGGCCGCGCTCGACGCCCTCGTCGCCGCGGGTGGCGCCACCGACGTCGAATTCGACCTCGCGACCGGCGATCGGGCCCGCCGCGGCCGCGGCGCGCTGGCGGCCTTGGCCGCCGCCGTGCCGGACGCCGGCGCGGTGCACATGGTCAACAACAACGCGGCCGCCTTGCTGCTTTGCGCGCTGGCACTGGCCCCCGGCCGGGAGATCGTCGTCAGCCGGGGCGAGCTGGTCGAGATCGGCGACGGCTTCCGCATCCCGGACCTCCTGGAATCGGCGGGCGCGCGGCTGCGCGAGGTCGGGACCACGAACCGGACGTCGGTGGGCGACTACGCCGCCGCGATCGGTCCCGGCACCGGGTTCGTGCTGAAAGTCCACCCGTCGAACTACCGGGTCACCGGCTTCACCTCGGAAGCGGCGGTCGGCGAACTGGCCGGGCTCGGCGTGCCCCTGGTCGCCGACATCGGCTCCGGCCTGCTCGCCCCGCACCCGCTGCTGCCGGACGAGCCGGACGCGGCGAGCGCGCTGCGGGCGGGCGCCACGGTCGTCACCGCCAGCGGGGACAAGCTGCTCGGCGGCCCGCAGGCCGGCCTGCTGCTGGGTGACGCGGCCGTCGTCGAACGGCTGCGGCGGCATCCCGCCGCGCGTGCCCTCCGCGTCGACAAGCTCACCCTGGCCGCGCTCGAAGCGACCTTGCGCGGGCCGGAACCGCCGGTGCGCGCCGCGCTCGAAGCGTCGGTCGCGATGCTCCGGCACCGAGCCGAAACCCTGGTCAGGGCCCTCGACGACGCCGACGCTCGCGTAGTGGAGTCGGTGGCGGCCGTCGGCGGCGGGGGAGCACCCGGCGTCGAACTGCCGAGCGTCGCGGTGAGCCTGCCCGCGCGGTACGCGGCCCCGCTGCGGACGGGCGAGCCCGCCGTGGCCGGCCGGGTCGTCAAGGACCGCTGCCTGCTCGACCTGCGGACCGTGCGGCCGGACGAGGACGCGAAGCTGCTGGAAGCCGTCCGCCGATGCGGGTGATCGTCACCGCCGGGCACGTCGACCACGGGAAGTCCACGCTCGTGCGGCGGCTGACCGGGATGGAGCCCGACCGCTGGGCCGAGGAGCGCCGCCGCGGGCTGACCATCGACCTCGGCTTCGCCTGGACCCGGATCGGCGGCGAGGACGTCGCGTTCGTGGACGTACCGGGCCACGAACGGTTCGTGCCGAACATGCTCGCCGGGGCGGGCCCGGCGCCGGCGGTGCTGTTCGTCGTCGCCGCGGACGAGGGCTGGATGCCCCAGTCGGCCGAGCACCTCGCGGCGCTCGACGCGTTCGGCGCCGACCGCGGCCTGCTGGTCGTCACCAAGGCCGACCGGGCCGACCCGGCCGCGGCGACGGCTGTCGCGCTGCGGGAAATCGCGGCGACGTCGTTGGGTGCCGTGCCGGGCGTCGCCGTCAGCGGCACCACGGGCGAAGGGCTCGACGAGCTGCGCGCGGCGATCGGCGAGCTGACCGCCGGGCTGCCACCGCCCGACACGGGCGCCGACGTCCGGCTGTGGGTCGACCGCGCCTTCACGGTGTCCGGGGCGGGCACGGTCGTGACGGGCACGCTGTCCGCCGGCACCATCGCCGTGGGCGACGAGCTGCGGCTGGGCGACACGCGGGTCAGAGTCCGCGGCCTGCAGGCGCTCGGCGAACCCCGCGATCGCGTCGAGGCGGTGGCCCGGGTGGCGGTGAACCTGCGCGGCACCCCGCGCGCCGACGTCGGCCGCGGCGACGTCCTGCTCACGCCCGGCCGCTGGCGCACCACGGCGGAGTTCGACGTCCGGCTGCGTGGTGCCGCGGTTGCGGCCGCCGCGGACCTGCATCGGCACCTGGTCGTCCACCTGGGCACGGTGGCGGTGCCGGTGCGCGTCCGTCCACTGGGGACGGACACCGTCCGGCTGGCCACGACCACCGCGCTGCCGTTGCGGGCCGGGGACCGAGGCCTCCTGCGCGATCCCGGCGAGCACCGGATCGCCGCCGGGTTCGACGTCCTCGACGTCGACCCGCCCCCGCTGGCCCGCCGCGGCGCGGCCCGGGCGCGCGGCCGGGAGCTGGCCGGACCCGATCTCGCCCGGACGTACTTGCGCCGCAAGGGTTTCGTCCCCGCCGGGGACTTCGCCGTGCTGGGCCTGGCGGAAACGGGCGAGCGGGTGGGGGACTGGTTCGCGGACCCGGAGCGGTTCGCCGCCTTGCGCGCGGAGGCCGCCGCGATCGTGGGCGCGTGGGACAGCACGGCCGCCGGAGTGCCGGTGGAGGCCCTGCGGCAGCGGCTCGGCCTGCCCGCCGCGGAACTGGTCGTCCCGGCGCTGGCGGGCACGGGGTTCGAGGTGACGGGCGGGCTCGTCCGGCGGCCCGGCGCCGGGCTCGCCCCGGCCGTCGAACAGGCGCTGGAAAAGGTGGTGAGGCAGCTCGCGGAACACCCGTTCCGCGCACCGGAGGCGGACGAGCTGCGGGCGCTGGGCCTCGGCAGGCGGGAACTGGCCGCGGCCGTCCGGCTCGGCCGGCTGACGGCGGTCGCCGAAGGGGTCGTGCTCGGGCCGGACGCGGAAGAGCGGGCGGTGGCCGAACTGCGCCTGCTGCCGCAGCCGTTCACGGTTTCGGCGGCACGCAAGGCGCTCGACAGCACTCGCCGCGTGATGATCCCGCTGCTGGAACGCCTCGACGCGGCCGGACGGACGGAACCCCTCGGCGACGGGACCCGCCGCACGACGGATTAGCCCGGGCGGGGTGCTTCCTCCACACCGAGCGACTGCGTCCCGAGGACACCCAGCAGCGCGAGGCGGTCGGCGTCTTCGGTGCCCGGCTGGGCGGTGTAGACCATGATGCGCAGGTCGCTGCCGGCCACGCTGAGGACGTCGCAGTCCAGGGTCAGCGTGCCCGCCTGGGGGTGATCGATCGTCTTGCGGCCGGCTTCGTGCTGCCCGACGGCTCCGGACTCCCACAGGGCCGCGAAGCCGGTGCTGTGCCGTCGCAGGTCGGCGATGAGTGCGCGCAGGTCCCGGTCGCCGGGGTAGGTGCCCGCGGTGCGGCGCAGGTCGGCGACCAGCGCCGACTGCAGTGCCTTGCGGGATTCAGGGGTGTCCCGCACCCGGTTGTTCGGGCTGAGAAAGTTGCGCCAGACGCCGTTGAGGTCGTTGCCGCGCCATTCCCCCATGAGGGCCGTGTACAGCGGGTTGGCGAGCAGCTGGTTCCACGCCGCGTCGAAGACGGCGACGGGCGTGCCGGCCAGCCGGTCCAGCATGCGGTGGACGCCGGGCGTGATGTGCCGCGGGACCGTGCCGGGGCCCGGCGGGGCGAGGCCGGCCAGCCGGAAGAGGTGCGCCCGTTCGTCCTGGGTGAGGCGCAGGGCCCGGGCCAGTGCTTCGACGACCTGGGCCGACGGGCTGGTGGCGCGGCCCTGTTCGAGCCGGATGACGTAGTCGGCGGAGATGCCGGCCAGCTGGGCCAGTTCTTCCCGGCGCAGGCCCGCGGCCCGCCTGCGGCCGCCCGCGGGCAGGCCGACGGCCTGGGGCGCCACGCGATCGCGCCAGTGGCGCAGGGCCGTGCCGAGTCCGGTGTTCGCCATGCCGTCGATTGTGCAAGCTCCGGCGGCCGCTGTCCTGGTACTGCCGTTCCCAGGAAAACCGGTCCACTTCCTACGCGCGCGGTTCACGCCCATCCTGGGACCAGACCCCGAAAGGACCGGAACCCATGAACCAGCTCGCCCTCGTCACCGGCGCCACCTCCGGCATCGGCCGGGCCTTCGCCGAACGCCTCGCCGCCGACGGCTACGACCTGATCCTCACCGGCCGCCGCGAAGACCGCCTGGAAGAGTTCGCCGCCGCCCACACCGACGTCAAGGTCCGCACCGTCGTCGCCGACCTGTCCACCGACGACGGCGTCGACACGGTCGCCGGAATCTGCGCCGCCGAACCGCTGACCATGCTCGTCAACAACGCCGGTGTCGCCCACTACATGCCGCTGGCCGAGCTGCCCGCCGCCAAGGCCCGCGAACTCGTCCACGTCAAGGTCGCCGCGCCGACCATGCTGACCCGCGCCGCCGTCGCGGGCATGCGGGAACGCGGGGAGGGAACGATCGTCAACGTCGCCGGGATGATCGCCTTCAGCGGCCCTGCGGACTCCTCCGTCATGCCCCGCCGAGCCGTCTACGCCGGCTCCCTCGCCTACCTCGTCGCCCTGTCCCAGACCCTCAGCGCCGAACTGGAGGGCACCGGCGTCCGGGTCCAGGTCCTGTGCCCCGGGGTCGTCGCCACCGAGTTCCACGAGCGCCAGGGCCTCGACCTGAGCGCGGTGCCCCGCATGACCGCCGACGACGTCGTCACCGCCGGCCTGCGGGGCCTCGAACTCGGCGAAGTCGTCACCGCCCCGGGTGTCGAGGACACCGGCCTGCTCGACGCCGTCTTCCGGGCCGACCTCGCCGCCTTCGGCGGGCAGAGCCCGGAGCTCGCCTCCCGCTACCGGTCCTGAACCCCGCCGAAGAACTCGCTCAGCGCGGCAGCCAGGTCTTCCGGGTTCTCCTCGGCCATGTGGTGCCCGGACTTGATCGCGTGCCCGCGCAGGTCGGTCGTCCACGGCCGCCAGACGCCGAGGACGTCGCCGTAGAGGTCCTCCATGTCGTCGTCGCTGGACCAGAGCACCATCGCCGGGCAGGTGATCCGCCGCCCGGCGGCCCGGTCCGCCTCGTCGTGGGCGCGGTCGACACCCAGGCCCGCGCGGTAGTCCTCGAGCATCGCGGCGACGGTGGCCGGGTCGTGGATCGCGCGGTGGAAGTCGGCGAAGTTCTCTTCGCCGAGCCGCTCGGGCGTGGTCTTCGTGCCGACGTTGTACCAGGCGTCGGGGTCGGCGGTGATCGCCCGTTCGGGTTTGCCCGGCTGGGCGAAGAAGAACCAGTGCCACCACTCCCGCGCGAACTTGGCGTCACAGCGGTCGAGAGCCTCGCAGATCGGGACGGAGTCGAGGATCGCCGCGGCGCGGACCACGGACGGGTGGTCCAGCGCCAGCCGTGTCGTCACGCACGCGCCACGATCGTGGCCCGCCACGAAGAACCGGTCGTGCCCGAGGTGGCGCATCAGCGCGACGCAGTCGGCCGCCATCACGCGTTTGCTGTAGGGCGTGTGGTCTTCGTCGGTGGGCGGCTTGCCGGACTCGCCGTAGCCGCGGGTGTCCGCGCACACGACCGTGAAGTGCTCCGCGAGCCGCGGGGCGACGCGGTGCCACGTCGTGTGGGTGCGCGGATGCCCGTGCACCAGCAGGACCGGCGGCCCCGAGCCGCCGTGGCGCACCCGCAGGGTCACGTCACCGACGTCGACGCGGTCCAATGTGAAGCCTTCGAACACGTGCCACCCCCGGACATGAGCCCGCTGCCGCACCCGGGGGTGCGGCAGCGGGGGAAACGGGTCACTTCTTGTCCGTGACGCCCTTCACAGCGTCCTTGACCTTCTCGCCGGCCTGCTTGAGCGAGCCCTTGGCCTGGTCGGACTTGCCCTCGGCCTGCCACTGCTCGTTGTCGGTGGCGTCGCCGACGGCTTCCTTGGCCCGGCCCTTGAGCTCTTCGCCCTTGTTCTCGAGTTTGTCGTTCATGAGTGCACCTTCCGTTGCGGCGACATTTCCGGATCGGCCAGTCGCCAAAAGGGCCTTGACAGACTGATACCCACTCGCCGCGGACCTACACATCGGCCGGCAGGTGCCCGCCCATCCGCTCGATCCGCTGGATCGCCGGCTCCGCGAGGACGCCGTGGACGATCACCGACACGGCGACGGCGAGCGCGCCCACCCGCCACAGCACGTCCTGCTGAGGTACCGGGAGCCGGTTGAGCGCGTAGGCCAGGTAGTAGAGCGTGCCGATGCCGCGGACGCCGAAGAACGCGATCGCCGCGGTCGCGGGCCGTCCCGGCGACGGCGCGCCGAGCAGGGACAGCCAGCCCACCACCGGCCGCACCACGAGGACGGCGACGACGGCGATCACCACTTCGAGGGGACGCAGCCCGCGCAGCAGGCCGTCGCCGACGGCCAGTCCCAGCCCGAGCAGGGCGAGCGGGACGAACAGCCGTTCCAGCTGGTGGCCGAACGCGTGCAGGACGCCGTGGTACTCGTGCTCGCGCTCCTGGGTGCGGACCGCGACCGCCGCGACGAACACGGCGACGAACCCGTTGCCGTGACACAGTTCGGAGAGCGCGTAGGGCACGAACGCGAGGGCGAGCAGGACCAGCCCGTCGGCGTACTCGGCCAGCCGCAGCCGGTCCGACGGCGTCCGGAAGATCGCCCAGCCGAGCACCCGCCCGGTGACCAGGCCGACCACCACACCGAGCACCAGGGGCAGCAGCAGGTCCACCAGCGCCCAGGAGAGGTCCAGGCGGGGCGCGCTGCCCGCCAGCGCCAGTCCGAGCAGGACGAACGGCATGGTGAGGCCGTCGTTGAGCCCGGCCTCCGTGGTCAGGGTGAAGCGGATCTCGTTGTCCCTGGCCAGTTCCGGTTCGACGTCGGGGTGCGGCACGCCGATGTCGCCCGCCAGCACCGGGTCGGTCGGCGCCAGCGCCGCGGCCAGCAGCAGCGCCACGCCGGGCGCGAGCGCCAGCCACCAGTACCCGAGCAGGGCGATCACCAGGATCGACACCGGCATGGTCAGGGCGAGCAGCCGCCACGTCGAGCCCCAGCGTCTGAGGCCGAAGGGGCGGTCGACGGACAGGCCCGCCCCGGCGAGCGCGACCAGGATGCCCAGCTGGGTGAAGGATTCCACGCCGTGCAGGTGGGCGGCCGGGTCACTCCAGCCGTCGCCGTAGGGCTCGGGCAGCGGCAGCAGGCCGAGCCCGATGCCGGCGACGAGCATCACCAGCGGCACCGAGAACGGCCGGTCGGCGACCAGCTTCGGCACGATCGCCGCGGCGAGCGCGAGCACGCCGGCCACTCCGAACAACACCGTCAACGACGACAAGGGTTCCTCCCGCCCGCTCGTACCCGCACCGCGGCCAGGAGACCCGGTCGAGCGTGCCTCCGGGTTCCACCGGGCGCGCCGCCGGTTCCCCGGAGCCGGAGTAGCGTGACCGGGGAGAGGCGCGCCGAGGCCCGGATTCCCGGCGCGCGAGCGGCGAAACCGTGAGGAGGCCGCGGTGACGGCGACGAACGGGGCCGGCGCGCCGTGCCGGTTCTGCGGCAGGCGGCGCGATCCCCGGGTGCCCGGCCGGAACGGGCCGATCTGCCTGGACTGCGTCCGCGCGGGCCTGCGCGTGGTGCGCGACGGCGCCGACCGGGAGAGCGGTGCCGGGGACGTGCTGGCGGCGGTGACGTCGCCGCTGGCCGCGGTCTGCGACTTCTGCGGCCGCCGCGAGCGCCGGACGTTCCTCGGGCTCCGGCGCCCGCTGCTGCGCGTGGACTGCGCCGCGCGGGACGCGGTGATCTGCGTGGACTGCCTGGACCACGCCGGGGACGTGTTGAACGTCGCGCTGCGCCGCTGACGGCGTTTCCCGCCCGGGCGGCGCGGGTAGCCGCGCGCTATGACGTCCACTCAGGAGAACCTCACGCGACCGGCGACCGCCTCGGTGGGCGAGACCGTCCGTGTCGCGGCCGAAGTGGCGCTGCCCACGCTTCTCGGCGGAGTGATCAAACGGCGTCCGGCGGCGATGGCGCTGGCCGGCAAGCTCGGCCTCGACTCCTCCGCCGTGCGGCTCCTGCGGCGGCTGCGCGACCGCCATGGCGCGCGGCCGCTGAAGCTGCGCGTGCCCGGCCGGTCGGTGGGGCTGGCCCTGTCCGGCGAGGACGTGGCGGCGGTGCTGGCCGGCGCACCGGTGCCGTTCAGTCCGTCCACAGTGGAGAAACGAGCCGCGCTGGCGCACTTCCAGCCGCACGGCGTGCTGATCTCGGACGCCGCCGCCCGCCGTCCGCGCCGCCGGTTCACCGAGGCCGTGCTCGAGCCCGGGCGTCCGCTGCACGAGCTCGCGGCACCCTTCGCGCGCGCGACCGCCGAGGAAGCCGCCGTCGTGCTCAGCGAAGCCACGCACGACGGCGAACTGAACTGGGACGCCTTCAACGTCGCGTGGTGGCGGCTGGTCCGCCGTGTCGTGCTCGGTTCGGGGGCCCGTGACGACGCCGCGCTCACCGACCTGCTCGAACGCCTGCGGCTCGACGCGAACTGGGCCTACCTGCACCCGCGGCGCGAGCGGGTGCGCGCGCGGTTCCACGAACGGCTGACCGCGCACCTGGGCCGGGCCGAGCCCGGCAGCCTCGCGGCCGTGATCGCGGCGGTCGGCGCGGACGGCGAGATCGGCCCGGCCGACCAGGTGGCGCACTGGCTGTTCGCCTTCGACGCGGCGGGCATGGTGACCTACCGGACGCTGGCCCTCCTGGCGGCCCACCCGGCGGCACTGGAACGCGCCCGCACCGAGCTCGCCGGCTTCGACCCGGCGTCGCCGGACCAGCTGAGCTACCTGCGCGCCTGCGTGCTGGAGGCAGTGCGGCTGTGGCCGACCACGCCGATGATCCTGCGGGAGACCACCGAGGAGACGTCCTGGGGTCCGGCAGGAACCACGGTGCTGATCTTCGCGCCGCTCTTCCACCGCGACCCGGACCTGCCCTACGCCGACCGCTTCGAGCCGGACATCTGGCTCGACGGCCGGGCGGAGCGGAACCCGGCGCTCGTCCCGTTCAGCGCGGGCCCGGCGGTCTGCCCGGGACGCGACCTCGTCCAGTTCTGCGCGAGCACGATGCTGGCGAACCTGCTGCGCGGCCACCGTTTCGAGCAGGCGTCGGGCCCGGTGCTGTCCCCGGACCGCCCCCTCCCCGCCACCCTCGACAACTTCCACCTGCGCCTCAACCTCCTGCCGGGCTGAAGCGCCCCAATGTGGCGTTCGGTGCGTTGGACGCAACCAACGCCACATTGGGTGCGTTGGACGCAACCAACGCCACATTGGGTGCGTTGGACGCAACCAACGCCACATTGGGTGCGTTGGACGCAACCAACGCCACATTGGGGTGTTTGTCAGCCGGTCACGCCGGAGCCGTGAAGACGTACGAACCCGCGGGCAGGAAGTACGTCCCCGGCGCGGACGGCACGGCTTCGGGCGGTGCGGTGACCGACCCGGGCCGCGACGTCGGCACCCGGACCGTTGCCGAGGTGCCCGCCGGGATCGTCACGCGCAGCGTCAGCTTCCCGGCCGAGATCGACCAGTCGCTGACCGCGCCGCCGTACGGTGTCTCGTACGCCGACTTCGCCGACGTCAGGCCGCCGCCCGGGCGGGGCGCCACCAGCAGTGACGCGTACCCCGGTGAAGCCGGGGCGAGCCCGCCGACCGACCGGTACAGGAAGTCGCCGACCGACCCGAGCCCGTAGTGGTTGAACGAGTTCATCCCCGGGTCGTTGAACGAGCCGTCCGGCTTGATGCCGTCCCAGCGCTCCCAGACCGTCGTCGCACCGTGGCCGATCATGTAGCCCCAGCCGGGGAAGTCCGGCTGCAGCAACACCTGGTAGGCGACGTCGGCGTGGCCGTGCGCCGCCAGCACCGGCAGCAGGTTCTCCACCCCGAGGAAGCCGACACTCAGGTGCCCGCCCGCCGCGGCGACGCGGGCCGCCAGCTTGTCCGCCGCCGGCTGGACCAGGGAAGCCGGCAGCAGACCGAACGCCAGCGCCAGGACGTACCCGGTTTGCGAGCCCGACCCGATCGTGCCGTCGGCCGCCACGAACCGTCCGGTGAACGCGGCCCCGACCTGGTTGGCGAGCGTTCCGTACTTCGCCGCTTCGGCGCCGTGCCCGGTGGCCGCCGCCATCCGCGACACCAGCCGTGACGACCACGCGAAGAACGCCGTCGAGACCAGGTCCTGCGCGGTGTTGTCGTTGACGTTGAGCCAGTCCCCGTAGGTCTGGTGGTCGCGGATCAGGTCCGCGCCCGACGTCGAGCGCAGGTACTCGACCCACCGGACCATCGCGGCGAAGTGCTCCTGGATCACGCCCGTGTCGCCGTAACGCTGCCACAGCGTGTAGGGCACGATGACGCCCGCGTCGCCCCAGCCCGCCGTGCCGGAGCCGCCCAGCACGCCCGGTGCCACGTCGGTGAAGGAACCGTCGTCGTGCTGCGCGTCGACCAGGTCGTCGCTGAACTTGCCGAGGAAGTTCGCGACGTCGAGGTTGAACGCCGACGTGCCGGCGAAGATCCCGATGTCGCCGGTCCAGCCGAGCCGTTCGTCGCGCTGCGGGCAGTCGCTCGGCACCGACAGCATGTTCGAGCGCTCACCCCAGAGGATGTTGTGCTGCAGCTGGTTCACCAGCGCGTTCGACGTCGTGAACGTCCCGGCCTGCGCGCCGGAGGTCCACATCGCCCGGCCGGTGAGGGTGGCCGCGGCCGGGGCCGACGGCAGTCCGGTCAGCTCGACGTACCGGTAGCCGTGCACGGTGAACCGCGGTTCGTACGTCTCGGCGCGGCCGGTGCCCGCCAGCGTGAACCGGTCCGTGGCCTGGGCCGCGCGGAGGTTGGTGGTGTAGATCGTCCCGTCCGGGTTGAGCACCTCCGCGTGCCGCATGGTCACCGTCGTGCCGGCCGGCCCGGTCACCGAAAGCCGGTTCCAGCCGCTGAAGTTCTGGCCCAGGTCGGCCACCCAGACGCCCGGCTTCGGCTGCGTCCACGAGACCGGGTGGAACTCCTGCTGCACGGTGACGCCGCTGTCCGCCTGGGGCACCAGGTTCGGCCGGTCGCCGCCGCGGAGACGGACGGCCGCCCAGCCGCGGGCGTCGAACCCGGGCCGGTCCCAGCCGGTCGCGAGCCGTGCGTCGTAGGTTTCGCCCTGGTAGAGGTCGTCGGCGCGGATCGGGCCGTCGCCTGCCGTCCAGGTGCCGTCGGTCGCGATCGTGGTGCTCGTGCCGTCGGTGAAGGTCAGCCGCAGCTGCGCCGAATACCACGGCTCGGTGCCGTACTTCTGGCTGCCGGCGATCCCGATGCTGCCGGAGTACCAGCCGTTGCCCACCATCGCGCCGAGGACGTTCTCCCCGGCGCGGATCTGCCCGGTGACGTCGGAAACGCGGTACTGCAGGCGTTTCGTGTAGTCGGTCCACCCCGGCGCGAGGACTTCCGAGCCCACCTTGGCGCCGTTGAGGTGCGTCTCCTGCAGGCCGAGCGCGGTCGTCAGCAGCCGTGCGCTCGCCACCGGCTTCGAGACGGTGAAGCTCTTGCGCAGCAGGGGAGCGGGCGCGCTGACGGCGACGTTCGCCCCCCACGGCCCGGTGCCGTACGCGGTCAACGCGCGGGCCGCGGGCCAGGCGCTGTCGTCGAAGGCGCGTTGCTGCCAGCCGTCCGGACCGCTCTGGCTCGCCTTCCACGTCCCGTCGGTGACGAGCGTCGGTCCACCTTGGACGGTCAGCTTCGCGATCGTCCCGGCGGGGCTCTGCGTGGTGTTCTCCGTGCTCACCGCGATGGTGTTCGCGCCGGCCGTCAGCAGGCCGCCGATCTCGGTGACCGCGGCGGTCTTCCACGAGTCGGCGACCCGCGGCGAGTCGCTGACGCGGGTCCCGTTGACCCACACGGTGGCGGTGTCGTCGCCGGTCACGACGAGCGTGGCTTTCGCGGGAGCCGAGGTCAGGTCGACGGTCTTGCGGAAGAACCGGGTCGACGGCGGGACACCGCCGACGGGATCGCCCTCCGGGTACCAGATCCAGTTCGCCCCGGCGAGGTCCGGGCCGGCCGTGGCGCGGCCGACGAAGGCGCCCGTCCACTCGGTCGCCGGGGTGCGCAGCGCGGTTTCGAAGCGCTGGACCGGGCTCCAGCCGCTCGTCCGGCCCTGGCCGTCCCAGACCCGGACGCGCCACGTGTAGGCGGTCAGCGACCCGAGTGCGGGACCGCCGTAGGCGACGTCGGACTGCTGGGCGGAGGCGACTCGGCCGCTGTCCCAGACGCTGCTTCCGTTGGCGGACACCACGATCTGGTACGCCGACTGGCGTTGCTGCGCGGCCGGGGACGCGAGTTTCCAGCCGAAGCGCGCCTGCGCGGGATCGACCCCGAGGGGGTTCACCCGGTTCCCGATGGTGGCGCTCGCGACCGAAAGGGGTGACGGTGTGGCGGGATTCGGCGTGGTGACGCCGGCGCGCCAGGGTGCGGTGCCGTAGGCGCCGAGGTCCGTGGCCGCGGCCCACGTCCCGTCGGCGAAGCCCGGCTGTTCCCAGCCCTCGGGCGCGGTCGCCGCGCTCTTCCAGGCGGTTCCCGTGGTCAGGTCGGTGGTGCCTGCCGCGGTCGTCACCCGCAGGCGGCCGAGCAGGCCGGCCGGGCCGCCTTCGTTGCGGGCCGCGACGGCGAGGGTGTTGACCCCGGGGGTCAGCGCCGGCCGCAGGTCCACCGGCAGCGCCGTCCGCCACGCCTGCGGGGTGCGGGCGGACGAGGCGAGCGGCGTGCCGTTGAGCCAGACGTCGGCGGTGTCGTCGCCGGTGACGACGAACCGGGCGTCGGAGACCGCCCCGGCGGGGACGGTGAACGTCGTGCGGAAGTAGCGGGTCCCGGCCGGCGCCGCGACGCGGGGGTTGCCCTCCGGGTACCAGATCCAGTGCGCACCGGCCAGGTCCACCGGGGGAGCGGCGCCGGCCGGTGGCACCGCGCCGGCGGACAGGACGAGGATCGCGGCGAGCGTGGTGGTGGTCGCGCGCCAGAGCTTCGAGCGCAGCATGCGGGCTCCCTTACGGCGGGGATGGGGCCGACGAATTAGAACGTTTCAACCAGGCCTGCCGTGTGACTGTAATCACGAGGTCACATGTTGGCAATACTCCACCGGGAGGC
>NZ_NMUL01000007.1 GCF_002234595.1 Amycolatopsis vastitatis
GAGATTTCTAAATCGTTTTAGGGGTGGTCGGCGGTCCGTTTTGCGTCCGATGTGAGCGTTGACGAACCGCGGTCCGGAATGGATAGTGCTCGCTGGTATCGCTCACATCGCTCGGCCCCCCACGGAGGCTTTTATGTCTCAACGACGAGACAGCAAGAATGTTAGCGCTAACACTCGACCGAGGATCCTGCTCCTGCTGTCCGCGGCGGCGGCGCTGGTGCTGGCGAGCCTCACGACCGCGTCGACGGCTTCGGCCGCGACATCGCTGCCCTGCGACATCTACGGGGCCGCGGGGACGCCGTGCGTGGCCGCGCACAGCACCACCCGCGCCCTCTACGCCGCCTACAACGGCCCGCTGTACCAGGTTCAGCGCGCGTCCGACAGCGCACGCACCAACATCGGCCTGCTCGCCGCCGGCGGGTACGCCAACGCGGCCGCCCAGGACTCCTTCTGCGCCGGCACGACCTGCCTGATCACCGAGATCTACGACCAGTCGCCGCGCCACAACGACCTGACGATCGAAGGTCCCGGCGGCGCGGGCGGCCAGGACACCGGGGTGCCCGCGGACGCCCTGCCCGTGACGGCGGGCGGCCACCAGGTCTACGGCGCGTCGTTCTCCGGCCGGATGGGGTACCGCGACAACACGACGTCCGGCGTCGCCGTCAACGGCCAGCCCGAGGGCATGTACATGATCACCTCCGGCACCCACGTCAACGATCGCTGCTGCTTCGACTACGGCAATGCCGAGACGAACAACCTGGACACCGGCAACGGCCACATGGACGCGCTCAACTTCGGCACCGAGTGCTGGTTCCAGCCCTGCAACGGCACGGGCCCGTGGGTGCAGGCCGACCTCGAGAACGGCCTGTTCCAGTCGAGCGCCGGCGGCAGCCAGAACACCGCGAACACCGGGACGAAGTTCCCGTTCGTCACGGCCCTGCTGAAGAACAACGGCCAGAACTTCTTCGCGCTCAAGGACGGCAACGCGCAGTCCGGCTCGCTCAGGACGACGTACTCCGGTCCGGAACCCACGACCGGATCCGGGTACGCGCCGATGCACCAGGAGGGCGCGATCGTCCTGGGCACCGGCGGCGACAACAGCAATGGCTCGATCGGGTCGTTCTTCGAAGGCGTGATGACCGCCGGGCTGCCGACCGACGCGGCGGACAACGCGGTCCAGGCGAACGTCGTGTCGGTCGGCTACGGCGGCCCGACGGGGACCACCGGGTCGCTGACGGCGGGTTCGGAGCTCTCCCTGCGGGCGACCACGGCGTGCTGCACCGGTGACTACCTCCGGCACCAGAACGACAGCGCGGTGATCTCGCCCGTCTCCTCCGGAAGCTCCACTGTGGACAAGAGCGACGCCACCTGGATCGTCCGGAAGGGACTCGCCGACGCCTCCTGCGTGTCGTTCGAGTCCCGCAACTACCCCGGGGACTTCCTGCGCCACTTCAACTTCAAGGTGCAGCGGCAGCCCATGGACGGCAGCGCGGCCTTCCGCGCCGACGCGACGTTCTGCCCGGTCGCCGGGAAGAACGGGCAGGGCACGTCGTTCCGGTCCTACAACTACCCGACGAAGTACCTGCGGCACTACAACTTCTCCGTCTACATCGCCGACACGAGCGGCACGAACGCCTGGGACAGCGCCACGTCCTACAACGACGACACCAGCTGGGTCGCCGGTCAGCCCTGGGCGCCGTGACGCTTCCTGATCCGGATCCCCACGGCGACTGCCGCCGCCCCGAGCAGTAACAGGGCGACCGGCAGCGCCGTGGGCAGCCACGGCCAGGCCCGGCCTTCGAACACGATCCCGTCGGCGGGCAGTTCCAGCACCTTCGCCGTCCACCGGGCGGTGGCGACGTCGGTGCTGCGGGCGAGCCCGCTCACCGCGGTGTCGTAGGCGAAGCCGGGCCGGTCGTGGACGTACTCCGGGGCGGGGACGCCGGGCGGTGGCGTGACTCCGCGCGTCGCGCCCGGAACGAGCAGCCGGTCGAGGTCCGGTGCGGCGGCCAGGCTCGCGCGGGGCACGAAGGTCAGCCCGTGCCGTGACCGGACCGGGCCGCCGTCGGCGCTCACGGCGAGCGTGCGCGAGGACAGGGACTGGCCTTGGGTGTCGAAGACCGACGCGAGTTCGATCTCGCCGGCGCCGTTCGTGAGCAGCACGCCGATTTCGTCGGGGTTCCAGCGGAAGCCGGCGTTGACGATGGCGGCGGCGTCCGGCATCGAGGCGGGCGGGTGCACCGGCACCGCGGTGCCGTAGCGCCACCAGCCGATCGCCTTCGCGACGCCGGCCGCCACGTCGCGGCCGGCCAGCCGCTCGACCCAGTGCAGGGTGCCGTCGATGCCGGAGAGGATCCCGCCGGTGGTGACGACGTCGCCGTCGTCGACGAACCGCTGTTCCCGCGCCCAGTGCACGGCCGGGTAGTCGTCGGCGAACGTTTCGAGCTTGAGCCAGTGCGCGGTGGCGGGGCGGCCGTCGAGCAGGCCGGCGGAGGCGAGCACGCCGCCGCCGTTGCAGACGCCCAGCAGCTTCGCGCCGCGGGCGGCCTGCGTGCGCAGCCACGCCTTGACCGGCTCGGTGCTCGGCTCGCCCAGATCGGGGAGTGCCGGGACGACGACGAGGTCCGGCGGTTTCGCGCCGAGCCGGGCGGCGAGGTCGTCGAAGCCGAAGTCGGGCACCAGGTCGAGGCCGCCGGTCAACGGCTTCGCCTCGCGGCGCGGTGCGGCCGTGTAGACGTTGAACCGGCCGCTCGCGGCGAGGACTTCGTACGGCGCGAGGACGTCCGAGACGACAGCACCCCGGTCGCCCACGAGGACCACCGCGGTCGGCTTGGCCGGGTCGTGGGGAGCCGTCGCCGCGGCGGGGACGGGCCGCTGCGGGCCGGGGGAGTTGAGGGCGCCGATCGCCGCGAACGCGGAGAGGGCGGCGCCCACGGCGGGAATCGCGAGCACGGCGAGGACCAGGGCGAACCACTTCAGGACGGTCCGCATGATCAGTGCCAGTACTCGGCGCGGCGCCATACCATGGCGGCGAGCATGAGCGGGAACATGACGACGTGCCCGGCGACCATCAGGGCGGTGCCGGAGAGCGCGCCGAGCCAGTACGGCACGAGCAGCGCCACGAACGGCAGGTACATCACCGCGGCCATCTCCGCGATCCGTGGCCACGCATGGCGGCGCACCGCCATGGCGAGCACCATCGCGACGGTCATGTTCGTGGCCATCACGAGCGCGTCGGCGTCGGCGCGCTCCAGCCAGGCGGACGGCCACAGCGGGCCGAGCGCCACCATGCCGATGATCATGGCGGTGACCATCTCGGCGTAGTGGCCGGTGAACCGGGCGAGCTTGCGGGTGGTGGTCCGGGTGGTTTCGGTGGTGGTCATGGCTTCCCTCCAGGATCTGCTCCTGGACCAGAATCGCCGTCGCCAGCTGTGCTGCCAGGTGCCGGAAGTCACAACCGGGGTCACGGCCGGAGCAGGCCCAGGTCCCGGGCCCGCAGGGCGGCCTGGGTGCGGTCCCGGGCGCCGAGCTTGCCCAGCAGGTTCGTCACGTGGTTCTTGACCGTGCCCTCGGCGAGGAACAGCGCCGCGGCGATCTCGCGGTTGCTGCGTCCGCCGGCCAGCAGGCGCAGGACCTCCAGCTCGCGCTCGGACAACGGCACCACCAGCGGCTGCGGGCGGGACTCCGGCGTGTCGGGCAGCTGGGCGAACCGCGCGACGACCTTCGCGGCGACGGACGGCTGCAGCACGGACTCCCCGCGCGCGGCGGCCAGCACGGCCTCGACCAGCCGGGCCGACGAGACGTCCTTGAGCAGGTACCCGACCGCGCCCGCGCGCAGGGCGGCGAAGACGTCCTCGTCGTCGTCGAAGGTGGTCAGCGCGATCACCCGCGTCTCCGGGTGTTCGGCGCGGAGCCGCCGTGTCGCGGCGACGCCGTCGAGCACCGGCATACGCAGGTCCATCAGGACGACGTCGGGCCTGAGATCGGCGGCCCGGCTCAGGGCTTCGTCGCCGTTGCCCGCTTCGCCGACGACGTCGATGTCGTCGTGGGTGGCGAGCAGCGTGGCCAGGGCTTCGCGGAACAGGGCCTGATCGTCGACCAGCAGGACGCGGACCGCGGTCATCCGGGGATCTCCATGCTCAGGGCACTGCCGTGGCCGGGGGTGGAGGCGAAGGTGACTTCGCCGCCGAGGTGTTCGGCGCGTTCGCGCAGCCCGAGCAGGCCATAGCCGGTGGCGGCGCCGTCGGTGCCCACTCCATCGTCGCGCACCGAGAGCCGGACCACCGACTCGGCGTACTCCAGTTCGACGTCCGCGCGCCCGGCGGCGGCGTGCTTGCGGACGTTCGTCAGGCCTTCCTGAGCCGCCCGGTAAAGCGCTTCGCGTGGTCCGTCCGTGAGGGGACGTTCGGTACCGGATACCGCCAGCCACGCCGGAACACCCGCCGCGGACGTTTCTTCGACGAGGGCCCGCAGGGCTTCCGGCAATGGCGTCGACCGGGGTTCGCGCAGCGCCCGCACCGAGCGGCGGACCTCGGTCAGCGCGTTCTCGGCCTGGTCCTGTGCCTTGGACAGGACCTCGTCGGCCTTGGCGGGATCGGTCGGCAGGACCGCCCGCGCGGCCTTCACCTGCATCTGGACGACGGTGAGCGAATGCCCGAGACCGTCGTGGATGTCCCGGGCGACGCGGTTGCGTTCCTGCGCCGTCGCCAGCCTTTCCGCCTGCGCCGCGTAGTCCCGGAGTTTCTCGTGCGCTTCGGCGAGTTCGCCGCGCGAGCGTTGTTCCCGCAGCAGCAGCTCGGTGATGATGGCCGCGAACAGCACCGACATGAGGGTGCCGATGCCTTCCCGCAGCCCGTCGCCGAGCGACATCCCGAGGTGCACGAGCGGCACGACCGCGATGACCAGCGCGATCGCCGGGCGGGGCAGCCGCAGCAGCACGCACTGGCTGACCAGGACGACGAGGAACAGTGTCGCCCCCACCCCGGCGTCGATCGTGAAGATCACGAACGCCAGCGGCAGCTGGACGACGGCGTAGCCGGCCGCCCACCACGGACCGCGGCGGCCGCGGACCCAGCCGAAGCCGACGGTGCCGAGCGTGGTGAACACCGCGCCGAGCACCAGGCCGAGCCCGGGTTTCCCGGACCCGAGGACCCCGAACACGATCGACAGGAAGGCGCCGCAGGTCAGCACCCCGAGCGCCCGGTTCATGCGGTCACTGTGGGGCGTCCGGCGCCGGCGGTCAACCACGAAAGCGTTCACACGGCCGTTCGGGGCCCCCGCGCTTACGCTGGAAAAGACGGCGAAGCCGATACGGGGGTTTGACATCGATGTCAGTGCTCTGGGGCGTGTCCTTCGACGCCACTCCGCTGTCCGGGGTCGTGGTGGAGTTCCTCAAGACGGCGCGCCGCTTCGCCGCCCGCGGGCACCGCGTCCACCTCGATCTCGGCTACGACATCAAGGCCGACAAAGGCGCCTTCTTCCGGCCCTACCGCGACGAGGCGCAGCTGCTGCCCGGCTGGGTCACCCTCGACCGCGTCGCGGGCGTCGAGGAGGTCCGGGGCTACGACCGCGAGTTCGTCGACCGCGTGCTCACCCGGATGGTCCAGGCCGGCGACGACGCCCTGCGCCCGGAGATCGACCGCGTCGCCGGCGAGCTGGCGACGCGGATCGTGGCCACCTGGGAACGCCTCGGCGTGACCGTCGTGATGGTCGAAAACGGGACCCTGCCGGAAAACGTGGCCTACACCGAGGCGCTGTACCGGGCGATCGACCGCTACGGCGCCCGGCACCGGCTGGGCCGGTACGTGTTCTGGCGCGACCACGACCTGATGTGGCAGAGCGAACCCGGGATCGCCAAGTACGGCCGGTTCCCCTACGCGGGCGTCCCCGCGCCGCGGAGCTCCCCGCACATCCACTACTTCGCGCTGCACGATCAGGCGCTGGCGCGGACCCTGGAATGGGTGCCGGGCCTGGCGAACATCGACGTCCTGCCCAACAGTTTCGCCATCGCCCCGGCGCGGATCGACGAACGCAACGCGGCTTTCCGGCGTGACCACGGCATTCCCGACGACGTCCCGCTGCTGGCGCGGATCACGCGGATCATCCCGCAGAAGCGCCTCGACCGGGACCTCCACCTGCTCGCGTTGCTGCCGGACGCGTGGCTGTTCGTCGCCGGCGACGTCGGCGAGACACCGGCCGAGCACGCCCGGCTCGTCGACCTCGCGACGCGCCTCGGCGTGCGCGACCGCGTCGTGTTCGGCGGCTGGCTGACGCCGTACGACACGGACGTGCCCGGCCGGTACTCCGTACGCGACCTCCTCGCGCACGCGACGGTCGTGTCGTTCCTGACCTCCTACGACTACGAGAGCTACGGCAACCCGGTCAGCGAGGCGATCGCGTCCGGGACGCCGTACGTGACGAGCGGGTACGAGCTGTACGACGTCGTCTACGGCAGCAAGGGCTTCCGGGCGCCGGTGCTCGACATCCGGACCCGCGACCTGCCGGACGAGGCGTTCGCCCGCGAAGTCGCCGAGCTGATCACCGACGAAGGGAAACGGGCGGAAGTGGTGCGGGCGAATTCGGAACTCGGGCAGGCGCGGTTCGGCACGCGGGTCGTCGACGACCTGGTCGACCGGCTGTACCCACCGCCGATGGGAGCGGGCACCCGGCTGAGCGTCGTGCTGCCGGTGTACAACGAGGCCGCGAACCTCCCGGAGGTGCTGCGGACACTGCACGACCAGCGCGCCCTGGACAAGAATCTGTACGAGGTCGTGCTCGTCGACAACAACTCGACCGACGACACCGTGGCCATCGCGCACGCCTTCGCGGCGGCGCACCCGGACCTGGCCCTGCACGTCATCCACGAGCCCGAACAGGGCGTTTCGTGCGCCCGGCGCGCCGGGATGGACTTCGCCGCGGCCCGCAGCCGGAACCGGCCCGACAGCGACCCCGGCGAGCGGTTCTACCTCGTGTCGGCCGACGCGGACTGCCGCGTCGACGCGCACTGGCTGAGCGAGCTGTTCGCCGCGATGGAGTCGAGCAAGGCCGCCATCGGCGTCTGCGACTACTACTACGACGCCGGGCACTTCACCGGACGGCCGCGGCTCTGGGACGCGATCCAGCGGACGCTGCGCTGCCGCGCTGTCACGTTCGCGCTGTTCGGCGGCTTCCCCGACGGCAAGGGCTTCGCCGTCGAGCGCGACGCCTACGAGCGCGCCGGCGGCATCGAAATCTTCTACCAGCTGCAGGACGGCAAGTTCGTCAACCACCTCTCCGACGACTGGGATTTCGGGATCAAGGTCGCCGGCGGCGGCGACGCGATCACCTACGCGCCGCGCTCGCGCGTCGAGATCAACCCGCGGCGCGTCGACCACGCCATCGACGAGGTCATCACCGGCCGGGCCTACGGCTCGGACGGCATCATCGTCATGCGCGACATCCGGCCGTCGGCGCCTTCGATGCCCGCCGACCTCACCGAAGCCGAAGCGAAGCAGGCTTGGGAGTTCTCGATCAAGGACTTCACCCCGAAGAACACCATCCTGCCGGTGCTGCTGACCCCGGCCCTGCTGGAGGACGACGCCGTCATCGCGTTCTTCGGCACCGATCTCGCCGCGCGGCTCGCTCGGCGGATCGCCGAAATCCGCCACGAGATGCGCGTCGCCGACTTCACGCCCATCCACAGCTACAAGACGCCGTCGTACCGGCTGTACTTCGAGTTCGCCGACGAGCTGTTCGCGTGCCTGCGGCGGCACGTCGGCGAAGACATCGGCCACCCGCCGCCGCTGCCGCCGTGCCTGGCGGAGGTCCCGGCGCAGCGGTTCGCCGAGTTCGTCCGCTACTACTGCGAAGACCGCGAGTCGGGAGAGGCCCACAACTACTTCGGCAACGGAGGCGTGTTCTGATGACCCTGGGCTACGAAGAGGCGGTCGGTTCCCTCCACGCGATCGACCCCGCGTGGCCGCGCCCCGGCGTGCTCGACGTCCTCGAAGCGCCCGAGAACCGGCACCTCCTCGACTTCGTGCAGGAGGACCCGTTCGGGGCGCACGTCTTCCCGGGCAACGTCCCGGGTTCCCCGGAGGACTTCCTGCGCGACCTGGACGCACAGCTGGCTGTTGCCTCGGGACCGATCCACCTGTGGTCCTACATCCCCACGTGCGCCTACCGCTGCCGGTTCTGCCAGTACCCGGTGGTGCTGGTCAAGGGGAAACCCGAAGTGGCATACGAGAAAGCGAAGTCCTGGGTCGACCTCAACATCGCCGAGGCGCGGCTGTGGCTCGACGCCGTGCCCCACCTGCGCGGTGCCGAGGTGGGGGAGTTCAACGTCTTCGGCGGGACGCCGTCGCTGCTCCCCGAGCCGGAGATCCGGCGGCTGCTGGAGTTCTACCGGGCGAACTTCGGGTTCACCGCCGGCACGACGATCCGCTTCGAAGGCGACCCCAGCACGTTCACCCCGGCGAAGCTCGAGCTGCTGCGGGAACTGGGCTGCACCAAGCTGTCCAGCGGCGTCCAGTCCTTCGACGACCACGTGCTGGAGCTGTGCGGCCGCGAGCACACGGCGTCGATGTGCGTCGACTTCGTCCGCAACGCGCGGCGGGCCGGGTTCGAGTGGGTCAGCATCGACCTGATGTACGGCCTGCTCGACCAGACCCTCGACAGCGTCCGGCGCGACCTCGACGTCGTGCTGGAGAACGAGGTGACGGCGGTGGTGTGCACGAAGCTGCACCTGGCCTCCTACAGCGACACCCGCACCGGCGTGACCGGCGAGAAGCCCGCGGCGTGGCAGCTGCCCGCGTACCGGGACAAGCTGGTGCGCGACGGCCACCGCTGGCCTGCGCTCGGCGAGCAGTACCAGATGCGGGAGCTGCTCACCGAGGGCCTGCGCGCGGCGGGCTACACCGAGCACCCGACGATGTACTTCGCGCGCGACGGTCTCGGCCCCGAAAAGTGGAAGTCCATCATGGTCGACCAGGACAAGCAGGAACCCGAGGTGGCGATCGGGCTGGGCGGCAGCTCGAGCTGCCGCGCGTCCGAGGCGATCACCGACGTGAATTCCCGCCGCTACACCGAAACCGTGCTTTCCGGCCGGATCCCGCTGGGGTCGGCGACGCGGTTCACCCCCGAGGCGCAGGAGGCCAGGGCCGTCAAGATGGCGCTGACGACGTTGCAGCCGCTGCGGGATTCCCTGCACACCGAGCGGTTCCCCGGACGTTCGCTGTTCGCGGAACCGTGGCTGGGCAAGTTCCGTTCGCTGGCTGCGCGTGACCTCGTCCGGATGCGGCCGGACGACGGCGTGGTCGAGCTGACGCCGCCGGGGGAGACGCTGGTGGAGGCGATCATCACCACCGAACTCTGAAGATCACTGCATCGGGTGACAGCCGTCTCGCGGGGAGCGACCGCGGCAGGCACCATGGGCTCGGTCGTGCCAGCACCGAGATCGGAGCCCGGATGAGCCGAACCGCTGCCGGACTGCTCGCCGGCGCCGTCGCGGCGGTGGTCCTCGCCACCCCGGCCGAAGCGGCGCCCGCGGACTACTCGCTGGCGGCCGCGACCTACGCGGGCACGCAGATCGCGGCGCACGAAGGCGTGCAGGGGAGCGGCCGCGCCGACCCGGCGGGGCAGACGCTCGGGCACGACGTCAGCGGCCACCAGGGCGTGGTCGACTGGCCCGCCGCGGCCGGCGCCGGCGCGAAGTTCACCTACGTCAAGGCGACCGAGGGCACCGGGTTCGTCAACCCGCAGTTCGGTCCGCAGTACGACGGCGCGCACGCGGCGGGCATGATCCGCGGCGCCTACCACTTCGCCCGCCCGGACGTCTCGGGCGGCGCGCAGCAGGCGGAGTACTTCATCGCCCACGGCGGCGGCTGGCGCCCGGACGGGACGACGCTCCCGGGCGCGCTCGACATCGAGTACAACCCGTACGGCGAAGTCTGTTACGGCAAGAGCCCGGCCGACATGACGGCCTGGATCACGGACTTCACGCGCACGTACCTGGCGAAGGTCAAACGCAGCGCGCTGATCTACACGAGCACGGCGTGGTGGAAGCGCTGCACGGGCAACACCGGCCGGTTCGGGAACACGAACCCGCTGTGGCTGGCGCGGTACGCCCCGGCGATCGGCGAGCTGCCCGCGGGCTGGGCCAAACAGGCCATCTGGCAGTTCGCCCGCGGCGGCGGCCTGCCGGGGGACCAGAACTACTACAACGGCCCGCTCGGCCGCGTCCAGGCGTTGGCGAAGGGCCTCCGGTAGCTGCGCTTAGAGCCGTAGCCGCAGGTCGGGCCACGGCGGCCGGCGCACCATGGCGAGGCCGGCGAGGACCGCGGCGGCCAGCCCGATACCCACCCCCAGCAGGGCGACGCGCGTCGCGTCGACCGCCGGTTCCCACTTGGCGTGTCCCTCGCGGATCGCGAACACCCCGACCGGCCGGTGGACCGGGATCACGGTCGTGCCGTCCGGGGTTTCGTACGGATCGCCGAAGAGGCGGGGTTCGGTCATGCCGCCATCGAACCGAAAAGCAGCGCCGCTGACAAGATCGGACAAAACCTTTGTCGCTTCCGTGACCGGCTGCTTACGATCGGGTGGCAGCTCCCCGGCCGTTCGTCCTTTGTGGACCAAGGAGGCGCCGTGCGCAGGATCGCCGTTCTCGCCGCGGTTTCCGTGGCCGCGGCCGTCGTGGTCTCCGCTCCGGGGGCCGCCGGGGCCGGGCACGCCTGGTTCACGTCGTGGGCGCAGTCGCAGGACGGCCGCGCCGACGCCCCGGTCACCGGCCAGTCGCTGCGGATGATCACCCACCTCAGCCAGGGCGGCGACGCCGTGCGCGTCCGGCTCCAGAACACCTTCGGCACCGGGCCGCTGACCGTCGGGCACGCGACCGCCGGGCCGAGCACGGGCGGCGCCGCGGTCACCGGAGTGCGCGACCTGACCTTCGGCGGGCGCCTCGCCGTCACGATCCCGGTGGGCGGCGAAGTCTGGAGCGACGAGACGAGGCTCGCGACGCGCCCGGATTCCGATCTCGCGGTGAGCATGTCGGTCGAGGGCACCGCGGTGCCCGGCCGTCACGGCGCGGCGTTGCGCGACAACTACCTCACCCCGCCGGGTTCGGGTGACCACGCCGCCGACGTCGCGGGCGGGGCCTTCACGGCCACGGTCGGCTCCACGTACGTCGTCAGCGCCGTCGACGTGCACAATTCCGCGTTGCAGGGCACGGTCGTCCCGTTCGGCAGCTCGGTCGTCGACGGCATCGGCAGCACCAACTGCGGGCCGGGCTGCACGCAGCTCGGCGCGAACCGCCGGTGGACCGACGACCTGGCGCGGCGGATCGTCGCCTCGCCGGCGCGGCTCGCTGTCGCCAACGCGGGTGTCTCCGGCACGACGAGCGCCCGGTCGTGCCCGGGGATGCCGCCATCGGTGGCGGGCCTGGACGCCGCGAGCCGGCTGGACCGGGACGTCCTGGCACTGCACGGCGTCACGGCCGTCATCTACTACTACGGCACGAACGACCTGGCGTACGGCTGTGACGCCGCGACGATCCTGGACAGCTACCGGACGGTGTTCGGGCGGCTGCGGGCGGCCGGGATCTCGGTGTACGTCACGCCGAGCACGCCGCGGCCGGGGTACGGCGACCAGGCGAACCTGGCCCGGCACGAGATCGCCTTGTTCGTCCGGCGCGGGAACACCTGCGGCGGCACGTGTTCGGGCGTCGTGGATTTCGACACGGTGCTGGCGGATCCGCTGCAGCCGAACAGCATCCTGCCCGCCTACGACAACGGCGACGGCATCCACGCCAACGCGGCCGGCCAGCAGGCTCTCGCGGACTTCGTCTCCCTGCCGATGCTCACCCGATCCGGTCCGGTGCTCCACACGATGGGGTGACCGGGCGAGTCGGAGCAGCGGGACTGTGCGTGCCGGTCAGCAGAGTACGTCCGGTGATGAACGAGTCGATGGACGACGCCGGGTGCTGCCTGCTGTCGGTGGCCTGGAACGTCGCCCCACTGGCCGAAGGGCAGCACGGCTCCCGTCGCGGCGATCTGCGGCGCACCGTGGTGGCCGTGTGCCGGACCGCCGGCCACGGTGCCCGGGACTGGGCGGCGCGGCACGGGGCGGGCACCGAAACCGAGTACCGGCCGTTCCTGCAGCTCGCCGACGTCGCCTACGAGATCGCGACGCTCCTGCTGCTCGTGGAGGACTTCCTGGTGCCGGACCTGGAACGGGAGCACCGCCGCTGGGCGGAGATCGAGGAGCTGACCACCCGGCTGACGGAACTCGCCGAGTGGACGGCGGCCTTCCTCTTGTCAGGCGCGCCCTTACGTCTGTAAGGTTGCCCCTGACAAGGAGGTCTTCCATGAGTACTGCGGTGATCGCCCGTTGTTCGTTCTGCGCGAAGCCGAACACGGAGGTGGACACGCTCATCGGCGGTCCAGGGGTCTTCATCTGCGACGGCTGCGTGCAGCTGTGCGTGACGGCGATCGAAGGAAAGCCCGCCGACGCGCCGCTCATCGCGCCGTGGGAACACGACCTGCCGTTGGAGCAGGTGCTGCAGAACCTCGCCCCGGTGTCGGCGGCGAGCACCCAGGTGCAGGAGAACCTGGCGGCGTGGGTCGCCAAGGCACGCGCATTGGGCGGCACGTGGTCGCAGATCGGCGAGGCCCTGGGAATGACGCGCCAGTCGGCGTGGGAGCGGTTCGCCTAGGGTTTGACACCCACCCCGGCGTAGGGACCGTCTTCTTCGGCGTCGACGACGGCGGCGAGCCGGTCCGGCCGCCAGCTCGCGGAGGTCGTCAGCCCGGGTTCGACGAGGTCGAAGCCCTCGAAGAGCGCGAGGACTTCGTCTCGTGAGCGCGGGTGCATGTGGTCCTGGGTGGAGCGCATCGTTTCGGCGACTCGCGGATCGCTCAGCACGGCGAAGTCGTTGGTGAGATGGGTGAGGGCGAGGTGGCTGTTCCGGCCCACCCCGCGGCATCGCCGGTGTCGAGCAACCACATCTGCCGCGCGTAGAACTGCTGAACCTCTTGCTGCACCGCAACTCCCGCCTGGGGTGGACGCTCCTTACGGTGCCCGGACCGGCTCAGGGCCCGCTCAAGATGGAGTGAGTGTCGCCGAGGAGGGGCGAACTGCACCGGGTGAACCCCGGCCGGGGTACGGCGTCGTTGCTGTCCACTATGGACGCTAGTGGGTCACCTCGTCGCGGAAGGCCGCGACCGCGCACTCGGCCGCGCCGGTCGCGTTTTCCGCGGCGACGACGACGCTGCCGGCGATCGTGACCGCCGGGTCCAGGGGGATCGCCCGTACCCGGGTCGAGCGGATCTCGGCGACCTGGTCGGCGGGCAGCACTGTCCAGCTGCGCGGCTCCGAGCCGACTTCGACGATCGTGTCCTGGAGCGTGCCGGTCGGCCGGCCCGCCCGCGCGTACCGCCCGGTGCCGCGCAACGCCGAGACCACGGCGTCGTGCAACGGTGGGTCGTGCTCGCGGGCGGGAACGCGCAGCGTGTCGTCGGCCAGCTCGGCAAGTCCGACGGCCGGGCGATCCGCGGCCGGGTGGTGCTTGGACACCACCGCGAACAGGCGTTCGGTCCAGGTCGGCAGCACGGTGAGCCCGGGCACGGCGCACACGCCACGGGTCAGCGCCAGGTCGAGTTCCCCTTGCCGGAGAGCGTTGAGCCGGGCCTCGACCGGCAGGTCGACCAGCACGACGTCGAACTCCGGCGCCCGTTCACGGAGGGCGTCGATACCGCGTTCCAGACGGGCGGTCAGGCCGGCGGCGGTGCCGATGCGAACGCTCGTCATGACCTGCTTCGCCGCGATCTGCACCTGGCCGGCCGCGGCGAGCGTGGTGCGTGCGGCGTCGAGCACCCGCTGCCCGGCCGCGGTGAGCCGGACCTGCCGGGGTGACCGGTCGAAGAGCCGGACCCCGAGTTCCCGTTCCAGCCGGGCGATTTGCTGGCTGACGGCGGGTTGCGCGATGCGCAGCCGTTCGGCGGCCCGGCCGAAGTGCAGTTCGTCGGCGACGGTGACGAAATAGCGCAGCGCCCGCAGCTCCACGGTTTCACCCCCGGATGATCTTGACGATAAGGGAAGCTTATCGCAGCACGTGCCGGTTGGCTCTGGTTCGCGCCGCCGACCGGTGCTGAAGTCGTGATCATGACAATCGAACTGGGATCGCTGGGTGCCTACCTGGCCGCCGCCGAGGCGACCGCGACGGATGCCGTCGCACTGGAGAAAGCCGGGTACGGCGCGGTTTGGCTGGCCGCGTCGCCGTCCGCCGATCTCCTCCAGGCGGAGCGGCTGCTCGACGCCACGAACCGGATCGTGGTGGGCACCAGCGTGCTCAACGTGTGGCAGGCGGACGCGCAGACGGTCGCCGACTCCTACCACCGCATCGCAGGCAAGCACGCCGACCGGCTCCTCGTCGGCATCGGCGCCGGCCACCGGGAGCTCGACGCCGGGTATGCGTCTCCGGTGACGAAGATCGCGAGCTACCTGGACACCCTGGCCGCGGCCGGCGTCCCCGCCGATCGCGTGCTGCTGGCCGCGCTCGGGCCGAAGATGCTCCGGCTGGCGGCCGACCGCGCCGCGGGCACGCTCACACTCCAGGTGACGCCCGAGCACACCCGCCGCGCCCGGGAGCTGCTCGGAGCGGGCAAGCTGGTGGTGCCCGGGCACAGCGTGGTCCTCGACACCGACGTCGAACGGGCCCGAGGGACCGGCCGGGCCGGGCTGCGCCCCGTCCTGGGGATCGCGAACTACGCCGACAACCTCCGGCGGATCGGCTACACCGACCAGGACCTCACCGCCCCCTTCAGCGACCGGTTGGTCGACTCCCTCGTGCTGCACGGCGACGAGACGGCCATCGCGGCGGGCGTCCGCGCGGAGCTGGCGGCGGGGGCGAACCACGTCGGCGTGCACGCAGCGGGCGCCGACCCGATCGGTGTTCTCCGCGCGGTCGCCCGGGCAGTGCGCGATCAGCGGGTGAGGTAGTTCGTGACAGGCCTCAGGTCAGGGTGATCTTGCCGCCCTTGACGGTGACTGCCTTCTTGTCGAGGGCCTTCGCCGCCGGGCCGTTCGCCACCGAGCCGTCGGCGATTTTGAACTTGCTGCCGTGGCAGGGGCAGTTGATCGTGCCGTCCGCGACGGTGTCGACCGTGCAGCCCTGGTGGGTGCAGATCGCCGAGAAGGCCGCGAAGGTGCCCGCCGCCGGCTGGGTCACCACCACCTGCTTGTCGGCGAACACCTTGCCGCCGCCGACCGGGACGTCGGCGGCGGCGCCGAGTTCGGTGCCGCCCGCCGCGGGTGGCTGCGCGGCGGATGTCGGCGTGCCCGCGCTCCCGCCGTAGGTACTGCAGCCGGCCACCAGCCCGGCGCCCATGACCGCGAGTGCCGTCCGGCGCGCCAGCACCGGGTCCGTGTCGTCGTCGTGCACGATCGTCCCCCTAGAAGATCAAACCGAATTGGGTGAAGAACCAGAGCGACGCGCTCAGCCACAGCCCGACCAGCGCGGTGAACACGAGCCCGCCGAGGACCGGGAGCGACCACCCGGGTGCGCCGTCCTTGCGCAGCAGGAGCATCTTCGCGACGAACACGCCGTAGAAGAAGCAGCCGAGCAGGGAGTGCAGGAGGACGCGCGTGTCGAACGACTGGAACCCGAGCGCGTAGAGGCAGTGCAGCGCCACCGGGATCGACACGAGGAAGGCAAGCCGTCCCGACCAGCGGTGCACGGGCGCGACCCACGCTGGCGCGCCGCCGCCGAGTTTCCCGTACATCGCCAGTGCCGAGGCGAGCTGCACGAGGGCGAGCACGATGACGACCGTGGCCAGCCAGGCTTTCACCGACTGCGGGCTGGAGAAGCCGGCGACGTTCACCGCGACCCCGGTCGGCGTGTGCAGGTTGCCGTAGACGCCGAGCACCACCGAGACGACGGCGCCGACGGCCAGTGGGACCAGGAGCAGGACCGCGGCGCGGTTGTTCGCTGCCGTGGCGGCCATCAGAAGTCACCGTTCCCGGCGAGGCCGCTGATCGGCTCGGCGGTCACCGGGGCGCCGTCGACGGTTGCGGTGCTCGCCGCCGGGTCGAGCGTGGGGGCGGCCGCCGAGTCCTCGTCCGTCGTGAGGATGCCGACCTGGCTGCCGTCGGGCTGCACGATCCAGCCGACCTTCGCCGTCTTGCCCTTGACCTTCGGTGTCGCGCGGTAGAGCCCCGCGGGCTTCTTCGCCGTGGGCGCGGTGAACTGCCAGGTCTTGCCGGACGCCGTCACGGTTCCGGTGACCGACGCGGCGTCGAAGCTACCGGTCAGGCTGGAATTCTTCACTCCTTTGAGATCGAGCTTCCCGCCGGCCGTCACGCCCTGCAGCCAGGCTTCGATCTTCTTGCCGTCGCAGAGGTAGGCGATCGCGTGGCCATCGCGCACCGACACCGCGACGGACGCACCACCGCCGGTGACACGCCCCGCGTAGTCGGCCCGTGCGGGCGCTTCCGCTTGGGACGCTTCGGGTTTCGGTGCCCCCAGCGTCTCGGACGTCTTGGGCGGCGCCGCCCTGGTGGCCGCCGCGTCGGGGGACCCGGCGACGGGCGCGACGCCCGTGCCGGTCGCCAGGTTGACCATCCCGATCCCGCCGGCGAGCACGACACCGGCGAGCAGTGTGAACAACGGCCCCGGATGTTTCATGGTCATCCCCGCATTCCCTGACCGACCACCATGCCGGTAACACGGAAGTCGGGGCGAAACAGCTCAACGCTACGCGCGGAAAAGAGGTATCGCTTAGCTCGTGCAACCGGTTGTGCCGTGGTGGCTCGCGCGCTGCGGGCTGACAAAACGTCTCCGGCGTCAGGAGCCGAAGGACACCAGGGGGATCAGAGGTGCGACCAGGGACGCCTTGGCCAGCGCGCGTGCCGGCGTCGCGCCGCGGTGCAGCAGCTCGTGGTAGCAGCTCATGACGTCCACGGCCGTGTCGTCAGCCACTCTCGCGACACCGGCCACGACGGTTTTTGTTCCACTGTAGAGAAAAGCTGCCGCGTAACCGAGCATTTCGTCACCGGTCCTCATCACTGAACGGCCCGTGTCGCACGAAGAAAGCACGACGTGTTCGGGTGCCGAGGACAACGCGCCGATGTCGTACGCCATCAGCGGACCGTCCGCGAGGTCCAGCCGCGAGAACAGGATGTTGCCCGGCTCGTGGTGACCGTGCGCGGCGAAGTGCACGATCCGGCGGTTGTCCATGTGCGCGAGCGTCGCCGCTACCGTCGCGTCGTCGCCGGTGAGCACCGTGCTGGCGGGCAGCGAGCCGGCGATCTTGCCGACCTCCGCCGCGGCGAACTCGAGGCCCGGACCCGCGACCAGGAGCGGGCCCGAGCCGGACGGCTCGCCGGCCGGCGCGTGGGTGCCGCGCAGCCACGACGACGCCGACGGCGTCACGGTGACCGGGCGTCCGCGCAGGGCATCGAGCAGTCCCCACGGGATACCGGCGAGCGGGCCGGTCGGGACGACGACGAGGTCTCGGTCGGCAAGGGCCTTCTCGAACGGCCGCACCAGGCGTTCGCCGAGCACGGCCAGCTGGTGGGTGACGGAGTTGGTCATGACGGCCCGCAGCGCCGGCGGGTGCCGCCTGCCGCACAGCGCGTCGAGATCGGTCCGCAGCCGGATCGTCGCCTCGACGACCGCGGGCCGGTCCCCGAGCCGGACGAGGCCGCCTCGGCCGTCGGCGATCACCACGGCGAGCAGCTCGTCGTCGACGGTCATGAAGGTGACCATCACCGCGTTCTGCGCGGCCAGTTCGTGGGCGACGTCCTGGAGCGTGGCCTCGTCGTGGTACTGGCCGTCTCCGCCGACGTGCCAGCCGCGTTCCCGGATGAGGTGCTCCAGACGGGCGCAGCGGCGTCGGGCTTCGACGTCCGGGCGTCTCGCGAGCTCGGCTTCCCGGATCACCACTGCCAGGCGGCGCAGTTCGGCCACCGCATCCGCGGTCTCGGCGTCGAACGGCGGGCGCACCGGCCGCATGAGGAACGCTTGCGCTCGTGAGCGCTCGGCCCAGCTGAAGATTCGTGCGGGGCTGCTCTGCCGGACGGCGGTGGTGAGGCCGATGGCCGCCAGTTCCGACGCCACGGCGGCCGCGCCGGTGCGCAGGTCGAGGCTGCCGAGCCGGCCACGGTGTTCGTGCAACAGCGCGAGTCCCGATCGCGCCTGGCGTAGCGCGTCACCGGTGCGGCCCGCGGCGAGGTGCAGCTCGGCGGTCGCCATGCGGCGCAACAGCGCCGTCTCCAGCACGGGCTGGGTGCCACGCCCGATCACGAGGTGGCGCCGTGCGTCGTCGAGGTACCCGCGCCGCGTCGCCGCCCGTGAAGCCAGCAGAGTGGCAGTCTCGGCGTCGTTCGGCAGGCCGAGACCGCGCAGCCGCACGGCGAGTTCCTCGGCTTCGGCTTCGACGCGGTGAAGCCGCTTGCCCGTGCAGAAGTCCGCGCGCAGGCGGGTGAGCACGGCTACCGCGGCCCGGCTCGAGTCCCCGCGCCGGAGGAAGTACTGCTCGGCACGACGTGCCCAGGACCTGGCCGTGCCGAACTGCTGCTGGGCGACGGCCGCTTGGGCGCGGGTGAGCGCGGCCTCGGCGCGTTCGTAGGTCGGCCTTGCGTGGCCGAGCAACCGGATCGCCTCGTCCAGCTCCGACGCGGCCTCGTCGGCGAGACCCGCCTGCATGAGCGCCCTCGCCTTGTCGATGCCGACGACCGCGAGCAACTTGGGCGCGTGGACGGCGAATCCCTGCCCGGCCAGGGTGAACGCGCGCAACGCCGCCGGGATGTCGCCCCGGAGCGTTTCACAGTAGCCGAGGTTGAGCTGGGACTTGGCGACGATCAGCGGCAGGCCCGCGGCGCGGGCGATCGCTTCGCAGCGCTCGAGATCGCTCTTCGCGAGCCGCGCCCGCCCGGCCAGCGCGTGGAGCATGCCGCGGTTCATCAGATCGGTGGCGCGGCCGTAGTGGTCGGCGGGGTCGCTGTGCGTCGAGATGCCCTCGTTCAGGTGGAGGAGGGCGTCGTCCATCCTGCCGACGAGGACGCAAAGCAGGCCGCGCTGGGAGAGCAGCGCGCTGCGGTCCTCCGGAGCCACGATGCGTTCGGCGTCGTCGAGCAGCCGGAATCCTTCCGCACTGCTGCCGAGGTGGACCTCGGCAGCAGCCATGCTGATGAGGATGCGAGCGGCGATCGCCTGGTGCTCGCGTTCGAGCACGTTCGGCCAGTCGAGCAACCGCAACGCACGCCGGAACAGGCGAATGCCCTCGCCCGAGCGGCTGCCCTCGACCGCGGCCCGGCCCCGGCCGTGGAGATCTCGCGCCTGAGAGCCGACGCTGGTCACGTCAGGCTCCGGCCGCCGGCGCCGGGCCGGACTCGCCCCGCGGCTCGCGGCTCCGGAAGAGTGGCTCGTCGAAACTCATCACTCTCCCTCCGGCCCGCGCGCTCGACCCGCCAGGGCCGCGCGCCGCACACACGTGGCGAGCCGACCGGCAACTCTACTCCGTCGAGCAGCTCGCCCTGGCTCTTCGTGAGTCACGGATGGTCTTTCCGGAAGCTCTTGATCGCCTGCTCCGCTCGTGCCCGCATTTTCTTGGTGCGGACGTCGGTGATCGGCACCTTCTGGTTCACCAGGTACCGCGCGAGCCCGGCGGCGACCTCCGGGGCCGCGTAGGACGTTCCGGACCCGATGGCGAACCCGTTCGGGTAGACGTCCGGGTCGGCCGACCGCCGGTCGCCTGATCGGGTCGTGCGTCCGGGACCGACCGGGCCGCGCACACTGGTCGGGAACGTGCTGACCACGTTCGCCCCCGTCGCCTCGACGGTCACGTTCGGCCCGGCGTTGCTGAACCACGCCTGGGTGTCGTCCACGTTGAGCGCGCCGACCGCGATGACCGGGGGGCCGATCCACGGATCGTTCGCGTCGACGGGCTCACTGGCGAAGGCGGCCGGGTAGAACGGGCGGGTGGTGGAGTCGTTGCCCGCGGCGGCGACCACGATCACGCCGAGCTCGGCGAGGGCCTTGAGAACCGTGCGGAGGTGAGACGCCTCCAGCGACGCGCTCTCGACGTAGCCACCCAGCGAGATCGACACGATGTCGACGACGTCTTGGTCGCTCTGGGCGTTGGCGATGCGTGCGACGAGCAGGTACATGGCGAGCAGGAGGTCGGCCTCGTAGCAGACGTTGTCGCGGTGCAGCACGCGCATGGCGAGCACGTCGGCGTCCGGTGCGTTCTGCCGGATGCGGCCGGCGATGAACGTGAAGTGCCCGGTCGCCCGGTCGACGTCCTCGGTCACCGTGTTCTCACTGCTCGCGCTCTCCCAGGCGTCCGTGAGGACTTCAGTGGGCGTCAGCCCGGACAGGTGCTGTTGCTGCGCGCTGATCGCGGTCTCCGACGCTTTGAACTCGCGGAGGAACCCGTTCGGCGGAAGCGTGCCCTGGAACTGCGTGAGACCGAACCACGGGTGCTGGTTCAAGCCGGTGTCCGGCACCGCGATCACGACCCGGCGGCCTCCCTGTGGCGTCGCACTGCGCGCGGGCGGCGCGCCGGTGTAGGCGACCGGGAACATCCGGTAGGACGCGTTGGGGCCGCCGTCACCGGCGTCGCGGACGTCACGCGGGCCCCAGGTCGGGACACCCCCGTATTCGGCGCCGACCAGCAGGTGCTCCAACGAGATCAGGTCGAGGCCGGGGTTCCCGTCCAGCCGGCCGAGGCGGTGTGCGGTGCGGATCTGCTGAAGCACGAAGTAGGCGTCGACCACTTCGGCGTTCTCGCCGTACGCCACGAGCGCGACCGGTATCGGGAACTGCGCCGTGTACCGGTCGTCCAGTCCGGCCAGCTCTTCGGGGAGATCAGCGGACGGCAGTGTTTTGCCGTCCGCGAGCAGGCTCGCGCCCGTCACGTTGATTTCCTTGTCGATCTTCTCGAGCAGAACGGAATCGAGCAGGACGCTTCGGGGAAACAGCAGGACGGCCGAGCGGTACACGGTCGACAGCGGCGGCGGTGTCGGTGGCGTCCCGGGCACGCGGGCGGCATCGGCAGGGCGCAACATGCGGCTGCCGTGCTTGTCCAGCAACGACTGCGGCCAGTCGGGCAGGTCGACGTGCTCGGCGCGGACGACCGGTCGCCGGGTGAATCGAATCGTCATCGGAATCTTCCTTTCGGCAGGTCTTTCGGTAAGTCGTCGCGAGAGCCGGGTGTGTGTCAGCAGTGCAGCCGGACGGTTCCGCGTGAAGTGTTTTTGGCCGGGAGCGTCACGCGGAGTTGTACGGCGTTGTTCGACTCGTTGCCTTCCGCGATTTTGTGGCCGGGATCGACGGTGATCGTGATCGAGTGCGCACGGCCGTAGTCGAGCGCGCTCAGTGGCAGGGCCGCGACGGTGGAGCCGGTCGAGTCCGGACCGACCGCGGTGTTCAGGCTGATCGTCGCGCCGGGGACGCTCCTCACCGTTACCGGAACGAGGCCGGGCAGCTGTTCGGGCGTCGCTCCGGTCAGTGCGACGTGGAAGAAGATCTCGAGCGCATCGCGTCCGTCGACTGTCCCGCCGGGCTGCAAGACGCAACTCGAGCCCTGTGACGACACTGCGAGATCGAGACTCGGTTGCTCAGCGCTCAGCGCGACGACCATCGCCTTGTCGTTCAGGTCGTGCTCGATCACCAGCCGCGCGGTCTGCGTGCCGGTCGCACCGGCGGGCTTGAACGCCACCCGGAAGGTGCAGTTCTCACCGGAATCGAGCGTTTTCCCGAGGCATTCCCCGGTGCGGGTGAACTTCGCCTTCGCCGGACCGTCGAACTCGATGGTTCCGACGCGGGCGGGCGCGCTGCCGGTGCTGGTGATCGTGACGTCGTGGTCGCAGACCGGCTTGCAGGTCACCGTGGCCGGCGCGACCTCGAGAGCACCGTCCCCGTGGGTCGACGTGACGGTCGGGGGCGGTGTCGTCGGCTGAGTGGTGGTCGGCGGACGCAGTCCCGGCAGCACCGGCACGATCTCTTCGCCGGTCGCGGCAGTCACGCTGACGGCGCTCGAATAGGTGATCACCGCGGCGACGACCGTGATCAGCATGGCCACGGCGGCCCGGCCCGGACGCCACCGGCCCACCGTGCTGACGAACGGCGGGATGGCCGCACCGAGGCAGAGTGCAACCAACCTGATCACACCAGGCTCCGTGACCACGCTGGTCAAAGCCGTTCCGCACACCGCACCGACGATCGCGAGGCCGAGACCGATCGAGGCGTTCTTCGCTTCCGCTGTTGCCATCGCACTCCACTCCTCTCCGAACCGGCGATCGGGTGTCCGATTCGACTTCGGCACCAGGGGTGGCACGACGACGCCGTGGATACATCGAAATCCTCTGATTGTCTTGGTGACCGTCCGGGTGAATCTCACCCTTCGTGTAGCGCTCCCGATGGTCAACGCGACAACCATCCAGGAGGCGACCTCAATGGCAGCGAAGAATCTCGCGGAAATTGTCACCGGCGTCGAACGACTCCCAGGACCGCGATGAACGGACAGCGGCCTGCGGCCACCAACGCGCACATCGGCGAACTGCTCCAGGCCGCGAGGGCCGGTGACCGCGAGGGCCTCGCCGAGATCGTCCGCGAGCTGACCCCGATGCTCTGGCACATCGCGCGGGCGCAGGGGCTCGACCCCGATTCGAGTTCGGACGTCGTGCAGCACACCTGGCTCACCCTGGTGCGTTCGCTGGCGGACATTCGCACCCCCGCGGCACTCACCGGCTGGCTCGTGAAGGTCACCAAGCGGGAGGCCTGGCGGGTCGCCCGAGCCCAGCGCGCCGAGCGGCTCGTCGATCCCACGGACATGCCCGACACCCCGGAGCAGGGCCTCGGTCCCGAACAGCTCGCGGTGGCCGAGGAGAGCAACCGGTTGCTCTGGACGCTGCTGCGCCGGCTTCCTGAACGGTGCCAATGGCTCCTGCGCATCGTTGCGTTCGTCCCGCGACCGGACTACGCCGCGGTGGGTGAGAGTCTCGGCATGCCGCACGGGAGCATCGGCCCCACCCGCGGCCGATGCCTGGCCCGGCTGCGGCGGCTGCTGGAGGCCGGCGTCCGAAACGGCGAAGGGCAGGCGTCATGACCGATTCCGACGAGGCCGTCCTGCACCGGGTCCGCGAGCTGTGGGCGGCCGTCGATCCGCCCCCGCCACTGCTGACGGACTGGGTGTTGTTCGCGCTCGAGCCGACCACACCGGACGCCGAGATCCTCCGGATGGCCGGGCACCGCGAGCCGGCGGCCGCCGCCCGCGGCGACGAATACACGCGGTCGATCACCTTCGAAGGCAAGAACCGGACCGTCGTGCTCACCCTGACGCCCTCGGGCGAGGACACGGTCCGGGTGGACGGCTGGCTCGCCCCGCCCGGCGCGCTGACGGTCGAGCTGCGCACCGGGCGAGGACCCCTGTCGACCACGTCCGACGAGCGGGGGAGGTTCGCGTTCGACCAGGTGGAGCGGGGCCCGGTGCAACTGGTCGTCCGGGACAACGGCACCACGTTGACGCCCTCGATCGTGGTGTGAGGGAAGCCGGCGGCCGGCCCGGTGCCGACCGGGCCGGCCTCGGGGCTGCGGCTTATTCCGGCGCGCGCAGAGACCCCCCGAATTTCCGCAGCTCCTCCGCCTCGCCGAGGGCGTGCCGGGCGGCCAGCCGGACCGCGTGCTCGACGTGATCCGCGATCACTTCACCGAAATCGGTCTCTTCGGCCTCCGAACGAGCCCGTTCGCCCGGTTCGCCGAACTTCGCCGCGATGCCGTAGACGGCGGCTCCGAGCACTGCGTCGACCAGCACCTCGCCGTGCAGGCCGAGCGCGAGGTCCGGATCCGGCTGCCCGAAACGGCCGGGCGGCGGGTCGGGCAACGGCGGCCGGGGATGCCACGGGTCGAGCACCGCGACGAGCTCCTTCCAGATGTGCGGGAACCGCGGCCGGAGCACCTCCTAGAGGAGCCACCGCAGAACCGTGCACCGGGACGCGACGAGCCCGAGGACGTCCCTGGCCTCACCGCCGATCCGGATCAGCTCACCGAGGTCCAGCGAGGTGGCCCCGGCCAGGTACGGCGGCCGGAGGTCCATCGCGATCCGGTGGTGCCACCGCGTCCACCAGACTGCTCGCCACCACATGCACCGCTGGGTCGTCGTGCGGGCGAGCCAGACGGCGATGTTGCGGTAGTAGGCCTGGATGTCCTGGTAGGCGGCGTGCCCGGCCGCCGTCGCGGCGAACCCGACCTGCTTGACCGGGTCGGGGTTCCCGAGTTCGCCGACGAGGTTGATGTCGAAGAAGTGGTGCCAGGTCGCGTCGACCACCACCCGCCCGACCGCATCGCGGTGCCCGTCGAACGCGCCGATGGCGCCGAACGTCCGCGGGTTCAGGACGCCCTTGACGTCGGCCGCTGTTCGTCCGAAATGGATGTTCGACCACGCGATGACCTCCGGAGCGACGCTGCCCGGATACTCGGTGGTCTGGTAGCCGTCGAAGGTGAAGGTCGCCGACAGATCTGCCGGCTCGTAGCACTCGCCCTCGTGCGGGTGGTCCGGGAGGACGCGGATGATCCCGCGGGGGCCGCACAGCAGAGGATGCGGATAAGCGCGGTGGAAGTACGGGCTCCACGGCCAGGCCGAGTACAGCCGCGGCGTGATGCGCTGCGGAACATCGTCGGACTGGTCGTCGAACTGGACCCCGGGATCGTTGCCGGGGCTCAGGGTGTCCAGCCGGTTCGGACCGTCGGTTTTCGGTGCGACCGGCTCACCGTTGGGCCCGGGATCCGGCCAATACCACTTCCGCATCGACCGCACCCGCGGAACCCTGCCGCACAGCGCGACGCCGAGATCTTCGTGATCGCCGGTCGCGAAAACCCCGCCCCCGTCGTCCATGAACCGGGCGATGTCCCTCAGCTCCGTCTCGGTGATCTCGGATCCGGCCCGTTCCACGCCGAAGAGCCAGATCTGGTCGTAACCCGAAAGGTCGTGCGCGTCGAACCGGAACTGCTGCAGATCCGCACTCGCATCGGAGCGACGATGGGCCTTGGTCACGTCGAAGCGAACCCACGGGCCGGGCGGCACGGCGAGCGTGTCCAGCAGCGCCTTGAGCCCGAAGTTCCCGATCCCGAAAGTCCCACCCTGGTCGGTCACCATGAGGATCTTCACCGAACAGGGCCTCAGGAAAATCGGGTACACCGACCACGGATCCTTCACGTAGCGCCGTTGGCGATCGAACAGGTCGTCGAGCGCCTTCGCGCGATCATCAGGCATTTCCCCTCCTCGTGTGGATGACGTCGCCCACCCGGAGTGGCGCGACAAGAGGATGAGGCGGCCGGTGCGTCCCGGATACGCCGTCGTTTCCGTAGCCGGCCGCGGGACGCGGATGTATCTCGGCGCGGGTTTCCGCACCCTCACCAACGTCGCGCCGACATCCGAGGTCGGCTGCATCGCTGATACACGATCCTGGAGGGGCCGGCATGACGGACATCTACGCGTTGCGGGCGTTGCGCGCACCGCGCCGAACCGAGGCAGCCGACGACTCGACGTTGGCCACTGAATGGTCGGAGGTGGATCCGGACATCCGTACCCATGTCCAGCGCTGGCAGTGGGGCGGCACGGAATTCGTCCCGCAGCTGCGCGAACTCGTCGCGAACAACGAGAATCCGGCCGGCCAGGCGCCTGCACTGGCCGAGGCTTTTCTGCGGCGCCCCACTGCGGTCACGGTGCTGGCGCTGCGCGGCGGTGTCGACCCGGCCGCCACCATGCCGGGGGAGGATGGCGGCCCGCCCGTTCCGATCCCCGGTCAGCCCGGCTTGTCGGTGCTCGATCGACTTGACCGATGGCTGGTCGCCCAGGACAACGAGCCGGAGCCGCCGGAACTCGACGAGTGGCTCCGTGCCGCCGCGCCACAGTCGCCCGTGGACGACGACGCCGATCACGACGGCGAAGTCGAACCGAGGCCGCTGCCGCTGGAGTCCCGGAGCGTTCTGTACAGGCTGTTCGGGATGACCTGGTCGCGGCTGCTGGATTCGTTGGCCGCGGCACTGCTGCTTCCGCAAGAAGCCGAGCTCGCGCAGCGCCTCAACCGGCTGCTGCTGGTCGCCGGAATGGTCGAGCGCCGGTCCTTCCACCGGCGGCCGCTGACCACGGGGGAGATCTCGAAGCTGCTGGCGCGCCGTACGCCGCTGCTGCCGGACCCGCCTTTCCCGGCGGTCCTGCCGGAGGATCAGGTGAAGCTGGTGCGGCGCGCGACGACCAGCGACCTGTTCGTCGTCCGCAAGGAGTGGCGTGGATACGTGGCGGACGAGATCGCCGAGATCCGCAACGTGATGACCGGTGAGCACCACGACAGCCGATTCATCCGCATCGACGAGTCCGAGCTGGTCGAAACGACCACCTCGTCGACCGATTCCACCACCGAAACGTCAGCGGAGATGTCGGACGAGTCGAATTTCACCGAGCAGAGCAAGCGGGAACTCGACTTGGCGATCGGCACGAAGGGGCAAGTCGATGTATCCGCGCAGTACAGTTCGGTGAGCCTCGACGTGTCCGCCGGGTTCACCGCCGACTTTTCGCTGAAGGACTCGACCGACCGGACCACGCAAATCGCCAAGAAGGCCATCGCGCGAGCCGCGTCGAAGATCGAGACCCAGACCCGGCAGGAACGGACGCGCAGGACGCTGACGCGGACCGAGCTGCGTGAACGGCACAAGCTCGACAACACGTCCGGGGACCACGTCCGGGGCGTGTACCGGTGGGTGGCGCGAGTGGACCGGTTTCAGATCTGGCGCTACCCGGACCGGTTGCAGCTGGAGTTCGAGGTGCCGGAGCCGGGCCGCTATCTGCTGAAGCAGCTGAAGAGCGTTCCCGCCCGAGCCGGCTCCGTCGGCAAACCCCCGGAATTCGCACTCCCCGCCGAGGGCCTCACCGGAGAAAACTACCTGGCACTGGCCGCCAAGTACGGGGCGACCGGTTTGCCGGAGCCGCCGCAGCCGGTGGTCGGGACGTCCGCGGCGATCGCGCTGATGGCCAAGGACCCCGGCACCGCACCGACCGCCGACTACTGGAACCCGCCGGTGCTCACCCAATCCGTGGAAGTGGCGGTGCCTCCCGGGTACGCGGTGGCCACTGTCAAAACCAACATCGAAGTGACCCCGTTCCACGCGATGTGGAAACGGGAGATGTCGGAGTCCGCGAACTATGACCGGCAGGAGAACCTGCACACGATCACCGCGACCGTGGCCGCCGGCGACCAGATGGTCTACGACAGCCAGGCCGGTCCGGGAAGCGGCCCGAACAGCATCATGTCTTCCGGCTCGCCCGACTACCTCGTGCAGTACATGGACGGACACCTGCACCACACCGGCGCGGAGCAGAGGCTCGCCGACCCGGTCGTCGTGAAACTGCCGATCTCGGTGTGCCTGGTCGGCGCCTGGGCCGGCAACGTCGGCATCGAACTGAAGTGCGAGCTCACCGAGCAGGCCAAAGCCGTCTGGGTGCGGGACGTCTACGACGCGGTGCGAGCCGCCTACGACGCCTGGCTCCGCGAGTGGCGTGCCGAGCAGGCCATGACCGGAAATCCCGCCGAGCTGGCTGAACGTTCTCCGCTTCGCAATGCGGAGATGGTGCAGAACGAGGTGCGCCGGCACGTCATCACGTGGCTGCTCGGCGAATCTCCTTTCCAAGGCAGGAATGCCGTCCCGGCCAGGGCGGTACCCCCGGCGCACGACAACACTCCGGACATCGACGTCCCCGCAGCGCTGAGCTCCGCCCCCACAATCCAGTTTCTCGAGCAGGCGCTGGAATGGTCCAACCTCGCGTGGGTCGCCTACCCGTACTACTGGGCAGGCCGCGGCCGTTGGCCGGAGCTGGTGGATCTCGAGACGGCCGACCCGGCGCTGGGCAGCTTCCTGCGGGCCGGGTCGATCCGGGTCGTCGTTCCGGCTCGGGTCGGGTTCGGTACCGCGGTGCTGCACTGGCTCACCTATCGGCAGCCGTGGCTCGGCGGTTCGTGCGCCCCGGTCCCCGGCCGGCCGATGTTCCTTTCGGTGGCTCGGGAGATTCGTGACCAGCTGATGCCGCCGTCGGACGGAGAACCCTGCGACAGCTGGGAGGTCGCCTTGCCGACGACGTTGCAGTGGCTGGACGACAAGGCCGCCGGACTGCCGTTGAACACGATGGGCCGGCTCGGGAAGCCACCGCACGAGCCACCGGACCCACTTCTCGGCGACGACGAGGTGTAGTCATGGCGGAGACAGCCGACTTCGTCGTGCAGTTGCCCGGCGAAGCACCCCGGCAGCCCGGAGAACCCGAGGCCGGGCGACTGACCGTCGATCTGGCGGTCGCGTTCGCCGAACACCGATCCATCCCGGTCGAAGTCAGCGAAGCGGGGATCGCCGACGTGGCCGACACCTTGCACCGCGTCGGCGGGGAGGCACTGGTGCGTGAGTTCAGCCGTGCCTTGGGGAATCGCGTGCAAGACGCGCCCCGTGAAGAGGCGATCCGGGCATCCGAAGCGCTTCGGATCCTCGAACGGCACATCACCTCGCTGCGAGCCGAGTCGATCGCCTGTCTGGAGGCGCTCGACTCGGCTGCCCGCCAGGTGTTCGAGCATGACCTGACCCTGGCGACGGTCGAGGGGCAGCCGGGCAAGTTCGGGTTCGACGTCGACCAGGAAGGTCACCCTTCCGTCCCACCGGACGGCGAAAGCCACACCAGGTATCGGAAGCTCAGATCCTTGGTCGCGGAACTGGACACGTTGCGTCGCGCCGTCAAGCGGTGGAACTTCACGATTCCGCCGAACGCCCCCACCGCGCGCCGCCAGTTCGAGGAATCGGCGCTGGGACCGTACACACAAAGATTGAAGTTCGCGGCGGAACTGTACCCGGCGCTGATCACGACCGCGCCGAGGCTGTTGAAGGAGCTGGAAGGCGAAGCGCCGGCCGACATCGCGCGGTGGGCGGCCGACCCCGGGAACGAAACTCGCCTCGACGAGGTCATCCAGGGAGAAGTGGTGCGAGCGTTCAAGGATCTGCGCCAGAGCCAGCCGAAGTACCGGGACGGTGTCCTGTCGGGCGCCGACCGCGCGATGGAAGCGGCCAGATCGGCCGTCGAGCGGTACTGGGACGACTCGCCCGCCGAAGTCCTGGGCCGGCTGCATCCACTGTGGAAACACCGGTTCCTGGTCCAGTCCGCGCTGGAACTGCAGAGCTACCGGCCCGGCGACCACGGCTATGCCGTCGGTATCGACTCCCTCTACGCGGCGATGGCCGCCCAAGAACGGAGCCGCGCGGAAGCCGAAGACATCGACAGGATGATCGGCTGGGCGTCGATCGGGTTCGGAGTGCTCACCCTGATCCCGGTCGTCGGCCAGTTGGCGCTCGTGGCCATGGTCGCCATCACGGCGATCCAGACGCTGGAAGAAGCCCAGAAGTACGCAACCGAGACGGTCGCCAATCAAGCGCTCGGGCACCAGGCGCGTCGCTACGACGTGCCTGAGCCCGACGCGACCGGGCTCATCTGCAACGTCTTGTCCCTGACCGCGGACGTCGCTCTGCCGGTGATCGGAAAGCTGCTCGCCAAAACCGTGCTTCGCCCGACGAGCCGCGTGATCGCGGCCACCCGGGTCAGGACAGTGTTGACCGTGGGGGAGCACTCCGCCAACCTGGCCGGCCTTCTGGTGTCCGCGAACGCCGCCGCGGTCGAGCGCGAGTTGCGTCGACTGCAACTGCTCCCCGGGGAAAGCGGACGAAAATGACCAGCTTCGTGGGAAAATTGGAGAATGCGGCGGAAGAGGCAGTAACGCACACCCACGTACCGCCGCCCAAGGCCGGCCCGGAACCGCCGCTGCACGCCGGGGGTGAACTGCCCCACGCCCACCCCGAGGTGAGCGTCCCGGTCGCCGTGCGTACGGTAGTCGACCACGCCGCTCTCGAGCGGGCACTGGAGGGCGCTGGTTCGGCGGTTTCGGCCGGTGACTCCGCTCGCCTCGTCGTGATCGCCGAGAAGAAGCTGGCCGGCCGCGCTGTCGAGGCCCTGAGTGCCGCCGAGCGACAGCAGCTTGTCGACGCTCTGCGGCAGGAACTCGTCAAGCTGTCTCCTGGTGCAGCAGAACGGCGACGCCGGCTGCTTGCCGATGCGAAAGCGATGTTCTCCGCCGAAAACGGCTCCACGCTGATCGTCTCGACCGCGTCAGCGCCGGGAGGGACCTGGGTGTTCTTCCATGACGGCTCCAAGACGTCACCGGTGATCGGGGGAGAATCGTTCTTCCCCGATCTTCCCGGTACACCGGTCCCCGCGAAAAGACCGGATCCGAAGAAAGCCGGTATCGCCGGTAGCCCGAGTTGGCGGACCGCGAGTGGCGGGCTCGTGACGAAGCCTCCTCCGCTGCCGGCCAAACCGGTGACAGTGCCCAGCGGCCTGGACGCACAGGCTCTCGAGAAGGCCCCGGATATCGTGCTCGGCGAGATCGCCCGTGCGCGGACGGCAGCCGTCGAAGCGGCCGAAAGACAGGCAGCGCCGGTCAAGCTGTCCGCGGCACCCGGGAGCCGGAGAGCCGGCCAACGGATCGCCCGCATCACCAAGGTCTACCCGGAGGTGCCCGGCGGAGTGTGGGACGAGTGCACCGTGGCCGAAGGGGTCACCGGCCCCGAGGTCGATCGAATGCCGGATTCGGAGATGGACAAAGTACTGCCGACGATCGGTTCACTGACCGACGACCCGAAGCTGCAGGGGATGGCGCGAATGCACGCATTCGGCCCGATACTCGGCGACGAGACCCTCGCCGGGGTCGCCTACGGCCCGCATGTGGCCGCCAACCTCCTGGCCAGCGGCCATACCGAGGGCTTCGCGCGTGTCGGAGCGAAGCAGACTGGGCGCTTGAACGTGAAGGCGGGGACTCCGGTCAAAGTCAGCCAGTACGTCAAGTATCGGCCGGTCAAGGGGTCCAAAGCCGGACGGTATCCGTTCGTGGTCGCCGTGAAGTATGAGTACACGCTCGAATCGGGTGCGCGGACGGTGGCGGTCATCGACATTTCGCCAAGAGGCGAGGTGACGTACTACATCGATCGTTGACGGCGACAGCAGCACACGCGCCGTTCCTCACCTCGGGCCGCGATCGCCTCGCGCCGGAAAGCATCACCCGCGACACACCAGGTTCGGGACGAGGGCGCGATGTCGCGAGTCGAGCTGGGGAGCGCCTGGAGCTGCGACGCGCCCGGGTGGAGGACAGACGGCGGGCGTGATCGGCCACGGTTCTCGCGCTGGCACGGCTGTTGGAAGAGGACGAGCGCGAGGAAATCGGCCATTGTCTCGCCGAAGGCGTGCAGAGCATCGACATAGGGGACGCGGCACCCGAGGAGGTGCCCTTGCGCCGCATCGGCAGCGGTCAAGTGCGCTGGACGCGCCCCAAACTTGACCTGGTCCTCAAGGACCCCGGGCATGATCAACTGCAAGATCAAGAGCAAGCGCAAGAAAGCCGCCTGACCTGGGCTTACACCCAGGCCAAGCGACTCTTCGATCCGGTCGGGCTGACAGGATTCGAACCTGCGACCCCTTGACCCCCAGGCACTTAACAGGCGTAAAAGTGCTGGTCAAAGCCGCTATCTGCCTGACTGTAGCAGTCTGCTGACGTCCGTAAACGTCCGCTGGAGTCCTCGGTCATCGTCAGGCAGTTGGTCAGGCAGCGGGCCGTGCTGAGGCTCACCGTACGGCGATGCTGGACGGCTTTTGAACGGATCTTGAAACCTAGGCCTTGGCCTCCACAAAGGCTCCGTCAGGGGGCGCCTTGGGGGTGTATTGGGGGTAGCAGGCCATCGTGGCCGCCGCTGCAGCCTGGTCCTCGACGGCCTGAGGACCTATCAACACGCGAGCGAGAGCTGGGGTCTGCCGTCACGGAGCTGGCCTTAAGCTGTGACCTGTTGCATCGGAGTAGCTACTTTGCGTAGCAAATGGTGGCTGAAGTCTGGCTGGAGCGATCGTGTCGGTGGTGCGAGCTATCGTCTGCCCTATGGTGACCTTCATCGTTGCTTCGGCTTCGGCTCAGCCGCCTCCGTCGACGCCTCCGTCGGTAGCCCCTGTTGAGGCGTCCAACGCTGTGATCAACTTGTCGGCGGCACAAGCAACACTCCTGGTGGGGGTGACTGCAGCTCTGATTACCCTCGCGACTACCGCGCTGGTTGGGCGGAGAGAAAGTCGTCGCTATAGGGTGGAATTTGCCACAAGGCAGCTCAACGAGTTATATGCACCAATCAAGCTTCTTTTGGCGCAGGACGCCGTTCTCGCAAATCAGCTAAAGGGAGGTTCGTCAGATGGTAAACATTTGCTTGAGGACGTGAACTCGATCTTAGCGGACGCGGGAAGGCTTGCTATAGCTAAGCAGATAGTTGCAATAAACAGGAAAATCTCCGGCGTGTTGGAATCTAAATCTGGACTCTGTAGCGGCCCAATACCGGTCTCATTCTCCAAGTTTCTTGGACATTATTATATGCTGGATAGGGCGGTTTCGGGAGAGCCCTTCGTGCCGAATGCGGAATTCGAGTATTTCCCGAAGCAATTTGAGCAAGATATTGATTCCGGCTACGAATCATTGCGCACGGGAGTGGTGAAGGGACTGGGGCCTTGGTACCGCCGCCGGTAGAGCTAAGTGCGTCCCAAGGTGTTCAGTCGTGCCGTTTCTGTGCAATTACTGAGCAAGTGTCGACGAATGGCCTTATTGCCGTAATTGACGACGCGTACCCGGTCTCGTTCGGCCATAAGTTGGTCGTCCCGAGGAGGCATGTGGTCAGTCCATTTGATTTGACGTCCGACGAGTCTTTGCAAGTATGGAGAATGATTCGCGATCTCCGCGAAAAAATGATGGCCAATGATTCGAGTATTGAAGGGTTTAACGTCGGATTCAATTCCGGTCGCGCCGCAGGGCAGACAGTGCTACATGCTCACATCCACCTTATTCCGCGTCGCATTGGAGATACGCCTGAGCCGCGCGGCGGGGTTCGAGGTGTTATTCCTGCGCGAATGGCGTACTAGATCCGCCTTCGAGGAGGTGTGGATCGCGGTAGGTGGGCGCCTCGCAATTCTATCATTCGAAAGTTTGTAGCGGGGCGAGGGTGACCTCATCTTGTGCTGAGAGCCTGCTGGTGGAGCTCGGCAGCTCGTATCCGGAGGTGGCGCTTGAGAGCTCCGCGGTGGCGGCCGCGGGTTTTGGTTGCGTGGCAGTTCGGGCATAGGGCGATCATGCGGCTGGGGTGATCCGGGCCGCCGAGGGCGAGGTCGTCGACGTGATCGACCTCAAGGATTGCGGAGCCGTCGCTGGTGGTGTCTGCGGGCATGCCGGTGCAGCGATCGTTCTCGCAGCTGTTCGCGGCGCGGAGCAGCACGGCGTCGCGTGCCTTGCGGTTGCGCTGGTAGTGGTTACGTGCCTTCTTCGTCGGCGGAGATCCCGGCTCGGTGCTGTTGGGTGTCTCGCCCAATTCCTGCAGGTAGTCCTGATACGTCGTGTTATTCGTGCCGTCGGCTGCGGGCGACGACGTTGGGTGGGGTGGCGGGTCGTCGAGGATCTCGAGGTCGTCGATGAGGTCAAAAATGTGGTGCGGCCACGTTGCCGAATCTGGACTCGGTACTGCCATTATCAGGAACGAGTACTCGAGGCGCAGCTGCCCGGAATCGTCGGGCGCCCACACCTGGGCGCGGTCAAGGACTGCAACCCAGGTCACGAACCTGAACGCCGCGCCGGCGGGGCGGTACCAGAACCGAACAGCGTGGTGTTGGCATCGTGCCTGGTCCAACAGCTTGTTGCCTCGCACCAGCTGCTGGTGCCCAGCCCGACCATCGCCGCGGTACTCAAACGGCTTCACCGCATCGGGGGGTTCATCGGCGTAGGGGCCGTTCTCGTCGGAGAAGGCGTTGACGATGTCCTCGCCGGGGAAGCGAACAATCCCGGCGACACCGTTTCCGCCGTACGCGGCCTTAATGGCAGTCCGGTTCGGGTACTCGTCGCCCAGCACAGGAGGGGAGAGCTGCGCCGCCGTTACGCCGCTGCCCGGACGCCGCGCCCGGCCCGCAGCGGCGTGCTCGGCTCGCTGGTAACGCGGCCAAGGTCACCTGATCGTGGAGTGGTGACCGCGTTGAGCAAGCAGCGCCGCGCGGAACACCCTGGCAGGATCCGGGACGTGGACGAACCCGACGGTGCCGGCCGCGGGCGCCGAGGATGGGCACGTGCCGACGCGCGACGTCGTCTAGTACGACGACGAGGGCCGCCCGATCGGTGAGCTGACCACCTGGCTGCGCGCCCAGGTCGCGACCGGTGACACGCGGGCGGCGCGGAGCGCGGAGCACGTCCTGGACTACTACGAGCAGAAGTGCAGCGAGGCCGCGACCAACCCCGCCGTCGAGATGCAGTGCCGGCTGATCTGGTCGGTGATCCAGCGTCTCGCCCTCCCGTACGCGGACCGCTCCGGCTACCGCGACGAGTGGCGGCCGTGATCTGCACCAACTCGCCAAGGTCGAACATGTGCTCTAAGTCCAGGTGAGCGTCGGGCAGGCTGGGAAAGTGCCGCCTTCTGACCTGTATTACGGTTCGGCGATGTTCCACCTTGGGGGTGGGAGGCTTGGAGCCGCTGAGCTCAACCCGACCTTGCGATACTCCACAGCACTCCAACCTGGGAGCCTATGGCCGGCGCAATCACCTTCGCTGAGGCCCGGAGACTCATCGTCAGCCTGATCTTGACCACCTTGCCCTTCAATGCCGTGACCAGTCGAACTGCGCTGATCAGCAATACGGTGCAGGCAAGCGAGCAAGAGACAGCTTGAAACGACAGCATCCAGTCGGAGATCGAGTTCAGCTCAGCGACTATCTGAAGCCTACCGTCGGGCGCGCAGCCGCAGACACTTGCCTCCGGAGGGTTAAGAGCGCTCGACCATATAAATTTGCCTCTACCTGTGGAAACGTTCCATGCGAGCTGTGCTGGAGCCGATCGTTGGACACGCATTGGGCGTGGGGTACGCCAGGAGTTGCCTCGGCAGCCGGAATATGGGGCGACCTAGTAGGACTCCGCCTTGCTGTTGAGCGAGCCAGGTGGGGGCCGATCCGGGGGATATGGGAGCGAGCCATAGACCGGCGAGAGCCCGATGCTTGCAGCCGCCGGTCGGTCGCGTGGGTGCCGGAGGCAGGCCCCGTGCGTGCCGGCCGATAGCGTCGCGGCCCACGGACGGAGGGGCTGCCTTGACGGAGAAAAGAAACCTTGAGCACAACTGCGCTCCGTTGACCCCAGGCACTTGACGGCCACGAAACGCCTGGTCAGATGCTCTACCCGTCTGACTGTAGCAGTCCGCAGGAGCCTGCTGTCATCGTCAGAAAGCTGGTCAGGCAACGGGGCTGGCACGGCTAGCCTTCCAGGCTTGTTAACTGAGGGTGACGTGCGGTCTGGTAGTCAGGCCGACCGGCAGGTGACAGCGGCGTAGCACAGACCTGGGCGTGAACGATTAATAGTGTGTGATGAAGCGGGAGATGCCTGCGGCGCGGCGACGTGGCCTCGGATTGTTAGCGATCGGTGCGGTGGCACTCTTGGCCGCAATGGCCGTCGGATTCGATTGGGTGGACTGGTCGACATTGGGCAGGTGGGTGCGTGCACGCGTGGTCCTGCTGCTCTTAGCTGTCACCGCGGGCGGATGCGTGGCCGCGGGTGTGCGACTGCTGTTGCGTGGTGCGCGGACCGAGCTTACTCCCCGTCCGTTCTCGTGGTGGTGGGTTGGGGTTGCGCTTCCGTTGAGCGTGACCGTCGGTTCTGCTGTCGCCGCGCTGCTCTGGGGCGATACTCGGGCTGAGCATCGAGATGCCTTCGATGCGGGTTGGAAGAGCGCAGCCGCCGTTCTCGCCATTTTGGCTGCGCTCGTCACGGTAGAAAGACTCCGGTTGGGGCAGCGGGAGCACTATCGTCTGTTGGCAGCAGATGAAGCGAGAGAAATCAACGAACTCTCCGCAAAGGCTAGTGAGCAATTGGGCAATGATAAAGCGGCGGTCCGCATTGGAGGTCTTACTGACCTCGAACGCCTTGCTCAGATCCATGTCGACCTGCGACAGACTGTGGTTGATCGGATTTGCGCTTACTTGCGTGGGCCATATCGGCCGCCGCCTGGAAGTCGGGAGGCCAGGAGATATCCTTGGGAAGTTCCGATTGAAGATTACTCTGAATCTCAAAATAAGGTCGAATCTGGCGAGCAGTTAATAGACGAGCAAGAAATTGCTGCTCGTCGACTTGAGTTGGACGTTCGCAGGACGGCGCAGCAGATTCTGAGAAGACATTTAACGCCAGAGGACAAAGACGCATTCTGGTCTAGTATCAGCCTCGACCTGAGAGACGCTTCCTTGGTTGAATTTAGTCTATCGAACTGTCAACTTGCCGAAGGGGATTTCGAAGGTGCAACGTTTTACCGGATGGCAGGATTTAGTGGGACTGCATTTGAAAACGTAGCAGATTTTGATCGCGCCACCTTCACTGATGAAGCCAGTTTTGCTGAAGCAAGATTTCACACGAGCGCTTTTTTTAGTGGTGCGAGTTTTGCAGACACCGTCTCGTTTAGGGGCGCAAGATTCGATGAATCCTTGCGGTTTGTTTACGCTGAGGCTGCATCGTCCATAGATTTTGAGGATGCGCAGTTCAAGAGGCCGACAGGCTTTCTATCAACGAAATTTCTCGGTGATGCAAGATTCAAGGGTGCGAAATTTCTGGACTGGGTCGATTTTGGAGATACATTCTTTCGGCGGAGAGCAGTTTTTTCAAATGCTTCGTTTGTTGGGCCAGTGAACTTCGAAGGGGTAAAGTTTGGAGCCCGCGCAACGTTCGACGGAGTGCTTATCGGTGAAGGAATATCGTTTGAAGACGTTGTAGTCACGAATGTCAAAGGTGGCCACATTTGGCCCCCTAGTTGGTCCCTGAAAGATGGCGAGTTGGTCCACGGCGCTTCGGCAGATTGAAGGGTGTCGAGACGCGGCGGGGACGGCGCCGGACTGATCAAACGGCACGGCTGGTAGGCCGTATCCGGTGTCCCTCACCGGGTCGCTGACCAAGGACGAACAGAAAATGCTGGTCACGCGGGCGCTGGAGCTGCGCGGCGGCGCCATCGTGGCCGCCGCGCAGCGTGAAGCCGAGCGGGACGAGTTGGCCGACATCCTCGTCGTCACGCAAGCACTGCCCCCGCGGGAAGGGGAACCTCACCCCCGCGCTGCCGCGGTGGCGGAGGCCATGCGGGACCGCTGGAACATCTACCAGGACTGGAGGCTGGAGACCGTCACGGCGGCTCTGGCCGGCGCGGGTTACAAGGTCCCGACTACCGACCGTAAGTTCCTGGTCGACCCGGTGAGGATCGCCGCGGCGATCGCCAGCCGGGACAGCAACCTCGACGAATGAGGCGCCGCCGCCGGACCCGCAGATCGCAAATCCGGGGTCCTGCGGGTACGGCGGCGGGCCGACGCATCCCCCTCATTCCGCTCATTTCGACTCATTTTCGCTGGTAGAAGCCCAACTCATCCCGGAATGAGTAACTCATCCCGATGAGGTCGAACTCATTCGCAGCTCATTCGCGGACTCATCCGTCCGCCACACCCCGCTGACGCGTAGATCGGTACCCCTACCGCCCTGCCGACAACTACTCACAGTAGCAGTCGGGTGGGTGAGGGGCGCCATCATCCTGCACCCGAGCCCGGCATCAGATGCCGGGGAGGAGCGCCGTCTCATGACCACCATCACCTCCACTCCCTCGCCGCGGCTGCGGTGGTGCTGCCGCTCGTGCGGTGCCCGCAACCGGATGCGCCAGCGGGTGTGCCACCGCTGCCGCCAGAACCGCCCCCGCCACTGACCACCGAAGGAGGACCCGCGCATGGACGAGCACACCCACGTCGGCGGCGGACCGCCGGACGCGCTCGCAGTGCCCACCGTCGTCACGATCCCGTGGCTCGAGTATCGGGCCCTGGTCGCCGACGCCGGCCACTGGCGGCTGTTCGCCACCAGCCCGCACGTGGCCGAACTGCTCGCCGAGTGGGACCGCCGCCGCGCCACCCGCGACACCTCGAACGCCGTGGCTGCCGCCGCCGACTGGCGAGCAATCGCCTCCGCGCCGACGTATGCCGAACTCGCCGCCCGCCGGGCCGTGGCCACCACCGACCCGCTGACCCCGGACCAGATCCGTGCCCGTACCAGCGAGTCGTGGGCGCGGGTGCAGGACTGGATCACCGCCCGCCGCACCGCCGCCTGAACCAGGAAGGACCCCTGACCCATGAGCCAGAGCACCACGATCGAATGGACGGACGCGACCTGGAACCCGGTCACCGGGTGCACCGAGGTCTCGCCGGGTTGCGATCACTGCTATGCCCGCACCTTCGCGGAGCGGTGGCGCGGCGTCGACGGCCACCACTTCGAGCGCGGATTCGACGTCCAGCTGAGGCCGGGGAAGCTCGACCTGCCGCTGCGGTGGCGGAAGCCGCGCCGCGTGTTCGTGAACAGCATGTCCGACCTGTTCCACGACGACGTGCCGGACGAGTTCATCGGCTCGGTGTTCGAAGTCATGGCCAGGACACCGCAGCACACCTACCAGATCTTGACCAAGCGGCACGCGAGGATGCGATCACTCCTCACCAAGTGGGGCGAGCAGGGCGCCGCGGAGCCGTGGGCCGGACCAGGCACGGCGGTGTTCCGTCGGCACGACCTGATGTGGGTGGGCCCGGTCTCGTGGCCGCTGCCGAACGTGTGGCTCGGCGTGTCCACCGAGGACCAGAAGCGGGCTGCCATCAGGATCCCGGCACTGCTCGATACCCCGGCCGCGGTGCGGTGGATCTCCGCCGAACCGCTGCTCGGGCCGATCAACCTGGGGAACCTCGACACGCGTGAGGGCCCGGTCGACGCGCTACTCGGCAACCTGGACCACGTCCGCTGGAACGACGGACAGGTCACGGCGATGAACAACCCGCGGCCGCTGCCGCGCCTGGACTGGGTGGTCGTCGGCGGCGAGTCCGGGCACGGCGCCCGGCCGATGGCCCCCGGGTGGGCACGCGCACTCCGTGACCGGTGCGTCGCCGCGGGCGTGCCGTTCCTGTTCAAGCAGTGGGGCGGCCGAACCCCGAAAGCGGGCGGGCGCGAGCTGGATGGCCACGTGGACCGAATTCCCCGACGCCATCCAGCCACTGCGGTGACCGACACCCCGCCGCCTCACTCACCGACCCGGAAAGGGATCCTCGCCATGACCACCACCGAACCCGCCACCGCGCCAGTCGGCACGGTGCCCGACCGGCCGCGCACCCCGATCCCCGCCGCCGACACGCTGTTGGTCGAGCTGGCCACCCCGTTCCACAACGGCCTGGCCCCGATGGTCGGGCAGAGCACCGACGTGCCCGGGCTGCTGCTGACGCCCTACGCGGCGGGTACGCCGCTGCGCTACACCGGCGACTGGTGCGTCACCCACGCCGCCACCGGCACCCGGGTGTCGCTGCCCGCGTCGCATCTGCACACCCGCGAAGCCCTCCAGTGGCTCGGCGGGCGCGGCGTGGACTGGACCCAACCCGTCCCAGCGATCCTCGACGACCCGGCCGCCAAGGAGGCGCACACCCGGCTGTTCTACGAGCTGTGGGAGGCCCGCGAGGATCACCGGCCGCTGGTTTACGCCCGCACCTCGTGGCGGGAGTGGCCGCCGCGCTACCGCATCCGCCACCGCGGCATGGTCTCCGCCGAAGCGTTCGACACCTTCGAGGCCGCCGCCGAACTCGCCGAAGACGCCGTCACCACGCCCGACGGCGCGCTGCACCTGCACCCCGACGCGGAAATCTGCCGCGAGCACCGCGGACCGGGCTGGGGCCTGCGCTGCGCCTCGATCCAGTGCGGTGACACGTCCTGGCTCGTGGACTGGGCCGGAGACGAGTGGCAAGCCCTCGGGACCCGTGACGACATCGCCATCCTGGCCCGCGAGGAGGACTGGGCCGCCCACCCCGGCGGCTACTGGACCTGCCCCGACTGCTCCCGCCAGTACCACTGACCACATCGGACACACCGAACTCCGAGGACGTCATGAGTCTCTACTTCGACTTCGCCGACTGGTGGATCGGCTATTACCGCGGCCCGAATCACCACTACGTCTGCCCCGTGCCAACGGTCGTCATCCGCTGGCGGCGCCGGGGGCTGACCGAACCCCCACCCCGATCCGCGAACGGAGGTGAACGTCCAGGGCCCGCCGGTATCCGTGGGTGCTGGCCCGGGGACAGTCGGTGGTTGAGTCGAGCGTGCCCCCAGGGCCTGACGACAAGGGGTGACGAATACGAGCGGCGTGACATACAAGACAGTCGAACAAAGGTTCGACTGAGAGGTAGAGTCTGGCGCGGCGGTGCTGACTCGCAGGGAAGTGCGGGCCGGCACCGCCCCCACCGCTCTACCTGACCAAACCGCCCGGCCGCGAGCCGGAAGGAGCACAACCATGACCAACCCGACGACGTCGTCCCTCACGGCCCAGGACGCGGCCGCCCGGATCTTCGCCGCGGCCGCCGAGCTGGGCGTCAGCCGCCAGGAAGCGATCCTGATCACCAAGGCCGTAAACGCCGTTCGCACCGGTAAGCCCACGGATGTGCCGCTGACCGACACCCAGCAGCACCGACGCCGCCGAATCGCCCACGTCGTCGGAACTCTGCTGTACGACCCGGCGCTCAACCCGGCCGAAGTGGTCGCCGTGGTGACCGGCGCCAGTCTCGCGACCGCGTAGCCGTCGCACGAGGGCGCGAGCATCGTGGACACTCCCTACACCCGCTGGTACGGCGACAGCCTGCACGGCCGGTTCGAAGATCCTCACCCCAGTGTGGGTCCGGTTGGACGCGATCTTCGTGCGGATCAAGGGCGCGCCGCATCACGTGATCGACGACGGGCTCGACTTCACCGGCGAAGTCCACGGACTGCTGCACGGCTGGTGTCCGACCAGCCGCGGAGACTGGCTCGGCGTGGTCGACTTCGACATCTCCTTCGTCGACGGCCGACGCCGCAAGATCCGTGCCGTCGACCAGCTGGTACCGCTCTACGCCCTGCGACCCCGCGGCGAACCGGACGAGACCGGCGGAGACCCGGGCGAAGACAGCAGCCCTGCGCCGGCGGTCTGAACCTGACGCGCGGCCCCCTCTCACGTGAGTCCGGGAACCGCCAGCACCCCTGACGGGCGCTTGACCTTGGGATATGGCCCACGAGCCCGACCGGCCGCGCAGCCAAACGCGGCCGACACGCTGCTGGTCGAGCTGGCACCCGCGATCACATTGCCGACCTGGCCCCGCGAGGAGGGCTGGGCCGCCCACCCCGGCGGCTATTGGACCTGCTCCGACTGCTCCCGCCAGTACTACTGACCACATCGGACATAGGGCCGGGCACCGCGTGGTGCCCGGCCTTTCCTGCGCCAATACAGGGAGGAGACGAACCCATGGCACGCCGGTATCCGTGGGTGCTCGCCGCGGTGGCCTGGTCGGAAGATCTGGAGTTCATCCGGGGCCGCTGGCACGGCAAACCCCTGCTCTCGCACAACACCGCACCGCGCAACCTGCTCGCGACGCGCCGCCAGCTGCGCGCCCTGGGCAAGCGCCCAGGCGGGCAGGACCCGGTGGCGTTCCTGTACTTCCGCTGCCGCAAGGCCGCCAAGATCGTGCACGCCAACCTGTACCTGATCGCCGACGCGAAACCGGTCCGGCCGATGACCCCGGCCCGCGCCGCCGCACTCGAGCGGGCGATGGCCGCCCGCCGCACCTGCCGCGAGTGCGGCGAGCGCGGCTGGGCGGAGCTCCCGCGGGCGCACCGCACCTGCGAAGCCTGCCTCTACCGCGCCGGCCTCGCCCCGGACTCCTACTTGCACGACTACGTGATCGGCGAACCGACCTTCGACGCCGCCGGCCACGCCGCACTCCCGACGTCCCCCAGCCGAACGGATGTGAGCTGATGAGTACGCCACTGTTCGCGCTCGACTCGTGGGCCGGGGACCCGATGCACCCGGGCACCGACACCCCCACCCCGGTGGAACTGGTCGCCGAACTCACCTGGAACCAGCGCAAGCAACGCGTGCGCGTCCTGATCGAGCAGGCACACCAGATCCTCACCGACGCGCTCGCCACGCACACCGACCGGCACACCATCGTCGGCACCTGCCTGCTCTGGTCGGGAGGCAACGACTCCAACGTGCTGGCGCACCTCATGCGGCCACTCGCCACCCACGCCGTGCACGCCAACACCGGAATCGGGATCGAGGAGACCCGTCAGTTCGTCCGCGACACCGCCGCCGCGTGGGGCCTGCCGCTGCTGGAGCGGCACCCGCCGGCCGGGTCGGACTACCGCAGCTACGTCCTGGAGCACGGGTTCCCCGGACCAGCCCAACACTTGCGCATGTACCAACGCCTCAAGGAACGCGCCCTCCGGCAGGTGCGGCGCGAGCTGGTGACACGACCGCATCGCCAACGGGTGGTGTTCCTTGCGGGCCGGCGCCGCGCGGAATCCAAACGCCGCGTCCGGGTGCCACTGCACGAGCGCGACCGCTCGGTGATCTGGGTGTCGCCGCTGGCGTTGTGGACCACGCTCGACCTCAACACCTACCGACACCTGCACCCCGACACGCCCCGCAACCAGGTGTCGGATCTGCTGCACATGTCCGGCGAATGCCTGTGCGGCAGCTTCGCCGAACAAGACGAACTCGAGCAGATCCGCCAGTGGTTCCCCGACACCGCCGCTCGCATCGACACGTTGGCCGCGGAAGCGCGCGCCAACGGCGTCCCGGAAGAACGCTGCCGCTGGGGCTGGGGAGCGTACCGGCCCACAAGCCGACCCCGGGCGGACCGCCGCCGCAAAACCGGACCGCTGTGCAGCTCATGCACCGCACCGACGCTCTGGCAACAGGCCGCGAGCTGATCAACCAACCCACCCTCGACGCGGCCGGCGACCCCGCGCCGGCCGCGTCCCGGACCCCGAGGAGGAAACCGATGACCCTCACCACCACCGACACGCCCGCGAGATCCGCGCCTCAGCTGGGGCTGGGCGGAACCCGCAGCAGCCACCGCTGGACGAGCACGCCCGGCAACTTCGACAAGCTCAACTGCCGTGCCCTGTGGCCTGCCGACAACGCGTGGGGAATCCCGCTGCTGCCGCGGGCGACGTTCGAGCCTGCTCGGTTGGTCGCCTACACCGACCGGCACGCCGCCCGCACCGCCGGGCCCGGCTCGGCGGTGCACTTCTTCCTTGACGACTACCGGTTCGAGGTCGTGTGGTCCAAACCGGAGCGTGGCCTGTCCCGCTGCCGGTCGGTCGGCGCCGCTTTGACGCCGGACTTCAGCCTGTACCGGGACATGCCGCTGGTGATGCAGTGCTGGCAGGTCTACCGCTCCCGCTGGTGCGGCGCCTGGCTGCACCATCACGGCGTCACCGTCGTCCCCACGATCAGCTGGTCCACCCCGGACTCCTACCCCTTCGCCTTCGCCGGAATCCCGGCCGGCTCGGTGGTCGCGGTGTCCACGGTCGGGGTGTGGCGCGACCCGGTCGCCCGCGAGCTGTTCGTCGCCGGGTACGCCGAAATGCTTCACCAGCTCGCCCCCGCGCTGGTGCTGGTGCACGGCAAGCCGCCCACCGAGCAGGTCCAGGCCGGGACGCCGGTGCGGTGCTACCCCTCGCGCTGGGACGGCGGTGACCGCTGATGGGCGGGCGAGGGTCATCCCTGGGCAAGGGCAACCGGCCGCCCGCCACCAGCGGCAGCGGTGGAGGCGGCCCAGCGCGAGTGGAACCGGCCGTGCCCGCAGCCGAGCAGGCTCCCAGCGGGAGCGCTGATCCCGCCAGCGTGCACGACGAGCTACCCGCCGTCGAACCGTCGACGGCAGCGGCTGTGGCTGCGCGTCTGCGTGAGACGGCGACCACGGAACAAGGCGCCGACTACCTGAAGGATCAGCAGCTCGACCGGGACGCCCTGCTTGCTGTCGCGGGCGAGCTGGGGCTGACGCGGGTGGACCGATTGAGCAAAACGAAGTTGCAGCAGCGTGTCCTGCAACAGGCGATCGGCGCCCGCAACAAGTTCGCCGGCCTGCGCGAAGGTTGGCAGGAACAGCGCGCCCCGGTTGTCGCGGTGGCCCCAGCGCGTTCGACCGAGGACCGTGTGCGGGACGCCGTGGCCAAGCTGGCCCGGGAGGAAGGCGGATGGGTCGGTCTCGTGGACCTCCGAAAGGAGCTTGGGGACGTCGACCATGCCGAGGTGACCCGGGTCCTGCGGGACATGAACCACAACGACCCCAACGTCCACATGGTGCCGGAGGACAACCGCAAGGCCCTGCGAGCCGAGGATCACGCCGCGGCGGTCCATGTCGGCGGGGACGACCAGCACGTCATGCGGATCGAGCGCCCACGCGACGCCGGCGCCATGGATCGCGTGCAAGCCGCCGGCGTGGGCAATGCCAGCGCGGACGACCTCGCCCAGGCGCTGCGGGACCCGCTGATCCCGTCACGGACTTACGACGAGATCCGAGCCGAGCAAAAGCGCCGCGGACTCGCCTGAGAGAACCGTCGGGCGGCGGGAGCGGAGCTACGCGCCCGCTACGGCCCCAACCCGCGGCTGGACGACCTCATGCCGCCAGCCGAGGACTGACCGAACCTGTTCGGTTCATGATCCGAATCAGCACTCACCACACAGGACACAGACAGGGCTGGGCATCAGGCGTGCCCAGCCCTTCTCGTGCCCGCTGCTCGAAAGCGAGCCATCCCATGCCCACCAGCCACTCCACGCCCACCTACCGCACCGTTTCTGTGCTGGCTGAGGTTCTGGCCGAACGCGCCCGCCAGGACGGCCGCCAGGACCACCCCGACGGCACCGGCCCCGAGCGCGACAACCCCGTCCGGCTCGCCTCCAACATCAGCGAGGCCACCGACGCCGCCCGTCAGGCCACCGACCGCGCGCTGTCCCGCGGAGAGGTGACCTTCGCGCAGATCCTCACCGAAGAAGCCTTCGAAGCCCTCGCCGAAACCGACCCTGCTCGGTTGCGGGCGGAGCTGGTCCAGGTCGCCGCGTCGGCGGTGTGCTGGATCGAAGCCGTCGACCGCCGCGCGCCCGGCCCGCGAACGGCAGGGTTCGTGCCGGGTGAGGTGGTCCGCAACCGCCGCACCAGCGAGCTGCTGACCGTCACCGGCGACCCCGCCACCTGGGACCCGTACTACTACGAGCCCGCCGACACCGCCGCCGGGGAGGAGATCGCCTCACCGGAGAGGACCTGACTCCCGCCGCCTGACCGGCAGCACACGCGCAAGACGCACCACTGCACGATGGAGAACCATGGCCAGCACGAATTCGTCACGTCTGTGGTCGGTAGGCCCGGGCGGCCGGCCACGGCTGCGCACCGGCGCCGCGCCGGAAACCATCCGGGTCCTGACCGCCGCCCTGGACGGGCGGATCATCCCCGACACCTACGTCGCCGACGGCGCACCCGTCGTTGTCGAACAGGTCTCCGGCGCGGCCGACCCCACCGCCGGAGACGACGACGTCGCGCTGCCTCTCGCCGCCTCGGTGCTCAAACCGGCACTGCTGGCCAACTTGCTGGCCACCCACACCGACGTGATCCAGAGCAAGGTCAACGAGAAAGGCGACACCTACGACATGGAAGTCTCACCGCCCACCACCGTCCTCGGAGCCGTCCTCGCGGGACGTTCCTGGCCCGGCCTGCCGGTGCTGCGCCGGATCATCTCTACCCCGGTGCTGCGCCCGGACGGGACGCTGCTGCAAACCCCCGGCTACGACCCGGCCACCGGCTTCTACCTGACCGCCAACGGCCACCTCGACCCGATCCCGGACCGGCCGACCGCAGAACAGGTCGACGCCGCCCGGGAATTCCTGCTGGAACGATTCCTGCACGACTTCCCCTGGCGGTCGCCAGCCGACCGCGCGAACTACCTGGCGCTGCTGGTGACGCCGCTGATCCGGCCGTTCACCAACGCGCTGTCCCCGTTCGGGATGATCGAGGCGTCCATGCCCGGTTCCGGTAAGACGATCCTTGCCGGATGTGTGGGGTTGCTGGTCGGGCAGCGGGTCCTGACCTGGACCGACTCGGATGAGGAGCTGCGCAAGTCCATCACCACAGTGCTCTCGGATTCGGTCGGGGTGGTGGTGTTCGACAACCTCACCGAGGGGGAGATGGTCAACTCCGCGGTGCTGGCGCGGCTGGTCACCGAACGGACCTGGTCGGATCGCCGGCTGGGCACCAACGTGTCGAGCAACTTCGCCAACGACCGGTTGTGGCTGGCCACCGGCAACAACCTGCGCACCGGCGGCGATATGGCCTCGCGGACGGTGTGGGTGCGGCTGGACCGGAACTGCCCTCGCCCGGAGGCCCGTACCGGGTTCACCATCCCCAACCTGGACTCCTGGATCCTCGACCCGGTCAACCGCGCCACGGTGCTGCGGCACGTGCTGACCCTCGTGCTGGACTGGACGGCCAACGGGGCGCCGATGGCGAGCGACGTCCCGCAGATGCGGCAGTTCACCCGGTGGGCGCAGTACCTCGGTGGATTCCTGGCCCCACCACGGCGTGACCGACTTCCTCGGCAACGCTGACGCCGGCCGCGGCCTCGACGACGACCACGCCGACTGGTACGCGTTCCTGTCCACCTGGCACCACCTGCACGGCGATATGCCGCTGACCGCGCAGGAGCTCCGCGCCGACGCAGAGACCGAGTACGAGGGCCCCGACCGGTGGAAGGGAACGTTCCTCACCACCGCCACCGGCAAGCCCCTGACCGCGAAGTCGCTGGGCAAGACGCTGGCAGGGCAGGTGGACCGCTGGCGCAGTGACGTTGTGTTACGAGCGGAGGTCGACGCGCACACGAAAATCAAGGTGTACAAGGTCGAACGCAACGCCGATCCGACCTGACCCCGAAAACAAAGCCCGCAAAGCCCGCAAACCCCGCAAGATCACTGAGAAACCAGCCTTGAACTGGGAAGACTCTGTTGGTGATCTTGCGGGGTTTGGCTCGGCAGGGGAGAGCGCCAAACCCCGCAAACCCCGCAGGTTGCGGGGTTTGCGGGCTTTAGCCGACCGCTGCGAATCCTAAACCCCGCAGAAGGATCCGCAGCTCAGGAACGCTTTTGCGGGGTTTGCGGTGTTGCGGGGTTTGGTTCCGGCCACCCGCACCGAGAGCCCGCCCCAACACCTGCCAGCCATCCCTAGCCCTGACCACGTTCCGTAACCGCTGAACGGGTCGCCACCGGAGCAAGTTGCCGGACGGTGATCCCGCTCAGGGCTCTGAACGAGTGGCCGGACCCTCGGGGCCCACCAGCTGGTACTCGACCCCGTCCGATCTGGCGCACGCAACGACTCCCTTCGGCGGCTCGGACCACCACCGGTCGGCCGAGCCCGTTGTCGCCGACCAACCATGCCACCACCGGTTCCTCCCGCGCGCCAGCGGTGTCGTCGTGTCCAACCACGGTCCAGCCAGGCCGGGCCGGAACGACCGACGTCGAACGGCTGCACCGCAACAACTGGTCGAAGTTAGGAAGGCCTCCCGCCGGCACGAGAGTGCCGTTGCGCTCATCCACCACCATCGCCTGACCGTCGTCGGAGAAGCGCTCGACCGGCAGCCGCCGGCCACGCGATGGACCGCCGCTGAGAAGTGCAACCCAGCCCGTAGGCGATACCTCATTCATAACAGACACCTTGCCAGCAATCACGGCGATCACCTACACCGTCAGCAGATCGGCTCGGGGCGAGTACGCGCGAGTCGATCCCTCGTATCGGGGGTTACCGATGTACGCCAACTTGGGCGAGTTCGATCCCGCAAAGCAGCTGTACAAGATTCCCGAAGCAATGCACCTGCTCGGTTTGGGTCGCTCGGTGATCTACGAGCAGATTCGGGCCCGGCGACTGCGATCGGTCAAGCAAGGCCGCGCACGACTCATTCCCGTCTCCGCCATCCGCGAATACGTCGCACTGCTCGAAAAGGAAGCTGAGATTCTGCATGACGAAGCGGCGTAGCCGGGGCGAGGGCGGACTTCGCTGGTCGGAGAAGCGTCAACGCTGGATAGCTGAGGTGACGACGGGTTACAGCCCGTCCGGGCGACGACTCGTGAAGTCCGCCAGCGCCGTGACCAAGACCGCAGCGAAGGAAAAGCTCAAGGAGCTGATACGGGATCTGGACGACGGTCTGCCGAGTGGTGCGGCCAACTACCGGGTCGGCGAAGCGGTCGAGAACTGGCTCACCTATGGGCTTTCCGGCCGGGACCCGGAAACCGTCAAGAACTACCGGAACCTCGCCAATGTGCACATCATCCCGAACCTGGGCAAGCGCAAGCTGCGTGAGTTGTCCGCTGGAGAGGTTGACGAGTGGCTCACCGACGTTGCGACGCGAGTAAGCACCCGAACCGTGCGGCTACTGCACTCGATCCTGAATCGGTCGGTGAAGCGGGCGGAAGCGCGGGACAAGGTCAAACGCAACGTCGTAGCCCTCTGTGAGATCCCGATCGGCCTTGAAGGACGGCCGTCGAAATCTCTCACCCTTGAACAGGCAGAAGCAGTGCTGAAGGCGGCTGAAGGATCGCCATTGCATGCCTACATCGTGTTGTCGTTGTTGATCGGTGCCCGAACGGAAGAGCTGCGGCCGCTGACGTGGGATCACGTCGACCTGGCCGGAAACGCCGCCGCCACGCCTGCCGTGCTGCGCTCGATCAGCGTGTACCGCTCGGTGCGAGCTGGCGGGGACACGAAGACACGGACGTCCCGGCGGGGCCTGGCGATGCCGATGCGCTGTGTGGTGGCGCTCCGGCTGCACAGGATCCGCCAGTCGGCCGTGAAGAAGCGGCACCGTCGGGACAAGGGCAAGCCGTGGCAGGAGAACGGGCTCGTGTTCGCGTCGGAGGCCGGCACGGAGCTGGACGCACACAACGTCCGCCGGATGTTCCGGAAGGTCGTAAAGGCGGCCGGCCTGGAGCCGGAGGAGTGGACGCCCCGGGAGATGCGGCACAGCTTCGTGTCGCTGCTGTCGGACGCGAAGGTGCCCATTGAGGACATTGCTCGGCTTTGCGGGCACAGCGGTACCGCAGTCACCGAACGGGTGTACCGGCACCAGATCAGGCCGGTTATGGTCGAGGCTGCGACAGCGATGGACGAGATCGTGGGGCGGAGGCTCCGGGGACGGTAGTCAGGCAGTTAGCCAGGCACGGCCGCGGAACGTCCCGCTCGGGTGATCATGGGCGGAGCCGGCAGAGCTAACGCGAAGGGCACGTGAGCAGCGGTTATGCTGCTCACGGGCCCTGCAAGTGTGGCATGGATGTGACACGGGTGGAGTTCTAGCTCCGAGGTGCCAGCTGCGACACGCCGCTTTTGTGGATCATGTCTTCCGTTGACCGTTGACCGTTGACAGCTGATCGACATGTGCCGTGACCAGCTGATCCGGCGGCAGCGCCGAAGGTGGGTTCGTGGTCATCTGCGATCGTCTCGCGATCATTGGCGAGGGTAAAGCATGGGGTGGGCGCCATGTCAGAGCTGGACGGCACGTAACGATCCGGTGATCGCCGAGGTGAAATCATAACGCCGGGATCCTTGAAGTCGACTCCCGTGTATGACGGGTTGGGCTGTGCGGGCACTGCTGGCTACTGCCATGGGCCTCGCCCTGGCCGCATGTGGCCAGCCCTCAACGCCTGCGCCCGTTCACTCTGTGATGCCTCAGGCGTCGTCGAGTCCGCCGACGACACAAACGCCGCCAGCCTCTCCTTCGCCGCCGCCGACGTCATCCGCGCCGACGAAATCGGTAACAAGCGCTCCTCCGCGATCCACTACGAAGCGATCGAGTTCTTCCAACGGGCTAGGCTGCGGGCAGCGGGCCGTTGCTGCGGGCAAGTTCAACCCCAAATGCCACGAGTACCAGGGGTATCTCGATCCTGGAGGGCCAGGCCGGCAGAAGACCTCGGGCGATCTGCAGCACGAGTATGGATGCCAGCAGGGCTACATCCCGAAGGATGAGTGTTGACCGAAGGTCCCCTTGCACTTACTCACCGGATCGGGGACCTGCGCGGGCCGCCGGCACATCGCCGTTGGACAGGTAAGATCTCGATTCTTGATCATGATCATCGGTCGTCATTCGCTGCTGTCGTGTGGGCAGAATCTGGGCTGTTGGTTCTCCTCTGGCTGGCGAGCTGCTGCCCTCCTTCGAGGGCGACCTTCCGAAGTTCTTAACGAGGGACCCTGAGACATGGATCACAGTGCGAGTTACAATGTCGCGACCCGGTTCGCAGAGATTACTTTCTTGGAGGACTTTCAAAGACTGCTTATATCTCCCGGTTTCGCGGATCGATTGTTGAGTCTTTTGGTGCTTGGGGAAGTGTGCGATGTCATTAAGTGATGTTCTTTCTATTGTGGGATTAGCGGTTTCCCTGATCGGTATTCCGCTTGCTTATGCGCTCGCGAAACGTGGAAGAAAGCGACCGGTACTTCGTTACGCAGTGGACTTCAATGTCGTCGTGGACTCAAGCGTCGGATTCCTTCGCTCTCGCTTACTTCAGGCAAACGACGGCTCGCCCGTGCGGCAGATTAGTCGTAGCGCTGTTGCACTGTGGAATCATCAGGGTGACACCATTTCTGGCGGCGACGTGCTCGATACAGACAGGTTGCGTATAAAGCTCGAAAAAGGTGATCGAGTTCTGCGGCATCGGGTTATCGCCTGCAGCAGAAGGGTGAATCGGCTTTCGGTATTGGCGAATCACGACGATCAAACTGAGCTGCTGATAGCGTTCGATTTCCTTGATGCTACAGATGGTGGAATTATTGAGATTATTCATGAAGGCAATAATCGTCCGAATATTGTGGGAACTATGCGTGGAGTCGAAGTATCTTATCGTGGCTTTAGATCGATTTCACTAGGTGTAGTAATAGTTACCTCAGGCGCCTTCTTGACTCGTCATCGTTTGCTATTCAACTGGCTGAGAGCCTTGGCTGTATCGGTCATCGCGTTGGCTGTCGGTAATTTTGTTGTTGGAGTATCGACTTCGGAGAGCGCGAACGGTCTGGTTGACGTAACTCGCTTTGACCTTCACTCGCCCGATGGGCAAAGGGCATTCGCCGATGCTGTCGAATATGGCATGCCAGGATCCATTGATGCTTGGGGATTTGTGAATATCTTTGCGACAGTCATTGCCTTCATGGTCGCTGGTGGCTTCTTGGCTACGACTACGACGAGGATGCCAAGGAATATTTTCCGAGACTCATCTATGCTAGATGAAGATTGATCTTGAACTTTCAAGTGGGTGGCCTTTCGGCATCTCGTCGACCTGGCGCAGCCCGGTCACGCTGTGTCAAGGAGGCACATTCCGCCTGACCGCCGGACGCCTGCTCGGCTGCCCCCTCGACGCGGTGTGATAGCCCTCTGGGAGGTCGACGAGATGCCCCCTATGTCGGCTACTGGCCGGACGCGGTGGACCAGACGCGGACGCTCGTCGACTCCGCGTTCGGCTGTACCGACGTTGTACCCACGGGCACCTGAAACCAGATACCCGCAGGTCAACCAGGTGAATCATCGGTAGTTGGTGAACTGCGTCCGGCCTGGGCGATGCCGGGGTGGTGGGCTCTGAGCTGCGGGTTTGTGCCCGTTGCTGGTCGTTGTCGGTCGTCGCTGGCCGGTGCCGTCTGTACCGCCGATTGCGATCAGTGCACCCGGCGCTGTAACAGCAAGTTGGTCTGTAAGACTGATCGAATATGCTGTGGCACGTCGATGACTTCGCGGGGGTGTGTGGTGGCAGTCTCTGAACCGCGCTCGAACTCTGCGAGGCGTCGTCGACTGTACAACGGCATTAGGCACGCTTCAGCTGTAGTCGCGGTTGAAAACAAGAAGGTTGAAGACAAAAAGCCATTTCGTGAAACAGGGTCATTTACTGTTCTTGTGTCGACTGGGGCAAGTCTCCTGGTTGCTGTGGTGGCGTCTCTGACTACGATAATCACAACGAACGCGACAATTGACAAAGATCGGGAAATTCAGCAGCGTCAGATTGACAGCCAAAAGGCGGATGCGTCGCGCGCCAAGCGCGAGGTGGTCTATAAGGCGTACCTCGATGCTGCGAACCAATACTCTGTTGCAACCAATCATCTTCTTGACGGCTGTACGCCGCAGCCGAATGTGCCGATCGAGTCGCTGTACTCCAAGTGCCCTGCTGCTAACGAGTTCAACTCAGCTAGGTCGAATTATCAAGATCGCTTGAATGATATGTACATCTTCGCTACTCCGACAGCAATTCAGGCTGCCCGGGCGCTGTCCACGGTACTGCCTCCAGGGCTGGTTTCCAGTTTTACAAATTCGACGATAACTCGGCCCGATCGTGGTACGTTTCTTTATCTCTACCAGTTGGCGGAGACGCAGACTTGCCTAGACGTCAAAATTGATCCGGGACAGCCTTGTTTTTGGTAGAAGTGGTTGGCCGCTCGGTATCTTGTTGACCTGGCAATGCCCGATCGCTCCCGCGTCAAGGAGATAGTGATCAGCCTGCCAATCCTCCGCCTTCCCGATCCTGAGCCGCCTGAGCTCGTATCCGGCCCCCAAGGCCCGCAGGTACATTTCAGCCTTGACGGGGCCGGATGCGTGTTTGAGCCTGTGACGAGCGGGAAGGGGGAGCACGGACGGGACCACGGCTGCTTGCGGACGCGACGGATGCTCCCCCGCCGGCCATCTCGGAGACCTGTCCGTCTGGCGGGGATGTTCTTCTCCATGGTCGCGGCTTCCGGAGTGTGCCGCCGGGCGGTCGCGTGGGTGCCGGAGGTGGGCCCCGTGTGTGCCGCCCGATCAGCGGCGCGGCCCCGGAGAGGCCGCCTTGAACAAGAAAAGAAACTCTGAACACGCCTATGCCTGTGGTGGTCGAGGCGCGACCCATGATGGACGGCATCGTGGAGGGGCGGTCTCGGGAGCGATAGTCAGGCAGCTAGTCAGGCAGGGGCTCGGAACGACCCGTGGGGGTGATCACGGACGGAAGAAGGCTGACTAACACAAAGGGCCCGTGAGCTGCGGCTATGCTGCTCACGGGCCCTGCAAGTGCGTCCGTCGGGCTGACAGGATTCGAACCTGCGACCCCTTGACCCCCAGTCAAGTGCGCTACCAAACTGCGCCACAGCCCGGACCCGCACTCCCTGAGTGCGTGGAAGTACTTTAGCGTGCCCGCCGAACGGCCCTGCAACCAGGGTCCCCGGTCCACCTGACCTGCGGAAATATTGCCAGGCGGACCAGGGTCAAGATCAAGCCGGGTTGGCTGCGTGTGTCAGGGTCTGCCAGGCCACGAACAGGTTGTTCGTGGCCGCCGGGCGCTGGTGCTCCGTCAGCGTCTGCGTGTTCGCCATCGGCATGCCCAGGCGCGTGTGGAGCGCGTTGAAGCCCACCTCCGTCACCGGGCCGAGGCCGAGGTTCACATGGCCTGAGCACAGCCATGTGGGGACCGCCGCCCCGAGCTGGTACTTCGACTGGAAGCCCAGGGCTTGGCGCAGGCGCGTGCCGATGTCCGTGGAGTACACGTCCTGTCCCTGGATGTGGAGCGTCTCCGCCACGTTGGCGATCGCCGCTATGCCGTACCCCGTGTGGGTGAAGTCGCGGCAGGTCTCCTGGGTCAGGCCGTCCGCGAACGTCGACTGGCCCTGCCAGTACGCCACGATGTGGTCGCGGGATGACAAGCCGCTGCCCGGGACCGTCTTCGGCAGGGAACCGTCCGAAGACAAATACACGTAGGCCGCGACGCGATTGCGGTACCGGGAAACCGCCTTGTCGAAGCTCGTCCTGTCCTCCAGGAACACCGAGATGCCGATCGCGGCCTCCATCATGGACAGTTCCCAGTTTCCGTTGCTGTTGCTGCCGTTGATGACCTTGCTCAGGTAGACATTGCGCAGCATCGTGGCGAACCGTCCGGAGTTCGGCCAGCTCGAATACGTGTACTTGACGATTTCCGCCGCGCGGGGCCACGACGACCCCGCCCAGCCCGTCTGCAATGGCGCGTTGCTGTTGGTGTGGCTCGTGATCACCGCCGACCACGCGTCCATCAGCGCGATCGCCTTCCGCGCGTAACGGGCATCGCCCGAGATGTACCAGATCAACGCGTCCGTGTACGCCGCTATCGCGTCTTCGCGCTCGTCCGTGCAGCCGTAGTTCGGGTTCGAGTACGAGCCGCATTCGACCACCGGACGCGGTTTCGGTGTCCGGGAAAGTGACGCGTAGGCGCTTGCCAAAGCCTGGTCGTACGCTGCTTTCCACGGCTGGGCGCCGGCCTTCACCTGTGTCTTGACGAAGTCCAGCTGTGGGCGGCTGACCAGCACGCCGGGGTGGGTGAACGTCGCCGGGGCCGCGGGAGCCGGTGTGGCCATCAGGCCCAGTGTCAACGGGATCGCTGTGGCGAGCGTGAAGACCTTGCGCAAGCGGGACATGGCTCTCCTCGAGACGACGGTGTCTGGGGGCGCTCTGTCCACAGTGTCATGGTCCAGACCACTGTTGGTCAAGCCATTCTTTGGAAGACGAAGAAAGGATTCAGCCCGCTGAACAAATCCGTTCAGCGGGCCGAATAAACCTCGCCCGGTTGCTCGCCGGGATGCCGGGTCAACGTCCCGAGAACGTCGCTTTCCCCGGCCCGTCGGCCAGGAACGACTTCACGGCGTTGCGGAGGTCCTCGGTCTCGAAGAGCGAAGCCGCGATCGTCGTTATGTGCGCGTTCGCCTCGGGGACGCCGCCGGCGGAGTAGTGGTCGAGGACGCGCTTGGTCGCCGCGTGGGCTCGGGTCGGGCCCTCGGCAAGCCGCAGGGTGAACTCCCGCGCTGCCGCGTCGAAACCCTCGTTGGGCAGTACGCGGTTGACGACGTTCCAGCGCTCCAGCGTGGCCGCGTCGTAGGTGTCGCCGGTCATCACGAACTCCTTGGCCCGCCCGACGCCGGCTCGCGCGGCGAGCCGCTGGGTGCCGCCCATGGTCGGGGTGAGCCCGACCACCTTCTCGACCAGTCCGAACTTCGCGCGCGAGGCGGCGAGGATGATGTCGCACGCCACGGCGACCTCGAACGCCCAGGTCAGGCACAGGCCGTGCGCGGCGAACACGGTCGGGAACGGCAGCGCCGCGATCCGGTCCGGCACCGCCAGCATCTCGTCGAACAGCACCTTCGCCTCGGCGGCCGAGCCCTGGGCGTCGAACAGCGAGACGTCCACGCCGCCGCTGACGATCTTGCCCTCGGCACGGACGAGCAGCGCCCGCGCGGGCGCGTCTTCCAGCGCGCCGATCGCCGACGCGAGCGAGGACTGCAGCGAAGCCGTGTAGAGGTTCAGCGGCGGGGCGTCGATGGTCAGGACGGCGAGCCCGCCATCACGGTCGAGGCGGACCTGCTCAGTCATGCTCACCCTGCTTCTTCGGCTTCGACGATGTCGTCCCAATACTGCTGGGCCTCCGGGCGCCAGTCGACGTGTTTGTGATGGAACAGTTCCGCCGCCTTCGTCCCGCTCCACTTCGCCGGGAGGAGCTCGGCGGGCAGCTGCGGGTCGAGGAAGGGGAACCGGCGCCACTCGTGCACCAGCTCCGTCTGCGCCCGCAGCACCGCGCGGCCACCGGTGGGGTGCAGGCCGGTGAAGCGGTCGATGAAGTCCTCGTAGCGGTCCTTCAGCTCGCTGAGGTCCCACGAGCGGGCGACCATGGACTCCTGCTCGCCGACCTCGCCGTACGCGGCGGTGAACGACATCGCCTGGGCGTCGAGGCCGAGCTCGCTGACGATCTGCTGGGCCTCGCGCTGGCGCGACAGGTCCGGGCTCACCCACACCCCGGCCACGGGCGAGCCGAAGCCCGCCCAGGTCAGGCGCGTGCGGAGCCGGTGCCGCAGGTCGCGCTTGGCCTCCGGCACGGACACGATCAGCATCAGCCACTGCCCGTTCCAGCTGCGTTCCTCGCGGCCGAACGCGTAGATCCGGTCGGCGCCCTCGGTCAGCAGGCGCCGCCCGGGCGGGGTCAGCGACCAGCGCACGCGGCGCCCGACGCGTTCGGACACCACCCAGCCCTCGGCGGCGGAGCGGGCCAGCGCCTGCCGGGCCGACTTCTCCTCGATGTCGAGGATGCCCAGCACCTCGACGAGCATCGACGTCCAGACCGGCTTGTCCCGTGGCAGCGCGTACTCGCCGAGCACGGTCATCAGGAGCGACCGCGCGCTGGCGTGACTGACTTCGCGTCGCCGACTCACCGTGGGCCGGGGCGCGGAGGGGCGGCCTTCCCTCGGTTTCGGCCTGCGGCCGAGGGTGACCGGGGGAGCGGGTTCGCCCATGCTGTTCACCGACCTCACTGCGCTGGGGGACTGACAACCGAACAGGGTACCCACAGTGAGTGATCAAAGCGCCACGGGACACACACAGCCGGTGGCTTTGACCTTGATCTGACACTTCACCACGGGGCCGTAGACTCGGCTACCTCATGAGCGCAACTCTCGTCGCGAAGGACCTGGCCGCGGGCCACGGTGACCGTACCCTCTTCTCCGGACTCGATCTCGTGGTCGCGCCCGGCGACGTCGTCGGCCTGGTCGGCGTGAACGGCGCCGGCAAGTCGACGCTGCTGCGGACCCTGGCCGGGCTCGCGAAGCCGGACGGCGGCGAGATCCGGCTGAACCCGCCGACCGCGACGGTCGGGCACCTGCCGCAGGAGCCGGAGCGGCGGGAGGGCGAGTCGGTGCGGGCGTTCCTGGCCCGGCGCACCGGCGTCTCGGCGGCGCAGGCTGACCTCGACGCGGCGACCGAAGCGCTCACCGCGGGCTCGGAGGGGGCGGACGACCGGTACGCCACGGCGCTGGACCGGTGGCTCGCCCTGGGCGGCGCCGACCTCGACGACCGGGCCGCCGAAGTGGCGGCCGACCTGGGTCTCGCGGTCGACCTGGAGCAGCCGATGACGTCGCTGTCGGGCGGGCAGGCCGCGCGGGCGGGGCTGGCGTCGCTGCTGCTGAGCCGGTACGACGTGTTCCTGCTCGACGAGCCGACCAACGACCTCGACCTGGACGGGCTGGCCCGGCTGGAACGGTTCGTGTCGGGGTTGCGGGCCGCGACCGTGCTGGTCAGCCACGACCGCGAGTTCCTGGCTCGGACGGTCGACCGGGTCGTCGAGCTGGACCTGGCGCAGCAGCAGGTGAACGTCTACGGCGGCGGTTACGAGGCTTACCTCGAGGAGCGTGAGGTCGCGCGGCGGCACGCGCGTGAGGAGTACGAGGAGTACGCCGGGACGAAGGCCGGGTTGGAGGCGCGGGGGCGCATGCAGCGGGCGTGGATGGAGAAGGGCGTCAAGAACGCCCGCCGGAAGCAGCCCGACAACGACAAGTCGGCGCGTAAGTTCCGCTCGGAGGCCACCGAGAAGCAGGCGTCGAAGGCGCGGCAGACCGATCGGATGATCGAGCGGCTGGAGGTCGTGGAGGAGCCGCGCAAGGAGTGGGAGCTGCGGATGGAGATCGCCGCGGCCCCGCGTGCGGGCGCGGTGGTCGCGACCCTGCGCGGTGCGGTCGTCCGGCGTGGCGGGTTCACGCTGGGGCCGGTCGACCTGCAGATCGACTGGGCGGACAAGGTCGCGATCACCGGGGCGAACGGTTCCGGCAAGTCGACGCTTTTGGCGGCCTTGCTGGGCCGGGTCGCGCTGGATGAGGGTTCTTCCGCGCTCGGGCCCGGTGTCGTGGTCGGCGAGGTCGACCAGGCACGGCGGTTGTTCCTGGGTGACGTCCCGCTCGTTTCGGCGTTCGCGCGGGAGGTGCCGGAGCTCGCCGACGCCGAGGTCCGGACGTTGCTGGCGAAGTTCGGGTTGAAGGCCGCGCACGTGCTGCGGTCGGCGGCGACGCTTTCGCCGGGGGAGCGGACGCGGGCGGCGCTGGCGTTGCTGCAGGCGCGCGGGGTGAATCTGCTGGTACTGGACGAGCCGACCAACCACCTGGACCTGCCGGCGATCGAGCAGCTCGAGGCGGCGCTGGACACATACCCGGGGACGCTTCTGCTGGTCACCCATGACCGCCGGATGCTCGACGCCGTCCACGTGACGCGTCGGCTGGAGGTCGACGGCGGCAAGGTTCGCGAGTTGTGACTCCCGCTGCTTGCGGCCGGTGAGCGGTGCTCTCGAATGCGAGCACCTCACCGCAAAGCGCGTGATCAGTGCTCTCGCAGGAAAGCGCCGCTCACCCCTTCGTCGCGCCGCCGGTCAAGCCCTTCACGAACTGCTTCTGCAGCGCCAAATAGAAGATCAGCACCGGCAACGTCGCCAGGAACATCAGCGCGAACACGCTCCCGAGATCCGCCTGGTACTGGCCGATGGACCGGTAGATGCCCGTCGTGATCGTCGTGCCCTGGCTGGGCCCGAGGATGATCAGCGGGTCGATGAAGTCGTTCCAGATCCACACGCCGAGGAAGATCAGCACCGATGCCGTCGCCGGGCGCAGCAGGGGGAACACCACCCGCCAGAACACCTGCATCCGGCTCGCGCCGTCGAGCCGCGCCGCCTCCTCCAGCTCCACCGGCACGCCGCGGATGAACCCCGTGAACACGAACACCCCGAACGGCACGTAGTACCCGACGTTGAACAGGATGAGGCCCTGCAGCGTCGCCATCAGGTGCGTGACGCGCAGGACGTCGGTGATCGGGATGAGGATGACCTGCGGCGGGATCATCAGCCCGGCCAGCAGCACCAGCGTCAGGACCTTCGTCCACCGCTTGCCCGAGCGCGCCAGGTAGTGGCCCAGCATCGCCGACAGCACCGTCAGCACCAGGATCGACAGCACCGTCACGACGATGCTGTTGGTCAGGCTGACCCAGAACAGGCCGTCCGGCCGGGTCAGGACCGCGTGGATGTTGGCCAGCGTCGGCGGGACCGGCAGTGACGCCGGCTCCTTCGCGATCAGGTCGCCGCGCTTGACCACGTTGGCCAGGACCAAGTACAGCGGCACGAAGAACACCGCACTGACCAGCAGCGCGACCGACGGCCGCAGCCAAGAGCGCGTCACAGGTCCACCTCCCGGCGGCGCAGGAAGTTGAGCACGACGGTCGTCACGACCGCGACGATCACCAGCATCAGCACGGCCATCGCCGACGCGTAGCCGACGTGGTTCGAGTCGAAGCCGGTCTGCAGCACGTCGAACGCGATCGTCGCGGTGGCGCCGGATCCCGGGCCGCCGTTCGTGATCACCTTGACGTAGTCGTAGGTCTTGAACGCCGAAATCAGCAGCACGACCGTGTTGATCGTCAGCGACGGCGCGAGCAGCGGCCAGGTCACCGCCCGGAACCGGCGCAGCGGCCCGGCGCCGTCGATCTCGGCCGCTTCCAGCAGCTCCGGCGGCACCCCCTGCAGCCCGGCGAGGTAGACCACGACGCAGAACCCGAGCATCTGCCAGCACACGATCGACGCCACCGAGTACAGCGCGACGTCCGGATCGGACAGCCAGCCCGGCGGGTGCTCGACCCCCAAAACCCGCAACAGACTGTTGAGCGGCCCCTGGTCGTCGAGCAGCCGGGACCACACGATCGAGACGACGACCGAGCTGAGGATCACCGGCGTGAAGAACACGCTGCGCAAAGCGTTGTACAGCCAGCCTTTCCGGTCCAGCAGCAACGCGACGCCCAACCCCAGGACGTTCGGCACGACCACCACGATCAGGGTCAGGATCGTGGTGACCTTCAGCGCGGTGAGGAACTGCTCGTCGGTGAACAGCAGCTTGTAGTTGTCCAGGCCGACGAACTTCACCGGCGGGTGGAACGGGTTGTAGTTCGTCAGGCTGTAGCCGAAGCTGATCAGGATCGGCGCCATCACGAAGCACAGGTAGACGAGCACACCCGGCGCGCCGAACGACGCGAAGTGCGCCACCCGCGGCAGGATCGGCTTGCGCCGCCTGCCACGAGCGGGGGACCGGCGCGTGGCAGGCGGGACGGGCGGGGAGACGACGGCGGCCAAGTGCGTCAGCCCGCCTTCGCCCACTCGGTGTCCAGGAACGCGCACGCGTCGGCCACGGGCTTGCGGCCGGTGATGACGTCCTGGGCGGCCTGGTCGACCTTGTCCTTCATGCCGGGCAGCAACCCGTCGTCGGCGGTCTCCCAGCGGAACGCGTGCACCACGGCGTTCTGCTGCACGGCCTGGGTGTAGAGGTCGTAGCCGGCCTTGAAGGTCGGACCGACATCGGACGGCGGGGTGTAGCCCTTGATCGCCGGGAACAGGCCGTCGGCCTTCACCGAGGCGTCGAGCTGGTCCTTGTCCAGCTGGAAGCCGAGGGCGAACTTCCGTGCGGCGTCGAGGTTCGCGGCCTTGGCGTTGACGATCATGCCGCCGCCGGTGTAGGCGGGGACGACGAGCTTGCCGTCCTCGGTGGGGAAGTTGAACACGCCCACCTCGAAGTCGTGCTTCTTCGAGTCGGCGTTCGCAGCGAACCAGTTGCCCATCGGGTACATCGCGCTCTTGCCGTCCAGGAACGCCTGCTCGGTCGCCGCGTAGTCGCGGGACACGCTGGTCTTGTCCACGTATCCCTTCGCGGCGAGGTCGGCCAGCTTCGCGAAGGCGTGCTGGAACGCGGGATCGGCGAACTTGACCTTGTCCTGGCGGCGCTGCGTCAGCCAGTCCGGCATGGTGTTGTAGACCTCGGTGCTGACCAGGCCGGAGAGGATCATCGACGACGGGAAGCCGTCCTTGCCGCCGCCGATGGTGAACGGCGAGTAGCCCTTGTCCTTGAGCTTGCCCGCGTCGGTGACGAGCTCGTCCCACGTCTTCGGCGGCGCGGTGATGCCCGCGTCGGCGAACATCTTCTTGTTGTAGTAGATCGGCGGGATGGTCTGGGTGTTCGCCGGCAGCTGGTAGTACTTGCCGTTGACCGGGTTGGCCTGCGGGAACTGGAAGTCCTTGAGTTCGTCCGGGGTCCAGGCGTAGAGGTTGCCGGCCTCGGCGAAGCCCGCCGAGTCGACGGCGATCATCACGTCCGGGAACTGGCCCGACTGCAGGAGCTGCTTCGCGTACGACGTCCGTCCGTCGGCGGTCGGCGCGACGAGCTTCTTGACCTTGATCCCGGGGTTCTTGTCGGTGACGCGCTTGATCGCGGCGTCCCAGTAGGCCGGGGTGAGGTTCGGGGTTTCGAACGTCAGGAAGGTGATCTCCTTGTCGCCGCCGCTGCCGCCGGTGTTCGACCCGACCGAGCACGCGCTCACCGCCAGGAGCGCCGCTGCGCCCAGCGCCAGGGACCTTCTCATGTCCAGCCACCTTCCTCGACCCACCATATGTGATGTATGAGGCATCTGATCGGATCTATTCGACGATGTCAAGCGTCAGATACGCGCAAATCCGCATCGAATGGCGACATAGATCAGATCTTTACGCGATCGAGTCGGACGACGGCGCTGGCGAAGTCTCCGGCGGGCAAGCCGAGGGGCAGTCCGTGGGCGAGCAGGACCGCGCCGCTGTGCGTCCGGCCCGACTCCGGGTCGGCGTACCGCGCGGCCGGGTCGAGGCCGTCGAGCCGCAGCGGCCGCTCCGGCGCGTTGAAGTGCGCGGCCTGGCGGTAGGCGAAGACGACCGACCGGTCGCCCAGGACGTACTGGAAGGCGACGACGCCGTCGTCGACCGGGGGCCGCAGCCGGTACAGCGCGCCGTGCTGCACCACCGGCCGGACGTCCCGGTAGCGCGCGACCAGTTCCCGGGCGAGCGCGAGATCCTCGTCCGGCCAGTGCACGATGTCGCCGCCGAGGCCGAGTACGCCGGCCATGGCGACGTGGAACCGGAACCGCAGCGGCGCCGAACGCGCGGTCACGAAGTTGGGGTTGTCGGTGACCCACGCCGACATCGCACCGGCGGGATAGACCTGGCTGTAGCCGTGCTGGATCCGCAACCGGTCGAGGGCGTCGGTGTTGTCGGAGGTCCAGACCTGGTCGGACCGGGCCAGCACCCCGAGGTCGATCCGGCCGCCCCCGCCGCAGCAGGACTCGATCCGCAGGCCCGGGTGGTCCGTGCGAAGCCGGTCGAGCAGCGCGTACACCGCGTGGGTGTGCTCGACCCACAGCCGGTCCTGGTCCGCTTCGCCCGGCCAGCCCGCTTCGCTGAACGGCCGGTTCATGTCCCACTTCAGGAAGTCGATGCCGTGCTCGCCGACGAGCCGGTCGAGCCAGTCGTACGCCCATTCCTGCACGTCGGGCCGGGCGAAGTTGAGCACGAGCTGCCGCCGCAGCTCCGACCGGCGCCGGTGCGGGTGGTGCAGCACCCAGTCCGGGTGGGCGCGGTAGAGGTCGCTGTCGGGGTTGACCATCTCGGGTTCGACCCAGAGGCCGAACTTCATGCCGAGCGCGTGCACCGCGTCGACCAGCGGTTTCAGCCCGTCGGGGAAACGCGAGCGGTTGACGTGCCAGTCGCCGAGGCCCGCGTGGTCGCCGGTGCGGGCGCCGAACCAGCCGTCGTCCATCACGAACAGCTCGACCCCGAGCGCCGCGGCTCGCTCGGCGAGGGCCCGCTGCCCGGCTTCGGTGACGTCGAACCCCGTGGCCTCCCAAGAGTTGTAGAGCACCGGACGCAGTTCTCCCGGGTGCGGCAGGACGTGCGCCCGGATGTAGGCGTGCCACGCCCGGCTCGCGGCGCCGAACCCGCCGCCGGTGTACAGCCCGGCGGAGACCGGCGTGGTCAGCGGGCGCCCGGGTCCGACGCGGTGCACGACGCCCTCCTGGCCGAAGCCGCCGCTCACCGTCAGCCGTCCGGTCGAGGAACGCGTGGTGGTCAGGCGCCACGACCCGCTCCAGGCCAGCGCGACGCCGTAGACCTCGCCGTGGCGCTCGGTCGCCGTCCCGTCGTCGACCATCACCCACGGGTTGGCGTGGTGACTGGTGATGCCGCGACGGCTGGCGAAGGTGGTTTCGCCGTGGGGCACGGATTCCCGGTGCAGCTGGGTTTCCGCGGCCCAGCGCCCGGTCACGTGGCTGAGCCGGTAGTCCTCGAACACCGGCATCGCCCAGGTGGCCGAGTCGGCCCGGACGACTTCGACGTCGGTGTCCGCGGCCAGCTCGGTCCAGCGTTCGAGGACGTCGCCGCGCAGCCGGTAGTGCAGGGTGATCCGCAGCGGGTAGTGCCGGTCCGCGAACCGGACGCGCAGGTGCCCGCCGGTGGTTTCGTGGTCCTCGTACCGCCATTCGAGGGCTCGCGTCCCGTCGGCGAACCGGACTTGCAGGGCGGGTGTCCAGTAGCGGGTGCCGCCGTCGGCCGCCAGCTCGTCGAGGCCTTCGTTCGGGTCGTTGAAGCCGTCCCACCAGGGAAGCGTTTTCCCGGCCAGCTCGGCCACGTCGGCCTCGGGCAGCGCGGCTCCCCAGTGGACATGAGTCGGGACGTCGTCTTCGCCGAGCCGGAACGCGTACGTGCTCGACTCCCCGGTGAGCACCCAGGTGCGGTGTTCGGCGAGGAAGCTGATCCCGGTCATGCGGGACATCCTGCTCACCGGCGTGGCCGCCGCCAAGGGATGTCCCGCTCACCGGGCACCGCGAAAATGTGACACCAGTGCTTCCGGGGCGTTATTTAATGCCGCTGTTCGAGTGGCTTTCAACCCGAGATATTGGTTCTATCGGGTGGTAGTCGTAACAATGAGTGAGGTTGGAAAGATTCCAGGGGTGGCGGCGTGGCGGCGACGCCGGCTGTCGTCGTCAATGAGGGGTGATCGCCGTGGTGGTCAGCAGGAAAATCGAAGCGTTGCCGGGGCCGGGAGTCCAGGTCGACTGCCCGTGCGTGGTCGATCTCGTCGATGCCCACAGGCAATCCGGCCGGCCGCGCTTCGCGGAGATACGGGCGGCGTACGAGAACAGTCAGGGAAAGATCCTGGAGGAGTATTACGCGCCCCATTTCCCGGCGGCCGTTCTGCTCGTCGCCGCCAAGGAGAAGGCCGAGGTGAACGGCGGTGCGGAGCGGATCGTCCTCAAGATGAGGCTTTACTACGACGCGCGCAAGAGCACAACGGACGTCGACGACGTCTTCCGGTTGGCTCGCCGGGTCGAGCGGAAGTACTCGGTCCTGCTTCGCGGGGAGACGCAGGACATCCTGGTGCGAGGGATCTACACCACGGCCGCCGTCCTCCTGAGCGTGCTCGACGCGATGGTGTGTTCGGAGCGCAAACGCAAGCGCGAGCGGGTTCGGGCCGCGGCCGCTTCGGCCCGGAAGGAGATTCGCCAGATCGAGCAGAACGCCCGTGATGCCGCCCTGGACCGCGCGCTCATCCGCTACCTCGGCGGTCTCGCCGCGGGTTTCGTCTTGGCCATCGTCGTCGTGATCACCCTGAAGGCCGAAATCGGCCCCCAGCTGACCACCTGCCTGGTAGCCGGCGCCATCGGCGCGATTCTGAGCGTCATGACGCGCACGACCAATCGGCAAAGAGTGCGCGTGGGCCTCGGCCAGGGGCGGTTCGTGATCTTTCTTTCCGGGTCCTTCCGGCTGATCATCGGCGCCATTTTCGGCGCGGCGACGTTCGTGCTCGTCAGTGTCGGACTGCTGCCGATCGCCGTCCCCCCAGCAGCTGAAAAGATGAATTTGTTCTTCGCCGGTCTCGCTTTTCTCGCCGGGTTCAGCGAACGCTGGGCGCAGGACGCGATCGTCCGCACCTTGCCCGGCGCCGCGGACCGGAACGCGGTCGAGCCGGCGCGGGGCAAGGACGGCTGATCGGTCACGGGCGGTCGGTGAGTCCATCCATGCCCCCGCCACCACCCTCAACGGAGGTGCTTAGCGCCACTGCACAGATATCCGCCCATCGTCTTGAAGTACTCGTGCGCGGGCAGGTCGGTCCCGTCGGCGGTGCGGACGCGTTCGACCAGCAGGCCGGGCGACTGCCCGCGGCGGGCGTCCGGCCCGGCCACGATCACGACGCCGTCGCCTTCCCTGATGAAGATCCGGCCCGGCGTGCCGCCGTAGTGGCCCTGCGAGACCGACGCTTTCGTGATCCGCAGCTCCTGGCCGCGGTGGTAGGCGAACGCGTTCGGGTACGGGTCCGACAGCGCGCGCACGAACCGCTCGATGTCCGCGGGCGGCAGCGTCCAGTCGATCAGGCTGTCCCGCTTGGCGCGCTTGTGGAAGAAGCTGGCCTTCGCCCGGTCCTGTGGTACCGGCGTGTAGCCGGTCTCGATCAAAGAGATGGCTTCGGCGGTGATCGGCGCGATGAGGTCGACGGTACGGTGGAACAGGTCCGTCGTCGTGTCGGTGGGTCCGACGGGGATCGCGCGCTGCAGCACGATGTCGCCGGCGTCCAGTTCGCCGTCCATCATGTGGGCGGTGACGCCGACCTCGGGCTCGCCGTTGATCACGGCCCAGATGAGCGGCGAGAAGCCCGCGTACGCCGGCAGCAGCGAGTCGTGGATGTTGAGGGTGCCGTGGCGTGGCAGCTCGAAGATCTCCGGCGGGAGCCAGGTGCGCCAGTTGTTCGCCACGATGAGGTCGAGGCCGGCGGCCTTGAGCTCGGCCAGGAGTTCGGCGTCGTCCGGGCGGTTGCGCAGGAGGACCGGGATGCCGTTCTCCTCCGCGAGGTCGGCGACCGAGTCGGCCCAGATCCGCTCGTAGGCGTGGTCGCTCTTCGGGTGCGTGACCACGAGGGCGACCTCGTGGCCGGCGTCGATGAGCGCCCGCAGGGTCCGGTGCCCCCAGGTCTGGTAGCCGAACATCGCGACGCGCATTGGTGCCCTTTCAAGATCGGGGGACGAACATCACCACGAACGTACTAGGCGAGGCTCGCCTAAGTTAGGTTAGGGTTCCCTGAACCGTACCGGAGCGCGCGAGGGAGCAACATGACTGCAGAGGTCCCGATCTACGACATCGTCGGCGTGGGCTTCGGGCCGTCGAACCTCGCGCTCGCGATCGCCCTCGCCGAGCACAACATGGGGCCGGGGGAGCCGGTGACCGCGCACTTCCTCGAGCGGCAGCCGCGGTTCGGCTGGCACCGCGGGATGCTGATCGAGACCGCGACCATGCAGGTGTCGTTCCTGAAGGACCTGGTCACCCTGCGGAACCCGACCAGCGAGTTCAGCTTCCTGAACTACCTGCACGCGTCCGGGCGGCTGGTCGACTTCATCAACCACAAGAACCTGTTCCCGCTGCGGGTCGAGTTCCACGACTACTTCGAGTGGGCGGCCGCGAAGGTCGACGACGTCGTCTCGTACGGCACCGAGGTCGTCTCGGTGCGGCCGGTGTACGACGGTTCCGAAGTGGCCTACTTCGACGTCGAGGCGTCGGACGGTTCGTCGCTGCGGGCCCGGAACCTGGTGATGGGCACGGGCTTGCGGCCCCAGCTGCCCGAAGGCGTCACCGCCGGGGACCGGATCTGGCACAACAGCGAGCTGCTGTTCCGCGTCGAAAGCCTGCGCGGCAGCTCACCGCGACGGTTCGTCGTCGTCGGCGCCGGGCAGAGCGCGGCCGAGGTGGCCGCGTTGCTGCACGACGAGTTCCCGCGCGCCGAGGTGTGCGCGGTGTTCGCGCGCTACGGCTACAGCCCGGCCGACGACAGCTCGTTCGCGAACCGGATCTTCGACCCCGGCGCCGTCGACCAGTTCTACCGCGCGGGCGAGCCGGTGAAGGACCGCCTGATGCGTTACCACGGCGCGACCAACTACTCGGCCGTCGACATCGACCTGATCGACGAGCTGTACCGGCGCGTCTACCGCGAGAAGGTGCTGGGTGTGGAACGGCTGCGGCTGTTCAACGTTTCGCGGCCGGTCGAGGTGACGGACACGGGAACGGTGACGGTCGAGTCCTTGACGACCGGCGAGCGCACGGTCCTGGAGGCCGACGCGGTCGTCTACGCGACCGGCTACCGGCCCGCGGATCCGACGCCGCTGCTCGGGGAGCTTGGCCCGCGCTGCCTGCGCGACGAGTCCGGCCGCCTGCGCGTTTCCCGGGACTACCGGATCGCCACGGAGCTCCCGCTGCGCGGCGGGATCTACCTGCAGGGCGGCACCGAGCACACGCACGGGATCACGTCGTCGCTGCTGTCGAACACCGCGGTCCGGGTGGGCGAGATCCTGCAGTCCATTGTGGACCGGCGCGTGGTGGCGGAGCCCGTGGGGGAGTACGCGATCAGCGGTCGCTGACCCGTCGCAGTGGCCGTGAGTGAGAAACAGTGTTAGAACACTGTTTCTCACTCACGACAGCTGTTCCCGCAGGATGTCGCCGTGGCCGGTGTGGCGGGCGTATTCCTCGATCAGGAACAGGTAAATGAAGCGGAGGGTGACCTCGCCGACGACCGGGTGCGTCCAGCGGTCGTCGAGGGAGAAGGCCGCCGCGATCTCCCGCGAACGCGCGGTGGTCCCCTCGTGCTCGGCGATCACGTCGGCCACCGTCTCGTCGTCGGCGACGGCGAAACTGGCGTCTCCGGGGGTCGAGGGACCGTCGATCTCGGACTCGTCGAGTCCGGCCACCAGCCACTGGAACCACCGGCGCTCGGCGACGGCCGCGTGCTTGACCAGGGCGATCGGGGTGGTCAGGGACGGCACCAGCCGGCGCCGGGCATCCGCTTCCGACAGGCCTTGCGCGTTCTCGACGAGGGCGAGGCGGCCGCGGTCGAGCATGGCCTCCAGCAGGTCGCGTTCGGGGCCGGTGGTCTTTTCGGGCAGCGCGTACACAGCAGTCAGCTTTCTCGAGGGGGATTCGGCCGGATCGGTCCTCGGGGACGGTGAGGAAGGCCGGGCCCCAGGATAGCGCTAGTTCACCGGTGCCGGGTGGTGGCGGCTGATCGGGATGACCATCGGCGTCCCGCTCACCGGGTCCGGGGTCACCTGGCAGCGAACGTCGAAAACCTCCTCGACGAGGTCCTCCGTGATGACGGAAGCCGGTTCGCCCGAGGCCACGATCCGGCCCGCCTTCATCGCGATCACGTGGTCGGCGTAGCGGCACGCCTGCGGAAGGTCGTGCAGCACCATCACCACCGTCCGGCCCTCGGCGCGGTTGAGGTCGACGACCAGGTCCAGGACGTCGATCTGGTGGGCCAGATCCAGGTACGTCGTGGGTTCGTCGAGCAGCAGCACCGGTGTGCCCTGGGCGACCGCCATCGCGATCCACGCGCGTTGCCGCTGCCCGCCGGACAGCTCGTCCACCGGGCGGTCGGCGAGGTCCGTCAGCGAAGTCGCTTCCAGGGCCGCGCGCACCGCGCCTTCGTCCGAAGTGGACCATTGGCGCCACCAGCTCTGGTGCGGGGCGCGGCCGCGGCCGACGAGGTCGGCCACCGTCATGCCCTCGGGTGCCACCGGGGACTGCGGCAGGATCCCGAGCCGCTGGGCGACCTGGCGGGTCGGCAGGTCGTGGATCGACCGGCCGTCGAGGTACACCCCGCCCGCCTTCGGCGTGAGCAGCCGGGCCAGGGTGCGCAGCAGCGTCGACTTCCCGCACGCGTTGGCCCCGATGATCGCGGTGATCTTCCCGGGCGGGATGTCGAGGTCGAGGCCGTCGATGACGACCCGGTCGTCGTAGGCGACGCGCAGGTCCCGCACTCGCAGGAACGGTGTCATCTTCTCAGCCTCCGGAACCGGATCGGTTGGCCCTGGCCAGCAGCCAGAGCAGCAGCGGGGCGCCCAGCGCGCCGGTCACGATGCCGACCGGCAGCGGGGACGCGGTGATCGAGCGGGCCAGGATGTCGCTGCCCAGCACCACCACCGCGCCGGTGAGCGCGGACGCGGTGAGCGGCGGGGACGCCTGGCGCGCCAGGCGTTGCGCGATCTGCGGCGCGGTGAGCGCGACGAACGAGACCGGGCCCGCCGACGCCGTCGCGAAGGCGACCAGCCCGGCGCCGGCCAGCAGGAGGCCGAGCCGCACCGGCTGGACCGGGGTGCCGAGCCCGGCCGCCACCTCGTCGCCGAGCTGGAGGGTGCGCATCCACCGCGACAGGGCCAGCACCAGCGGCAGCAGCACCGCCAACGCGCAGGCCAGCGGGACGACGTGCGCCCAGCCGCGGTTGGCGAGGTTCCCGACGAGCCAGCCGATCGACGCCTGGGCTTCGGTGATCTGCGCGCGGCTGAGCAGGTAGTCGGTCAGGCTGGTGCACATCGCGAAGACGCCGATGCCCACCAGGATGATCCGGTAGCCGGTGGTGCCGCGCCGCCACGCGAGCACGTACACCAGCAGCCCGGTCAGCAACCCGCCCAGAAGGCCGAGCGTGGTGGTGCCGAGGCCACCGCCGAACCCGAACGAGATCCCCGCGACCACGGCGGTGGCCGCGCCCGCGTTGATGCCGATCATGTCCGGGCTGGCCAGCGGGTTGCGCGTGATGGTCTGGAACACCGCGCCGGACGCGCCGAACGCCAGCCCGGCCAGCAGCCCGGTCAGCGCCCGGGGCAGCCGCAGTTCCTGCACGATGTAGGCGGTGCCGCTGTCCCCGCCGCCGAACACGGCGGAAAGGACGTCGGACACGCCGAGCGGGACGTCCCCGATCGTCATGCCCACGCAGAACAACGCGAACGCCAGCACCGCGAGGACGAGCGAGACGACGGCGAGCCGGAGCCGGATCTGCCCCGACACCGGGGGTTTCGCGAGGCGGAACGTGACGCGGTCGCGCCGCACCTGCAGCAGGCTCATGTCAGGACTCCACGAGCTTGCGGCGGCGGACCAGGTGGATGAAGAACGGCGCGCCGAGGAACGCGACGATCACGCCCGCCCGGACCTCACCGGGCCGAGCCATGACGCGGCCGAGGATGTCCGCGGCCAGCAGCAGGCACGGCGCCAGCACCGCGGTGTAGGGCAGCAGCCACCGGTGGTCGGGGCCGATGACGAACCGCACGGCGTGCGGGACGATAAGCCCGAGGAACACGATCGGCCCCGCGACGGCGACGGACGCGCCGGTCAGCAGCGTGACGGCCAGCGCGCCGCGCAGCCGCAGCGGACCCAGCCGGCGCCCGAGCGCGACGGCGACGTCGTCACCGAGCGCGAGGCTGTTCAGCGCGGGACCGCTCGCGATCGCCAGGACCACTCCGACGAGGAGGAACGGCAGGATCCGCAGCAGCGAACCGCTGTCGACGCCGGCGAGCGAACCGGCCGACCAGAACCGGAAACGGTTGAGCGCCACGGGGTCCGACAGCACCATGGCGCTGGTGAACGACCCGAGCAGGGCCGTGACGGCGGCACCCGCGAGGGCGAGCTTGACCGGGCTCGAGCCGCTGCGGCCGCGGGTGCCGAGGGAGTACACGACCGCGGTGGCGGCGAGCGCGCCGGCGAAGGCGAACCAGACGTAGCCGTAAAGGGAACCGACGCCGAGCACGGTGATCGAGAAGACGATGGCGAACGCCGCCCCGGCGCTGATGCCGAGCAGCCCCGGGTCGGCGAGGGGGTTGCGGGTCAGCGCCTGCATGAGCGTGCCGGCCAGCCCCAGCGCGGCGCCCACCGCGACGGCCAGGAGTGTCCTCGGCAGCCGGACACTGTGGATGATCACGGCGTCGGCCGAACCGTCGTTGTGCCAGAGCACCTGCCAGACCGCGCCGAACGAAATCTCCTTCGACCCCAGCCAAACGCTCAGCACACACAGGAAAACCAGGACACCGAGGGCGGCCAGCAGGCCGAGCGCGCGGCCCGTGTGTGGCGGGCGTCGCTTGAGAGCGATCCCTCCGGGGGCTGTTCGCACCGCACCTCCGACTGGTAGTGATTTAGGTAAGGCTAACCGATGGTACAGGAGTGCATTCTCACCATCCGTTTGTTAGGGTCGCCTAAGTTTGCATCCCGATCGGGGTGCCGTGAGCAGCGGGAGGCTGGTCTACCGGTGAGCAACGGTGACGCTGTGCAGCAGGTGTCGAGGCTCGGGTTCTGGCGTGACCGCCTCGCCTCGGCGCCGAAGGAGCTGCCGCTGCCGGTCGACCGGCCGTACTCCGCCGGGCCCGTCGCGGGACGGCTGGTCAGGCCGTTGCCCGAGGCCGGCGAGTTGACGGTCCTCGCGGCGTTCACCGTGCTGCTGTCCCGCTATTCGGCCACCGCCGACGTCGTGGTCGGCGTCGGCTCGCTGGTGCCGCTCCGGGTCGATCTCGGTGGTTCGCCGGGCTTCGCCGAGGTCGTGACGCGGGTGCGTGAGGCGCACGAAGAGGCCCTGGCGCACGAGGTCCCGTTCGACGACCTGGTCGCCGAGGTGGGGCCCGAGCCGGGGCGCGGGGGATCGGTGCTGGTCAACGTCGGTTTCGGCGCCGAGACCGACCTCCCGCTCGACCTGAACCTCACGGTCGCCGACGGCGTCCTGGTGGCCGGATACCGCGCCGACGTCCTCGACGAGTCCACTGTGGACCGCATGCTCACGCATCTCGAGCACCTCCTGGCCGACGCGCTCGAGCGTCCACAGTGCCCGGTCGGGCGGCTGGAAGTCGTGCCGGAACCGGAACTGCGCCGGATCCTCGAAGACTGGAACGACACGGACCTCGACACGCCGCTGTCGACCCTGCCGGAGCTGTTCGCCGCCCGCGTCCGGGAAGCACCGGACGCGGTGGCGCTGGTCTTCGAAGACGAAGAACTGACTTACGCGGAACTGGACGCGCGCGCCAACCGGCTCGCCCACGTCCTCGTGGGACGCGGCGCCGGGCCCGAACGCGTGGTCGCGCTGGCCGTGCCGCGGTCGCTCGAGATGATCGTGGCCGAGCTGGCCGTGCTCAAGGCCGGGGCCGCCTACCTGCCGCTGGACCAGGACTACCCAGCCGAGCGCATCGCGTTCATGGTCGCCGACGCGCGCCCGGTCTGCGTGGTGACCACCGCCGACCTCGCGGACCGCTTCGACGGCGATGTCCTGCTCCTCGACGAAATCGACCTCGCCACGGGCCCGGACACGGACCCGCGCGCGGAGATCGTCCCGGCGAACGCGGCGTACGTCATCTACACGTCCGGGTCGACCGGCCGCCCCAAGGGCGTCGTCGTTTCCCACGCGGGCGTGGCGAAGCTCGTCGCGACGCAGTCGGAGCGCTTCGGTGTGGGGCCGCACAGCCGGGTGCTGCAGTTCGCGTCGCCGAGTTTCGACGTCGCGTTCTGGGACCTGTGCCTCGGTCTGCTTTCGGGCGGCCGCCTGGTCATCGTTCCCGCCGAGCGGCGCGTGCCCGGCCTCGAGCTGGCCGAATACGCGCACGCCCACGGCGTCGACTTCATGATCCTCCCGCCCGCGCTGCTCGCGGAACTCCCCGAGGACTGCGACCTGCCGCGCGACAGCGTGCTGCTGGCGGGCACCGAGCGGGTGTCGCCGGAGCTGGTCAAGAGGTGGGCGCCGGGACGGCGGATGTTCAACGCCTACGGCCCGACCGAAGCCACGACCAACTCGACGCTCGGGCTCTGCGACCCCGGGATCGCCCCCGGCTCGGCCGTGCCGATCGGCGTGCCGGACCCGGGCACCCGCGCTTACGTCCTCGACGCGTACCTCGCGCCGGTCCCGGTCGGGGTCGCCGGGGAGCTGTACCTGGCGGGATCCGGTCTGGCGCGCGGCTATCTCGGGCGGCCGGGGCTGACGGCGGAGCGGTTCGTGGCGGACCCGTTCGGTTCGGGCGGGCGGCTCTACCGCACGGGCGACCTGGTGAAGTGGCTGGCGGACGGGCGGCTGGTGTTCCTGGGCCGGGCCGACGACCAGGTCAAGATCCGCGGCTACCGCATCGAGCCGGGCGAGATCGAGTCGGTCCTCGCCGAGCACCCGCGCGTCGGCCAGTCGGTCGTCGTCGCCCGGGACGGCCAACTGGTCGCCTACGCCGTGCCGGTGCCCGACCGCGACCAAGCGGCCGAGCAGGGTCACGTCGACGAATGGCACGACGTCCACGAGGAGATGCTCGCCGGTTCGACGGGCATCGAGGAGAACTTCGCCGGCTGGAACTCCAGCTACGACGGCTCCGAGATCCCGCTCGAAGAGATGCGGGAGTGGCACGCGGCGACGATCGAACGGATCCGGGCCCTGCGGCCGAAGCGGGTGCTGGAGATCGGCGTCGGCAGCGGCTTGATCCTCTCGCGGATCGCACCGGACGCCGAAACCTATTGGGGTGTCGACCTTTCCGAGAGCGCGGTCGAGAACGTCCGGCGCGAGGTCGCCGCGACGCCCTTCGCGAACAAGGTCCATCTGGCCGCGCGGCCGGCGCACGACCTGGGTGAATTGCCGGACGAGCCGTTCGACACCGTGGTCGTCAACTCCGTCGCGCAGTACTTCCCGAGCGCGGACTACCTCGCCGAGGTCGTCCGGACCGCCGCCGGCGTCCTGAAGCCGGGCGGGACGATCTTCCTCGGCGACATCCGCAACCTCCGCTCGCTGCGGGCGTTCCGCACGGCGGTCGAGCTGCGGCACGGCCGGGGTGACGTCGCCGCGGTCGACCAGGCGATCGCGCGCGAGGGCGAGCTGGTGCTCGACCCCGACTTCTTCCCGGCACTGGCGCGCGACCTGGACGGCTTCGACGACGTCGACCTGTGGGTCAAGCGCGGCACCGCGCACAACGAGCTGACCCGGCACCGCTACGACGTCGTCCTGCGGAAGGCACCGAAGCCGGCCCCGGTCGACGAGCAGGTCGTCGCGTTCGGCGACCTCGGGGCGGTGGAACGGTTCCTGGCCGCCGAGACGCCGTCGCGGCTGCGGGTCACCGGGATCCCGGATGCGCGGCTGGCCGGGGAGCTGGCGGCGCTCCGCGCTCTGGACACCGGCGACGCCGACGCGGCCCTGGCCGCCCTCGAGCGGCGCGACGGCGTCGACCCCGAAGCCCTGCACCGGCTCGGCGAACAGGCCGGCTACCGCGTCGCGGTGACGTGGGCGGCCGAGAGCGGCGAACTGGAGGCTGTCTTCATGCGCCCCAATGTGGCGTTCGGTGCATCCAACGCACCGAACGCCACATTGGGTGCGTCTGACGCACCCAACGCCACATTGGGGCGTTCGGGCGCAGACGGAACCGTGTACCGGCCGGTGCGCCCGGCCGGCGCGCCCGCGTCCTACGCCAACAACCCCGCCGCCCGGCGCGAAACCGGGGCGCTCGTTGCGTCGCTTCGGGCGCACGTGCGGGACCGGCTGCCGTTGTACATGGTGCCTTCGGCGTTCGTCGTGCTGGACAAGCTGCCGGTGCTGGCGTCGGGCAAGCTGGACCGCAAGGCCCTGCCGAGCCCGGAGCGGTTCACCGCGGGGCCGGGCCGCGCGCCCCGCAGCCCCGTCGAGCAGCTGCTGTGCGAGATGTTCGCCGACGTCCTCGGCCTGCCGCAGGCCGGGCCCGACGACGACTTCTTCGCCCTCGGCGGCCACTCGCTGCTGGCCACCCGGCTGATCCAGCGGATCCGCGCGGCCGCCGGCGCCGAGATCCCGGTGCGGGCGGTGTTCGACGCGCCGACACCGGCCGCGCTCGCGGAACTGGTGTCCGGGACCGTCACCGGCACCGGGCGGCCGCCGCTCGTCCGCGTCCCCGAGCGGCCGGACCGGCTGCCGCTGTCGTTCGCGCAGCAGCGGCTGTGGTTCCTGCACGGGCTGGACGGCGGCTCGGCGACCTACAACGTCCCGCTCGTCGTGCGGCTGGCCGGGGAGCTGGACGTCGAGGCGCTGCGCGCCGCGCTGAACGACGTCGTCGCGCGGCACGAGACACTGCGGACGGTCTTCCCGGCCGCCGACGGCGAGCCGTACCAGCGGGTCCTCGACGAAAGCACGGTGGAGCTGCCCGTCCGCACGGTGTCCGAGTCCGAAGTGGACACCGCGGTGGCCGGCCTGGTCCGCGAGGTCTTCGACCTCGGCGACGGCGTGCCGCTGCGCGCCGCGCTGCTGGCGCTCGACCCGCGCCGGCACGTGCTGGTCGTCGTCCTGCACCACATCGCCGCCGACGGCTGGTCGCTGTCCCCGCTGTGGCGCGACATCGCGACGGCCTACCGCGCCCGGCTGCACGGCGAAGCTCCACAGTGGACGCCGTTGCCGGTGCAGTACGCGGACTACACGCTCTGGCAGCGCGATCTCCTCGAAGCCGAAGAGGCCGCCCAGCTCGGCTACTGGCGCGAGGCGCTCGACGCCCTGCCCGAGCGGATCACTCTCCCGCTCGACCGGCCGCACCCGGCGGTCTCCGCCCACCGCGGCGAGTTCTTCACCTTCACCTGGGACGCCGGGCTCCAGGCCGGGCTCGCCGAACTCGCGCGGGCGTGCGGCGCGAGCCCGTTCATGGTCGTGCACGCGGGCCTGACGGCGCTGCTGTCGCGGCTCGGTGCCGGCCCCGACATCCCCATCGGTACCCCGATCGCCGGCCGCACCGACCCGGCACTGGACGACCTCGTCGGGTTCTTCGTCAACACGCTCGTCCTGCGCGTCGACACCGGCGGCGACCCGTCGTTCCGCGACCTCGTCGCCCGGGTCCGCGAGCGGAGCCTCGACGCCTACAACCACCAGGACGTCCCGTTCGAGCGCCTTGTCGAAGTGCTGAACCCGGCCCGGTCGCTGGCGCACCACCCGCTGTTCCAGACCATGCTCGCCTGGCAGAACACCCCCGGCACCGCCGCCGGGCTGCCCGGCCTCACCGTGACCACGCGGCACGTGGGCACCGGCACGGCCAAGTTCGACCTCTGGTTCTCCTTCACCGAACGGGAAGGTGGCCTGGACGGCGAGGCCGAGTTCAACACCGAGGTGTTCGACCGGGCCACCGTGACCGGCCTCCTCGACCGCCTCGAACTGCTGCTGCGGCAGGTCGTCTCGGCCCCGGACCGGCGGCTCGGGTCCCTGGAGGTGCTGACCACGGCCGAACGCGACGGCCTGGACGACGTCTGGTCCGGTGCCGTCCAGGACGTCCCCGCGGTCACCTTGCCCGAGCTGTTCGCCGCCCAGGTGGCGCGGACCCCGGACCACCCCGCCCTGGTCTTCGAGGACGAAGAACTCAGCTACGCCGAGCTGGACGCCGTCTCGAACCGCCTCGCCCGCGTGCTCGTCGCGCAGGGTGCCGGGCCCGAACGCGTGGTCGCGCTGGCCCTGCCGCGCTCGGCGCACCTCGTCACGGCCATCGTCGCCGTCCTCAAGACGGGTGCGGCCTACCTGCCGCTCGACCCCGGCTACCCGGCCGACCGCATCGCGTTCATGCTCGAAGACGCGGAACCGGCGCTCGTGCTGGCCACGGCGGAGACCGCGGTTCCGGGCGCGCTGCTGCTGGACGATCCGGACACCCTCGCCGGAGTCCCGGACGCGCCACTCGACGTCGTGCTCCGGCCCGAGAACCCCGCGTACGTCATCTACACGTCCGGTTCGACGGGCCGCCCCAAGGGCGTCGTCGTGCCGCACGCCGGGATCGTCAACCGGCTGCTGTGGATGCAACACGAGTACGGCCTCACCGGCGACGACCGAGTGCTGCAGAAGACGCCGTCCAGCTTCGACGTCTCGGTGTGGGAGTTCCTGTGGCCCCTGATCACCGGCGCCACGGAGGTCCTGGCCCGGCCGGACGGCCACAAGGACCCCGCTTACCTCGCCCGGCTGATCCGGGATCGCGGGATCACGACCGTCCACTTCGTCCCCTCGATGCTCCAGGTCTTCCTGCAGGAACCGACCGCGGCGGAGTGCACGAGCCTGCGCCGCGTCCTGTGCAGTGGCGAAGCCCTGCCGCCGGACGCCGTCGCGCAGTTCGGCCGGGTGCTCGGCGCCGAACTGCACAACCTCTACGGCCCGACCGAAGCCTCGGTGGACGTCACCTCGTGGCGAGCGTCCACTGAGGACAGGACTGTCCCCATCGGACGTCCGGTGTGGAACACCCGGACGTACGTCCTCGATGCCGCCCTCCGCCCGGTGCCGCCGGGCACACCGGGGGAGCTGTACCTCGCCGGCGTCCAGCTCGCCCGCGGCTACCTCGGCCGGCCCGGGCTGAGCGCGGAACGGTTCGTCGCCGACCCGTTCGGCGCGCCCGGCTCCCGGATGTACCGCACCGGCGACCTCGCCCGCTTCCGCCCCGACGGCGTGCTGGAGTTCCTCGGCCGCGGCGACGAGCAGGTCAAGATCCGCGGCTTCCGCGTCGAGCCCGGCGAGATCGCCGCGACGCTGTCCGCGCACGACGACGTCGCCCACGCCGTCGTCGTGGCCCGCGAAGACCGGCCGGGCGACGTCCGCCTGGTCGGGTACGTCGTGCCCCACGGCACCCCCGCCGGCGCCTTGCCCGCCGAACTGCGGGCACTGGCCGCCGCCCGGCTGCCGGACCACATGGTGCCGTCGGCGATCGTGCTGCTCGACGCGCTCCCGGTGACGGCCAACGGCAAGCTCGACCGCCGCGCGCTGCCGTCGCCGGACCCGGTGACGCCGACGTCCGGCCGGGCACCGCGCACCCCGGTCGAACGGCAGCTGTGCGAGCTGTTCGCCGACGTCCTCGGCCTGCCGCGGGTCGGCCCGGACGACAGCTTCTTCGCCCTCGGCGGCCACTCGCTGCTGGCCACCCGGCTGATCGCGCGGATCCGCGCGGCCCTGGGCGCCGAAGTCGAGATCCGGTCGGTGTTCGAGACGCCGACCCCCGCGGGCCTGGCCGGGGTGCTCGCCACCGGCGCCGGGGCCGCGCGCCCGCCGCTGGTGCCGATGCGGCGGCCGTCGCGCGTGCCGCTGTCGGGCGCCCAGCAGCGGCTGTGGTTCCTGCACCACCTCGAAGGCCCGTCGGCCACCTACAACGTCCCGCTGGTCATGCGGCTCGAAGGCGAGGTCGACGTCGAGGCCCTGCGCACGGCGCTGGCCGACGTGGTCGGCAGGCACGAGGCGCTGCGGACCCGGTTCCCGCAGCGGGACGGCGTGCCGTACCAGGAAATCCTGCCCGTCGAGGACGCGGGCGTCTCGCTCCGGGTGCGCCCGGTCGACGACCTCGGCGACGCGCTGACCGGGCTCGTCCGCGGCCCGTTCGACCTCGAGCGGCACGTGCCGATGCGCGCCGAGCTGCTGCGCGTGGGCGATCGGGAGCACGTCTTCGCCTTGGTGTTCCACCACATCGCGTCCGACGGCTGGTCGATGGCCCCGCTGTGGCGGGACATCGCCACGGCCTACGCCGCCCGCCGCGCCGGTGAAAGTCCACAATGGACGCCGCTGCCGGTCCAGTACGCGGATTACACGCTTTGGCAGCGCGATCTGCTCGGCCGCGAGGACGACCCGGACAGCGTCCTGTCCGCCCAGCTGGAGTACTGGCGCGACGCGCTGGACGGCCTGCCGGACCGGATCGAGCTGCCCCTGGACCGCCCGCACCCGGCCGTCGCGACGTTCCGCGGCGAGCTGCACACGTTCACCTGGGACGCCGGACTGCACGCCCGGCTGGCCGGGCTGGCCCGTGAGTGCGGCGCGAGCGTGTTCATGGTCGTGCACGCGGCGCTGGCCGCGCTGCTCACGCGGCTGGGCGCGGGCACCGACGTGCCGGTCGGCTCGCCCATCGCCGGCCGCACCGACCAGGCCCTCGACGACCTCGTCGGGTTCTTCGTCAACACGCTCGTCCTGCGCGTCGACACCGGGGGCGAGCCGTCGTTCCGCGACCTGGTGGCGCGCGTCCGCGAGCGCAACCTCGACGCGTACGCCCACCAGGACGTCCCGTTCGAGCGGCTGGTCGAGTTGCTGAACCCGGCGCGGTCGCTGTCGTACCACCCGCTGTTCCAGGTGATGATCGCCGGGCAGAACAACGCCCGCGCCGAGGTCGTCCTGCCCGGCTTGGCCGTCTCCGAGATCCCGGTGACCACCGGGACGTCGAAGTTCGACCTCGCGATCTCGCTGACCGAGCGCGACGCCGGGATCGCGGGCGTGCTGGAGTTCAACGCCGACGTCTTCGACTACGCGGGTGCTCACGCGATCCTGCGGCGGCTCGAAGTGCTGCTGCGTGCGGCGCTGGCCGAACCGGACCGCCCGGTCGGGGCCCTGGACCTCCTCGCCGGCGACGAGCGCGACCGGGTGCTCGGCCGGTGGGCCGGATCCCTCGAACCGGCGGGCGCCGAGACCTTCCCGGCGCTGTTCGCCCGCCGTGTCGCCGAGGCGCCGGACGCGGTGGCGCTCGTGTTCGAAGACGTCGAACTCACCTACGCCGAAGTCAATGCCCGCGCGAACCGGCTCGCGAACCTGCTGGTCGAACGCGGCGCCGGGCCGGAGCGGGTCGTCGCGCTGGCCGTGCCGCGGTCCGTGGACATGGTCGTGGCCGAACTGGCGGTGCTCAAGGCGGGTGCTGCCTACCTCCCGGTCGACGTCGACTACCCGGGCGACCGGATCGCCTACATGGTCGGCGACGCGGCCCCGGTCTGCGTGGTGACGACGCGGGAGAGCGACGCGAAGCTGCCCGCCGACGTCCCGCGGGTCCTCCTGGAGGATCCGGCCCTGGCCGGAATGTCCACAGAGGACCCGGCGGTGGGGGTCAAGCCGGAGAACGCGGCGTACGTGATCTACACCTCCGGCTCGTCCGGACGGCCGAAGGGCGTCGTCCTCCAGCACTCCGGCGTCGCCAAGCTCGTCGCGACCCAGGTCGAGCGCTTCGGCGTCGGCCCGCACAGCCGGGTGCTGCAGTTCGCGTCGCCGAGTTTCGACGTCGCGTTCTGGGACCTGTGCCTCGGCCTGCTTTCGGGCGGCCGCCTGGTCGTCGTCCCGGCCGAACGCCGCGTCGCCGGACCTGCGCTGACCGAGTACGCGCACCGGCACGGCGTCGACTTCATGATCTTGCCGCCCGCCCTGCTCGACGCCATGCCGGAGGACTGCGACGTCCCGCGGGACAGCGTGCTGCTGGCCGGGACCGAGCGGGTGTCGCCGGAGCTGGTCAAGAGGTGGGCGCCGGGACGGCGGATGTTCAACGCCTACGGCCCGACCGAAGCCACGACCAACTCGACGCTCGGGGAAAGTGACCCGGCCGAGCTGGCGGACGCGACCGTCGTCCCGATCGGCATCCCCGACCCCGGCACCCGGGCGTACGTGCTCGACGCCGGGCTGAGGCCGGTGCCGCCGGGTGTGGTCGGAGAGCTGTACCTCGCCGGATCGGGCCTGGCGCGTGGCTATCTCGGCCGGCCGGGGCTGACGGCGGAGCGGTTCGTCGCGGATCCGTTCGGTTCGGGTGGGCGGCTGTACCGGACCGGTGACCTGGTGAAGTGGCTGCCGGACGGGCGGCTGGTGTTCTTGGGCCGCGCCGACGACCAGGTCAAGATCCGCGGCTACCGCATCGAACCGGGCGAGATCGAGGCCGTGCTGGCCGAGCACCCGGCCGTCGGGCAGTCGGTGGTGCTCGCGCAGGACGGGCGGCTCGTCGCCTACGCCGTCCCGGCCGCCGGCCGTGACGAGGAAGCCGAGCTGGACCACGTCGGCGAGTGGCGCGAGCTGCACGAGAACGTGTTCACCGACGCGGCCGCGGGCGGGCTGGACGAGAACTTCACCGGCTGGAACTCCAGCTACGACGGCTCCGAGATCCCCCTGGAAGAGATGCGGGAGTGGCACGCGGCGACGATCGAACGTATCCGGGCCCTGCGGCCGAAACGGGTCCTGGAGATCGGCGTCGGCAGCGGCCTGATCCTGTCCCGGATCGCGCCGGACGCCGAGGAGTACTGGGGCGTCGACCTGTCCGAGCGGGCGATCGCCAACCTGCGCCGGGAACTCGCCGGGACGGCGTTCGCGGGCAAGGTCCACCTGGCCGCGCGGCCGGCGCACGACCTGGGCACGCTGCCGGACGAGCCGTTCGACACGGTGATCGTCAACTCCGTCGCGCAGTACTTCCCGAGCGTCGGCTACTTCGCCGAGGTCGTCCGCACGGCCGCGGCGCGGGTCCGCCCCGGCGGCGTGATCTTCCTCGGCGACATCCGCAACCTGCGTTCGCTGCGGGCGTTCCGGACCGCGACCGAGCTGCGGCACGGCCGCCGTGACATCGCCGCGGTGGATCAGGCGATCGCCCGGGAAGGCGAACTCGTCCTCGACCCGGACTTCTTCGCGGCGCTGGCCCGTGAGCTGGACGGCTTCGACGACGTCGACCTGTGGGTCAAGCGCGGTCACGCCCACAACGAGCTGACTCGCCACCGCTACGACGTCGTCCTGCGGAAGGCGCCGAGGCCCGCCGCGGCCGACGAGCAGGTCGTGACGTTCGAGTCCGTCGCCGAGCTGGACCGGCTCCTGGAAACGCGCCCGGAGCGGCTGCGTGTCACCGGCGTGCCGAACGCGCGGCTGGCCGGCGAACTCGCCGCCGTCGCCGCACTGGCCGCCGGGGACGCCGACGCGGCACTGTCCGCTTTGGACGGCAAGGCCGGGGTGGATCCCGAGACACTGCAGGAACTCGGCGAGCGCCACGGCTACCGCGTGTACGCGACGCTCACCACGGACGAAGGCGCCCTGGAAGTCGTGTTCACCACCGGGGAGCCGACGCGGATCCACCGCGTCCGCCCGGTGCGGGCCGCCCTGGAAGCGCTGGGCAACCACCCGGCCGGGCAGCGGGACACGAACGCGCTGGTGGCAGCCCTGCGGACGCACGTCCGCGACCGGCTGCCGCAGTACATGGTGCCGTCGGCCTTCGTGATCCTCGACCGGCTGCCGCTGCTGGCCTCCGGCAAGCTCGACCGCCGCGCCCTGCCGAGCCCGGACAAGCAGGCGGTCACCGCAGGCCGGGCCCCGCGGACGCCGGCCGAAGAAGTCCTTTGTGGTCTGTTCGCCGAGGTCCTCGACGCCGCGTCGGTCGGCGTCGACGACGACTTCTTCGCCCTCGGCGGGCACTCGCTGATGGCGACGCGGCTGGTCGCGCGGCTGCGCGCGGTCTTCGGCGTCGAACTGCAGGTACGGTCGGTGTTCGAGGCGCCGACGGTCGCCGGGCTGGCCGCGCTGCTGTCCACCGCCGAGCAGGCTCGTCCGGCACTGGTGCGCGCCGACCCGCGGCCGGACGTGCTGCCGCTGTCGTTCGCCCAGCAGCGGCTCTGGTTCCTGCACCGGCTCGAAGGCCCGTCGGCGACGTACAACATGCCGAGCGCGGTCCGGCTGACCGGAGACCTGGACGTCGGCGCACTGCGGGCCGCGCTGTCCGACGTGGTCGAACGTCACGAAGCCTTGCGCACCGTCTTCCCCGAGGTTGGTGGCGAGGCCCGGCAGCTGGTCCTCGACGACGTGAGGATCCCGCTGCCGCTGCGCACGGTCACCGAGGCCGTGCTCGCCGACGCGGTGTCCGAAGTGGCCGGCACGGTGTTCCGGCTGGAGTCGGAGATTCCGCTCCGGGCGGAACTGCTGCGCCTGGGGGACCGGGAGCACGTCCTCGTGCTGGTGTTCCACCACATCGCGTCGGACGGCTGGTCGACCGCGCCGCTGTGGCGCGACCTGGCGACGGCCTACACCGCCCGCCAGGCCGGGGAAGCTCCACAGTGGACCGCGCTGCCGGTCCAGTACGCGGACTACACGCTGTGGCAGCGGGACGTCCTCGGCGAGCCGGTGATCGAACCGCAGCTCGCCTACTGGCGTGAAGCACTGGCGGACCTGCCGGACCGGATCGAGCTGCCCGCCGACCGGCCCCACCCGGCGGAAGCGTCCTACCGCGGCGAGCAGTTCGCCTTCGGCTGGGACGCCGAACTCCACAGCGGACTCGTGGAACTGGCTCGCGCATGCGGCGCCAGCGTGTTCATGGTCGTGCACGCGGGGCTCACCGCGGTGCTCACCCGCCTCGGGGCGGGCACCGACATCCCGCTCGGCACGTCCATCGCCGGCCGCACCGACCAGGCCCTGGACGACCTCGTCGGGTTCTTCGTGAACACCCTCGTCCTGCGCGTGGACACCGGCGGCGACCCGGCGTTCCGGGACCTCGTCGCCCGCGTGCGCGACCGCAGCCTCGACGCCTACGCCCACCAGGACGTCCCGTTCGAACGCCTCGTGGAGGTCCTCAACCCGGCCCGGTCGCTCGCGTACCACCCGCTGTTCCAGACGATGCTCGCCTGGCAGAACAACGCCGTCGCCGACCTCGCGCTGCCCGGCCTGACCGCCGTGGAGGAGCCGGTCCGCACCGGCACCGCCCGGGCCGACCTGACGTTCTTCGTCGGCGAACAGCCCGGCCACCAGGCCGGGATCCGCGGTACCGCGGAGTACAACAGCGACGTCTTCGACCGCGCGAGCGTCGAAGCGATCCTCGACCGGCTCCGGACGCTGCTGCGCGCGGTCGTGGCCGACCCGGACACCCGGATCGGCGCCGTCGACCTGCTCACCGAGGCCGAGCACGAACAGCTAGCCGCCGCCCCCGCGACACCCCTGCCCGCCGAGACGGCCGCCGAGCTGTTCGCCGCGCAGGTGGCCCGGACACCGGACGCGACCGCACTGGTCTTCGGTTCCGCGCGGCTCACGTATGCCGACCTGGACGCTCAGGCCACCACGCTCGCCCACGCGCTGCTCGCGCGAGGCGCGGGCCCGGAACGGGTGGTGGCGGTCGCGCTGCCACGGTCGCCTGACCTGGTCGTCGCCCTCCTGGCGGTGCTCAAAACCGGCGCCGCGTACCTGCCCCTCGACCTCAATCACCCGGCGGAACGCATCGAACTGATGCTCGCCGACGCGGCACCGCACCTGGTCATCGCGGTGGACGGCTTCGGCGACCGCCTGGTCCGGCCCGGCGACACCGGGCCGGAACCGGCCTGGCCCGCGATCAGCCCGGACCACCCGGCGTACGTCATCTTCACGTCCGGCTCCACAGGCCGTCCGAAGGCCGTCGCGGGAACCCAGCGGGCGCTCGCCAACCGGCTCCACTGGGGCCGGGACGTCGCCCATGGCGTGCGCGTGGCCAAGAGCGCACTGACGTTCATCGACGGCTCGACCGAGCTGCTCGGCGGCCTCGTCGCGGGCGACCCGGTGGTCCTCGCCGACGACGCGACAGCCACCGACCCGATGGCCCTGGCCGAATTCGTCCGCGAGTCCGGCGCACAGGTGCTCACCGTGGTCCCGAGCCTGCTCGACAGCTTCGCCGAGGACGCCCCGGCCGCCGCGTTCGAGTCGGTGACCACGTGGATCACCAGCGGCGAGCCGCTTTCCACCGCGCTCGCGGAGAAGGTCGCGGCCCGGTGGCCGTCGGCGAAACTGGTCAACCTGTACGGCTGTTCGGAGGTCGCGGGCGACAGCCTGGCCCACGTCTGCGACGGGTCCGTGGCCGTCGGGCGGCCGATCGCGAACACCCGCGCGTACGTCCTCGACGCCGGTCTCCGTCCGGTGCCGCCGGGCGTGCGCGGCGAGCTGTACCTGGCCGGTGCCGGGCTCGCGCGGGGTTACCTCGGCCGTCCGGCGCTCACCGCGGAGCGGTTCGTCGCCTCGCCGTTCGAGCCGGGGGAGCGCATGTACCGCACCGGCGACCTGGTCCGGCGGCGCGCCGACGGCGCACTGGAGTTCCTCGGCCGCGCGGACCAGCAGCTCAAGATCCGCGGCTTCCGCGTCGAGCCGGGCGAAGTCGAGGCCGTGCTGACGACGGACGACTCGGTGGCGCGCGCGGTCGTGATCGCCCGCGAAAACCGGCTGATCGCTTACGTGGCACCGTCGGGCGACCCGGTGGCGCTGCGGGCCCGGGTGGCCGAGCAGCTGCCGGAGTACCTGGTGCCGTCGGCCGTCGTGGTCTTGCCCGAGTTGCCGGTCAACGCCAACGGGAAACTCGACCGCGCCGCATTGCCCGACCCCGAGGTCCGGACCTCGGGGCGCGTCGCGCGAACCCCGGCCGAGCAGGCGCTGGGCGAGCTGTTCGCCGACGTTCTCGGCGTCCCGGCGGTCGGCCCCGACGACGGCTTCTTCGCGCTCGGCGGGCATTCGCTCCTGGCGACGCGGCTGGTCAGCCGGATCCGGGCCCTGCTCGGCGTCGAGGTGCCGATCCGGGCGGTGTTCGACGCGCCGACCCCGGCCCGGCTCGCCGGGCTCCTCGACCCGGGACGCAGGAGCCGGCCGGCACTGCTCCCGGCCGAGCGGCCCGACGTGCTGCCGCTTTCGTTCGCGCAGCAGCGGCTGTGGTTCCTCGACCGCCTGGACGGGCTGAACGCGACGTACAACATCCCGTGGGCGTGGGAGCTGACCGGCCCGGTCGACGTCGGCGCGCTGCGCGCCGCGCTGACCGATGTCGTGGCGCGCCACGAGATCCTCCGGACGCTCCTCGTCGAAGAGCAGGGCACGCCGCGGCAGGTCGTCCTCGACCGGGCCGAGCCGGTGCTGGTCACCGAGACCGTCGACGCGGCGGACCTCGACGAGCGCGTCACCGCAGCGGCGTCGTACTGCTTCACCCTCGACACCGAGATCCCCGTGCGGGCCACCCTCGTGTCGGCCGGACCCCAGCGGCACGTGTTCGTGCTGCTGGTGCACCACGTCGCGGGCGACGGCTGGTCGCTTCCGCCGCTGAAGCGCGACCTCGACACCGCCTACGCCGCCCGGCTCCGCGGCGAGCGTCCACAATGGACCGATCTGCCGGTGCAGTACGCGGACTACACGCTGTGGCAGCGGGAGATGTTCGGCCGGGCGAGCGACCCGGACAGCGTCCTCGGCCGCCAGGCCGCGTTCTGGCGGGAAGCCCTCGCGGACCTCCCCGACGAGCTGGCGCTCCCGGCGGACCGGCCGCGCCCGGCGCGGTCGACGAACCGCGGTGCCGCCGTGCCGTTCACCGTGCCCGCCGACGTCCACCGCGGCCTGCGGGAACTGGCCCACGGCAGCGACACCAGCACGTTCATGGTGCTGCAGGCGGCGCTGGCCGCCCTGCTGACCCGGCTCGGCGCCGGCACCGACATCCCCCTGGGGACGCCGGTGGCCGGCCGCACCGACCACGCCCTGGACGACCTCGCCGGGTTCTTCGTCAACACCCTGGTGCTGCGGACCGACACCGGCGGCGACCCGACGTTCCGGGAGCTGCTGGCCCGCGTCCGCGAGGCCGATCTCGCCGCGTACGCCCACCAGGACCTGCCGTTCGAGCACCTCGTCGAGCTGCTCAACCCGCCCCGGTCGCTGGCCCGGCACCCGCTGTTCCAGGTCATGCTCGCGGTCTACCACTCGGGCTCGGAGGACGGACGGCTGCTCGGGCTCGACGCGTCCTACCGGGACACCGGGCTGCGCCAGGCGAAGTTCGACCTGTCCTTCGACCTGGTCGAAACGGCCGAGGGCATCGACGGCGACCTCGAATACAGCCTCGACCTCTTCGACGAACCGACCGCCCGGACGCTCACCGAGCGCCTGGTCAGGGTGATGGCGGCGGTCGTCGCGGACCCGGACCGGCCACTGAGCCGGATCGACGTCCTCGGCTCTCTCGAGCGGGACCGGATCCTGCGCGACTGGGGTACCGGTGCGCCGCTGACGGTTTCGGCGCCGACGGTCGTCGACCGGCTGGCCGCGCAGGTGGCGGCCACCCCGGACGCGATCGCGCTGAGCGATGCCCGCGAGAGCCTCACGTTCGCGGAGTTCGCCGCGCGGACCGACCGGCTCGCCCGGTGGCTCGCGGCTCGGGGCGCGGGTCCGGAGAAGGTCGTGGCGCTGGTGCTGCCCCGGTCGGCGGCGGTCGTCGAGGCGATCTTCGGCGTGTTCAAGACGGGCGCGGCCTACCTGCCGGTGGACCCGGACCAGCCGGCGGACCGGATCTCGGCGATCCTCGCCGACGCCGGTGCCGCGCTGGTGCTCACCAGCCGTTCACTGGCTTCGCCGGTCCCGGGCGCGCTGTTCGCCGAGGACATTGTGGACAGTGACGCTGCGCTGACCCCGCCGTCGCCCGCCAACCCGGCGTACGTGCTCTACACGTCCGGCTCGACGGGCAAGCCGAAGGGCGTCGTCATCCCGCACTCCGGGCTGGTGAACCTGTTCCACAGCCACCGCGAGACGCTCTACCGCCCGGCGGTCGCGGCCGCGGGCGGGCGGCGGCTGCGGGTCGGGCACGCGTGGGCGTTCTTCTTCGACGCATCGTGGCAGCCGCAGCTGTGGCTGCTCGACGGGCACGAGGTGCACGTCGTCGACGACGACACCCGCCGCGACCCGGACCGGCTGGCGGCGGTGGTGCGCGACCGCGGGCTCGACTTCCTCGAACTCACGCCGTCGCACTTCGCCCAGCTGGCCGCGGCCGGGGTGATCTCGGACGGCCGGTGCGCACTCGGCGTGGTCGGCGTCGGCGGTGAAGCCGTTTCGCAGCCGTTGTGGGAGCAGCTGCGGTCGATGCCGGGGACCGAGGCGTACAACCTCTACGGCCCGACCGAGGCCACTGTGGACGCTCTGGTCGGCCGCTTCCGCGACGCCGCGCGGCCGGTGATCGGCCGTCCCGTGCACAACGCGCGCGCCTACGTCCTCGACGGCGGCCTCTCGCCGGTCCCGGCCGGGGTGCCCGGCGAGCTCTACCTGGCCGGTGCCGGCCTGGCCCGTGGCTACCACGGCCGTCCCGCGCTCACCGCGGACCGGTTCGTCGCCGACCCGTTCGGGCCGCCGGGGGAGCGGATGTACCGCACCGGCGACCTCGTGCGGTGGCGGCCCGGCGGGCATCTCGAATACCTCGGCCGCACCGACGACCAGGTGAAGATCCGCGGCTTCCGGATCGAGCCCGGCGAGATCGAGACGGCGCTGACCCGGCACGACGACGTTCGCCAGGCGCTCGTCGTCGTCCGGGACGAGCGGCTGGTCGCCTACACCACTCCGGAGACCGCGGATCCCGCGCGGCTGCGGGAGTTCCTGGCCCGCTCGCTGCCGGAGTACATGGTGCCCACGGCGATCGTCCCGCTGGAGGCGTTCCCGGTGACCCGCAACGGGAAGCTGGACAAGACGGCGCTCCCGCTGCCCGAGCTGCGGGCCCGCGGCCGGGCGCCGGAGACACCCCTGGAAACGACCCTCTGCGAGATCTTCGCGGAGGTCCTGGACGTCGCCGCCGTCGGCGCCGACGACGACCTGTTCACCCTCGGCGGCCATTCGATGCTGCTCGTGGTCCTGCGCAACCGCATCACCGAGCGGCTCGGGACCGAGCTGGAGATCGCCGAGTTCTTCCGTACCCCGACCGCGGCCGGGCTCGCCGCGCTGCTGACCCGAGACGCGAGGTAACCCGTGCACCGCACCCTGATGAACGCCAAGATCCACCGCGCCACCGTCACCCAGGCCGACCTGCACTACGTCGGCTCGCTGACCATCGACGCCGAGCTGATGGCCGCCGCGGACATCGTCGAGGGGGAGCAGGTCCAGGTCGTCGACATCACCAACGGCGCCCGCCTGGAGACCTACGCGATCACCGGCGAGCCGGGTTCGGGGGTGATCGGCGTCAACGGCGCCGCCGCGCACCTGGTGCACCCCGGCGACCTGGTCATCATCATCACCTACGCCCAGGTCTCCGAGTCCGAACGCGCCGCTCACCGGCCGCGCGTGGTGCACGTGGACGGCGACAACCGCCAAGTCCACCTGGGCCACGACCCGGCCGAACCGGTGCCCGGCGCTTCGGCGCAGCTGTCGGGCCGAGGTGGGCGCTGACACAGAGCAGTGCCGGCGGTTGCTTTTGAGAGGCTGCCCTAAATAAGGTGTGCCTATCCTAAAGTTCGGCGAGAGGTTCTCATGTCCGTGTTTCAAGGCGCTGCCGGGCTCAGCCGGCGTGGATTCCTGATCGGGGCGGGCGGGCTCGCCGCCGCCGCGGCGCTCACCGCGTGCGGCGACGGCAAGTCCTCTTCGGGCGCCGCCGCCTCCGGCCCGTGGGAGTTCACCGACGACCGTGGCCAGAAGGCGGCGCGCGAGCAGCGTCCCGCCCGCGTGGTCGCCTACGTCAGCGCGGCCGCCGCGCTGTGGGACTACGGCGTCCGCCCGGCCGGCGTCTTCGGCCCGCAGAAGACGGCGTCCGGCGGCAAGGAGATCCAGGCCGGCAACATCGACCTCGGCGCCGTGACGTCGATCGGCAACGCGTGGGACGACTTCAGCATGGAGAAGTTCGCCGCGCTCAAGCCCGACCTGGTCGTCACCGGCCTGACCGGCACCAAGCCGACGGACATGTGGGTGCTGACCGACGACCTCGGCCCGAAGGTCCAGCAGATCGCGCCGATCGTCGCGCTCTCGGAGTACAAGGTCGCGTTGCCGAAGGTGATCGAGCGCTACTCGCAGCTGGCCGTCGCGCTCGGCGGCGACGCGAACTCCGACGTCATGAAGAAGGCGAAGGACGACTTCGACAAGGCGTCCGAGGACCTGCGCGCGGCGGCGAAGGAGAAGGCCGGGCTCAAGGTCCTGGTGCTGTACGGCGACAAGGACGGCCTGTACATCGCGAAGCCGGAGTACTTCGCCGACCTCGCGTACTACCGCGAACTGGGGCTGGACATCGTCTCCGGCGGCGGCACCGAGGACTACTGGGAGCAGCTGTCCTGGGAGCAGGCGGGCAAGTACCCGGCGGACCTGATCCTCACCGACACGCGGTCGTACGCGCTGCCGCGCGCGCAGATGACGCAGTTTCCGACGTGGAACCAGCTGCCCGCGGTCAAGGCGGGCCAGCTCGGCGACTGGTCCGCCGAGCCGCGCTTCAACCACCTGCTCGCCACGCCGGTCATCCAGAAGCTGACCGCGCTGGTGAAGGGTGCCCGCACGGACATCACCGCCTGAGGAGGCCCGCGATGACCAACCCGTTCGAAGACCCCGACGGCACGTACCTGGTCCTGGTCAACGCCGAGAACCAGCACAGCCTGTGGCCGGAGTTCGCCGACGTCCCGGCCGGCTGGACGGCCGCCTTCGGCCCGGCCCCCCGCCAGTCCTGCCTGGACCACGTCGAAGCCAACTGGACGGACATGCGCCCCAAGTCCCTGGCCGACACCATGGACGCCTGAATCCTTCCCTGCCGACACGCCGGGAGCCACGGCTCCCGGCGTGTCGTCGTCCCCCTCACGCGAACCGACCCTCCAGGTACGCGAGTCGACCCTCCAATCACGGATGATGCCCCTTTAATCACGCGAGATGCCCGCTCAATCACACGAGATCCGCCTTCAATCACGCGAGTACCGGGGACTGTTCCAAGATCGGAGTACCGGGCCTGATCACGCGAGTTCCGCGTACGGCAACGGTCGGCTCGCGTACCGGAATGGTCAGTTCGCGTGCTTGGACGGTCGACTCGCGTGATTGCCGGGACGACACGGGGTCAGGCGCGTTGGCCGGACCAGGCTTCCCACAGCTTCGCGTACTGGCCACCCGCGGCCACGAGGTCGTCGTGGGTTCCGGACTCCACCACGGCTCCCGCGTCGAGGACGACGATCCGGTCGGACGCCGCCGCCTGCGTCAAGCGGTGCGCCACCACCAGCGCTGTACGTCCTTCCAGTGCCGCCGCGGCCGCGGCCTCCAGCACCCGGGAGCCCGCGCTGCCCGCCTCGGCCGTGGCCTCGTCGAGGATCGCGATCGGCGGGTCGGCCAGCACCAGCCGGACCAGCGCGAGCTGCTGGGCCTGCGTCACCGTCAGCTGGTGGCCGCCTTCGCCGACGACCGTCGCGAGACCGTCCGGGAGGGACGAAGCCCAGGATAGCGCCCCCACCTTCGCCAGCGCGGCCCGCAGCTCGCCGTCGGACGCCGATGGGCGCGCCAGCCTCAGGTCGTCGGCCAAGGGACCCGCGAAGACGTGGACTTCCTGGCTGATCAGCGCGACCGTCCGGCGCGTGGCTTCCGGGCCCAGCTCGTCCAACGGGACGCCGCCGAGCGTGACCGATCCCGCGTCCGGGCGGTGGATCCCGGCGATCAGCTTCGCCAGCGTCGTCTTCCCGGCTCCGCTCGCCCCGACCAGCGCCACGCGCTCGCCGGGCGAGACGTCGAGGCCGACGTCCCGCAGCACCGGATGACCGTCCACATAGGAGTATCCGATCCCGGCGGTCTTCACGGACGCGTCGACCGGCCGCGCCGGTTGCGGAGGCGACGTCTCGGCGGGCAGGTCGGCGACGCCGATCAGCCGCGCCAGGCTCGCCGCGGCCGCCTGCGCGTCGTCGACCAGCGCCAGCGCGGTCATGATCGGCCCGAACAGGCTGTGGAAGTACAGCGCCGCGGCCGTCGCCACGCCGACCGTGACGGCGTTCGCGCCGACCAGCAGGAACCCGATCGCCAGCACCGCGGACAGCCCGACGAACTCGGCGAGGTTGAGCCGCGAGTAGAACCGCGTCACCAGCCGGATCCCGCGCAGTGCCAGCGAAACTGCCGTGTCGGAACTCTCCCGCACCCGCTCGAGGTGGGCGTCGGCCAGCCGGAACGCGCGGACCGTCTTCGCCCCGCCGATCGTGTCGAGCAGCTGCTGCTGTTGCGCCCCGACCGCCTCGCGCTGGCTCGCGTACAACGGCTTCGCGCGCGGCACGTACCACCGCACGGTCCACAGCTGGATCGGCACGGCGACCAGCGCGGCGAGCAGGAACCGCCAGTCGAGCACCGCCAGCGCGCCGAGCGTAAGGACGACGGTCAGCACCGACCGGCCCAGCTCCGGCAGGGCCTGCCGCACTGCTTCCGCGACGACCGAGACGTCGTTCGTCACGCGGGCGGTGAGGTCACCGGACCCCGCGCGTTCGAGCTGTTCGAGCGGCAGTCCGAGAGCGCGTTCGACGAAGCGTTCGCGCAGTTCGGCCAGGATCGTCTCGCCCAGGCGCGCCACCAGGGACACCCCCACGGCGGTCGCGACCGCCTGGGCGAGCGCGACGAGCACCAGGCCGACGACCGGCGTGACGAGGTCGGCCGCCGGACGGCGCGTCGCGACCAGGTCGACGACCCGGCCGAGCAGAGGCGCGGTGAGCAGGCCGATCGCGGTGGCCGCGACGAGCATCGTGAACGCGGCAGTGGCGCGGCCCTTCGAACGGCCTGTCAGCTCGCCGAGCACAGCGCGGATCCGGCGGCCGTCGGCCACAGGCAGTAGTTCTCGGGTGCGGCGGAGCTCACGGGTCACGACAGCACCGCCGCCCGGTAGTCGGCCCGGCCAGCCAGGTCGGCGTGGCTGCCTTCGCCGGTCACGCGCCCGTCGTCGAGCAGGACGACGCGGTCGGTCGCGGCGAGCAGCGCCGGGCTGGTGGTCACGAGGATCGTCGTGCGGCCGCGTCGCAGCTCCGCGAGGCCCGCGGCGATCCGGGCCTCGGTCACGGTGTCGACGGCGGTCGTCGGGTCGTGCAGCACCAGCACCGGCGCGTCGGCGGCGAGGGCCCGCGCGAGCGCGACCCGCTGACGCTGCCCGCCGGACAGTGACCGCCCGCGCTCGGTGACGGCGGTCGCGACGCCGCCGGGCAGCGCGCTCGCCACCTCGTCGACGGCGGCCGCGGCCATCGCCTCGGCGGCCCGCGGCCCTGCCGTCACGTTCTCGGCGACCGTCCCGGCGAACAGGTCCGCGTCGTGCGCGGCGACCAGGACGACTTCGCGGACCCGGCCGGGGTCCACAGTGGACAGGTCGACCGAGTCGACCGACACCGAGCCGCCGTCGGGGTCGGCGGCCCGGCCGAGGCAGTCCAGGAGGTCGGTCGCGGCGGCCGGGTCGGTGGCGACGACGCCGAGCAGCTCGCCCGGCCGGGCTTCGAAGCGGACGTCACGCAGGGCGCCCCGGCGCAGCGCAGAAAGCTTCACGTGCCCGGCCACCGGGGCCGGGAGCGTGGCGTCCCCGCCGTCGACTGCGAGGGGCGCGTTCAGGACGCCGGCGATGCGCGCCGCCGACGCCCGGCCCTGCGCGAGCTCGCCGTTGACCCACGTGAAGAGCGTGAACGGCGTGATCAGGTACTGCGCGAGCCCGACCGCGGCGACCAGGTCCCCGACGCTGATATCCCCCGCCGCGGCGAGGGTGCCGCCGACGAGCGCCACCACGGCGATGAAGATCCCGGTGAGTGCGAGCAAAGCGCCGTTGTGCCAGGCCTGGGCGCTGGCCGCGCGCAGCGTCGCCCGCAGCGAGTCCTGGCTGGTCCGGCGGTAGCGGTCGACGGCGGCGCGTTCGGCGCCGATGCCCTTGAGCACGCGCAGCCCGGCGACGAGGTCCGTGGCGACGCCGGAGGCGAACGCGGACCGCTCCTGCTCGGCCTCGCTGCGGCGTTCGAGGGGCTTGCCGACCAGGTGCGCCAGGTACAGCATCGGCGGGGTGCCGAGCAGGACGAGCAGGCCGAGCGGCAGCGACATGGTGAGCAGCGCGACGGCGCTGACGAGCAGCCCGGCCAGGCCCGCGACGGCGAACGGCAGCACGCCGTTGACCGTGCCGACCCGCTTGGCGTCCGACGTCCCGATGCTCACCAGTTCGCCCGCGAGGGTGCCGGACTCGGCGACGCCGCCGGGGTGGAGCACCCGGCGGCCCAAGGCGAGGCGCAGGTCGTGGGCGGCGCGTTCCGCGGCGCGTTCGCCGAAGCGGGCGCCCAGGCGGTAGCTGTTCGACAGCGCGGCGAAAAGGACGCCCAGCACCGCGAGCCAGAGCAGGAGCGTGCCTGCCGAGCCGTCGGCCACGGCCTGGTCGACAATCACGCCGATCACCACCGGGACCAGCGCTTCGCCACCCTGGTGACAGGCGGTCAGCAGCGCCGCGAGCGTCACCGGCCGCCGTTGCCCGGCGATCGAACGGCGGAGGACTTCCCGTCCCGTCGTGCCCACCCGCGCCTCCCTGTCCTGTGCTGGGATAGGTAAGGCTAGTCTAAGTTAATCGCTCACTGGGACACGGTCTCGGTTCGCGGCTCGGTGGCGGGTTCGCCGAACCGGGCCAGCGCGAGCGCGGCCGCCACGGCGAGGACGAACCCGGCGACGGCGACGAAGACGAACCCGGGCCGGGTGCGGTCGCCGAGCACCAGCACGCCGACCAGCGACGGGAACACCGTCTCGCCGAGCACCATCATCGCGGTCGAGGTCGTGACGCTCCCGCGTTGCAACGCCGTCGCGTAGAACAGCATCGCCATCCCTCCGGCCACCGCGACGGTGTAGGTCGCCGGGTCGGTGAGCAGGTCCAGCGGCGCGAGGCTGGGGATGATCCGGCCGGCGATCGCGACGACCCCGAAGCACAGCCCGGCGACGAGCCCGAGCGCCGGCGTCCGCACGCGGCGGTTCGCCTTTCCCGCGGCGATGCCGGCCGCGGCCAGCACGATGACGGCTCCGGCGAGAACGAGACGGAAGCCCAGCCCGACCGGATCGGACCCTTCGCTCTCGGCGGCCGCGCCGAGCAGCGCCAGCCCGGCGCACACGACGGCCACGGCCGCCCACTCCCGCCTGCCGAGCCGGATGCCGAGGAACCGGGCCGCGACGGCCGTCACGGCGAGGCTCGCGGCGAGCGCGGCCTGCACGACGAACAGCGGCAGTACGTGCAGCGCCACGATCTGGGCGACGAACCCGAGGACGTCCAGCGACAGCCCGAGCACGAACTTCCACTGGCCGAGCACGCGGACCAGCAGCTTCGGGTCGACGCCGTCGCCACCGGTGTCCGTCGCCCGCGCGGCGACCGACTGCATCACCGAAGCCACGCCGTACGCGCATGCCGCGCCCAAGGCGCAGAGCAGTCCCCACCACATGCCGATCACTCTATGGCGGATTTTGTCGGACCGGCGCGGTAGGTTCTGCTCATGTCGAACACGAGTTCGAAGACGCACCGCCGGTGGCCGGGCCGCCTGGCCTCCGACGAGCTGCGCCTGCAGCTGGATTTCCTGCAGTTCCTGCGGGCCACGGCGGTGAACAAGGTCGCCGGGCTGCCGGCGGAACTCGCGGTGGCGGCGCCGTTGCCGTCGTCGCCGCGGATGAGCGCGCTGGGGGTGGTGAAGCATCTCACCGCGGTCGAGCGGTGGTGGCTGTGCATCGAGGCGGGCGGGGCGGACCTGCCGTCGCTGTGGGCCGGCACCCCGGACCCGAGCTGGGACCTGACCCCGGACGACACCCCGGCATCGGTGGCGGCGGCCTACCGGGCGGAGTGGGCGCGAGCGGAGAAGGCCCTGCGCGGACTGGGCCCGGACGACCGCACCCGGCGGCGCGCGGAGTTCACGGTCCGCTGGGTGGTGGCGCACGTGGTCCAGGAGACCGCGCGGCACGTGGGTCACCTGGACGTGCTGCGCGAGCTGGCCGACGGGGAGGTGGGCGAATGACGGAGGGGTGAGGTCGGCCTGGGTGGCTTTCGGTGGGGTCAGCCGGCCGGGGTGTCCTGTGGTGGACCGGCTCGGCGGTCGGTGGTTCGCGGGGGTCCGGTGTCCCGTGGTGTAGGGGTTCGGCCGGGGGTGGTTTCCGGGGGTCGGGTGTCTTGTGGTGGACCGGCTCGGCGGTCGGTGGTTCGCTCGGAGCAGGAGTCCAGTGGTGGACGGGCTCGGTCGTCGGCGGTTCGCGAGACGTAAGGCGTTCCGCGGCGGCGCGCTGGTTCCACCGGCGGGCCGGCTCAGGCTCGCAGCCCCCGGATCGCGAGGGCGGCGAAGCGCCGGGAGGCGGCGACCCGGGCCTCCGAAGAGGCGCCCTGGATGCCGCCGTTCGCCATGAGGACGAGGATCACGTCGTCCAGCGCCACGTCCGGGCGCAGGTGACCGGCTTCCCTCGCGCGGCGGGTCAGCTCCGCGATCGACTTCACCGTGCGTTCGCGGTCCGCCGCGAAATCCAGCGCGTGCGGGAACTCCGCCGTGAACGCCGCGGTGAACCCCCGGTCGCGGGCGTGCAGCTCGCACAACCGCTCGACCATGGCGGTGAAGCCGCGCCACGGGTCGGGGTCGGCCAGTTCTTCCTCCGCGATCTCGTAGCACGCGCGCATCTTGGCGGCGAACGCCTCGGTGGCCAGTGCCTCCTTGGTCGGGAAGTGGCGGTACAGGGTCGCCGGGCCGACGTCGGCGCGCCGGGCGATCTCCCGCATCGGCACCGTCAGGCCGTCGGCGGCGAACACGGCCCGCGCCGCATCGAGGATGCGTTCGCGGTTGTCCCGGGCGTCGGAGCGCAGGAGGTGAGACAAACCCTCGGTCACTTCCTCAGTTTAGCCAACCGGACGGGGGCGTCCGTTAGCGTCGGCCGTCGACGAACGGAGGAGAACAGTGAAAGCAGTCGCAGTGCAGGAGTTCGGTGGTCCCGGCGGACTGGCGGTCGTCGACCTGCCGGTCCCGAGCCCGGCCGGCGGGCAGGTGCTCGTCACGACCGAAGCGATCGGTGTCGGCGGCGTCGACGTCCTGATCCGGAGCGGGGCGCTCGCCGCCTACGGCTTCCAGGACGGTCACGTCCTCGGCGGCGAGATCGCCGGCACGGTGGCCGAGGTGGGCGAGGGCGTCGACCCGTCCTGGATCGGAAAGCGCGTCTGGGCGTTCGCCGGCTTGGGCGGCGGCTACGCCGAGATGGCGGTCGTCCCGGCCGCGACGCTCGTCCCGCTGCCGGAGGCGGTGTCGCCCGTCGACGCGGTGACGCTCGGCAGCTCGGGGATGGTCGCCCACTTCGGCCTGCGCCACGCCCGGTTCGCCCCCGGCGAGTCGGTGCTGGTGCGCGGCGCGGCCGGCGGCATCGGGATCATGGCGGTCCAGCTCGCGGCCCGCGGCGGGGCGGGAACGATCGCGGTGACGACGTCGTCGGCCGAACGCGGCGAGCGCCTGCGCGAGCTGGGCGCGACGCACGTGCTCGGCCGCGACGGCGGGGGAGCCGGGGGCTTCGACGTCATCCTCGACGTCGTGGCCGGCCCGGACCTCCCGTCGTTCTTCACCAGGCTCAACCCGAACGGGCGGCTGGTGGCCGTCGGCGTGGTCGCCGGCGAGCCGCCCGCGGACTTCGGGAAGGAGCTGTTCGCGGCGTTCCGGAAGTCGATGTCCTTCGCGACCTTTAGCGCCGACACCGTGTCCCAGGCCGACCGCACCGCCGTGACCGCCGACCTCTTCACCAGCGGCCTGCGGGCGGTCGTGCACGAGGTGCTGCCGCTGGAGCAGGCCGCCCTGGCGCACCGCAAGCTCGACACCGGCGAGGTGTTCGGCCGGATCGTGCTCACCACGCGGAGTTTCAGCGGAGCACGCGATACCTCAGGTGCGTGACCGAGGCCGCCGCGCGTGACTCCAGCTGCTCCAGGTTCAGCGGCGGGACCCCGTCGAACAGCCGGACGCCGGCGCCGAGCGTGAACGGCGCGATGTGCAGCCGCAGTTCGTCGATCAGGCCGGCGGCGAGGTACTGGTTGACGGTGGTCGCGCCGCCGTGGACGGAGATGTCGCCGTCCCCGGCTGCGTCGCGTGCGCGTTTCATCGCGGCTTCGATCCCGTCGGTCACGAAGTGGAACGTCGTGCCGCCGTCCATCGGCTGCGGGTCACGCGGGTGGTGGGTGAGCACGAAGACCGGGGCGTGGTAGGGCGGATTGTCGCCCCACCAGCCCTTCCACTGCCGATCCCACTCGCCACGCACCGGGCCGAACATGTTGCGCCCCAAGATGAACGCCTTGGCCGTCAGCATCCGGTCGAACTCGGCCGGGTGCTCCGCGGGACCTTCGGCGAACCAGGCGTGCAGCTTGTCACCCCAGCCGTCGCCGCCGTCCTCGCCGAACGGGCGCTCTTCGGTCTGGTCGTGCCCGGCCGCGTACCCGTCGATCGTGATGGTGAGGTCGCAGGTCACCCTGCCCGTCCGTGTGGTCATCGCCGTGCCCTCCTCGTGGTTGTGCGATCAGGATGGCCCGGATCCGACATGACGTCCAATGTCAATTCGTGTGCCGAATCATTGATACTCTCGATGAATGCTCAGCCTGGTCCAGCTCAAGGTCCTGGCCGCGGTGGCCCGGCACGGGTCCGTGACCGAGGCGGCCCGCGAGCTCCACTATTCGCAGCCGTCGGTGAGCCATCACCTGGCCCGCCTGGAAACGGCCACCGGCGCCAAGCTCCTGCAGCGCACCGGCCGGGGCATCCGCTTGACACCGGAAGGGCGCCTCTTGGCCGGCCGCGCGGCCGAGATCGTGGGCCGCGTGGACGCGGCGGCGGGCGAGCTGGCCGCGCAGGTCGGCCTCCGGGCCGGGCGGGTCCGGCTGGCCGCCAACGCCTCCGCGCTGATCACGCTGGTGCCGGAGGCCGCGGGCGCACTGGCCCGGGACCACCCGGGACTGGAGCTGAGCCTGTTCGACCGCCACCCGGTGGAAGCGCTGGACCTGCTGCGCCGCGGCGAGGTCGACGTCGCCCTCGTCTTCCAGCACGCCGGCGCGCCGCTCGAGGACGAGGGATTCCGCTTCCGGCACCTCGCCGACGACCCGATCCACCTCATCAGCAGGCACCCCGGCGACCGCCTGGCGAACCACCGGGACTCCGCCTGGATCGGCGGCTGCGACCGGTGCCGGGCGGAGCTGACCGCCGTGTGCGGCGCTGCGGGCTTCACCCCGCGCATCGCCTCGCACAGCGACGACATGGTGGTGGTGCAGTCCCTGGTCGCCGCCGGCCTCGGCGTCGCCACCCTGCCCGGGCTCGCGCTGGCCGCCCACCGCCGTCCCGGTGTCCACGCCACCGAACTCCCCGGCGTCCACCGCCGGATCCACGCCGCCACCTACGGCGACCCGCCGGACCCGCCGGCGGTCACCGCGGTGCTGGCCGCCCTCACCCAGGTCGCCGCGCCGGCGCGGACCGGCCCGTAGGGTGTCCGGCATGACTGATCGGCTCTACTTCCGGCAGCTGCTCGCGGGCCGGGACTTCGCCGTCGGGGATCCCGTCGCGACGCAGATGGTGAACTTCGCCTACCTGATCGGCGACCGCGAGACCGGGGACGCCGTGATCGTCGACCCGGCGTACGCGGTGCGGGACCTGCTGGACGTCCTGGCGGACGACGGCATGCGGCTGACCGGGGTGCTCGCTACCCACCACCACCCCGACCACGTCGGCGGCGAGATGCTCGGCTTCTCGCTGCCCGGCATCGCCGAGCTCCTCGCGATCGAGCAGGTGCCGATCCACGTCAACGGCGCCGAGACGGAGTGGGTCCGCCGGGTCACCGGGGTGTCCGGTACCGACCTGCGAGCCCACGACCACGACGACGTCCTCGAGGTCGGGGCGATCCCGATCCGGCTGCTGCACACGCCCGGGCACACGCCGGGCAGCCAGTGCTTCCTGGTCGAGGGCAAGCTCGTCTCGGGCGACACGCTGTTCCTCGAAGGCTGCGGCCGCACCGACTTCCCCGGCGGTGACGCCGACGAGATCTACCGCAGCCTGCAGGCGCTCGCCGGCCTGCCCGGCGACCCCGTCGTCTACCCCGGGCACCAGTACTCGGCCGAACCGTCGGCCGCGCTCTCGGAGGTCAAGCGCACCAACTTCGTCTACCGGCCGCGCTCGCCCGCCGAATGGAAGGTCATGTTCGGCGGCTGAGCCAAGTGCGTTCCACGGGGTGAAACGCCGCCTGTTCACGGAGTGGGCGCGGATTGACTTCCCCTCCCGGGGGCCCGAAGGTCGGGACCACGCAATCCCGAACGTCCCTCCCCGGGGAGAAATCCGTGTCGATTTCCACCACGGGCGTGCTGCCACGCGCCCGGAACCGCGACGAGTCGTCGCGCAAAGCCATGTGGCGGCCCGATCTCCGGCGCTGGGTCAGCCCGGTGGTGCTCGTCGCCGCCTGGCAGGCCGCCAGTGCCACCGGCGTCCTGCCGCCCGACAAGCTCAGTTCACCGTGGACAGTCGTGCAGGCCGGCGTCGAAGTCGCCCGCAGCGGCGAACTCGGTGACGCGTTCGCGGTGTCGCTCGGCCGCGTCGGCAACACCCCGCCGATCTCGCGGCCGCGGCCAAGGCGAAGATCAAGGTGGTCAGCGTGTCGCGCAGCAATGTCGAACGGGAAGCCGTCCTCGTCCCGCCGGACTCGCCGCTGCGCGATGTGGCCTCGCTGAAGGGGAAGACGATCGGCGTGGCCAAGGGCAGCTCGGCGTACGGGCAGCTGCTGAACACGCTGCACAACAACGGGTTGTCCACAAAGGACGTCAAGCTGAGCTTCCTGCAGCCGTCGGAGGCGTACGCCGCGTTCACCCAGCACGGGCTGAAGCTCGAAGTCGCGCGAAGGCCGTCGAGGCGGGCCGCGACCGGCCGATCGTGCTGGACGACTCGGTCGTGGCGTCCGAACAGCAGCTCGCGGACGCCTTCACCGACGAGAAGACTTTGCCGGGCAAGGTGGACTTCGCCGCGTACGTCGACCGGCGGTTCGCCGCGGACCTGGATCAGGTGAGGAGCAACGGATGAGCATCAGGCTGCACTGGTTCCTGCCCACCAGCGGCGACGGCCGCACGATCGTGGAACGCTTCCACGCCAACCGGTCCTCGGGCCCGGCGGCGCAGCGCGACCCCGATCTCGACTACCTGGCCCAGGTCGCCCGCGCGGCCGAACGGCAGGGCTTCGAAGGCGTCCTGACGCCGACGGGCACGTGGTGCGAGGACGCGTGGCTCACCACGGCCGCGCTGATCCGCGAGACCACCCGGCTGAAGTTCCTGGTCGCCTTCCGCCCTGGCGTCATTTCGCCGACGCTCGCGGCGCAGATGGCGGGGACGTTCCAGCGGCTTTCGGGTGGCCGCGTGCTGCTCAACGTCGTCACCGGCGGCGACGCGGTGGAGCAGCGGCGGTTCGGCGACTGGCACGACCACGACGCCCGCTACGCGCGGACCGACGAGTTCCTCACGATCGTCCGCGGGGTGTGGTCGGGTGAGCCGTTCACCTTCGCCGGCGAGCACTTGAGCGTGGAAGGCGCGACGACGCTGGCCGTGCCGGATCCCGTGCCGCCGATCTACTTCGGCGGCTCGTCGCCCGCCGCGCTGCCGGTCGCGGCGCGGCACGCCGACGTCTACCTGACCTGGGGCGAACCGCCCGCGCAGGTCGCGGAGAAGATCGGCAAGGTCCGTGAGCTGGCGGGGGACCGGCCGATCCGGTTCGGCGTCCGGCTGCACACCATCTCGCGCGACACCTCGGCCGAAGCCTGGGCGGAGGCGCAGAAGCTGCTCGACGCGCTGAGCCCGGAGCAGGTCGCCAAGGCGCAAGCGCAGCTGGCGGCCAGCGAGTCGGTGGGGCAGCAGCGGATGGTCGCGCTGCACCGCGGCCGGACCGGCGGCGGGGTCCGCGGCCTGGAGATCCACCCGCACCTGTGGGCCGGCGTCGGCCTGGTCCGCGGCGGCGCGGGCACCGCGCTGGTCGGCAGCCACACCGAGGTCGCCGACCTGATCGAGGAGTACCACTCGGCCGGCGTCACGGAGTTCGTGCTGTCCGGCTACCCGCACCTCGAGGAGGCCTACTGGTTCGGCGACGGCGTCCGCCCGGAGCTGGCCCGGCGCGGCCTGCTGGCGGACGTCCCGGCCCTGCGCCGGCCGTCGCACCCGGAGCGGAATGCCGCCGCACTCTAGGGAGCCGAGAACGGGACGAGCAGGCCCGGGGGCGCGAACAGCGGGTAGGTGACGAGCACGCCGGCTCCGGTCCGGGTGACCGTGGCCGGGCGGAACAGGTCGCGCTGGCCGGTGTAGAACGCCGTCACGCCGTCCTCGCCGCCGGTCAGCAGCACCCGGCGGCGGGGCTGCCCGGCGGGATCCTCGCCGGAGACCTCCGGGAAGGCCGCGACCGTGACCGGCTGGAGAGCCGACAGCGCGGCGATCGTCGCGATGAGCCGCGGGTCCGCGCGCCCCTCGCGGAGCACGGCGGCGGCGTCCGGGGCCAGGGAGATCCGGGCCGACGCCGTCAGGGCCGCGCCGGCGTGGGCCCGGGCCGGCGCTTCCGGCGGCGCGCTGGGGTCGGGCGGCGGCAGCCCGAGGCGCCGGACGGTGACCCGGCGGTCGCGGCTGCCGAACACAGCGGTGGTTCCCGCGCCGGTCAACGCGGTGTCCAGAGCCGGGTAGCGTTCCCGCAGCCCGGTCACGTCGCCGGAGAAGACGGCCCATTCGGCGGGCGGGCAGGCGACCGCGCAGGCGGCGGGCGGGGCCAGCATGCCGGTCGGCCAGCCGGCGTTGGCGAGCTCGGCCCACGCCGCGTCGTCGACCAGCAGCCAGGAGCCGGAAGCGTTGTCCCGCAACCACTTCTGCGCTTCGGCGAGGGGCCCGGACCGGTCGGTCGACGGCTGCAGCGCCGGGTAGCCGGAGGACCAGCCCACGGCGACTGCCGCCACCGCGGCGACGGCGGCCAGCGTGAGCCGGGTCCGCCGAGCGCGGCCGGTGTCCGAGAGGTGCGCGGGGGTGCGCCGCCGGGTGACGGCCTGGGCGACCCCGGCCAGGAGAAGCGGCGTCACCGGCAGCAGCAGGGCGAGCACGGCGGTGTGCTGTACGCCGGGGACGAGCAGGGTCGCGGCGAGCAGCAGGCCGGACACCGCGAACGGCCGCAAGGCGGCGAACGCGAGCGCGGCCACCAGTGCGACGGCCGACAGCACCGCCCACGCCGGGTCGAGCGCCGCCCAGTCGGCGGCTGTCGGCCGGCCGGCCGCGGCGAGGTGCGGCTGGAGCACGCCGCCCGCCGGGCCGTACGCGATGCCCAGCCCGAGGTTGAGCAGCACCGTCACCAGCGCCGCCCGGACCGGCGCGCGCCGCACCAGCAGCCAGCCCGCCGCGGGCAGGAACAGCAGCGCCAGCGGCGAAGTCAGGACCGCCGCGAGCAGGCAGACCGCGGCCACGACGTCGTGCCGGATCCGGGCGCCGGGCCGGGTGATCAGCACGAGCGCGCCCAGGGCCCACGCCACCGCCAGGTGCTCCACGAGGACCAGCCGCTGCAGGCCGAGCGCGAGCGGCGACACCGCCACGAACAGCACTGCGGCCGCCGCCGCCCAGTGCGTCAGGCCCAGCCGGCGCGCCAGGAACCACAGCAGCACCGCGGTGACCACCGCCGCGACCAGCATGGTTTCGCGGACCGCGGCCAGGGCCGTGGCCGAGCGGCCGAACGCGTCCGAAACCATCGTCCAGGCACCGAGCTGCAGCCAGCCGAACCGGCTGACCCCCGCGCCGCCCGCGTCGGCGAAGGACGTGAGGTGGCCGAGCGCGTAGGCGTGGGCGACGGTGGCGGCCTCCGACGGCAGGGCCGGATCGGGAGCCGCGAGGTAGAGCACGCGCAAACCGCCGGTCAGGGCCAGCAGCGCGAGCACGATGTCGAGCGACAGCAACCGGTGCGCGGCCGAAGTCCGGAGACCCGGACCGGGGAGAATCGCCGGAGAGCGGTCGCGCGTTTCCCGGCTGTGCTGCGCCATTGCACGGATCGTAGCGGGCCCCGTACCGCCGTCCAGCGCGGGCCGGGGACGTCAGCCGGACGGCCTAGCCCGGGGAAAAGCGTTGCCCCGCAAGATTATTTCCGGCTGCCCGCGGTGGAGCCGGAGAGTGTCCTGGTCAACGCGAGCGCGACCGTGCGGACGGCCGGAGCGACGCGTTCGGTCCGCATCCGGTTGGCCCAGCCGGAAATGGAGACCGCCGCGACCGCGACGCCGCGGGAGTCGAGCAGCGGGCTGGCCGCGCACACGACCCCGACGCCGGATTCCTCGCGCTCCAAAGCGACCCCGTCCTCCCGCACCCGGGCGAGCTGACGGCGGAGCAGGCCGGGTGCGGTGATCGTCCGCGCGCTCACCCGCGGCAATCCGGCGTCGATCACCTGGTTCACCACGGATTCCGGAGAAAACGCCAGGATCGCCTTGCCGACCCCGGTGGCGTGCGCGGGGAACCGGCCGCCGATGCGCGACGGCAGCGTCGGCGCGTCCGGGCCGCGCAGGACGTCGAGGTACACCACTTCGGTGCCTTCGAGGATCGCGAGGTGGACGGTGTTGCGCGTCGCTTCACGGAGGTCGGCCAGGTACGGCCGGGCCGCTTCGACCAGGCCACGGCGGGGCGAGGCCAGCTGGCCGATTTCGAACAGGCGCAGCCCGAGCCTTACCGCGCCGTCCTCGCGCTCGAGCAGGCCGGTTTCGGTGAGGTGCCCGACGAGCCGGTGCACCGTCGTCTTCGCCAGCCCGGTGCGGCGGGCCAGTTCGGAGACGCCGAGGGTCTCGTCACCTGGCCGGAAGGCCTCGAGGAGCGCGGCGAGCCGGGCCGCGACGAGCCCGTCGCCGCTCACCCCCTCGTTCCGCCCAGTGGTACGCACGGGTTGAGTGTGCCCCATCCGCCGCGCGAGTGTCACCGGGTCGGAGGTGAGGTCAGTGGTCGTCGGCGCCGAGGACGAGCTTCACGCAGTGCGCGACGAGCCGCTCGCGCGAAACCTTCAGCGAACCGTCGAGGTAGGCGATGAAGACGTTGCTCAGCGCGCCGACCAGCCCGACGGCGACCATCCGGCGTTCGACCTCGTCGCCGTGGGACAGCTGCTCGCCGACGAGCGCGGCGAACACCGGCAGCAGGTGCAGGCCGCGGCGGGTCAGCGCCGGGTCGGTCAGCGGGGCGAGCAGCAGGACCCGGCCCTTGCGGGGGTCGTCGACGATCAGCTCTACGAACGCGCGCACGGCGTGCTCGGCCCGCAGGACGGGGGTCGGGGCGTCCCGGACGGCGTCGACGAGCGCCTGCCGCGCCTGTTCGCCGACGTGCTCGTACACCGCCGCGACGAGCTCTTCCCGGTCGGCGAAGCTCTCGTAGAAGTAGCGTTCGGTCAGCTTCGCGTGCCGGCACACCGCGCGGACACTCGTCCCGGCCGAGCCCTCGGTGCCCAGCAGCTCCAGGCCCGCGGCCACGAGCTGCTCGCGCCGGAGCGCCTTCCGGTCGTCCAGTGTCGTGCCCGCCCACGTGCGGCCCGGCATGGCGGCTCCTCGGTTGACTACAACTGTTGTCAGATCCTAGCCTGACAACAGCCGTAGTCAGTTCCGGACTCGACGAGGAGTGCGCCGATGACCCCCCAACCGCTGGGTCCCGACTCGCTGACCTGGAAGTACTTCGGCGACTGGCGCGGCCTGCTCATCGGCCTATGGGCCGGGTCGATGCAGAACATGCACCCGGGCCTCGGCGCCGGCGTCGAGCAGCACTCGCGGTTCTTCGAGGAGCGCTGGCAGCGGCTGTTCCGCTCGCTCTACCCGATCGGCGGGGTGGTCTACGACGGCCCGCGCGCGCACCGGACCGCCCTGGAGGTCCGCGGCTACCACGACCGCATCAAGGGCGTCGACGCGCGAGGCCGCCGCTACCACGCGCTCGATCCCGAGACCTACTACTGGGCGCACGCGACGTTCTTCGTCAGCACGATCCTCATCGCCGACCACTTCATGGGCGGCATCGGCGAGGCGGAGAAGCGGCAGCTGTTCGACGAGCACGTCCGGTGGTGGCGGATGTACGACATGACGATGCGGCCGGTGCCCGAGAGCTGGGAGGACTTCCAGCGCTACTGGAAGCACATGTGCAGCGAGGTCCTGGAGGACAACAAGGCCACCCGGGACGTCCTCGACATCCGCGGGCTCGGCAAGCCGCCGTTCCTGCCCTGGCTGCCGGACGCGCTGTGGCGGCCGGTCCAGCGGGTCGTCGCGCGCAACTTCGTCTGGCTGACGATCGGCCTCTACGACCGCGAGGTCCGCGACCTGCTCGGGTTCCGCTGGTCCGAACGCGACGCGCGGCGTCACCGCCGGTTCGGCAAGCTCGTCGACGCCGTCTTCAAGCTCGTCCCGCACGATCGTCGCTACCACCCGCGAGCCCGCGCCGGCTGGCGCCGCGCTCGCGGCGAGGTGGCTCCGGACGCGCCGTTGGTCGAGACTCCACGAAGGAACCTGCCGCCGCTGTCCGAGCGGGGCAAGCCCGAGCACTACGCGCCGAACGTCTAGGAGGCTTTCGTGAAGCTGGGATTCCACATCGGGTACTGGGGCAGCGGCCCGACCCCGGGCGCGCTGGAGGCCGTCCTCAAGGCCGAGGAGCTCGGCTTCGACTCGGTGTGGACGGCGGAGGCGTACGGCTCGGACGCGTTCACGACGCTGGCCTGGTACGGCGCTTCGACCAGCCGGATCCGGCTGGGCACGAACATCGTCCAGATGGCCGCGCGCACGCCGACCGCGACCGCGATGCACGCGCTGACCCTGGACCACCTGTCGGGCGGCCGGATGGTGCTCGGGCTCGGCGCGTCGGGCCCGCAGGTCGTCGAAGGCTGGTACGGGCAGCCGTACCCGAAGCCGCTCGCCAGGACACGGGAGTACGTCGACATCGTGCGGCAGGTGATCGCGCGCGAAGCGCCGGTGACCCTGGACGGCGAGTTCTTCCAGCTGCCGCTCAAGGGCGGGACCGGGCTCGGCAAGCCGCTGAAGCCGACGGTGCACCCGCTGCGCAAGGAGATCCCGATCCACCTGGCCGCGGAGGGCCCGAAGAACGTCGCGCTGGCCGCGGAGATCGGCGACGGCTGGCTGCCGATGTTCTTCTCGCCCAAGAGCAACGGCTTCTACAAGGCCGCGCTGGAAGAGGGTTTCGCCCGGCCGGGCGCGCGGCACACCCTGGAGACGTTCGAGGTGCCGTGCTCGGTCCCGGTGATCGTGCACGACGACGTCGAGGAGGCGGCGAGCTGGATGAAGCCGTCGCTCGCGTTGTACATCGGCGGGATGGGCGCGAAGAGCGTCAATTTCCACCACGACGTCTTCGCCCGGCTCGGCTACGAGGACGTGGCCGACAAGGTGCAGGAGCTGTACCTGGCCGGCCGCAAGGACGAGGCCACGGCCGCGATCCCGACGTCGCTGGTCGAGGACACCTCGCTGATCGGGCCGCCGGAGAAGATCCGCGACGAGCTGCAGGCGTGGGAGGAAACGGTCGTCACGCAGCTGCTCGTGCGGGGTGACGCCGCGGCGCTGGAGAAGATCGCCCGCGCCTTCGGCTGACCGGCGGGTCGCTCCGTGCGCCAGGTCACGACGATGGCACGATTCCCCTCGACCACTACCGGGTCGCCACCGAGATCGAATACTCATGCGGGCACCCGGTACGCCTTCGAGGAGGACCATGGCGACGCTGTCCGGCCGGACGAGGTTCCGCTATTCGCTCGGCTCGTTCGTCACCGGGTCCTTCGGCACGGTTCCCGGCCTGGTGCTGGTGAAGTACCTGACCGACACGATGGCCGTGCCCGCGGGCTGGGCCGCCGCGATCGTGTTCGTGCCCAAGGCCTGGGACGTGCTGTTCAACCCGGTCGCCGGCCGGCTGTCCGACGCCGACCTGCTCAAGACCGGCAGCCGGCGGCGCTTCCTGCTCGTCGGCGGCATCGGCGTGGCGATCCTGTTCGCGGCGATGTTCGCCCACCCCGGGTTCGGGAACCCGCTGCCGGACGCGCTGTACGTGGCGATCATGTTCGCTCTCTGCGCCACCGCGTACGCGCTGTTCCAGGTGCCGTTCAACGCGCTCCCGGCCGAGCTGACCGAGTCGGCGACCGAGCGCACGAAGCTCACCAGCGTCCGCATCGGTGTGCTGGCCGTGACGATCCTGATCTGCGGTGGCGGCGCCCCGGCGATCAGCACCGGCATCGGCGGGGTCGCGGGCTACCGGGTGATGGCCGTGGTGATCGGGCTGATCGTGCTGGCCGCGACGCTGCTGGTGTACTTCGGGCTCAAGGACGCGCCGGTCGGCTCGCTGCGGCCGAACACGGTGAACCTGAAGGAGCTGGTGCGCACGCTGGCCGCGTGGCGGCCGTTCCGCTGGCTGCTCGGCACGTACTTCATCCAGGCGCTCGGCATCGGCACGGTGCTCGCCGCGATCCCGTTCTTCGCCCAGCGCATCCTCGGGAGCGAGGGTTACGGGACGATCCTGTTCGTCATCTTCGTCGGCCCGGCGCTGATCACGATGCCGCTGTGGCCGCGCCTGGGCGACCAGGTCGGCAAGCTCAACGGCTTCCGCCTGGCCACCGCGGCGTTCGCGGTGGGGCTGCTCGGCCTGGTCTTCGCGCGCGAAATCCCGCTGGTCGTGACGTTCGTATTCGTGGCGCTGTGCGGGGTCGGCTACGCCGGGATCTCGGTGTTCCCGCTGGCCATCCTGCCCGACCTGATCACCGCCGAGGAGGAGCGCACCGGCGAGACGCGGGCCGGGATCGCCGCGGGGGTGTGGACCGCGGGGGAGACGCTCGGCCTGGCCTTCGGCGGCGGGCTGTGGGCGGTCATCCTCGCCGTCGGCGGGTACGTGTCCAGTACGGACGCGACGGCGAACCAGCCGCACAGCGCGATCCTCGCGATCCTCGTCGGGGCGTCGGTCATCCCGGGCGTGCTCATCGCCCTGGCCCTGCCGCTGCTGCGGCGTTCGGTGCTGGAACCGCGGCATGAACCCGCCTGACGTCGTCCTCGCGGAGCTGCGGGCGCTGCGCGCGGGTGACCTGCCGACGCACGGCGGCCGCACGCTCGCCTACGTCTACGACAGCGGAATGTCCGAAGTGGACTCCCTGGGCGCGGCGGCGCACGCGCTGGCGTCGTCGGCCAACGGCCTGGACCCGACGGCGTTCCCGAGCCTGCTGAAGATGGAGAACGACCTCGTTCTCGCGGCGTCCCGGTTGCTCGGTGACGTCCCGGGCGTCGTCGGCTCCGTGACGTCCGGCGGGACCGAGTCGTGCCTGCTGGCGGTGCTCGCCGCCCGCGACGGGCGGCCGTCACCGTCGATCGTGCTGCCGACGACCGCGCACGCGGCGTTCCACAAGGCGGCGCACCTGTTCGGGCTGCGCCGGATCGACGTCCCGGTCGACCCGGTGACGTTCCGCGCCGACCCGGCGGCGATGGCCGCGGCGATCGACGACTCGACGGTGCTGGTCGTGGCGAGCGCGCCGTCGTACGCCCACGGCGTGCTCGACCCGGTGCCGGAGATCGCGGCGGCGGCGCTGGAGCGCGGTGTCCGGATGCACGTCGACGCCTGCATCGGCGGCTGGGTGCTGCCGTACTTCGCCCGGCTCGGTGCGGACGTGCCGCCGTTCGACTTCCGCGTCCCCGGCGTCACGAGCATTTCGGTGGACCTGCACAAGTACGCGTACTGCCCGAAGGGCACGTCAGTGCTGCTGCACGCCTCGGCGGAACTGCGGCGCACGCATTACTTCGCGAGCGCTTCGTGGCCCGGCTACACGATGTTGAACACGACTATCCAGAGCACGCGCTCGGGCGGCCCGCTGGCGGCGGCGTGGGCGGTGGTGAACCACCTGGGTTCCGACGGTTACCTGAAGCTGGCGTCCGCCGCGCGTGAGGCGGTGTCCCGAATCCGTTCCGGCATCGAGGAAGTACCCGGCCTGCGGGTGCTCGGCGACCCGGTGTCGACGCTGGTCGCGTTCACCGGCGACGACGGCTTCGACCTGTTCACGGTGGCGGACGAGATGAAGGCGCGCGGCTGGTACGTCCAGCCGCAATTCGCTCATCTGTCCTCGCCGGTGAACTTGCACCTGACGGTCACGGCGGCGAACCACGGCAGCGAGAAGGAGTTCCTCGCCGACCTGGCCGCATCGGTCGACGCGGCCCGCGGCGCCGGTCCGGTGACCGTGGACCCGGCGGTGGCGGAGTTCGTGGCGGCCCTCGACCCGGCGACGCTGACCTCGGAACAGTTCGCCGGGCTCCTGGCCGCGGCGGGCCTCGGCTCGGATGCGGGCCTCCCTGACCGCATGGCGCCGATCAACGCGCTCCTCGCCACGGCACCGGCGCCGTTGCGGGAGCGCTTGCTGCTGGAGTTCCTGGGCGCCCTCTACACGCCCTGAACCTCACTGGTCACGCGAAGCCAGGCCCGCCGGTGCGGACTTGACGGCCGCGTGGATCGCGTCGGCCAAGGCCAGGGCGTCTTCTTCGGTGAGTTCCAGGGCGACGCGCGCCGAAGCGCCCAGGGCCGGGTTGCGGAAGTCGATGTTGACCGTGTGCCCGTACGGCGCGTGGACCGGGTGGTCGACGTACACGGTGCCCTCGGTCAGTCGGAACCAGCCGCGGGCGCCCTTGCCGCTGCCTTCGAGGGCGAACTTCTCGGTCAGGTAGGTGCACATGGCGAGTCCTCTCAGGCGGTGAGTGTGCGCGCGTAGAAGTCGAGGATGCGTTCCCAGCCGTCCTTCGCGGCTTCGGGGCGGTAGCTCGGGCGGTCGACGGCGAAGAACGCGTGGCCGGCGTCGGCGTACGTGTGGAACTCGTGCTCCTTGCCGTGCTTCTCCAGTTCGGCCGCCAGGACCGCCACCTCGTCCGGGCCGGGGAACTGGTCGTCGGCGCCGAAGATGCCCAGCAGCGGGCACGACAGCTGCGGGGCCAGGCCGAGCAGCGGCTTCATCATCTTCATGGTCTCGGGCGGGTCGTTGACGACGAAGGCGCCGTAGCAGTCCACCGCGGCGTCGAGGTCCAGGGAGCAGGCCGCGAGGAACGCGTGCCGCCCGCCCGAACAGTGCCCGATCACGCCGATCCGGCCGTTCGCGTTTTCCAGGGCGCGCAGGTAGTCGGTCGCGCCGGAGACGTCGCCGACCAGGCGGTCGTCCGGGACGCCGCCGGCCGCGCGGACCATCGCGGCCGCGTCGTCCGGGTCCGCCCCCGGCGCTTCGCGCGTGTACAGGTTCGGGCAGAGCGCGTTGTAGCCCTCGACGGCGAAGCGGCGCACCATCTCCTTCGTCGCCGCGTCGTAGCCCGGCAGGTGGTGGATCACCACGACGCCGCCGCGCGGGGTCGCGTCGGTCGGTTTGGCCAGGTAGGCCTCGAGCTCGTCCCCGCCGTGGCCGCTGATGGTGACGGTTCCGGCGACGATTTCGTCGGTCATCGGCTCTCCATGAGGTCGTTGGTGTGGAAGTAACGCCTGCCGCGAGCGGCGGAAGCCACCGCGGCGACGACGGCCATGAGCGCGGCCGCCGTGAACACGACCACCAGGCCGTGGTGGAACGGGCCGGACACCAGCCGCGGGAAGAACTCGCCGCCGGTGAGCGTCGCCCGGTCCGCGGGCGAGAGTCCGGAAAGGACGTCCGGGCCGAGCAGGTGCCCGACCGGGTTGCTGCCGAGGAACGCCGCGAACAGCGTGCTCACCGGCGGCAGCTGGGCGACGCCGTCGGCGACCGGCGCCGGGACGCCGTGGGCCTGCAGTCCGCCGGTGAGCGTCTGCGGCAGCGACGAGGCCAGCCCGGCGATCATCAGCGAGAAGAAGACGCCGATCGACAGCGACGTCCCGGAGTTCTGGAACGTCGCCCGCATGCCGGAGGCGACGCCACGCTGGCCGGCCGGGACGCTGCTCATGATCGCCGACGTGTTCGGCGCGGCGAACATGCCCTGGCCGATCCCGCTGGCGACGAGCAGGGCCGCGAACGCCGGGTACGGGAAGTCCACCGGCAGCGCCAGCAGACCGGCGAACGCCGCCGCGACCAGGAGCAGCCCGCCGGTGGCGAACAGCCGCGCCCCGAACCGGTCGGAGAGGTAGCCGGACACCGGCCCGGCGAGGAGGAACCCGACGGTCAGCGGCAGCATGTGGATCCCGGCCCACAGCGGGGTCTGCTCGTAGTCGTAGCCGTGCAGGGGCAACCAGATGCCCTGCAGCCAGATGATGAGCATGAACTGCATGCCACCACGCGCGACCGAAGTCAGCAACGCGGCGATGTTGCCGGCGGCGAACGCCCGGATCCGGAACAGGCTCAGCTGGAACATCGGCGCGGCGACGCGGGTCTCGATGACGCCGAAGAGCAGGAGCAGCAGCACGCCGGCGCCGATCCCGCCCAGCACCCACGGGTTGCCCCAGCCGGTCGCGCCGCCGCCGTAGGGCTGGATGCCGTAGGTGATCGCGGCGAGCAGCAGCGCGGTGCCCGCGGCGAAGGTGACGTTGCCGCCCCAGTCGATCTTCGCGCGCTTCGGCGTCCCGACCTCGCGGAGGCTGCGGATCGACCAGATCGTGCCCAGCAGCCCGAACGGCACGCTCACCCAGAACACCGCCCGCCAGTCGATCTCGGCCAGCAGGCCGCCGACGACCAGGCCGAGGAACTGCCCGGCCAGCGCGGTGATCTGGTTGACCCCGAGCGCCATGCCGCGCTGCCGCGCGGGGAAGGCGTCGGTGAGGATGGCCGCGGAGTTCGCCGTCAGCATCGACCCGCCGACGGCTTGGACGATCCGCCAGCCGATCAGCCACAGCGCGCCGCCGCCCGCGTGGAACGGGTCGAAGGACAGGGCCACCGACGCGGCGCTGAAGACGACGAAGCCGAGGTTGTACATCTTGACCCGGCCGAACATGTCGCCGAGCCGCCCCAGCGTCACCACCAGCACGGCCTGGACCAGCAGGTAGCCGAGGATCATCCACAGCAGGTAGCCGATGTTGCCCGGGGCGAGGGGGTCGAGGCCGATGCCGCGGAAGATCGCCGGCAGCGAGATGATGACGATCGAGCCGTCGAGCGCGGACATCAGCACGCCGAGCGTGGTGTTGGACAGCGCGACCCACTTGTAGCTCACAGCTCGTCCGCCAGCCGCTCGATCAGCGGGATGGCCGCGACGAGTTCGCGCTGCTCTGCCGCGGTGAACTTCTCGGCCAGCGCGGCCGCCATGAGCCGCGTGGTCCGCGACCGCCGGTCGGTGAGCAGCTTGACACCGGCCTGGGTGACCGACATCAGCACCTTCCGGCCGTCGGAGTCGTCCTTGCGCCGCCCGACGAGCCCACGCTCGACCAGCCCGGCGAGAGTGACGCCCATGGCCTGCGGTTTGACGCGTTCGAGGTCGGCCAGGCAACCCGGAGTGGCCGGGCCTTCCCGGTCGAGCCGGGAGAGCACCAAGCGTTCGGGCAGGGTCAGCTCGCCGGCGACGTACCCCTGGCGCAGGCGCCGGATCAGCCGGCCGAGGGCGACGCGCAGGTCGGCGCTCGCCTGGAGGAGCTCCTCGTCCGTCACGATCGTCAACCTAGACTGATAAACCTGGGTTGATCAAGTCGGACGCGAGCGCCGCTATCGGGTGAGCCGGGAGCTTTCGCCCAGGCCGGGGCCGGGCTCCGGTGTTACCGTCCGAAATGGACACACCTGGAAGGGGTACCCGATGACCAGCCCGCACGTGCAGCACGCCGGCCACGACCACGTCCACCGCGAGGGCTGCGGCCACGCGGCGGTCCCGCACGGCGACCACGTCGAGTACGCCCACGACGGGCACCTGCACCGTCCGCACGACGGCCACTTCGACGAGTGCGAGATCGCGGGCCACGTACCGCACCCGGGCCACGACCACATCCACGGTGACGGCTGCGGCCACGTGGCGGTGCCCCACGGGGAGCACGTCGACTACCTGCACGACGGACACCGCCACGCGGTCCACGAGGACCACTACGACGACCACTGACCTGGCCGGTCGTGAGTGAGTAACAGTGTTAGAACACTGTTACTCACTCACGACCACCACCTAGGCGGAATGGGAGTGGACCGGGGCCCACTCCGGGAACGGGTCCGGGCCGGTCGCGACGTCACCGAGGCAGTCGCGCAAGGCGGCCAGCAGGGCCTCCCCGGCGAGGTCGACGCCGATGAACACCAGCTCCTGCCGCGGTTCGGCGGCCACGCCCTGAGGCTCGAACCGGGCCACCGTGCCCGCCTGCGACCACAGCCCGGTCAGCCCGGGCCGGGACGCCAGCGCGAAGAACCCCTTGGACCGCAGCACCGTGCCGAACTCGCCGGAGTCCAACCGCCGGGTGACGAAGTCCCACAGCCGGGCCGGGTCGAACGCCCGTGAAGCGCGGAACACCACGCTGGAGATGCCGTACTCCTCGGTCTCCGGGATGTGGTCGCCGTTCAGCTCGGCCACCCAGCCCGGTGCCTCCTGCGCCCGGACGGCGTCATACCGGCCGGTTCCGAAGACCCGCTCCAGCGGCACCTTCCCGAAGCGGCCCGTGACGACGTCGGCGGCCGGGTTGAGCCGTCGCAGCGTCGCCACCAGCCGGTCCGCTTCGGAGGAAGAGACCAGGTCCGTTTTGTTCAGCAGCAGGACGTCGGCGAACTCGACCTGGTCCACCAGCAGGTCGCTGACCGTCCGCTCGTCGTCGTCGTACTGGTCCAGCCGCCGCTCCACCAGCGAGTCGCCCGCCGCCAGCTCCCGGGCGAAGTTCGCCGCGTCCACCACGGTCACCATCGTGTCGAGGTGCGCCACCGCGTCCAGGAACGTGAACGTCGCGGCCACCGGCATCGGCTCGGAGATGCCGCTCGACTCGATGAGCACGTGGTCGAAGCGGTCGTCCGCGCACAGGGCGGCCACCTCTTCGAGCAGGTCCTCCCGCAGGGTGCAGCAGATGCACCCGTTGGTCAGCTCGACGAGGCGCTCCTGGGACCGGACCAGCGCGGCGTCGATGTTGACTTCGCTCATGTCGTTGACGATCACCGCGACCCGCAGGCCCGCCCGGTTGGCGAGGATGTGGTTGAGCAGCGTCGTCTTGCCCGCGCCGAGGAAGCCGGACAGGACGGTGACCGGAACGCTCACTGCGCGTGGAAGTGCTTCATCAGCCGGCGCGGGACCAGCTGGACCTTGCCGTCGACCTTGATCGGCACCAGGTCGGGCACGGCGGCCTTCCACTGCGACCGCCGGGACCGCGTGTTGCTGCGCGACATCTTGCGCTTCGGGACGGCCATCAGCGGGTGCCTCGCTTCCCGTAGCGGCGGTGGAACTTCTCGACCTGGCCGGCGCTGTCCATGATCCGCTGGGTGCCGGTCCAGAACGGGTGCGACCACGAGCTGATGTCGACCATGACCAGCGGGTAGGTCCGGCCGTCCGGCCACTCGATGGTCCGGTCGGAGGTGATGGTGGAGCGGGTCAGGAAGGCGTCGCCGGTCGACGAGTCCTTGAACACCACCGGGTGGTAGTCGGGGTGGATCCCGGGTTTCACTGGTCTTCCTTTCGGTTGGCCGCGGTCGCGTCGTGCCGCGCCGGGTCGGTTTCGGTGTCCTCGCACGGTTCCTCGTGCCAGTCCCCGAACGGGTCGGGGTAGCGCAGCCAGGCTTCGGGGCCTTCGGCGAGTTCCGCGTCGGTGAGCAGCGCGCCGCGCAGGGCGGCGTCGACCTCGTCGGGGGTCGCCTGGTCGGTGACGACGACCAGTTCCTGCGCGCGATCGCCGTGCACCGGGTCCCAGCGCAGGGACGCCAGCGTGCGGCGCTCGGGGGAGACGTCCGTCCACTCCGGACCGTCCGGGGACGCGAGCCACGGCCCGGCGTGGCCCAGGCCCAGCCCGCCGCCCGCCGACTCGATCCAGAACGCGACGTCGGGCTGGCTCGCCACCCACGCGCGCCCGCGGGTGCGGACGACGCCGTCCAGCAGCACGTCGAGAGCGTCGTGCAGCCGCTCCGGGTGAAACGGCCGCCGCGCGGTGAAGGGGAGCAGCGCGATGCCGCAGTCGGTGTGCAGCGGTGGCTCGCCGCGCAGCAGCGCGCCGTGCATGTCGGTGACCTCGCCGCGGCGGGCGTCCGCCGGGACGGCGTCGAGGACGCTGTGGCCGTCGACCCGGGCGAGTTCGACCCGCGGGATCGACGGCGCCACCCGGTCGAGCACCGCGGACGCCTTCGCGGCACTCCACGCGTCGGTGGCCGCGCCGGCCAGCACCAGGACGTCGGCGAACTCGACCTGGGACAGCGCGACCTGGGCGACCGTCCGCTCGTCCTCGGGGCTGCCCTGCAGGTTCCGGTCGGCCAGCTCCTCGTCGCCGGTCGCGTCGGCGAGCCAGGTCGCGCAGTCGACCACGGTGAGGACGGCCCGCAGGTCGACGTCGTCGCGCACCGGGTGGTCCCCGACCAGGACGTTGCGGATCGCCCAGCTCACCGGCTCCGGTTCCATGGCCTCGTCGAGCCGGACGACGATCCGGGTCACCTCCGGGCGCCGGGCCAGCCGCCGCAGCAATGGGAGCAGGTCCTCTCGCAGGGTGCAGGACACGCAGCCGTGGGCCAGTTCGAGCACGGTCAGCTCGTCGCGCTCGCCGAGCCGCACGCGGCGGCGGACCACGCCGGAGTGGATCTCGCGCAGGTCGTGGTGGACGACGGCGGTGCCCGGCCCGGCGGCGCGCAGCAGCTCCGCCAGTTCGGCGTTCGGGCCCGCGGCGAGGCCGCTCACGAGGAGGAGCGGGACGCGGGGGTGGTGGGTCTGCTCGGGGGTCACAGGGGCTCCAGGAATGCGGGCGGGGTACGGTGCGTAGAGTAGATGACAATGATAACCACTATCAATTCGGGAGGGTACGTGTCCGCCGTGTGCCAGGTCACCGGCCGCAAGCCGGGCTACGGCAAGCAGGTTTCGCACTCGCACCGCCGCACGTCCCGGCGGTGGGAGCCGAACCTGCAGAACCGTCGCTACTTCGTGCCCAGTGAAGGTCGCTGGGTGCGGCTGCGCGTCTCCGCCAAGGGCATGAAGACGATCGACAAGCGCGGCATCGAGGCCGTCGTCGCCGAACTGAAAGCGAAGGGGGTGAAGCTGTAATGGCGAAGAGCACCGACGTCCGGCCGATCATCAAGCTGCGGTCCACCGCGGGCACCGGCTACACGTACGTCACGAAGAAGAACCGCCGCAACGACCCGGACCGCATGGTCCTGCGCAAGTACGACCCGGTCGCGCGCAAGCACGTCGAGTTCAAGGAAGAGCGCTGATGGCCAAGAAGTCCAAGATCGCGAAGAACGAGCAGCGGAAGGTGGTCGCCGCGCGGTTCGTCGAACGCCGTCGCGCGCTCAAGGCCGTCATCGCCTCCCCGGCGTCGTCGCCGGAGGAGAAGGCGAACGCGGTGGTCGCGCTGCAGAAGCTGCCGCGGGACGCGAGCCCGACGCGGATCCGCAACCGGGACGTCTCGGACGGACGTCCGCGCGGCTACCTGCGGAAGTTCGGCCTGTCGCGGGTGAAGATGCGGCAGGCCGCGCACCGCGGTGAGCTGCCCGGCGTCGCGAAGTCGAGCTGGTGAGCCGGATGCCGAAGCCGAACCGCGACCGCCCCGGCAAGCGCAAGGTGAACCTCTTGCACGCCAACAAGATCACCCACGTCGACTGGAAGGACGTCGATCTGCTGCGGAAGTTCGTCTCCGACCGCGGCAAGATCCGCGCCCGCCGCGTGACGGGATTGACGCCGCAGCAACAGAAACAGGTCGCCACGGCGATCAAGAACGCGCGGGAGATGGCGCTGCTGCCGTACCCGTCCGCGGGCCGCGCGAGCTGACAGTAGATATTCAAGTGCGCGCGCACCGGGCGGTGCGCGACCATGGGCCCTCGAAAGGGGGCGTCGCAAGGGATGTCCTGACACCGGAGGTCCACGCTTGCACGCCCAGCTCACGGTCACGCCCGCCCGGCTGCCCGAAGTCCTGCTCACCACCGCGGTCGTGCGGCCGGTGTTCCTCTGGGGTGCGCCAGGCATCGGGAAGTCCTCTCTGGTGCGCGACTTCGCGGCGTCGCTCGGACTCGACTGCGTTTCCCTGCTGGGCACCCAGCTCGCGCCCGAAGACCTGATCGGCGTCCCGCAGATCGTCGACGGCCGCAGCCGGTTCTGCCCGCCGGAACAGATCGCGCGCGACGAGCCGTACTGCCTGTTCCTCGACGAGCTGAACGCCGCGGCGCCCGACGTCCAGAAGGCGTTCTACTCGCTCATCCTCGACCGCCGCATCGGCTCCTACGAGCTGCCGCCGGGCTCGGTCGTGATCGGCGCCGGCAACCGCGCCACCGACCAGGCCCTCGCCCGGCCGATGGCGTCGGCGCTGGTGAACCGCCTGGTGCACGTCCACCTGCGAGCCGCGCCGGGCGACTGGCTCGCCTGGGCCGCCGGGAACGGCATCCACCCGTGGGTCGTCGAGTACCTCACCCAGCGCCCGGACCACCTGTGGAGCCCGCCGCCGAAGACCGAGGAGCCGTTTTCGACGCCACGGTCCTGGCACATGCTCTCGGACCTGCTCCACTCCGCCGGCGACCCGGCCGACGACGAGACGGTCGCGCTGCTCGCGTACGCCACCCTCACCCCGGCACACGCGGGCGCGTTCCGCGCGTACCTCAAGGTCGCCCGGCACGCCTTCGACCTCGAGGCCATCCTCAAAGGCGACGCGCGCTGGCCGGCCGAGCCGGGCGACCGGGACCTGCTCTACTTCCTCGCCGAGACCTTCCGTGCGCGGCTGGTCAAGGACCTGCCCGCGGACAAGCGGCACGCGTCGGCGGCCGTGCGCCAGTTCGCTTTCCGCGCGAAGGGCCTGCTCGTCGAGCTGGCCGAAATCTCCCTGGAGATGGCGCAGCTGGTCATCGCCGACGACGAAGCAGGCCACCCGCGGCTGCCGTCGTGGTTCCTGGTCGAGGCGGCCCGTGATCTCCCACGGCTGGTGGCGGCGCGCGCATGAGCAACGCCCGCGTCGAAGCGAAGCGCCGCGAGCGGCGGAACAAGGCGATCACCGACGGCTGGGTCCGGGCGCGCTCGCACACGGTGCTGGACCACCTCGCCCGTGGCGCCCGCCTGAATCCCGAAAGCACCGGCGGCTGGGCCGTCGTCGACGATCGCGGCCTGGTCACCCCGAACCGCGCCCGCGACGCCGAGCCCGCGGAATGGGCCTGGGTGTTCGCCCACCTCCTGCTGCACCTGGGCCTCGGCCACCTCGACGACGAACTGCTCACCGACGCCGAGGCGATCACGCCCGGCCGCGACGTCGAGCCGGTCTACGCGGCCGCCTGCTGCGTCGCCGTCCACCGGTTCGCGGAGGCGGTGCGCGTCGGGACCCCCGTCGTCGACCTGCCCGAGCTGCCCGGGACCGACGAGATCGCGCTGACCCGCGTGTGGCGCGAGACGGGCGTCCCCGCGCCGTTCACCGGCGAGCCGGGGCCGTGCCTGCGGCTCGCCGAGCCGATGTCTCGCTGGCAGCTGCAGTACCACGGGACGCCGGAGCCGTGGACCGAGCGGTTCGCCCGTGGGCTGATCGCCTCGGCCACCGACGCCATGGAACGCGCCGCCGACGCGCGCGGGCAGACCCGGCACCGGCGGGCGATGGGGGAGTGGGACCGCGCGCTGTCCTGGTTCGTCTCGTCGTTCCCGCTGCTCGGCGCGGTCGCCGCGGGGTTCACCCTGGTCGTCGACGCCGAGGTCGTCCGCGCCTGGGACATCTCCCTCGCGGCGGTCGACGCCGAGCACGGCGAGATCTACGTCAACCCGGCCGCTGACCTGACCGCCGAGGAATGGCGGTTCGTCCTGGCGCACGAAATGTTGCACGCCGCGTTGCGGCACGACCGCCGCGCGCTGGGCCGCGACCCGTACCTGTGGAACGTCGCCTGCGACTACGTGATCAACGGCTGGCTGGTCGCCATGGGCGTCGGCGAGCTGCCCCACGGCGTCCTGCACGACCAGCAGCTGACCGGGATGTCCGCGGAGTCGGTGTACGACACGCTGACGACCGACCTCCGCCGGGCACGCAAGCTGCTGACGCTGGGCTCGCGCGAGGCCGGCGACGTCCTGGGCGACTGGCTGTCCGAACCGGACGCGGCGCGGCGCCGGTCGTCGAAGCGGAGCTCTCGGCCGCTCCCGTGGCGCGAAGGCGACCGGACCGGCGGTGTCGACCTCGACGAGTTCTACCGCCGGGCGCTCACCCAAGGGCTCGAGTACCACCACGCCCAGGGCCGCGGGCTGCTGCCGGCCGGGCTGGAGCAGGAGATCCGGGCCCTGGATCACCCGCCGCTGCCGTGGGACGCGCAGCTCGCGCGCTGGTTCGACGAGCACGTCCGGGTGGAGCTGCCGGTGCGCAGCTACGCGCGGGCGTCGCGCCGCCAGTCGGCGACACCGGACATCCCGCGCCCGGGCCGCGTCCGCCCGGAACGCCTCGATCGGCGCGTCACTTTCGGCGTGGTGCTGGACACGTCGGGGTCGATGAACGCGGAACTGCTGGGCAAGGCGCTGGGCGCGATCGCGTCGTACGCGCTGGCCCGGGACGTCCCCGCGGCGCGCGTGGTGTTCTGCGACGCCGTCGCCTACGACGCCGGGTACCTCGCGGTGGAGGACATCGCGGGCCGGGTGAAGGTCCGCGGCCGCGGTGGCACGATCCTGCAGCCGGGCGTGGACCTGCTGCAGCGCGCATCCGACTTCCCGGCCGACGGGCCGATCCTGATCATCACCGACGCCTGCTGCGACCACGTCCGGCCGCGCCGCGAGCACGCGTACCTCGTGCCGCGGGGTGCGCGGCTGCCGTTCGTGGCCCGCGGCCCGGTCTTCCGGGTGGCGTGACCCACGCTGGGCTGGCGCGAGGATGAACCGCCAATAAACTCCCGGCCATGGACGACCCGCACTACCTCTCCGGCCTCCAGCTCACCGGCCGCCGCGTCGTGATGATCGGCGGCGGCACGGTCGCGCAACGCAGGCTGCCCCGGCTGATCAGCGCGGGAGCCCGCGTCGAACTGGTGTCGCCGCACACCACGCCGTCGGTGCAGGGGATGGTGGACGCGGGCGAACTGGTCTGGCACGAACGCGCCTACGCTTCCGGCGATCTCAAGGACGCCTGGTACGCCCTGGCCTGCACGAACGATCCCGAAGTGAACGCGGCCGTCTGCGCCGAGGCCGAACGCGAGCGGGTGTTCTGCGTCCGCGCCGACGAAGGCGAGTCGGGCAGCGCGGTGACCCCGGCGTCCGGGCGGCACGGTGGCCTGCTGTTCGGCGTGCTTTCCGGCGGCGAGCCGCTGCGCTCGGCCGCGGTGCGCGACTCGGTCCTCGACGGCCTGCACAACGGCACGATCGAGGACGGCCGTCAGCCCCACCCGGAGGGCAGCCTGCCCGGGGTGGCGCTGGTCGGCGGCGGCCCGGGCGACCCGGAGCTGATCACGGTCCGCGGACGGCGGCTGCTCTCGCGCGCGGACGTCGTCGTGGTGGACCGGCTGGCGCCGCGCGAGCTGCTCGGCGAACTCGCGCCGGAGGTGGAGATCGTCGACGCGGCGAAGATCCCGTACGGCCGCGCGGCCAGCCAGGACGTCATCAACAGCACGCTCATCGAGCGTGCGAAGGAGGGCAAGTTCGTCGTCCGGCTCAAGGGCGGCGACCCCTACCTGTTCGGCCGCGGCTTCGAAGAGGTACTGGCCTGCGCCGAAGCGGGCGTCCCGGTGACGATGGTCCCGGGCATCACGAGCGCGTTCGCGGTCCCGGCGGTGGCGGACGTCCCGGTGACCCACCGCGGCGTGGCGCACGAGGTGGTGGTGGTCTCCGGCCACGTCGCCCCCGGCGACGACCGGTCCCTGGTCGACTGGGACCTGCTGGCCCGGATGCGCGGCACGATCGTGCTGATGATGGGCGTGGAGCGGCTCCCGCAGTTCGCGAAGGCCCTCCTGGACGGCGGCCGCCCGGCGGACACCCCGGTGGCCATCGTCGAGGACGGCACGATGCGCACCCAGCGCACCCTCCGGTCCACATTGGACAAGGTGGCGACGGACGCGGCGGCCTCCGGCGTCCGCCCGCCCGCGGTGATCGTGATCGGCCCGGTGGCCGGCCTGGCCCCGGAGGGGCATCAACCGTGATGCCCCTCCGATTACGCAAGCGTCGGTGACCGGATTCAGTTCGGCTGGAAGAACGCCTGCAGTTTCCGGGCGGCGTCCGGCGACATCATGAGTTCGTGCATCTGCGCGGACATCTTGGCGGCGGCGCCGGCGCGTTCGAACATCTCGCGTTCGTACTCCCTGACGGCGGCGGGGAAGTCGTCCGGGTGCGCGGCCAGCGCGAGACCGAGCGCGGCGCCGTCGAGCAACGCCATGTTGGCGCCTTCTCCCACCGCCGGCATCAGGTGCGCGGCGTCGCCGAGCAGCGTGACGTCCGGCCTCGACGGCCAGGTCAGGCCGACCGGGAGCGTGGTCATCGGCCGTGGCACGACGTGGTCGTCGCAGGCCGCGATCAGCGCGGTGATCCGGGGGTCCCAGCCCGGGAGCAGCTCGATCAGCCGCGCCCGGGCGGCGGCCGGGTCGTCGAACGGGATCCCGCTGGTGGCGAACCAGTCCTCGGGGGTGTTGGTGAAACTGACGCCGATGCGGACGCGGCCGTCGCCGTTGCGCTGCGCCGCCAGGGACTTCCCCTTCCCGACCACCCAGTAGGTGCCGCGCCCGACCATCGCCGCCAGGTCCGGGTGCGTGCGGTCGATGTCGGGGATACCGATCTCGACGACGTTCTTGCCGATGTGCTCCGGGCGGGCGTCGGTGAGCAGCGGGCGGACCCGGGACTGCGCGCCGTCCGCGCCCACCAGCAGGTCATAGCGTGCACTGCTGCCGTCGGCGAAGCGCAGCACGCCGTCGCCGGCGGATGCGAACGCGTGTCCCCAGCGCACCGTTCCTCCGGGAAGGGAATCCAGCAGCAGGGCACGCAGGTCGGCGCGGTCGACCTCGGGGCGCAGCAGTGGCGCGTCGTCGGGCGTGTCCTCCTGGTGCAGCAGGGTGCCGTCCGGCTCGAGCAGCCGCATGTCCTGGCCCTCACCACGGGCGATCGCGAAGAACTCTTCGAGCAGACCGGCTTCGCGCAGCGCCCGCTGCCCGGAGTGGATGTCGAGCATGCTGCCCTGGTCGCGCGCGGTCCGCGAAGAGTCCCGTTCGTACACGACGGATTCGATGCCGTTCACGTGCAGCACGCGGGCGAGCGTCAGGCCACCCATCCCGCCTCCGACGATGGCGATCGTCATGATTCCCCCTTGATACGGTGTATTGATAAATACACTGTATCGCAGCAGGCGTTGTATCGTCACCGGCATGTTGGTGTGGGAGCGGCCCGAGCCGCCGGATCGGCCGACGCCGGCCCCGCTGAGCCGGGACCTGATCGTCCGGGCGGCGATCCGGCTGGCCGACGCGGACGGCCTGGACGCGGTGTCGCTGCGCAAGGTCGCCGCCGCGCTGGACGTCGGGCCGATGCGGCTGTACGGCTACATCGCGACCAAGGAAGAGCTGCTCGACCTGATGGTCGACGCCGTTTACGCGGAGATCCGCCCGGCCGGAGACGGGTGGCGGGAGGTGCTGGGCTCCCTGGCCGAAAGCGTCCGCAAGGCCGCGCACCGGCACGAATGGCTCGCCGACCTGCTCGGCGGGCGCCCCCAGCTCGGGCCGAACACCATGGCCGGCGGCGAGGCCGTGCTGGCCGCGATGGACGGCGTCGGCCTGGACACGGTCGTCCCGGCGGTCGCCGCGGTCAACGCGTACGTGACCGGCGCGGTCCGCCGGGAGATCACCGAACGGCGTGCCGAGCGGTCCTCCGGGATGGACCAGCGGCAGTGGCAAGCCGCCTTCGGGCCCTACCTGGAGCGGACCTTCGCCACCGGCCGGTTCCCCGCGCTGGCCACGATGGTGCGCGACGGCCCCCACCTGGACGCCGACCAGACGTTCCGCATCGGCCTCGACTTCGTCCTGGACGGCATCGCGGCCCGCGTCTCAAAGCGCGTTCAGTAGCAGCTCGCGGAGAAGTCCCGGATCGCGTCCGACAGCCGGCTCGGGTCGAGCCTGAGCTCGACCGGGCTGCGGGCCTGGACGAACTCCGCGTCGGGCATGTCGACGGCGAGAGTGTCCGCGTCGCCGAACGGGTGGATCGGGTCACCCTGGTGGCCGATCACCAGCGCGCGCGTGGTGATCTTGCGGCGCACCGACTTCGGCGGCGCGATCCGGCCGAACAGCACGCCGTGCAGCAGCGCCGCCATCGGGGCCGGGCGCTGCGAGAGCGTGTCCGTCACGACGTCGACCCACTGGTTGCCGTGCGGGACCACCGACGCCGCGACCGCGACCGCCTGCACCGTGAACGGCAGGAACCGGGCCGCCATCAGCAACGGCGCGAACGTGAACAGCCCGGCGACGATCGCGTTGTCCAGCACCGGCATCTCGACGATCAGCCCGCGCGCCCGCTCGGGGGCCAGCACCGCCACTTCCAGCGAGACGTTCGCGCCCAGCGACGTCCCGCCGATGACGGCCGACTCGACCTCGAGGTGGTCCAGCAGCGCCAGGGTCTGTTCGGCGAACGAGGGCATCGAGTACTGCCACGACTCGGTCGGCCGGTCCGAGTCGCCGTGGCCGAGCAGGTCGAGGGTGATCACCCGGAAGCCGGCGCGGGCCAGCCGGCGCGCGAGGGGTGCGTGCATCCGGCGGGTCAGCATGATGCCGTGGGTGAGGACGACGACCTTGTCGCCGCTGCCGAACTCGGTGTACCAGAGCCGGTGTCCCTCGTGGTCGAAGGAGCCGGTCAGCTCGATCGGGCGGGACGCGCGCCGGGCGGGCGCGGCGGGCGGCTCGGGTTCGATCGCGGTCGCGCTGGCCGGGCTCATGTCCCACCGTCCTCCCCGTGTCGTGGTCCGGGTCTCTTTCAGGAAAGCATCCCCCGACCAGGTTGGCACAGTGACCACCGGGTCAATTGACAAGGTGCCAATGGCGGGTCGCCGCGGGCATGGGTCAAGATGACCCCATGACCGCTACTGCTGACAGTTTGCCCGACCTCGTGTCCCTGAAGGTCGACGTCGACGGCGCTGTGGCCGAAGTGACGCTCCTCGGCCCGTCGAAGGGCAACGCGATGGGGCCGGACTTCTGGCGCGAGCTGCCGCTCGTGTTCCGCGCGCTGGACGCCGATCCGCAGGTCAGGGCCGTGGTGCTGACCGGCAGCGGGACGAACTTCTCCTACGGCCTCGACCTGCCGGCGATGATGGGCGGCTGGGCGCCGATGCTGGGCCCGGACAACCTGGCCGGCCCGCGCACGGCGTTCCTCGACCACGTCCGGTCGCTGCAGGCGGCGGTCAGCTCGATCGCGGAATGCCGCAAACCGGTCGTCGCGGCCGTGTCCGGCTGGTGCATCGGCGGCGGGGTCGACGTCATCGCCGCCGCGGACGTCCGGCTGGCCAGTGCCGACGCCAAGTTCAGTGTCCGCGAAGTGCGCGTCGCCATCGTCGCCGACCTCGGCAGCCTGCAGCGGCTCGCCTCCATCATCGGTGAGGGGCACCTGCGGGAGCTGGCCCTGACCGGCAAGGACGTCGACGCCGCCCGCGCCGAGAAGATCGGCCTGGTCAACGACGTCTACGCCGACCAGGACACGCTGCTGAAGGCCGCCCGCGAACTCGCCGGGGAGATCGCTGCGAACCCGCCGCTGGTGGTGCAGGGTACGAAGCAGGTACTGGCGGCGAACACCGAGCGCCAGGTCGCCGACGGCCTCCGGTACGTCGCGGCGTGGAACTCGGCGTTCCTGCCCAGCAAGGACCTCGGCGAGGCCGTCCAGGCGTTCATGGAGCGCCGCAAGCCGGAGTTCAAGGGCGAATAGGAGAGAGCCGTGAGCGCTTCGGAAGTCCACCACGCGTTCCGCGTCGCGCGGGACTACCTGCAGGCCCACCGCGAGGACTACGACACGGCGTACCGCGACTTCGCCTGGCCGGAGTTCGACGAGTTCAACTGGGCGATCGACTGGTTCGACGTCGTCGCGCACGATCCCGACAACGCCGAGCGGTACGCCCTCTGGATCGTCGAGGAGGACGGCACCGAGAACCGCTGGACCTACCCCGAGATGTCGGGCCGCTCCAACCAGGTGGCGAACTGGCTGCGCTCGCTCGGTGTGCGCCGCGGCGACCGGCTGATCCTCATGCTGGGCAACCAGGGCGAGCTTTGGGAGACGATCCTCGCCGCGATCAAGCTCGGCGCCGTGATCATCCCGGCGTCCACGCTGCTCGGGCCGGCCGACCTGACCGACCGCGTGGAGCGGGGCGCGGCCAAGCACGTCGTGGTCCGCTCGGCGGACGCGCCGAAGTTCGACGGCGTCGAAGGCGGCTACACGCGCATCGCCGTGGGAGAGCCGGTCGAAGGCTGGCATTCGTACTCAGCCGCGTTCGCGCAGTCGCCGGAGTTCACGCCGGACGGCCCGACGAAGGCCGGCGACCCGCTGCTGCTGTACTTCACCTCCGGCACGACGGCGAAGCCGAAGCTGGTCCAGCACACGCACGTCTCGTACCCGGTGGGCCACCTGTCGACGATGTACTGGATCGGGCTCGAGCCCGGGGATGTCCACCTGAACATCTCGTCGCCGGGCTGGGCGAAGCACGCGTGGAGCAACTTCTTCGCGCCGTGGAACGCCGAGGCCACGGTGTTCCTCTACAACTACAACCGGTTCGACGCGGGCGCGCTGCTGGCCCAGATGGACCGGTGCGGCGTCACCAGCTTCTGCGCGCCGCCGACGGTGTGGCGGATGCTCATCCAGGCCGACCTGACGGCGCTGCGCACCCCGCCGCGCAAGGTCGTGGGCGCGGGGGAGCCGCTCAACCCCGAGGTGATCGACCAGGTCCGGAAGGCGTGGGGCGTCACCATCCGCGACGGCTTCGGGCAGACGGAGAGCAGCGTCCAGATCGCCAACACGCCGGGTCAGGACGTCGTGCCCGGCTCGATGGGCCGCCCGCTGCCCGGGTTCGTGGTGGCGCTGGTCGACCCGGTCAGCGGCGAGCGGGCGTCGGAGGGCGAGATCTGCCTCGACCTCGCCCACCGGCCGGTGGGCCTGATGACGGGCTACGCGGACGACGACGAGCGCACCTCGGCGGCCTTCGGCGGCGGCTACTACCACACAGGTGACGTCGGTTCGATCGACGAACGCGGCTACATCACCTACGTCGGACGCACCGACGACGTGTTCAAGGCGTCGGACTACCGGATCTCGCCGTTCGAGCTGGAGAGCGTCCTCATCGAGCACGAAGCGGTGGCGGAGGCGGCGGTGGTCCCGGCCCCCGACCCGATCCGGCTCGCGGTGCCCAAGGCGTACGTCGTGCTGGCCGCCGGTCACGAGCCGACCGCGGAGACCGCGAAGGCGATCCTCGCCTACTGCCGCGAGCACCTGGCGCCGTACAAGCGGATCCGGCGGCTCGAGTTCGCGGAGCTGCCGAAGACGATCTCGGGCAAGATCCGCCGCGTCGAGCTGCGGGGCCGGGAGAGCGACCCGAAGCGCGCCGAAGCGACGGAGTACCGCGAGGAGGACTTCCCCGACCTCAAGTCCTGACCGCCCCGGCTCTCAAACGCCCCAATGTGGCGTTCGGTGCGTCCAACGCACCGAACGCCACGTTGGGTGCGTTGGACGCAACCAACGCCACATTGGGGCGCTGGGGGACCGGACCGAGATCAGCCGCGGGTGCCTTCGACCTGGCGGCCGTCTTCGGTGGAGCACGCCGTCACCGGGTCGTTCGGGCCGCTGCCGCAGGTCCACTCGTCGAGCACCACCGGGCCCGGGCCGTCCGCGGAGGCGGCCTCCGCCGGGGTCAGCTTCGCGAAGTAGTCCTTCAGCAGCTTCGCCGCCGCGGCGCAGTCGACCTTGCCGTGGGCCACGACGGCTGTCTTCGCGCCGCCCGCGCCCGGGACTTCGCCGCAGGGCACGCCGGGTGCCGTCGACTCCGCCGCGGCCACCGCGGCCGGGACAGTGGGGGACGGCGCCGGGTCGCCGCTCCCGCAGCCGGCCAGTGCGGCGGTCGCGGCGACGAGCAGCAGGGGGTACGCGAGTGTCTTCATGGGCCCTTCAGGAGCGGAGGGGACGGAACGGACTCACTCGGACGGCACGACGGCGGCGAACACCGTCTGCTCGCCCTTGGTGCAGGTGGTGCCGCCCTGCGCGGCCGGCGGCCCGGAGGCGCACAGCCAGCCGTCGACGGTCTCGTTCACCGCGTCGTTCGAGCCGGCGCCCTGGCGCCCGGCGATCTTGCGGTGGAAGTCGCCGACGAGCTTCGTCGCCGTGGCGCAGGTGACCCCGGCGGAGCCGCTGTCGAAGACGTACAGCGTGAGCCCGCTGGCGGCGGTCACCGTGCCGCACGACCCGGGCACCGTCGGCGGCGGCCCGGACGGCTTGGTCACCGGGGCCGGCGCGGACGAACCGCCGGTGGCGGCCGAAGGCGGCGGCGAGGTGCCCGCGGACGTCGTGGTCGTGGACGCCGGTGCCGGGGAAGAAGGCGGGGGAGGGGGCGCCTGCGCGGCCGGGTCGCCGGCGCAGGCCGCGAGCGCGGGGACGGTCAGGCAGGCCGCGAGCAACGGCCGCCACGTCCTCGTGGTGGCTGGGTGGGGCACCGCGATCGTTCCTCCCCGGTCGGGCCGGCCCGGTCATCGTGGTCCACCGGGCCGGGGCCCCGTGGACCGGCTCGCCCACGAGTGTGCCGGAGATTACTCCAGCCGGGTGGCGGCCCGCGCCGGTGGCCCCCGACGAAATGTCCACAATGGACGATTAACATTCCGTTCACGCTCCGAAACCTCACGCTGTCATGAAGAATCGATCGGTCTAATTCCCGCTGTTCCGGTTAACATCCCGGCCCCGCGGACCGAAGATCTTGGTGGAGGCCGAAGCGCTTCCCGTCCCCGAAACCCGTCCCGAGCCCGTGAGAGCGATGAACGACGACGCTGTGACCAGCACCGAAGACCCGTCCAGTCCGCCGACCGTCCCCAGCACCGTCGTCTGGTGCGGCGGCCGTCCGTACGTCCTCGAGGGACGCATCGGCCGCGCCCGCTGGATGGGCACCGACTTCCGTGGCCGCCCCGAGTCGCTGAGCAGCGCGGAGCTGCAGCGACGCGGCTGGAGCCACCACCGCGCGAGCTGATGCCGCCCGGGCCGCACCACCGGGCGGCCCGGCCCCGCTCCGCTGTTTAATTGGCCGGTGAGCACAGCCGCCCCGGACCCAGCCGCTCAGGCGAGCGCCGAGCCTTCCCTGCTGAAGCAGGCCTTCAACGTCCCGAACATCCTGTCGCTGCTGCGGCTGGCCGGCGTGCCGGTGTTCCTCTGGCTGCTGCTGGGCCCGAAGGAGGACGGCTGGGCACTCGCCCTGCTGGTGTTCAGCGCCCTGACCGACTGGCTCGACGGCAAGCTCGCCCGCTGGCTCAACCAGATGTCCCGGCTGGGGCAGCTGCTCGACCCGGCGGCCGACCGGCTGTACATCCTCGCGACGCTCATCGCGTTCCTGGTCCGCGACATCATCCCCTGGTGGGTCGTCGTGCCGCTCGTGCTGCGGGAAGCCGTGCTCGGCGTCTGCGTGTTCGCACTGCGGCGCCGCGGCTTCGCGCCGCCCGAGGTCACCTACCTCGGCAAGGGCGCGACCTTCGTGCTGATGTACGCCTTCCCGTTGCTGCTGCTCGCGCAGGGTGGCTCGGCCGTCGCGGCGGTCGCGCGGCCGATCGGCTACGCCTTCACCATCTGGGGCGCGGTCCTCTACGTCTGGTCGGGCGTGCTCTACGTCGTGCAGGCGCGCAACGCGCTCCGCGGCGGCGGAGACGACTGAACGCGACGTCTTCGCCCGGGTCGTGGCGGGCGGCTGCGCCGTGTGGGTGTAAGACTTCGCCCAGCACGTTTTCGCCAGTGAGGGCATGAAAGGGGACCGGCGGTGTCCGCTCCTGAAGAGCTTCGCTACACCGAGGAACACGAGTGGGTCGCCACCCGCGAGGAGACGCTCGTCCGGGTGGGCATCACCGAGTACGCGCAAGACCAGCTCGGGGACGTCGTGTTCGTCGACCTGCCCGAAGTCGGCAGGCAGGTGAGCGCGGGCGACGTCTTCGGCGAGGTCGAGTCGACCAAGAGCGTCTCCGAGCTGTTCGCGCCGGTCGACGGCGAGGTCGTCGCGGTCAACGACGCGGTCGCCGACTCGCCGGAGCTGATCAACAGCGACCCCTACGGCGAGGGCTGGCTGATCGAGATCCGGCTCGACGACCCGGCGGAGCTCGAAGCCCTGCTCGAAGCCGAAGCGTACGACGCTCTGATCAAGGGCTGATGCCCGCTGCGGGCCCGCCGGAGGCGCACTGCGCCGGTTCGGGGAGCCGGGGCTCGGAGAATCGATCAGGCACGGTACGTTGGCAGCTACACGTTCTTGAGTACTGGCAACACAGCATGTGTGGAGGAGAGCTCAGGTGAGCACGAACGACGGGCCCGGCGGCGTTCCCCCGGAGCAGTCTCCGGAGCGGACCTCTGTCTTCCGGGCCGACTTCCTGGCCGAAGCCGAAGGCCACGAGTCCGCCCCGGCCCCGGAGGCCCCGGTCCAGGGTGTCGACGCCCTGCCGGCGGGTTCGGCCCTGCTGGTCGTGAAGCGCGGGCCGAACGCGGGTTCGCGGTTCCTGCTCGACCGCGACACCACCAGCGCCGGACGGCACCCGGACAGCGACATCTTCCTGGACGACGTCACGGTCTCCCGCCGGCATGCCGAATTCCGGCGTGAGGGCGGCGAGTTCGTCGTCATCGACGTCGGCAGCCTCAACGGCACCTACGTCAACCGGGAGCCGGTCGACCAGGCCGTCCTCGCCGGGGGCGACGAGGTCCAGATCGGGAAGTTCCGCCTGGTCTTCCTGACCGGCCCGGGGCACGGGGGCCAGGGGGCGCAGTGACGGCGGCCGGACGGCCACAACGTGACGGGTTGAGCATCGGGGCCGTCCTGGCGCAGCTGCGCGGGGACTTCCCCGATGTCACCATCTCCAAGATCCGGTTCCTCGAAGCCGAAGGCCTGGTCCAGCCGGGCCGGACGCCTTCGGGGTACCGGCAGTTCGCCGCGGCGGACGTGGAGCGTCTCAGGTTCGTCCTGGCCGCCCAGCGGGACCACTACCTTCCGTTGAAGGTCATCAAGGAGCAGCTGGACGCGGCGGACTCGGGCAACGGGTCCGCCGCGCCCCTGCCCCGGCCGCCGCGCCGGCTGGTGCCGATCGACGTGACGGCGGAGAACGTCGGCCTGCCGGTGGCGGACGACTTCGCCGCGGGCAAGGAGCTGCGCCTGACCCAGGAGGAGCTCCTGGAGCAGGCCGGCATCGACGCCGCCGCGCTGGCCGAACTGCAGCAGTACGGCCTGGTCCGGTCCGGCCCCGCCGGGTTCTTCGACCCGGACGCCGTCCTGGTCGCGCGGACGGTGAAGGCGATGACCGAATTCGGTATCGAGCCGAGACACCTGCGTGCCTTCCGCGCCGCGGCCGACCGCGAGGTCGGGCTGCTGGAGCAGATCGTGACGCCGGTGTATCGGCACCGTGACCCGGAGGCCAAGGCGCGGGCCGACGAGGTGGTGCGGGAGCTCGCGGCACTGTCCGTGACCCTGCACACGCTTCTCGTCAAGGCCGGAATCCGCGGCGTCTCCGGGTGTTGACCGGTAACGGGGCAGTGAGATCCTCTTTGCAGTCCCATGTCAATGACTGAATGTTCGGCACCGCATGCCGTACCGTGAAGGCACGGGTTTGCGGCAGGCGAACCGAGAGAGTCCGGACAGCGAGCACAGCGCGCGGAGGACGGGTAGCGTCGACAGTGGCGGCGCGAAGCCGTTTCAGCGCTGCAGCCCGTGTGCACGAGAGGGAGGCGAAGCCCGATGAGCGAAATGCGCGTCGTCGGTGTGCGGGTCGAGCTGCCCGCGAATCAGCCGATCTTGTTGCTGCGGGAGACCGAGGGTGAACGGTATCTGCCGATCTGGATCGGCTCGGTCGAAGCCACCGCCATCGCGTTGGAGCAGCAGGGAGTCCGCCCGGCCCGTCCGCTCACGCATGACCTGCTGAAAGAGGTCATCGGGGCGCTCGGCCGGGAGCTCGAGCAGGTCGTCATCACCGATCTGAAGGAGGGCACGTTCTTCGCGGAGCTCGTCTTCGACGGTGACATCCGGGTGTCCGCCCGGCCGAGCGACTCGGTCGCGCTGGCCCTGCGGATCGGCGTCCCCATCCACGCCGTGGACGCGGTGCTCGAGGAGGCCGGCCTGATCATCCCGGACGAGCAGGAGGACGAGGTCGAGAAGTTCCGCGAGTTCCTCGACTCCGTGTCGCCCGAGGACTTCCGCGGAGCGGATACGTAGTGACTTGCCTTGACGCGGACGTCAACGTCTAGCGTCTGGGGGCATGCGGATCGGAGAGCTTGCGCAGCGCACGGGTGTCACCACCCGTGCGCTGCGTTTTTACGAGGCCCAGGGCCTGCTGTCGGCTCGTCGCTCGGCGAACGGCTACCGCGAGTACGACGAAGACGACGTGGGGCTGGTCAAGGAGATCCAGACGCTGCAGACGATCGGCCTGACCCTCGACGAGACCCGGCCCTTCGTCGACTGCTTGCGCAGTGGCCACGAAACCGGCGACTCGTGCGCGAGCTCGATCGAGGTGTACCGCCGCAAGCTGGAAGAAGCGGACGCGCTCCTCGCGCGGCTCGGCGGCATTCGCGCGGAACTGGCCGCGAAGCTCGCCGGTGCCCTCGCCCGGCAGGCGCCCGATCCGTGTGTCGTGCCCGAATCCCCGCGCCCGTGAAGGAGCCCGCCATGACCGCAGCGACCGAGGTCGCCGAAGTCACCGATGCCACGTTCGCCGCCGAAGTCCTCGGCAGCGACGTTCCCGTGCTGGTCGAGTTCTGGGCCACCTGGTGCGGGCCCTGCCGGATGGTCGGCCCGGTGCTGGCGCAGCTGGCCGGAGAGCGCGCCGGCACCCTGTCCGTCCGGAAGATCAACGCCGACGAGAACCCGGAGACGACCCGGGCCTACCAGGTCATGTCGCTGCCGACGATGATCCTCTTCCGCGACGGCGAGCCGGTGACGACGATCGTCGGCGCCTTCCCGAAGGCCCGGATCGAGGAGCGCCTCGACCAGGCTCTCTAGGGTGCGGTCGCCTTGACGAAGGTTTCGGCGATCTCCCGGCCGTACGTTTCGACGTCCAACGAAGGGTCGGCCGCGTAGGCCGCCGCGACGCCGTCGACGGCCTGGGCGATCGACATCGCCATCACCTCGGGCGTGAACTCGCCGAACACGCCCTCGGCCTGGCCCTGCTTGAGCTGGCGGGCCAGGCCGTGCACGCGCAGGTCGTCGACCAGCACCTTCGTCATCACCCAGCCGTCGGCGTCGTCGGTGTTGGCGGCCAGTTCCGTCAGCGCCCGGACGCACTCCGGGTAGGCCCGCAGGAACGCGATGGACGTCTCGATGTGTGCCCGCAGGTAGCCGCGGCGGTCCGCGGGGTCGAGCGCGCCGCCGGTGCGTTCGGTGAGGAACCGGCTCTTCGTCTCGACGACCGTGCTCAGCACGGCCTGCATCAGGCCGGCCTTGTTCGTGAAGTGGTAGGAGATCAGCCGGGTGCTGCTGAGCCCGGCCCGCTCCTTGATCTTGGTGAACGTCGTCTGCCGGTAGCCCACGTCGGCGAGGACGCCGATGGTCGCGCCGACGATCTGCGCGCGGCGCGCGGCTTCGGTGACGCTGAGGCCCAGCTCGGCCATGAGATCGGGGTTTACTTGCATGAGTAAAAATTAACACGCCTGAGTAAAACTTGTCGACCGGGTTTACCTGGACAGTGGCCGGGTACGGCGAACGGCTCAAAGGCTCATCCGACCGTTGAGGCTTGCCGCGCGTCGCGTTGACCGGCACTGTCCGGGCGCTTACCGTCGAAGGAGGTAAATCGCCACGGTGTGATTCACGGTCTGGGGCCGGACCGTGGCGGTTGATCTCCGGTGGGTCCCGCTCCTGGGACTCCTCCGGCTGTCATTCGCCGGCCGCCTGGTCGGGCGAGGGGAGGCTTGCGTGGTCGAGGCTGGTTCCGAGAAGCAGCCTGTCGAGGTCGCGGCTGGTGAGCAGGGAGAACTGTTCCCCGACGACTCACTGCCCGACGAGCTCGTGGGCTACCGCGGCCCGGCCGCGTGCCAGATCGCCGGGATCACCTACCGCCAGCTCGACTACTGGGCGCGGACGAAGCTGGTCGCACCCAGCATCCGCACCGCGCACGGCTCCGGCTCGCAGCGGCTGTACTCGTTCAAGGACATCCTGGTGCTCAAGGTGGTCAAACGGCTGCTCGACACCGGGGTCTCCCTCCAGAACATCCGGGTCGCCGTCGACCACCTGCGCGTCCGCGGCGTCCGCGACCTCGCGCGCGTGACGCTCTTCTCCGACGGCACCACCGTCTACGAGTGCACGTCGCCCGAGGAGATCGTCGACCTGCTGCAGGGCGGTCAAGGCGTCTTCGGCATCGCGGTCAGCGGAGCGATGCAGGAGATCAGCGGAACCATCCACGAGTTCCCGGCCGAACGCGCCGACGGCGGCATCGTCGAGACGCACGAACCGGACGAGCTCACCCAGCGCCGCAACGCCCGCAAGACCGGTTGATCACCACTCCGGCGGACGGGGTAGGATTTTCCGTGCGGTCGACGAATCCGCGCGGGAGAGACCGAGCCTCATATTGAGCCCGGCGCCGAAGGAGCAAATCCTCCCCGGAACCTCTCAGGCACCCCGGACCGCGCGGACGAGACGCCTCTGGAAAGCGGGTCGTCAGGACACCACCTGGCGGCCCCGCCGACGGTGCAAGCCCGGCTCAACCTCCGGGCGAAACTCTCAGGCGCCCCTCGGGGTCAGACAGAGCGGGGAGGGTTTCCTCCGGGTTCGGGTGGGGGCGTGCTCGCGGAAAGCGCTCGCCCGAACCATCCCCGGAGCTGCGGGCGGGCGCGATAGGCTGGCTCATGCCCCTGAGCACGTACCAAGTCAGAGCTTCGATCGCCGTGTCCGACATCGACCGGGCGGTCGCGTTCTACGAAGGCAAGCTCGGCCTGCGGGCACTGCAGTCCGGCCCCAGCGCCCACGTCGCCGACGGCAGCCGAACCTACGGATCCGGTGGCGGACCGGCCCTGAACGTCTACCAGTCCGTTACCGCCGGGAAGAGCCCGGCCACACTGGCGACCTGGTACGTCGACGACATCGACGAGATCGTCGACGAACTCACCTCGACCGGCGTCGAGTTCGCCCGCTATGACCAGCTCGAACACGACGCGAAGGGGATCACTGCCCGGGCCGGCGGTGGGCGTATCGCCTGGTTTCAGGACCCGGACGGCAACACCTTCGCCATCGAAGCCGACGTCTGAGAGGGCATGACCTCCGGTTGGCCCCACACCCCGCCCGGCGGGCTTCGCCCCCGGACCCCCTCGACCCCGCCGTGGACGGCTTCCGCTCTAAGGTCGGGTTGGTACGCACCGCGGTCGGGAGGCCTTCGTGGAACCTACGCTTGCCTCGCTGGAACAGGGGATTCCCTTCGTCGACCGGCACATCGGGCCCGGTCCGGACGAACTTCGCCACATCCTCGGCGTCGTCGGCGTCGCTTCGCTCGACGAACTCGCCGAACGGGCCGTTCCGGAGTCGCTGCGCGCCTCCGCCCAGCCGCTCGAACTGCCGCCCGCCGCTTCGGAAGCCCAGGCGCTCGCCGAGCTTCGCCGGCTCGCCTCGCGGAACCGGCTGACCGCTTCGATGATCGGGCTCGGGTACCACGACACCGTCACCCCGCCCGTGATCCGGCGGAACGTCCTCGAAAACCCCGCCTGGTACACCGCCTACACGCCCTACCAGCCCGAGATTTCGCAAGGGCGCCTCGAAGCGCTGCTCAACTTCCAGACCATGGTCGCCGACCTCACCGGCCTCCCGGTCGCCAATGCCTCCCTGCTCGACGAGGCTACCGCGGCCGCCGAGGCGATGACCCTGGTGCGGCGCGCCGGCAAGGCCACGTCGAACCGGTTCGTCGTCGACGAGGACGCCCTGCCGCAGACCCTCGCCGTGCTCCGGACCCGCGCCGAGCCGCTGGGCATCGAACTGGTCGTCGAGGATCTGTCCCAGGGCCTGACCGGGCTCGGGCTCGGCGGTGACTTCTTCGGCGTGCTCCTGCCCTACCCGGGCGCGTCCGGTGCGGTGCGGGAGCTCGACCTCACCATCGGCGAGGCCAAGAAGCACGGCGCGGCGGTGATCGTCGCCGCCGACCCCCTCGCCCTGACCCTGCTGCGGCCGCCGGGCGAACTCGGTGCCGACGTCGCCGTCGGCTCGACCCAGCGGTTCGGTGTCCCGCTCGGCTTCGGCGGCCCGCACGCGGCGTATCTCGCGGTGCGGAAGGGACTCGAACGGCAGCTGCCCGGCCGGCTGGTCGGCGTGTCGAAGGACGCCGACGGCACGCCCGCGTACCGGCTCGCCCTGCAGACCCGCGAACAGCACATCCGCCGCGAGAAGGCGACGTCGAACATCTGCACCGCGCAGGTCCTGCTCGCGGTGATGGCGTCGATGTACGCGGTGTACCACGGCCCCGAAGGGCTGCGCGCGATCGCGCTGCGGGCCCACCGGATGGCCACCGTGCTGGCCGCCGGCCTCGCCGAGGGCGGGGTCGACGTCGTGCACGGCGAGTTCTTCGACACCGTCGCCGCGGCGGTGCCCGGCCGGGCGGACGCGGTTGTCGCGGCGGCCCGCGACCTCGGCGTCTCCCTGCGCCGGATCGACGACGGCCACGTCGGCATCGCCTGCGACGAGACGACCACCCGCGAACGGCTTTCGTGCGTGTGGAAGGCGTTCGGCGTCTCGGTGTCCGATGTGGACGGACTCGACGCGGACACCGCGGACGCGCTCCCGGCCCCGTTGCGGCGCACGAGCGGCTACCTCACGCACCCGGTGTTCCACGCGCACCGCTCGGAAACCGCGATGCTGCGCTACCTGCGCCGGCTGGCCGACTCCGACGTCGCGCTCGACCGCAGCATGATCCCGCTCGGCTCGTGCACCATGAAACTCAACGCCACCGCCGAAATGGAGCCGGTCACCTGGCCGGAGTTCGCCGGGCTGCACCCGTTCGCGCCCGCCGAGGACGCCGCCGGGCTCCTGGAGGTGGCCGCCGACCTGAGTGCCTGGCTCGCGCGGATCACCGGCTACGACGCGGTTTCCCTGCAGCCCAACGCCGGCAGCCAGGGCGAGTTCGCGGGCCTGCTGGCCATCCGCGCCTACCACCGGTCCCGCGGCGAGCACGCGCGCGACGTCTGCCTGATCCCGGCCAGCGCACACGGCACGAACGCCGCCAGCGCGGTGATGGCGGGCATGCGCGTGGTCGTCGTCCGCTGCGACGACGACGGCGACATCGATCTCGCCCATCTGCGGTCCACAGTGGACGAGCACCGCGCCGATCTCGCCGCGATCATGCTCACGTACCCGTCGACGCACGGCGTCTACGAAGACACCGTCGGCGAGGTGTGCGCCGCGGTGCACGACGCGGGCGGGCAGGTGTACGTCGACGGCGCCAACCTGAACGCGCTGATCGGCGTCGCCCAGTACGGCCGCTTCGGCGCCGACGTCTCGCACCTCAACCTGCACAAGACCTTCTGCATCCCGCACGGGGGCGGCGGACCCGGCGTCGGGCCGATCGGAGTCCGCGCGCACCTGGCGCCGTTCCTGCCGAACCACCCGCTGCAGCCGGCGGCCGGCCCGGCCACCGGCGTCGGCCCGGTCAGCGCGGCGCCGTGGGGCAGCGCGTCGATCCTGCCGATTTCGTGGGCCTACGTCCGGATGATGGGGGCCGGGGGCCTGCGCCGGGCGACGCTCGTCGCCGTGGCCAACGCCAACTACGTCGCCCGCCGCCTCGCCGGCCACTACCCGGTGCTGTACGCCGGCCGCGAAGGCCTGGTGGCGCACGAGTGCATCCTCGACCTGCGGCCGCTGACGAAGGCCACCGGCGTCACGGTCGACGACGTCGCCAAGCGGCTGGCGGACTACGGTCTGCACGCGCCGACGATGTCGTTCCCGGTCGCGGGCACGCTGATGGTGGAGCCGACGGAGAGCGAAGACCTCGCCGAACTCGACCGGTTCTGCGCGGCCATGATCGCGATCCGCGCCGAAATCGACCGCGTCGCGACGGGGGAGTGGTCCCTGGAAGAGTCGCCGCTGCGGCAGGCACCGCACACCGCGCGGTGCGTCGCGGGCGAGTGGAACCGGCCGTACAGCCGCGAGACCGCGGTGTTCCCCGCGGGCACCGCCGCACCGAAGATCTGGCCGCCGGTCCGCCGCATCGACGGCGCGGCGGGCGACCGGAACCTGGTCTGCTCCTGCCCGCCCCCGGAGGCCTTCGCCTGACCCCACGGCCGTCGGAGGCCCGCACAGGAACGCGAGGTAGGTTGACGCCCATGGCGAGTGCGCACGGTCCTGATCGGACGTCCGTGGTCGTGACCGGCGGCAGCGGCTTCATCGGCCGGGCCGTCGTGCGCGCCTTCCGCGACCGGGGTGTCCCGGTCACCGTCGTGGACCGGGTCCCGTTCCCCGAGGACCTCGACGGAGTCCGCGTGGTGACCGGCGACCTTCGCGAGGCCGCCGTCCGCGAGCAGGCCGTGACGCCCGAAACCGCGGGCATCGTGCACCTGGCCGCGCTGACGTCGGTGCTGAAGTCGGTCGAGCTGCCCGAGGACACCTTCGCCGACAACGTCCTCGTCACCCAGGAACTGCTCGAACTCGCCCGCCGCCACGAGGTGCCGAAGTTCCTCTTCGCCTCGACCAACGCGGTGATCGGCAACGTCGGCTCCGCGACGATCACCCCGGACCTGCCGCTGCGCCCGCTGACGCCGTACGGCGCCACCAAGGCGGCGTGCGAAATGCTGCTGTCGGGCTACGCCGGGGCGTACGGCATGACGACGTGTGCGTTGCGGTTCACCAACGTCTACGGTCCGGGAATGTCCCACAAGGACAGTTTCGTGCCGCGGATGATGCGCGCCGCGCTGACCGGCACCGGGGTCAAGGTCTACGGCGACGGCCGTCAGCGCCGCGACCTCGTGCACGTCGACGACGTCGTCCGCGCGGTCCTGCTGGCGCTGGGCAGCCGCTACTCCGGCCGCGCGATCGTCGGCGCCGGGCGCTCGGTGTCCGTGCTCGAGATGGTCGAGGCCGTGCGCGAGGTGACCGGCGCGGAGCTGCCGGTCGAGCACGTCGAGGCCCCGGCCGGGGAGATGCCCGCCGTCGTCGTCGACGTCTCGGCGAGCGCGGAGACCATCGGCTACCGGCCGGAGGTCTCGCTGACCGACGGCCTGGCCACGGCCTGGAAGTACTTCTCCGGCCTCGCAACGCCGTGACGACGTTCTTCAAGCGCCACTGGCTGCTCCTCCTGCTCCTCGTCCCGGCGATCACGCTCCGGGTCCTGACCTGGCTGGCCTACCGGCCCGCGCTGCTGTTCATCGATTCGTTCCGGTACATCGACAACCTGCACGCCCTGCGTGCCGACCAGCTCGACCCGATCGGCTACGACCTGGTGCTGCGCCCGCTGCTGGCCGTCGGCGGGCTCGCCTGGGTCGCGGCGGTGCAGCACGTCGGTGGCGTGCTCATCGCGGTCGGGATCTACGGCCTGGTCCTGCGCCTCGGCGGACGTCCGTGGGTCGGCGCGCTCGCCGCCGCGCCGGTGCTGCTCGACGCGTACCAGCTGCAGATCGAGCAGAACATCATGTCCGAGGTGACCTTCGAGGCCGTGCTGCTCGGGCTCCTCTGGCTGCTGCTCGGCTGGGGCACCCCGGGCTGGAAGCGTGCCGGAGCCGCGGGACTCCTGCTCGGCTTCGGCGTGCTGACGCGGCTGATCGGGATTTCGCTCGCCCTGCCGCTGCTGGTCTTCCTGGTCACCGCCGGGGGAGCGTGGCGGCACGGGGCGGGCTGGCGCCGGGCCGGCATCGGCCTCCTGGGCCTGCTCGCCGTGCTCGTGCCGTATTCGGCGCGGGTGCACTCGGAGACCGGCAAGTGGGGGCTGTCCGGGCCGTCCGGGAACATGCTCTACGGCCGGACCGCCGCGGTCGCCGACTGCCCGAACCTCCACCTCGACCCGGCACTGATGGTGTTCTGCCCGGCCGAGCCGCGCGAGACCCGCCTGGTGGACAACTACACGCACGCCGACCTCGACCCGAACTGGCCGGGTCCGCTGCCCCCGGGTGCGGACAAGGCGGCGCTGGCGCACGAGTTCGCGATCGGCGTCCTGAAGGCCCAGCCCGGCGACGTCGCCGAAGCGATCCTGAACGACTTCTCCAAGAGCTTCGCCTGGACGCGCGAACAGGACCCCACCGACGTCCCCCTGGACCGCTGGCAGTTCCAGCTCGGCTACCCCCAGTGGGCGGACCAGTCGCTGATCGACCTGGTCACCCTGCAGAACGACGGCGTCGTCGCGAGTGTCGACCAGCCACTGGCGAAGGTCCTCCGCGACTACCAGCTCGGCGGCGGGTACGTCGCGGGAGCGGTGCTCGGCATCGGCGCGTTGCTCGGCCTGCTGACGGTGTTCCGCCGCAAGAAGCCCCTGGACCGGGCGCAGGCGGGCGCACTGCTCGCGGCGTCCGCCGGGCTCGTGCTGCTCTTCGCCTCCGCCGTGTTCCAGTTCTCCTGGCGCTACCAGCTCCCGGCGCTGGTGCTGCTGCCCGTGGCCGGGGCGCTCGGCTTCACGACGCTGACGTCGGCGAGCCGCAAGCGCCTCGCCGCCTTCCCCGACGACGTCGACCAGGGCGCGCTCGACGACTTCCGCAGCCGCCACCCCGACCTGAAGCCGGCTCCGCTGACGGTCGTCATCGCCGCCTACAACGAGGCCGGCGGCATCGGCGAGGTCCTGGAAAAGATGCCCGACCAGTGCCTCGGCATGCCGGTCGACGTGCTGGTGGTGGTCGACGGCGGCACCGACGACACGGCCGCGATCGCCGAAGACCACGGCGCGTACGTCTGCGTCGCCCCGCGCAACCGCGGCCAAGGCGCCGCGCTGCGGCTGGGCTACCACCTCGCGGCCGGATCCGGCGCCGAGTACGTCGTCACGACCGACGCCGACGGCCAGTACGACAACAGCGAGCTGGAAGCGCTCGTCCGCCCGGTCGTCGAAGGCACCGCCGACTTCGTCACCGGGTCCCGGCGGCTCGGGCACGAGGAAGCCGACAGCCGCGTCCGGTGGCTCGGGGTGCGGGTGTTCGCGGTACTCGCCTCGGTCTTGACCGCACGCCGGATCACCGACACGTCGTTCGGCTTTCGGGCGATGCGGGCGGAGCTGGCGTGCTCGGTGCCGCTCAACGAGCCGCAGTACCAGTCGTCGGAGCTGCTGCTCGGCGTGACCGCGCGCGGTGCCCGCGTCACCGAGCTGCCGATGAGCATGCGGCTGCGCAAAGCGGGCAAGAGCAAGAAGGGCGGCAGCCTCGTCTACGGCGCCAACTACGCCCGCGTCATGACCGGGACGTGGTGGCGGGGGTACGTGCTGCGCCGCGGCCGAACACGACCCGGTCGAGCAGGGTGAACTTGACGACGAAGACCAGCGCGTAGCTCGCGACGTACACGCCGTCGACGAGCACGACCCACCAGAAGTGCGGCAGGTCCGCCCGCGTCAGCAACGAGCCGGCCAGCGTCGTCAGGCCGATCGAGGCGAGCCCGCCGAGGCCGATCACGGCCAGGTAGGGCAGCAGTTCGCGGCGTACGCGCGGCCGCCCGGTGCGGCCCCAGACCCAGCGCCGCGTGACCAGGAAGTTCAGCACGGCGCCCGCCGCCCAGGCCAGCGTGCTCGCCAGCGCCGGCACGCCGCCGCCGGCGAGGACCGTCAGCAGGACGACCTGGCTGAGGACCGTGGCGGCGACGGACGTCGCCGCGGCGCGGGCCAGCCTGGCCCAGCCGCGGCGGCCTCTTTCGGACGCGCGAGTTTCCGTTGTGCGGGGCCGCACGCCGTTGGTTACGGTCGTCATGCCCCCATCCTCCCCGCGGGCCCGCCGCGCCGCCGCGCGGCCCCCTCACGCATAGGAGATTCACAGGTCTTTGCCAGGTCCTCATCAGCACGTGATAGATAGCGTGCCTGTGGCTGAACGAGCAGGAAAGGCGGCACAATGCGGGTGCTGGTTCTCGGCGGTGACGGTTATCTGGGCTGGCCGACCGCGTTGCACTTATCGGACAAAGGCCACGAGGTGGCCGTCCTCGACAATTTCGCCCGCCGCGGTTACGACGCCGAGCTGGGGGTCGAGAGCCTGGTCCCGATCGAGTCCCTCGCGGACCGGATCACCGCCTGGAAGGAGGTCTCCGGGCGGACGATCACCAGCTACGAAGGTGATCTCCTGGACGCGGAGTTCCTGTTCGAAGCCGTGCGCGGCTTCGCGCCCGACGCGATCGTCCACTACGCCGAACAGCGATCGGCGCCCTACTCCATGATCGACCGCGAACACGCGGTGTACACCCAGCACAACAATGTGGTCGGCACGCTGAACCTGCTCTACGCGATCGCGGAGATCAATCCCGCGATCCACCTGGTGAAGCTGGGCACGATGGGCGAATACGGCACGCCGAACATCGACATCGAAGAAGGCTGGCTCGACCTCGAACACAACGGGCGCAAGGACCGGGTGCTGTTCCCGAAACGGCCCGGTTCCTTCTACCACCTGACCAAGGTCCACGATTCGCACAACATCGAATTCACCTGCCGCGCGTGGGGCCTGCGGGCCACGGACCTCAACCAGGGCGTCGTGTACGGCCAGCAGACGCCGCAGACGGCGCTGGACCCGCGGCTGGCGACCCGGTTCGACTACGACGCGGTGTTCGGGACGGTGCTGAACCGGTTCGTCATCCAGGCGGTGCTGGGCCAGCCGCTGACCGTGTACGGCAAGGGCGCGCAGACCCGCGGCCTGATCGACATCCGCGACACCGTGGAGTGCATCCGGCTGGCCGTCGAACACCCCGCCGAGCCGGGCGAGTTCCGCGTCTTCAACCAGATGACCGAGAGCCTGTCGGTGGCCGGTATCGCCGACCTCGTCGCCGACCGGTTCCCCGGCCCGGTGCAGATCGAGCAGCTGGAGAACCCGCGCACCGAGGCGCCGGAGCACTACTACAACGTCAAGCACACCGGGCTGGTCGGGCTGGGCCTGGAGCCGCATCTGCTCTCGGACACCCTGATCGAGTCGATGTTCGACATCGTCGGCGCCAACAAGCACCGGGTGAACCCGGAGAAGCTGCGCCCGACCGTGCGCTGGCGGGGCGCGCTGAAGGGCTAGCGGTGCGGGAGGCGTGCGGGGTTCCCCTGCCCGGGAGCCCGCACGCCGCCGCGTCAACCCGGCATCTTGTCCAGGAAGCCGTGCACCTTGGCGATCCGGCCGTCCGCGATCTCGACGACGTCGAACCCGATCGCGACCGGCTCGGCCCCGGGTTCGCCGAGGTACCACTGGAACCGCGCGAGGTGGTGGTGGGCGTCCGGCTCGGCGGGCAGGCTGAGCGTCAGGCCGCCGAACTGCTGCTGGGCCCCGGCCACGAACTGGTCGATCCCGTCGTGCCCGGTGGCGGCGCCGAACGGGTCGGTGAAGCCGGCATCCTCGGTGAAGACGTCGGCGACGAGGGCCCGCCGCTTGGCGTCGTCGGTCTCGTTCCACACGGCGAGGTACTGCTCGACGAGGCCACGGACGTCGGTCATGGTGGTTCCTTTCGTTGGGGGACAACGGGTTCGTCGTCCTGCGCTGGGACCGACTCTGGCGCAGCCGCGGCGGCCCGTCGATTACGCGAGAGGTAATGCCGGGGCATTACCCCGGAAGTAATGGCAGCGGTCCGGTGATCGCCGTAGCGTCGCTCGCGTGACGACTACAGTGCAGGCGGCCGCTCGGCAGCGGCCGGTCGGGGAACTGCTGCGGGAATGGCGTGACCGTCGCCGGATCAGCCAGCTCGACCTGGCGATCTCCGCGGACATCTCGACCCGCCACCTGAGCTTCGTGGAGACCGGCCGGTCCAAGCCGAGCCGGGACATGGTCCTGCGGCTCGGCGAGCACCTCGACGTGCCGCTGCGGGAACGCAACGGGCTGCTGCTGGCCGCCGGCTACGCGCCCGCCTACACGGAGAGCGGGTTGCCGGACCCCGAGATGTCCGCCGTCCGCGAAGCCGTCCGGCAGCTGCTCGTGAGCCACGAGCCGTACCCGGCCGCCGTCGTCGACCGGAACTGGGACCTCGTCGACGCCAACGCCGGCACCGGGCTGTTCGTGGCCGGGATCGCGCCCGAGCTGACCACCAACGTGCTGCGCGCGACCCTGCACCCCGACGGCATGGCACCGCACATCCGGAACCTGGGGGAGTGGCGCGGGCACCTGCTCGGCCGGCTACGGCGGCAGGTGAGCCAGACCGCGGACGCCGGTCTCGCCGACCTCCTGGACGAGCTGCGCGGCTACCCGTGCGACCAGCCCGTGCCCGAGGTGGAGGTCCCCGGACCGGGTGACATCTTCGTGCCGCTGCGGTTCCGCCACGAAGGCACCGACCTGACGTTCTTCAGCACGGTCGCGACGTTCGGGACCCCGCTGGACATCACCGTGGCGGAACTGGTGATCGAGTCCTTCTTCCCGGCCGACCCGCGGACGGCGGCTTATCTGCGCGAGCGGGCCACGCTGGTGGGATGATGGAGGTCCGCGCAGCATCCGAAGTGAGGATCACCGGTTGATGGCCGTCCCTTCGCTCGCCTTGTCCGACGGAGTCCGCATCCCCCAGCTGCTGTTCGGCGTCGCGGGCCTGTCCGCGGCCGAAACCGGCCGCGCCGTCCGCATCGCCCTCGACACCGGCTACCGCGGCATCGACACCGCGCCGGGGACCGAGGCCGCGGTGGGCGCGGTGCTGGCCGCGGCCGAAGTACCGCGCGAAGACCTGTTCGTCAGCGTGCACGTGCCGGCGCAGGGGTACGACACGGCCCGCCGCGCGGCCGACCAGGCGCTGACCGCGCTGGGGCTCGAGCGGGCCGACCTGTGCCTGCTGGACGGCACGAAAGGCGCCTTCACCGACACCTGGCGCGTCCTGAGCCGGCTGCGCGCCGACGGCCGGGTCCGCGCGGCCGGCGTGGCCGGGTTCGGCGTCGCCGAGCTGCGGCGGCTGATCGACGCGACCGGCTCGGTGCCCACGGTCAACCAGGTCGAGCTGCACCCGTGGCTGCAGCAGCTCCCGCTGCGGGACTTCCACGCCGAGCACGGCATCCTGACGGCCGCGTCGAGCCCGGCGGCGAACTCCGCGCTGCTGGCCGACGAGACGGTCACCGCGCTCGCCGCGAAGTACGGCAAGACGCCGTCCCAGATCGTGCTCCGGTGGCACCTGCAGACGGGCACGGTCGCGGTGGCGGCCTCGGTCACCACGACCCGGACCCGCGAGCACTTCGGGATCTTCGACTTCGAGCTGGCCGACGACGACCTCGCCGTCGTCGCCGAACTCGACAACGGCACCCGCGTCTGATGCCGGGTGAGTGATCCGCACGTCCACGTCGAGCGGAAGGTGGTGGAGTCCGGCGCCGCCGTCCGCGGCGGTGGAACGGCTCCGGGAGCCGGCGAAGAGGTTCAGGCCGCCTTGATCCCCGCGGCGGCGAAGTCGGCCTGCTGGGCGGGCTGCTCGAGGTACTCGCGGAACGTCTGGGCGGCGCGCAGCACGGTGTCGTCGATGCCCTGGCCCGAAAGGCCGATGAACGGGTAGTCCGCCGACCGGGCGTTCGCCACCGACTGCGCGGGCGAGCCGATCATCTCGGGCTTCTTGGTGGTGAGCTCGCTCACCCAGTACGACGACTCGGGCAGCCAGGCGGCCGGGAGCCCGCCGATCGAGTCCAGGCCCGCCCGGCCGACCAGCGCGTCGAGCACCTGCGACGACGCCTTCGCGTCGATCGTCACGTGCACGCACTGGCCGTGGACGACGGTGGCGGCCTGGTTCCAGCGCTCGGCCGCGGCGGCGAGGGGCTTCTGCGCGCTCGGGGTGACGATCACCCGCATCTGGGAGGTGCCGCCGGAACAGCTGGCGGCCTGCGCCTCGGCCCGGCTGTTGAGCTCGTTGTCGGCCCAGTTCCAGCCGATCACGCCGAGCCCGATCAGCACGGCGAGCACGAGGCACGCGATCGGCCAGCCCGCGATCCGGCGGCGCGGGGCCTTCTTGCCGACGATGCGGTGGGAGCCGGTGGCCTCGCCCTTGGCGACGACCCGGTGGGAGCCGGTCGCCTCGCCCTTGCCGGCGGTGCGGTGCGGGCCCGTGGTGTCGTCGCGGCCGGGCGCGCGGCGGCGGCCTTCGCCTTCGGTGGTGCTGTCGCGGCGGGCGCGGCGCTTGCCGGTGACTTCGTGTTCCCCGGTGACCTCGGTCCGCTCGGCGGCGGTGTGCTCGTCACGGTCGGCTGTCCGGACGTCGGCGACGGCGCGGAAGGAACCGGACGCTTCGCCGCGCGCGGAGACCGGGTGCTCGCCCACGGTCTCGAGCCGGGCGATCACCTCGGTCCGCTCGGCGGCCGTCTCGTCGCGCCGGACCGCGGGGTAGGAAGCCTCACCACGGTGAGGGGGACGAGTGACCGGGGGCTCGACGCGGACGGCGGCGGGATAGGAGCCGGAAGCTTCCCCGCGCCGGGTGGGGTGGGCACCGGTCGCCGGGCCGCGGCTCGCGGCCGGGTAGGCGCCGGAGGTCTCCCCGCGGCGGGCCGTCGCGGCCGGGGCGGGGGTTTCGTTCGCGGGGACGAAGTAGGAGCCGGTCGATTCGCTGCGCGCGGCCGCGCGGGCCGCGCGGCCGGCGATCCCGAACGCGTCGGAGATCGAGCTGCGCCGGGGTTTCCGGGTGGCGCCCGAAGCCTCGCTGCGGCCGGCGACCTGCGGCGACGCCGTGGTCCCACCCGGGTGCGGGCGGCCAGGAGCGGCCGGCCGGCCCTCGGCGGGGACGCGTGGCGTGCGGTCCAGAGGGTGCGGCACCGGCTCCTCGTCCCGGGTGTGTCGCCCCATCGTCATCCTTTCGGGCGTGAGCGCACGTCAAGCACGCGCTGCGATGCAATCAAACCGTTATCACCCTAACAGGTGAGTATCGGAGAGAGAATAATCTGACTCACAGTCGCGCGCGCTCAGGGTGCTGCGCTGACCAGGCGATGGCAATGCGCAATCAGGCGATGACGCAGCGGGGCCGCCCGGCCCGCGAACTCCCCTTGGGCCCTCGCGTACTCGGCCCGCCCCGGCGCGGTTTCGACGCGTACCGGCGGGTAGCCGAGCCCGGCCAGGTCGTACGGGCTCGCCCGCATGTCCAGCGTCCGGATCTCGACGGCCAGCTCGAAACAGTCCGCGACCAGCTCCGCGGGCACGAACGGGCCGAGCTTGTACGCCCACTTGAACAGGTCCATGTTCGCGTGCAGGCACCCGGGCTGCTCGAGGGCGACCTGCGTCTCCCGCGACGGCGTCAGCTCGTTGCGGGGACGCGCGTCGGCCGTGAAGAAGCGGAACGCGTCGAAGTGCCCGCACCGGATGTCCAGTGACTCCACGACGGCGTCGGTGCCCGCCGAGCCGAGCCGGAGCGGCACCTGGTTGTGCCGCACCGAATCGGCCGGCTCGCGGTAGACCATCGCCCACTCGTGCAGCCCGAAGCAGCTCAGCCGCGGCGCACGCGACGCCGTCGCGGTCAGCAGGCCCAGAACGAACTCGGCCGTCCGGGCCTTGCCCTCGGTGAAGCCCGCCGGATCCAGCACGACACCGCCGGCCGTCGAGACGTACCCCTTGCGGTCCAGGAAGCGCCGCGCGGCGGGCCCGGCGAGGGCGACGCCGGGCCCGGGCTGCCACCGCTCCAGGTGCGACGGCCGGTACGAGTAGTAGGTGAACAGGAAGTCCAGCACCGGGTGCTTCTCGCCCCGCGCCCGCCGCTCCTGGTGCGGGACCGTCCACCGGCGCATCCGCTCGACATGGGCCGCTTCCCGGGCCAGCCAGTCCGGTTCGGCCAGGACCTCCACGCCGTTCATGCGCCCACGTGGGTCCCGTCGCGCACGGTGCCCACGTACTCCTCGACGAGGTCTTCGAGCGCGACGACGCCGACGGCGTTCCCGCTCGCGTCGAGCGCCCGCGCGAGGTGGCTGCCTTCCTTGCGCATGGCCGAAAGCGCGACGTCGAGCCGGGCGTCGGCGCGCAGCTCGGTGAGCGCCCGCGTCTTCGCGGCGGGGACGACCGTCGCCGGGTCCTGCCCCGCGAGGTCGAGGATGTCCTTCACGTGGATGTAGCCGGTCAGGCGTCCGTCGTCGGTGCACACCGGGAAGCGGGAGAAGCCGGTGGAGGACACCGCCCGCTCCACCTCGCCGACGGTCGGCCCGCACGGCAGCGTGGTCAGCTCGGCCGTCGGCACCAGCACGTCGGCGACCGTCTTCTGCACCGAGGACAGCGTCTGGGCGAGCCGTTCGTGCTCGGACTGGTCGAGCAGGCCCTCCCGGCGCGACTCGCTGAGCAGCTCGGCCAGCTCGTCGGACGTGTACGCCGTCTCCAGCTCGTCCTTCGGCTCGACCCGCACGGCGCGCAGCAGCGAGTTGGCCACGAAGTTCAGCAGCCAGATGAACGGGTTGGCCAGCTTCACCCACGCGACGTGCGCCGGCACCAGCCACAGCGCCAGCCGCTCCGGCTCGGCGATGGCGAGGTTCTTCGGCACCATCTCGCCGATCAGCACGTGCGCCACGGTGATGAACGCCAGCGCGATGGCGAACGAGATGGGGTGCAGCAGCGCCTCGGGCAGGCCCAGCAGGTCGAAGCCCGCCGCCAGCCGGTGCGCGATCGCGGGTTCGCCGAGGCGGCCGAGCAGCAGCGAGCAGATGGTGATGCCCAGCTGCGCGCCGGCCAGCATCAGCGAGACGTGCTTGCTGGCGTTGATGACGATCTTCGCGCGCGTCTTGCCCTGCTCCAGCAGTGCCTCGAGCCTGTCCCGCCGCGAGGAGATCAGCGTGAACTCCGCGCCGACGAAGAAGGCGTTGGCCAGCAGCAGGACCACGACGAGGGCGATGTTCAGCCAGTCGCTCACGGGGCCACCTCCGGCTCCTGCTCCGGGGTGGCGGGGACCGGGGCGACCTCGACCTCGGCGATCCGGCGCTTGTCCATGGTGGTCACCGTCAGCCGCCAGCCGTCGACCTCCGTGGCGTCCCCCTCGGCGGGGATCTTGCCCAGCCGCTCGAGGATCAGCCCGGCGATGGTCTCGTAGTCGCCGTCCGGCATCCGGAACCCGGTGACGCCGGTGACCTCGTCGGCGCGCAGCTGGCCGGACACCAGCCAGCTGTCCGTGCCGACCTGCTGCGACGCCGGCGCTTCGCGGTCGTCGTGCTCGTCGCGGACGTCGCCGATGATCTCCTCGACGACGTCCTCGAGGGTGACCAGCCCGGCCGTGCCGCCGTACTCGTCGACGACGATCGCCAGCTGGAACCGCGAGTCGCGCAGGCGGTTGAGCAGGTCGTCGCCGGGCAGGGACTCGGGCACGGTCGGCACCGGGCGCATGACCGAGCCGATCGGCACCTGCGCCCGCTCCGCGGCGGGCACGGCGAAGGCCTGCTTGACGTGCACCGCGCCGCGGACGTCGTCGAGGTCCTCGGCCTGCACCGGGAACCGCGAGAACCCGGTCCGGCGCGAGATGTCGATCAGGTCGGCGATGGTGTCGCCGACGGCGAGGGACTCGAGCTGCACACGCGGCGTCATCAGCTCCTCCGCGGTGCGCTCGCCGAACCGCAGCGAGCGGTCCAGCAGCTCCGCGGTGGACGTGTCGAGCGTGCCGCTTTCGGCGCTGGAGCGCACGATCGAGCCCAGCTCCTGCGGCGAACGCGCGGACCGCAGCTCTTCCTGCGGTTCGACGCCGAACTTGCGCACGAGGAAGTTCGCGCTGTTGTTCATCAGCGTGATGAGCCAGCGGAACAGCGCGGAGAACCGCGAGTGGTAGCCGGCGACCGCGCGCGCGGTCGGCAGCGGCCGGGCGATCGCGAGGTTCTTCGGCACCATCTCGCCGAGGATCATCGACAGCGAGGTGGCCAGGACCAGGGCGAGCACGATCGACGCGCCCCCCGCGAACCCGGCCGGGAGCCCGATGCCGGTGAGCAGCGGCCGGACGAGCTCGCCGATCAGCGGTTCGGCCAGGTACCCGGTGATCAGCGTGGTGAGCGTGATCGCGACCTGGGCGCCGGAGAGCTGGAACGACAGCGTCCGGTGCGCCTTCTGGACGGTCAGCGCGCGGCGGTCGCCGACCTGGCGGACGTTGGCCTCGACGGTGCTGCGCTCCAGCGCGGTCAGCGAGAACTCGGCGGCGACCGCGAGCCCGGTGCCGACCGTCAGCAGCACGAAGAGGAGGACGCCGAGCACGGCGAAGAGGATCTGGATCATTCCGCACCCGCCTCGGCGGGGGATGAACCTATCGGACAGCCGGGTCGGTCACCCGGCCCGGTACTGTCACCGGGTGACTGCGCTGCGCGCACGGAACGGTCACTCCTAGCAAGAAATCGGCGTGTACTGCGGATATGCGGACCAGCTTAACGTGTCTCCCACACGCGCCGCTGGCGTCGCCGGTGTGTCGGCGCGCTCACTCCGCCCGCCGCTCCGTTCCGGCGCCGGTGCCCGGCCGGTGGCGCCGCACCGTTTCCTCGACGAGGTCGAGCACCGGGCCGAGGCCGGCCGCGGGCAGGCCCATGGCCAGGTGCGAGACCAGTCCTTCGAGGACGAGTTCGAGGAACGCGGTGAGGACATCGACGTCGACGTCGTCGCGGAGGTTCCCGGCCTCCCGCTGGCGCAGCAGGCGCAGGCGGGTGGCGGTGGTCAGCTGCTCGGACCGCTCGGCCCAGCGGGCGCGGAACTCCGGGTCGGTGCGCAGCCGCCGGGACACTTCCAGCCGGGTGCCGAGCCAGTCCGCCGGGTGGTCCCCGCCGGCCAGCAGGTCCCGCATCACCTGGACGAGGCCCTGCTCGGCGACGACGTCGGCCATCCGGAGCGCGTCGTCTTCGGCGAGGGCGAGGAAGAGCGACTCCTTGTCGCGGAAGTGGTGGAAGATGGCCCCGCGCGACAGCCCGGTGGCTTCCTCCAAGCGCCGGACTGTGGCACCTTCGTAGCCGTAGCGTGCGAAGCAGACGCGCGAGCCGTCGAGGATCTGGCGCCGGCGTGCGTCGAGGTGATCCTGGCTTACGCGTGGCATCCTGAAATCCTGGCACCGCGGACCGGCATCTCGCAATCCGTACGTACGTACTGTGACCCGGAGTGCCGGGAACCCCGCGCCCGTCCCCATCGTCTGAACGTTGCGGCGATTCGCTGACACGGAGTGAGACGGTTGGCTAATCTTCGTCCCATCACGGTGGGTGAGCCGAGGGGAAGGTGCGAGCGTGATCATCGGCGAAGCCGGGCAGGCGGTCCAGGCGGTCTGGGGCGGTGACATCCTCGGCGAGCGCGGCCGCGTCTACGGCGGCGGTGGCGGCGGGGGCGGCCAGTTCCGGATGGACCCCGAGGAGCTCGCCTCGGTGATCGGCCAGTGGGAAGCGGAGCTGGACAAGATCGTCGACGACAAGAGCAAGATCGACTACATCGTCACGGTGCTCACCTCGCCGGGCAAGGACACGGTCAGCGACGGGTACGTCTCGACGACGATGGAATCCCTCACGGCGCTGCAGGACCAGAACGAATCGATGCTGAAGTACGTGCAGAACTACATCAAGAAGCTCAAGGAAGCCCAGACCAAGACGGTCGCCACCGACCACGGCATGGCCGACCCCTTCCGGACGGTGTGACCGTGCGTCTGCCTGCTCGCGTCGCCGCCGCGGCTGTTCTGCTGCTGCTCGCCGGGTGTTCCGCCGAGAAGACCGGTACCGCTTCGCCCGCGCCGAACACCTCTGCGTCGCCGGGCGCGTCGGTCAACCCCGACGTGCCGAAGGTTCCTGCGCCGCTCGACGTTTCGAAGTACACCTCGAAGCCGTGCGACATCGTGCCGGCTTCGGTGCTGTCCTCGCTGCGGTTCACGGATGCGGGCGACACCCAGCTGCGGGACGACGGGTACGGCGCGGCCGGACCGGGATGCGCCTGGAAGATCTCCGGCGAAGGCATCAGCATGCAGATCGTCATCGCGACCGGCAACCGGGACCGGGGCTTGGGCGGCCTGACCGGGCTGTACGGCGCGCACGAGAGCGGCCAGTTCCCGTTCCTCGAGAAGGCCCCGGACGTCGAAGGCTATCCCGCGATCTACCTCGACAAGAAAGACCGGCGTCCGGGCGGCAACTGCCACCTCGACATCGGTGTCGCCGACGACCTGGCGATCGCCGTGTACGCCGGCGGCTACGAAGGTCAGCAGGATTCCTGCGCCGCGGCGCAGAAGGTGGCGGCCGCCGTCATCACCACGCTCAAGGGGGCCTGACGAGTGGATGGCAAGCAGATCTACGACAACTTCAGACAGGGCGACACCTCCGGCCTCCGCGAAGCCGCGGGGAAGGTCTCGGAGCTGTCCTCGGCCTACATGACGCGCGCGCAGGGCATCAAGGCCCTGCAGGACCGGATGAAACAGGCCTGGACGGGGAACGCGGCCGACGCCGCGAACGCCGGGGCCGGGCCCCTGGAACAGGCTTTCGCCGAAACCGCCGCGCCGCTGGACGTCACCCAGGTCTCCGTCGACACCCAGGCCGGCGTCTTCGAGCACTCCAGCAACGCCGTCGTCGAAGTGCCGCCGAAGCCCGAGAAGCCCAACCCGTGGACCACCGGGCTCAAGGCCGCCATCCCGATCGCCGGGCCGTTCATGGCCAAGGACGACATCGACAACTACCAGGAAGGCATCGCCAAGTACAACGCGGCCAACGAAACCAACGTCCGCGTGATGGACCAGTACAGCAGTGTCACCAGCGGCACGAGGGCGGCGCTTCCCACGGACTACGGCGTGCTCGAGGCCGACGGCGCCGCCATCTCCGTCACCCAGCCGACCAAGCCGGGGAAGGTGGTTCTGCCCGAGACGCCGCCCAGGAACAGCGGGGGCGGCGATCCCGGCGGCGGCGACCACACGTCGACGACCAGTGTCGACACCACGCACACCGGGGGTCCCGACAAGCCCGGCGGGACCGGCGGCACGGGAGGCACCGGAGGAACTGGCGGCACGGGAGGCACCGGCGGGACCGGAGGAACTGGCGGCACGGGTGGTACCGGAGGCGCCGGGGGCGACGACACCACCCACTCGACGCGCACACCCGTACCGACGCCGGTCAAGCCGGGGGAGCGGCCGGGCGACCGGCCCGGCAAGATCCCGCCGCCGTCCGGCGGGATCGACTTCTACCCGACGTCCACCGGCGGGGGTGGCGGTCAGAACTACTCGACCACCTTCGGGGAGGAACCGGGCACCGGTCCCGGTGGGCGGGGGCCGAACAGCGGGAACGCGGGCGGACGGCTGCTCGACTCCACCGGCCGCGGCGGGACCGGCACGGGCGCCGGTGGTGGCGGCGGGGCCGGCTCGGCGGGGGAGCGCGGGCTCGGCAGCGGGGGCCGCTCCGGCATGGGCAGCCTCGGCAACGCGGCCGCGGCCGAAGCCGCCGCGGCGCGTTCGGCCGCCGGGCGGTCCGGGGCCATGGGGCCCATGGGCGCCGGGGCGCGGCGGGGTGAGGGCGAGGAAGACGACGAGCACCAGCGCCCGGACTTCCTGATCGAGGCGGACCCGGACGCGATCTTCGGCACCGACCAGCGGACCAGCCCGCCGGTCATCGGCGAGTAGGGCGGGTGGACGTGGCAACAGGCCGGGTGGACGTTCCGGTCGAGGCGCTGGCCGCACTGGCCGAGCGCGAACAGGCCGGCCCGCTGCACGTCACCCTGCGCCCGGAGCCGCTCTGGCTTTCGGACGCCGAGCGCGACGAGGCGGGCAAGCGGGTCGACGCCGCGCTGGCGGAGGCCGGCCTGGTCGACGCCAAGGGCCGCACCACCGTCGACTTCCTCGACTGGCTTCCGTTGCTGGTCAGCCCGGCACGCGAGTGCTACGGCTGGGTCGGCACCGGCGGGCGGACCTACGGGGTGCTGGCCGCGGCGAAGGGACTGCAGGCGGTGCTGGCGGTCTCCGACGGGACCCACGTCGGCGTGCAGGAGATCGACCGCAACCGGCTCGCCGAAGCGCTGGTGGACCAGCTGCCGCCGGTCGGTCCCGGCGGCGGCCACCCGCGCGCCGTCCGGGTGGCGGACCTGACGGAGGCGGCCCGCCGCGGACCGGACGCCTACCCGCTGGCTCCGGCGATCGCCGACGTCGTCAGCCTGGTCCAGCGGCCGGTGACCGGCAGCGGCGAGCTCTACGTCGGCCGCCGCGACGACGTCGGGCGCCATACCTGCCTGCGGCAGCCACTCCACTACGCGGACACCGACTGGGGCCGCTACCTCAGCTACACGACCGGCTCGGGCGACGACGCGGTCATCCACATCGGCCCGGCCGGCCCGCGGGAGCTGGCAAGCACGCTCGCCGAACTGGCCGAAACCCTCGCCTGAGCCGGAAACGCGCTAATGTGACAGCGCTGTTGTATTCCGGGGAAGGGCGCCGATGCTGTATCCCGAGATCGAACCGTACGAACACGGCATGCTGGACGTCGGCGACGGACACCGGATGTACTGGGAGACCTGCGGAAACCCGGCCGGGAAGCCCGCACTCGTGGTGCACGGCGGGCCCGGCTCCGGGTGCTCGGCGAACCTCCGCCGCTACTTCGACCCGGCGCGGTACCGCGTCGTGCTCGTCGACCAGCGCGGCTGTGGCCGCAGCACGCCCCACGCCGGTGCCCCGGTCGCCGACCTGTCGGCCAACACCACCGGCCGGCTGCTCGCGGATTTCGAGCTGCTGCGCACCCGGCTCGGCATCGAAAAGTGGCTGCTGTTCGGCGGTTCCTGGGGTTCGGTGCTCAGCCTGACCTACGCGCTGCGGCACACCGGGCGGATCAGCGAGATCGTCCTGATGGGCCTGGCGACCGACCGGCACCTCGAGATCGAAATGCTCATCCGCGGCCTCGGCGCGTACTTCCCCGAGGCCTTCGCCAGGTTCCGCGACGGAGTGCCGGAAGCCGAGCGCGACGGCGACCTGTCCGCGGCCTACCACCGGCTGCTGATGGACCCGGACCCCGCGGTCCACCACCGGGCGGCCGACGCTTGGTGCGCTTGGGAAGACGCCATGCTCCCCGGCGTCCCGCCGCACGACGTGTTCGAGGATCCCGCCTACCGGCTCTGCTTCGCCCGGCTCGTCACGCACTACTTCAGCAACCGCGCGTTCCTCGAGGACGGCGTGATCCTGCGCGAGGCGGGCAAGCTCGCGGGCATCCCCGCGGTGCTGGTGCAAGGCGTGCTGGACACCAACAACCTCGTCGGCACGCCGTGGCTGCTGCACCACGCCTGGCCGGGCAGCGAGCTGGTGATGCTCGCCGACGTCGGGCACACGACGTCGGCCGCGTCGATGCAGCAGGCACTGATCGACGCGACCGACCGGTTCGCGGACCGCGTCAGGGGATGAGCAGCCCCGGTTCGCCTTCCGGGGCGAGCGCCGCTTCGGCGCGCCGGGCCCGGTTGGCCTCGGCCAGCTTGAGCCCGGTGAGGCGCAGCGGCAGGCGGTCCATGTTCCACTCCGCCAGCAGGAGCGCGACCTTCGCCTGCATCTCGGTGCGCAGCCGGAGGAACGAGTCGGCCGGGTCCGCGCCGACCTCACCCAGCAGCAGCCACCACGCCCAGGCCGCCGCGCCCGCGTTGGCGACGAAGTCCGGCACGACCGCGACACCCCGTGCCGACAGCGCGGCCTCCGCTTCCGGCGTCGTCGCCGCGTTGGCCGCTTCGACGACGACCTTGGCCTTGACGAGGTTTTCGTTGTCCTGGCGCAGGGCGTAGGAGATCGCGGCTGGCACGAAGATGTCCGCGTCGATCCCGACGACCGCCTCCCGTGCCAGCGTCCGGACGCCGGCGGGCAGCCGGGAACGGTCCACCTCGCCGAAGCGGTCGCGCAGGTCGAGCAGCGCCGGGACGTCGAGACCCTCCGGGGCGAACAGGGTGCCCGCGGCGTCCGCCACCGCCACGACCTTCATGCCCGCTTCGTGCAGGTACCAGGCCGCCCCGCCGCCCATCGTGCCGATGCCCTGGATCGCCACGGTCGTTTCGCGGGCGTCCCAGTCCCACGCCGCGGCAACGCCGAGACACGCCTGCGCCACGCCGTAGCCGCCGACGACGTCGCCGAGCAGCAACCCGCCGGGAACCGGCGCGTTGAGACCCGCCTGCACCCGGCGCAGGGTCCGCGCCGGATCGGCCGCACGGCGGATGGCGGCGTGGTACGACTGCTCCAGCCCCAGCTCGGCGAACACCGAGTCGATCAGGTGCTGCGGCACGCCGAGGTCCTCCGCGGTCACCCAGTGGGCGTCCAGCCACGGCCGCAGGAACGCGCAGAACCGCTTCAGGACGTCGAACGCGCGCGGGTCCTTCGGGTCGAAGTCGATGCCGCCCTTGGCCCCGCCGACCGGCAGGTTGAAGGTGGCCGTCTTGCTGGCCATGCCCCGGGCGAGGTCCTCGACCTCGCTCATCGTGCAGCCGGCCCGCATCCGGGTGCCCCCGGTGGTGACGCCGGAGACCAGGCTGTGCACGACCAGGTAGCCGTGCGCGCCGGTGATGGGGTCGGTCCACGTGAGCCGCATCAGCGGTTCGGCGTTGCTCGGGGTCATCAGGCCACTCACCTCCAGGGGAGTCCGGGGCGGCCGTGGGTGACCGCCACCACGAGCGTGCGCCCCCGGCGGGCCGCCCGTCCATTTAACGCTGCTGCACGATCTCGTTTAGGTTTGGTGTATGGAGCTTTCGCTGCACCGCTTGCGGATGCTGCGCGAGCTGCACCGCCGGGGCACCGTGACCGCGGCGGCCGCCGCGCTGCACTACACCGCTTCGGCGGTTTCGCAGCAGCTCGCGCAGCTGGAACGGGACGTGGGCGCGAAGCTGTTCGAGCGGCTCGGCCGGCGCGTCCAGCTGACCGAGCTGGGCACTCTGCTCACCGAGCACGCCGAGGAGATCCTCGGCTCGGTCGAGCGGGCGACGCTCGCCCTGGAAGAGGCCCAGGAGGCCCGCACGGTCCGGCTGACCGCCGGGGTGTGGGCGTCGGTGGCCTCCGGCCTGCTCCCGACGGCGCTGACCGCGCTGGCCGGCGAGCATCCCGGCATCGAGGTCCGCACCCGCGAACTGGCGCCCGAGGACACCGCCGAAGCGGTCCGGGACGGCCGCCTCGACCTGTCGTTCGTGATCGAGTACTCCGACGCGCCGACGACCTGGGACGCCGGGCTGGAGCGGGCCGTCGTGGCCGTGGAACGGCTGCACGCCGCGGTCCCCCGGGGCGCGGTGCCGTCGGGGTCGGCGTCACTGGACGAACTCGCCGAGCACCCGTGGATCCTGGCCGGCGCCAAGTCGCACTTCGGCCGCGCGATGCGCACAGCCTGCCAGCGCCACGGCTTCACACCGAAGATCAACCACGAGGTCGAGGAGCAGTCGACAGCGATGGCGATGGTCGGGGCCGGGCTGGGCATCACCCTCGTGTCGGACCTGGGGCTGCGGCTGCTGCGGCCGCCGGGGATCGACGTCGTCGCCCTCACCACGCCGCTGCTCCGGACGGTGTCGATCGCCTACCGGCGCACCGCGTTCCGGCGCCCCGCCCTGCACCTGGTGATCGACGCCGTGCGGGCGTCCGCGGCCCAGCTCGGCCTGGGCACCGAGCCCGCTTTGCCCTGATCCGGGACTTCTTACGGAGTGGTGATCCGCTCCCGCAACGCAGGAACCGGCCTGAATTTGTCGTACCCCGCGTGTAGCGTCCGAAGTCGAGAAGTTCCATCACACGGAACAGGAACGGACATGCAGACGGTGCACGATTTTCCCGAGAAGTCGGGTAGTGCGTCGAACCGCACCGCGCGGGTCCTGGCGGACCGCGCGGCCGGCGAGGCGTACGTCGCATCGGTGTGTTTCAAGCACGGGCCACCCCGCCTGACCGGCGTGGAGCTGGAGTTCACCGTGCACCATGCCGACGACCCGGCAAGACCCCTCGATCCCGATGTCCTCGCCACGGCGCTGGGTCCGCACACCCCGCGGACGCTCCGCCCCGACAGCCCCGCCTCGCCCCTCCCGGCCGGCTCACCGGTGAGCCTCGAACCCGGGTGCCAGGTCGAGATTTCGGCTCTTCCCCAGGCCTCCCTGCGCGACCTCGCCGCAGCCGTCACGGCCGACCTCCACCACCTGCGTGACCGCCTCGCCCGGCACGGTCTCGAACTGGGCGAAACGGGCATCGACGCCCATCGTGCGCCACGCCGGGTCCTGCACACACCGCGGTACGCGGCCATGGAACGCCGGTTCGCGCCGATCGGGCCCGGCGGCGTCACCATGATGTGCAGCACCGCCGGGCTGCAGGTCTGCGTCGACGCCGGGGAGCCGGAGAACTACGCGGCGCGGTGGGCGGCCGCCCACGCGATGGGGCCGCCGCTGCTCGCCCTCTTCGCCAACTCCCGCGTCCACGCCGGGCGCGAAACCGGCCACGCCTCCGCGCGGTGGCTGGCGGTGCACGACACGGAAGCGGTCCGCACGCGCACGGCGCATGCCGACGGCGATCCGGCGGCGGAGTGGGCCGAGCGGCTGATGGACACCCCGTTGATGGTGCTGCGCCGGGGCGACCGGCCGTGGGACGCGCCGGAGGGGCTGACCTTCGCCGACTGGATAGCCGGCCGGGGAGCCGCGGCCCTGCTGCCGAGGCCCACGGTGGCGGATCTCGACTACCACCTCACCACGATGTTCACCCCGGTCCGCCCGCAGGGGTACCTGGAGATCCGGTACCTCGACGCGCAACCGCCGGACGAGTGGCTGCCGCCGGTGGCGCTGGTGGCCGCGCTGCTCGCCCGGCCGTCCACTGTGGACAAGGTGCGTGACCTCTGCGCACCGGTGGCGGACCGGTGGACGACCGCGGCGAGCCGCGGTCTCGCCGACCCGGAGCTGGCGGCCACGGCGGCGGCGCTGGCCGATCTCGGGTGCGCCGAGCTGGGCGCGACCGGGCTGGCGGAGGAGTCGATCACCGAGATCAGCGAGAGCGTGCTGGGGCGCGCGTACCGATCGAGGAGCGAAGCATGAGCACAGAGGCATTGGGCGAACCGGCACTGGGCGAACTGAGCCCGCAGGACCTGCGCGCCCACGCGGCGGAGGCGCTGACCCGCGCCCGGGCGCGCAGCGTCGCGCTGACCGACGCGGTCGACGACGAGGACCTCGTCCGCCAGCATTCGAAGCTGATGTCGCCGCTGGTCTGGGACCTGGCGCACATCGGCGTCCAGGAGGAGCTGTGGCTGGTCCGCGACGTCGGCGGCCGGGAACCGCTGCGGCCGGACATCGATGACATCTACGACGCCTTCCAGCACGCCCGCGCCGACCGGCCGGAGCTGCCGCTGCTCGGCCCGGCCGAGGCGCGCGCGTACGTCAAGCAGGTCCGCGAGAAGGCGTTCGACGTGCTGGAGCACGCGCCGATGGAAGGCAGGCGGCTGACCGAGCAGGCGTTCGCCTTCGGCATGATCACCCAGCACGAGCAGCAGCACGACGAGACGATGCTGGCCACCCACCAGCTCCGCAAGGGCGACCCGGTGCTGCACGCGCCCGAGCCGCCACCCGCCCGCTCCGGCGCGCTGCCGCCGGAGGTCCTGGTCCCGGGCGGCGCGTTCACGATGGGCACGTCGGCCGAGCCGTGGGCGCTGGACAACGAGCGCCCGGCGCACGAGGTCGCCGTCGAAGCGTTCTGGCTGGACACGGTGCCGGTGACGTGCGGCGCCTACACCGAGTTCCTCGACGGCGGCGGCTACGACGACGAGCGCTGGTGGAGCCCGGCCGGCTGGGCCTACCGGACCGAAAACTCGATCACCGCGCCGCGGTTCTGGAAGCGGGAGCAGGACGGCTGGTGGCGGACGCGGTTCGGCGTCTACGAGCGCCTCCCCGCCGACGAACCGGTCGTGCACGTCTCCTACTACGAGGCCGAGGCGTACGCGGCCTGGGCCGGACGGCGGCTGCCGACCGAGGCGGAGTGGGAGAAGGCCGCCCGGTTCGACCCGGCGACCGGCCGCTCGCGCCGGTTCCCGTGGGGTGACGAAGAACCGGCCGCCGAGCACGCCAACCTCGGCCAGCGGCACCTGCGCCCGGCACCGGCGGGCGCCTATCCCGCCGGGGTGTCGCCGACCGGGGTGCACCAGCTGATCGGCGACGTCTGGGAGTGGACGAGCACCGGCTTCCACGGCTACCCCGGCTTCGCCCCCTTCCCGTACCGCGAGTACTCGGAGGTGTTCTTCGGCCCGGAGTACAAGGTGCTGCGCGGCGGGTCGTTCGGCACCGACGCGGCGGCGATCCGGGGCACGTTCCGCAACTGGGACTACCCGATCCGGCGGCAGATCTTCGCCGGCTTCCGCACCGCGCGCGACGCGGGACCCGGCGAGGTGGGGTAGGCGCATGTGCCGCCACATCGGCTACCTCGGCGAGCCGCTTTCGCCCGCCGGGGTGCTCTTCCACGCCCCGCATTCGCTGCTGGTGCAGTCGTACGCGCCGGCGGACATGCGCGGCGGCGGCTCGGTGAACGCCGACGGGTTCGGGCTGGGGTGGTACCCCGGCCCGGGCTCGCCGCCGCTGCGCCACCGCCGGTCCACTCCATTGTGGACGGACGAGACGTTGCCGCCGCTGGCGGCCGCGGTGACCACCGGCGCGTTCGTCGCCGCGGTCCGCAACGGCACCACCGGCATGCCGGTGACCGAAGCGGCCGCGGCGCCGTTCACCGCCGGGCGCTGGCTGTTCAGCCACAACGGCGTCGTCCGCGGCTGGCCCGGCTCGCTGGCCGAGCTCGCCAAGGACCTGCCGGTCACCGAGCTGCTGACCCTGGAGGCCCCGACCGACTCGGCGGTGCTCTGGGCGATGCTGCGCGCCCGGCTCGCCACGGGCGAGGACCCCGGGGAGGCGGTGGCGGGCCTGACCGCCGCCGTGGAGGCGGCCGCGCCCGGCTCCCGGCTCAACTTCCTGCTCACCGACGGCGAAACGCTGATCGGCACCGCCTGGACCCACGCGCTGTCCGTGCTGGAAACCCCGGCCGGCGTGCTGCTGTCCTCCGAACCCTGCGACGGCGACCCCCGCTGGCGACCCGTCCCCGACCACCACGCCGTGCGCGCGACCGCGGCCGGCGTCGACCTGCTGCCCCTGACCGAGGAGCGTCCATGACCGAAGTCGATCTCGACCACCACCGCTCCGGCGACGCCGTCACCGCGGAACTGCGCGCGGACGTCGTCGCCGGGCTGACCGCCGCGCAGAAGTGGCTGCCGCCCAAGTGGTTCTACGACGCCGACGGCAGCGAGCTGTTCGAGAAGATCACCCAGCTGCCGGAGTACTACCCGACCCGCAGCGAACGCGAGGTGCTGGCCGCGCACGCCGGCGACGTCGCGGAGCTGACCGGCGCGCACACGCTCGTCGAGCTGGGCTCGGGATCGAGCGAAAAGACCCGGCTGCTGCTCGACGCGCTGACCGGGCACGGGACCCTGGAAGCGTTCGTCCCGCTCGACGTGTCCGAGTCCGCGCTGGCCGAGGCCGCCGAGGCGATCTCGAAGGACTACCCGAAACTGACCGTCCGCGGTGTCGTCGGCGACTTCACCCAGCACCTGAACCTGCTGCCGGACGGCCAGCCCCGCGTGGTGGCGTTCCTCGGCGGCACGATCGGCAACTTCCTGCCCGCCGAGCGCGCGGTCTTCCTCCGCTCGGTCCGTGAGGTCCTCGACGAAGGGGAGTGGCTGCTCCTCGGCACCGACCTGGTCAAGGACCCCGGGATTCTCGAACGCGCCTACGACGACGCCGCGGGTGTCACCGCCGAGTTCGACAAGAACGTGCTGCGGGTGATCAACGCGCGGCTCGGCGCGGACTTCGACCTCGACGAGTTCGACCACGTCTCGCACTGGGACGCGGAGAACGAGTGGATCGAGATGCGGCTGCGGGCCCGGCGGGCCCTCACGGTCGAGATCCCGGGCGCGGACCTCACGGTGACCTTCACCGAAGGGGAGCACGTCCGCACGGAGATCTCGGCCAAGTTCCGCCCGAGCGGCGTCGAGGCCGAGCTGGCCGCGGCCGGGTTCGCCCTCGAACACTGGTGGACCGACTCCCAGCAGCGGTTCGGGGTGAGCCTGGCAAGATCCGTGCGTGGCTAATCCTCTCCGGGCACTGGCCCGGGCCGCCGGCACGAAACCCTGGCTGATGCGCACGGCCCGGTTCGTCGTCTGGGCGGACAAGAAACTGCACAAGGCGTTCGGCGGCCGGGTGAGCCTCGTGGCGCTCGCCGGGCTGCCGTCGCTGCGCCTGACGACGACCGGCCGCAAGAGCGGGCAGCCGCGCAGCACCAACCTGCTCTACTACCCGCGCGGCGGCGACTTCGTGCTGACCGCGTCCAACTGGGGCCGCCCGCGCGACCCGGCGTGGGCGCTGAACCTGCGTGCCGAGCCGAAGTGCCAGGTGGCGCTGGCCGGCCAGGCGGTCGAAACCGTCGCGCGGGAGCTGCACGGCGACGAGTATGACCGGATGTGGGCCGAGCTCCTCGAGTTCTGGCCGGGGTATCGGATGGAGCAGCGGGAGGCGAACCGGCGGCTACCGGTTTTCGTGGTGACCCGGCTGGTGCGGTAGGTGCCCACCATCCTTTTGGCCGGTGACGGAATTCACCGGTTTGTGCCAGTCTCACCCGGGTAACGCGCCGTGACGGTCCGACCGCGCGGCCGTGACCTAGGGAGGAAACGTCTTGCCGAGAACTGCAAAGGCACGGGTGCGGTCGTTCGCACTGGTGGGGGCGCTCGTGGCGGGGGTGGGCCTGGCCGGGACGGCCGGCACCGCCGCGGCGGCCGAAGACTCGGTGGTCAAGCCCGCCGTCGTCGGCGCGACCGCCGCCGTCACCTGGGGGACCTGCTCCGCCGACACGCTCGCCGGGGTTCCCGCGGACCAGGTGAAGTTCTACAGCTGCGCGCGCTACCGCGTGCCGATCGACCACGACAACGCCGCGCTGGGCACCATCGACATCGCGCTGCTGAAGCGCGCCGCCCGCACGCCCGACAAGCGCGTCGGCTCGCTGTTCCTCAACCCCGGCGGGCCCGGCGGTTCGGGCCTGCGGATGCCGATCAGCGGCCAGTACTACTTCCAGCCGCAGGTCCTCGACCGCTTCGACCTCGTCGGGTTCGACCCGCGCGGCGTCGGGCAGAGCAACCCGCTGCGCTGCTTCACCACGCAGGAAGACGCGGACGAGGTCTTCTCGGCCCAGATCCCGGTGCCGCTGACCCGCGCGCAGATCTCCGGCACGCTGGCCAGCTACCGCGACTACGGCCGGTTCTGCAAGAACAACGCGGGTTCCCTGCTGAACCACATGTCCACCAAGGACGTCGTGCGCGACCTCGACACGCTGCGCGCGGCGGTCGGCGACCAGAAGCTGACCTACGTCGGCTTCTCCTACGGGACGCTGATCGGGTCGACCTACACGTCGATGTTCCCGAAGCAGTCGCGGGCGATCGTGATCGACGGCAACGTCGACCCGGCGCTGCGCACGAGCGACGGCGTCGAGTACGACCGGGAGCGGGCGCAGGGCTTCGAGATCTCGCTGGACGGGTTCCTGAAGCGGTGCGACCAGGTCGGCGCGAAGTGCGCCTTCAGCGACGGCAACCCGCGGGCGAAGTTCGACGAGCTGCGGGAGTACCTGCGCAAGCAGCCGATCACCCTCCCCAGCGGCACGGTCGACATCAACCAGTTCACCGGCGCGGTTTCGAGCGTCCTGTACTCGCCGGGGGCGTTCCCCGGCCTGGCCGAGGACCTGCAGGCGCTCTACACCGCGATCCACCCGGCGGGCGCGCAGGCCCAGGCTCTGCAGGGCCGCCCGCTGAAGGTGATCACGAAGGGCAAGCGGGGCCTGGCGGACCAGAACCCCGACAGCCCGTACACCAGTGACGACTCCTACTTCGCCGTCAACTGCTCCGACAAGCCGTTCAAGATCAGCCAGGAGCAGGTGCCGTCGATCGCCGCCAAGTGGGAGCGCGAGTCGCCCACGTTCGGCCGGTACCAGGCGTTCGCCGACACGGCGGGCTGCCCGGTCTGGCCGGCGAAGCGGCCGGACGTCTACCGCGGCCCGTGGCGGGCCAAGACCGACGTCCCGGTGGTCGTCGTCAGCAACTACTACGACCCGGCGACGCAGTACAAGTTCGGTCAGCGGATGGCGGCCGAGCTGGGGAACTCCCGGCTGCTGTCGGTCGACGCGTTCGGCCACTGCATCCTCGGTGACGCCCTCGGCGTCGACAAGGCCGTGGCCGACTACCTGACCGACCTCAAGGTGCCGGCGGCCGGCCAGGTGTTCCAGCCGAACGTCCAGCCGTTCGAGACCGCGGCTCAGGGCTGACCCACGCGGAAGGCCGGGGTGACGCAGAGAACGTCACCCCGGCCTTCCGCGTCCGGTAAAGTGGCGGAGCTTGATCGACACGAGTACGGAAGCGAGGTGAGCGGCACATGCCAGCGGACAGTCATCGGACGGCCGGGCGCGCGCTCACCGGAGGTTTCCGGCTGGGCTGAATTCCGGCCGCCTTCTGTCCGGCAGTGCGCGCACGCCGGAAAAGAGCCGGACATGACCATCTTCGAAATGCTGCTGCGCGTCGGCGCCGGTGTCGGTTTGGGTGCCGTCATCGGGTTCGAGCGCCAGTTCCGCGCCCGGATGGCCGGGCTGCGCACCAACGCCCTCGTCGCGGTCGGCGCGACGCTGTTCGTGCTGCTGTCCGCCCACGGCTTCGGCGGACTCGCGTCGAGCGGCGACGCGGACCCGACCCGGGTGGCCGCGCAGATCGTCTCGGGCATCGGGTTCCTCGGCGCCGGGGTCATCCTGCGGGACGGCCTCAACGTCCGCGGCCTCAACACGGCGGCGACGCTGTGGTGCTCCGCCGCGGTGGGCGCGCTCGCCGGCGCCGGGCTGTACGCGGTCGCGGCGGCCGGGACCGCCGTCGTGGTCGGGGTGAACGTGCTGCTGCGGCCGCTCGGCCGGGTCGTCGACCGCCGCCCGGAAGCGGGCGAGGAGACGCCGACGAGGTACGCGTTCCAAGCCGTCACGCGTGACGCGACCGAGGCGCACGTGCGAGCGCTGCTCGTGCAGTCGTTGACCCGCACGGACTTCCGCCTGCTGTCCGTGCTGAGCACGGACCGGGATGACCGCAAGGTGGAGGTGCGCGCCGAGCTGATCGGCGACCAGCGCGACGACGCCCAGATGGAGGCGGCGGTGTCGCGGCTGTCGCTGGAACCGTCGGTGTCCAGTGTCCGCTGGGAAGCCGTGCCCGCCTAGCAGGTGCCGAAGAAAAGGCCTCCCCGCCGCGAGCGACGGGGAGGCCTTTCGGGAAATCCTTACGCCTGCGTCATCTTCCGCAGGACGTACTGCAGGATGCCGCCGTTGCGGTAGTAGTCCGCCTCGCCCGGCGTGTCGATGCGGACGTCCGCCTCGAACTCCACCTTGGTGCCGTCATCCTTGGTAGCGGTGACGTGCACCGTGCGCGGGGTCTCGCCGTCGTTCAGCTTCGTGATGCCCGAGATGTCGAACGTCTCCGTGCCGTCCAGGCCGAGCGACGAAGCCGACTCGCCCTGCGGGAACTGCAGCGGGATGACGCCCATGCCGATCAGGTTCGAGCGGTGGATGCGCTCGAACGACTCGGTGATCACCGCGCGGACGCCCAGCAACGACGTGCCCTTGGCCGCCCAGTCACGCGAGGAACCCGAGCCGTACTCCTTGCCGCCCAGCACGACCAGCGGGGTCCCGGCCGCGGCGTAGTTCTGCGCCGCGTCGTAGATGAACGCCTGCGGGGCACCGTCGACGGTGAAGTCGCGGGTGTAGCCGCCCTGCACGTCGTCGAGGAGCTGGTTGCGCAGCCGGATGTTCGCGAACGTGCCGCGGATCATCACCTCGTGGTTGCCGCGTCGCGAGCCGTAGGAGTTGAAGTCCTTCTTCTCCACGCCGTGCTCGGTCAGGTACTGCGCGGCCGGGGTGCCCGGCTTGATCGCGCCGGCGGGGGAGATGTGGTCGGTGGTGACCGAGTCGCCCAGCTTCGCCAGAACGCGCGCGCCGGTGATGTCGGTGACCGGCGCCGGCTCCGGCGTCATGCCCTCGAAGTACGGGGGCTTCCGCACGTAGGTGGACTCGAGGTCCCACTCGAAGGTCTTGCCCTCCGGCGTGGGCAGCGACTTCCAGCGCTCGCCGCCGTCGAAGACGTCGGCGTAGTCCTTGGTGAACATCTCCTGCGTGATCGCGTAGTCGATGGTCTCCTGGATCTCCTGCGCGGTCGGCCAGATGTCCTTGAGGAAGACGTCGTTGCCTTGCGCGTCCTGGCCCAGGGGCTGGTTCGCGAAGTCGAAGTCCATCGTGCCGGCCAGCGCGTAGGCGATGACCAGCGGCGGCGACGCGAGGTAGTTCATCTTCACGTCGGGGTTGATCCGGCCTTCGAAGTTCCGGTTGCCCGAGAGCACCGAGACCGCGGTGAGGTCGTTCTCCTGGATGGCCGCGGAGATCTCGTCCGAGAGCGGGCCGGAGTTGCCGATGCAGGTGGTGCAGCCGTAGCCGACCAGGTGGTAGCCCAGCTTCTCCAGGTACGGCCAGAGGTTGGCCTTGGTGTAGTAGTCGGTGACGACCTGCGAGCCCGGCGCCATCGACGTCTTGACCCACGGCTTCACCGCGAGGCCCTTGTCCACGGCGTTGCGCGCGAGCAGCGCGGCGCCGAGCATGACCGACGGGTTGGACGTGTTGGTGCAGGAGGTGATCGAGGCGATCACCACGGCACCGTGGTCGAGGACGAACTCGCCGCGGTCCGACGTGGAGACCTTGACCGGCTTGCTCGGGCGGCCGGACGCGCCGTTCGCAGCGGAGGAGGTGACCGGGGCGGCGTCGTCCTCGGCGAAGGACAGCGAGGGAGCGTCGCTGGCCGGGAAGGACTCCTCCGAAGCCTCGTCCATCTTGGTGTGCGGCGTGAGGTCCTCGCCGTCCACGTAGTCGTGGATCGACTTGCGGAACGACGACTTCGCGTCGGTCAGCTCGATGCGGTCCTGCGGGCGCTTCGGGCCGGCGATCGACGGGACCACCGTCGACAGGTCCAGCTCGAGGTACTCCGAGTAGGACGCCTCGCGCGACGGGTCGTGCCAGAGGCCCTGCTCCTTGGCGTAGGCCTCGACCAGCGCGACCTGCTCCGCGGACCGGCCGGTCAGCTTGAGGTAGCGGACGGTCTCCTCGTCGATCGGGAAGATCGCCGCGGTGGAGCCGAACTCGGGGCTCATGTTGCCGATGGTGGCGCGGTTGGCCAGCGGCACCGCGGCCACGCTCTCGCCGTAGAACTCGACGAACTTGCCGACCACGCCGTGGCGGCGCAGCATCTCGGTGATCGTGAGCACGACGTCGGTGGCGGTGACGCCGGCCGGGATCTCGCCGGTCAGCTTGAAGCCGACGACGCGCGGGATGAGCATCGACACCGGCTGGCCCAGCATGGCCGCCTCGGCCTCGATGCCGCCGACGCCCCAGCCCAGCACGCCCAGGCCGTTGACCATGGTGGTGTGCGAGTCGGTGCCGACGCAGGAGTCGGGGTAGGCCTGCCCGTTGCGGGACATCACCGTGCGCGCGAGGTGCTCGATGTTGACCTGGTGCACGATGCCGGTGCCCGGCGGGACGACCTTGAACTCGTCGAAGGCGCCCTGGCCCCAGCGCAGGAACTGGTAGCGCTCGCGGTTGCGCTCGTACTCGATCTCGACGTTGCGCTCGAAGGCGTCGGGGCGGCCGAAGACGTCGATGATCACCGAGTGGTCGATGACCAGCTCGGCCGGGGCGAGCGGGTTGACCTTGTCGGGGTCGCCGCCCAGGTCGGTGACCGCTTCGCGCATGGTGGCGAGGTCGACGACGCAGGGCACGCCGGTGAAGTCCTGCATGATCACCCGGGCCGGCGTGAACTGGATTTCGATCGACGGGTCGGCGTTCGGGTCCCACGAGCCGAGCGCGCGGATGTGGTCGGCGGTGATGTTCGCGCCGTCCTCGGTGCGCAGCAGGTTCTCGAGAAGGATCTTCAGGCTGTAGGGCAGCCGCTCGGCGCCCTCGACCTTGTTCAGGCGGAACACCTCGTAGGAGGCGTCGCCGACCTTCAGCGTGTCTTTGGCGCCGAAGCTGTCCTTGCTGGCGGGTGAGGTCACGTCTAACTCCAGTGGCGGGACGCCGCGCCGTTGCGACAGGGGAGTCCCGGGTCAGTTCGGTCGGTTCGGTGGGGCGAGTCTTGCGCACCCCCACCGTAAGACCGGATTCGGGATGGCACACCTCGCGGTGCCTCAAACAGTACGCGTGTCCTGTTTAACGGACAAGGCGACACGCGGTGTGGGCTGCGCCATCAGTTGCGAGGGTCCCTCAATGAGGGGAATTGGTGCCTACGTTGTGTAAGTTTCCGCTGATGCTTGTGATAGTGGTGTGACTGCAGTGACACGCGGTGTGCGCTGGTGAGTGGAGGTGGCGGTCTTGTTAGGACGGTGCGGAGGTCCTGGGGTGCCGCGCGTCCGCCGGGGACTCAGCGTGAGCACGCTCGCCCTGGTGATCTTGTTCGCCGCCGGCGGCACGGGTCTCGCGGCGCCCCCGCCGCCGCCCAACCCCAGCGACTCCGAGATCGACGCGAGCAAGGCCGACGCGAACGCGAAGGCGGGCGAGGTCGGCCGGCTGACCAACCAGCTGGCCCAGGCCGAGCAGAAGCTGTCGCAGCTGCAGGACGACGTCGAGCTCAAGCAGGAAGAGGCCAACAAGGCCCTGGTCGACCTGCAGACCGCGCAGGACGCAGCGACGCAGGCGGAGAACGACGCGAAGGCCGCCCGGACCGAGGCGGACGCGGCGGCCGCGGCGATCGAGAAGGCCCGCGACGACCTCAAGTCCTTCGCCGCCGCGAGCTTCCAGCAGGGCAGCACGGTCGGCTCGCTTTCGGCGTACCTCAGTGCCGACAGCCCCAAGGACATGCTCGCGCGTGCCCAGCTCCTCGACGCCGTCGGCGGCGACCGGCTCAACGCGCTGGACCGGCTCCAGCAGGCGCAGACCGACAAGGCGAACAAGGACGCCGCGGCCCGCAAGGCCGCCGAGATCGCCCAGCAGAAGCAGGACGCCGCGCGCCAGGCCAAGAACGGCGCCGACGCCGCGCAGGCCGCCGCCGTGCGGGCGCAGGACGGCCAAGCGTCGCAGAACACCCAGCTCGAGAAGAACAAGTCCGACGTCGAGCAGCAGCTCTACGCCGCGCAGACCAAGGTCAGCGGCCTGCAGGGACAGCGGCAGCGCTACCAGGACTGGCTCGCCCAGAAGAAACGCGAGGACGAAGAACGGGCCCGCCAGGCCGCACTCGCCTCCGCCGGGGGCGGCGGCCGTCCGTCGGGCGGTCCGGCGCCCTCCGGTCCGGCGGGTTCGTCGATCGAGGCGGTGATCGCGCGGGCGCTGGCCCGGCTCGGCATGCCGTACGCCTGGGGTGGCGGCAACGCGAGCGGCCCGACGCGCGGGATCCGCGACGGCGGCGTCGCCGACAGCTACGGCGACTACAACAAGATCGGCTTCGACTGCTCCGGCCTGATGATCTACGCCTTCGCCGGGGTCCGTTCGCTGCCGCACTACAGCGGCTACCAGTACTCGGCGGGGCGGCAGGTGCCGCTGTCGCAGATGCGGCGCGGCGACCTGCTGTTCTGGGGCGGCCCGGGCGGCATCCACCACGTCGCGCTCTACCTTGGCGGCGGCCAGATGGTCGAGGCACCGCAGTCCGGCCTGCGCGTCCGGATCGCGCCGGTGCGCTACGGCGGGATCATGCCGTACGCGACCCGGCTCGTCGGCTGAAAACTCATTCGACGCCGGCGTTGCCGGGCTCCAGGATCAGGCTCGTGGACGACGAGCTGAACGCGCTGCGGCGCACGCGGATGCGCTGGAACACACCCCTGTCGGAAGCCCATGCGGAGCTGTTGCTCGACCGCATGGCACCCGGCCCGGGAGACCTGACCGATTTCGGCTGCGGCTGGGGTGAGCTGCTGCTGCGGGCCGCCGGCCGGACGCCGGGGCTGCGCGGAACCGGGGTCGACACCGACGGGACGTCCCTGGCGCGCGGCCGGGCGGCGGCCCGCGAACGGGGACTGGCCGCCCAGGTCGAGTTCGTCGAGGCCGACGCCGCGACCTGGGACGGGCCGGTCGGGCGAGGGCTCTGCATCGGCGCGTCCCACGCCTTCGGCTCGACGAAGGCGGCACTGGACCGGCTGGCCCGGGTCGTGGCACCGGGCGGCCGCCTGCTCTTCGGCGACGGGTACTGGGCGGCCCCGCCGTCCCCGACGGCGCTGGAGATCTTCGGGGGCGACATCCTCCCGCTGCCGGAGCTGCTCGACGCCGCCGCCGCGGCGGGCTGGCAGGTGCTGCACCTGAGCGCGGCCGACCAGCGGGAATGGGACGATTTCGAGTCCACCTCCCGGGCCGCCCTCGCGGAATGGCTCCTGGCTCACCCGGCCGACCCGCGGGCGGCGGAGGTGCGCGAGTGGCTCGGCAGGCGGTTGCGCGAGTATGTCGGCGACTACCGGGGTGTGCTGGGCTTCACCTACCTCGTGCTGGGCCGCTGACGTCAGGCGTCCGCCGGCCGCTCGCGCTTCAGCTTGCGCCAGCCGCCGGCCCGGTTGTTCGCGATGATCTGCCGGAACATCGCGGTGAGCGCGGGCGCGTTGATCGGTTCGCCCTGGCGGAAGGCGACCGTCCGCGCGGTCTTGTTGCCGTGGCCGGCGGTGATGATGCCGTCCGGGTCGGGGACGATGCCGCCGTCGTAGACGAAGACGTTGACGTGGTCCTTCGCGGCCAGCAGGGCGCAGATGTTGCCGTCGAGCACGAAGTAGGGCTGCCGGGTGCGCTTGATGGTTTCGGTCACCCCGGGGTCCGCCGCGTGGACCAGTTCGCGGACCTCCCGGCAGATCGCCCGCTGCCACTCGGGCAGGGCGTCGATGTAGGCGTCGACGCGCGGCTCGGCGGCGTAGGTCATGACGAACCTCCCGGGTCCGGGACGCATAGTATGCCGGACGCCGGGCTTCACCTACCTCGTGCTGGGCCGCTAGTGTTCCCGGGATGCGCTACGCGGGGATCGTGGTGGCCGGGGGATCGGCCCGCAGGCTGTCCGGTGTGGACAAACCGGCCCTCTCGGTGGGCGGGAAACCCTTGCTGGCCCGCGCGATCCACGCCCTCGACGGCGCCGAGCGGGTGATCGCCGTCGGGCCGCGGCGCCCCGGCTTCGACGTCGTGTGGACCCGGGAAGCGGTGCCGGGCACCGGGCCGGTGGCGGCACTGGCCGCCGGGCTGGTCTTCGTCCCCGACGACGTCGAGGCGGTCGCGGTGCTGGCCGCCGACCTGCCGGGGGTCCGGAGGTCCACAGTGGATCGTCTGGTCGCGGCGATCGGCTCCGGCGACGGCGCTGTCCTGGTCGACGCGGCGGGGGAGCGGCAGTGGCTGCTGGGTGCCTGGCGCGTCGCGGCGCTGGCGGCGGCCCTTCCGGAGCAGGTGGAGAACGCGTCGGTGCGCCGGGTGCTGGGCGGGCTGGCGGTCACCGAGGTCCCGGCCGAACGGGGCGAAGCGGACGACATCGACACCCCCGAGGACCTCGAACGCCATCGCTGAACGCGGGAACCGGACGTCCTTCACAGATGTCACACCGGTGACCGTGTTGGCTGATCCTGGGCGCCCGCGTGCCGGAGGGACGAACGACCGGGGGACGCAGTACGGTCGCACCGCGTGATCACCGTCGCGGGGGCGGCGCACGAACTTTCGAGGAGGCAGAGTGACCGAGCCCGGCTACGCCGAGGGCGGGAACGGCCAGCAGGCGACACCGGCCCGGGACGCCCAGTTGCTGGAGCGGACCGTGTTCGAGGTCAAGCGGATCATCGTCGGACAGGACCGCCTGGTCGAGCGGATGCTGGTCGGCCTGCTGGCCAAGGGCCACCTGCTGCTCGAAGGCGTGCCCGGCGTGGCGAAGACGCTCGCGGTGGAGACCTTCGCCCGCGTCGTCGGCGGCTCGTTCTCCCGCGTCCAGTTCACTCCCGACCTGGTGCCCGCCGACATCCTCGGCACCCGGATCTACCGCCAGGGCGCCGAGCGCTTCGACGTCGAGCTCGGCCCGGTCGTGGCCAACTTCGTGCTCGCCGACGAGATCAACCGCGCGCCCGCGAAGGTCCAGTCGGCGATGCTCGAGGTGATGGCCGAGCGGCACGTGTCGATCGGCGGGCAGACGTTCCCGATGCCCGACCCGTTCCTCGTGCTCGCGACCCAGAACCCGATCGAGAACGAGGGTGTCTACCCGCTGCCGGAAGCCCAGCGCGACCGGTTCCTCTTCAAGATCGTCGTCGAGTACCCCTCCGCCGAGGAAGAACGCGAGATCATCTACCGGATGGGCGTCACGCCGCCCACCCCGCACGAGGTGCTCAGCCCGGGCGAGCTGGTCCGCCTGCAGGGCGTCGCGGCGCAGGTGTTCGTCCACCACGCGCTGGTCGACTACGTCGTCCGGCTCGTGCTGACCACCCGGACGCCGAACGAGCACGGTCTCGCCGACGTCGCCGGCTGGGTGTCCTACGGCGCCTCGCCGCGCGCGAGCCTCGGCATCATCGCCGCCGCCCGGGCGCTGGCCCTGGTTCGCGGCCGCGACTACGTGCTGCCGCAGGACGTCGTCGACGTCGTGCCGGACGTGCTGCGCCACCGGCTCGTGCTGTCCTACGACGCGCTGGCCGACGGCGTGCCGATCGACCACATCATCACGCGGGTGCTGCAGACCGTGCCGTTGCCGCAGGTCTCGGCCCGGCCGCAGGGCGGCCCCGGCGGGCCGGTCCCGGCGGGCGCGCCGGTCAGGTAACCCGGCGATGGCGAAGAACGAGAAGGGCTCCCGCCCTTCGTGGGCGCCCCCGGTGCTGCGGGGCGACCGGATGGAGGCCGGGCTCCGGACGCTGGAGCTCGACGTCCGCCGCCGGCTCGACGGCCTGCTGCAGGGCAACCACCTCGGCCTGGTGCCGGGGCCGGGGTCCGAGCCCGGCGAAGCCCGCCCGTACCAGCCCGGCGACGACGTGCGCCGGATGGACTGGGCGGTCACCGCCCGCACCACGACCCCGCACATCCGGGAGACCGTGGCCGACCGGGAGCTGGAGACGTGGGTGGTCGCCGACCTCTCGGCGAGCCTCGACTTCGGCACCGCGCTCTGCGAGAAGCGCGACCTGGTGGTCTGCGCCGTCGCGGCGGTCGCGCACCTGACCGGGGGCGGCGGCAACCGGATCGGCGCGCTGATCTCCACCGGTGCCGACACCACCCGCATCCCGGCACGCGGCGGCCTGCCGCACGCCCGCGGGCTGGTCCGGAAGCTGGCGGAGATGCCGCGCGCGCCCGAGGGCACCCGGGGCGACTTCGCGCTGGCCCTGGAACAGCTGCGCCGGCCGCCGCGCCGCCGCGGCCTGGCCGTGGTGGTCTCCGACTTCCTGGGCGACACGTCCTGGGAGCGGCCGCTGCGGGCGCTGGGCGGGCGCCACGAACTGATCGCGATCGAAGTCCTCGACCCGCGCGACGTCGACCTGCCCGAGGTGGGCACCGTCGTGCTGGCCGACCCGGAGACAGGGAAACAACGCGAAGTGCACGCTTCGGCCTTGCTGCGCAAGGAGTTCGGGGCCGCGGCCCACGCCCACCGGCAGAAGGTGGCGGCCGGGCTGCGGCGGGCGGGTGCGGCGCACCTGACGCTGCGCACGGACGCCGACTGGATCGCCGACATGGTGCGGTTCGTCGTCGCCCGCAAGCGCCGCTGGTCCGGGGGTGTCGCGTGAGGGAGCTGGCGACCGAACCATTCGACACAGCGTTGCCGGCTCAGGCCGCGCCGAGCGTCAGCGAGGTGCGCGCGTGAGTTTGACGGGCTTCACCGCGCCCTGGTGGTTCCTGCTGCTGATCGCGGTGGCCGCGGTCGCGGTCGGCTACGTGCTCGCCCAGCGGGCGCGCCGGAAGCGGACCCTGCGGTTCGCGAACCTGGACCTCCTCGAGAAGGTCGCGCCGAAGAGCCAGGGCTGGGTCCGGCACGTGCCCGCGGTGCTGATCGTGCTGTCGCTGCTGCTGCTCACCGTGGCGCTGGCCGGGCCGACCGCCGAGCAGAAGGTGCCGCGCAACCGGGCGACCGTGGTGCTGGTGATCGACGTGTCGCTGTCGATGGAGGCGACCGACGTCCTCCCGACGCGGCTGCAGGCGGCGCAGGAGGCGGCGACGAGCTTCGCGCGGAACATGACGCCGGGGATCAACCTGGGGCTGATCTCGTTCGCGGGCACGGCGACGGTGCTGGTCAACCCGACGACGGACCGCAACGGCGTGATCAAGGCGATCGAGAACCTCAAGCTGGCGCAGTCGACGGCGACCGGGGAAGGCATCTTCGCGGCGCTGCAGTCGATCGAGAGCTTCTCCAGTGTCGTCGGCGGGGCCGACGGACCGCCGCCCGCGCGGATCGTGCTGATGTCCGACGGGAAGCAGACGGTGCCCGAGGACCTGTACGCGGCCCGCGGCGGCTACACCGCGGCGCAGGCGGCGAAGCAGGCCGGCGTGCCGATTTCGTCGATCTCCTTCGGCACGACGCACGGCTCGGTCGACATCAACGGCAAGCCCCAGCCGGTGAGCGTGGACGACGAGTCGCTGCGCGAGATCGCCCGGCTGTCCGGTGGCGACTTCTACAAGGCGGCCAGCGCCGAGGAGCTGAAGAAGGTCTACGGCGACCTCGGCGAGCAGATCGGCTACGAGCTGAAGGACGCCGACGCGAGCAAACCGTGGGTGGTGGCCGGCACCCTGATCCTCATGATCGGCGCGGCGGCCAGCCTGTTCTACGGGCAGAGACTCCCGTGACTCAGGCTCGGCGGACGCCGTACAGGCTTCCGCCGAGCAGGGTCACGCCGGAGAGCACGCCGCTGACGAACGGCACCCACGGCAAGGCCGGACCGCCGAGCAGGGCGAGGCCGGTGCCGCCGAGCACGGTCAGGACCACGCCGACCACGAGGATCGAGCGGGTCTTCCACGCCGACGCCAGCGCGACGAAGTGCAGTCCGACGACCGTGGCGATCCACGCGACGTTGGCCTGGACCGGCGCGTGGAGAAGGCTCAGCGCGAAGAAGCCGGCGACGAGCAGCACGAGTTCACCGGCGACGACGACCCGGTAGCTCGGCCCGAACATCGGCCTGTCCTCGAGGGTCGGCCGCCCGCCGGCGCGGACACCGAGAACGACCACGGCCGCGAGCGCCAAGACGGCGAGAGCGCGAAGCACCCAGCCGGCCGCCGCGGGGAGCGGGTCGCCCGAGTTGACGATGACGAACACGGTACCGAACGCGGCGCCGATGAGCGCCCCCAGGAACTGCTGTCGCATCCGGCGAACCTACCGGAGGCCGCTCACGACCCCGGTGCCGCGAAGCCGTTCTGGCGCCAGGCTTCGTAGACCGTGATGGCCGCGGTGTTGGCGAGGTTGAGCGACCGGCTCGTCGGCAGCATCGGCAGCCGCACCCGGTCGGTCACTTCGGGCGCTTCCTGGACCGCCGCGGGCAATCCCACGGACTCCGGCCCGAACATCAGGACGTCCCCCGGCGCGTACGCGACGTCCGTGTACAGCCGCGTCGCCGAAGCGCTGAACGCGTAGACCTTCGCCGGCAGCAGCACTTCCCAGGCCGCGGCCAGCGACGAGTGGACGTGCAACCGGGCGAGATCGTGGTAGTCGAGCCCGGCGCGGCGCAGCTGCTTGTCCTCCAGGGTGAACCCGAGCGGCTCGACCAGGTGCAGCTCGCAGCCGGTGTTGGCCGCGAGCCGGATCGCGTTGCCCGTGTTCGGCGGGATTTCCGGCTGGTAGAAGAGAACGCGGAACACGGCTCAGTCCCCGAGCAGTGTCGCGTAGGCCTTGCGCACGGCGTCCGGCGGCGCTTCCGGGCGCAGGGTGGCCGGGTCGATGAACACGTACCGGATGGTCGCGGCCGCGACCAGGGTCTCGCCGCGGTGGATCGCGAAGTCGAAGATCAACGACGTCGTGCCGAGGTGGTTCAGGTACTGGGAAACGACCAGTTCGTCGTCGTAGCGGGCGGGGGCACGGAGCTTCAGGTTCGCCTCCGCCACCACGACGTCGATGCCGTGCGCCAGGAACTCCTCGTGCGTGCCGAACAGCGCCTTCTCCGCCTCGAAGGAACACATGTCCACATAGGCCAGGTAGTGGGCGTTGAAGACGATGCCCTGGCCGTCGCACTCGTGGTAGCGCACGCGCAGCGGCAGCTCGGCGATCGGGCGGCGGGGTTCGGTCACGCAGCCAATCTAGCGCTCAGCCGTGCAGCGCCCGGTACGCGGCCGCCGCGCCCGGTTGCAGGGGCACCGGCTGCGTCCCGATCAGCGTCCGCACGTCGAGGAACTGCGTCCCGACGGCTTCGGCGGGCACCAGGGCGGTGGCGCGTTCGACGAGCAGCCGGACCACGGCCGCGGCGACCTCACCGGGCAGGGACGGCGAGCAGACGAGCAGGTTCGCGACGCCGATCGTGCCCAGCGCGCCGACCCCGCGGTAGGCCCCGTCGGGCACCTGGACCTGATCGTACACCGGCCCATACGCGGCGCGCAGCGCGGGTACCACCGAATCCAGGGGCAGGAGCGCGATCGGCGTCGTGCGGGTGAGGTCGGCGAGCTTCGGCGTCGGTACCCCGCCCGACCACAGCATGGCGTCGACCCGCCGTCCGGCCAGCGCGCGGACGGCGTCGTCGAACAGCAGGTGCCGGGCGTCGACCGGCACCCCGGCCCGGGCGAACAGGCGCTCGCCGAGCTGGGCGGCCCCGGAGCCGCCCGCGCCCAGCGACACCGGACGGCCCGCCAGGTCGGCGAGCCGGCGCACCGGCCCGTCGGCCCGGACCACGAGTTGCAGGTAGTTCTCGTAGACGCGGCCGAGGGCGAGCAGCGGCACCGCCCCGGCGAACGGCGGGCCGCCGCGCAGCGCGGTCTGGGCGACGTCGGCGAGGACGAGCCCGAGATCGGCCTGCCCCCGCTGCACGAGACCGACGTTGGCGACGCTCGCCTCGGTCGGCACGGCGGTGGCGTGCAGCAGCGGTTCCGCGCGGTTCAGCTCGGTGGCCAGCAGCTCGGCGAAGGCCAGGTAGAACCCGCCCGGCTCGCCGGCCGCGATGGTCAGCGTCCGTTCCGGGCCCGGGTACCCGGCGCTCGAGCAGCCGGCCAAGGCCAGGCCGAGACCGCCGAGCAGGGCGGTGCGCCGGGTGAGCGTCATCGCGGCACCTCCCGCAGCGGCAGCGTGACACGGGCTTCGAGCCCGTGGGGGACGGCCTGGCGCAGCTCCAGGACGCCGCCCCGGGTGCGCACCTGCTGGTGCGCGATGGCCAGCCCGAGTCCGGTGCCGCGCGGGGCGCCTTCGCCGCCGGCGCGCCAGAACCGTTCGGTCGCCCGTGCCCGGTCCTCAGTGGACAGACCGGGCCCGTCGTCGCGGACGACGAGCGTGGCGGTGTCCGTGCCGGCTTCCCAGCCCGTGGTGATCTTCGCGCCGCGCCCGGCGTAGTGGACGGCGTTGTCCAGCAGGACGTCGAGGATCTGGGCCAGCTCGCCTTCCGGGCAGCGCACGGTCACCGGCTCGTCGTGGCCGGGCGGCGGCACGATCGCCGAACCGGCGTCTTCGGCGGCCGGCCGCCAGGCGTCGACGCGCTCGGCGAGCACGGACGCGAGGTCGCACGCCTCGTCCGCGCCCCCGGCGGCGACCCGGGTCGCGGTGCTTTCGGCCAGCGCGAGCGCCAGCAGCCCGTCGAGGAGCTTTTCGAGGCGTTCGACCTCGGCCACGGTCGCCCGGTAGGTCGTGTCGTCGCCCTCGATCCGCCCGGCCAGGGAGTCGACGCGCAGCCGCAGCGCCGCCATCGGGTTCCGCAGCTGGTGCGAGGCGTCGGCGACCAGCCGGTGCTGCTGCTCGGCGGCTTCGAGCACGGCCTCGGACATCCGGTTGACCTCGGCGGCCAGTGACCGCAGCTCGCGCGGCCCGGCGCGTTCCGGGACGTGCGCGCGGTGCCCGGCGGCCACGGCCAGCACGCCGGTCTCCAGTTCGTGCAGCGGCCGCACCATCCACCGGGCCAGCACCACGGCGAGCAGCACGAACACCACCGCGACCAGCAGGGCGCCGGCCCCGATGGTGCTCCACCGGGTGGCGACGTCCGCTGCCGCCGCCGTCACCGACGCGCGCAGCACGACCACTCCGGACACGCGCGTGCCGGTGCCGACCGGGCGCGCGAAGTACGCGGGTTCGGCCGACCACGGGTCCAGGCGGTCGACCCGCGGCGCCGGCTCGTTGCGCATCGCCGCCTCCACCAGCGCGTGCACCGCCGCGTCCGCCGCGGTCAGCCCGCCCGCCTGCACCAGCGGGACGCGCCGGGCGTCGACGATGACCACGCCTTCGCCGTACAGCTGGGCATAGCGCTCCGCGTCGCCCGCGAGGGTCGCCGGGTCGCGCGTGTCGACGGCCTGCTGCGCCAGCACCACGAACCGGTCGACGTCGGCGGTGCGGGAGATGACCAGCTGCTGGGTGCGCTGCTCGGCGGTGGCGGTCAGCAGCGGCACGGCGAACGCGGCGACCACCGCGAGCGCGAGGGCGACCAGGACCACCAGCAGCCGGGTGCGCACGGGTCAGTCCCGGCCGAGCCGGTAGCCGAAGCCGCGGATCGTGGTGAGCAGCCCGGGCCGGTCGAGCTTGGCGCGCAGCCCGGTCAGGTGGACGTCGAGCGAGCGGGACACCGCGAGGAAGGCGTCGCCCCAGACCTCGTCCATGAGCTGCTGGCGGCTGACCGCGGTGCCGGGGCGCGCGGCGAGCACGGCCAGGATCTCGAACTCCTTGGTGGTCAGCCCGACGTCCTGCCCGGCGACCAGGACCCGGCGGGCACCGAGGTCGATCTCGACGTCCTCGACGCGCACGACGTCGCCGGCGGGAGCGGTGCGGGCCACCGCGCGCCGCACGACGGCGTCCATCCGGGCCAGCAGCTCGGCCAGCCGCACCGGCTTCGTCAGGTAGTCGTCCGCGCCGAGCCGGAGCCCGCGCACGACCGAGCGTTCGTCACCGCGGGCGGTCAGCACGATCACCGGGACCGGCGAGACGGCCCGGATCTTCCGCAGGACATCCAGGCCGTCGAGGTCGGGCAACCCCAGGTCCAGCAGGACGAGGTCGGCCCCGCGGTGGTGGTGCAGGGCGTCGGCGCCGCGGCCGACGCTGGTGACGGGATGACCGCGCGCGTGCAGCGACTCGGCGAGCGCGCCGGCCACACCCGCGTCGTCTTCGACGAGGAGCACGCGCACGGCCATCCCCCTGTCAGCGCTCTTCCAGCTCGGAGGTCTTCGAGGTTTCCCGCATTGTGCCGTAGACGATCAGGGAGACCAGGACACAGCCCGCGACGTACCAGAAGAACACCGTCTCGTGCCCGGCGCTCTTCAGCGCCTGCGCGATGAGCTCCGCCGTGCCGCCGAAGATCGCCACGGTCAGCGCGTACGGCAGCCCGACGCCGAGCGCGCGGATCTTCGTCGGGAACAGCTCGGCCTTCACGATCGCGTTGATCGAGGTGTACCCGGCGACGATCACCAGTCCGGCCAGCACGAGGAAGAACGCGCCGACGGGGTTGCGGGTCGAGCCCATCACCGTCATCAGCGGAACGGTGAGCAGGGTGCCGCCGATGCCGAAGAACAGCAGCAGCGGGCGGCGGCCGATCCGGTCGGACAGCTTGCCGGCCAGGGGCTGCAGGATCGCCGCGAGCAGGATCGCGCAGAACAGCACGATGGTGACCTGCCGGCGCGGGATGTGCGCGGTGTTCTCCAGGAACTTCTGGCTGTAGGTGGCGAAGGTGTAGAAGCCGACCGTGCCGCCGAGGGTCAGGCCGACGACGAGCGCGATCTCCTTGGGGTACTTGGCCAGCGCGCGCAGCGTGCCGCGTTCGCCCTGGTTTTCCTCCGCCTCGCGCTGGTAGCTCTCGGACTCGTCCATGCCCCGGCGCAGCCACATGACGGTGAGCGCGGCGATCGTGCCGACGACGAAGGCGATCCGCCAGCCCCACGACGTCAGCTGCTGCTCGGTGAGGAGCGCCTGCAGGATCAGCTGGAGACCCAGCGCCAGCAGCTGCCCGCCGTAGAGCGTCACGTACTGGAAGCTCGAGTAGAAGCCGCGCTTGCCGGGAGTGGCCACTTCGGACAAATAGGTCGCCGAGGTGGAGTACTCGCCGCCCACCGACAGGCCCTGGATCAGCCGGGCGGTCAGCAGCAGGATCGGCGCGGCGATCCCGATCGTGTGGTAGCTCGGCGTGACGGCGATGAGCAGCGAGCCGCCCGCCATCAGCGTCACCGAGAGAACCAGCGCGCTGCGGCGGCCGAACCGGTCGGCGAAGCGCCCGAGCATCCACCCGCCCAGCGGCCGCATGAGGAACCCGACGGCGAAGACGGCGGCGGTCCCGAGGAACGCGGCCGTGGTGTCGGTCGTCGGGAAGAAGGACTTGGCGAAGTACGTGGTGAACGCCGCATAGGCGTACCAGTCGTACCACTCGATCAAGTTGCCGATCGAGCCGCGCAGCACGTTGCCGATAACGCGTTTCTCGCTCACGCCGGCGGCTTCGGCGCCGCTGATCCGGGTTGTCATCGTCGACCTCCTGTGTTGCGACTCACGGTGACCAACCAGCGGGTAACCAGCAAGGTCGGGAGGCAGTTCCTTACACCCGCTTAGGACGATGACGTTCGCCTGGGCAGCACTGGACCGCGGACGTTCGTTTCTGGCGAATGAAACTGCGCGGCTAGCCGGCAGGCCACTCGTACGACAGCTCGTACCGGTCGGCGGCGAGCACCATGTCGTTCATCTCCAGCGGTGTTCCTTCGACGTCATAAGCGACGCGGGTGACGGTGATGACCGGGACACCTCCGGCAAGCTGGAGTTGCGTTGCCTCGGCGGGGGTCGGCATCCGCGCGCCGACGTGCTCGGCGAACGAGCCGATGGTCCGGCCCGCCTCTTCCAGCCGCGCGTAGGTACCGCCCGGTCCGGTGTCGGCGTCCTCGATGGCGGTGCCGCGCGTCAGCTCACGCGGGAGGCGTGACACCGCAAGTTGGATCACGAGCCCGTCGGCACGCATCACGCGGTCGCGGACGGTGACCTCGGTCCCTTCGTCGATGGCGAGATGGCCGGCTACGCGTGCGTCGGCCGGCTCGAAGCCGATCTTGACCGAGGTCGACGGCGCGAAGCCGCCGGCTGCGGCATCGGCAAGGAACGCGCCGCGATTGCGCTCGCGTGCGTCGCGGGACAATCGCGACCGGGCGACCCGCTGAATGCTGGCAGGCGGGCGCACGAAGACGCCGCGTCCGTGCTCTGAGGTGACCAGGCCTTCGCCGCGCAGCACGTCGACGGCTTCGCGGATCGTTGGACGCGAGACGCCGTACGTCCCGACGAGGTCGTGTTCGCTGGGCAACTTCGCGCCGGGTGCGAACCGGCCGGAGACGATCTTCTCGCGGAGATCGGCCGCGACCTGGCGAAAGGCTGGGACTCCACTTGTTCGATCGACCATGTCCCTTATTCTCCCACTTGCTAACTTGTCTTGACAAGTTGGCAGAGGGGTGCCACCGTCAGTTGTCAAGACGTCATGATGAGTAGCGGTGGGCGGATGATGACAGCTGTGATTCACATCGACCCGGAGGCGATCCATCCGGTTGTCGAGGGGGAGTGGCATCGGACCCGGCTGACGGGGATTCCCGCACCGGGGCAAGGCATCACCATGCTGTGCGGTCTCGCCGCGGTCGCCGAGTTCCGCCCGCTGTCGGACCGTCGGGCGCACGGTGTGCCACATCAGTGTCGGCGCTGCGAGGCGATCTACCGCCGAGAGCACGGCATCGCGCCGAGTCCGGTCAGGCGGAGATCGTGATGGGCTGGTGGATCCGCGACGACGGCACAGAGATCGTCGAGAACGAAGACGGCGAGTTGATCACGGAGGATGAGCCGTGACTCTCGGTGGTCTGTGTTCGTCTTCAGCGGCGTGCCGTCGACCTCCTGTGTTGCGACTCACGGTGACCAACCAGCGGGTAACCAGCAAGGTCGGGAGGCAGTTCCTAACACCCGCTTAGGACGGTCGCGGGCACCCGCGGGCGCGGGTGCGCGACCCGGCGGCGCTGCCGATAACCTCGTGCCCGACATCAGGCGCGGTTCACGAAGAGGGAGAACACTGTGGGACGGTCGGTCTTGGTCACCGGGGGCAACCGGGGCATCGGTCTGGCGATCGCCCGGGACCTGGCCGGGCAAGGGCACAAGGTCGCCGTCACGCACCGTGGTTCGGGCGCGCCCGAGGGCCTGTTCGGCGTCCAGGCGGACGTCACCGACACCGAGCAGGTCGACGCGGCGTTCAAGCTCGTCGAGGAGCACCAGGGCCCGGTCGAGGTGCTCGTGTCCAATGCCGGGCTGACCGACGACACGCTGCTCATGCGGATGAGCGAAGAGCAGTTCGAACGCGTCATCGACGCGAACCTGACCGGTGCCTACCGGGTCGCGAAGCGCGCGTCGCGCGGCATGCTGCGCGGCAAGTGGGGCCGGTTCATCTTCATCTCCTCGGTGGTCGGCCTCTCCGGCTCGGCCGGCCAGGCGAACTACGCGGCGTCGAAGGCGGGCCTGGTCGGCTTCGCGCGCTCGCTGGCCCGTGAGCTGGGTTCCCGCAACATCACCTCGAACGTGATCGCCCCCGGGTTCGTCCACACCGACATGACCGACGAACTGCCCGAGGACCGCAAGAAGGAGATCCTCGCCCAGGTCCCCTCCGGCCGGTACGCCGAGCCGTCGGAGATCGCCGCCGCGGTGCGCTACCTGGCCTCCGACGAAGCCGGCTACGTCAACGGCGCGGTGCTGCCCGTCGACGGCGGCCTCGGCCTCGGTCACTGATTCCCGTATCACCCGAACAAGACTTGGAGGACCCGTGCCCGGACTGCTCGAAGGCAAGCGCCTGCTGATCACCGGCATCATCACCGACGCGTCGCTCGCCTTCCACGCGGCCAAGATCGCGCAGCAGGAGGGCGCGAAGGTGGTGCTGACCGGCTTCGGCCGCATGTCGCTGGTCGAGCGCATCGCGAAGCGGCTGCCCGAAGCGGCGCCCGTGATCGAGCTGGACGTCACGAACCAGGAACACCTCGACGGCCTCGCCGACAAGGTCCGCGAGCACGTCGACGGCCTCGACGGTGTGCTGCACTCGATCGGCTTCGCCCCGCAGACCTGCCTCGGCGCGCCGTTCCTCGACGCGCCCGCCGAAGACGTCAAGACCGCGATCGAGATCTCGACGTACTCGTACATGTCGCTGGCGAAGGCGTGCTTGCCGCTGCTCGGCCGGGGCGCGTCGTACGTCGGCATGGACTTCGACGCGCGCGTCGCGTGGCCGGTCTACAACTGGATGGGTGTCGCGAAGGCCGGGCTCGAGTCGGTCAACCGGTACCTGGCCAAGGAGCTGGGGCCGCAGGGCATCCGCGTCAACCTGGTCAGCGCGGGCCCGATGAAGACGATGGCGGCGAAGTCGATCCCGGGTTTCGTGGACCTGGAGGACGGCTGGGGCGAGCGCGCGCCGCTCGGCTGGGACAGCACGGACCCGGACCCGGTGGCGAAGAGCGTCTGCGCGGTCCTGTCGGACTGGCTCCCCGCCACGACCGGCTCGATGATCATGGTCGACGGCGGGGTCCACTTCCTCGGGATCTGAGCCTCACACGGCCACCGGCTCACGGTCGTCGCTCCGCTGGACGGCGGCGGCGACCGTGAGCGCGGCCAGCGTGGCCACGCCGAGGGCGATGCCGGTCCAGGCGACGCTCGGGAAACCGAGCCCGGCGTCGATCGCGACGCCACCCACCCACGGTCCGATCGTGTTGCCGACGTTGAACGCCGCGGTCGTGCTGGCGCCCACGAGGACGGGAGCGTCACCGGCGACCTGGTAGGCGCGCACGTTCAAGGCCGGGTTGGCCCCGAACCCCGCCACCCCGAAGACGAGCACGGCCGCGACGGCCACGAGCGCGTCGGTGGTGAGGGCGAGCACGAGCAGGGCCGCCAGCGCGAGCCCGAGGCAGCCGTAGAGCGTCGCGAACGGCCGCCGGTCGGCGAGCCGGCCGCCCGCGGTGATCCCGATCAGCGCGCCGACGCCGAACAGCGCGAGAACGCCGGGTACCCCGTCCTCCGGCAGGCCGTCGGTCTCGGTCAGCAGCGGGGCGAGATAGCTGAACGCGGCGAAGATCATGGCCTGGCACAAGGCGATCACGCCCAGCGCGAGCCAGACGCGGCCGCGCCGGTACAGCCGCAGTTCACCGCGCGCGCTCACCGCGTCCCCGGTCGTCTCCGGCACCAGTGCCGCCACCCCGGCCGCCGCGAGCAGCGTCACCGCCGCCACCGCCCAGAACGCCGTGCGCCAGCCCGCGTGCTGGCCGAGGAAGGTCCCGGCGGGCACGCCGGCGATGTTCGCCACCGTCAGCCCGCCGACGAGCACGGCCATCGCGCGGCCGCGCTTGGCGACCGGCACGAGCGCGATCGTCGTGGCCAGGGCGACGGCCCAGAACCCGGCGCAGGCGAGCGCGGCGACCACCCGCGTCGCGAAGAGGGGGGCGTAGCTCCCGGCGAGAGCGCCGACGACGTGCGCCACGACGAACACGCCGAGCATCGCCAGGAGCGTCCGGCGGCGGGGGAGCCGGAGGGTGCCGATCGCCAGCAGCGGCGCGCCGACGACCATGCCGACGGCGAACGCGGAGATCAGCAGCCCGGCGTCGGGGATGCTCACGTGCAGGTCGGCGGCCATCCCGGGGACCAGGCCGGTGATCATGAACTCGGACGTGCCCAGCGCGAACACGCTGAGCCCGAGGACGAAGACGGCCAGGGGCATGGGGTCCCTCCCAATTATGGATCGTTCAGTTCAAAACTGGGCCGGCGCTGGCGGCTGCCCCGGTCGGGGATCGTCAGCGAGCGACGATCGCCGAAAGCGCGATGTCGGCGACGGCGTGCATGCTCTCGCGGCTCGTGCCCCGGCGGGCCATCACGCGCAGACCCGAGGTGGTGCTGAGCAGGAACTCCGCCACCTCGGCGGGATCCAGCCCGTCCCGCAGGCTGCCGTCGAGCACGCCCTCCCGGACGCACTCGGTGAACATGGTCAGGTTCCGGGCGGTGTCGTGCCGCAGCGCGGCACCCACCTCGTCGTCGGGCACGCCGAGCTCGGCGAGGGTGTTGACCACGAGGCAGCCGCGACGGTGCTGCTCGAGGTCGTCCTCGATGGCGCTGTCGAGGACCGCGGCGAGCCGTTCGGCCGCGGTACCCGGGCCGTCGAGGATCGCTTGCCGCTTGCCGAGCTGGGTGCTGGTGTAGTGCGTCAGCGAACGCCCGAACAGCGCCCGCTTGCTGGTGAAGGTGTTGTAGACGCTGCTGCGGCCGAGGCCGGTGGCCTCGCACAGGTCCTGCGTCGACGTCGCTTCGTAGCCGGTTTCCCAGAATGCGTGCATCGCCTTCTCGACGGCGGCGGACTCGTCGAACTCCCGTGGCCTGGCCATGGCGCCACCGTATCACAGTTTTGGACTGGTCGATTCATAACGGGCCCGGATCGGCGTGCGGGCCGCCACATCGGCAAGATGACGGGGTGGGATACGACGCGTTGCTGTGGCTTTCGTTCGGCGGTCCGGAAGGACCGGACGACGTCATGCCGTTCCTCGAGAACGTCACCTGGGGCCGGGGCGTGCCGCGGGAGCGGCTCCTCGAAGTCGCCGAGCACTACCGGCACTTCGGCGGCGTCTCGCCGATCAACAAGCTGAACCGCGACGCGATGACGGCGGTGGAGAAGCAGCTCGCGGCCGCCGGCATGGACCTGCCGGTGCACTTCGGCAACCGCAACTGGCACCCGATGGTGGAGGACACGCTGTCCGCGCTGACGTCGGAAGGCGCGAAGCGCGTTCTGGTGTTCCCGACGAGCGCGTACGGCGGCTACTCGGCGTGCCGTCAGTACGACGAGGACATCGAACGGGCCCGGGCCGCGGTCGGTCCGGAGGCTCCGGAACTGGTGAAGATCCGGCAGTTCTTCGACCACCCGCTGTTCGTCGCGGCCGTCGCCGACGGCGTCCGGGCGGCGCACGCTTCGCTGGGGAACGCGCCGGGGATCCGCACGGTGTTCACGGCGCACTCGGTGCCCGACAGCGCGGACGTCGCTTCGGGTCCGCCCGCCGAGGGCGGCCGCCGGTACTCGAGGCAGATCGCCGAGGCGGCCCGGCTCGTCGCGGCCGAGGCGGGGATCGCGGAGTACGACGTCGTGTGGCAGTCGCGGTCGGGGCCGCCGCAGGTGCCGTGGCTGGAACCGGACATCGTCGACCACCTCGACGCCCTCCACGCCGCGGGCGTTCCCGGGGTGGTCGTGTCGCCGATCGGGTTCGTCTCCGACCACCTCGAGGTGATCTGGGACCTGGACAACGAGGCGGCGGAACGCGCGGCGGAGCACGGGATGGCGTTCGCCCGCGCCGCGACGGCGGGCTCGGACCCCCGGTTCGCCGAGCTGGTGGTGGAGCTGATCCGCGAACACACGCACGGGGTGGCGCCGCGGAAGCTGTCGCCGTTCCCGGTGGGGGGCTGCACGGTCAACGGCGCGCCCTGCGCGATCGGCTGCTGCGAGCCCGCCCGGCGCCCCGGCCGTTAGTTCTTCTTGCGCCCCACCAGGTGGAAGACGCGGCTGAGCCGGCGGTAGGGATCCCGCCGTCCGGCTTCCAGCTCGACGGCCGCCACCCGCTCGGTTTCGGCCGGGTCCAGGTCGGCTCCGCTCAGGTCGAGCCAGTCGACGAACAGCCAGACTCCGTACCACTGCACGGGTTCCACGCCGCGGCTGCGGACCGCCTCGCCGAGTTCGTCCACCGTGCCGGCCCGGGTCGGCAGGCCCAGCACCCCGATTTCGGCGCGCGCGTCGAACGCTTCCAGGGCGTCCTCCCAGCGTCGTTCCATGGCTGGGCGCACCGCCGCCGCGTCGGCGTTGCCCGCCATGATCGACACGAGCCCGCCCGGAGCGGCACAGCGGCACAGCTGGTCGAGGACGGGCTCCGGCCGCTCCAGGTACCCGAGCACGCCGTGGCACAGGACGGCGTCGAAGCGACGGCCGCCGACCGCTTCCTCGGCGTCCGCGCCGTCCGCTTCCACGAAGGTCACCCGGTCCCGGACCTCGGCCCGGAGCTGCCGAAGCCGCTGCCGGGCCTTGTCCAGCATCGCCGCCGACGGGTCGAGCAGCGTGACGTCGTAACCCGCGCGCGCCAGCGGGAACGACTGGTGGCCCGCGCCGCCGCCGACGTCGAGCACCGACGCCGGCGCGGCGGGCAGGTGCTCCAGCAGCTGCCGGTGCATCACATAGGTGCGCACGCGCCCCTTCACGGTGGCGTAGGCACCGTCGGCGAACTGGTCGGCCAGCGCGGCCCAGGTGTCTTCGACCATGGCCCGACCGTACTCAGCCTTCGCGGGCCGTCTGCTCCCCGAACACCCGCACCGCTTCGTTCACGGCCGCGCACCGGGCCGCCCGGACCGCGTCCGACAGCGGCCGCAGCGCCTGGGCCCGCAGCGTCGACGCCGAAGCCGACAACGCTCCGCCCGGGTCGTCGGACGAAGCGACCGCCAGGATCGCCGCGATCTCCTCGGCCCGCTGCAGCACCCGCAGCGCCCGCCCGGGCGTTCCGGCCGGCCAGTCGACGTCCGGGCGGGACCGCAGGTGGGCCGACAGCTCCGCCCGCACACCGGGCCGGTCCGAGGCGACGTCCAGCGCCTGCAAGGCACCCGCGCTGGCCCGGATCGCGTCCGTCAGCCCGTGTTCGGCCTCGCCGAGCGCCAGGTGCTCCGGGGGCGTCGGCGAAGGCAGCGAGTAGACCGTCCAGCGCACCAGGCCTTCGGCGATCGGCTCCGGGACGACGCCGAAACCGAGGTCGGGGAGCACGAGTGCGTCGCCGGAGCGCAACGCCGCTTCGGTGAACGGCCCGCCGCCGCCGAGGCCGCGGACGTCACCCGGCACCGGCAGGACGAGGTGGAGGGATTTCGCTCCCTGCGAACGCAGCGCCACCAGCAGCTGCACCGGGGTGGCGGCCCGGTTGAAGGCCAGCGGGAGGCCGAACGCCTCCGCCGCGGCCGCGTCGGCGGCGACCACGTCGTGGGCCTCACCCCACGCGAGCAGGGCGTCGAGCACATCGTCGGACGCCGCGGCTCCGTTCAGCCACGCGCTCGACCAGACCGCGAAAGTCGCACTGGGACGGCACACGACGCCCTATTTTACCGGTCCGCCGGGGATGCCCGGTGCGCGCCCACGCTGGAGTCGCTCCACATCGACGGGCCGCCGATCCGGCAGTAGCGTCGAGCGGGTGAACGCTGTTCCAGACGCTCTTCCCCGCACCGCCGGGGCCCTGCGCGCGGCCGGGTACGAGCCGCGCCCGATCGCCCAAGAGATCCACGACAACCTCCTCGAGGCCCTCAAGACCGGCGAGGACGCCTGGCCCGGCATCGTCGGGTTCTCCCGCACCGTGCTGCCCCAGCTGGAACGCGCGCTGCTGGCCGGCCACGACGTCGTCCTGCTCGGCGAACGCGGCCAAGGCAAGACCCGCCTGCTGCGCACCCTCGCCGGCCTGCTCGACGAGTGGACGCCCGTCATCGAGGGCGCCGAGCTGGGCGAACACCCGCTGCAGCCGATCACGCCCGCGTCGATCCGGCGCGCCGCCGAGCTCGGCGACGACCTGCCCGTGGCCTGGCGCCACCGCTCCGAGCGGTACACCGAGAAGCTCGCCACGCCGGACACCTCGGTCGGCGACCTGATCGGCGACGTCGACCCGGTGAAGGTCGCCGAAGGCCGCAGCCTCGGCGACCCCGAGACCATCCACTTCGGCCTGGTCCCGCGCGCCCACCGCGGCATCGTCGCCATCAACGAGCTGCCCGACCTGGCCGAGCGCATCCAGGTCGCGCTGCTCAACGTGATGGAGGAGCGCGACATCCAGGTCCGCGGCTACACGCTGCGCCTGCCGCTGGACGTCCTGCTCGTCGCCACCGCGAACCCCGAGGACTACACCAACCGCGGCCGGATCATCACCCCGCTCAAGGACCGCTTCGGCGCCGAGATCCGCACCCACTACCCGTTGGACGTGGAATCGGAGGTGGCGGTCGTCCGGCAGGAGGCGAACCTGGTCGCCGAGGTCGGGGAGCCGCTGCTGGAGGTGCTCGCCCGGTTCGTGCGCAACCTGCGCGAATCGACGGCGATCGACCAGCGCTCCGGGGTGTCCGCGCGGTTCGCCGTCGCCGCGGCCGAAACCGTGGCGGCCGCGGCCCTGCGGCGCTCGGCGCTGACCGGAGAGGAACCGGCCGTGGCGCGCCCGGTCGACCTCGACGCCGTCCCGTCGGTGCTGCGCGGCAAGATCGAGTTCGAGCCCGGCGAAGAGGGCCGCGAGATCGAGCACCTGGTGCACCTGCTGCGCCTCGCGATCGCCGAGACCGCCCGCGACCGGTTCGCCGGGCTGGACCTGCGTCCGCTGGCCGACGCGGTCGCCGACGGCCACCTGGTGTCCACCGGCGAACGCGTCCCGGGCAAGGACGTCCTCGAAGCACTGCCGGAGCTGCCGGTGCTGCACGAGGTCGCCCGGCGCGCCGGGGTCGCCGCCGACGAGCCCGCCGGCCGGATCGCGGCCGCCGTCGAACTCGCCCTGGAATCGCTGTTCCTGTCGCGAAGGCTCGCCAAGGACTCCGACGACACGACGACCGTCTACGGCCGATGACCGCGGTCCCGCTTCCCGACGGCTACTCCTACGGCCCGTGGCACGACGGGCCGGACCCCCTCGCGCCGCCGGCCGACCTGCGCGACGCGCTCGACGAGATCGGCCGCGAGGTGATGGCCGGCACGTCCCCGCGGTCCGCGCTGGAGGAGCTGCTGCGCCGCGGCACCGAGCGCACCTCCGGCCTGGACGAGCTGACCCGGCGCCTGTGGCAGCGCCGGTCGCAGATCCAGCGGCGCAACCGGCTCGACGGCACCCTGCAGGAGGTCCAGCGCCTTCTGCAGGAAGCCCTCGACGCCGAACGGCGGGAGCTGTTCCCGGACCCGGACGACGACGCCCGGTTCCGGGAGGCCCAGCTCGACGCGCTGCCGCCGGGCACGGCCGCGGCCGTCAACGAGCTCGCGAACTACGACTGGCGGTCCGAACAGGGCCGCGAGAACTACCAGCAGATCCGGGACCTGCTCGGCCAGGAGCTGATGGAGTCCCGGTTCCAGGGCATGAAGCAGGCGCTGCAGAACGCCGGGCCCGAGGACGTCGAGCGGATCAACGAGATGCTCGCCGACCTCAACGACCTCCTCGACGCGCACGCCCGCGGCGCCGAGGACATCCAGGAGCGCTTCGAAGACTTCATGGGCAAGCACGGCGAGTTCTTCCCGGAGAACCCGCGGAACGTCGAGGAGCTGATCGACGCGCTGGCCGAACGGTCGGCGGCCGCGCAGCGCATGCTGAACTCGATGTCGGCCGAGCAGCGGGCGGAGCTGGCCGAGCTGACCCAGCAGGCCTTCGGCGACCCGCGCCTGGCGCAGCAGCTGTCGCGGTTGGACAGTCAGCTGCGGGCGGCGCGCCCGGGCGAGGACTGGACGGGCTCGGCGCGCTTCCGCGGCAACAACCCGCTGGGCATGGGCGAAGGCGCCCAGGCCATGGCGGACCTCGCCGAGCTGGACGCGCTGGCCGAGCAGCTCGGCCAGTCGTATCCCGGTGCACGGCTGGAGGACATCGACCTGGAGGCCCTGGAACGCCAGCTCGGCAAGGACGCCGGTGTCGACGCCCGCCGGCTGTCCGAACTGGAGCGGGAACTGCGCCGCCAAGGCCTGTTCGAACGCGCCGCCGACGGGTCGCTGCGGTTGTCGCCCAAGGCGTTGCGCAGGCTCGGCGAGACGGCGCTGTCCGACATCGTCAACGCGTTGCGCGGCAAGACCGGCGAACGCGAGACCGAGTCGGCGGGCGCGGCCGGGGAACCCACCGGCGCGTCGCGGCCGTGGCGGTTCGGGGACATGCAGCCCTGGGACGTGCCCCGGACGATCCGCAACGCCGTGCTGCGGTCGGTTTCGGTGGGGGAGCGGGCCGTCCGGCTGGACGTCGAGGACGTCGAGGTGGTCGAAACCGAGCACCGCTCCCGCGCGGCGGTCGCGCTGCTGGTCGACACGTCGTGGTCGATGGTGCAGGAAGGCCGCTGGCTGCCGATGAAGCGCACCGCGCTCGCGCTGCACCAGCTGATCAGCACCCGCTTCCGCAACGACGCCCTGCAGCTGATCACGTTCGGCCGCTACGCGCAGTCGGTGGAGCTGCCGGAGCTGATCGGCCTGGAGGGCGCGTGGGAGCAGGGCACCAACGCCCACCACGGGCTGCTGCTCGCCGGGCAGCACCTGCGCCGCCACCCCGATGCGCAACCGGTGGTGCTGATGGTCACCGACGGCGAGCCGACCGCCCACCTGGAACCCGACGGCGAGGCGGTCTTCGACTACCCGCCGCAGCCCCGGACCCTCCACAAGACACTGTCCGAAGTGGACCGGCTGGCGAAGCTGGGCGCGTCGATCTCGGTGTTCCGCCTGGGGGACGACCCGCGGCTGACGGCCTTCGTGGACCTGATCGCGCGCCGCTCGGGTGGCCGGGTGGTGGCGCCGGACCTCGACGGCCTCGGCGCCGCGGTGGTCGGCGACTACCTGCGCGCCCGCCGGTAGCCGCCGCCCGCTCAAGTGTCATGAACGACTCTTTCCTGTCGTCCGACGACAGGAAAGAATCGTTCACTACATCCGGGGAGCCCGAGCTCGATCAGAGCTTCACTCCGAACCGGTCGCGGACGGCGGCGATCACCTTCTCGGTCTGGGCCCGCAACGCGGCGAGCCCGGCCTCCTCGTCGGCCGAGCCGACGTAGCCATCGAGGCCGGCGCGCGTCCCCCGCTTCCACACCGCCGTCAGCCGCCGCGTCGCGGTGATGTCCTCGTCCGGGCGTCCGTCGACCAGGACGAGGTCCGCCCGCAGGCCCGGGCGGATCCGGCCGCGGTCGGCCAGCCCGAACACGTCGGCCGGGCGGGCCGTCGCGGCGGTCAGCGCCGCCGCCGGGGCCAGCCCCGCGGCCACCAGGTGCCCGAGTTCGCGGTGGAGGCTCGCGCCGTGGACGGTGCCCGGGTTGGGCGCGTCCGTCCCGGCGAGGAGCGGCACGCCGGCCTCGTGCAGCAGCCGGGCGTTGTGCCGTGCCGCCGTGAAATCCGGAAGCTGCGGCGGAAGCCACCGCTGCCGCTGCCGTTCGAGGACCGCGCACCACGCCGGTCCCAGGCGGGGCACCAGGGCGGGCTCATCGAGCAGTCCTCGGTCACCGGGGAAGCCGTCGGCCACCGACAGCGTCGAGATCACCGCGACACCCGCCGCGGCGACGGCGGCGACCTGGCTGCCGTCGAGGGCGTCGAACGGCACGTGAGCCAGCACGTCCACGCCCGTCGGCAGCAGGTCGAGCGCCCCGCGGGCGGTCGACACGTGCGCGGCCACGACGAGGCCGGCCCGGTGTGCCGCCCCGGTCAGCGCGGCGATCGTCGGCACGTCCAGCGACGGCATCGGCATCGGCCCGCCCGTGCCGTCGTCGTAGAGCACCTTCAGGTGCGCCGCACCTTCGGCGACGCGATCGGCGACGAACCGCTCGGCGTCCCGCGGCCCGGACACGTACGGGAAGGGCGCGTACATCATGCTCGGGTGCCCGCCCGGCGCGGTGGCTCCAATACTGGAGGACCGCACGTCGGCGGCGTCCGGCCCCGCTGCCTGGGCGATGGCGTCGCGGACCGTGCCCGGCTTGCTGAACATGTCGAGCACGGTCGTCACGCCAAACGTGAGCGCCTGCCGGGGCGCGCCCGGCAGCAGGTGCACGTGGGCGTCGATCAGCCCGGGCACGAGGGTCCCGCCGCGGGCGTCGACGTGCTCGTCGCCCGGCCGGCGCAGGGTGTCGTCGCCGACGGCGTCGACGCGCCCGTCCGCGAGCCGCACGGCGGTGTGGTGGGTGAGGCGCTCGCCGTCGAAGACGCGGGCGCCGGTGATGGTCGTGGTCACGGCGCTCACGGTAGAAGTTGACACCGTGTGAAGGTCAACTTCTAAGGTGGGGGCATGCAGTACTCGATCAGCCAGGTCGCGAAGGCGTCCGGGGTGTCGGCCCGGATGCTGCGGCACTACGACGCGATCGGCCTGCTCGCCCCGGCTTCGGTGGCGGCGAACGGCTACCGCTGGTACGGCAGGCTCGAACTGCTGCGCCTGCAGCGCATCCTGCTGCTGCGGCGGCTCGGGCTGGGCCTGGCCGAGATCGGGGCGGTCCTGGGCGAGCAGGTCGACGAAGCGGCCGCGTTGCGCGGGCACCTGGCCCAGCTGGAGGAGGAGCGGCGCCGGCTCGACCGGGTCATCGCGACCGTCGAGGAGACGATCACCGACCTCGGCGCCGCCCGGATCGAGGATCCGGAGCGGTTCTTCGCCGGGCTGCGCAAGGACAGCGCCGCCATGCGGCAGACCTACCGCGAGACCTTCGGCGAGGGCGCGGCGGTGGCCTTCGACGTCGCCCAGGCCGCCCAGCGGGGGCTCACCGCCGCGGACTACGAGCACGCCGCCGCCCAGGGCGCGGCGCTGTTCCGGCGGCTGGCCGACGTCATGCGCTCCGGCGCGGCCCCGGAGGACCCCGCCGCGCTCGACGCCGTCGCCGGGCACTACGAGTCGGTGAGCCGCTTCTGGCACCCGACCGCCTCGGCGTACGCCGCGATGGGCGGGCTCTACGTGACCGATCCCCGGCAACGGGAGCTGGCCGCTCGAGCCGACCCGGAGCTCCCGGCGTGGCTCGCACGGGCCATCGGGGCCTACGCGCGCGTGAGACTCGTCCCACCGCTCGGGAAGGCCTGACGCACCAGCCCTTACAGTCGAGGTATGCAGACTTGGTCATCGGTCGACGTGCCCCGCATCCCCGGCACCCCCCGCCCGCTGCGGCTCCACGACACGGCCACCGGGCAGACCCGCCCGACGGCACCCGGCGCCACCGCCCGGATGTACGTCTGCGGCATCACGCCCTACGACGCGACGCACCTCGGGCACGCCGCGACGTACCTCGCCTTCGACCTGGTGAACCGCGTCTGGCGGGACAACGGACACGACGTCCACTACGTGCAGAACGTCACGGACATCGACGAGCCGCTGCTGGAGCGGGCCGAGCGCGACCAGGACGACTGGGTCGTGCTGGGCATGCGCGAGACGGCGCTGTTCCGCGAGGACATGACCGCGCTGCGCGTCATCCCGCCGCAGCAGTTCGTCGGCGCCGTCGAGAGCATCCCGGAGATCGTCGAGGTCATCGCGAAGCTGCTGGCGAACGGCAGCGCCTACCGCGCGGACGACGCCGAGTTCCCCGACGTCTACTTCGACCACTCGGCGACCGGCAGGTTCGGCTACGAGTCGAACTACGACGCCGAGACGATGGCCAAGTTCTTCGCCGAGCGCGGCGGCGACCCCGACCGCGCGGGCAAGCGCCACCCGCTGGACGCGCTGCTGTGGCGCGTGGCCCGCGAAGGCGAGCCGTCGTGGGAGTCCGAGCTCGGCCCGGGCCGCCCGGGCTGGCACATCGAGTGCAGCGCGATCGCGGTCAACCGGCTGGGCCTCGGGTTCGACGTCCAGGGCGGCGGCTCGGACCTGATCTTCCCGCACCACGAGTACAGCGCGGCGCACGCCGAAGCCGTGGCCAAGGACGGCCAGTTCGCCCGGCACTACGTGCACGCCGGGATGATCGGCCTCGACGGCGAGAAGATGTCGAAGTCGCGGGGGAACCTGGTGTTCGTCTCGCGGCTGCGCGCCGACCGGGTCGACCCGGGCGCGATCCGGCTGGCGCTGTTCGCCGGCCACTACCGCCAAGACCGCGCGTGGACGGCCGATCTGCTCACCGAGGCGGAGGCCCGGCTCGCTCGCTGGCGTGAGGCCGTCTCCCTGGAGACCGGCCCGGCGGCGGAGGACACGGTGACGCGGCTGCGCGACCACCTCTCCGACGACCTCGACACCCCGAAGGCCGTGGCGGCGATCGACGCCTGGGCGAGCGAGGCCCTGCGCCGCGACGGCACCGACCCGGCGGCCCCGGGCCTGATCCGCGACGCTGTCGACGCCCTCCTCGGCATCACCCTCTGATCACGGCGAAGGGCCCGGCGTGATGCCGGGCCCTTCGCATGTATAACGACCTATACCGCCACCGATCGGCCCGCGGCCAGCTCCAGGTGGTCGCCTGACCAGTCACGGCGCAGCCAGCGATCGTGCGAGGCGATGACGACGGCACCCGGCGCGGTTTCCAAGGCCGCGAACAGTTCTTCCGCCAGGGTCAGCGAAATGTGGTTGGTCGGCTCGTCGAGCAGGAGGACGTCCGGCGGCTCGGCGAGCAGGATCGCCAGCGCCAGCCGGCGGCGCTGACCCACCGAAAGTGCCCCAGCGGGCTGCCGCAGGTCGCGGGAAGCCAGCAGGCCGAGCCGGCTCAGCGGGGGAGCGTCCTCGCCGAGCGCGTCCCGGTACACCTTGGCCGCGGTCCGTTCCGGCTCGGCGAACGCCACGTCCTGCTCCAGCAACCCGACCCGCACGCCGTGTCCGAAGTGGACGGTTCCGGCCGCGGGCGCCAGCCGTCCGGCCAGGACGTTCAGGAGCGTCGACTTCCCGGCCCCGTTGCCGCCGGTGACGAGGAGCCGGGCCGAACCACCGACGTCGAGCCGGGGCAGTGCCAGCCGTCCGGGCACTTCCAGGTCCCGCACCGAGATCGCCGGTCCGTCACCGGCGGCGCGGCCGGTCAGCTCGGCCCGGAACCGCAGTGGTGCCGGGGGTTTGCGCACCTGGTCGCGTTCCAGGTTCTCCAGCCGCTGTTCGGCGTCGCGCACCCGGCGCGAGATCGTCTTCTGGACGCGGGCGCCCTTGAAGTGGTGGATGAACTTGTCGTTGTCGCGCGGCGCGCGGCCGTAGGCGACGTTCCGTGCCGTGACCGCGACGGTTTCCCGCAACTCCTTGAGTTCCTCCTGCTCTTCGGCGTAGCGCTGCTCCCACCGGGAGCGCTCGGCCTTCTTGTGGCCGAGGTAGCCGGAGTAGCTGCCGCCGTAGCGGACCGCACCGCCGGCCTGCCGGTCCGCGGCCGCCGGATCGAGGTCGACGATGTCGGTGCAGACGGCGTCGAGGAACACCCGGTCGTGCGACGAGAGCACGACGATCCCGGTGAGCGCGGCGAGGTGGCGTTCCAGGAACTCCATCCCGGCGTCGTCGAGGTGGTTGGTGGGCTCGTCGAGCAGCAGCGTCTCCGGCTGCCGGATCAGCAGCGCCGCCAGGCCGAGCCGGGACCGCTGCCCGCCCGACAGCGTGCCGAGCCGCCGGCCGGGTTCGACGCCGCCGAGGCCGAGCCCGTCGCAGACGACCTTCGCGCGGCGGTCGGCGTCCCAGAGATCATGGGCCTGCGCCCACTCCAGCACCCGGCCGTACTCGTCGAGCACGGCCGGGTCGTCCGGCCGGTCGGTCATGGCCGCGGTCAGCTCGTCGAGCCGGGCCGCGGCGGTGCGGATCTCGGCGAGCGCGTCGTCGAGGACGTCGGTGAAGGTGGCGTCCATCGGGAACGGCAGTTCCTGCAGCAGGAACCCGACGTCCGGGCCGCGGAGCACCTCGCCGGAGCGGGGTTCTTCGAGCCCGGCGAGCAGGCGCAGCAGCGTGGACTTGCCGGTGCCGTTCTCGCCGACCAGGCCGAGCCGCTGCCCGGCTGACGCGGTGAGGGAAACGCCGTCGAGGACGACGCGGGTGCCGTAGCCGAAGACGACGTCCTTGGCCTGCAACGGAAAGAGCGTGGACATGTGCGATCACCGAGCCCTGGGGGAAGAAAGCGGAATCCCGGCCGGGCGTCGTGGCACGCGGGAGCGTCGGCTCGACCGGGTGCCGCCTCAGGCGGGATGGGCGCGGTTCAGTTCCTCATAGTGGAACCAGGTTAACGCAACATCCGTAGAGTTAGTCAACTCGTTATGGCCTGCGTCACATCCGGCACCTCGGCGGTCGACCGCTCGGCCGCCGCGGTGCCGTCGGTGAGGAACTCGACCAACGCCGTCAGCTGGCGGCGGTCGAAGCGGGCGAGCCGGTCGCCGACGAACCGGGCCATCGGCGCGTACAGCTCGGCGAGCTCGGCCATCCGGTCGGGCAGGGGCCGGACGACGAGCCGGCGGCGGTCGGCGGGATCGGGGGCGCGCTCGGCGAGCCGGTGCCGTTCCATCCGGTCGAGCAGCCGGGTGAACGCGCCCGTGGACATCCCGAGCAGCCGGGCCAGTTCGGTCGGGGAGTCGCTGACGCCGCCGTGCAGCAGGTGCAGGCAGTGCAGCTCGGTCGGGGTGACGGCCATCCGCTCGGCGACCGCGGCGTGGAAGAGCGCGGTCGAGCCCACGAACCGGGGGAGGGCGAGGGCGGCGGCGGTGGCGAGTTCGCGCTGGTCGGGCAACGTCCATCCAAGGTCGGGTGACGACGCAGTCACTGCTCCGGGCAGTCACTGCCCCGCGAACGATAGCGGACACCGTTGACAAACCCGCAGGCGGGACGAACTATGAAAGAAGTCTTTCGAAAGAGTTCTTTCAGATGGGGGCACCGATGGCCGAGCTGCCACCGCGCAAGCGGATCGAGGACGTCGAGCTGCTGCGTGCGCTGGCGCACCCGCTGCGGTCGGCGCTGCTGCACCACCTGACCGCTGTCGGCCCGCGCACCGCGAGCGAGTGCGCCGAGGCCGTCGGCTCGACGGCGTCCAACTGCAGCTGGCACCTGCGGCAGCTCGCCCAGTACGGCCTGGTCGAGCGGGCCGAGGGCGAGGACGGCCGGGAACGGCCGTGGCGCGCCCGGCAGGTCGGCCTGGAGCTGGGGGAGCTCGCCGACGACCCGGCCCGGCGGGCGGCGCAGCTGGGCGTGGTCGGCGCGCAGCTGACCCACGAGCAGGAGCTGACCCAGCGGTACCTGGACTCCCTCGACGACCTCAGCCCCGCCTGGCGCGCCGCGACCGGGCTGTCCACCTACGCCCTGCGCGTGACGCCGGAGGAGCTGACCCGGCTGACCGACGCGATCGACGCGCTGGTCCGCCCGTACGTCGGCGCCATCCGGACCGACGCGCCACCGGACGCGGCCTCCGTGCACGTCGGCCTGCGGGCGTTCCCGCGCATCGAACACTCGGGGAAGGCGGAAGCGTGAGAGGGCTGCTGGGGGTGCCGGGCTTCGCCCGGCTGTGGGTGGCCGCCTTCTTCGGCGAGACAGCCGAGTGGATGCTGCAGGTGGCGTTGCCGGTGTACGTCTTCCAGCGCACCGGCTCCGCCGCGACCACGGCGCTGAGCATCGGCCTGGGCCTGCTGCCCGCGGTGCTGCTGAGCCCGGTCGCGGGTGTCGTCGCGGACCGGTGGAACCGCCGTGCGGTGCTGTTCGGCGTCTGCTGCGGTCTCGCTGTCGTGGTGCTCCCGCTGCCGGCCGAACCCGATGTCGTCGTGGTGTACGCGGTGATGGCCGCGCAGGCGGCGCTGGCGTCGGTGTTCGAACCGGCGCGCAACGCGCTGGTCCCGGAACTGGTCGGCGTCGAAGAGGTGACCGGCGCCAACGGGCTGATGAGCGTCAACGGCAGCGTCGCCCGGCTGGCCGGCGGCTGGGCGGGCGGCGCGCTGCTGGGCTTCGGCGGGCTCGCGGACGTCGTCACCGGCTACCTGGCCGTCCTCGTGGTGGCGGCGGCGCTGCTGGCCAAGCCGTTCCGCCGGATCGCCGCCCCGGCACCGGCCGGGGCGCGGGAACCGGTGGTGCGTGCCTGGCTCGACGGCCTGCGGGAGCTGACGCGCAACCGGCGCCTGTGGCGCACCGGGCTCGCACTCGTGTTCACGTCGCTGGCGCAGGGCATGTTCCTCGTGCTGTTCGTGGTCTACGTCCTGGACGTGCTCGGCGGCAGCGAAGCCGACGCCGGGCTGCTGCGGGGCGTGCAGGCCCTCGGCGGGCTCGCCGCCGGGTTCGCCCTGGCCACCGTGGCGCGGCGGGTGGCGCCGGCCGCGCTGCTCGGCTGGGGTTCGATCGTGCTCGGCCTGGTGTCCGCGGTGATCTGGAACCTGGCCATGGTGACGACGTCGCTGGGCGTGTACGTCGGGCTGTTCGTCGTGGCCGGCGCCCCGGGCGTGGTCGTCGGGGCCGGGGTGCTGTCGGAGATCCAGAGCGCGGTCGCCCCCGAGCGGGCCGGCCGGGTGCTGAGCACGACGTTCGCCGCCGTCGCCACGTTCACCACCGTCGGCGCGCTGCTGGCGGGCACTCTCGTCGCCGCGACCGGGCCCGCCGTGCTGCTGAACGTCCAGGCCGGCGTCTACGTCTTCGCCGGAGTGCTGATGCTGTTCCCGAACCGCCGGTTTCGCGCGGTCCCCGCGCCCGCGGTGGTTACGGTGGAGGGGTGCCGCACCTCTTCGCCACGAGCGACCTCCACGTGACCCATGAGGGCAACGGCCCGATCCTCGACGCGGTCGTCCCGGAAACACCCGAAGACTGGCTGCTCGTCGCCGGCGATGTCGCCGAGCTGGCCGAAGCGACCATCGGGACGCTGAAGACCCTGCGCGACCGGTTCGCGAAGGTCGTCTGGGTCCCGGGCAACCACGAGCTGTGGACGACGAAGAACGACGACTGCCAGCTGCGGGGCCAGGCTCGCTACGAGTACCTCGTCGACCGGTGCCGCGAGATCGGCGTGCTGACGCCCGAGGACGAGTTCCCGGTCTGGCGGCACGGCCCGCGGCCGCTGACGATCGCGCCGCTGTTCCTGCTCTACGACTACAGCTGGCGGACCCCGGAAGCCGAAGGCAAGTCCCTCCGGGAGGCCCTGCGCCAGGCCAGGGAGGCCGGGGTGGTGTGCACGGACGAGTACCTCCTGCACCCCGACCCGTACCCGAGCCGTCAGGCGTGGTGCGCGGACCGGCTCAAGATCAGCACCGGACGTCTCGAGGCGATTCCCGAGGACCACGGCACGATCCTGATGTCGCACTGGCCGCTGCACCGGCACCCCACGGCGCCGCTGTACTGGCCGGAGTTCGCGCTGTGGTGCGGCACCACGCAGACCGAGGACTGGCACGTCCGCTACCGCGCGGAGGTCGCCGTCTACGGCCACCTGCACATCCCGCGCACCACCGAGGCCGACGGCGTCCGCTTCGAGGAGGTCTCGCTGGGCTATCCGCGGGAGTGGCGGAAGCGGGCGCGGGGCGCGGTGCCGATGCGCCGCATCCTCTGGCCCTCCTGATCGGGCGGGATGCGGCAGGCCCGGCGAGGTCCCGGCGGCTTGCCGGTCCGCCGGCTGCGGCAGGCCCGGCGTGATCGCCCGGCCGTCAGGATTCCGCGCGTCGCCGTTCCCTGAGCGCCCGCACCCGGCCCCGGCTGGCGCACGCGGGCGAGGGGCACCAGCGCCGCCGTCCGCCCGGATCGGCGAAGACGCCGCGGCAGTCCTGCTCGGGGCACGCCCGCAGGTCGTGCCGCAACGGCCCGGTGAGCCAGTCGGCCGCCTGGTGCGCGAGCCGGGCGAGCGCGGCCGACGCCGTGGGCGGGGCGCTGCGGTGCAGCCGGTCGAGGGCGGCCAGGTGCACCGGCTCGGTCTTGAGGACGGCCGCCAGCGGGCTCACCTGGTCGGCTTTCGGCGGAATCCCGTCGACCGCGCCCAAGGCGAGTTCGCGGAGGACCTCGCGGAGCCGGTGGGCTTCGTCCAGGTCGGCGTCCGTGACCGGCGCGAGCGGGGTCAGCTCGACCCGGGCGAGCCAGTCGCGGAACCGCGCGGTCGTCGGGATCCGCTCCACGGGCTGCGGCCCGAAGTGGCGGCCACGGGTGGCCAGGAGGTTGAGCCATGGTGCGCCCATGTCGAGGCGGAAGTCTTCGGACACCTCACCATCGTAACGGTTGAGGCGTTACACTTGCCGTCGTGACTGGGGAGCCGAAGGTGCGGACGGTGCTGGGCGACATCGATCCGGCCGAGCTGGGCGTGACCGACTCGCACGACCACCTCTTCTTCGCTTCGAAGCTGCTGCCCGGCCAGGAGCTGGACGACCCGGTCGCCGCCGCGGACGCGCTCCTCGACTTCAAGCTCCGGGGCGGGGCGGCGCTCGTCCAGTGGACGCCCTATGGCCTGACCCGGCGGACCCGGGAGCTCGCCTGGATCTCGGACGAGGTCGGCGTGCACGTGGTCGCGGCCACCGGCCTGCACCGCGTGGAGCACTACCCGCCGGTGATCCTCGGCCGCGTCATCGACGATCTGGTCAAGGAGTTCGTCGCCGACCTGACCGAGGGGACCCAGCCCGCCGACCTGCCCGACGAGCCGCGGACCGGCCCGCGCGCCGGGCTGGTCAAGGTGGCCGGCGCCTTCCACACGATCGATTCGCACGCCCGGCTGACGATGACCGCCGCCGCGGTCGCCCACGAGGAGACCGGCGCGCCGATCGCCGTGCACCTCGAACTCGGCACGGCGGGCCTGGAGACGGTCGAACTGCTCTGCGACAAGCTGGACGTTTCACCGGAAAGTGTGATCCTCGGCCACCTCAACCGGAACCCGGATCCGCAGCTGCATCGGGAGATCGCCGAGACCGGCGTGTTCCTCGGCTTCGACGGCCCGTCGCGGGCCAACCACGCCACCGACCTGCGGCTCTTCGACGGACTCGAAGCGCTCGTCGAGGCCGGGCACGGCGGGCAGATCCTGCTCGGCGGCGACACGACCACCGCCGCCGCCCGCGCCCAGCCGGGCGCGTCCTACCTGCTCACAACGCTGGCGCCGCGGCTGACCAAGCTGCTGGGCGGCGACATCGTCACGGCCATGCTGGTGGCGAACCCCGCCCGGGCGTTCGCCACCAGCTGGCTGCGGTGACCCTGAAAAGAGTGCCTCAGCGCAGGCCGAAGCCTTCCTGCCCGCCGCCCCGGCCGCGGCGGCGCAGGTAACGCTCGAACTCGGCGGCGATCTTGTCGCCGCTGACGTCTTCGGCCACGACCTCGCTCTGCGCGTCGCCGCGCTCCTCGAGGCTGCGGACGTACTCGCTGATCTCTTCGTCCTCGTCGGCCATCTCGCTGACCGTGCGCTGCCACTCCTCGGCCTGCTCCGGCAGCGCGCCGAGGGGGATCTCGACGTCGAGGATGTCCTCCAGCTTGTGCAGCAGCGCCAGCGTCGCCTTCGGGGACGGCGGGTGCGAGACGTAGTGCGGCACCGCCGCCCAGATCGAGACGGCCGGGATGCCCGCCTGCACGCAGTAGTCCTGCAGGATCCCGACGATGCCGGTGGGGCCCTGGTAGTTGTTCAGGTCGAGCCCGTAGAGCGAGGCGGTGTCCTTGTCGTACGCCGTCCCGGTCACCGGGACCGGCCGCGTGTGCGCGGTGTCGGCGAGCAGCGCCCCCAGCGTCACGACCGTCGCGACGTTCAGCTGTTCGATGTGCTTCAGCAGCTCGGCGCAGAACGCGCGCCAGCGCATGTTCGGCTCGGGGCCCTGCACGAGAACGACGTCGCGGTCGAAGCCGTCGGGACGGCACACCGAGAGCGTCGTGGTCGGCCAGTCCACCCGGCGAGTGACGCCGTCCACCATCCGGACGGTCGGGCGGCTGACCTGGAAGTCGTAGTAGTCGTCGGGCTCCAGTTCCGCCAGCTGCGTGGCGTCCCAGTTCAGCTGCAGGTGCTCGACCGCCCGGCTGGCCGCGTCACCTGCGTCGTTCCAGCCTTCGAAGGCGACCACCATCAGCGGGCGGGAGGGTTCGGGGCGGTCGCCAGGCGGCCGCGGGGTCTCGTCGACGGGCTCACTCACCGGACCAGCCTACGACCACCGGCCTTACGCTGTTCAGCATGTCCGACCGCCTGTCGTCACCGTTCCTGACCGCGCTGCGATCCCGCGTCCTGGTCGCCGACGGCGCGATGGGCACCGCCCTGCAGGCCCACGACCTGAGCCTGGACGATTTCGGCGGCCTGGAGGGCTGCAACGAGATCCTCAACGTGACCCGCCCGGACGTGGTCCGCTCGGTGCACCGCGGGTACCTCGAAGCGGGGGCGGACGCGGTCGAAACGAACACTTTCGGGGCCAATTTCGCCAACTTCGCCGAGTACGACATCACGGAGCGGATCTTCGAGCTCGCCGAGGCCGGCGCGCGGCTGGCCCGCGAGACCGCCGACGAGTTCGCGACGCCGGACCGGCCGCGGTTCGTGCTCGGCTCGGTCGGCCCCGGCACGAAGCTCCCCACTCTCGGGCACGCGCCGTTCACCACGCTGCGTGACGCCTACGCCGAAGAGGTCCGGGGCCTGCTGGCCGGCGGCGCCGACGCGGTGATCGTCGAGACCACCCAGGACATCCTGCAGACGAAGGCGTCGATCATCGGCGCGAAGCGCGCGATGGCCGCCGAAGGGCGCCAGGTGCCTATCCTCGCTTCGATCACCGTCGAAACCACCGGCACCATGCTGCTCGGCACCGAGGTCGGCGCGGCCCTGGCCGCGCTGGAGCCGCTCGGCATCGACGTCATCGGGCTCAACTGCGCCACCGGCCCGGCCGAGATGAGCGAGCACCTGCGGCAGCTGGCCAAGCACGCCCGGGTGCCGCTGTCGGTGATGCCGAACGCCGGCCTGCCGGAGCTGGGCCCGGGCGGGGCGGTGTACCCGCTCGGCCCGGAAGCGCTGGTCGAGGCGCTGACCGGGTTCATCCGGGAGTTCGGCGTCGGCCTGGTCGGCGGCTGCTGCGGGACGACCGACGAGCACATCCGGCAGCTCGCCGCGGCCGTCTCCGGCACTTCGCCCGTCGCGAGGCGGCCGCGGCCCGAGCCGGGGGTGTCGTCGCTGTACCAGGCGGTGCCGTTCAAGCAGGACGCCAGCGTGCTGATGATCGGCGAGCGGACCAACGCGAACGGCTCGAAGGCCTTCCGCACCGCGATGCTGGATGGCCGGTGGGACGACTGCGTCGAGATCGCCCGCGAGCAGACCCGCGACGGCGCCCACCTGCTGGACCTGTGCGTCGACTACGTCGGCCGCGACGGCACCGCGGACATGGCCGAGCTGGCCGGGCGCCTGGCCACGGCGTCGACGCTGCCGATCATGCTCGACTCCACCGAGGTCCCCGTGCTGCGGGCCGGGCTGGAGCGCCTGGGCGGCCGGTGCGCGGTCAACTCCGTCAACTACGAGGACGGCGACGGCCCGGAGTCCCGCTTCACCCAGGTCATGGAACTGGTCAGCGAGTACGGCGCCGCCGTCGTCGCGCTGACCATCGACGAGGAAGGCCAAGCTCGCACTGCCGCGAAGAAGGCCGGCATCGCGACCCGGCTCATCGAAGACATCACCGGGAACTGGGGCCTGCACACCTCCGACGTCATCATCGACGCGCTGACCTTCACCATCGCCACCGGGCAGGAGGAGTCGCGACGGGACGGCATCGAGACGATCGAGGCGATCCGCGAGATCAAGCGCCGCCACCCCGAGGTGCAGACCACGCTCGGGCTGTCGAACATCTCGTTCGGGCTCAACCCGGCCGCGCGGCAGGTGCTCAACTCGGTGTTCCTGCACGAGTGCGTCCAAGCCGGGCTCGACACCGCGATCGTGCACGCGTCGAAGATCCTGCCGATGGCGCGCATCCCGGACGACCAGCGCGCGATCGCCCTCGATCTCGTCTACGACCGCCGTCGTGAGGGCTACGACCCGCTGCAGGAGCTGATGGCCCGGTTCGAAGGCGTCAGCGCGGCGTCCTCGAAGGCGTCGCGGGCCGAGGAGCTGGCCGCGTTGCCGCTGTTCGAACGGCTCGAACGCCGGATCGTCGACGGCGAGCGCAACGGCCTCACCGAAGACCTCGACGCGGCCCTGGAACAGCGGCCCGCCCTGCAGATCATCAACGACACGCTGCTGTCCGGCATGAAGACCGTCGGCGAGCTGTTCGGCTCCGGGCAGATGCAGCTGCCGTTCGTGCTGCAGTCCGCCGAGGTGATGAAGGCCGCCGTCGCGCACCTCGAGCCGCACATGGAGACCGGCGACGACTCCGGCAAGGGCCGGATCGTGCTGGCCACCGTCCGCGGCGACGTGCACGACATCGGCAAGAACCTCGTCGACATCATCCTGTCCAACAACGGCTACGAGGTCGTCAACCTCGGCATCAAGCAGCCGATCACGACCATCCTGGAGGCGGCCGAGGAGCACGCCGCCGACGCGATCGGGATGTCCGGGCTGCTGGTCAAGTCCACGGTGATCATGAAGGAGAACCTCCAGGAGATGAACTCCCGGGGTGTCTCCGCGCGCTGGCCGGTGCTGCTCGGCGGCGCCGCGCTCACCCGGTCCTATGTGGAGAACGACCTGAGCGAGCTGTACCTCGGCGACGTCCGCTACGCGCGGGACGCGTTCGAGGGCCTGCGGCTGATGGACGCCATCATGGCGGCCAAGCGCGGGGAATCGCCGCTGGTGGACGCCGACGCGGAGAAAAAGCGCCGGGAGCGCAAGGAACGCCGCGAACGCTCGCTGCGGATCGCCGAGGCGCGCAAAGCCCGCAAGGCCGAGGAGGAAGTCCTCGAGGGGCCACCGCCCGCGCGGTCGGACGTGGCCACCGATGTGCCGCTGCCGACGCCGCCGTTCTGGGGCTCGCGGGTGGTCAAGGGCGTGCCGCTCGCCGACTACGCCGCGATGCTCGACGAGCGCGCGACCTTCATGGGCCAGTGGGGGCTCAAGGGCGCCCGCGGCGGCGCCGGACCGACGTACGACGAACTCGTCGAATCCGAAGGCCGGCCGCGGCTGCGGTACTGGCTCGACCGGCTGACCGCGGACGGCGTCCTGGCCCACGCGGCCGTCGTCTACGGCTACTTCCCGTGCTACGCCGACGGCGACGACCTGGTCGTGCTGACCGAGCCCGAACCGGACGCGCCGGAGCGGCTGCGCTTCACCTTCCCGCGCCAGCGCCGGGACCGGCGGCTCTGCCTCGCCGACTTCTACCGGCCACGCGAAGCCGGTGAAGTGGACGTCGTCCCGTTCACCGTCGTCACCATGGGCCAGCCGATCGCCGACTACGCGAACGAGCTGTTCGCGGCCGACGCGTACCGCGACTACCTCGAGGTCCACGGCCTCGGCGTCCAGCTCACCGAGGCGCTGGCCGAGTACTGGCACTGCCGCATCCGGCAGGAGCTGACCTTCCCCGGCGGTGTGGCGGTCGCCTCAGAGGACCCCGACGACGTCGAGGACTTCTTCAAGCTCGGCTACCGTGGGGCGAGGTTCTCCCTGGGCTACGGCGCCTGTCCCGACCTCGAGGACCGGGCGAAGATCGTCGCGCTGCTCGAGCCGGGCCGGATCGGCGTCAAGCTGTCCGAGGAGTTCCAGCTGCACCCCGAGCAGTCGACCGACGCGATCGTCTGCCACCACCCGGAAGCCAAGTACTTCAACACCTGACCCGGAGGTAGATCCACTGTGGACGGTCTCGACGCCGTGTTGTGGGACATGGACGGCACGCTCGTCGATTCCGAGAAGCTGTGGGACATCGCCCTCTACGAGACCGCGGATTGGCTCGGCGGCAGGCTTTCCGAGGAGCAGCGGATGACGCTCGTCGGGTCCAACATGGACGACACGTCGGCCTACCTGCTGGAGGTCACCGGCCGTCCCGTGACGCCCGAGGCGATCGCTTCGACCGGCGAGGAGATCCGCCGTCGCACGGCCGGGCTCTTCGACGACGAGCTGCCATGGCGCCCCGGCGCGCGCGAAGCGCTGACGGCGGTGCGCGAAGCGGGCCTTCGTTCGGCGCTGGTCACCTCCACCGAGCGCGACCTGACCGAACTGGCGCTCAACACGATCGGCCGGGACTTCTTCGACGTCACCGTGTGCGGCGACGAGGTCGAAGGGCTCAACAAGCCGCACCCGCGCCCGTACCTCAAGGCGGCCGAGCTGCTCGGCGTTCCGCCGCGGCGGTGCGTGGCGGTCGAGGACTCGCCGCCGGGCACGGCGTCCGCGGTCGCCGCGGGCTGCACGGTCCTGGTGATCCCCAACGACGTCCCGGTCGACGCGGGGGAGCGGCGCGTGTTCCGCGATTCGCTGGTGGGCATCGACGTGCCGGCGTTGGCGGCCCTGCTGGGCTGACCACCACCATGTCGCATTTCCGCTAGCCCCGGGTCGCCGGAGTCCGCGATGCTGACGGGGTGCATGAGGACTTCGAACGGTGCGTGCGGGCCGTGCAGGCGAAGGACGCCCGCTTCGACGGGTGGTTCTACACGGCGGTCCTGACGACGAAGATCTACTGCCGGCCCAGCTGCCCGGTGGTGCCGCCCAAACCCCGGAACATGAGCTTCTACCCGAGCGCCGCGGCCGCCCAGCAGGCCGGGTTCCGCGCCTGCAAGCGCTGCCGCCCCGATGCCAGCCCCGGCTCGCCGCTGTGGAACGAACGCGCCGACCTGGTGGCGCGGGCGATGCGGCTGATCGCCGACGGCGTCGTCGACACCGAAGGCGTCCGCGGCCTCGCCGCCCGGCTCGGCTACAGCGTCCGGCAGGTCGAACGCCAGGTCTTCGCCGAACTCGGGGCCGGCCCCCTTTCCCTGGCTCGGGCCCAGCGCGCGCAAACCGCGCGCACGCTGATCGAGACGACCGCCCTGCCGATGACCGAGCTGGCCCTGGCCGCCGGGTTCGGCAGCATCCGGACGTTCAACGACACCGTCCGCGAGGTGTTCGCCCTCTCACCGACCGAGCTGCGGCAACGCGCGAAGGGCACGCCGTCGGCCGCGGCCGGGGCGCTCGTCCTGCGGCTGCCCTACCGGAAGCCGCTGTGCCCGGACAACCTCTTCGGGCACCTGGTGGCGACCGGCGTGCCGGGCGTGGAGGAGTGGCGGGACGGCGCCTACCGCCGGACGCTGCGGCTGCCGCACGGCCACGGCGTCGTCGCGCTGCGGCCGGAGGACGGCCACATCGCCTGCCGGCTCACCCTGGCCGACCTCCGCGACCTGCCCGCCGCCACCAGCCGGTGCCGCCGCCTGCTCGACCTCGACGCCGACCCGGTCGCCGTCGACGACCAGCTCGCCACCGACCCGCTGCTCGCCCCGCTCGTCGCGGCCGCGCCCGGCCGCCGGGTCCCGCGCACGGTCGACGGCGCCGAGTTCGCCGTGCGCGCCGTCCTGGGCCAGCAGGTCTCGACGGCGGCGGCCCGGACCCACGCGGCCCGGCTCGTCGTCGCCCACGGCGAGCCGGTCGACGACCCCGAAGGCGGCCTGACCCACCTGTTCCCCTCGCCGTCGGCGCTCGCTTCGCTGGACCCCGAGACCCTGGCCATGCCGCGCAGCCGCCGTCGCACGCTGCTCGCGCTGGTCTCCGCGCTGACCGACGGGCTCGACCTCGGCGCGGGCAGCGACTGGACCGCGACGCGGGCCGCGCTGGGCGCGTTGCCCGGCTTCGGGCCGTGGACGGTCGAGAGCATCGCGATGCGCGCCCTCGGTGACCCTGATGCGTTCCTCCCGACCGACCTCGGCATCAAGTACGCCGCGGAAACCCTCGGACTCGGCGGCCAGGCGGCCGTCGTCGCCCGGTCCGCCGCGTGGCGCCCCTGGCGCGCCTACGCCACCCAGCACCTGTGGGCCACCGGCGACCACGCGATCAACCGGATGCCCGCGGCATGAACCCGACAGGAGCCCCCATGCGCACCCACGCCGTCGTCGACAGCCCGTGCGGCCCGTTGACACTGGTCGCCGAGGGCGAGGCGCTCTGCGGCCTCTACATGGTCGACCAGCGCCACCGCCCGCACGAGCTGACCTTCGGCTCGCACGATCCCGGCGCGGAAATCTTCGACCGCGCCGAGACCGAGCTGAAGGAGTACTTCGCCGGGCAGCGCCACGAGTTCGAGGTGCCGCTCGTCTTCGTGGGTACGCCGTTCCAGCAGCTGGTCTGGGCGGAGCTGCGCAGGATCCCCTACGGCACGACGATCTCCTACGGCCGGCTGGCCGACCGGGTCGGCAACCCGGCGGCGTCGCGCGCGGTCGGCCTCGCGAACGGCAAGAACCCGATCGGCATCATCGTCCCGTGCCACCGGGTGGTCGGCTCGACCGGCTCGCTCACCGGCTACGGCGGCGGCCTGGAGCGCAAGCGGTACCTGCTGGACTTCGAGCAGGGCGCGCTGTTCTGATCCCCGGCCCCCGGGCTGATTCCCAACTGGTGGGAGCAGACGTCCACGGCCGTGTGAGATGGGCTGCATCAGCGGCGGGCCGGGGCGGCGTGGCGGGGTCCGGGATGGAAGGATTCCGGACCGTGAAGACCTTCGATGAGCTGTTCGCGGAGCTTGCCGAGCGCGCGCGTACCCGTCCCGACGGGTCCGGCACCGTCGTCGCCCTCGACGCCGGGGTGCACGCCCAGGGCAAGAAGGTGCTCGAGGAAGCCGGCGAGGTGTGGATCGCCGCCGAGCACGAGTCCGACGAGCGCCTCGCCGAGGAGATCTCCCAGCTGCTGTACCGGGTGCAGGTGCTGATGCTCGGCCGCGGCCTGTCGACCGAGGACGTCTACCGCTACCTGTGACGGGTTTCGCCCGGTGCTGGACCGGGCGAGGAACGAGGAGAAGAGCGAAATGCTGCGTGTTGCCGTGCCGAACAAGGGAGCCCTCGCCGCGTCGGCGACGGAGATGCTCGGCGAGGCGGGCTACCGGAAGCGGCATGAGCAGCGCGACCTGACTGTCCTCGACCCGGTCAACGAGGTCGAGTTCTTCTTCCTGCGGCCCAAGGACATCGCCATCTACGTCGGCTCCGGTGACCTCGACCTCGGCATCACCGGCCGCGACCTCGCCCTCGACTCCGGCGCGCCGGTGGAGGAGCTCCAGGCGCTCGGCTTCGGCGGCTCGACGTTCCGCTACGCCGCCCCGGCCGGGCGGGACTGGAAGCCGGCGGACCTGCACGGCAAGCGGCTCGCGACGTCGTACCCGCGGCTGGTCCGCGACGACCTCGCCCGCCACGGCGTCGAGGCCGAGGTGATCCGGCTCGACGGCGCGGTCGAGATCTCGATCCAGCTCGGCGTCGCGGACGCGATCGCGGACGTCGTCGAGTCCGGGCGCTCGCTGCGGCAGCACAACCTGGTGGCGTTCGGCGACCCGATCTGCGTGTCGGAAGCCGTGCTGCTGCAGCGCCGGGGCACCGAGGAGAGCAAGGCGAAGTCACAGCTGGCCGCACGCCTGCGCGGGGTCGTGTTCGCGCAGCAGTACATGATGCTGGACTACGACTGCCCGCGAACGCTGGTGGAGCGCGCGATTGCCATCACGCCGGGCCTGGAGTCGCCGACGGTCGCCCCGCTCGCCCACGAAGACTGGGTCGCGGTGCGGGCGATGGTGTCGCGCAAGAAGGTCAACCTCATCATGGACGAACTCGCCGAGGTGGGCGCGAAGGCGATCCTGGCGTCGGACATCCGCTCCTGCCGGCTCTGACCGCACGCCGGTCGTGAGTGTTCCGGCGGGTTCCAACCCGCCGGAACACTCACGACCTGGGCCGGTTGGGCTTCTTCGGCAGCAGGTCGTACAAGCCTTTGCGGGCCCCGTTGTCGTTGACGTTGCGGGCCACCGCCACCTCCGAGATGAAGTCCTCGAAGACGAACTCCTCGTCGGCGGGCACGACGGCCGGCGCCTGGTTCTGCTCCAGGTAGCCGTCCAGCGTCGTCGCGATTTCGCGGAACGACAGCGCCTGCAACGTTTCCGGGGCGTACGTCGTCACCGGGACGCCGTGCGCGGCCGCTTCGTTCATCACCACGCCCAGGGGCAGGTGCGAGAGCATCGGGATGCCGAAGTCGTACATCTCCTGCAGCGCCGCGGCCGCGTAGTGCGAGATCGGCCGCCGGTACAGGCTCGGCACCAGGCCGAACCACGACAGCGGCGAGCGGCCGACCGTCTGCTCGACGTAGCGGACCTGGTCGGCCAGCAGCCGCAGCGCGCGGATGCTCGTCTTGTCCGGCTGGACCGGGACCAGAATGCCGTGCGACGCCGCCAGCGCGTTGTTCGTCAGCACGTCCAGCGCCGGCGGGCAGTCGATGACGCAGTGGTCGTAGTTGGCGAACTGGATGACCCGCGCCAGCTGCCAGCCGGGGACGCGGAACGAGTCGAGCCGCCGGATCAGGTCGAACATCCCCGGCGACGTCGGCACGACGTCGAGCGCGCCACCCTTGCCGAGGTTGCTGCGCGGGTGCGGGACGACGAGGTCCTCGATCGGGCCCTTCCACGTCTTGGCCAGGGCCTTCGCCAGGCTCGGCCGGTCCGCGGCGACCTCGTTCAGGCCGAGCATCTCGGTCGTCGCGTGGCCCTGCGGGTCGAGGTCGACCAGCAGCACCCGCCGGCCCCGCTCGGCCAGCGCGGCCGCGGTGCCGACGCTCAGTGAGGTCTTCCCGACCCCGCCTTTCTGGTTGACCACCGAGGTGATCTGCATGCCGGAGCGCTCCTCAAGTCGGTCGTTCCGCGAAGGTTATTGGATGCGGGCCCGTTGTGGGTGGCTATCCGCCCCCGGCCTGTCGCGGCCGGACCATCAGCGCCTGGGCGCCGGTGGCCACCGGGCCGCCGGCGTCGTGCAGGATGCTCGTCGCCGTGCCGGCGCCGTGCCGCCCGACCAGCGTGACCGCGTCCAGGCCGATCCACTCGCCTTGGGGTACCCGCCGCAGGTGCACGGTCAGCTCGGCGTTGATGAACCACCACTTCCGCGGGTCGAGGAAGTTCGACACGCCGTTGCCGGAGTCGGCGACCGTGAACAGCCGCTGCAGCCCGCTCGGTTCCTCGCCGTCGACCAGCGGGACGCGCTGGCGGGCCCACACCGCCGCCGGCCCCGGCACGTCCATGCCGCCGCGCACCGCGCGCCACTCCACCGCGTCGAGGTAACCGGCCTGCCAGCCCTCCGGCCACGGCGACTCGCCGACACTGCCGGGTGACGGCAGCAGCGGGCCGGCGTCGGTGGCGATCTCCGCCGTGTCCGCCGTCGCGATCCGCCACGCCGAGGCCCGCGCCACCACGCGATCGGCGCTCGCCAGCTCGGCCTGCAGCAGTTCGACCGACCGGCCGGGCCGTTCCACGCGGGCCCGGACGGTGAGGTCGGCGACCGGCGCCGGGCCGAGGATCTCGACCGTCACCCGGGCCAGCTCCGCCGGGTGCGCCTGTTCGACGTTTTCGAGGGCCCGGACCAGCAACGCCGACGGCGGGCCGAAGTGCTGGGCGTCCGGGGTCCACGGCCCGGCCGTGTGCCCGGTCGCGGAGAACCGGCCGTCGCCGAGCGGAACGTAGAAGGCGTCGGCCATCAGTCCGCCCGGTCCAGCGGCGTCTCGTCGCCCGCGTCGGGCTCCGGCCAGCCGGGGTACTCCGGCGGCGTGCCGCCGTACTCGGGGCAGTGCGCCTGGTGGTCGCACCAGTGGCACAGCTTGCTCTTGTTCGGCCGGAAGTCGCCGGTCTTGCCCGCCTTCAGGATGGCCTGCCAGATGGCTTCCAGCGTGCGCTCGAAGCGGAGCAGCTCGGCCTCGTCGGGCGTGTAGGCGAGGGACTGGCCGTCGGTCAGGTACATGAGCTTCAGTTGGCGGGGCACGATCCCGCGCAGCCGCCACAGGACCACGGCGTAGAACTTCATCTGGAACATCGCCTTGGCCTCGCCGATTTCCCGCGGCGCGGCGCCGGTCTTGTAGTCCACGACCCGGATTTCGCCGGTCGGCGCGACGTCGAGCCGGTCGATGTAGCCGCGGAGCAGGACGCCGGAGCCGAGCTCGATCTCGACGTGCAGCTCGCAGGCCTCCGGCTCGAGCCGCCGCGGGTCCTCCAGCTCGAAGTACGCGTCCAGCAGCTTTTCCGCCGACTGGAGCCAATCCGCGTGGTCCTCGGGTTTCTCGCCGTCGAACAGCTCGGTCCACTCCGGACGGTCGGCGGACAGGTCCGTCCACGCCGGCCCGAGCAGCTCGCGCGCCTGCGCGGGGACGCGTTCGGCGGCGGGCAGCGCGAACAGCCGCTCCAGCACCGAGTGGACGAGCGTGCCGCGCAGCTGGGCCTTGGTCGGGACCTCCGGCAGCCGGTCGACCGCGCGGAACCGGTAGAGCAGCGGGCACTGCTTGAAGTCGCTGGCCCGTGACGGCGACAACGCGGGCCGCCGCCGCACCTCGGTGGCGACGGCGGCGGCTGGGGTGTCGGTGGTCACGGTGTCGGCGTCGGGCATGGGCAGAGCGTAACGCCGGGGTCCGACAGTTCCGGCGACCGCAACGCCCGCCACCCGTACCCGGACGGCGAACTCGCGTACCCGGACGGACGACTCGCGTACCCCGAGGGTCGGTTCGCGTACCCGGGGAGTCGGCTCGCACCGGGCCCCGAGCCGACTGTCCAGGTACGTGAACCGACTCTCCAGGTACGTGAACCGACTGTCCGGGCGCGACACCATCGGGGCCCGGATCACCCGGTACCCACACCGGAAGCTCTAGGCTCTCGGCATGGCCGCGACCAGCGAGCAGGGCACCGGGGGCACCCGGCGGGCCGTCCTCCCGGACGGCGGCCTCCTGCTGTTCCGGGTCGCCGGGGTGCCGGTGCTGCTGGCGCCGTCCTGGTGGATCGGCTCGCTGATCGTCGTCGTGCTGTACGCGCCACTCGTCGGCCGGCTGCTGCCGGACGCCACGGCGGCGACGTCGTGGCTGCTGGCGGGCGCGTTCGCACTGCTGCTGGGCCTGTCCGTGCTCGCCCACGAACTCGGGCACTGCCTGGTCGCGCTGCGGCTGGGGATCCCCGTGCGGCGGCTGCGCCTGTTCCTGCTGGGCGGCCTGTCCGAAGTGGCCCGCACGCCGAAGCGTCCCGGTGACGAGGGCCTGGTCGCCGCGGCCGGGCCCGCGGTGTCGCTGCTGCTCGGCGGGTTCTGCGGCCTCCTCGTGTTCGCCGTGCCCCCGGACGGCGCGGTCTGGCTCCTGGTCGCCGAGTGCGCGGTGGCGAACCTCGCCGTCGGCGTGTTCAACCTGCTGCCGGGACTGCCCTTGGACGGCGGCAGGCTGGTCCGCGCCGGCGTCTGGGCGGCCACCGGCATCCGCGCGAAGGGGACGCGCGCCGCGGTCGCCGGTGGCGCGGTCGTGGCCGCCGGGTTGCTCGTCTGGGCGCTGTGGGGCCTGGCGACGGCGAGCCCGGACCGGTGGCTGCGCCTGGGCGTCTGTGTCGTCACGGCGTGGTTCGTGATCCTCGGCGCGCGGTCGGAACTGGCCGCCGAGACACGCCGGACGTGGCCGGAGGGCCTCGTCCTCGGCGAGCTCGTCCGTCCGGTGCTGCAGCTGCCCGCCGAGAGCCCGGTGTCGGACGCGCTGGCCGCCTCCGCCGGCCGGGGCGTGGTGCTCGTCCGCGCCGACGGGGTGGCGGCCGGGCTCCTCGACGAGGGCGCGGCGGAGCGGCTCGCGAGCTCGTCGCCGCACGCGCCCGCCGAACTGGCGGCCGAGCCGATCCGGGCCGAGACCGTGCTCCTGGCGTCGGAGCCGGGGGAGGACGTCGTCGAGCGGGTTCGCGAGACCCCCGCGTGGCAGTTCCTCGTGGTCGACGACGAGGGCCGCCCGGCGGGTGTGCTGCGCCGCGACGACCTCCGGGCCGCGCTGAACCGCCGTACCCGCTGAGGCCCCGGCCCGCGCGGCCTGCGAAGATCTGGCGTCGGCCAAACGGGTTACTGCAGGAGGAAGTGTTGTCGGTCAGCGGACCGTTTCGCGCGGGTGATCGGGTGCAGTTGACCGACTCGAAGGGGCGGCACTACACCCTGACGCTGGCCGACGGCGGTGAGTACCACACCCACCGCGGGGCCTTGGCCCACGACGACCTGATCGGCCGTCCCGAAGGGTCGGTCGTCACCTCCGCGGGCGGCTCGACCTACCTGGCGCTGCGCCCGCTGCTGCCGGACTACGTGCTCTCCATGCCCCGCGGCGCGCAGGTGATCTACCCGAAGGACGCCGCGCAGATCGTGATGTGGGGCGACATCTTCCCGGGTGCCCGCGTGCTCGAAGCCGGAGCCGGCTCCGGCGCGCTGACGTGTTCGCTGCTGCGCGCGGTCGGCTCGGCCGGGCAAGTGCACTCCTACGAGATCCGCGAGGACCACGCCGAGCACGCCGAGCGCAACGTCGTGAAGTTCTTCGGCGAGAAGCCGGCCAACTGGTCGCTGACGGTCGCCGACCTGGCGTCGCACGAGGGCGAGGTCGACCGCGTCGTGCTGGACATGCTGGCCCCGTGGGAGCAGCTGCCGAACGTGGCCGCCCACCTCGTTCCCGGCGGCGTGCTGACGGTGTACGTCGCGACGGTGACACAGCTCTCGCGCGTCACCGAGTCGCTGCGCGAACAGCAGTGCTGGACCGAGCCGGAGTCGTGGGAGACGCTGATGCGCCCGTGGCACGTGGTCGGCCTGGCGGTCCGCCCGGACCACCGGATGGTCGCGCACACGGCGTTCCTGCTCACCGCGCGGCGGCTGGCGGACGGCACCGTGTCCCCGCGGGTGTCCCGCCGTCCGAGCAAGGGCAAGGGCTAGCCGGAGTGTCTCCGCGCCGGAAGGCCGGGTTCGCGGTGGCGGCGGCCGTCGTGACCGTCCTGGTTGTGCTGTGCGTGGGTTTCGCGCCGCCCTGGCTTGTCGGGACCGCACCGGGACTGGGTCCGGCGGATCGGCTGAAGGCCGTCAACGACGTCCGCGCGACGCTGCTGCAGGCACTCGGCGGCCTCCTGGCGCTGGCGGGTGTCGGACTGGGTGCGCTCCTGACGTCCCGGCAGTTGCAGCTCAACCGCGAGAGCCGCTCGATCGACCTGTTCACCAAGGCGATCGACCAGCTCGGCGCGAAGCAGGTGCCGACCCGGCAGGGTGCCGTCTACGCGCTTGAGCAGCTGGCCGGCCTGGATACCCGCTACCGCGGGCACATCCACGCGCTGCTCACGTCCTTCATCTGCTTCCGGGCGCCCTGGCGGCCCGGCACGGTGCGCCGTGAAGGCCGTCTGCCCGACGACGTCAGTGCCGCGATCGGGGCACTGTCCCGCGGCACGATGATCGAACCGGGTGCTTGGTCCGAGCTGGAGCGAGTCGACCTCCGCGGCGCCGACCTGACCGGCTTCACGATTCCCCGGGTCTGTTTCGCGGTAGCGAACCTGGAGGGCGTGGCGCTGCGGAACGCGAACCTCGCCGGCGCGACCCTGACCGGCACCCTCCTGCGGGACGCGGATCTGCGCGGGGCCGACCTCACCGGGGCCGACCTCACCGGTGCCGACCTCACCGGTGCCGACCTGACGGACGCGGACCTGACCGGCGCCCGCACCGACGGCGCCACCCGCTGGCCCGAGGGGTTCACGCCGCCTGCTTAACCTGGCACGCACCAGTGGCTGTTCTCCTTGTGCAACGGGAAGGGTGTGTCCTTGGTGCCGCCCGCCGCTTCGACGTGGACCACCGCCGTCGCCGACTCGCCGCGGAGCTCCGGCGGGCGGGGGAGGGTCGCCGTTACCGGGCCGGCCGCGTCCCACATCCGCTGCAGCCTCGCCAGGGCCTCGGCGGTCTGCGGGCGGCAGGTGAGCTTGCCGAACGCCGCCGAGTCGTGCCGGGCGATCGCGTCGACGATCGCCTTGGCCAGCACGCCCACCGCCGCCGTGTCGGCCGCGTCGGGTGGGGGCGGTGCCGACGAGCGGGCCGGCACCGGGCCGGTCGTGCTCGACGGCGCGGGCGGGGGGCCGTCCGGGGCGACGAGCAGCAGGCCCAGCACGACACCCGCGCCGGCCACGCCGAGCAGGACGAGCCCGGCGGCGAAGACGCGGTTCACCGCCTGCGGGGGCTCACGAGCCGTCCGCCTGCACGTTGGACAGGCACCACAGCCCGGATTCCTTCCGCGCGGACATCGTGCCGACCTTGGTCTTGCTGCCGTCAGTGGCCGAGTAGCGCACGGTGGACTTGTCCCCGCTGTCCTGCGGCGCGCCGGTCAGCGTCACCGTCACCTTCGGGATGTCGCCGGTCTTGCCTTCGAACACGCTCCGGCAGATGGTGTCGGCGAGGGCTTTCTGGTCCCTCGCGTTGTAGGCGGAGATCGTCGAGTCGAACAGCTCCTGCGAACTCCCCTTGCCGCCGGGAGCCGGGCCGCCCGCGGGCGTGCTGCTCTTCGACGTCGGGCTGGTCGGCGCGGTGGCCTTGGGCTTGGGGGTGGTGGCCTTCGGCACGGTCGACGGTGCCGCGGAACTGCTGCTCGCGGGCGGTGCCGCGGCCTGCTCACCGCCGCCGCTGTTCGTGAGGACCAGCGCGGCCACGCCGCCGCCGACGAGGAACACCGCGCCCGCCGCGATGCCGATGACGAGCCCGGTTTTCTTCTTCTTGGGCGGGGGAGCGTCGCCGAAGCCACCGCCGCCGTACGGGTCGTAGCCGCCGAAGCCCTGCTGCGGCTGGCCCCACTGGTCCTGCTGCTGGGGATAGCCCTGCTGGGGCTGAGGGCCCGTCTGCGGCGGGTAACCGCCCTGCTGGGGCCCGCCATACGGATCGGCGCCGCCGAACGGAGTACCACCGTCGTACGGGCCCGGCCGGCCGAACTGCTGGGTGCCGCCGTAGCCCGGCTGCGGCTGGGGCCCGCTCTGGGGGTAACCACCCGGCTGCGGTGGACCGTAGGGCCCTGGCTGCTGCCCGTAACCGCCGGGCTGCTGCCCGTAGCCGCCCGGCTGCTGCGGCGGGTAGGTCATGAGTGGTGCCCCCTAGCGTTCCTTCGAAGAGACCCGGCCCTCACTGCCGGTCCGGCGTCGGCCCGATGCTAGCCACCGGGGCCGCCCGCCGCGCGGTTAGGGCGGAACTGGCCGGAATTGCCCGGATCCCGGAGGGGTTGGCGGTCCCGGCGGCGGGGTACTCCCGTCGTGCTTGCTTCACCCTGGCCGGTCCGGACCCGCCTCGCACCCGCGTCACGGCACCGAAATGGCCGCTTGCGCTGCGGGAATGTCCGTGCTGGGGGAGGCAGGGAAACCGCGACGCGCCGATCTTGTGATGCGGAAAGGCCTTTTCTTGTCGGTGATCGCCGGTACCGTGGAATGAAAAGCACTCCGAGGAGGTGCCCGATGCATCATGACCTTCCCGGAGGTCGGCGCGAGGAGGCCGACCCTTCAGCAACATCCGGAGCTGGGACGACGGCGGACGAGCAGGCTCGGCAGATCCGTTTTCTCGAGGAGGAAGTGGCGCTGCTGCGCCGCAAACTGACCGACTCGCCACGGCAGAACCGAGTTCTCGAACAGCGGCTCGCCGAGGCCTCGGAAAGGGTGAGCCAGCTCACCGAGCGCAACACCAAACTGGTCGAAACCCTGCGCGAAGCGCGAGGACAGCTCCTCGCTCTCCGCGAGGAGGTCGACCGGCTGGCCCAGCCACCGTCCGGGTACGGCGTCTTCGTCGAGGCGTACGAGGACAACACGGTGGACGTCTTCACGGCCGGCCGGAAGATGCGGGTGTCGGTGTCGCCCGCGGTCGAGCTCTCTTCGTTGCGACGCGGCCAGGCGCTGCGGCTCAACGAGGCGCTCACCGTGGTCGAGGCCGGCGGCTTCGAACGCACCGGCGAGGTGTGTGCACTGCGTGAGGTGCTCGCCGCCGACGTCGAGGGCGGCAGCCTTCGCGCGCTGGTGGTCGGGCACGCGGACGAAGAGCGGGTGGTCCTGCTCTCCGACCTGCTGGCCGAGCAGCCGCTCAAGCCGGGCGACTCGCTGCTGGTCGACTCCAAGGCCGGCTACGCGTACGAGCGCGTGCCGAAGGCGGAGGTCGAAGACCTGGTGCTGGAGGAGGTGCCCGACGTCCGCTACGAGGACATCGGTGGCCTCACCCGGCAGATCGAGCAGATCAGGGACGCGGTCGAGCTGCCGTTCCTGCACGCCGATCTGTACCAGGAGTACCAGCTGCGGCCGCCCAAGGGCGTCCTGCTCTACGGCCCGCCGGGCTGCGGCAAGACGCTCATCGCGAAGGCGGTGGCGAACTCGCTGGCCAAGAAGGTGGCCGAGGCCCGCGGCGACGCGGCGGACGGGAAGTCCTACTTCCTGAACATCAAGGGCCCCGAGCTGCTCAACAAGTTCGTCGGGGAGACCGAGCGGCACATCCGCCTGATCTTCCAGCGGGCGCGGGAGAAGGCCTCCGAGGGCACCCCGGTGATCGTGTTCTTCGACGAGATGGACTCGATCTTCCGTACCCGTGGGTCGGGCGTGTCGTCCGACGTCGAGACCACGATCGTGCCGCAGCTGCTGTCGGAGATCGACGGTGTCGAAGGCCTGGAGAACGTCATCGTCATCGGCGCCTCCAACCGCGAAGACATGATCGACCCGGCGATCCTGCGGCCGGGCCGGCTCGACGTCAAGATCAAGATCGAGCGTCCGGACGCCGAAGGCGCGAAGGACATCTTCTCCAAGTACCTGGCCGAAGGCCTGCCGATCCACGCCGACGACCTCGCCGAGTTCGGCGGCGACGCCAAGGCGACGTTCGACGCGATGATCCAGCACACCGTCGAGCGCATGTACGAGGAGAGCGACGAGAACCGGTTCCTCGAGGTGACCTACGCCAACGGGGACAAGGAAGTCCTGTACTTCCGCGACTTCAACTCGGGCGCGATGATCCAGAACATCGTCGACCGGGCGAAGAAGTCGGCGATCAAGTCGGTGCTGGAGACCAAGCAGCCGGGTCTCCGCGTGCAGCACCTGCTGGACGCGATCGTCGACGAGTTCGCGGAGAACGAGGACCTGCCCAACACCACCAACCCGGACGACTGGGCCCGGATCTCCGGCAAGAAGGGCGAGCGGATCGTCTACATCCGCACGCTCGTCACCGGCAAGAACCAGGATTCGGGGCGGGCGATCGACACCGCCACGAACACCGGTCAGTACCTGTAGTCCGACGCTCGATGGGGCGGTTGCTTCGGCAGCCGCCCCATCGGCGTGTCTAGCTGCGGACGAGTTCGGGCTCGCTCTTGCGGCGCACGCGCAGCCGTCCGTGGGCCGCGAGGATCCCCAGCACCACCAGGAGCGCCCCGGCCGGCTGGTTCCAGCTCACCGGTTCACCCAGCACGAGCACGCCGAGCAGCACGCCCACCACGGGCGTCAGGTACGTCACCGCGGAGGCGTTGGCCGCGCCCCAGGCGGCGATGATCCGGGTGTTCCACGCATACGCGATGCCCGTGCCGAAGACGCCGAGGGCGAGCATGCTCGCCACCACCGGCAGGCTCAGGTGCACCGGCGTCGCCGCGATCGCCGGGGTCAGCAGGCCCAGGATCACCGTCGCCGACGCCGTCTGCCCGAACGCGACGACCACCGGATCCGTCCCACGAGGTGAGACGAACCGGCGCAGGTAGACGAAACACGCGCCGTAGCAGGTCGTCGCGCCGAGGCAGGCGAGCTGGGCCGTCAGCTGGTGCGACACGTCGACGCCGTCCCACACCCCGACGATCGTGAGCACGCCGGCGAACCCGAGCAGCAGGCCGAGCACCCGCGGCGGCGTGAACCGCTCCTCCGGCAGTGCCGCGGCCGCCAGCAGCATCGTGACCAGCGGTGTCGTCGCGTTGAAGATGCTCGCCAGCCCGGACGAAATGTACTGTTCCGCCCACGAGAACAGCAGGAACGGCACGACGCACAGCAGTACCGACACGGCCGCGAGGTGCCCCCACAACACGGGATCGCGGGGGAGCGGCCGCCGGCGCACCAGCAGGATCCCGGCCAGCGCCAGCGCCCCCAGCGCGACGCGGCCGAGCGCCACCTGGCCGGGGGAGAGCCCGCCGAGCCCCACCTTGATGAACAGGAAACTCGCACCCCACACCACGGCCAGCAGCGCGAACCGCACCGTGACCCCGAACTCCGCCAGTCGCATGGCCGCAGTCAAACCGGCGAACCGGCCGCGAAGCCAGCGGTTTTCCGACTCCACGTTGTGTATAACGACCTATACCGCTCGGCGTTAGGATGCGACACATGGTGGGGAGAGCCGAACGGCGGTGGCAGGAAGCCGTCACCCACGTCGCGAACCGCGTCGCCGGACCGCCGCTGCCGGAGGACCTGGACGTCACCCTCCACTTCCACCCGGAACGTCTGGTGGGGACGGTGCCGCTGCTGCGGCACTGGCTGACCGACGGGGTCTACCGTTCGCAGTTCGAGACGGGCACGGGCAACGGCGGCCTGACCGCGCACCCGGGCGGTGCCCGGTGGCACTGGGAACACCGGATGTTCGGCGGCGTCTACGACGAGCTGCCGCCGTCCGCCCGGCCGAAGTACGGCTCGCTCAACCACCGCAGGCGCCCGGCCGGCGGCTCGGTGCGGTTCGGTTCGGCGCACTTCCGGCTCGAGCGCGAAGTGCTGGGGCGGACGACGTTCTGCTACCCGGACAGCTTCAGCGAGCCCACGGACTTCGGTACGGCCGCGCACATGCCGCTGATCCTCCTCGTCGAAGCGGACGCCCCGGACGAACTCGACGACTACATCGAGGCCCACGTCCACGGCCCGCTCCGGCTCGCTTCCGACGTCGCGGCGCTGGTCCTGGACCCGGCGTTCCGAGGGACCGACGTCGAGGCGGCCGCCGCCGAACTCCCCTTCCCGGTCTCCTGGCACCACGGGTTCCGGCTCTCCGTGACGACGCTCGCCGCGCACGCGGACTACCGCGGTGAGGACGTCGTGCGGGCCGGCGAAGACATCGCCGAGGACGGGTGGCTGGACGCCCGCGTCATCGGTGACGCCGTCCGTGCCGGCCGGCACGACCCCCAGGTGCTCAAGCGCGTGTGGCACTGCACCGCGCGGTTCGGCTCACCCGGGTAGCAGTGCCTCGGCCAGGCGGCGCCAGTGCGGCATGGCCGAGGTGCCCGGCTCGACGCCGATGACCTGGATGCCGACGTGGTCGGCGCCCGCGTCGAGGTGTCCGTGCAGCTTCGCGGTGATCGTCTCGAGGTCGCCCCAGAACACGAGGTCGTCGACGAGCCGGTCGCTGCCGCTGTCGATTTCTTCTTGCGTGTAGCCGAGCCGGAGGAACTTCGCGATGTTGTACGGCGTGGTGAGGTACGGGTGCAGGTGCTTGCGGGCGATCTCGCGCGCCTTGGCCGCGTCTGTCTCGAACAGCACCGCGTGCTCGACGCCGAGGAACGGTTCCGTCCCGAGGATTTCCCGCGCCTGGGCTGTGTGCTCCGGCGTCACGTGGTAGGTGTGCGCGCCCGCCGACCGGTCGCGGGCCAGCTCCAGCATCTTCGGGCCGTACGCCGCCAGGATGCGCCGCATCGACCCCTCCGGTGCGGGGTTGACCTTCGAGTCGGTGTCGAGGGCGTCCAGGTAGTCGTTCATCGCCCGAAGCGGCTTCGCGCCGGGCTTTCCCGCGCCGAAGCCGAGCCCCAGCAGGTGGCGGTCCGGGTAGGCGTCGGCCAGCAGCAGGGCCGCTCCATAGGTCCACCGGGCCTCGCGGGACCAGATCTGCGCGATGCCGTTCACGACGGTGAGGCGGTCGGTGGCCGACAGCAGGAATCCCGCGTGCGTCAGCGCTTCCCGGCCGTCCCGTTCGGGGATCCAGAGTGCCGGCCAGCCGAGTTCTTCCAGCTCCTGCGCGGAGTCCCGGATCATGGCGGCCGGCTGGTCTTCGAAGTCGAACGTCCAGATGCCGTAGCGGCCCAGCTGCATGTTCTCGATCGTACCCATAAATCGAAGTATCGCAGATTTACGATATGAAGCGCCACGTGGGGGTGACGACAGGGGAGGGGAGCGGTCAGAGAGTGCGGCCGAGCACGCCGACGAACTCGGCGATCCGGGCTTCGTCACGCTTGTAGTGCGTCCACTTGCCGACGCGCGTGGCTTGGACCAGTCCGGCGCGCTGCAGTGACGCCATGTACGCCGAGACCGTCGACTGCGCGAGCCCGAGCTTCTCCTGGATGTGGCTCACGCACACGCCGACCTCGACCGGGTCGGCGATCGCCCGCTCCACCGGAAAATGCCGCTCGGGCTCCCGCAGCCACTGCAGCACCTGCAACCGCACCGGGTTCGCGAGCGCCTTGAAGGCGTCGAGCAGCTGCTCGACGTCGGCCTGGGATTCGGTGCGCGTCGTCATGGTGTCGCTCCGAGTATATCGACGTATAACGCCCTATACTTCCCGGCGTGAGTGAAGAAATCCGGCGGCCGCGCGCGCCGATCACCGAACCCGACGTTCTGGCCTGGCTGGAGACGACGGCAGCCGCTGTTCAGGCGGGGGAGGTGAGCGCGCAAGAGCTCATCGACCTGCTCGGCGAGTTCCGCCGCGCGTCCGCCGCATGCGCCGACGCCTCGGACTGGCTGCTGCTCGCGGCCCGCGAAGGCGGCGCCAGCCTCCGCCAGATCGCGCCGGTCTTCGGCAAGGGCTACGTCCGGGCACCGGCCGCGCGGCTGGAAAAGCTCCACCGCCAGGCCCAGAACGCCGATCAGTGGCTGGCCATCCTCCGCCACAAGCAGACGGCGTGAGGGGGCCCGTGGACCGCATCGCACTGGGGCTGGCGGCGCTGGGCAGGCCCGCCTACATCAACCTCGGCCGGGACGGGGCGCTGCCGCCGGTGCGGGACGTCGCTTCGATGCGGGCCGCGACGTTCGAGGTGCTCGACGCCGCCTACGCCGCGGGTGTCCGGCACGTCGACGTCGCCCGGTCCTACGGGCGTTCGGAGGAGTTCCTGGCCGGCTGGCTCGCCGAACGCGGCCACGCCGACGTCGAGATCTCCAGCAAGTGGGGTTACGCGTACGTCGGGGACTGGCGGCTCGACGCCGACGTGCACGAGGTGAAGGAGCACTCGGCGGCGCGGTTCGCCGCGCAGTGGGCGGAAACCCTGGCGCTGCTGGGCGATCGGGTGGGGCTCTACCAGGTGCATTCGCTCACTGTGGACAGTCCGTTGTTCACCGACGAGCCACTCCTCGAAGCCTTGGCGGAGCTGTCCGCGAACGGGGTCGCGGTGGGGTTTTCGACGTCCGGACCGGCGCAAGCGGACGCGATCGAGCGGGCGTTCGCGCTGGAAGCCGCGGGACGCCCGGTGTTTTCGGCGGTGCAGTCGACGTGGAACGTCCTCGAGCCGTCCGCGGGACGCGCTCTCGCCGCGGCGCACGCGGCCGGGAAACGGGTGCTGGTCAAGGAAACCCTGGCCAACGGCAGGCTGGCGGTCGAAGCGCCGTCCGTCGTGCGCGACATCGCGGCGGCGCACGGGACCGGGCCGGACGCGGTCGCGGTGGCCGCGGTGCTGGCGCAGGACTGGGCCGGCCGCGCGGTCATCGGCCCGGCGAGCACCGCGCAGCTGGCGGCGAACCTGCGGGCGACGGCGCTGGAACTGACTGTCGCCGAACGGGACGCGCTGGTCGCGATCGCCGAGGAGCCGGGCGAGTACTGGCAACACCGGTCCTCCTTGGCGTGGGACTGAACGGCTGCACTACCCTTCGCTGGCACGCCACGGACGACAGGAGGCCGGAGCAGGTGCGTCATCGGCAGGCGATTGCGTTGGCCGCGGTTGCGTTGGTGGGCCTTACGGCCTGTGACGGGCCCGATCCGAACAACCTGGAGACGTACTACGACGATCCGGTGACCACGTCGGCGCCGGCCCCGGCACCTGCGGAAGCGCGGGTGAGCCAGCCCCAGGCCGCACCGGAGAGGCCGGCGGTCCCCGATCTCGGGCCGCTCGCGGAGCGGGCGCTGCTGACCGACGCCGACGTCGCCGCAGAAGACGTGCAGCCGGGCTCGAGTGAGGTTTCGGGGTGCCTGGCGGACGGGCCCTCGGTGGGCAACCGGACCGCGACCTGGCGCTACCCCAGCGGGTCGGTGCTGATCCACCGCGTCCTCGCGTTCCCGGACTCCTCGGCTGCCCAGGCCGTCGAGGAGTCCGTGTGCGCGGGCAAGACGGTGAGCGTCCCCGTCCAGCCCGGGGTCGAGCTGCAGCGTGCCTGGTGTGACGGCAAGATCTGCACGGTGATGCTGGCCAAGGGAAGTCTCGTGTCCGAGCTGACGGTTTCGGCGAGCACCGAGACCCGCGCGGTGGACGCGGCGAAGCGGCTGTTGCCCGCGATGACGGCGAAGCTGACAGCTCAGCCGTAGCGGCGGAACCATTCCTGGACGCCTTCGCGGCCGTCGGGGATGAACGGCAGTTCCGGGCCCGGGTCGTCGACCCAGGCCCGCAGCTCCTCCAGGGGGATCCAGCGGCCTTCGACGATCTCTTCGGCCTGGTGGCGGATGGGGCCGTCCCAGCGCACCTCGAAGGCGAAGTTGTGGCAGCGGTTGCGACCGTCGTCGTAGACCTTGGTGAACAAGGGGACGGGTTCCACGCCTTGGACGCCGAGCTCTTCGGCCAGTTCGCGGCGGGCGCACTCGGCCGGGGTCTCGCCGGCGGCGACCACGCCGCCGGCCCAGCAGTCCCAGGTCGACGGGAAGACGTCCTTCCCGGGGGTACGGAGGTGCACGTAAACGGCCTTGCCGTCACCCGAACGGACCAGGACGACGCCGGCGGCGTGCCACAGGGCCTCGGCGCGGACGCGGGCGCGGGTGACCGTGCCGACGACCGAGCCTGCCTGGTCATAGAGGGCAACGAGTTCGTCACTGCCTGGCATGGGTGCATCGTTCCACCAGTGCGACCCCGTAGGGTGGGGACATGCGGCGGATCATGGGAACCGAAGTCGAGTACGGCATCTCCGTGCCGGGCGACGCGACGGCGAACCCGGTACTCACCTCCACCCAGGTCGTGCTGGCCTACGCGGCGGCGGCCGACATCCCGCGCGCCCGGCGGGCGCGGTGGGACTACGAGGTCGAGAGCCCGCTGCGGGACGCGCGCGGGTTCGACCTGACCGGGCCCGGCGGGCCGGGGCACGACCCGGACGTCGAGGACCTGGGCGCGGCGAACGTCATCCTGACCAACGGGGCGCGGCTGTACGTCGACCACGCGCACCCGGAGTATTCGGCGCCCGAGGTGACGAACGCGCGGGACGCGGTCATCTGGGACAAGGCGGGCGAGCGCGTGATGGAGGAGGCGGCGCTGAAGGCCGCCTCCGTGCCGGGCCAGCCGCAGCTGCAGCTGTACAAGAACAACGTCGACGGCAAGGGCGCGAGCTACGGCACGCACGAGAACTACCTGATGGCGCGGTCGACGCCGTTCACAGCGGTGATCGCGGGGCTGACGCCGTTCTTCGTGTCGCGGCAGGTCGTGACCGGCTCGGGCCGGGTCGGGATCGGCCAGCAGAGCGAGGAAGCCGGGTTCCAGCTCTCCCAGCGCGCGGACTACATCGAGGTCGAGGTCGGCCTGGAGACGACGCTGAAGCGCGGGATCATCAACACCCGCGACGAGCCGCACGCGGACGCGGACAAGTACCGGCGGCTGCACGTCATCATCGGCGACGCGAACATGTCGGAGTACTCGACGTACCTGAAGGTCGGGACGACGGCGCTGGTGCTGGACCTGATCGAGTCGGGCATCCGGTTCGACGACCTGAAGCTGGACGAGCCGGTCAAGGCGGTGCACCAGATCAGCCACGACCCGACGCTGAAGGTGCAGGTCGCGCTCGCCAACGGCAAGAAGTACACCGGGCTGGACCTGCAGTTCGCCTACCACGAGATCGCCTCGCAGAACCTGGAGCGCACGGGCGCGGACCAGGCGTCGAAGGAGGTCCTGCGGGTCTGGGGCGAGGTGCTGGACGCGCTGGCGCGCGACCCGCAGGAGTGCGCGGACCGGCTGGACTGGCCGGCGAAGCTGCGGCTGCTGGAGGGGTACCGGCAGCGCGACAACCTGGCCTGGGGCGCGCCGCGGCTGCGGCTGGTGGACCTGCAGTACTCGGACGTGCGGCTGGCGAAGGGCCTGTACAACCGGCTGGTGACGCGCGGGTCGATGAAGCGGCTGGTGTCGGAGGAAGAGGTGCTGGCCGCGGTGACGACGCCGCCGTCGGACACGCGGGCGTACTTCCGGGGCCGGGCGCTGGAGAAGTACGCGACGTCGATCGCGGCGGCTTCGTGGGATTCGGTCATCTTCGACGTGGGCAAGGAGTCGTTGGTGCGGATCCCGACGCTGGAGCCGCTGCGGGGGACCAAGGCGCACGTCGGCAAGTTGCTGGACAACGCGGCGACGGCGGAGGAGCTGGTGGAGGCGCTCACCGGTTCGGACTAGGCGGTCGGCACACCGCGATCGCGGCGTTCCCCGAATGTCGGGGCCGCTGGGTAGGCTAGGAAACATCAGCCACACCGGGAGGCGAGATGGCCCAGGAAAAGATCGAAAAGCACGGCGGTGGTGACTCCGACGAGGAGTTCGAGGACACCGGCGCGGCGGGTCAGGAGCGGCGCGAGAAGCTTGGCGAGGACGTGGACACGATCCTCGACGAGATCGACGACGTGCTCGAAGAGAACGCCGAGGACTTCGTCCGGGCCTACGTGCAGAAGGGCGGCGAATAGCCGCCTGGGGCCCCGCGCCCTTGCCGACCGTTCAGCCGGCGGCCGGGGTCCCGCGTGGTGGCGGCCGTGACGGCCGCCCGGCGCGGGACTCCGGCTCGTCTGGCCCGCACAGATGGGATTCTTGAGCACGTATGGACAACACCAGGGGCATCTCGGGTCCCGCGCTGCCTGCCGCGTACTTCTCGTCGGCGACGTCGTCGTTTTCGGACTTTCTGCGGGTACAGGCGCCGGAGCTGCTTCCGGAGCGGCGGGTGGCCGGTGGCGCGGCGGAGCTGGGTGTGCCGCACGGGACGACGATCGTCGCGTGCACCTTCGCGGGCGGGGTGCTGATCGCGGGTGACCGGCGGGCGACGTCGGGGAACCTGATCGCGAGCCGCGACATGGAGAAGGTGCACGTCACCGACGAGTATTCGGCGGTGGGCATCGCGGGCACGGCGGGGCTGGCCGTGGAGATGGTGCGGCTGTACGCGGTGGAGCTGGCGCACTACGAGAAGATCGAGGGCGTTTCGCTGTCGCTGGACGGCAAGACGAACAAGCTGGCCGGGATGGTCAAGGCGAACCTCGAGATGGCGATGGCCGGGCTGGCGGCGATCCCGTTGTTCGTGGGGTACGACCTGGAGGCCGAGGACGCGAAGCACGCCGGGCGGATCGTGTCGTACGACGCCGCGGGCGGGCGGTACGAGGAGAACGGCGGGTACGCGGGCATCGGTTCGGGTTCGCTGTTCGCGAAATCGGCGTTGAAGAAGCTGCACGACCCGGACGCCGACGTCGAAGGCGCGGTGCGGGTCGCGGTGGAGGCGCTGTACGACGCGGCGGACGACGACACCGCGTCGGGCGGGCCGGACCTGGTGCGGCGGATCTTCCCGACCGTCGTGACGGTCACCGCGGAGCACGGCGCCGTGCAGCTGCCGGAGGCCGAGGCGGCGGCGGTGGCGGAAGCCGTGGTGGCGGGGCGGATCGAGCGCCACCAGCGCCGGCTTTCGTGACCGGGGCCGGACGACAGTGAACGTTGGAACACCGAAAGACCTGGAGCGCACACCGTGACGATGCCGTTGTATGCCTCTCCCGAGCAGCTGATGCGGGAGCGTTCCGAGCTGGCGCGCAAGGGCATCGCGCGCGGCCGGAGCGTGGTGGTGCTGAAGTACGCGGGTGGCGTGCTGTTCGTGGCGGAGAACCCGTCGGCGACGTTGCACAAGGTTTCCGAGATCTACGACCGGATCGGGTTCGCGGCGGTCGGCCGCTACAGCGAGTTCGAGAACCTGCGGGTCGCGGGCATCCGGCACGCCGACCTGAAGGGCTACCAGTACGACCGGCGTGACGTGAGCGCGCGGGCGCTGGCGAACGCCTACGCGGCGACGCTGGGCAGCATCTTCACCGAGCAGCTGAAGCCGTTCGAAGTGGAGATCTGCGTGGCGGAGGTGGCGGCGAGCGCGGCGGAGGACCAGCTGTACCGGCTGACCTACGACGGCTCGATCTTCGACGAGCCGCAGTTCGTGGTGATGGGTGGCCAGGCCGACAAGATCTCCGCGAAGATGAAGGAGACGTTCGAGGACGGCCTGGAGCTGCAGGCGGCGCTGGGCGTGGCGGTGGCCGCGTTGCGGACGCCGAGCCAGCCGGCGCCGTCGTCTTCGGCAGGTGGGTCTTCGTCGTCGTCGAACGCCGCGGCGAACGGGAACGGCGACGCGGATCCGATCAAGCTGGAGGTGGCGGTCCTGGACCGCGACCGCCCGCGGCGGTCGTTCCGGCGGCTGACGGGCGCGGCGCTGGACACGCTGCTCCCGGTCCCGGACCCGCAGGGCGAGGAGCCGGAAGGCAAGCCGGAAAGCGAGTAGTTCCGCAGTGCGGACGCCGGGCGTGGCCGAGTGGCCGTGCCCGGCGTTTCCCGTCAGTGCGGGCGGTGGGCGACGGCGAGCAGGTGAGCGCTGACGTCGATGAGCCGCGGGTCCTGTTCGGCGATCCGCGCGGCGCGCAGGGCGGCCTCGGCCAGGGTGTCGAACCGGCCGGGCCCGGCGGCGTCGAGGGCGGGCCAAGCGGGACCTTCCACGCCGTACACGCTCACGTCGGGAAAGCCCGCGGTGGCGACCTCGTCCCGGAGTTCCGCCGAGGTGTGCCAGTGCGTGGGGACGAAGCCGACATGACCGTCGTACTCGCCGGTCTCGATCACCGTGCGGATCGGGGCCACCTGTTCGGCAGTGAGGGTTCCGGCGGTCGCCGTTTCCAGCAGCGAGAGGTAGCGGCTGATGCCCGCGGCCGCGAGCAGCCCGCCCGGCCGGAGGACCCGGCGGCCTTCGGCCAGGCTCCTGGCCCGGTCGGCCGGATCGACGAGGTGGTACAGCGGGCCGAGGAGCAGCACGGCGTCGAAAGCGGCGTCCGGCGCGGTGAGGTTCCGGGCGTCGCCGGTCTCGGCCGTGACACCGGGCAGGGTGGCGGCGTGCGCGACGTGATCCGGCACGAGGTCGACCAGGTGGACGGCGTGCCCTTCGGCGGCCAGCCACTCGGCGTGGATGCCGGTGCCGCCGCCGACGTCGAGGATGCGGGCGGTCTCGGGCAGGAAGCGGCGCAGCAGTTCGCGGGTACGCAGGTACTCGAGCCTGCCGTGCGGAGTGCGCGCGAGCCTGGTGTGCTCGGCCGGGCCGGCCGCGTAGTGCGTGACGAGATCCATGCTCAAGCTTCCCGGACGCGGCAACCGGGTTTCAGGACACCGCGGGCGAGGCCCGGAAGTTCTGGTCGGCGAAGGCCAGCAGGTAGGGCAGCGTGGCGCGGGCGGTGTGCCAGGTGTGGTTGAAGCCGCGTTCGGCGTGGACCACCGCCTCCTGGCCGCGGGCGCGGAGCGCGTCGGCGATCCGCCGGGCGGTGACGACGTCGGTGGGGGCGCCGGTGCCGACGGCGAGCATCACCGAGATCGGCGCGCTGAACTTCATGCCGGGCAGGTAGCGGCGGGGCGTGTTGGCGGCGATCGCGGCCTGGTTGCCGTTGAGGATGCCGATGGAGTCGTTGAGGTCGTCGTAGGGCAGGGCGATCACCAGGGTGGCGAACTCGTCGACGTGGTGGAGGCCGATGTTGAGCGCGCCGAAGCCGCCGCCGGACATGCCGCCGAGCGCGCGGTGGGCCCGGTCGGCGACGGTGCGGTAGCGGTGGTCCACGGCCGGGACGACGGTCGAGGCGAGGTAGGTCTCCAGCTGGGGGCCGCCGGGCACGTTCAGGCATTCCCAGTCGGTGCTCGGGTTGCCCGCGGTCAGGTCCACGCTGACCACGATCATCGGGGCGATGACGTTGGCCTGCTGCAACGCCGAGAGCGTGCCGGGGGCGTCGCCGGAGGTGAGCCAGTCTCGGGGGCCGCCGAACGGGTAGCCGTGGATCAGGTAGACGACCGGGTAGCGACGGGCGGTGTCGGTGTCGTACCCGGGCGGGAGGACGACGTAGTTGCTGCCCGAGGGAACCCCGTGGGCGGGGTCCGGGAGGTTGACGACGTCGATCCGCTGGCCGGCGGCGGCCCTGCCCGCGCCGGCGTGCGGCGCGGACGCCGAATCCGATGAGCCCGGCGACGAGTCCGCCGAGGACGGTTCGGGGGCTTCCTTGCCGTCGTCGAGCAGCCGGCCGGCGAGGTTGGCGACGCCGGGGCCGCGCTGCAGGAGGCGGGCGAGGTCGTCGGAAGTGCGGACGTACCCGACGTAGCTGTTGAGGGCGGTGACCGCGGCCAGCAGCAGGAGCACGCCGAAGGCGGTGAACCCCCAGCGCCGGACGCGGCGGCGGTACCAGAGCGCGACGACGACGGCGAGGACGGCGGCGGCGGCCGAGGCCAAGGCGAGCCAGATGAGCGGCGACTCGAGCGGGCCGAGGTCGCGGGCGCGGGCGGTGACGTCGCCGGGCAGCACCGGATCGGTCCCGGCCCGGTGGATGACGCTCGCCAGGCCGTGCCCGTCCATCGATTCCCCGCTCGTCCCCTGGTTGCGGGCATGGTTGCCCCCAACTCGAACGCGAAGCTAGCGGGGAGTGGCTGTGGGTTCGTTGAGAGAAGGTAAAGAGCCGTTAAAGCCGGTAGAGGGTGAGGGCGCTGGGGCGCGACCGGAAGCGGAACCGGTTGCCGAGCGGGCCGACCTCGCCGTCGGTGGCGACGCGGCGGTTGCCGTCGAGCAGCTCGACGTCCAGTTCCGGCAGGTCGAGCTCGTGGTAGACGTGGCTGGCGGCGAGACTGCGGGTGATCATCGCGAGCAGGAACCGGGCCCGGGAATAGGGCAGGTCGGCGCGCAGGTAGCGGATGTCGAGCAGGCCGGTGTCGAGCGCCGGCCGGCGGCTGGGCGCGAAGCCCTTCGGCGCGTACGTGCCGTTGCCGACGAACAGCAGCCAGACCTGGGTGCGCTTGCCGTTGAGCCGGACGGTCAGCGGCTTGGCGTGGCGCAGCGTCCGCGCCAGCGCGATCGCGGCCGAGGGCCACTTGGGGTGCCGCTGCTGGAGCTTCTCGCGCAGCCGCACCATCTCCGGGTAGCCGCCGAGGCTGGCGGTGTTGACGAACCAGCGGTGGGCGGTGCCGTCGCCGCCGTCGATCTCGACTTCGCCCAGATCGACCCGGACGGCGTTGCCGACCTCGGTCGCCGCGTCAGCGTCGGGCATGGAGCTGACGCCGACGTCGCGGGCGAAGTGGTTGAGCGTCCCCGCGGGGACCAGGGCGAGCGGCAGGTCGCGCTCCGCGGCGACCGAGGCCACCGCGGCGACAGTGCCGTCCCCGCCCGCGACGGCCAGCGCACGGACCGTGCCGCGGGCGTCGATCTCGGCTTCGAGCTGGGCGCGCAGACCCTGCTCGGGGTCCGGGTAGAGCAGCGTGGCCTTGGGCCAGGCGAACTTGACGTCCTCGGTCGGGTCCTGGCTCGCCACCCCGGAGTTCGGGTTGACGACGGCGAGCATGTCCTCACCGTCGACCATCTCGGGCGCGTCGGCGTCGTGGGCCGTGCGGCCCGGGACGTCGTCGTGCAGGGGCCACCAGTGCCGGGTGGCCAGGCCGACGCCGACCCCGATGCCCAGCCCGACACCCACGTCGGAGGGCCAGTGCACGCCGGTGTGGACCCGCGAGTAGGCCACGGCCAGCGCCAGCGGCGCCACGGCGAGCCCGGCCCGCGGCGACTCCATCGCCACCGCTGTCGCGAAGGCCGCCGCGGACGCGGAGTGACCGGAGGGGAAGGACGAGGACGTGGGACGTTTCCGCAGGCGGCGCCGCATGGGCGTCTCTTCTTCGGCCGGGCGGCGGCGGGGGAAGAGCGGCTTGCCGATGAGGTTGGCCGCGGCACTCGCCCCGGCGATCGCGACGACCCCCCGCAGCGCGCCGCGGCGGGTCTCGCCCTTGCGGACGGCCAGCAGCGCGGCGACGCCCCACCACAGGCGGGACTTGTTCGCCGACCTGGACAGCGCCATCAGCGCGTCGTCGGCCCGCGAAGCCGGGATCGAGGCGCTGCGCCGCATCAGCGCGCGGTCGGTCCGGCCGACCCGCCGGAACGTCCGGATGAGCTGGTGTGCCAAGAGGTCCGCCTTCCGCGCGCCGTCAAGAGCCGTGCTCCAATCGTGCCTGATTCGGCGAGATTTCACCGTCTGTGGCGTACTGGGGGCGTGTCGACGCCCGAACGGCGCACCGTCGACGGGGGTGCAGCGCCTACTCTGGTGGAATGCAGCGGCGGATCTTTGGCATCGAGACCGAGTTCGGGGTCACGTGCACCTTCCACGGACAACGCAGGCTCTCGCCCGACGAGGTGGCGCGGTACCTGTTCAGGCGGGTCGTGTCGTGGGGACGCTCCTCCAACGTGTTCCTGTCGAACGGCTCGCGGCTCTACCTCGACGTCGGCTCGCACCCCGAGTACGCGACGGCCGAATGTGACGACCTGGTCCAGCTCGTCACGCACGACAAGGCCGGTGAGCGGATCCTCGAGGACCTGCTGGTCGACGCCGAACGGCGGCTCGCCGACGAGGGCATCGGCGGCGACATCTTCCTGTTCAAGAACAACACCGACTCGGCGGGCAACTCGTACGGCTGCCACGAGAACTACCTCGTGACCCGCGCGGGGGAGTTCTCCCGGATCGCGGACGTGCTGCTCCCGTTCCTGGTGACCCGCCAGCTCATCTGCGGCGCCGGCAAGGTGCTGCAGACCCCGCGGGGCGCGGTCTACTGCCTCTCCCAGCGTGCCGAGCACATCTGGGAGGGCGTGTCGAGCGCGACGACCCGCTCGCGGCCGATCATCAACACCCGCGACGAGCCGCACGCCGACGCCGAGCGCTACCGGCGGCTGCACGTCATCGTGGGCGACTCGAACATGGCCGAGCCGACGACCATGCTCAAGGTCGGCTCGGCGAACCTGGTGCTCGAGATGATCGAGGCCGGCGTCCAGTTCCGCGACTTCACCCTCGACAACCCGATCCGGGCGATCCGCGAGATCAGCCACGACCTCACCGGCCGCCGCCAGGTGCGGCTGGCCGGCGGGCGCGAGGCCTCGGCGCTGGACATCCAGCGCGAATACCACGCCCGCGCGCTCCAGCACATCAAGGACAACGGCTCGACCGCGGCGAACGAGCGCGTCGTCGAGCTGTGGGGCCGCGCGCTGGAGGCGGTCGAGCAGCAGGACTTCGGCAAGATCGACACCGAGATCGACTGGGCGATCAAGCACCGGCTGGTCGAGCGCTACCGGCACAAGCACGACCTGGACCTGTCCAGCCCGCGCATCGCCCAGCTCGACCTGGCCTACCACGACATCCGCCGTGGCCGGGGCATCTTCGACCTGCTGCAGCGCAAGGGCCTGGTCCGCCGCGTCACCGACGACGGCGAGATCGAGGCGGCCAAGGACACCCCGCCCCAGACGACCCGCGCGAAGCTGCGTGGCGACTTCATCGCCGCCGCCCAGGCCGCGGGCCGCGACTTCACGGTCGACTGGGTGCACCTGAAGCTGAACGACCAGGCCCAGCGGACGGTCCTCTGCAAGGACCCGTTCCGCTCGGTCGACGAGCGCGTGGAACGCCTGATCAGCTCGCTCTGACGATGTTCGTGAAGGCCACCTCGAGGAACTCGAGGTGGCCTTCACGGCGTTCCGCAGACGCGACGAAAGTCGGGGCGGGACTGCGGCAGGATCGCCCCATGCGTGTCGTGCTGCTCGTGCTCGCCCTGCTCGTTTCGGTCACCGTCCCCGCGTCGGCGGGGGAGCGCCTGCCGAAGTGGGAGCTGACGCCGACCGGCGTCATCGCCCAGTTCCGCGGCCTGTCCGCCGTCAGCGCCCGCGTGGCGTGGGTCAGCGGGACCCAGGGCACCGTCCTGCGGACCACCGACGGCGGGGCGACCTGGCAGTCCGTCGGGCCGCCCGGGACCGAGACGCTGCAGTTCCGCGACATCGAGGCGTTCGACGCCGGCCACGCCGTGGTCCTCTCGATCGGCCCCGGCACCGACTCCCGCGTCTACCGGACCGACGACGGCGGCGCGCACTGGCGCCAGACCTTCCAGAACACTGACGCCGCGGCCTTCTACGACTGCCTCGCCTTCTTCGACCCGTGGCGCGGGCTGGCGATGAGCGACCCGGTCGACGGCCGGTTCCGGCTGCAGGCGACGTTCGACGGCGGCCGCAGCTGGCACCCGGTCCCCGACAGCGGCTTCCCGCCCGCGCTGCCCGGTGAGGCCGGGTTCGCGGCCAGCGGCCAGTGCGTCACGACGGCCGGGCCGTTCGACGCCTGGCTCGCCACCGGCGGCGGCGCGACCGCCCGCGTCCTGCACTCCGGCGACGGCGGCCGGCACTGGACGGCGAGCGACACGCCGTTGCCGAGCAGCCCGTCAGCCGGTGTGTTCGCCCTCGCCTTCCGGAACCCGGGCCAGGGTGTCGCGATCGGCGGCGACTTCGCGAACCCGGACGCGCCGGGCCCGGCCGTCGCGCTGACCCGCGACCGCGGCCGCACGTGGCGGACGCCGGCGCAGTACCCGGCCGGCTACCGCTCCGGGCTGGCGTGGCGCGGGGAGACGGTGCTCGCCGTCGGCCCCGGCGGCAGCGACCTCAGCCCCGACGGCGGACGGCACTGGACCCGGTTCGACACCGGCAGCTTCGACACCGTGGACTGCGCCGGGGCGGCCTGCTGGGCGAGCGGCGCCCAGGGCCGCGTCGCCCGCCTTCGCTAGAGCGCCTGGCCGGTCGGGCGGACGAGGATCTCGTTGACGTCGACCGACGGCGGCTGGGACAGGGCGTAGAGCACGGCGCGGGCGATGTCGTCGGGGTGCAGGTTCGGCTTCTTGCGCTGCTCGTCGCTGAGGATGTCGGTGTCGGTCATGCCGGGGTTGATCAGCGTGACGCGCACTCCGGTGCCGACGGCCTCTTCCCGGATCGCCCCGGCCATCCCGGTCACGGCCCACTTCGTCACGGAGTACAGGCTCGCGTTGCGGATGTAGCGGCCGGCGACCGACCCGGTGATCAGCAGGTGGCCCGACGACTCCCGCAGCGCGGGCAGGGCGGCGCGGGCGGTGTAGGCGGCGCCGAGGACGTTGGTGCGGACCATGGGTTCCCACGCGCGCGGGTCGGGATCGTCGTCGCCGAAGAAGGAGGTCCCGACCCCGATCCCGGCGTTGGCGAAGGCGGCGTCGAGCCGCCCGAACCGCTCCACGGTCTCGCCGACGGCGGCGGAGATGCCCGGCCAGTCGCCGACATCCGCGCCGAGCGCGAGGGCGCGGTCTTCGCCGAGCTCGGCGGCGAGGGGAGCGACGGATTCGAGCTTGCGGGCGACGAGGGCGACCTTGAACCCGGAGGCGGCGGCCAGCCGCGCGGTGGCGGCGCCGAGGCCGCGGGAGGCACCGGTGACGAGGAGAACGCGATCATCCATGGGCTCAGGTTAGAGCGCCCCAATGTGGCGTTGGGTGCACTGGACGCACCGAACGCCACATTGGGTGCGTTGGATGCACCGAACGCCACATTGGGGCGCTTGGTCAGGGCGTCAGCACGAGCCGTCCGCGCAGGCCACCCGCCGCCAGCCGCTCGTGGGCTGCCGCCGCCTCCGACAGCGGCAGGACTTCCGCCACCCGCAGCGGCAGGACCCCTTTCTCCGCCAGCCGGGACAGCTCGGCCAGCCGCTCGCCGTCCGCCCTGATCCAGACGCTGCTCACCTTGACCCCGCGCAGCGGGATCGGCGCGGCACCCGCCGCGAAGGCGACGAACTCCCCGCCTCCGCGGACCGCGTCGAGCGCCTCCAGGCCCAGCAGCGCCGTGTCCAGGGCCGCGTCCACCCCGCCCGGCCCCAGCGCGCGCACCCGGTCGCCGAGTGACGGCCCGCGCGGCACGAACTCGTCCGCGCCGAATCCCCGCACCGGCGCCTCGTCGGCGGCGGAGGCGACCGCGACCACCCGCAGCCCGCGGAGCCGGGCCAAGGCGACGGCGTACCCGCCCACCGCGCCCGCCGCCCCGGTGATCAGCACCGTCCCCGTGGTCTCGACCAGGTCCAGCGCCTGGGCCGCGGTCAGCGCGTTCAACGGCAGGGTCGCGGCTTCGGCAACCGGGACACCCGCCGGTGCCGGTGCCACCGCCGAGGCGTCCAGCACGATCTGCTCGGCGTAGGCCCCGAGCGGCGTGGCGATCCGGTCGCGCAGGCCGATCACCGCGTCGCCCGCGGCGAACCCGCCGCCCGCCGTCTCGACCGTGCCCGCCACGTCCCAGCCCAGGCCGAGCACCTCCCGCGGCGGAATCACCCCGGCCCCGGTCAGGACCCCCGCGCGGGTGGCGAGGTCGACCGGGTTCACCGCGGCCGCCGCCACCCGGATCCGCACCTGCCCCGGACCGGGCACCGGCTCCGGTACCTCGACGGACTCCAGGACCTCCGGGCCGCCGAACCGGCGGACCACCATCGCGCGCATCTTCGTCTCCGTTCCCGAAACCGGACCTTCCCCACGAACGTAGGGGGAGCTACTCTCCATCGGGAAGTACGCACTCGCAGGTGCCCCACCCCACCAGGAGGTACGTCCGGTGCCCACGCGCACGGCGGAACAGCGGCGGCAGGCCGAACGAGCCGCCTACGACGCCTATCTCGCGGCCTGCCCCACCCGGAAGCTGCTGGACGAGATCGCCGGCAAGTGGGTCAGCCTCGTCCTGGTCGCGCTCGGTGACGGCCCGCGGCGCTACAGCGACCTTTCGCGGCGCATCGCCGGGGTCAGCCAGAAGATGCTCACGCAGACCCTCAGGGTGCTCGAACGCGACGGCCTGGTGCGCCGCGAGGTCACCCCGTCGGTGCCCGTCCGCGTCGACTATTCCCTTACGCCGCTGGGGGAATCCCTGCGCGCGCTGGTGGCCGGGTTCAAGGACTGGGCGGAGGCCAACTTCGACGCCGTCGACGCCGCCCGCGCCGACTACGACGCGCGTACACCGGACCTCACGATCGAGCCAGGCGGCGCGGGCTAGGCTCTACCGGGTGTCCACCGCGCGCGCCGAACGGCTGGTCAATCTGGTGCTGGCCCTCCTGTCCACCCGGCAGTACCTCACTGCCGAGCGGATCCGCGGCATCGTGCCCGGCTACGGCGACGCCGTCAGCGACGAGGCGTACTTCCGGATGTTCGAACGGGACAAGACCGAGCTGCGCGAGCTCGGCATCCCGCTGGAAACCGGCCGCAACTCCGCCTTCGACGCCATCGAGGGCTACCGCATCGCCCGCCGCGACTACGAGCTCGGCGAGATCGACCTCGCCCCCGACGAAGCCGCCGCGGTCGCGCTGGCGTCCCGGCTGTGGGACTCCCCGGAGCTGACCGGGCAGGCCCACGGCGCGCTCGTGAAGCTGCGTGCCGCCGGCCTGGAGGTCGACGACCAGGCCCCCACCGTCGTCGAGCCGCGCGTGCGCGCCGAACCGGCGTTCGGGCCCCTGCTGGCCGCGGTCCAGAACGGCCAGGCCGTGCGCTTCGAGTACCGCCGCAGCGGCTCGCCCGAGCGGATCATGCGCACCCTCGAGCCGTGGGGCGTGGTGTCGTGGCGGGCCCGCTGGTACGTCGTCGGGCACGACCGGGACCGCGGGGCCACCCGGTGCTTCCGGCTGTCCCGGGTCACCGGCCAGGTCCGCGCCGTCGGGAAACCCGGCGAGGTCAAGCGCCCCGAAGGAGTCAACCTGCTGAAGCTCGTCACCGCGACCGGCGACAGCGAGCAGTCGCCGGTGACCACCGCCCGGCTGTGGGTCGCCGACGGCCGCGCCGCCGGGGTCCGCCGTCGCGGCACCGTGGTCGGCCGGTACACGGTCGACGGCGAAGAGGGCGACCTCGTCGAGATCGGGCTCTACTTCCCGGAGTCGGCGGCCGACTGGATCACCGCGCAGGGCCCCGACGTCGTCGTGCTCGAACCCGACGTGCTGGCCAAGACCGTCCAGGACCGGCTCGAAGCCGTCGTGGCCCGGCAGGGGAGCGGCCGGTGAGCGGGTCCACCGACCGGATGCCGAGGCTGCTCGCGCTGGTGCCCTACCTCCTGGCGCGCCCGGGCATCCGCGTCGACGACGCGGCGCAGGACTTCGACGTCACGCCGAAACAGCTGCGCAAGGACCTCGAGCTGCTGTGGATGTGCGGGCTGCCCGGCTACGGGCCCGGCGACCTGATCGACCTGTCCTTCGAAGGCGACACGATCGTCGTCACCCACGACGCCGGGATGAACCGCCCGCTGCGGCTGACCGGCGGCGAGGCGACCGCGCTGCTGGTCGCCCTGCGGGCGCTGGCCGAGACGCCGGGCGTGGTCGACGGCGACGCGGTCCGCCGCTCGATCGCCAAGATCGAGTCCGCCGCCGGACAGGCCCAGCCCGCCGGCGTGGTCGTCGGCGGGGGAGTGCGCGAAGGCAAGAAGACCGCGCGGACCCGCGAGGAGGTCGCTCGGGCCCTGCGGGACGGGCGAGCGCTGCGCATCCGCTACTACACCGCGTCCAAGGACCAGATCACCGAGCGCACGGTCGACCCGATGCGGCTGCTGATCGTGCAGGCGGTCGGCTACCTCGAGGCCTGGTGCCGCCGCGCCGAGGCCGTCCGGCTGTTCCGGCTCGACCGGATCGACGAGCTGACCGTCCTCGAAGAGCCGTCCCGGCCGCCCGCGCACGCCCACCCCACCGACATCTCCGAGGGCGTCTTCCGCGAGCGTCCCGACCAACGGGAGGCCGTCCTGGTCCTCGACCCGGACGCACGCTGGGTAGCCGAGTACTACCCGTGCGAGGAGCTCGACGAGCTCGACGGAGGACGGCTGCGGATCCGGATGCGCTACGCCGACCAGTCCTGGATGGTGCGCCTCGTCCTGGGGCTGGGCGGAGAAGCGCTGGTGGAGAGCCCGGCCGACCTCGCGTCCGACGTCGGACGCCGCGCCGCCGACGCCGTGGCCCGAGCCCGTCACCTTCCGTCAACCTGCGACCACTAGGCTGAGGACGTGCCGTACCTGCCCACGATCGCGCTCGCCGCGGTCGGCCTCTTGCTGCTCCTGCTCCTGCTGGTGCGGACCGTCAAGGTCTTGCGTGGTTTCCAGCAGACCGCAAGCATGGTGGCTACGAACACCCAGGACCGGGCGGGGTTGATCCGCGCCCGGACGGCAGCGTTGCGCGTCGCGTTCGAGCAGCGCCGCCGGAAACCGGAAAACCGGTAACATCCCTACCAGACGCAGATAGGAGGCCATCTTGTTCGCCAACGGATTGCAAGGATGGCATTTGATCATCTTGGTGCTGCTCGTCGTGCTGCTGTTCGGGGCCAAGCGGCTTCCCGATGCGGCGCGGTCGATCGGCAAGTCCATGAAGATCTTCAAGGCCGAGACCAAGGACCTCGCAGGCGACAAGAGCGCCTCGCACGAGGACGCCGAGCCCGTCGAGACCAAGCAGATCCCGGCGACTCCCGCCCCGGCGGCCGCCACCGACCAGCAGGTCGCCGACCTGCAGCGGCAGCTCGACGAACTCAAGAAGCAGCAGGCCGCCGACCAGCCGCAGAAGAACGCCAGCTGAGCGGCTAGGCCACACCCGGTCCCTGGTCCACGGAGCGCGCCGAAGCCGGCGCGCTCCGGCGGACACCGACGAGAACGGAACAACCCGTGGCGGAACCCGCCTCCGGAAACGGTGCCAGCCGCCTGTCGAAGCGGCGCAGGCGCAGCCGTCGCGCCAACCCCGACGGCACGATGACGCTCATCGAGCACATCTACGAGTTCCGCCGTCGCCTCGGCATCGCGATGCTCGCCGTCGTGATCGGCGGGATCATCGGGTTCATCTGGTTCGGCACCAAGATCGGCCCGATCCCGTCGCTCGGCGACCTCGTCAAGGACCCGTACTGCGCCATCCCGCCGGAACGGCGGCTCGACAGCGCCGCAGGGTGCCGGCTGCTGCAGACCGTGCCGTTCGAAGCCTTCATGACGCAGCTGAAGGTCGGTATCGCGGCCGGGGCCGTGCTCCTCTCGCCGGCCTGGCTGTACCAGATCTGGGCGTTCATCGCGCCGGGCCTGTACAGCAAGGAACGCAAGTACGCGCTGACGTTCGTCGGCTTCGCGTCGGTGCTGTTCGCCGGCGGCGCCGTCCTCGCCTACATCCTCTTCCCGCACGCCCTCCAGCTGCTCATGGGCTTCGGCCAGGACGCGTTCGTCACCGCCCTCACCGCGGACAAGTACATCTCGTTCCTGCTGTCGCTGCTGATCATCTTCGGGATCAGCTTCGAGCTGCCGTTGCTGGTCGTGATGCTCAACCGCGTCGGCGTCGTGAAGTACGTCCAGCTGAAGAAGTGGCGTCGCGGCATCGTGTTCGCCCTGTTCGTCTTCGCGGCCTTCGCCACCCCGGGTTCCGACCCGTTCTCGATGCTCGGCTTGGCCGGCGCGCTGACCGTGCTGTTCGAGATCGCCGTCCAGCTCGCCCGGATCCACGACCGCAAGAAGGACCGCGAACGCCACGACGAGGGCTGGGACCAGCTCGCCGACGACGAAGCGGCACCATTCGACTACACGCCGAGCACGGTTGACGACGAGCCGTCCACCCCGACCGCGTCCGGCGGGCGCTCGAGCACCGACGATGTCACGTAGTGGGGATCCACGCCGCGCTCGCCGTCCACCCGGCGTCGGGGCACGGCGCGGCCGCCCGGATCGCCGACACCGTCGCCGAGCGGCTGCGCACCGCCGTGGACCGGCTGGACGTCCTGGTCGCCCACTCCGTCGAGGAGTCCCGCGAACTGATGCGGACCTCCCACCACGCCGGCCTCGACGTCCTGATCGTGCTCGGCGGCGACGGAGCCGCCCACCAGGGCGTCCAGTTCTGCGCGAACCACGACGTCGCGCTCGGCCTCGTCCCCGCGGGCACCGGCAACGACTTCGCCCGCGCCCTGGGCGTCCCCGGCGAGCCGCTGCCCGCCGTCGACGCACTGGTGGCCGCCCTGCGATCGGGAGCCCGGCGGCGGATCGACCTCGGCCGCGCCGGCGACACCTGGTTCGCGACAGTGCTGTGCGCGGGCTTCGACGCGAGCGTCAACGAACGCGCCAACCGGATGCGCTGGCCGTCCGGGCCACGCCGCTACGACCTGGCGATCCTCGCCGAACTGGCGGCGTTCCGCTCCCGCCCCGTCGTCGTCGACACCGGCACCGAACGCCTCGAGCTCGACGCGACCCTCGTGGCGATCGGCAACACCCGCTTCTACGGCGGCGGCGTCCCGATCTGCCCCACAGCCGACCCCGAAGACGGCGTCTTCGACGTCACGATCATCGGCCACGCCACCCGCCGCGGCCTCGTCCGCCTGCTCCCCGGCCTGCGCACCGGCAAGCACCTCACCCACCCGGCCGTCCGCACCCTCCGCGCCCGCACCGTGACCCTCACCGGCAACTCGTGGCCCGCCTACGCCGACGGCGAGCCGCAGGGGAGTGTCCCGGTGACGGTCAGCTGCGTCCCGGGCGCACTGACGGTCCTGGCCTAACGCTCGTACCCGCCCGCACGCGCCACCAGCTGACGGAAATGCGCCGGGGTGAGCAGCCGGCCCGCGTCGGCGAAGTACACACCGCCGCAGCGGTGACAGAACCAGCCCTGCTCCCACACCTGCCGCGCCGCCGGCACCCCACGCCGCTGCCGCCGATCCGCCCGCACCCGCCGCACGTACAGCCAGACCAGCACCCCCGCGGCGACGTACACGCTCACCGCGGGCAGCGAGACCACCGCGACACCCACCACCTCGGACCCCGCGCCACCCGGCGGCGGATCCTCGAACGCCGAAAACGGCAACACCAGAAAACAGCTCCCGACCAGCACCAGCACGATCACCGCGGCCAGCAAGCCACCACCGCGGCGCGGGGGAGGGAAGGGATCCAGCGCCCGCGCCACCGCGGACACCGACACCCCGTTCACCTGACGACCCGCAGCCACCACCAGCCCGTCGCCGGAAGGCGCGACAACCGCCGGAGCCCGCCCCCGGAAGAACGAATGACCGCCCTGATACACCGCGGGCACCCGCTGCACCTGATCCAGCAGCCCACAGCCGGGACACGGTTCCGTCATGCCGCATCCGACGCGCCCCACCACAACCCGGTTCCCCCGCCACCTAAGTGTATAACGACCTATACAGCGGCCGAATTTTCTTGATCACCAGCTTGCCCGCGAGCAGCCGAAAAGACGCAACGACCGGGCGAGCCACGCCGTCGGTCACGCGACGTGCGGGCGGCCGGGGGGATGTGAAACCCTGACGAGGTGGCCAGTAGCCCTTCTCCCTCCCCGGCCGAGGCCTATTCGGCCTCCACGCGCCGCGGGAAGTACCCCCAGCTGACCCGCTTCGCCGCGGAGGCGTCCTTCGAGTTCGACCAGTTCCAGATCCGCGGGTGCGAGGCCCTCGAGGGCGGTCACGGCGTGCTCGTCTGCGCGCCCACCGGGGCGGGCAAGACCGTGGTCGGCGAGTTCGCCGTGCACCTGGCGCTGGCCGAGGGCCGCAAGTGCTTCTACACGACGCCGATCAAGGCGTTGTCGAACCAGAAGTACGCCGACCTCGCCGCCCGATACGGCAACGACGCCGTCGGCCTGCTGACCGGGGACACCTCGATCAACGGGAACGCCCAGGTGGTCGTGATGACCACCGAGGTGCTGCGGAACATGCTGTACGCCGGTTCCTCCACCATCACCGACCTCGGGTACGTGGTCATGGACGAGGTGCACTACCTCGCCGACCGGTTCCGCGGCGCGGTCTGGGAGGAGGTGATCCTGCACCTGCCCGAGCACGTCCGCGTGGTGGGGCTGTCGGCGACGGTCAGCAACGCCGAGGAGTTCGGCGAGTGGCTGGTCGAGGTGCGGGGTGACACGACTGTGGTCGTCGACGAGCACCGGCCGGTGCCGCTGTGGCAGCACATGCTCGTCGGGAACCGCCTGCTGGACCTGTTCGCCGGCGAGGACGTCCACGCGCCCGGCGCGGAGCTGCGCATCAACCCGACCTTGCTGCGCCGGACCGAGGAGATCGGCCGCCAGTACGCGCCGGCGGGTTTCCGCGGCCCGCGTGGGCGGCGGGGTGCGCCGTCGCGGATGCCGCGGTTCCGGCCGCCGTCGCGGGTGGACGTGGTCGAGCAGCTGGACCGGGCGGGGTTGCTGCCGGCGATCGTGTTCATCTTTTCGCGTGCCGGGTGTGATGCGGCGGTGGCGCAGTGCGTGCGGTCGGGGTTGCGGCTGAACGGGCCGGGTGAGGTCGAGGAGATCCGCCGGGTCATCGAGGAGCGCACGGCCGATCTGCCCGAGGGTGATCTCGGGGTGCTGGGGTACTGGGAATGGCGGGAGGCCCTCGAGCGAGGTATCGCGGGGCACCACGCCGGGTTGCTGCCGGCGTTCAAGGAGACCGTCGAGGAGCTGTTCGTCCGGGGGCTGGTGAAGGTCGTGTTCGCGACCGAGACGCTGGCGCTGGGGATCAACATGCCGGCTCGCACGGTGGTGCTGGAACGCCTGGTGAAGTACAACGGCGAGGCGCACGTGGACCTGACGCCGGGGGAGTACACGCAGCTGACCGGGCGGGCGGGGCGGCGGGGGATCGACGTCGAGGGCCATGCCGTGGTGGCGTGGCAGCCGGGGGTGGATCCGAAGCAGGTGGCGGGGCTGGCGTCGACGCGGACGTATCCGCTGCGGTCGTCGTTCCGGCCCGGCTACAACATGGCGGTGAACCTGGTCGCGCAGGTCGGTGCGGCGGAGGCTCGTGAGCTGCTGGAGCAGTCGTTCGCGCAGTTCCAGGCCGACCGGTCGGTGGTGGGTACGGCGCGCCGGATCGAGCGGAACAAGGAGGCCCTCAAGGGCTATACGGCCGCGGTGACCGGGGATTTCGACGAGATGCTGGAGTACGTCGAGCTGCGGGCGAAGATTTCGGCGCGGGAGAAGGCGTTGTCGCGGCAGAACACCGCGGTGCGGCGCGCGGGTACGGCGGAGTCGCTGGAGAAGCTGCGGAAGGGTGATGTGATCGCGGTTCCGGCGGGTCGCCGGGCGGGGCTGGCGGTGGTCGTCGATCCGGGGCTCGATCCGATCCGGGAGCCGCGGCCGGTCGTGGTGACGGAGGATCGCTGGTCGGGGCCGTTGTCGGTGGCGGACTTCCCGGCGCCGGTGGAGGCGCTGGGGCGGATCAAGCTGCCGAAGCACATCGAGCTGCGTTCGCCGAAGACGCGTCGTGACATCGCTTCGACGTTGCGGAACGCGGGGATTTCGTTGCCGGGTAAGCAGAAGCGGCGTTCGGGGGCGAACGAGGACGGTGAGCTGGCCGCGTTGCGGCGGGCGTTGCGGGCGCATCCGGGTCATGGGCTGGCCGAGCGGGAGGCGAACCTGCGCTGGGTCGAGCGGTACCAGCGGCTGGCCGCGGAGACGCAGCAGCTGGAGCGGAAGGTGGCCGCGACGACGCACTCGCTGGCGCGGGCGTTCGACCGGATCTTGGCGTTGCTGGGTGAGCGCGGTTATCTGGCAGCGGCGCGAAGCGCCTCCGTTGAGGGTGGTGGCGGGGGCATGGATGGACTGGGGCCGGAGTCGGCGGGGGATGGCGAGGATCGGGTCACCGAGCACGGGCGGCGGCTGACCCGGCTCTACAGCGAGTCGGATCTGCTGGCGGCGGAGTGCATCCGGCACGGGGTGTGGCGTGACCTGAACCCGGCGGAGCTGGCCGCGGTCGTGTCGACGCTGGTGTTCGAAGCGCGTCGTGACACGGCGGGTGAGCCGCGGTTGCCGGGTGGTGCGGTGCCCGAGGCGTGGCAGGAGACGGCGCGGTTGTGGGTGGAGCTGACCGAGGACGAGCGGCGGCACCGGCTGGATCGGACGCGGGAGCCCGACGCCGGGTTCGCGTGGCCGGTTTATCGCTGGGCGCGTGGTGAATCCTTGGAGAAGGTGCTCACGGCGGCGGAGGCGAACGGCCAGGAGCTGTCGGCGGGTGATTTCGTGCGGTGGTCGCGGCAGGTGATCGACCTGCTCGACCAGATCCGTGACGTGCTCGGCAAGGGTGATCCGGTCGGGGCGGCGGCGGCGGACGCGGTGAAGGCTCTTCGCCGGGGGGTCGTGGCCGCGGGTGCGGCGTGAACTTCGTGTAAGCCCTGCTCCAGACGGCGGAGGCGGTGAGCGTGGACACGTGTGCTCGGCTGCGACCTGTGGTTGGATCGCGTCGACACCGTGCGTATGCGGCTCGACGGCGGTCGGGGTGGACAGCGAGATGATCGAAGCAGGCGGAGGCAGACGATGAGCACGCCGTATGGCGGCAACGACCCACAGCAGCCCCAGTACGGGCAGCAGCCGGGCGGCGCGTACCCGCCGAGCGGCCAGCAGGAACAGCCTCAGTGGGGTCAGCAGCCGCCTTCCCATGACCCGAACCAGCAGCAGTGGGGCCAGCCGCAGCAGCCCCAGCAGCCGCAGCAGTGGGGTCAGCAGCCGGGTGGGTACAGCCCGCCGCAGCAGCCGCAGTGGGGTCAGCAGCCCCCGCCCTACGGTCAGCAGCCGCCGGGGTACCCGCAGAGCGGGCCGCAGGCCCAGCCGCAGTACGGGCAGCCGGGTGGGGCGTATCCGCAGAGTGGTCCTCAGGCGCAGCCGCAGTACGGGCAGCCGCAGCCGGGCCAGTACGACTACGGCCAGCAGCAGTTCCCGGGTCAGGGCGCGCCGGAGGGGGAGCAGCCGGCGAAGTCGTCGAAGAAGGGCCTGTTGATCGGGGTCGTGGCGCTGGTCGTGGTGCTCGCGGTGGTCGGTGTGCTGGGTTTCGTGACGCCCGGGTTCTTCAAGACGCAGGTCTTCAACAACACGCAGATGCAGACCGACGTCCAGAAGCTGCTCACCGAGACGTACAAGATCGACGGTGTCACCGCGGTCACCTGCCCGGCCGAGCAGAAGGTCGAGGACGGGGCGAAGTTCGAGTGCACCGCGACGATCGCCGGCAAGCCGCAGCAGGTGCCGATCACGGTGAAGGGCGACGGCGGCAACTACGAGGTTTCCCCGCCCGCCTCCAAGTAGTGGCGTGACCGAGGTCCGGTCGCCGGGAATTCCGGTGGCCGGACTTCGTCGTCTCCGGAGATGATCCGGGGATGAGCGACTTCGAGATCCGGACGCTGGGCGTCGATGAGCACCGCGGGGCGAGTGACTTGTTCCGCGGCACGGTGCATTTTCCGCCCGCCGACGACACCGAATGGGAGCGCACGGCCCGGACGTACCAGCCGGGCGGGACGCTCGGGGCGTTCGGGCCGGACCTCGTCGGCACCGCGCGGGCTTTCGACGCGGAGTTGACCGTTCCGGGCGGGGCGCGGCTGCCGATGGCGGCTGTCACGGGGGTCGGTGTCCGCGCCGACCGGACTCGCCGTGGCATCTTGCGGGCGTTGATGACGGCGCAGCTGGAGGACTTCGCGGGGCGTGGCGTGGTGTTCGCGAACCTGCTCGCTTCCGAAGCCGCCATTTACGGCCGGTTCGGCTACGGCCTGGCGACGCGGTGCCGCACCTACGGCGTCGACCGGCATCGGGCCCGGGTGCGCCCGGACGCGCCGGCGGGCGGTGAGATCGAGCTGCTGGAGATCGACCGGGCTTTCGAGGTCTGCCCGGGCATCTACGAGCGTCTTCGGCACCGGCCGGGGGGCATGACGCGCCCGGAGGTGCTGTGGCGGCTGTATGAGAACCAGGCGCGCCGCCGGACGCAGCCGATGAAGACGGTGGTGCACCACGGGCCGGACGGGCCGGACGGGTTCGCCCGGTACTTCGTCGAAGGCGGGCACGGTCAGCCGAAGCAGCTGGAGGTGATGGACCTGTTCGCCGGTTCCCCGGCCGCGTTCGCCGGGTTGTGGCGGTTCCTGCTGGGCGTGGATCTGGTGGACCGGGTCGTGGCCGAGGAACGTGCGCTCGACGAGCCGATCGAGCTGATCCTGGCCGACCACCGGCACGCCACCGTCGAGCAGGTCGCCGACGAGCACTGGATCCGGCTCGTCGACGTCCCGGAGGCGCTGGCCGCGCGCGAGTACGGGCACGCCGCCCCGGTCGTCCTGGAGGTGGTGGACCCGCTGCTGCCCGGCAACGGCGGTGCCTACCGGATCGGCCCGGACGGTGCCGAGCGCACCGAGGGGCCTGCCGCGCTCCGCCTCGACGTCACCTCGCTCGCGATGGTCTACCTCGGTACCTGGCGGGTTTCGTCGCTGGCCGACGCGGGCCGGATCGAGGTGCGTGACCCGGCCGCTCCGGCGGCCGCGGACGTGCTCTTCGGCACGCGCGTCGTGTCCTGGAGCGGTTCTTACTTCTAAAACGGGATGCCCGCTCCGGTGCCGGGCGGCAAGATCGGGAGGATGACCGCTTTCGAAGTCCGCCCGATCACCGACGACGAGCGCCGCAGCACGCTGGACCTGCTGCGCCGGGCGTTGCACACCCGGCGCATCACCGACGACGCCTGGGCCCGGTCCGCGGTGTCCTGGCCCGCCGAGCACAAGTTCGCCGCTTTCGAGGGCGGAGATCCGATCGGCATCGTCAGCTCCTTCGACACCGAGATCGCCGTTCCCGGCGGGCGGGCCGTGCCCGTCGCGGCGGTCGACGGTGTGGGCGTGCGTGCCGACCGGACCCGGCGCGGGGTGCTCAGCGCGATGATGGCCGCGCAGCTGGGGGACTTCGCGGCACGCGGGTTGCCGTTGGCGGTCCTGCACGCCAGCGAGCCCACCATCTACGGCCGGTTCGGCTACGGCTCGGCGGCGCTCGGCAAGACCCTGCGGGTCGCACGGCCCGCGGCTCGTTTTCACGAGCGCGTCCCGGCTGTGGGTGACGTCCGGATGCTCACGCCCGAAGAGGCGGTGAAGGAGCTTCCCGCGTTGTATGAGCGCATCGGGTTGCACCGGCCGGGCATGATCGCGCGTCCGGACGTGTGGTGGCCCGCCACGCACGAGCGGCACGTCGGCCCGGACGCCGGCTACCTCGTGGCTGTCCACAGTGGACCGGATGGCGACGACGGGTTCGTCGTGTACGACACGATCGGCCGCCGGTCGCTCGACTCGCCGGACGAAGGTGCCGTGCTGGACGTCCGCGATCTGCACGCTGCCGGCCCGGCGGCGCGGGCCGCGCTGTGGCGGTTCCTGCTGTCGGTCGACCTGGTCTCGGGTGTGCACGCCCGCCACCGCCCGGTCGACGAGCCCCTTGCCGTGATGCTGACCGACCACCGGCACGCCGCCACCCTCGCCGTCGAGGACGACCTGTGGCTGCGGCCGGTCGACGTCGAGGCCGCACTCGGCGCCCGCTCCTACCGCGCGGCCGGTCCCGTGGTGCTCGCGGTGACCGACCGGACGCTGACGGCCAACACCGGGCACTACGAGGTCGGCCCGGACGGTGTCCGGCGGACCTCCGCGGCCCCGGACCTGGCCCTCGACGTGGACACCCTCGGCATGCTCTACCTCGGGCAGTGGAGCGTCACGGCGCTGGCGCACGCGGGCCGGATCGAAGTCCGCGACGAGGCGGCCGTGGCGCGGGCCGACGAGCTGTTCACCACGGTCACCGCGCCGTGGTGCGGCACGCACTTCTAAGCGCCGGGCAGGGCCTTCAGGAGGCGTTCGACCGAGTTGCCGAGGTTCCACCGCTCGGCCAGCTCGGCGACGCGCTCCGGGTCGGCCGGGGTGGCCGGCACGGGGTCGGGGCGGGACTGCTCCACCGGGGCGTCGACGGCGACCTTGACCACGGTCGGCGCGACCGCGAGGTAGTCGGCGGCCTCCGACAGCCGCAGGCGGGTCTTCAGCGGCACCTGCGAGTCCCCGGCCGAGGCCGCCGCCAGCAGTGCCTCGAGCGAACCGAACTGCGTGATCAGCTTCGCCGCGGTCTTCTCGCCGATCCCGGCGACGCCGGGCAGCCCGTCGGAGGGGTCGCCGCGCAGGGCCGCCATGTCCGCGTACGCCGGGCCGGCCGTCTCGCGGGGGAGGCTGTAGCGCTCGGCGATTTCGGCCGGGCCCAGCACCTCGGCCTTGGCCCAGCCCTTGCCGACGTAGATCACCGACGCGGGCGACGGCTCGGTGCGCACCAGCTGGAACAGGTCCCGGTCGCCGGTGATCACCTCGACCGGGTCGGTCTTCTCGCGGGTCGCCAGCGCGCCGATGACGTCGTCGGCCTCGTAACCCGCCGCCTCCGCCGTGGCGAACCCGAACGCCTCCAGCAGGTCCAGGATGATCGGCACCTGCGGGGTGAGCGTGTCGGGGACCACTTCGACGTCCGGGCCGCTGCCGGTCTCCTCGGCCACCCGGTGCGCCTTGTAGCTGGGCAGCAGGTCGGTGCGGAACTTCGGCCGCCAGTCCGCGTCCAGGCAGCACACCAGCCGTGCCGGGCGCCGGTCGGTGAGGATGCGCGCGATCGTGTCGGCGAACCCGCGCACGGCGTTCACCTGCGTTCCGTCCGCGGCGCGCATCGAGTCGGGCAGGGCGAAGAACGAACGGAAGTACAGGCTCGCGGAGTCGAGCAGGGCAAGGGATCCGGTCACCCGCACAGCCTGCCACGCCCGGCCCGCTCGAGGGGCGCGCCACGGGCTTCCGACGGCGCGAACGGGTACTGCTCGCGCCGGTCGTGAGCGCGTAACAGTGTTAGAACACTGTTACGCACTCACGACCCGGCCACGGCAGGGAACGCTGCCTGTCGGTGGGGAGGTGGGTCACCCGGCCCGGCATGTCGTGGCCCCGGGCACGCCGGCCGCCGCGTCCGGCCCACTAGGCTCGGCCCCATGTCGCGCCGTTCCCTCCACACGCCCGCCCCCGACGCCGCCGCCCTCCGCGCCCGGCTGGACCGCGCCCGCGCCGCCGCGGCCGCCGCGAGCACCGACGCCCTGCTGATCGCGCCCGGCTCCGACCTGCGCTACCTGCTCGGCCAGGCCGGCGGCTCGTTCGAGCGGCTCACCACCCTGGTGGTCCCGGCCGACGGCACGCCCGCGCTGGTCGTGCCGAAGCTGGAGGCGCCCGGCTACGCCGACGTCCCGACCGACGAGCTGGGCGTCGAGCTGCTCACCTGGGTGGACGGCGACGACCCGTACAAGCTGGTCGCCGACCGGCTCGGCAAGCCCGGCCGCGTCGCGGTCAGCGACTTCACCCCCGCCCTGCACGTGCTCGCCCTGCGGGCGGCGCTGGGTGAGGCCGAGCAGACGCTGGCCGGCCCGGTCGTGCGGGAGCTGCGGATGCGCAAGGACGCGGCGGAGATCGCGTCGCTGCGCGAGGCGGGCGCGGCGATCGACCGCGTGCACGCCCGCGTCCCGGAGTTCCTGCGGCCCGGCCGCACCGAGGCCGAGGTCGGCGCCGACATCGCCGCGGCCATCGTCGAGGAGGGCCACGTCCGGGCGGACTTCGTGATCGTCGGCTCCGGCCCGAACGGCGCCAGCCCGCACCACGACGTCTCCGGCCGCGTCATCGAGCGCGGTGACGTCGTGGTCGTCGACATCGGCGGCCCGCTGCCGGCGGGCTACAACTCCGACTCCACCCGCACCTACGCCGTCGGCGAGCCGCGTGACGCCGACGTCGCCGAGACGTACGCGGTGCTGCAGCGCGCCCAGGCGGCCGCGGTCGCCGCGGTGCGGCCCGGGGTGACCGCCGAGGCCGTCGACGCCGCCGCGCGCGACGTCATCGCCGAGGCCGGGTTCGGCGAGTACTTCATCCACCGCACCGGCCACGGCATCGGCCTCGACGTGCACGAGGAGCCGTACATCATCGCCGGGAACGCGCTGCCGCTGGAGCCGGGCATGGCCTTCAGCGTCGAGCCGGGCATCTACCAGCCGGGCCGGTGGGGCGCCCGGATCGAGGACATCGTCATCGTCACCGAAGCCGGCGTCGAGTCCGTCAACAACCAGCCGCACGAGCTCGTCGTGCTGGACGCATGACGCCCGGCGGCCTGGAGCCGCTGGACCAGGCGATCGTGCAGGAGCTCGCGGCCGACGGGCGGCGCAGCTTCACCGACCTCGCCGAGCGCGTCGGGCTGTCGGTGTCGGCGGTGCACCAGCGGGTGCGCCGCCTCGAGCAGCGCGGGGTCATCCTCGGCTACACCGCGCGGCTCGACGGCGAGCAGATCGGGCTGCCGCTGACGGCGCTGATCTCGCTGACGCCGAACGACCCGGCGGCACCGGACGACTACCCCCAGCGGATCCAGCACATCAAGGAGATCGAGTCGTGCTACTCGGTGGCCGGCGACGAGTCCTACATCCTGCTGGTGCGCGTCCAGACGCCGCTGGCGCTGGAGGACCTGCTGCGCCGGATCCGGGAAGCCGCGAAGGTCTCGACGCGCACGACGGTCGTGCTGTCTACGCCGTTCGAGGGACGTTCGCCGACGTTCTGACCCCGGCGTCCCGCCCGGCGACCGGGGCACTGGTACGGTAAAAGGTATGGCAACACGTAAGGTGACTCTTTCGCTGGACAGCGGCGCGCTGGAATTCGCCGAACGCGCCGCGAAAGCCCACGGAATCTCGGTCTCGTCCTGGCTGTCCAAGGCGGCCAGGCGCGAGGCGGTCCGCACCGGCTACACCCCGCAGAAGCCGGAACCGGGTGTCGCGGAATCGGACGAGGCCGAACGCAGCGCGGCGGAGAAGGATCTGCGTGCGCAGGGGTGAAGTCTGGACGTACCACCCCCCGACCGAACCGGCCCGGCAGCGCACGGTCGTGCTGCTGTCCTCGGACGGGGTGAACGAGTCCGAACGGCCCTGGCTGCTCGGCACCGAACTGCTCGACCGCGACCCGATGGACATCCTCGGCGTGGCGATCGACGCCCGCTACTGGGTGTCGACGCTCAACCTGACCCGGCTGTACCGCCCGTGGTTCGACGAACGCGTCGCCGAAATCGACCAGGACGTCCAGGAACGCATCGACATCGCGCTGCGCGCCGCTCTCGACCTCTGACCTGCTGTACCGGGGGAGCCGGTTCGCGTACTCAGAGGGTCGGTTCGCGTACCTGGAGGGTCGGCTCACGAACCGACCCTCCAGGTACGCAGGCCGACTCCGCGGGTACGCGAGCCGCGTCAGCGGGCGACGACTTCCGGGGCCGCGTGCAGCTTGCCGTCCGCGCCCGCCAGGCAGGACGCGTTGCCGTCGCCCGCCGCGATGAACTCGGTGAGGCATTGGGCGAGCGCGGCGTGGCCGGCGGCGTTGGGGTGGAACGACTCCTGCAGCGCGTGTCCCGCCCGTTCGGTCCGGCCGAGGTCGGCCAGCTGCAGCGTCAGCCGCGTGAACCACTCCGTCGCGGGGTTCGCGCCGCCGCTGCACGCCTCGTGTTTCACGCCTGCCTTGGCCAGGTCGAGAAACCGGGCGCCGGACTGCTGTGCGGCCGCCTTCAGGCCCGATGAGAGGACGCCGATGCCGGTCTGGGAAATCCACCGCAGGTCCTCGACCCGGAACGGGCAGCCGTTGAGGGTGCGCAGGTCCTCCGGCAGGTCGGGGCCGATCGGCGCGGCGTAGGACTGCACGATCAGCTGGTAGTCCGCGGGCACGTAACCCGCCTGCGCCAGCACCGTCTTCACGTCCGAGACCGCCTTCGCGACCTTCGGCACCATTGCGTCCACTTTGGACTGCCAGCTCTGCTTCAGTGCCGTGCTGCACGGCGGGCCGCCGGGGTCGAACCACGCCTTGAAGCACTCGGTGACCTGGTTGGAGAACTTCGGCTCGTCGTTCGCGCCGACCGCGATCACCACCGCGGCCACCCGGTGGTCCTTCACCAGCGCGGCCAGCTGCTGGGCCTGCGAACCTTCCGTCCACTGCTTGACGTCGCCGAGCGCGACCTGCTCGGCGGGCGCGCCGGAGCAGCCGAGGTTGACGTGCGCGGTGACACCGGGGACGGCGATCTTCTCGACGAACGCGTTGGGGGAGCGGTGGCACCAGTTGCCGCCCTGGCCGTTGGTGGCGGGGGTGTACTGCCCGGCGCCTTCGCCGGAGACGGTGCTGTCACCCATCGCGACGACGGTGAGCGGGCCGGTGCCGGGCGGTCCCTGCCGTGGCTGCGGGTGTCCCGGCCGGCTTTCCGAGCCGAAGAAGACGAAGAACCCGGCCAGCAAGGCCACGCACGCGAGGACCAGGGCCCCCCAATACCACCGAAGACGTCGCATCGCCCTCGATTCTACGGATCGGGTGATCGACTCCGGCTCCGGACACGGTGCGTCACCGGTCACAGCGCACCTTGACTAAGCGGACCACGGTCCGATACGGTCAAGACATAAACGGACCGTGGTCCGAAAACCTGCCGAGGAGCACCGACATGCCCGAATTGCTGCACATTTCCGCCTCGCCTCGCGGCGAGGACTCCCAGTCGCTGCGCCTGGCAGCTACTTTCCTGGACACCTACCGCACCATCCACCCCGGCGCCGAGATCGACGAATGGGACCTCTGGGACGGCTCGCTGCCCGCGTTCGGCCCGGCCGCGGCCCGCGCCAAGATGACCGTCTTCGGCGGCGGCACGCCGCGGGGCGAGGAAGCCGAAGCGTGGCACGCGGCCGCCGAAGCCTTCGCCCGGTTCGACGCCGCCGACCGGATCCTCTTCAGCGTGCCGATGTGGAACTCCGGTGTGCCGTACGTGCTCAAGCAGTTCGTCGACGTCGTCTCCCAGCCCGGCTGGGTCTTCGGCGTCGATCCGGCGACCGGCTACCGGCACCTGCTGGCCGGCCGCGGCAAGCGCGCCGCGGTCATCTACACCAGCGCGGTGTGGGGACCCGGCCTCGGCCCCGAGTTCGGCGCGGACTTCCAGGCGCCGTTCTTCACCGGCTGGCTGAACTGGACCGGCATCGACGACGTCGCCGAGATCCGGTTCCACCCCACCCTCACCGGCGACGCCGAGGAGGCTTCCCGCACCGCTCACGAAACGGCGCGTGACGTCGCGAAGGCGTTCTAGCCGGCCTCGGTCAGGTCGGTGGCCGCCGCGAGCGCGGTGGCCAGGTCGGTGATCGTCCGCACCGCCGGATTGTCGTTGCCCGGCAACCACACCAGCTCGGTACGGGCGACGTCGCCCGCCAGCGGCACGAACGCCACGCCGGTGCGGCGGAGGCTGTGCGACGAGCGGGTCAGCCGGGTGACCCCGACCCCGGCCGCGACCAGGCCGAGCAGCCCCTGCACGGTGGCCGCCCGCTGCACCACGCGCGGGGTGAAGCCCGCGGCGGCGAAGTCGTCGTCGTAGCCGCGGTGCCAGGGCTCCCAGCTGCTCCGCGGCGTGAGGACCCACGGTTCCGCGGCCAGGTCGGCCAGCTCCAGCGAAGCGCGGCCGGCCAGCGGATGATCGGCCGGGAGCACCGCGCAGACCTCCTCGGTCAGCAGCGTCCGCGACCTCAGGCCCTCGACCAGCGGCGGCCGGGTCAAGGCGAGGTCGAACCGGCCTTCGCGCAGGCCGTCGACGAGTTCGGCGATCGGCGCCTCGGCCGTCGTCACCGCGAGGTCGGGGAACCGCTCGCGGACCGCGCGGACCACCGGCGGCAGCAGGTAGTTCGCCGTCGTGGCGAGGAAGACCAGCCGCACGCTGCCGATCTCGCCGCGCACCGCCCGGCCGAGCGTCGCGACGGCTTCTTCGGCGCGGGCCAGCACCGCGCGGGCCTCCGGCAGGAACAGCTCCCCGACGGCGGTCAGGCGCGCCCCGCGTGCGCCGCGGTCGAACAGCCGCGCCCCCAGCGTCCGTTCCAGCACGGTGATCTGCTGCGACAGCGACTGCTGCGCGATGTGCAGGCCCGCGGCCGCGCGCGTGAAGCTGGTTTCGTCGGCGACAGCGACGAAGTAGCGAAGCTGCCGCAACTCGGGAGTCACAGGCTCAGACTGTAGCCGTGGCAGGGCATCGGTGTTGGTGCACCGGCCGTGATCGTCTCCAGGATGGAAGGAGGAAACCACTGGGAGGACAGAAGATGACGAACACCGACGGCCGCGTCTGGCTGATCACCGGCTGCTCCGCCGGCTTCGGCCGGGAAATCGCGCTGGCCGCCCTGGCCGCGGGCGACCGCGTGCTGGCCACCGCCCGGCGCCCGGAAACCCTGGCCGAGCTGACGGACCGCGGCGGCGACCGGGTCCGCACCGCCGCACTGGACGTCACCGACGCCGGTCAAATTGGCACGGTCGCAAAGACCGCGCTCGAAGAGTTCGGCCGGATCGACGTCGTGGTCAACAACGCCGGCAGCGGCTCGGTCGGCGCGGTCGAAGAACTCACCATGGACGAACTCCGCGCGCTGATGGAGGTCATGTTCTTCGGCGCGGTCGAGGTCACCAAGGCCGTTCTGCCGCACCTGCGGGCGCAGGGCAGCGGCACGGTCGTGCAGATCAGCTCGATGGGCGGGCAGCTGTCCCCGCCCGGCTACGGCGCCTACTGCGCGGCCAAGTTCGCCCTGGAAGGCATCTCCGAGGCACTGGCCGCGGAGGTCGCGCCGTTCGGGGTGAAGGTGCTGATCGTCGAGCCCGGCGCGTTCCGCACCGAGTTCGGCGGCGGCCGGATGCACCGGTCCCGCACGATCGACGCCTACGCCGTTTCGACGGGAGGAACGCGCGAAGCGGTCGAGAACATGGACGGCACCCAGCCCGGCGACCCGGCCAAGGCCGCCGCGGCGATCGTCCGCGCCGTGGGCAGTGCCGACGCCCCGCTGCGGCTCGCGCTGGGCGCGGACGCCGTCGAAGCGATCCGCGCCCACCACGAGTCCGTCGCGGCGGACCTGGCCGCCTGGGAGGAGGTCAGCCGGGCCACCGCACTCGAACAGTCCTCTTAGGACTGGGCATCCTGCAGCAGGCCGAGGACATTGCCGTCCGCGTCGGTGAACGTCGCCACCAGGCGCCCGTTGCCGACGTCCTTCGGCTCGTCCTTGACCTTCGCGCCCGCCGCGGTCACCTCGGCGAGCTTCGCCTCGATGTCGCCGACGTGCCAGTACGTCACCGGCCCGGTCATGCCCTGCTGCGCGCCGTTCGGCACCAGGCCGATGTGCTGGCCTTCGGCGTCGTAGCCGACGTAGTACGGCGCGTCGGCCTGCGGTTCGACGCCCAGCAGGGCGGTGTAGACGGCCTTGGCCGCGGCCAGGTCGGTGACGGGGTGCAGGACGGTCTTGATCCCCTGGGTGCTCATCTTCGGTGCTCCTGAAGTCGTGGTCTGCGGTACGTCGCTTGCGGGACGACACTGACGCTATTCCCGGCCCGCTGAGCAGCGCTTCTCGATTCCTGATCGGTTGCCACACCCGGCGGTCGCCGATCGCCGTACACTGCGGACCGTCATCCGGACGGGGCGATGGGGGGACCGCGATGAGCGGGAGCAGGGTGTTGGTGGCCGGGGCGAGCATCGCGGGGCCCGCGCTGGCCCACTGGCTGCACCGGCGAGGGGCCGAGGTGACCGTGGTGGAGCGGGCACCCGGGTTGCGCCCCGGCGGGCAGGCGGTGGACGCGCGCGGCGTGGCCAAGGACGCCATCCGGCTGATGGGGCTGGAAGCCGCGGTGCGCGCGGCCCGCACCGAGACCGCCGGCGCGCACACCGTCGACGTCGACGGCAACGTGCTGGAGACCTTCAGCGCCGAGGACCATGGCGGCGACGGGTACATCGCGGACATCGAGATCCTGCGCGGAGACCTCTCCCAGGTCCTCTACGACGACACCCGCGACGGCGTCGAGTACGTCTTTGGCGACCGCATCGCCGAGCTCACCCAGGACGCGGACGGGGTCGACGTGACCTTCGCGGGCGGCGACCGGCGGCGCTTCGACCTGGTGATCGGGGCCGACGGGCTGCACTCGGCGCTGCGCGCGATGGTCTTCGGGCCGCGCGAGCGGTTCGTCCGCCACCTCGGGCTCGTGCTGGCCTTCTACAGCGTGCCCAACGAGTTCGGGATCGACCGCTGGATGCTCGACTACCAGCACGAGGGACGCTCCGCAGGACTGCGCCCCCTCAAGGACCCCACCCGGGCGATGGCCATGCTCTCCTTCCCCGCGGCCGGCTTCGACGTCGACTACCGCGACATCGAGGCTCAGAAGAGCCTGCTGCGCGAACAGATGGCCGGTCTGGGCTGGTGGACCCCGCGCATCCTCGCGCACCTGGACGACACCCCGGACTTCTACCTCGACCAGGTCGCCCAGGTGGTCATGGACCGCTGGTCGCACGGACGGGTGGGGCTGATCGGCGACGCGGCGTTCTGCTCGTCGCCGATGTCCGGTGGTGGCACCGGGCTGGCCCTGGTCGGCGCCTACCTGCTGGCCGGAGAACTGGCCGCCGCCGGGTGGGACCCCGAGGCCGGGTTCGCCGCCTACGAGACGCGGATGCGCTCGTACGTCGAGGCCAACCAGGAGATCGGCCGGATGCACGTCCAGAGCCGCGACGCGGCCGCCGCGGAGGCCGAGCCCGACATGGAGGCGCTCATGCCGCTGATCGAGCGCGCGATCAACGGCGTCGAACTGCCGGACTACGCCGGGGTGCCGGACTCGCGAGCCGAGGTCAGTCCAGCAGCGCGGTAAGCACCCCGTCGAGCAGCCGGACACGGCGGTCGGCGATGCGGTGGACCTCCTCGTCGTGGGTCGCAACGATCACCGCCGCCCCCTCTTCCGCGCACCGGCGCAGCAGCCGCAGCACCCGCGGCGTCGAGCCGGCGTCCAGGTGCGCGGTCGGCTCGTCGGTCAGCAGGACCCGCGGCCGCCCGGCGACCGCCCGGGCCAGCGCGACCCGCTGCTGCTGCCCGAACGACACCTCCAGGGGATAGCGGTCGCCGAGCTCGCCGATGCCCAGCTCGTCCAGCAGCCCGGTGACCCGCCCGGCGATCGCCGCCGGGGACGGGCGCGGGACGTCCGAGCGCAGCCGCAGCGGCAGGGCGACGTTCTCCGCGATCGTCAGCTCGTTGGCCAGCCCCAGCGCCTGCGGCAGTACCGCGCAGGTGTGCCACGGCGGCGCGCCGCTGATCGGGACGCCGTCGAGCAGCACACAGCCGGAGTCGGGGGAGTCGAACCCGCACAGCAGCGCCAGCAACGCGCTCTTGCCCGACCCCGACCGGCCCGACACCGTCACCAGCTCACCGGCGCCGACGCGCAGCTCCAGCCCGCGCAGCACCTCGATGTCCCCGCTCGGGTGGGCGAAACTGCGGCGCAGCCCGACGGCTTCCACGACTGTCATCCCGGCAGCTCCCGTTCTTCGACGCCTTCGAGCGAGCCCTTGTGCAGCCGGGCCACCCGCGCGCCGAGGTCGATGAGGCGCTCGTCGTGCGAGGCGACGAGCACCGCGAAGTCCTGGTCCACCAGATACCGCAGGGTGTCCAGCACCAGGTCGGCCGACGCCTCGTCCAGCTGCGACGTCGGCTCGTCGGCCAGGACCACCGTCGAGCGCGCGGCCAGCACGCACCCGAACGCCAGCCGCTGCTGCTGTCCGCCCGAGAGCGCCGAGATCTTCCAGCCGCCGGTGCCGTGCAAGCCCAGCTGCCCGAGGATGTCGTCCGGACGGCACTCGGTCCCGGCGGCCTCGGCCGCGGCACGGAGGTTGTCCGCCACGTTCAGGTAGCCCAGCAGGTTGTCGGCCGGGTTCTGGAACACCAGCCCCAGGTGGTGGCGCCGCAGCGCCCGCCGTTCCCGGTGCCGGAGCTTGCGGACGTCGGCGCCCTGGAACGTCATCGTGCCGCGCGCGGGCGGCTCGAACAGCCCCAGCACCCGCAGCAGCGTCGACTTCCCCGATCCGGACGGCCCGGCGAGCACGGTCATGCCGCGCGCGGGCACGTCGATGCTGACGTCGTCGACGCCGGTGACGACCCCGGTCGGCGTCTGGTAGTCGACGCCGATGCCGCGCAGGGAAAAGATGGGTTTCTCAGGCACGGATCAGCTCCGCGGTCCGGGCGGTGCGCACCGAGCGCACCGCGATCCAGCCGGCCAGGCCCACCACCAGCATGCCCACGGCCAGCACGGTCAGCACGAACGGCAGCGGATCCGGCAGCTCCGAGCGCGGTGCGAGGAACGTCGCCGGGTCGAACCGGGGCACCGACAGGCCCGCCACCGAGACCCCGCACACGACCCCGACGGTGATCGCCAGCCCGCTCAGCGCGCCCAGCTCCATCAGGTGGCTCGCCAGCAGCGTCCGCGGCCGCATGCCCATCCGCAGCACCAGCGCCCCGGCCAGCGCGTTCTGCCGCCGCCGGACCTCGACCGCCACCAGCAGCGCCAGGATCGCCACCACCCCGAGCACCGCGCCCAGCAACGCCACGAACGAGAACGTCCACGACACCACGAAGAACGGCAGACCGTCCAAAGCGGACTCACGGCTGACCCGGTTCGGGATGAACACCCCCGCGCCCCGCAGCGCGGCGGTCGCCTCCGCCATCGGCGACGTCGTCAGCACGCTCCACTTCGGAATCCCGTTCAGCTGCGCCCGGTCGAGCACCGCGCGCGAAATGACGTAGCCGGGGGAGGTGCCGATCATCGGGAACACCGGCAGGTCACCGGCGACGACGGCGTCCGGCAGCCCCTCCGGCAGCTTGCCGGTCTGCTTGGCCGTGTGCCCGACGCGGATCACCGGCGTGCCGCGCGGGTCCGGCCACGAAATCATCCGCAGCAGCTCGGCGAGGTCGTCACCGGGAACGTGGTCCACGGCGGCGCCGCGGGCGAACGTCGCGGGATCGACCACCAGCACCACGCTGCCGGTGCCGGTCAGCTCGCCGACCACGGTGCTGGTCCCCGCCAGCGACGCGGGCATCGCGATGTCCCCCATGCCGATCGGGCTGTCAGTGTCGAGGCGAGCGTTGCTGCCGACGAAGATCGCGGACTTGGTGTCCAGGGCCTCCTCCTGGCCGCGGGCGATGCCGATCCCGGTGGCCAGCGTGCCGATGGCGAGGGTGCCGATGACCAGCACCCCGGTCACCGGGGCCCGGGCGCCGGCCAGCCGCCGGATCGCCAGCTGCAGCGCCGGGCGCGACCAGAACCGGGCCCGGTGCGAGGCGTGCAGCGCGAGCCACGCCAGGCGTGCGGTCAGCAGGCCCACCGTCAGCACCACGAACACCGGATAGGTCAGTGCCAGCGGATCGACCTGCGGTAATGGATTTCCGAGCCGGGACGCGGTGCCGTAGCGGGCCAGGCGGGTCCAGCCCAGCCACGCCATCCCGGCCGTCGCGAGCTCCCACGGGAAGTACGCCAGCAGCCGCACCCGGTTGCCCCGGCGGCGCACCCGGCCCAGCTCGAACTCGCGGTGCACGCGCACGGCGACGATGAGCGCCAGCAGCGTCAGCGACACCACCAGCGTCCCCGCCGCGACGACACCGGCCTGCAGCACGGCCGCCGGATCGGGCGCCCCGGGCGGGCCGTACAAGGCGAGCAGCACCCGGGCCGCGACCGCCCCCGCGGCGCCGCCGAACAGGATCGGCAGGCCCAGTTCGGCGACGGCGAGCCCGCCCAGCGCCACGGGGCCGCTGCCGCGGGCCGAAAGCAGCCGCAGCTGCGCGTGCCGCCGCTGGTACCACTGCAGGGCGACCGTGCCGAGGCCGGCGCAGCCGACCAGGACGCTGATCAGCGCCAGCGGCAGGATCGAGACGAACACGTTGTCCCGGGCCTGGCGGGCGATCTGCGCCGAGCGCTCGAACGTCGGGACGTCGGCGGCGACCAGCGAGCCGAGCCCCTGGGCGGTCAGGTCGGCGCGGACGTCGGCGACGAGGTCGCGCGAGCGCTGCACCAGATCCTCCGCCGCGCTCAGGGTCGCCGGCGCCGGTTCGTAGAAGGAGACGTGGAAGTACTGCATCGTCGGCAGGCCGATCGCCTTGACCGTGTCGTCGAACGTCTTCCGGTCGGTGGTGAACACGGTCGAGTCGACCGGGTCGTCGACGAGCCGGTCGATGACGGCGCCGGACTGCTGCGAGCACCACCACCGCGGCGGCGGGTCGAGCAGGTCGCGGTAGATCCCGGTGACCGGTGGCAGCGGGATGCCTTGCAGGCTGGGCTTCGTGCCGACGCCGATGTGCTCGGCGTCGGCCACCACGTTGCCCAGCCACAGCCCCGGCGCGCGGGTGCCCTCCTGCAGCGTCAGGTTGTCCAGGCCGACCTGGTCCCGGTAGCCGAAGCGGACCTTGTAGTGCGGGTCGCCGTTGAACTCGATGCCGCGCAGCACGTTCGTGTACTGGCTCACCACGGGCGTGGAAAACCCGTGGGCCGGGGCGTGCCGCTGGATCGCGCCGGTCACCGCGGGGATGTCCCCGACCGGGATGTTGCCCTTGCCGAACATCGGGCCGTAGCTGTCGGGACAGGTGATCCCGGTCTGGTACGTCACCGTGGCCCCGCCGGCCGCGGACGCCTGCAGCACCGCCGCCGTACCGAGAAAACAGGCCAGCAGCGAAGTCACGGCCGCCACGATCAGCGTGAGCGGGCTGGAAAGGGCGGCCCTCGGGGCCGCCCGCCACGGCTTGGTCACTCTGGGTTGTCCAATCTTCCCCCACTTCACCCGCATGGACGCGCACGCTACCGGCAGGCCCCAGGAGTTGGAACGTTTTTGTCACGATCGTTGCTTCACTGACCGTGTCCGGCCACAGCCGCCGCCATTGGTTTAGTCCATTGTGGAAAGCGCTCTCGGCAGGCCGGTTGGGCAACACGGAGGTTGGCCGGGCCGCCGCGGCCCGAAAGACTGCGCGGGGAAGATCCGCCCGGCGCTTATGGAGGAACCGATGCCGCACATCCCGCTCGACCCGCAGCTGCCCGGGATCCGGTCGCTGATGGCCTTCCGGCCCGAAACCGCGGTGCCGCTCAACCACCTGGCGCAGACCCTCCTGCGCGGCCCGAGCACCCTGACCGTCGGCGAGCGCGAACTGATCGCCGCGGTCGTGTCCAACGGCAACGAATGCCGCTTCTGCCACGGCAGCCACGCCGCCGCCGCGGCCGAGACCCTCGACGGCGGGCGCGCGGTGGTCGACGCCGCCTGCGCCGGGATCGACGACGCGCCGGTCTCGGCCAAGCTCAGGGCCCTGCTGCGGATCGCCCTCGCCGTCCGGGAGACGGGCCGCGCCGTCACCTCCGAGCTGGTCGCGACGGCCCGCGCCGAAGGCGCGACGGACGTCGAGCTGCACGACACGGTCCTCATCGCCGCGGCGTTCTGCATGTACAACCGGTACGTCGACGGGCTCGCCACCGTGGCGCCGGACGACCCCGCGGCCTACGAGCAGATGGGGAAGGTGCTCGCCGCCGAGGGCTACGGCCGCTGATCAGGGCACCAGCACGACCCGGCCCGGCCGCGTCCAGGCCTCGGCGGCGTCCGCGAGCGGGACGCGCTCGTAGCCGACGGTGACCTCGCCCGCCAGCGCGTGAGCCACCACGGTGAGGAGGGCTTCGCCGCGCTGGTCGGCGGTGAGGTCGTTGTTCGTGTAGCCGAGAACGCGCAGCGACCGGCTGCGCAGCACGGCCGAGGGCACCGCGAACTCCTCGCCGGCGGCGCTGCCGAGGTTGACCAGCCGGCCACCCTGGCGCAGGGTGCGCAGCGCCGCCGCGGCCGGGATCCCGCACACCGGGTCGACGACGAGGTCCACCGGCCCCGCGGCCTCGCCGAGCCGCCGCGCCAGCGAGCCGGCGTCGTCCTCCTCCTCGAGCCGGACGACGCGGTCCGCGCCGAGCCGCACGGCCCGTTCCAGCGCGGCGTCCGACCGCGCGCACGCCACGACGTGCCCGGCCCCGGCCACCCGCGCCAGCTGCAGCGCCGCCTGCCCGACCACACCGCCGGCCCCGAGCACCAGCACGGTCTCACCCGGCGCGAGCCGCCCCGTGGCCGTCAGGCACATCCAGGCCGCGACCGCCGACAGCCCGAGCGCCGCGACGAGCGTGTGGTCGGCCCCGGGCGGCAGGACGACCAGATCCGCGGGGGCGACCACGGCGTGCTCGGCCATGCTGCCGTCGCCCGGGCGCATGCCCGCGGTCGTGGCGAACCAGACCGGGGTCCCGGCCGGGTGCGTCGGCGTCGGCCGCGTCAGGACGCCCACGCCCTGCACCCCCGGCACGTACGGCGTCGAGGGAACGCCGAAGTAGGACGTGCCGGACGCGCAGAGCAGGTCGAGCGGGGTGATCGGCGCCGCCGTGACGCTCACGGCGACTTCGCCGGGACCCGGCTCCGGATCGGGCCGGACGGCCACCACCGGGGGCTGCCCGGCCGCCCGGATCTCAGCGGCGCGCACCGCGGTCAGACGGGCTGGAGGACGAAGTCGTACCGCGCTTCCAGCCACGGCTCCGCCGACTCCCCGCCATCCGGCGTCGGCCCGGGCTCGCGCGGCTCGAAGGCCACGACCAGCTCCTGCTTGGTGCCGAACACGACGTCGCTGTCGAGGTACTGCGCGCCTTCTTCGAACAGGTGCGTGATCAGCGGCTCGTAGCCGGCGGCGTTGATCAGGAAGTGCACGTGGGCGGGCCGGAAGTGGCTGATGTCGGTACCGCGGATCAGCTCGCCGACCGGGCCGTCCATCGGGATCGAGTAGCCCTTGGGCGCGATGGTGCGCAGGCAGTAGGACCCGTCGGGACGCGTCGCGTACTTCGCGCGCAGCCGGGCTTCGTCGATGTCCGGGATCTGCGACTCGTACGCGCCGTCTTCGTCGGCCTGCCAGACGTCGAGGACCGCGCCGGCGACCGGAGCACCGTCCAGGCCGCGGACCGAGCCGGTGATGTAGAGCGGTGTGCCGGGCAGGTCGTCCGACATGTCGCCGCCGAAGTCCTTCTCCGGCGAGCCTTCGATGTGGAACGGGCCGAGCACGGTGGCCGGGGTCGCCTTCGCGTCGAAGGCGTGGTTCATCTGGACCACCAGCATGCTCAGGCCGAGCACGTCGGAGGCGAGGATGAACTCCTCGCGCTTCTCGTCGCTGATCTGCCCGGTTTCGGTGAGCCACCGGATCGCGGCCATCCACTCGGTCTCGCTCAGCCGCACTTCACGCGCGAAGGCGTGCAGGTGCCGCACCAGCGCGGCCATGACCTCCGCCGTCCGCGGGTCGTGCGCGCTCGCCCAGCGCTCCGCGGCGAGCTCGGTGATGTTGTCCTCGGTGACGAGCTGCATCGGCGTTCCTCTCACGGTTCCGGATCCGGGGCGACCGACCGGTTGTTCAGGTCGACCGACAGGAAGATGTCGTTCGCGACCGGGCGCCGCAGCTCCTCGGCGAGCTGGCCGATCAGCCCGGCGGTCCGGGCGAGCAACGCGAACCCCCGCAGCAGCTCCAGCGGCAGCCCCAGGTCGGCGAGTGCCGCACCGCAGACGCCGGCGCCGTTGAGCGGCAGCGTCTTGCCGAGCACCCGGGGGTGCACCCGGCCGATCGCGGCGAACAGCTCCAGGTGCGGGCCGCGCAGGCCTTCCTCGTCGGCGATCGCGAACAGCCGCGGGGTGCGCGGGTCACCGTCCTTGTGCACGTGGTGCCCGAGCCCCGGGACGAACTTCCGCTCCGCGCGGCGCTTTTCGACGGTTTCGAGCGCGAGCGCGTCCCAGCCCCGCTCGTCCGACGGCAGCTCGGCCTCGGCGAGGACGGCGTGCAGGAACCGGCCGCAGTCCTCGGTGACGCCGAGGAACCGCGACCCGCCGCCCAGCAGGCCGGCGGCCAGGGCACCCTGCACGGAGTCGGGCGCGGACAGGTAGGTCAGCCGCGTGACGATCGCGGTCGGGGTGAAGCCGTGATCGGCCAGCGCGGCCAGCACCGCCTCGAAGACCCGCGTTTCCCCTGGGGACGGACGGCGCTGGGTGGCCAGCCAGAAGGCCAGCTCGCCGAAGGAGACCGTGCCCATCACCTCCTCGGCGAGGTCCCGGCCCAGCAGCGTGATCTTGTCCTTTGTGGACGCACCGAGCGCGGTTTCGTAGACCGGGTCAGTCATGCGCGGCCTCCGTCAGCCACGCGCGCAGCTCGGTGCCGTGCTCGTCGAGTTCGGGCGGCGGCAGCCGGTAGGCGGCGGGAGTGGCGGAGAACCGGATGGGGTGGCGGGTGGTCGGAACGGCGCGGTCGCCGTCGCCGACCTCGACCACCGGGTCGAGCCCGAAGCGCTCGGCCATCGCGAAGCCGCCGTCGATCGTGTTGATCGGTCCACAAGGGACACCGACCTTCGTCAGCGCGTCGAACCAGTCCACCGCGCCGCGTTTCGCGAGCCGCTCGACCAGCAGCGGCCGGAGCTCTTCGCGGTTGCGCGTGCGGTCGGCGTTGCGGGCGAACCGCGGGTCGTCCGGGACGTCCGGCAGGTCGAGGACCTCGCACAGCCGCCGGAACTGCCCGTCGTTGGCCGCGGCGACGATCAGGTCGTTGTCGGCGGTGGGCAGCGGCTCGTAGGGGAAGACGCTCGGGTGGGCGTTGCCCATCCGGTACGGCACCACGCCGCCGGCGGCGTAGGCCGAGCTGTGGTTCACCAGCCCGGTCAGCGCCGACGACAGCAGGTTGACCTCCACGTGCTGCCCTTCGCCGGTCGCGTCGCGGTGGCGCAGCGCGGCGAGGATCCCGATCACCGCGTGGTTGCCCGCCATCACGTCGAACACCGAGATCCCGGCCCGGTACGGCGGCCCGTCCGGGTCCCCGGTCAGGCTCATCAGGCCCGAGATCGCCTGCACCATGAGGTCGTAGCCGGGCACGTGCCGTCCGTCGCCCGAGCCGAACCCGCTGATCGAGGCGTAGACGGCGCCCGGGTTGGCCGTGCTGACCGCGGCGTAGTCGAGGCCGTACTTGGCCAGGCCGCCGGGCTTGAAGTTCTCGATCACCACGTCCGCGCGGGCGGCCAGCTCGCGGGCCACCGCGGCGTCCGCCTCTTCCCGCAGGTCGAGCGCGATCGACCGCTTCCCCCGGTTGACGCCGAGGTAGTAGGTCGAGACGTCACCGCGCACCGGCGGCATCCAGGTGCGGGTCTCGTCGCCCTGGGGGCCTTCGACCTTGACGACGTCGGCGCCCATGTCGGCCAGCAGCATCGTGGCGTACGGGCCGGCGAGCACCCGGGAGAAGTCCGCGACCAGCAGTCCCGCCAGCGGGCCCGTTGCGGTGGTGGTCACCGGAGTCCTCGCCTTCTGTCCGTTCAGCGGACGAGTGTCCGCGAAAGCAGTCTGCTCCGGCGGGCAGACCGGGTCAAGACACCGCGGGCACCGTCACGTGCGGGACGTCGCCGAGCCGGGCGAAGTCGGCGCTGATGTCACCGGCGGTCTGCAGCAGCAGCGGCAGGTGGTGCTCCAGCAGCCGGTCGACGGGCGTCTCCGCGGCGTGGCAGTTGACGTTGACGCCGGCGACCACCCGGCCGGACCCGTCGCGCAGCGGCGCGGCCACCGACCGGATGCCCAGCGCGAGCTGCTCGTCGGTCAGCGCCCAGCCGCGGGCCCGGACCTCGCGCAGCTCGGCGTCGCGCTCGGCCCGGTCCGGCTGCCAGCGCGGCACCAGCCCCGACCGGGTCGGCTGCGCCAGCACCGCCTCCAGCTCGTCCGGCGGCAGGGCCGCGAGCTGCACCTTGCCCAGCGACGTCGGCAGCGCCGGGAAGCGGGTGCCGATCTGCACGGTGAGCCCCACGATCTTCGGCACCGCCACGCGGGCCACGTAGACGATGTCCGAGCCGTCGAGCTGGGCGATCGAACACGACTCGCCGGTGCGGGCCACCAGGCGCTCCAGGTGCGGCCGGGCGACGTCCCACAGGCCCATCGACCGCACGTAGGCGACGCCGAGGTCGAGCACGCGCGGGGTCAGCGCGTAGCCGCGGCCGTCGGTGCGGACGTAGCCGAGCTCTTCCAGCGTGAGCAGGATCCGGCGGGCGGTCGGGCGGGCCAGCCCGGTGGCGCCGGCCACCTCGGCCAGCGTCATCTCCGGCCGGTGCGGCCGGAACGCCGTGATCACCTCGAGCCCGCGCGCCAGCGCTTCGATGAAGTCGGGACCCGTTCCCTCGCGTGGCATGCGCGACCTCCTCCTGCAGTGGTCCTCCGCGGCAGCGTAGCGGCGGGGATTGACACCGGCGCGGCACTGGGCAAGGGTGACTGCGCCCCTGAAGTGTCCGCAGGACGGACGAGTGTACGCAAATGGAGGCAGCGATGACGCAGCCCACCGACGGTCCGGTCGTCCTGCGGGGCGGCACGGTGCTGACCCTCGACGACGCCCGCCGCGTGCTCGCCGGGGAAGACGTCCTCGTCGAAGGCGACCGGATCACCGCGATCGGCCCGGCGCTGGAGGTGCCGCCGGGCACGACCGAGATCGACGCCACCGGCGGGATCGTCCTGCCCGGGATGATCGACACGCACCGGCACCTGTGGCAGACCGCCATGCGCGGCTACGGTGCCGACTGGACGCTCACCCAGTACTTCGTCTGGTACTACCTCGAGTGGGGCAAGGTGTTCCGCCCCGAGGACATCTACGCCGGCAACCTGCTCGGCGCGCTCGAGGCCCTGGAAGCCGGGGTCACCACGACCGTCGACTGGTCACACGGCCTGCAGACCACCCAGCACGCCGACGCCGCGGCCGACGCGCTGCAGGCCGTGCCCGGCCGGTTCGTCCTGGCCTACGGCAACATCCAGGACGCGCCGGCGACCTGGACCGGCACCCGCGAGTTCCGCGACTTCGTCTCCCGCCGCGTCACCGGCGACGACCTGCTCGGCTTCCAGCTCGCCTTCGACGTCACCGGCGACCCGGCGTTCCCGGAGAAACCGGCGTTCGAAGTGGCCAGGGAGCTCGGCGTGCCGGTGACCACGCACGCCGGCGTCTGGGGCGCCACCGGCGACGACAGCATCCGCCTGATGCACGACCACGGGTTCATGACGCCGGAGACGATCTACGTCCACGGCGCGTCGCTGTCGGCGGATTCCTACCACCGGATCGCCGCGACGGGCGGCTCGGTGTCGGTCTCGACGGAGAGCGAGCAGAGCGCCGGCCAGGGCTACCCGCCCACCTGGGCCCTGCGGAAGCACGGCATCCCGGTGTCCCTGTCGATGGACACGTCGGTGTGGTGGAGCGGCGACCTGTTCTCGGCGATGCGGGCGACGCTGGGCGCCGACCGGTCCCGCGAGCACCTGGAGGCGCACGCCAAGGGCGAAACGGTCACGCACGCGGCGCTGCGGGCCGAGCAGGTGGTGGAGTGGGCCACCCGCGGCGGCGCGCAGGCACTGGGGCGCCTGGACCTCGGCAGCCTCGAGGTCGGCAAGAAGGCCGACGTGGTGCTGCTGAAGAACGACGGCTCACCGGCGTCGTTCCCGCTGCTGAACCCCTACGGCCACGTGGCGTTCCAGGCCCAGCGCGGCGACGTCCACACCGTGCTGGTCAACGGCCGCGTCGTCAAACGCGACGGCAAGCTGGTCGGCGTCGACCTGCCCGCCGTCCGGCGCCGCGTCGAGGAGACGGTGGAGCACCTGCGCGCGCAGCTGGGCGAGGAGGCGTGGCGGCAGGGGATGAACCCGGACGTCCCGGAAACGAAGATCCTCGACAACCCCTACACCTACACCGACTACCAGAGCGACAGCACCCACGGCGGCTGAGCTACCGTTCCGGCCGTGGTTCAGGTCTTCGTCCAGCCCGCCTACGGCACCCCCGACGCCCGCCGGTACGGATCGGAGTCCCTCGAGCGGACCGTGCCCTTCCGCGAGTACGCCGACCTCCTCGACCCCGCGGACCTCGCCCGCCTCGACGCCCTGCACCCGGGCGGGCGGGCCCGGTTCTGGGGCGCCAAGGACAAGTACGACCGCCGGATGGACACCGTGACCACCGGCGACGTCGTCCTCTTCACCGGGCGCAAGCACGTCCAGGCCACCGCGGAGGTGGGGCACGGGTTCCGCAACCCGGCGTTCGCCCGCCGCCTGTGGAACCCCGGCCCGGGGAAATGCCTGTTCAGCAACGTCTACAGCCTGCGGCGCTACCGGCGCGTCGAGATGCCCTACGAAGAGATCTGGGCGCTGCCCGGCTTCACCGCCGGCGACCACTTCATGGGCCTGCGGTTCCTCGACCAGGCCAAGTCCGCCGCCGTGCTGGCCCTGCTCGGCGCCGAATCCGGGCACTGAGCGAGCCGGGTCCGCGCGGTGCGGGCCCGGCTCGCTCACCCTCGGCTTCGGCCGCGCGTCAGCCCTGGTCGTAGTCGAAGTAGTGGTGCACGTCGTGGTCGACGGTCCAGTCGTCCACGTCGTCGCCGGTGGCGTCGGCCACCGCGGTGACCGAGTGCGCCTCGGCGCCGTCCACGCCCGCCGCCGTGTACCAGGAGTGGTGACCGGCGTAGTCCGGCACGGCCACCGAGTGCGCACCCTCCGACGATGCGCCGTACGGGCCGGCCGTCAGCTTCTCCGCCTCGTAGGTGGCGTGGTGCTCGCCCGCGTGGCTCACGACGTGCGCCGAAGACGCGCCGTCCACCCCCGCCGAGTGCGACTCGGCGGCGTAACCGGCGTCATCGGCGTCGTGGGCCTCGTACACCGGGTGCGCGGGCGCGGCGGGCGCCTCGTCCATGACCGGGTCGGGGTGGCCCACGACGTGGTGGGGCCCGGCCACGGCCGGACCGTCGTAGTCGTCCGAGTCGTAGCCGTCGCAGTCGTCGTTGTCGTCCCAGTCGTGCACCGCGTGGTGCCAGGCGTGGTTCCAGCCGTGGTCGCCGGACTCGCCGGAGTGCGTCACGGCGGCGCCGCCGATGCCGGCCACCGCGGTCTCCGTATCGGACCAGTGGTGACCCCACCCGTCCGAACCTTCCTCGGTGTCGGTCGTGCCGGCGCCGCCGATGCCGGCCCAGCTGCCGGAGCTTTCGGCGCTCCAGGAGTCGTCCGGCCAGCTGGGCTGGCCGGCGGTCGCGGGACAGGCGATGACGAGGGAAAGCGGCAGCGCGAAAGCGCCGGCGACTGCCAGTCGTCGCAATGCAGACATGATTTCTCGGGGTTCCTTCCTGAGTGCGACACCCGGGTGAATTCGGGGCCCGGGACGTCGGGGCAGAAGTTCTGTCCGCTCTGCACGCTACCGCCCCATCCGGGCCTCTGACCTGCGCAAATACCCGATCGGTGCGCGGGAACCGCCGAGCGGAGGACAACTCCGGAATGCGGTCGGACAAGCTTAGGCCGCCGCCGGGGAAGAGGCCGGAACGAATGGCACGAAATCACACGCTCGGGTAGTTCTCCGTTTAAGGGGAAAGAATCGTGGTCCGGGATTCAGGGGGCCGCGGCCACGCGCGGGCGCCGCGTGCCGATGATCTCGGACGACGCCGTGACGGACCGCCCGCGCCGGGCCACCGCCGTCCGGGGCCGGGCACTGGCCGGTCACTCGATCGATATCCGCCGAACGGCGAGAATTCCGGTCGAATACCGACGTCGCGCCACGATAACGGTGTATTCGATCAATTGTTCCCACGGGTTTCACGGTCGTGGAGTAATCACCGAAATGTTCGCGAGTTGGTATAACCGAAAAGTTACTTAAACGACTCGTTCGGCCCAAGCCGTTTCTCGATGAACTGCGTAGATTTCACGGCATGTCGCGCATGAATTCGATCCTGGCCATTGTCCTGCTGGCCACGGTGGTCGTGGTCCCCGGTCCGGCGGCGGCCGTGGATACGGTTACGCCCGGGCCGGTGTGCGATCACCAGCCGGCGCTGAACGTGACGGCTCCCGCCGGCGCCGTCTCCGTCGACGCCGCGGTGCCCGGCGACCTCTACCACAAGTCGCAGGAGTCGCCGCCGGGAACGACGTTCTGGCTGCCGCCGGGGAAGCACACGCTGGCCGCGGACCCGTTCGGGCAGGTCATCCCCAAGGACGGCGACGTCTACCTCGGCGCACCCGGCGCGGTGCTGGACGGGCAGGGCATCAACCGGGCGGCCTTCACCCAGCAGGCGAAGGACGTCGTGATCCGCGGCCTGACAATCCAGAACTTCGTCGCCCCGCAGGACCAGGGCGTGGTCAACCACGATTCCGGCGCGCATTGGATCATCGAAAACACCACCGTGCAGAACAACTCGGGCGCCGGGCTGATGGCCGGTGCGCGGCAGGAAGTGCGGCACAGCTGCCTGCGGAACAACGGGCAATACGGCATGAACGCCTACCGTTCGGACAGCGGCATCACCGCGCTGATCATCGAAGGCAACGAAATCTCGGGCAACAACACCGACGACTGGGAAACGCGCAGCCCCGGCTGCGGGTGCAGCGGCGGAATCAAGTTCTGGGTCGTCGACAAGGCCGACGTCCGCGGCAACTGGATCCACCACAACCACGGCGCCGGGCTCTGGGCCGACACCGACAACAACGACTTCCTCGTCGAGAACAACCTCATCGAGGACAACGACGCCGAGGCGCTGTTCTACGAAATCAGCTACAACCTGGTGTTCCGCGACAACGTCCTGCGGCGCAACAGCCTGGTGGCCGGCAAGCGCCGGTCCGACCGCGGCGACAACTTCCCGGTGGCGAGCGTCTACCTGTCGGAGTCGGGCGGCGAGCCGCGGGTGCCCGCCCGGACCCACCTGATCGACATCTACGACAACACCTTCGAGGACAACTGGTCCGGGATCACCGCCTGGGAGAACGCCGACCGGTTCTGCAACAGCCCGGCCAACACCTCGATCAACACGTGCACCAAGCTCGTCACCGACCGGACGCAGTGTTCCGCGCCCGGGATCGAGGACGAGCCGCTGTACGACGACTGCCGCTGGAAGACCCAGCTCGTCGAAGTGCACGACAACACGTTCCGCTTCGACCCGGTCCGCGCCGGCTGCACGAACGGGATGTGCGGCAAGATGGCCCTGCTGTCCAACTACGGAACGTATCCGTCCTGGTCGCCCTACAAGGGCACGGTCGTCCAGGACGCCATCACCCACGACCAGGACAACTACTGGTTCAGCAACTCCTACTACGGGCCGTGGATGTTCGTGGCGGGGGACACCTCACGGATCCTGACCGCCGACCAGTGGCAGTCGACGCCGTGGGACCAGGACAACTGCGCGTCCTTCGACGACGTGATGCCGCGCTGCTGACCGGCAGTGTGTCCGGGCAGGGGTGACCGAACTCGCGAGAAGACAGACGGTGTTCGCCGGTGCTTATGCTGGCTGGTCCCGTTCTCTCGCGAAAGGTCCCCGCCATGGAACAGCCCGAGAGTCACGAAGCCGCGGCAACCGCCGATGGGGTGAACCGGCGCCGGCTCCTCGCCGGGGTCGGCGGCCTCCTCGCCGCCGGGGGAGCCGCGTCCCTGCTCGCGTCGCCCGCCGCGGCGGACCCCTCGACCCGGCCGGACCGCGACGGCCGGGTCGAGGCGCTGCTCGGGAAGATGACCCTCGAGGAGAAGCTCGGCCAGCTCCAGCTCGTCGGCACCGAAACCGCCGCGCGGGCCGCGCTGGCGACCGGGCAGCTCGGCGGCGTCTTTTCGGTCGTGGGAGCCGCGAAGCTCAACGCGCTGCAGCACATCGCCGTCGAACAGACCCGGCTGCGCATCCCGCTGATCTTCGGCCTCGACGTGATCCACGGGTACACCACGAACTTCCCGATCCCGCTGGCCCAGGGCGCCAGCTTCGACCCCGCGGTCGCGGCCACCGACGCGACGGTCGCCGCGAAGGAGGCCCGGCGCAGCGGGATCCACTGGACATACGCCCCGATGATGGACGTGACCCACGAACCGCGCTGGGGCCGCATCGCCGAGGGCTACGGCGAGGACCCGCACCTGGCGAGCCGCATGGCCGTCGCGAAAGTCCGCGGCTACCAGGGTGACGACTACTCGTCGCCGGACCGGCTCGCCGCCTGCGCCAAGCACTTCGTCGCCTACGGGGGAGCCGAAGGCGGCCGGGACTACAACACCGTCGACGTCTCGCTGCAGCGCCTGCACAACCTCTACCTGCCGCCGTTCAAAGCCAGCGTCGAAGCCGGCGTGGCCACCGTGATGGCGAGCTTCAACACGATCAGCGGGGTCCCCGCCCACGGCAACGGGTACGTCCTGCACGACGTGCTCAAGGGTGCCTACGGGTTCCGCGGGTTCGTCGTCAGCGACTACACCGGCGTCGAGGAGCTGATCCTGCACGGGCTCGCCGGGGACGGCGCCGACGCCGCGGCCGCCGCCCTGCCGGCCGGCGTCGACATGGAAATGGTCAGCACCAACTACGTCCGGTACGGCAGGCGGCTGCTGGCCGAGCACCGGATCACCCGCGACCAGATCGACGACGCCGTCCGCCGGATCCTGCTGGTCAAGGTCAAGCTCGGGCTGTTCGAGCACCCGTACGTCGACGAGTCCGGTGAGGTGAAAGCGCCTTCTCCGGCCGCGCTCGCCGCGTCCCGGCAGGCCGCCGGGCGGTGCATGGTGCTGCTCAAGAACGACGGGCCGGTGCTGCCGCTGGCGAAGTCGGTCCGCTCGGTGGCCGTCGTCGGGCCGCTCGGCGCGGCGACCTACGACCTCAACGGCACCTGGGCGGGACTCGGCACCGGCGCGTGGACGACCCCGCCGGTGACCGTGGCCGACGGGATCAAGGCCGCGGCGCCCGGCGCCACCGTGACGTTCACCGCCGGCTGCACCGTCGACGGCACCGACACGAGCGGGTTCGCCGCCGCGCAGCAGGCGGCCCGCGCGGCCGACGTGACCGTCGTCGTGGTCGGCGAAACCGCCGCCATGAGCGGCGAAGCGGCCGCGCGCAGCAATATCGACCTGCCCGGCGTGCAGCAGCAGCTGGTGGCCGCGACCAAGGAGACCGGGAAGCCGTTCGTGGTGGTCCTGGTCAACGGCCGTCCGCTGACGATCCCGTACCTGCACGACAACGCCCCGGCCGTCCTCGAAGCGTGGGCGCCGGGGGTGCAGGGCGGGCACGCGATCGCCGACGTCCTGTTCGGCGTGGTGAACCCGGGCGGCAAGCTGCCGGTGAGCTTCCCCCGCGCGGTCGGCCAGATCCCGATCTACTACAACCACGAGAACACCGGCCGGCCCGCCGACCCGGCCAACAAGTACACGTCGAAGTACCTCGACCTGGAGTCCGGCCCGCTCTACGAGTTCGGTCACGGCTTGTCGTACACGACGTTCCGCGTCGACGGCCTGCGCCTGTCGGCCACGCGGATGCCCGCGCGCGGCGGCCGGATCCAGGTCAGCGCCCAGGTGACCAACACCGGCGGCCGCGCGGGCGACGAGGTCGTCCAGCTGTACCTGCGGGATCCGGTCGCGAGCATCGTGCAGCCCGTCCGGCGGCTGCGTGGCTTCGAGCGGGTCACCCTGGCCGCGGGCGCGTCCGAAACGGTGTCGTTCACCCTCACCCCCGAAGACGTCGGTTTCTACGACAACGCCGCCAGGTTCCGCGTCGAGCCGGGCGAGATCGAGGTCTACGTCGGCACCAGCTCGGCGGCCACGCTGACCGCGCGCTTCACCGTCACCTGACCGGCTCCTTCACCAGGAGCATCGTCGCCGGCCCGAAGCCCGCACGCCGGTAGAACGGCCTCGAGCGCTCGCTCGGGGCCAGCACGATCCGCACCGCACCCTGCTCGTGGGCGTAGCCGATCGCCGCCTCGAGCAGGGTGGTGCCGATGCCTCGATCGCGGTGGCCGCCGCGGACGAAGGCGTTGCCCAGGTAGTACCAGAGCGACGGCGCCCGGCCCGGTTTCGGCATCCGGGTGAAGGTGACGAGGTTGACCATCCCGACCGGCTCCCGGCCGAGCTCGGCCAGGAAGATCACCCGGCGCCCGGCCTCGGCCGCGTACCACTCCGCGAAGCGGTCGTCGAAGCCGTCGTCGGCCACAGGGTGGCCGGCGTCCTCCTCGACCCAGGCGCGGCGCAGTGCGGCGATCCGCGCGGCGTCGTGCTCGTCGGTCCGTCGAATGGTCACGGTGTCGGGAGTGGTCGTCATGAGGTCATCTTCGGGGAAGTTCCGCCGCTGCCTCAACTTCCGGGGCCGCGTCAGCTTATGTTGACGCGACGGGTGCGTCAGCTTATGCTGACGACATGGAGAAGACACTCGACCTCGCCGCCGGAGCGGCCAACAGCGATCCGGACATCGGGCTGCGCGCCGTGGCGTCCCTGCGGATCCTGACCGAAGAACTGGAAACCCTCCAGGTCGACCGCGCCCGGGCACTGGGCTGGAGCTGGCAGGACATCGCGGCCCGGCTCGGCGTCACGAAGCAGACCGTCCACCGGAAGCACGGCCGCCGGAACAGAGGCCGGTCGTGAAGCGGGCGTTCGACGACGATGCCCGCCGGATCGTCGGCCGCGCCCAGCAGCAGGCCCGTGCGCTCGGCCACCGCGGAATCGGCTGCGAGCACCTGCTGTTCGCCGTCGCCGAGTCCGCGGACCCGGCCGGCGCGGTGCTGCGGGAGCACGGACTCACCCCCGCACACGTGAGTGAGCAGACCCGGCGGCTGCTGAGCGGCACCGCCACCGTCTTCGACACCCTCGACGGCGACGCGCTGGCCACCCTCGGAATCGACCTGCAGACCGTGCGCCGCACCGTCGAGGCCACCTTCGGCCCGGAAGCCCTGCGCCCGGTACGGCCCAGCCCGCGCCGGCGCTGGTACCGCCGGCGTCCCCGCCGGCCCGGCGGGCACCTGCCCGTCACCGGCCGCGCCCAGCGCTGCCTGGACGCGGCCGCGCACGAGGCGAAGCGCGCGGGCAGCACCGCCGTCGACGCGACGACTCTCGCCGTCGCGGTCGTCACCGCGGACGGCGGCCTGGTGCCCCGGATCGTGCGCAGCACCGGTGTCCCGGCGGAAGCCCTGCGCACGGCCATCCTGCGGCGAGCCCGCCATGCGGGCTGAGTCCGGTCGGCCGGTGCGGTGGCTGCGCCGGATCGCCGTGGCCGGGTGGGGGTTCAGCTGGTACACCGTCTACCGCGAGGTCTTCGTCTGGCACCACATGACGACCCGCCTGCGGTTCCGGCCACCCGATCTCCCGCCGGGCAGCACCGGACGGCCCCACCCGGGCCTGCCCCTGATCGCGGTGTGCGTGACGTCGGTGGCGGCACCCTTGGTCGTCCTGGCCGCCACGCTCGCACTGCACCACCGGCGGCGCGACGCCGGCTGATCACCCGGGCCCGGTCACCAGCTGACCGCGTCCCCATTACGGCTGAACATCACGCTCGGCTCGGTACCCCAAGCCGACTTTCGCCGTCCGCGGCGCTGTAATAGCTTCGGCCGGCGGCCTTCGGCCGCGTTGTCGAGAGGGGAGAGATCGACATGGGAATCGAACGGAGCCTGCGGAATTTCCTCGTCCGGACGCCGCTGGCCGAGAACCGGCTCGTCGGCGGCGCCTACGCGACCCTGAACCGCATCAGGTTCCGGCGCTCCTGGGACCGGCCCGTGGAGTTCCGCGGCGGCCGGTTCGTGATCGGCCGCGATCTCACCCTTTACCCATTCGTGCGGTCCGGCGGGTTCGAGGAGCGGGAACTGGACTGGCTGCTCCCGCGGATCGAACCCACCGACGTGGTGTGGGACGTCGGTGCCAACGTCGGGATCTACACCGTTCTGCTCGCCAAACGAGCCCGCCGGGTGGTGGCGTTCGAGCCGATCCCGGCCACGATGGCGCGGCTGCGCGCGAACATCGGCCTGAACGGCATCGGCAACGTCGAACCGGTCGAGGCCGCACTGGCGGACGAGGCCGGGCGCCGGTCGATGGCCGTCCTGGCCTCCGGCGCCGGCGGCTCCCACCTCGTGCGCGACGGTGGTGGCAGCCTCGAGGTGGCCGTCACGACAGGCGACCGCTACGCGGCCGAGCACGGCGCGCCCGACGTCGTCAAGGTCGACATCGAGAGCTTCGAACCGGAATTCGTCCGCGGTGCGCTCGCCGTGCTCCGCGATCGGCGACCGTTGCTGACCCTCGAAGTGAACCGGACTTCGATGGCGACAGCCGCCGAGCGCGAACGGTGGCAGGTGATGGCGAACGACCTGTTCGATTTGTACGGCGAGGCAGTCTGGTTCGGCCCTTCCGGACCGCCGGCGACCGTCCGGGGACTGACGCCGGACGACGTTCCGCTGCGGCCGTGCACATTGGCGTTCGGAAGGAATTGAGCGGCACGGCCATCGGCGGTAACGCATGGCGTGCAACGCAAACGGCCGATCGCGCTTCCCCGGACGACCGCCGAAAGCGTGATTTCCTCGACCTGAAAAATCGCCCCGAAGCGTGCCCTGCAGGGCGATTGACACCGAGCCCGTGCCCCTGATAACCGGGTGTGCCTCGCGGTGGTCCGGTCGTGTTGCACGCTTAGACTCATCGGCCGAATCATCAGTTGAAAATTTCTCGTTCTTTCCCGCGCGGCGGCGCGAAAAGAATCATGGTCTTTCCCGGTCATCGGGCTTGTGTTGACATCACTTCCAGAGATTGGAACACTGTGCGGCGGCGCCCGATGCGCCGTCACATCGGAGGGGTTGTCGGATCTACCGATCAAGGGGAGATCGGAAGTCGGCCGAACGGATCGGCCGTGGTCTCGCCTAACGACATGGTTGCCGAAGTCGCGCTTTTACATGGTCATATCCGGAGCCGTTACACGGGTGTGCCATGCCCATTTTCGCGCTGGCAGCCGCGCATTGTGTCAAGGTCGTTTTCCGGCCCCCTCGTCGTGCATTCATTGGGAGGAGAACATATGGGAATCCGTGCTTTGCGGCTGAAGACGTTCCTTGCCGTGGCCGGTTTGGTCGCCGGCGGCGCGCTGGTCGCGTCGGCGCCGATCGCGAACGCGGCGTCGACAGACGGTGTCGTGCAGTCCCCGCAGGTCGACCGGCAGACCCAGGGTCAGACGGAGAAGTTCTGGACGCCGGAGCGGCTGCGCAGCGCCAGACCCGTCGCGCAGGACGTCCCCAAGGTGGCCGCCCAGCCGCAGGCGGCCAACCCGGTGCTGACGCCGGGCGGTGACCAGTTCGGCAACGCGCAGGTGGCGCGGCCGTACACCTCGGACTTCAAGTCGCGGGTGACCGGCAAGGTCTTCTTCGTCAACCCCCGGGACAACCTGACGTACGTCTGTTCCGGCTCGGTGATCAACTCCACCGGCAAGAGCGTGGTCGCCACCGCGGCGCACTGCGTGTTCCAGGGCGGGGCCGGCCAGGCGATCTGGAGCTCGAACTTCATCTTCATCCCGTCGTACGACAACAACAGCCGCCCGCTGGGCACCTGGAACGCCGCGCAGTTCTGGATCCCGACGACGTACTTCAACCACGGCAACGACGGCTTCACCCACGAAGACGACGTGGCGACCGTGGCCATCGCCGCCCAGGGCGCGAACAAGATCACCAACGTGGTCGGCGGCCTCGGCTGGGTGTCGAACAACTCCGGCACGATCAACGGCTGGGACACCCACGGCTACCCGCAGGAGATGTACGGCGGCCAGAACCAGCTGCACTGCATCGGCAACGGCCGGGACGCGGGCGGCTTCAACGGCGACACCTACCTGTTCACCAACAACTGCGTCGCGTTCGGCGGGCACAGCGGCGGCCCGGTGATCAACGGCAGCAACCAGCTGCTCGCGGTCACCTCCGGCAGTGACCGGTCCACCAACTCGTTCTACGCGCGCACCGCGTCGAACACGTGGATCCCGGTGCTCAACGCCGCCCAGGCGGCCGGCTTCTGAGCGACATCGACACGATGACAGGTGTCCATTCCGGACACTAACGATCCGTGAAGGCCACTTTGCGGGACTCCGAGTCCCGCAAAGTGGCCTTCACGGACGTGCGGGTCCCGCCGCTGTCCGGTCGCACCCCGGATTCATCGGACGACCGGCGATTCCGGTCCGCCGGGTGGCGGGTGATTTCCCGTCGCCTGACGGATACCGCCTCAGGCGAGGGCCTGGCGGCGAAACTCCGCCGGGGTGACGCCGGCGGTGTTCTTGAAGACCTGGCCGAAGTGGGACGGGTCGGCGAAACCCCAGCGGGCGCCGATCGCGGCGACCGGGACGCTGCGGGCGGCCGGGTTCGCGAGGTCGCGTTTGCAGGCTTCCACGCGGCGGTGCCGGATCCACCCGGCCACCGTGTGGCCGCTGTCGCGGAACAGCGCGTGCAGGTGGCGCACGGAAACGAAGCAGGCGGCCGCGATGGTCTCGACGCGCAGGTCCGGATCGGACAGTCGTTCGTCGATGTAGGCCTGCACGGCCAGCCTGCGCCGGGTCCGGTCGTCGCGGCCGGCCGGGCCGGTGATGCCTGCCTGGGCGCGCAGCATGGTCGCCGTCATGTCGATCACGCTGCCCGCCAGCAGGATCCCGGCGGACTGGTGTGCCGGGGCCAGCGAGCCCAGGTTGAGGATCGTCGACCAGACCACGGGCGCGATGCCGTGCTCGGTGGAGAACGTGCGGGCCGCCAGCTCGGAGAAGGCCTCCGCGTCGTGGGCGCCCAGCGCCGCCTTGCGGAACCGCACGTTCACCGACCGGTAGCCGTCGCCGACGTCGAGGGTCAGCGGACGTTCCGAATCGTAGAGCGCGAACTCGCCGGCGCGGATGGTCGCGGAGCGGCCGCCCTGGGTGACCTGCTTGGCCCCGGCGAGCTGCAGGGTCAGCAGGAAGTAGGCGTCGGCGGCGCGCGTCAGGTCGTCGGGACGGCGGTGGACGGTGTGCCGGCGGCAGGCCACGCCGAACATGCCGAGGTCGCCCATCGACCGGTGGGTGATGGAACCGGCGAAGCTCCTCGAGGTGTCGAACTCGAAGCTGAAGTGGAGCGCCACGCCGGCGTTGACCTGCTGTTCCCAGACGCCCGGACCGACCTTGGCGGCGGAGCGCGGTACCGCGCTCCCGGTGGGCATCAGGATCGGCGAACCGGCCATGGTCGCTCCTGGGGGCACGTGGGCAACCCGGTCAGGGTACGCCGTGGTCCCGGCTGTGCACATCGGCGACATCGTCGTGCACATTCCGCCGATGCCCGCGGCGGCCCGCCGTTCGTAGCGTGGGGCCGGAAGTGGTCGCAGCTCGACGAGGAGACGCCCGCAATGGCCTACATCGAAGGTTCCCATCACATCACGCTGTCCGTCGGCCGGGCGCAGGAGGACGTCGACTTCCACGTCAAGGTGCTCGGCATGCGGTTCATCAAGCGCACCGTCCTCTTCGACGGTTCGGTGCCGATCTACCACCTGTACTACGCGAACGCGAACGGTGACCCGTCGAGCGTCGTCACGACCTTCCCCTGGGCGCAGGCCGGGCTGCACGGCAAGCGCGGCACCAACCAGAGCCGTGAGGTGCTGCTGTCGGTCCCCGAGGGGAGCCTCGACCACTGGCACCGGCGGCTGACCGAGCATGACGTCGAGGTCCGTGACCTGGAGGTCTTCGACCGGCGGCGGCTGGCGTTCGAGCACCCGTGCGGCATCGAGTACATGCTCGTGGCCAACGAGGGCGACGACCGCGTCGGCCACGCCGGCCACGGCGTTCCCCCGGAGTACGCGATCCACGGCCTGCACGGTCTCGGGGTGCACGTGACGACGCCCGACCGCACGGTGGAGTTCGCCAACGACACCTTCTACGCCCAGGACGGGCTCGCCGAAGAGGGCGACCGGATCGCCGTGCAGCTCGGGAAGCAGGCCCACGGCAACCACCTCGAGATCACGGTCAACCGCCGGGACGAGCAAGGGACGTGGCACTACGGGGCAGGCACCCACCACCACTTCGCCTGGAACGCCGACACCCTGCAGAACCAGGACGAGCTGAAGTTCGAGGTCGAGGGCCGCGGCTACACCGACATCTCGGAACTGAAGGACCGCAAGTACTTCAAGAGCGTCTACGTCCGGTCCCCGGCCGGTGCCTTGTTCGAACTGGCCGTCACCCACGCCGACGGCGGCTGGGACTGCGACGAATCACCGCACGAGCTGGGGCAGCGGTTCCAGCTCCCCGAGCAGTTCGAACACCGCCGCGACGAACTGCTCGCGGCGCTCGAGCCGATCGACGGCTGAGGCCGGGAGAGTGAATCCTCATCTCGGCCGGCCGGTCGTGACCTGGGGCCCGGCCGAGGCGTCCGTCGTGGTGCTCGCCGTGCACGGCCGCGGGCAGGAGCCCGGGTTCATGCGCGAGCTGGCCGAGCGGCTCGGCCCGCTGCCGGCGCGGTTCGTCGCGCCGGCAGCGGCGGACGGCAGCTGGTACCCCCTCCCGTTCCGGCAGCCGATCGCCGGGAACCAGCCCCACCTCGACAACGCGCTCGCCGCGATCGAGACCCGGATCGAAACGCTGCTCGACACCGGAACGGCCGCCGGCGACCTGGTGCTGCTGGGGTTCTCGCAGGGCGCCTGCCTGCTGGCGCACCTGCTGCTCACCCGGCCCCACCGGCTCGGCGCCGCGGTCTTGTTCACCGGCGGGTTCATCGGCCCCGACCCGATCAGCCCCCTCTCCGCCGAGGAGCTCGACGGCATGCCGGTGCTGCTGCGGAGCATCGAGGACGACCCGTGGGTCCCGGCCCACCGGGTCGCGGAGACCGGCCGTCTTTTCGAGGCCGCCGGAGCGCGGGTGGACCTGGCCATCGAACCGGGGAACGAGCACGTCGTGACCGACGAAGCCTGCGCCGCGGCCGCGGCTGTGATCGGCCGCCTCGGCTCGTGAGCGGCGACTGCCGACGGCTCGTGGGGTCGGTGCAAACGGCCGAGTTCACTGTCCGCAGTGCGTCCGGTGCTCGCGAGCCCGTGGCCGCCCGGTGCCTACTACGTTCGGTAGGATTGCCGCGAGCAGTTCGAAGCCGGAGGGGTGCCATGGGCAGGTTGGGGGAGCTGGAACGGGCCGTCATGGAGACCCTGTGGTCCTGCGACGACTGGGTGACCGTGCGGAAAGTCCACGAGGAGCTGGCCGATCGGGGGCTGGCTTACACCACGGTGATGACCGTGCTTTCCCGGCTGGCCGACAAGGGGTTCGTGCGCCGTGAGCGGGACGGGCGGGCCTGGCTGTATGCCGCGTCGGGCGGGCGTGAGCAGTACGTCGCCGAGCTGATGATGGACGCGCTCGGGCAGACCGGTGACCGTGGTGCGGCGCTGGTCAGGTTCGCCGGTTCGGTCTCCGAAGAGGAGGCCGAACTCCTGCGCAAAGCCCTGCCGCGGCGGCGGCGCGCGTGATCTACGCCCTGCACCACGGGATCGCCCTGGTGGTCGCGCTGGGAGTCGCGTGGTACCTGCTCGGTGCCCCCTGGACGCGCCGGCGGCCTCGGCTGGCGGTCGTGTTGTGGCAGGTCACCGCGCTGACGATCGTGGTGTCGTTCGGCGGCGGGCTCCTCGCGCTGGGACTGGCGCCGTACCGGCAGGGGATCGTTCCGGGGATGCGCTCGTTCGTCGCCGATCCCGGGAACCTGCCGCAGGTCCTCGCGGTCGCCGCCGGGCTGGCCGTCGGCGGCTGGCTGCTCGTCCACCAGGTCCGGTCGAGCGTCCGGGTGGCGCGGCAGCGCGCGCGGCACCGGGATCTGCTCGCCCTGGTGGCACGGGGAGACCGGGTCCTCGAACTCGACCACCCGGCTGTGGTGGCCTATTGCCTGCCCGGCCGCGACCCGCGGGTGGTGGTGAGCGCCGGCACGCGACGGCTGCTCAGCCGGGACGAACTCGATGCGGTGCTGGCGCACGAACAGGCGCATCTGCGGGAACGTCACCACCTCGTACTGTCCCCGTTCACCGCGCTCGCCCAGCTGTTCCCCCGCTGGCGGGCGCTGGGCAGGGTGACGGCGGCGGTGGGCCTGCTGACCGAGATGTGCGCCGACGACTACGCCGCGCGGCGCCACGGCAGCCAGCCGCTCATCGGTGCTCTGGAGAAGTTCCGCCTCTGCGGCGGCGGCGACGCCCCGGCCGGGACGATGGCCGCGGGCGGGACGCCGCTGCCCGACCGGATCGACCGCCTTCGCGACCGGCCCGCCACCGCGCGCCGTCTCGCCGCCGTGCTCGCCGTCGTGGCCGCCGGCACGCTGCTCGCGACCCCGCTCAGCCTCTTCGTCGTGCCTTTTTGAGCCGGTGAACCACCGGAGACAGCGGGCCGTCAGCCGACCCCGGCGTAGGAATGCAGGCCCGACACGGCCAGGTTGACGAAGAACAGGTTGAACAGCACCGCCACCAGCCCGACGAGGTTGACCCAGGCCGCGCGGCGTTTGCGCCAGCTGGGTGTCGAGCGGGCGTGCAGGTAGGCCGCGTAGCAGACCCAGGAGACGAAAGCCGCGGTCTCCTTCGGGTCCCAGGCCCAGTAGCGGCCCCACGCCGATTCGGCCCAGACCGCGCCGGTGATGATCGCGAAGGTCATGGTGGCGAAACCGAACACGCCGGTCCGGTACGCGAGCTTGTCGAGGAACTCCGGCGAGGGCAGCCGGGGCACCCGCGGCTCCCTGCCGGGCTCGGCCGCGTGCCTGGTGCTGACCAGGTGCAGGGCACTGGTGATGCCGGAGATCAGGAAGACGCCGCTCGCCATGATCGCGGCGGCCACGTGGATCAGGACCCAGTACGAGCGCAGGCTGGGCTGCACCGGCGCGGCTTCGGTGTAGAGCACGTTCCCCGCCAGGAACAGCAGCAACGAGATGGGCAGCAGCACGAAGACCGCCGCCGTGCGCACCGGGTGCTTCCGCAGCACGGACAACCAGCCGACAACGGCCACCAGACCGACCATGGACATGTACTCGTACATGTTGCCCCAGGGCACCCGCGACGTCGCCAGGCCACGCAGGAGCACCGAGCCCGCGTGCAGGACGGCGCCCAGCACGGTCAGTGCCACCGCGGTCCGGCCGCACCGTTCCGGGAACGACCGCCGGGTGGACGGCACCGGTCCGTAGCCGGGCGGGGGCGGGGCGCCGGTTCCGGACATGGCGGCTTCCCGGCGGCCGACCGGGTACCGCCCGACGGCGTACTCGGCGGCGGCCAGCAAGGCCGCGAGCATGTAGATGCCGTACGCGCTGATGAACAGCCAGTCGCTGAGCATGGCGAGGCCGGGCTCGAGGGGCATGGGTGACGCCTTCCGACGCAGGACGCGATCCGTCTCCGACGCACTGTAGTACTTCACGCTGTAGTAGTCGTCGGGAGGTCAGGCTGCGCCGGCCCACACCTGGGAAAGCCGCAGGGTCATCACCGGGACGGCCACCGCGCCGATGACGAGCACGCCGGGGCCCCAGCGGGTTCGTTCCGCCATCGCCCACGCGGTCGCCACCGGCAGGACGAACGGCAGGCCGATCAGGTACGCGCCGAACGTGAGGTGCTCGAACTCGCGCTCGGCGGTGAACAGGTTCACGATGCCGGCCGCGGCTTGGACCAGCAGGCCCAGTTCGATCAGGGTGAGCAGGCCGAGCAGTGCCCGGCTGTCGGGCCGGCACAGGTCCACCGGCCGGTTGAGGGCGATCAGCGCCAGTGCCCAGACGGCGGCGGCGAGGGCCGCGAAGGTCAGGGTGGTGGCCAGGGGCTCGATCATGCGGTCCTCGGTGTTTACTGCGCACTGTAGTATTACGCGACGTAGTAGACTGGATGCGCCGAATGGTTGTCAAGGCGGAAATCGGCGAGGAGAAGCTGGTCCCGCCGGGAGTAGCCGACAACCGATCTACTACATGGCGTAGCATTACGCGTTGTAGTAGACAGGATCCGCCCGGAAGCCGTGAGGAGCCGAAGATTCCCCGCGAGAACGCCTTGCCTGCGCTGTGTGCCACCGTGTTCGTCGACTTGCTCAGCTTCACCTTGGTGCTGCCGTCGCTTCCGTTCCGGGTCGGCGTTCTCGGCGGTGGCGGGATCTGGCTCGGCGTGCTGCTGACCAGCTATTCGGTGTCGCAAGCGGCCGCGGCGCCGGTACTGGGCCGGCTGGCCGACCGGCACGGGCGTCGGCGTCTCCTGTTGCTCAGCCTGGCCGGCACCGCGGTCTCGCTGGCTGTCATGGGTGCGGCCGGGACGTTGTGGGTTCTGCTGCCGGCGCGCGTCGTGGCCGGGATCTGCGGCGGCAGCATCGGGGTCGCGCAGGCCTTCGCCGCGGACCTGAGTGGCCCGCAACACCGGACGAAGGCGATGGGCCAGGTGGGCGCCGCGATCGGGCTGGCCTTCACCGCCGGTCCCGCGCTGGGCGCGCTCGCGGCGCCGCTCGGCTTCGACGTCACCGCGTACATCGCGGCGGCGCTGGCGGCCGGGAACCTGGTGCAGGCCTGGAAAACACTGCCGGCGGGACGGCCGCCGGCCACCGGGACCAAGGCGTCCCCGCGCCGGGTGATCGCGCCGTGGCCGCTGCTGGTCGCGGGTTTCGCCACCATGGCGGCCTTCGTCGGGATGGAGACGACACTGGCCTTCCTCGCCGCCGAGCGGTTCGGGGCCGGGCCCGGGTTCGTCGGGATTCTGCTGTGCCTGGCGGGAGCGGCGTTGTTCCTGGTGCAGGGCCTCCTGGTGGCGCGGGCGTCTCGTCGGTGGGGCGAGACGCGGGTCGCGCTGGCGGGCGCCGTGGCGATGGCCGCGGGCTTGGGTGTGCTTCCCTTCGCCCCGATGCCCTTCTTCGTGGTGGCGGTGGTGGTGCTGTCGGCGGGCGACGGCCTGGTCACCGCGACGGTGGCGAGCATGCTGGCGGGGGCGGGCCCGCCGGGGCAGCGCGGCGCGAGGATGGGGCAGGGGCAGTCGGTCGCGGCGACCGCGCGGGCGCTGGGACCGCTCGGCTCGGGCGTCCTGTTCGACGTCGGGGCGTGGCTTCCCTACGCGGTGGGGGCCGTCCTGTCCGCCGGGGTGGCCGTGGTGGTGAACCTGGGCCGGAACGCGGTGACGTCGGCGAGCGGATCGCGCGCCGAAACCACGGACCGCTCGAATTCGCAGCCCGGATCCCGCTGACGAAAACCCCATCCGGCTACGATTTCCGCAGATCCTGTCCGTCGTCGCGATGAGAGCCCATCGGTGACAGATCGGGTGTCCGGTCGGCGGGAGAGAGCAATTCGGCGTAGCGGCCGAGCAGGCGCTCGTCGATGTGGCGGTAGAACTGCGGCAAGGTCGCGGTCCGGCCTTCGTGGAAGGCCAGGAACTGGGGGTCCGTCCGCAGCATTCCCCGGATGCGCCGGAAGCTGGCGATGTCGGAGCGGAAACTCGCCGTGCGTGCCCGGTGTACGGACCCGATGAGGCGGGACGAGGTGGTCTGCAACCGCCGGCGCAGCATCTCGGGAGACGAGGCGTGGGTGTAGAGCTCGATGAGCTTCTCGTAGTAGGTGACCGGGTCGTAGTGCTTGATCGTGGTCACCAGGTAAGGCGCGTAGTAGAAGCTGAACGGCATGGTGGAGAGGATCCGTCCGCCGTCGGTCAGCTGGTCGTGCAGCGGGGTGCCGCCGAACGGCACCGGGATGTTGATCGTGGGGAACGCGAACGGGGCCAGGTCCATGAACCGTTTGGTCAACTCGACCGGTTCGTCGCCCTGGTCGGTGTCGAGTCCGAACATGAAGTTCGCCTGCAGGTAGGGCACGTTTTCCGCCAGCTGGGCGAAGTGCGCGGCGACCCGGTCGACCTTCCCGGCCCCGCCGGTCCGGCCGACACCGGCCTTGTTCGAGTAGTCGGTCCACGACTCGACACCCGGCGCGACCATGGCGCAGTTCGTTTCCTTCAGCCGCCGCGGCCGGTCACCGCGCAGCACGGTGAGCGAGCTTTCGATGATGTACGGCGGCCGTTCGCCGGGCGGCTGGGCCTCCAGCGTTTCGAAGACCTGGTCGAACTTCACCGCGAAGTTGGGGTCGTGGAACACGATGAGCCTGCCTGGCAGGTGCCGGGCGAGGTAGCGCAGGTCGGCCCGCAGCCGGTCGGCCGGGAGCGGGCGGTAGGTGCTGCTCCAGTCGATGCAGAAGTCGCACCGGTACGGGCAGCCCATGCTCGCGAGCATGGGCACCGCGGACAGCAGCAGCGGCTTGCGTCCCCAGAAGAAGGCCGACGCCCGGATTTCGGGCATCCGCTCCTCGACCGTCGGCACATCGTCGAACGGGCGGTCGGCCGAGATCACGGTGCCCGGGTCGAACTGGCCGGCCAGGATGTCGGTGATCAGCGCCGGATCGCACTCCCGGACGACCAGATCGAAGAAACGCAGGCAGTCCACCGGGAACGCCTTGGCGTGCGGGCCGCCGATCACCGTGCGGACACCGGCTCGGCTGTAGAGCTTCGCCAGCGCGTAGGCGAGGTGGCTGACCTGCGTGTAACAGGAGATGAACACCACGTCCAGGTCGGCGGGCAGCAGGCGGTGCGGCCTGCCGAGGCCGTAGTAGGTGGCGTAGAACGTCTCGTGGCCCTGCCTGCGGCACCACACCGAGATGGCCTGCGGCGTGATACTGGCGTACTGCTTGGTGATCAACAGCTGATAAGCGAAATCCACCGGACGCCGGATCGGCGGACCGAGAAGGTCGAGGATTCCGACTCTCATCGCGTGGCCCCCTCGGAATGCCGGCCAGGTGGGGCCGGAACGACGTTCGGCGGCAAAGCCGTCAGCGACGTTATCAGGGGCCGGAGTAAAAAGCGCAATTCCCGTGTCACAAGAATCGGGTGGACAGGAACCCCGCGGACGTGCTGGGCTTGAGACCCAGCCGGACCGGGGTGGTCGTCGTTTCCGTCCCCGCGACGTCGAGGAGCGGCGCCCCTGAGCCTGTCGGAGTACCTCCGCGAGAACTGGATCGACGTCGTGAACGACGCGATCCTCCACGTGGATCTCACCCTCGCGGCGGTGGCGCTGGCCGTGCTCGTCGGCATGACGCTCGGCCTGCTCACCTACCGGCGGCGGTGGCTCGGCGCGATGGCGACGACCACGACCGCGGCGTTCCTCACCGTCCCGTCGATCGCGCTGCTCGGCATCCTGATCGGCCCGTTCGGGCTGGGGCTGACGAACGTCCTGTGCGCGCTGGTGCTGTACGCGCTCCTGCCGATCACGCGCAACACGATCGTCGGGCTGCGCGGCGTCGACCCGGCCGTCGTGGACGCCGCGCGCGGCATGGGCCTCGGCCGCGTGCGGGTGCTCTGGCGCGTGCGGGTGCCGCTGGCGTGGCCGGTGATCCTGTCCGGCATCCGCGTCTCGACGCAGATCACCATCGGGATCGCGGCCATCGGCGCGTACGTCAAGGGGCCCGGGCTCGGCAACGAGATCTTCGACGGGCTCGGCCGGTTCGGGTCGGTCAACTCGCTGAACCAGGTGCTGACCGGAACGCTGGGGATCATGCTGCTGGCGCTGCTGTTCGACCTGGCGTTCGTGGTCGTCGGCAAGCTCACCACGCGGCGGCGTCCTCGCGCCCGCCGCGAAGCGGCACCCGCCGCCACGCCGGGAGGAGGGACCGCCGGCGAGACGATCGAGCTGCGGGAGGTCAGCAAGCACTACCCCGGGCAGGCGGTACCCGCGGTCCACCGCCTCACGATGCGGATCCCCGCGGGCGAAATCGTCGTGCTGACCGGTCCGTCGGGGTGCGGCAAGACGACGACCATGCGGATGATCAACCGGCTCGTCGAGCCCACCTCGGGCGTCGTCACGATCGGCGGCACCGACGTGTCCGCCCTCGACCTCGACGAGCACCGGCGCCACACCGGGTACGTCATCCAGCAGATCGGGCTCTTCCCGCACCTGCGGGTGGACGCCAACATCGGGGTGGTGCCGCGGGTGCTCGGCTGGACCCGGCGGCGCGTCGCCGGCCGCGTGCGCGAGCTGCTCGACGTCGTCGGCCTGGCCCGCGAGCACGGCAGCCGGTACCCGCGGGAGCTTTCCGGCGGCCAGCAGCAGCGCGTCGGCGTGGCGCGGGCGATGGCCGCGGACCCGCCGGTCATGCTGATGGACGAGCCGTTCGGCTCCACCGACCCGATCACCCGCGCCCGCCTGCAGGACGAGTTCCTCCGCCTGCAACGGGAAGTGCGCAAGACGATCGTGTTCGTCACGCACGACTTCGACGAGGCGCTCAAGCTCGGCGACCGGATCGCGGTGCTGCGGCCGCGCTCGGTGATCGCGCAGTACGACACGCCCCAGGCGATCCTCGCCGCGCCGGCCGACGACTACGTGGCGACTTTCGCCGGCTCGACGCGGAACCTGAAGCGGCTGGCGCTGATCCGGGTGGGCGGCCTGGAACTCCGGCCGGCCGCCGGCGCCGGCGGCCTGCCCGCGATCTCGCGCGAGGCCACCCTGCGGGACGCGCTGGACACGATGGTGCGCACGGGCAGCACCGCGGTCGTGGTGACCGAGGACGACACCGGGCGCGCGCTGGGAGTGTGTGACGTGCCCGGCCTGCTCGCCGCGCTCCGGCCTGACGGCGAGGCGCCGCCACCCGCGGTCCCGGACGCCGGAGACGCGACCGGCCCGGCTCCGGACAGCGTGCCGCCGGTGCGGCCCCGCCGACGCCTGCTCGGGTTGCTGGTCCGCCCGGTTCTGCTCGCCGTCGCCCTGCTGGCGCTCTTCCTGCTCGTGCGCGCGCACCCGGTCGACTCGATCGAACAGCGGTACCTCAATGCCGGCGAAATCTTCGCCGAACTGGGCGAACACCTGCGGTTGACGCTGATCTCGACGCTGTGCACCATCGCGATCGCTCTCCCGCTCGGCATCCTGCTCACCCGCGCGGGTGCCCGCTGGGCTCGCCCGGTCGGCCTGGGACTGGGCAACCTCGGCCAGGCGATCCCGTCGATCGGGCTCGTCGTGCTGCTCGCGCTCTGGACCGGCACGGGAACCGCGACGGCGGTGACCGCGCTGGTCGTCTACGCGACCTTGCCGGTGCTGCGCAACACGATCGTCGGGCTCGACGGCGTCGACCCGACGCTCGTCGACGCCGCGCGGGGCATGGGCATGGCGAAGACGGCGATCCTGTGGCGGATCGAACTGCCGCTCGCCGTCCCGGTGATCCTCGCGGGGATCCGGACGGCGCTGGTGCTCACCGTCGCGAGCGCGACGCTGGCCACGTTCATCGACGGCGGTGGTCTCGGGGGCGGGCTCGTCGCCGGGATCGGGCTGTACCGGCCGATCCTGAGCCTGACCTTCGGCATCGTCGTCGCCGCCTTGGCGCTTTTCGCCGACTGGCTGGGACTCCTCGCGGAGGAGGTCCTGCACCCCCGAGGCCTGTAGCTCTCCCACGATCCCGAGGAGGACCAACCGATGCGGACCCCGCAACGCACGACTGCCGCTGTTCTCGCGTTCCTCGCGGTGGCGGCGCTCGCCGCCGGCTGCACGATCGGCAAGGACCAGACCGGCGCCCAGGTGGGCGAGGGATCCATCAAGAAGATCGACGCGCTCAGCGGCGCGCAGATCCGCGTCAGCTCCAAGGAGTTCGACGAGCAGCTCCTGCTCGGCCAGATCGCCCTCGTCGCCTTGCAGGCGGCGGGGGCGAGCCCGCAGGACAAGACCAACATCACCGGTTCGAGCAACGTCCGGCAGGCGCTCACCAGCGGGGCGGTCGACCTGTACTGGGAGTACACCGGCACGGCCTGGATCAGCTACCTCAAGCAGACGAAGCCGATCAGCGACCCGCAGGCGCAGTACGACGCGGTCAAGCAGGCCGACGCCGCCAACGGCGTCACCTGGTGGGCCCGCTCGCCGGCCAACGACACGTACGCCCTCGCCGGCAACCCGGCGACGCTCGCACGGACCGGCGTCAAGACGCTGTCGGACTACGCGGCGCTGGTGAAGCGGGACCCGGCCGCGGCGTCCACCTGCATGGGCCCGGAGTTCAAGAGCCGGGACGACGGGTTCCCCGGCCTGGAGAAGGCCTACGGGTTCACGCTGCCCGAGCCGCAGGCGCACCTGCTCAACGACGCCGTCGTCTACCCCAGCGTCGGCAAGGGCGACACCTGCGGTTTCGGCTCGGTCGCGTCCACCGACGGGCGCGTGGCCGGGCAGCACCTCACCGTCCTCGAGGACGACAAGCGCTTCTTCCCGACGTACAACCCCGCCATCACGGTCGCCGCCGGGATCGCGCGGAAGTACCCGCAGCTGGAGCAGGTTTTCACGCCGATCGCCGCGAAGCTCGACACCGCGACCCTGACGGACCTGAACAAGAAGGTCAGCGTCGACGGCCAGAAGCCCGCGACGGTGGCCCACGACTGGCTCAAGTCGGCCGGGTTCATCAGCTGAGCCGTGCGCGGAGCGCCCGCCACACGGCGGGCGCTGTCAGGTCCTCGACCCAGCGCAACGCGAAGCACTCGGGAGGTGAGCCAGGCGACCGGACTGTCGACGGGTTGTCGACGGCCTGTGGGATCGTCCTCACGACGGGCGGGGAGGGGCGGGGGTGGCGGTTCCTTGGTCGATCGGACCGTCGTCGATTTCACCGGCGGCACTCGGGGGTGGCAGCGAGTGCTGCCGGGGAAAGCCGTCTTCTTCCGCACGCGCAGGGGCAGCCCGTCGAACCCTGGACAACTGCTGGAGGCCACGTGCGTGTCAGACTGCTCGGCCCCGTCGACGCCGTCGTCGGCGGTGTGCCGGTGTCGATTTCAGGGCAACGACGAAGAGCGGTACTCGCGGTACTCGCGCTGCACGGCGAAGGAATAGTCGGCACGGGCCGGCTCATCGAAGCCGTGTGGGGTGGCGAGGCGGGCGGGGTTTCTTCGAACACCCTGCAAAGCCACATGTCCGCCCTGCGGCGCGTGCTCGGCGACCGGAACGCGATCGTCGCCCGGGCACCCGGCTACCAGCTCGATCACGGCACGACGGACGTGACCGAGGCGCGGCGCCTGGTCGCGCGGGGCGAGTGCGGCGCCGACCCGGAGCAGAACGCCGCGACGCTGCGCACCGCGCTGGCCTTGTGGCGGGACCGGTCGCTGATCGACGTCGGGGGTGTGGCGTGGCTGGACGAGCAGGCCGCCGCCCTGGAGCGGCTGCGCACGCGGGCCCAGCTGGCGCTGATCAGGGCCAGGCTGGCCCTCGGTGAGCACGCCCAGCTCGAACCGGAGCTGGAACGGCTGGCCCTCGCGCGCCCGCTCGACGAGCAGGTGCACGGCCAGCTGATGCTGGCGCTGTACCGCACGGGCAGGCAGGCCGACGCCCTCGGCGTGTACCGCAAGCTGCGCACGGCGCTGGCCGACAACCTGGGTATCGACCCCAACCAGCGGCTGCGTGAGCTGGAGATCGCGATCCTGCGGCAGGACCCGGCTCTCGACCAGTCCGCGCTCGCCGTCCGGATGCTGGCCGGCTCTTCGCCGTGATCGCCGCCGGAGGGCTGCGTCACCATGGCAACCCCGCGGCGAGGTGCTGGGGCTAGGCCTTTCTCGCGGTTCGCCGTCGGCGGCCCGGCTCCGGCAGGGCGGCCCGGTCGAGCTTGCCGTTGGCCGTCGTCGGCACGCGCGGGATCACCACGAACCGGGCGGGCACCATGTAGCCGGGAAGGTGCCGGGCCAGGTGATCGCGCAACTCGGTTTCGTCCGGCGGCTCGTCGCCGTCGGGGACGACGTAGCCGACGAGGACGACGTAGCCGACGAGGACGCCGCCGCGCAGGACGACCACAGCGTTGCCGACGCGCGGATGTCCGTGCAGCACGGCTTCGATCTCGCCGGGCTCCACCCGCCTGCCGCCGATCTTCACCTGGTCGTCGGAGCGGCCGGCGTAGTGCAGGCAGCCGTCCGGGGTCCACCAGCCGAGATCCCCCGTGCGGTAAACGCGTTCGGGCGCGCCGGCCACGGTGATCTCGACGAAGCGGTCCGCGGTGAGGTCGGGGCGGCCGGCGTAGCCGCGGGCGAGGCACTCGCCGCCGAGGTACAGCTCGCCACGGCCGCCGAGCGGTACCAGGCGCTGTTCCTCGTCGAGCAGGTAGACCGCGACGTTGGCGATCGGGCGGCCGATCGGCACGCCGGTGTCCGGCTCGGGACGGCGGCAGGCCCACGCGGTCACGTCGATCGCCGCTTCGGTGGGGCCGTACAGGTTGTGCACCGGCACGGGCAGGGCCGAGGTGAGCTTGTTGACCGTCTTGGGTGGCAGTATTTCGCCGCTGCAGATCACGGTCCGCAGTGACCGGCAGTCGGCGACCCCCGGTTCGGCGGCGAACAGGGCCAGCATCGACGGCACGAAGTGCACGGTGGTCACTTGTTCGCGCCGGATCACCTCGACGATCGCCTCGGGATCGGCGTGCGCGCCCGGTTCGGCGAGCACCAGCCGGGCGCCGGACATCAGGGGCCACAGGAGTTCCCAGACCGAAACGTCGAACGTGTAGGGCGTCTTCTGGAGCACGACGTCGTGCCCCGTCAGCCGGTAGGTGTCCTGCATCCAGGTGAGCCGGTTCGCGAGGCTCCGGTGAGTCATCTCGACCCCCTTCGGGGTGCCGGTGGACCCGGAGGTGAACATGACGTACGCGCTGTCGGGGGCCGGCGGGGCGATCACGTGCCCGGCAGCCCGGCCGCGGAGCGGCTGTCCGTCCACTGTGTACAGAGCGGGTCCGAGCCCGGCGACCGCGGCACGGTGGTGGCCGTCGGCCAGCACCGCCGCGGCCCCGGCCGTCTCCACCATCGCGGACAGCCGGGCCGGGGGATGGGTGCCCTCCAGCGGGAGGTAGGCCGCCCCGGCCAGGAGAATGCCGAGGATCGCGACGACCATGGCCGGGCTGCGTTCGGCGCAGAGCGCGACCACATTGCCTGGTTCGACGCCTTCGCCGCGCAGCCGGTCCGCGACGGTCTCCGCCTGGTCGAGGAACTCGCGGTAGGTCAGTTCGGCAGGGCCGAGCCGGACGGCGACCCGCTCGGGTGATCGCCGGGCCTGGTCCCGGATCATCTCGTGCACCGGACGATCCGAAAAGGGTGTTCTCGCGGGGTTGAAGGCGAGCAGCCGCTGCCGTTCACCCGCGCCGACGAGTTCGGCGTGGCGGATCGCCCGGTCCGGGTGCCGGACGAGGGCGGGCAGCACGGTGCCGAGGCGTTCGCCGGTCACCACCCCGGTCCGGTCCGCGGTGACGACCCTCTCCCGCACGACCACGTCGCAGGCGTCCTCGTCCCGGTCCGGCCCGCGGAGCCGGCCGAGCACCTCGCGGAACGTGGTGTCCGGGCCGAGCCGCACGGTGGTCCGGTGCTCGCCGTACCCGACCACGACCCTCTCTCGTCCCGTTACGCGGTGGATCAGCACCGCGCACGCGGCACCCAGCAGGGTGTCGCCGTCGACGCCGAGGGTCCGCTCGGCGTGGATCCCTTCGATCGCGGCCACGGTCGCCGCCACCATGTCTTCGTCCAGTTCGACGCCGGGGACGACCTGCCGCTGGGGCAGCGGGTCGGGGTGCTGTGCGGCCGACAGGAGGAAGCCGAGCCAGCCGTCGAACCGCGCGAGCAGCTCGGTCTCCAGCAGTTCCACCTCGTCGGCGTCGATGTCCTCGGCCAGCGCCCATTCGGCCAGGGCGGCCGCGAGCGCGCGGTTCATCGCGGCATGCGTTTCGGCCCCGCCCGGACCGGGGTCGAACGACAGGCCGTCAGCGGACGAGCCCAGCTTCGCCGCGAAGCCGCCGAAGTCGGCGACGGCTTGCTCGAGCGTCGGCCGGGTGGGCTTGACGAGCACGACCGGCAGCCCGCCGAGCCGCGCGGCGATCCGTTCGGCGAGCCCGGAGGCACTGCAGTAGCCGACGACACAGCCGACCTCCGCGCCCGCCAGCAGGCCGGCGTAGGTTTCGGCGAGCTCGTCCAGACCGCGGTAGGAGTAGCTGCCCGCCAGATCGCGGACCGCGTCGATCCGCAGGATCGCGAGGTCCCCGGCGGCCGCGCTCAGCTCCGCGGCCAGCGACCGCTGCGCCGACAGCGGTTGGAAGTCCGTGACGACGACGGCCGGCGATCCACTGTGGCCGGTCAGCTGCTCCACGGTCGGTGCCATGTCAGTTCCGTTCCGGTGCGGCGGTGATGACGGCGGCGATCGCCGCGGGGGTCGGGGTGGCCGCCAGCGCGTCCACTTCGAGCGGGACGCCGAACCGCCGCTGCAGCCGGGCCACCATCCGGACGAACAGCAGCGACTCGCCGCCGAGGTCGAAGAAGTCCGACCCGGGCCGCACTCCGACGGTCCCGAGCAGGTCCAGCCAGACCTCGATCACCTGCGCCAGGACCGGCTCGGACCCGGAACCCGGCTCGGCCGGTGCGGGTTGCGGCACCGGCTCGGGTGCCACCGGCCGCAGCCGGTATTCGTTGCGGGCGAACGGGTACGTCGGCAGCGGTACCCGGGCGGCCGGGCTTTGCCGGATGTCGTCCCAGCGGAGGTTCGCCCCGGCCGTCCACAAAGCGCCGGCGGCGGCCACGACCGGGCTCGCGCGGTCGGGTTGCACCGCGATCTTGGCGGCGTCGCGCGCCTCGGGAACCGCTCGCGCGGCAGCGGTGAGCGCCTTGCCGGGCCCGACCTCGACCAGCAGCGGGCTTGCCGTCGCCAGGCCGGTCCGCAGAGCCTCGAGGAACCGCACCGGCGCGACGACCTGGTCGGCCCAGTATCCGGCGTCGCGACGGGCACCGCGGGGGAGCAGTGAGCCGTCGAGGGCGCTGACGATGTCGATCCGCCGGGCCCGGCCGCGAGCCGCGGCCGGCGCGGACCGGAGCCGGTCGGCGGCGCCGGTCATCATCCGGGAGTGGAACGCCCGGCGAGCAGGCAGCATCCGGTGCCGCACGCCGAGGTGGTCGAAGCGTGCTCGCAGCTCCTCGATCGACTGGCCGGTGCCCGAGAGGACGACGTTGTCCGGGCCGTTGACCGCGGCGAGGTCGAGCCCGCCGATCTCGCGGACCTGGCGCCGGGCGACCTCCTCGTCGGTGAGCGCGGCGAGCATCCGGCCCGGTGGGGCCGCCTGCATGAGCGCACCACGCAGAGCCACCAGGTTCAGCGCGTCGTCGACGTCCAGCTCGCCGGCCAAGCAGGCGGCGGCGTACTCGCCGGCGGAGTGTCCGATCAGGATGGCTGGCCGGACCCCCCAGGACACCAGCAGGCGTCCGAGCGCGTATTCGTGCACGAGCAGCGCGGGCTGGGCGACATCCGTGCGATGGACGCGCTCGGCCGGCGCGTCCGGATCCAGGAGGACTTCGCGGAGGTCGAACCCGAGGATGGCCACGGCGGCCTCGGCGCAACTGTCCACATCGGATTGGAAGGAACGGTGACAGGCGTAGGGTTCCGCCGACATCCCGGCGTATTCGGAGCCCTGGCCCGGAAACAGGAACACCGGATCGGGCCGCTTGACGGCTGGTCCGCCGGGCGGATCCGCCAACCGGGCGACGGCGGCAGGCACGTCTTCGGCCGCCACGGCGTGCCGGTACGGGAAATGGCGGCGATGGGACTGGAGCGTCAGGGCCACGTCGTGGACCGAAACGTCGTTCGAAGCGCGCAAATGCGCCGCGAGCCGCGCCTTCGCCGCCTCGAGGTCCGCCGCGGTGCGGGCGGAGACCGTGAGGACCGCGGTCGCCTGCCGCGTCCGCGGCACGAGGCCGGGGCGAGCCGGGGCTTCTTCGAGGACGACGTGCGCGTTGGTTCCGCCGAGACCGAAGGCGCTGACGGCGGCGCGGCGGGTCCGGGAGTCCGTCCACTTGCGCGCCCGGGAGTCCAGGGTGAACGTGGTGCCGCCGTCGATCTCGGCGCGCGGCCGGGTCAGGCCCGCCATCGGCGGGATCCGCTCGAAGTGCAGCGCCAGCACGGCCTTGATGAACCCGGCGACGCCCGCCGCGGCGTCGAGGTGCCCGATGTTGGCCTTCACCGAGCCGAGCGAACAGGGCCGGTCGCGGCCGCCGAACACCTCCGTCAGCGCGGCGAGCTCGATGGCGTCACCGACCTCGGTCGCGGTGCCGTGCGCTTCGACGTAGCCGACGGTTTCCGGTGCCACCGCGGCGTTCGCGTACGCCCTGCTGAGCACGTCGAGCTGGCCCCGCACCCCGGGTGCGGTGTACCCGGCCTTGGCGCCGCCGTCGTTGTTGATCGCCGAGCCCTTGACCACCGCGTACACGAGATCGCCGTCGCGGAGCGCGTCGTCGAGCCGCTTCAGCACCACCATGCCGACGCCGCCACCCGGCACGGTGCCGGCGGCGGTGGCGTCGAACGGGCGGCAGCCACCGTCCGGCGACAGGACCCCGCCCGGTTCGTACAGGTAACCGGTGTCCTGCGGGAACGGCACGGACACGCCACCGGCGAGCACGACGTCCGCGTCGCCAGTGTGCAGGCTCTGGCACGCCAGGTGCACCGCGACCAGCGAGGTGGAGCACGCGGTCTGCACGGTCAGAGCCGGTCCGCCCAAGTCGAGCCGGTAGGCGATCTTCGCGGCCAGGTGGTCCTTTTCGTTGCCGAGCACCGCCGCGAGCAGGCCGTGCGAGCCGGTGACGTCCGGGTCCTTCAGCACACTGTGGACGAGGTAGTGGCCGAACCCGGAGCCGGCGAACACGCCGACCCGCCCGAACGGCCGGTTCGTCGTCAGCCCGGCCGTTTCCAGCGCCTCCCACGCGGTCTGCAGCAGCAGGCGGTGCTGCGGGTCCGTCAGTGCCGCGTCCTTCGGGGTGATGCCGAAGAAGTCCGCGTCGAAGTGTTCCGCGCCGTCGATCCGGCCACGGGAGGGCACGTACCACGGATCGTCCACTTCGGACTGCGGGACGCCGTTGCGGAGCAGTTCCTCCCTGGTCAGCGTGGTGATGGAGACGCGCCCCGCCTCGATGTTCGACCAGTACCGCCAGACGTCGCCCGCGCCGGGGAACCGGCAGGCGAACCCGATCACCGCGATGTCCTGCCCGCTCATGCGCCCGTGCCCGGCGGTGCCCCCGACAAGTGCCGCGCCAGCGACTCGACCGTCGGGAAGCGGTACAGGTCCACCAGCGGCAGCGGTTGCCCGGGCAGCCGTTCCCTGAGCTGGTGCCGGACCAGCGCGAGCCGGAGCGAGTCGCCGCCGACGTCGAAGAACCCCTCGTCGTGGTCGAAGTCGTCGGTGCCGAGCACCGTGGCCCAGGCGTCCGCGATGATCTTCTCCAACGCGGCGATGTCGTCCTCCGCGTCGGTCGTGGCGACCGCCGGGAGCGTTTCGGAGGACAGTGCCCGCAGGTCCACTTTTCCGTTGCGGGTGAGCGGGAATTCCGTGACGGCCAGCCACCGTTGCGGGCGGGCGTATGCGGGCAGTTCGGCCTCGACCGCCTGCCGGATCACGGCCAGTGACACGCCCCCGGTCCGGACCGCCGCGCACAGCCGGTCCTCTTCGGACAGGAACACCAGCGCGTCGAGCACGCCGTCCCGGCTCGCGATCCGGCGCTCCACATCGGACAGTTCGACCCGGTGGCCGGCGATCTTGACCTGCCGGTCGCGGCGCCCGTGGAAGTGGAGCGTGCCGTCGGAACCCCAGCGGGCCAGGTCCCCGGTCCGGTACGTCCGGAGCCCGGTCTCCTGCCGGTCGGCGAAGGCCTCGCCGGTCTGGACGGGCTCACCCAGGTAGCCCTCGGCGAGCCCGGCGCCGGTCGTGTGCAGCTCGCCGATCCCGCCCGGCGGGACCAGCCCGCCGGCGGCGTCGAGCACGACCACCCCGGTCCCGGCCACCGGCCGCCCGATCGGCAGGTCAGGGCCGACCTGGTGGGCACCGTCGACCGTGTGCGTCGTGGTGAACGTCGTGTTTTCGGTGGGGCCGTAGCCGTTGGTCACCCGCAGCCCGGGGCAGCGGTCCAGGACGCGCCGGACGTGCGGCGGCGACACCACGCCCCCGCCGGTGAAGACCTGGCGCACGCCGCTGAAGGCGTCCGGGCGGTGTTCGGCCACGATCCGGAACAGGCCCGACGTCAGCCAGGCGTGGGTGACCGGCCGGTCGTGGAGGAACCCGGCCAGCGCGGCGGGCGCGGGCTCGCCGGGCGGGAACACCTCGACGGTGCCGCCGTTCGCCAGCGGGACCAGGAGTTCGAGCGTGGAGGCGTCGAAGGCCAGGGGCGCCAGGCGGAGCATCCGGGTTTCCGCGGCCGGGACGAACAGGTCCGGGTCGGCGGCCAGCCGCAGCACGCCGCGGTGGGTGACGACGACGCCTTTCGGCAGGCCGGTCGAGCCGGAGGTGAACGCGATGTAGGCCGTCTTCCCGGTGACCTCCGGCAGGGCCGGTCCGGCCGGGGCGGGCCGGGTGAGGTCGATCGCCGTTTCCGGCCCGATCCGCGCCTTCGGTGCCGCGGTCGCCGCCACGTGCGCGCGCCATTCCCGGGTGGCGGCCGGGTCGATGGCGACGTAGCTCGCGCCGAGCCGCAGCGTCGCGAGCACGCCGACGGCCTCGCTCGCCGAGCGTGGCAGGTCGATCAGCACCCGGTCGCCCGCCTCGACGCCGGCCGCGGCGAGCTGCCGGGCCTGCGCCGAGGCGAAGGCGTGCAGCTGCCCGTAGGTCAAGGTGACGCCGGCGTGCGTGTCACTGATCGCCACGGTTTCCGGCGTGGAGGCGACGGTGCGCTCGAACGCCCGCCAGAGGTCGCCGTCGCTGTCGACGGCTCGGCCGGTGCCCAGGCGGTCGAGCCGGGCACGCTGGCCGGCGGAGATCGTCCGCGCGTGGCCGAGCGGCCGCCGGGGGTGCGCCGTCAGCTCCGCCAATCCGGCTTCGAAGGATTCGGCGAGATCGCCGGCGTCGGCGGGGCTCAGCACCGAGGTCGCGTACTCCAGCGCCAGCCGGGGCCTGCCGGACCAGGCCTGGACGTAGAGCAGCGCGTCGAACACCGACCCGCCGCAGTGGCCTTCGTGGACGCGCCAGTCCGGTCCGATCGACTCGGGGACGAGCTGGTCGTGCGCGGCGAACCCGATCTGGGCCAGCGGGTTTCGCGCCGGATCGGGGTCCTCGCCGAGCGCGGTGACGAGGTGTTCGAAGGGCACGTCGGCGTCGCCGGTCGCGGCGGCGATCGCCGCGCTGACACCGCGGACGCAGGCCTCGGCGCTGCCGGCGTCGTCGATCCGGCAGCGGACCGGCACGACCCGGGTGCAGAGCCCGACGACGCCGGCCGTGTGCGCGCCGAACCGGCCCGCCACGGGCAGCCCCAGCAAGAAGTCGGCGAGGCCGGTCCGCCGGGCGACGGTCAGCGCCCACGCCGACATCAGGACCGCGGTGGTCGTGACCCCGCAGCGGGCGGCCAGTTCCCCGGTCGCGGTGGCGAGCGGCTCGGGGAGGGGGAAGACCAGCCGGGCGCCGCGGCCGTCGGAAGACGGCGGCCGCGGCGCGTCGGACGGCAGCGACACCACGGCCGGTGCCCCGGCCAGCCGATCGGCCGCCCGCGCGGTGATCTCGTCGAGCGCGCCCGAGGACGTCAGTTCCGCGTTCCGGTCGGCGACCTGGTCGGGGGACCGGCCGGGAGCGGCCGGTTCACCGCGGTACAGCTCGCCGAACTGGCGCCAGAGCAGCCCGATGCTCCACCCGTCGGCCAGGACGTGGTGGATCAGCATCGTCAGCAGGCTGCCGCGGCCGGTCCGGCCGAGCACGAACACCACCGGCGGACGTTCGAACGGCCGGAGCAGGGTGTCGCTCGCCCCGGCGTAGAGCTCGTGGCCGATCTGTACACTGTGGACGGACGGCAGGTGCTGGTGGAAGATCCGGGGCCGCTCGGTGGGCGGGAGGACGCGCCGGCACTGGGCCGTTCCCTCGGCCACGAACATCGTCCGCAGCGACTCGTGGCGGGCCACCAGCTCCGCCAGTACCTCGGCCGTGCGGTCCTCTTCCAGCGGATCGCCGGTCTCGAGGCTGAACATCAGGTGGTACGGCCGGTCGGTGCCGGCCAGGTGCGCGGCGAGCATCGCCCGCTGGCCCGGCAGCAGGGGCCGGTCCGGCTCCCGGCTCGCCGGTGGCGGCGGCGCGAGGTAGGGCGTGGTCGCCGACAGCACGGTCCCGAGCGGCTCCGGGCCGATCAGCCGTGCACTGTCCACACTGCACCCCAGCTGCCGCTGGCCGAGCGCGAGCAGCTCGATGGCCCCCAGAGAACTTCCGCCGAGGCCGACGAACGAGCTGTCGCCGAGGCGGGCCGCGACCTCGGCGGGCGGCATCCCGCTCACCGCGCTGACCAGCGGCAGCCAGTCCTCAAGCCGGGTCATGCGTCCTCCCGAAGACTTCACCGAGCAACTCGGCCATGGTGGTGACCGTGAACGACGCGAAGAGCCGCCGCCGGTCGATGCGCACGCCGTAGCGCCGCTGCGCGGCCGCCACGAGCCGGACGGCCTGCAGCGAATCGCCGCCGAGCGCGAAGAAGTGGTCCGTCACGCCGAGCGGCCGCACCTCGACCCGTTCCGACCAGAGCTCGAGGAGCTCCGACTCGAGGTCGGTCCGCGGCCCGAGCGGCTCGCCGAGGTCCTCGGGACGATGGTTCGCGGGTGGTGGCTGCATCTGGCTTTCCCCTTCGCCGGAAGCGGTTTCCCGCCGGTCACCGCCGCACCTCGACCAGCGGTAGCTCGCGCCGCGCCACGACGGTGGGTGCCGGCTCCCCGGCCGGTTCTCCCGGCGGCGGCACGACCAGGCTCATCACCCGGTCGCCTTCGGCGAAGAGCAGGCGGTGGCGGCGCAGGTAGGCCAGTTGCGCAGCGACGGCTTCGGCGGTTCGGCCGAGGTCGGCGGCCAGGCGGTCCTCCTTGACCGGCGCGGAAAGGCGGCGCAGCAGCGGCAGCAGTTCGGGCTCGAGCGGCACCGTGCGGACGGTGCCGTCCCGCGTGTCGTGCACCCAGTGCTCGTTCTCGTCCGAGCGCAGCACCAGCTCCGGCGGCACGTCCTGGTCGGCCCATCGCGCCTGCCAGTACTCGACCTGCTCGGTGACCGGCCGCAGCCAGGTGATCGAATGCCGCATGTAGGGCGAGACCCGGCGATCGGTGAAGAAGTAGGCCAGCCGCGCGATCTGTTCCTCGGCGAACGGGTAGATCAGCGGGTAGAAGTCCATCGGGGTCAGCTCGAGCCCGTACTCCTCGGCCTGCGTGTAGTACGGGCTGTACCGGTCGAACCGCACCAGGAACGTGCCGTTCGGCGGGGGCAGGTGGGTCAGCAGCGGGATGTCTTCGACGTACTTGGCGTAGACCTCCTCGGGCTCTCGGGGGAAGCCGAGCAGCAGGTTCCACTCCGGCGTGATGCCGTGGCCGAGGCAGCTGCGCAGGAACTGCAGGTTGAGGAACGCCGTGGTGCCCTTGTTCATCAGCTTGAGCGTGCCGGTGGACAGCGCCTCGATGCCCGGCTGGATCCGGGTCACCTTGGCCTGGCTCAGCACGGCCATGTCGTGCTCGCTCATCGGGACTTTGATCTCGTAGAACAGGGAGACGCCCGCGGGCGGGTCGAGCTTCGCGAACACTTCCTTCGGGTAGGACTTCGGCATGATGTTGTCGGTGCAGACGAACTCGTCGCACCACGGGCTGAACTCGAACAGCCATTCGAACTGCGCGCGGGCGTGCTCGGGCGCCATCGAGCGGTAGGCCATGCCGAGGCCGTTGAGCCCGCAGAACGTGCAATGCGAGCGCTGACCCCACCAGCAGCCCCTCGACGTTTCGAAGAACAGGATCGGCTTCGCGGTCTCCGGTCCGCCGAGCCGGTCCCGATGGGCGTCGAAACCCGCGACGAAGCCCGTGTAGTCGGGGGTGAAGAAGTCGTCGATGTCGCGCTCGCGCCCCACCGTGTCCCGGTAGGCGGGATCGTGGCAGTTCTTCGCCGTGAGCACGCCCGGGATCGTGTGGACGCCTTCGGGAGCACCGTCCAGTACCTGCCGCAGGAACTGCGGGAAGGTGTGCAGCGCGGGGCCCGAGAACACCGCGTCGATCGCGTCGGCCTCCTGTGCGATGACCGCGCCCATCGGAGCCTCGCAGTTGGCCCCGCCCAGCAGCGTCGTCGCGGCGGGGTTGCGGTCCTTGATCACCCTGGCCATCCCGATGCTGGCCACGTGCTGGGCGAACATCGAGGTGAACCCGACGACGTCGGCGGAGTACAGGTCGTGGCGTTCGGCGAGCTCGGCGCAGAAGGCGGCGATGCCGGCGCGGCGCTCGACGATGTGCTCGCGGAACTCCCGCCACTGCGCGCCCAGGTAGTAGCGGCGGAAGTAGTCCTCGGCGTTGTCCGGGGCATCGGGGAACGCCACCGGCCGGAACAGCCATTCGCCGATCCCGGTCATCAGGTGCTGGACACCGTCGGCGATCGCGTCGTAGGTGTCGATGCCGAGGTATTCGGCGAAGTCGAAGTTGAGGTAGCGGACCTCGACCTCGGCCGCGTCGCCGAACTCACGCCGGGTCAGCGCGGCGAGCTGGCTGAGCGCGAACGACGGTTTGCGCCAGTCCGCGAAGGGCATGGTGACGAGCGCGATCCGGGTCATCGGGATCCCTCCGGGGGTTCGGGTGGGGGCGCTGTACCGCCGAGTTCCGCGGCGTAGAGCCGGAGCAGCTCCGGCATCCGGTACCGGCCGGGGCCCGCCGGCTCCAGCAGGTGGTGGTCGACGAGCCGCTCGGCGGCGGCGTGGGTGTCCGCCGCGGACATCACGGGCAGCCCGCCGCCGCCGGCCTGGCGGAACGCCCGCGCGGCGAGCCGGTCCGCCTCGTCGCCGGCGTCGAGGACCCGCAGGCTGGCGGAAAACGCGGCGCGGACCGAGTGCGAGCCGGCGCGCAGCTCGTCGAGCCGGCGATCCGGGTCGGTCAGCCGGCTGGTGAGCGCCGAGATCGGCAGGCCGGGCCGGGCGGCCAAGCGGGCGCCGGCGATCCGCAGCGCCAGCGGCAGCCCGGTGCACGCGGCCGCGATGGCGGCGGCCGCGGCGGGCTCGGCCGCTATCCGGTCCGGGCCCGCCCAGTGGGCCAGCACGGCCAGCGCCGCGGGCTCGGCCAGCGGGGCGGGGCGCAGCCGGAGGCCCGCGTCCACCGCGGCGAGCCCGGCCCGGCCGGTGACCAGCACGAGACACCCCGGCGCGCCGGGGAGGAGCGGGAGGACCTGGTCGGCGTCGCGGGCGTCGTCCAGCAGGATCAGCATCCGCTTGCCGACGAGGGCGGACCGGTAGGCGGCGCCGAGCTCCTGTGCGCTGGTCGCCCCCGGTGCGGGCGGGCGGCCGAGCCCGCGCAGCAGCCGGGCGAGTGCCTCGACGGCCGGCAGGGGACCGGCGCCAGTGTGCCCGTGCAGGTCGAGGTGCAGCTGGCCGTCGGGGAACGCGCCGGCACTCTCATGTCCGAAGTGGACGGACAGGGCCGTCTTCCCGGTGCCCGCGGCGCCCTCGACGGTGACCACGCCGGTGACCCGCGGGTCGGCGACGGCCTCGTGCAGTGCGGCGAGCTCGTCGTCCCGGCCGGCCAGGAGCCCGGGTGGCGCGGGCAGCTGCCGCGGCACCGGCGCGAGCGGTTCGCGTGGCTGCGGGGACTTCAGCAGCGTCCGGTCGGCGGCGAGGATGCGCTGTTGCAGGCGCTGCAGCTCCGGGCCGGGCTCGATGCCCAGCTCGTCCACGAGCACCGACCGGGCCTCGGCGAAGGCGCGCAGAGCTTCGGCGTGCCGCCCGGACTGGAACAGCGCGAGCATGTGCAGCCCGCGCAGGCGTTCCCGGAGCGGGTTCGCGGCCACCAGCACGGTGAGCTCGCCGGTGACCTCGCGGTGGTGCCCCAGCCGCAGCCGCGCCTCGACCCGGTGCTCCTCGGCGTCCAGCCGCTCGTCGGTGAGCGCGGAGCGGACGGCGGCGGTGATGGTCGAGTCCTCGACGCCGGCCAGTGGCTCGCCGCGCCAGTGGGTGAGCGCCCGGCCGAGCAGCTCGGCCTGCGCGTGGTCGTCGGCGGTCTCTTTCGCGGCGGTCACCAGCTCCCGGAAGCGGTACAGGTCGACCCGCCGCGGGTCGACGTCGAGCAGGTAGCCGGGCGAGCGGTGGACGAGCCGGATCGCCGGGTCCGCGGCCAGGGTGTTCCGCAGCTGTGACACACAGCCCTGGATGACGTTGCGGGCGGTGCCGGGCACGTGCCGGCCGGGCCAGAGCGCATCGCGCAGCCGTTGCATGGGCACCACCTGGCCGGGCTTCAGCAGCAGCATCGCCAGGACGCAGCGGCGCTGCGCGCTGCCCAATGCCAGCTGGCGTGCCTCGTGCCAGATCACGACCGGACCCAACAGCCCGAATTCCATTTGACCCCCGGCCGTATTCCGGCGCTTTCAATGGGAGGGCGTCGCATCCCGTGCCCGGTGAATTCAAGGAATTCTTCGGACTGCGGATGGCCGGGTTTGAAAGGACGGCCGATGGGCCGGTCTTTCGCGCCGGGGTGACGTCGACTGGTCTGCCCCATGGAGTGGAAAGGTTTGCCGGGCCGATGATAGCGCGCGGAGGACGCGCTTTCGACGGGAGCTCAGCGATCAATCAGCGCGCGCTCAGCGGCACCCGCCAGTGTTGTCTTGGAGAGCGGGGGACCGTCCGCGCAATGACAGCATTCGATGGCTGAAACGTATTCGAATGGCGAGTAAATCGGCCGTTCGGGTGAGGATCACCGAGGCGGCAGGACTGAACGGGGGAATGGCGGGTGAGCACTTCCGTGACGCAGCACGGTGCGGTGATCGCGCTACCGGCGGACCGGGGCATCCACCACCTCATCGCCGACCGCGTCGCGGCCGAGCCGGGCGGACTCGCCGTCTCCGCAGCCGACGGAGACCTCACCTACGGGCAGCTTTGGGCCCGTTCTTCGGAACTGGCCGCGGCCCTGTCGGCTCGCGGTGTCCGGCCGGGTGATCGCGTCGCGGTGGCGGTGGACCGCTCGGCCGCGCTGGTCGTCACCCTGCTCGCCGTCGCGCGGCTGGGAGCGGCCTACGTGCCGCTCGACGCGCTCGCCCCGCCGGGGCGCACCGCGGCCGTCCTGGCGGAGGCGGCCTGTGCCGCAGTCGTCCGGGGACCGGGCAGGCCGCCACTGCCGGACATTCCGGCGCTGGACGTCACCGCCGTGCGTGGCCGGGACGGCCACTGGCCCGAACCGGCGCCCTTCGATCCCGAGTCGCCGCTCTACGTCGCCTACACCTCCGGCTCCACCGGCGCGCCCAAGGGCGTCGTGGTGCCCCACCGGGCGGTACTGCGGCTGGTGATCTCGCCCGCCTACTGCCCGCTGGGTCCCGGTGACCGGGTCGCCCAGCTGGCGAACCCGGCGTTCGACGCGCTCACGTTCGAGGTCTGGAGCACGCTCGCCGCGGGCGCGACCGTGGTCGTGCTGCCCGCGCCCGGGCGGGTCGATCTGGGCGGCTGGGGCGAGGTGCTGACGCGGAACCGGATCAGCGCCCTGTTCCTCACCTCGGCGCTGTTCGACCTGATCGCCAGGGCCGAGCCGTCGGCGTTCGCCCCGGTCGCCACCCTGCTGGTCGGCGGCGACACGATGGACCCGGCCGTCGTCCGGCGGGTGCTCGACGCGGATCCGCCCGGCAGGCTGGTCAACGCCTACGGCCCGACCGAGGCCACGACTTTCGCCGCCTTCTTCGAGTGCACGCCGGAGACGATCGACGGGCACGGGCGCGTCCCGATCGGGGGCCCGCTCCAGAACACCTGGCTGTGCGTCCTCGACGACGACCGCGCGGCCGCGGCCGAGGGCGAGCTGTGGATCGGCGGCCCGGGGGTGGCGCTGGGCTACCTCGGCCGGCCGGACGAGACCGCCGCGCGCTTCTTCCCGGGCGAGGCGGTACCCGGAGCGGACGGCGCAGGACCCTGGTACCGCACCGGAGACCGGGTCCGTCTCCGCGGCGACGGCGTCATCGAGTTCCTCGGCCGCGTCGATCGCCAGGTGAAGCTGCGCGGGTTCCGGGTCGAGCCGGGCGAGGTCGAGGCCGCGGTGCTGGCCACCGGGCTGGTGTCCGCCGTGGCGGTGGAAAAGACCGGCGACGGCCACCTCGCCCATCTCGTCGGTTACGTCGCGGGCGCCGCCGCGGACGCGGACCTGTCCGCGGCCCTGCGGGACCGGCTGCCGGAGTACATGGTGCCCGCCCGGTGGGTCCGGCTACCCGCGCTCCCGCTGACCTCGACGGGGAAGCTCGACCGGGCCCGGCTGGCCGCGGGCGAGCGCACCGCCCCGATGTCGGCCGGCCAGGAACGGCTCTGGTTCGTGGAAGCCGCCGAGCCGGGGACGGCGGCCTACGCGACGCCCATCCTGCTGCGCTGGCGTGGCGCGGTGGACCTCACCGCGCTGTCGGCCGCGCTCACCGCGGTGGTGGCCCGGCACGAGCCGCTGCGCACGACCTACCGGCTCGAGGCCGGCAGCCCGGTGCAGGTGATCCACGAGCCTGCCGCCGTGGACGTCGAGGTGCGTGCCGGTGCCGCCGACGAAGCCGGGCGATTCGCGGCCGCGCCGATCGACCTGACGACGGATCCGCCGCTGCGGTGCACGGTCTGGCCCGGGCTGCCGGGCGGGGACCTTGTGCTGCTGAGCACGCACCACATCGCGGTGGACGGCTGGTCCGCCCACGTGCTCCTGGCCGACCTGGCCACCGCCTACCAGGCCGCCGCGGCCGGGCACGTCCCCGCCCTGCCGCCGACGGAGATCGGGTTCTCCGGCTACGCGGCCCGGGAACGGAGTGAGGCCGGCAGCCCGGAGACGGCGAGCCGCGTCGCCGAGTACGCCGCGCGGCTCCGGGACCTGGCCGCCGACCTGTCGCTCGACCGCCGCCCCGGGCCGCGTTCGCCGGTGACCGGGCCGCGAGCGGGCACCCGGTACCCGCTCGACCTGGACGGTCCCTTGTGGACGGACACCCGCGAGCTGGCGCGCCGGCTGCGGATCACGCCGTTCGCCGTGCTGCTGGCCGCGTTCACCGTGGTGGTCCGCCGCTGGTCGGGCCGGACGGCCTTCCTGCTGGGCACCGGGGTGGCCAACCGGCCGTGGCCGGAGCTCGAAGAACTGGTGGGGCTGTTCGCCAACACCGTCCCGCTCCGCTGCGAGGTGGCCGACGCCGAGTCGTTCACCCGGCTGTGCGAGGTCACCGCCGCCGAGGTGCTGACCGCATTCGACGAGGAATCACTGCCGCTGGACCGGCTGGTGACCGCCGTCGCCGACCGGCGCAGCCCGCTGGTCCAGGTGGTTTTCAGCTTCCAGCAGGCCGGCGCCGCGCCGCCCGCGCCGTGGCACTCGGCGGATTCGCCTGATACCGGCTGGGCGAAGTTCGACTTCTCCGTGTTCCTCGAGGCCGGGCCCGGCGGCCTGACCGGGCACGTCGAATACGACACCGCGCGCTACCCCCGTGACCTGGTCGCCGCGCTCGCCGACGGGTTCGTCGTCCTGCTCGGCGCGGCCTGCCGGAATCCGGCCGTCCCGGTCGCCGAGCTACCCCACTCCCGGCGGCCGGTCACCCGGCAGGCCCCCGCTCCGCTCGACCTGTCCTCGCAGGCCCTGGCGCGCTTGGCGTCCTCCCGGAAGGAACCCGCACCGTGATCGATTCCTCCCTCGGCATCCTCGTCGACCAGGCGTTCATGGGTTCGTCGCTGCTGGGCCGCGACGCCTGGCGGGCCGCGGCCGAGGCGGGCGCGGACTGGATCGCGCTCACCGAGGAAGCCATGACGGTGACGCCGGAAGTGCTGCACGCACTGCGCACCGACGTCGAGACCGCCGGGGTGCCGGTGGTCATGGCGCAGTGCCACGCCTTCGGCCTGAACGACCCGCGCGAAGTGGCCAGGGAATGGAACATCGTCCGCACCGAGCGGCACGTCGACCTGGCGCGCGAGCTGGGCGCGCCGGTGCTCAAGATCCTGCTCGGCGAGTGGATCTGGCGCACGATGTGGCCGACGGCGACCCAGTGGCAGCTGCTCGTCGACGCGGTACGCCGGATCGGCGACTACGCCGCGCCTCGCGGCGTCGAGGTCAGCGTCGAGCTCGAACCCCTCGACCACTCCCTGGTCAACGACATCGCGTCACTGAGCAGGCTCATCACCGAGGTGGATTCGGAGGCGGTGCTGGCCAACATCGACACCTCGCACATGGTGGTCCGCGGGGTGCCCGCGGACGAGGTGGCGCGGCTCGGCGGCCGGGTCAACAGCGTCGACTTCTCCGACTCGAACGGCCGTTACCACGAGCACCTCGCCCCCGGTGACGGCGTCGCGGACCTGGCCGCCTTCGTCACGCAGCTGCGGGCGGCGCAGGCGCGGGCGATCGCGGTCGAAGTCGGCCCGTTCGCCGATCCGGAGAACGCTTTCCGGAAGGTCGAGCGGGCGATCCTCGGCACCCGGGCGCTGTTCGCGGATTCGGTGGTGCCGCGTGCCTGAACCCCGGACGGTCCCCGAAATGGTCGCGGCGAGCCTCGCGCTGGCCGATCCCGCGGCCGTCTGCGTCGAGTACGGCGGTTCGACCGCCACGGGCGCGGAACTCGACGCGCTCGCCTGGGGAATCGCCGGCAGGCTGCGGGCGGCCGGTGTGGGGACCGGCGCGGTCGTCGGCGTCCTCGCCTCGCCGGGGCCGCGTCAGGTCGCGGCTTGGCTCGGCGTGTTGCGGGCCGGTGCCGCGTTCGCGCCGCTCGACCCCAGCAGGCCCGATCCGCCCGGAATCGAGCTGCTCCGGGAGGCCGATGTGGCGCCGGGCCCGCCGGGGGCGCCGGTTCCGGTCGACGAGCACGCCCCGGCGGTGGTCCTGGTCTCGCCCGACGGCGAGACCGTCGTGTGGGAACAGGAAAACCTCCTGCACGCGGCGCTCACGACGGCGTGGCTGCACGAGCTGGGCCCGGGTTCCCAGCTGCTCGTTCCTGGGGCGACGGCGGTCGTCGAGGCGTTCGCCTGCCTGTGTTCCGGCGCGCGCCTGGTGCTCACCGACGTCGTCGAGCACCAGGGCCGGTCCTTCTACCGCGCCACCGGATGCCCCGGCTTCGCGGCCGAGATCGTTGGCGAATCGCTGCGGCCGGTGCCGAACACCCGCCTGGACGTGCTCGGCGCCGGCGGCGAGGAGCTGCCCGACGGGGTCGAAGGGGACCTTTGGGTGTTCGGTCCGGGGGTGCCCGGCGACCTCCGGCGGTGCCGGACCGGCGACCGCGCCGTGCGGGGCCGCGACGGGGAGCTGAGGCTGGCCGCGCCGGTCGAGCCGGAGCCGTCGTCGTCGCCGGTGCAGGTGTCCGAGACGGGACGGCGGCGGGCGGCGGAGCTGTTCGCGGAGACCCTGTCCGAGGCCGGGCTGTACGGCGAGGCGCAGCGGGCCGCGCTGCGCGAACCGGACGCCGACTTCTTCCGCCTCGGCGGCCATTCACTGCTCGCCGTGGGGATGATCGCCAGTGCGGCGCGGCGCTGGAACGGCGAGGTGGCGTTGGGGGACTTCCTCGCCGACCCCACCGTGACGGGACTCGGCACTCTGCTGGACACCGCGGCGGCACCGCCGCTGCGCTCGCCCGTCACCACCGGCGACGGCTGGTACCCGGCGTTGCCCGCGCAGCAACGGCTCTGGTTCCTCGACCGGATTTCCGGGCTGCGTCAGGCCTACCTGGTGACGTTCGTGCTGGAGTACACCGGGCCGGTGGACGCCGTCCGGCTCGCCACGTCGATCCGGTCCGTGCTCGGCAGGCACCCGGCGCTGCGTTCGGTGTTCCGGCTCGACCACGCGCGCCGGGAACTGGTCTGCCGAACCGACGGCCCGGCCCCCGAAGTGTCGCTTGTGGACGGACAGGGCCGGTCTCGAACGGAACACGACGCGTACCTCGACGAGGTGCTCTGGCGTCCCTTCGACCTGGCCGCCGGCCCGCCCGCGCGAGCGGCGGTGATCACCTCGGGGACCGGCGCGACCACGGTCGCGCTGAGCGCTTCGCACGTCGTGCTCGACGGCTGGTCGCTGCGGCAGCTCGCGACCGAGATCGGCGAAACCTACCGCGCGGCCGGGCAAGGCGGGCGCCCGTTCCTGCCCGAGCCGGTCCACCCGGCGGAGGTCGCCGCCGAGCCGGCGGAGCGGGGGAAGGCCCGGCTGGCCGACGTGCTCGCGGCCCTGGAAGGCGCCCCGCTCGACGTCGACCTGCCGCGGGACCGGCCGCGCGAGGCCGAACAGCGCACCGCGGGAGCCACCGCCGTCCTCGGGCTGGGACCCGAGCTGACCGCGCGGCTGCGGGTGGTCGCCGCCGCGCACGGCTGCTCGACGTTCATGGTGCTCGTCACGCTGCTCGCGACGGCGCTGGCCCGGCGCGGCGGCCAACGCGACTTCCTGTTCGCCTTTCCCTGGGCGGGCCGGGACGACCCGCGCCTGGTGAGCGCGGTCGGCATGCTCGCCGGCACCCTGCTCGTGCGCGCCGACCTGCGCGGTGAGCCGGGCTGGGCCGTGCTGCTCGGCCGGGTGCGCCGCGCCGCCACCGCGGCGTTCGCCCGCGCGGACGTCCCGTTCGACGCCGTCGCCGCGGCGCTGGACCCCGGGCGGGATCTCAGCAGGCCGCCGGTGACGCCGGTGATGGTCAGCGTGCTCGATGCGCCCCTGGCCGCGCCCGCCCTCGGCGAAGGCGTGGACGGCCGGGTCGAGATCCGGGACGCCGCGCACGTGAAGTACGAGCTCGCGCTCGTCGGGATCGAGCACCCGGACGAGCTGGAGCTCTACGCCGACTACGTGACCGGCCTGTTCGACCGCGCCACTGTCACCACGCTGCTGGCCGACCTGTGCGGGCTGGCGCGCGAGCTCGTGCGATCCCTGGAGGAGACCGTGCCCGAACCACCCGTAGAGTCCACAGTGGACTTCATGGAGAAGGTCCGCCGGGCCTGGGCCGACGTGCTCGTCCGCGACGACGTGGACACCGAGACCAGCTTCTTCGACGCGGGCGGCACCTCGTTGCTGCTCATCATGCTGCTCGATCGGCTGGCGCCGCTGACCGCGCGCGAACTCACCGTCGCCGACCTGTTCCGCTGCAACACCGTGTCGAGCCAGGCGCGGCTGCTCGCCGGCGACGACCGGCCCGCGCCCGCGCCGCGGGTGCAGGACAGGCAGCGGCTGCTCGGCGCGGCCCGCCGCCCGGCGCCGGAGACGTCGCACCGGTGAGCGCGGACACGGCGATCGCCGTCGTGGGCATCGGCTGCCGGTTTCCCGGCGCGGACACACCGGCGCAGTTCTGGGCCGGCCTCGAGGCCGGGGTGCTCGGCATGCGGGAACTGACCGACGACGAGCTGCGCGCCGCGGGCGTCGGCCCGGCCGTGTTCGCCGCGGAGGACTACGTACGCCGGATCGCCACCCTGGCCGGCCCGGGTCTGTTCGCGGCGGAGTTCTTCGGCGTTTCCCCGGCCGAAGCGGAGCTGATCGACCCGCAGCAGCGGTTGTTCCTCGAGACCTGCTGGGAGGCACTGGAACAGGCCGGGCACCTGCCCGGCGGTGAAGAGGACGAACGGGTCGGCGTCTTCGCCGGGATGAGCCCGAGCGGGTACGTCGCCGCGCTGCAGGCCGCGCGGGCTCGCCGTGGCGGAACGGCGGTGCTCGATCACCTGTCGCTGCAGCTCGGGGGAATGGCGGACTTCGGCGCCGCCCGGGTGGCCCACAAGCTCGGCCTCCGCGGCCCGTCGGTGGGGGTGCAGACGGCCTGCTCCTCTTCGCTGACCGCGGTGCACTACGCGGTGCTCAGCCTGCTGTCCGGCGAGTGCGACCTCGCACTGGCCGGAGGCGCCGGGCTCGCCGAACCCGCCGCCGGCTACCGGTTCGAACCCGGGGGCATCCTGTCGGACGACGGCTACTGCCGGGCGTTCGACGCCCGCTCCTCGGGCACCGCGGTCGGGTCCGGGGTCGGCGTCGTCGCGCTGCGCCGGCTGGCGGACGCGCTCGCCGGCCGCGACCCGGTGCTCGCGGTGCTGCGCGGCAGCGCGGTCGGCAACGACGGGGCCCGGCGGCCGGGGTTCACCGCGCCGACCCCGGACGGCCCCGCCGACGTCGTCGCCGCGGCTCTGCACACCGCGGACGTCAGCGCGGACCAGCTCTGCTACACCGAGGCGCACGGCTCGGGAACACCGCTCGGCGACCACGTCGAGCTGCGCGGCCTCACCGACGGGCTGCGGATGTCCAGTGGCGCCACGGGTTTCTGCGCGCTCGGGTCGGTGAAGGTCAACATCGGGCACACCGGCGCGGCGGCGGGCGTCGCCGGCCTGATCAAAGCCGTGCGCATCGCCGCGACCGGGATACTGCCCCCGCATCCGCTGTTCGAGCGGCCGCGTGACGAAGGGCTGCTCGCGGACGGCCCGTTCACCCTGGCCGCGGCGGCGGGCCTGGCCGCGGGCGCCGACCGGCACGTGCTGGTCAACTCGATGGGGCTCGGCGGCACCAACGCCGCGGTGGTGCTGGGCGCGCCTCCCGCGCCGCGACCCGCCGCGGGCCCGGCCCCGGCGATCGTGCGGCTGCGGCTGTCGGCCCGCAACCGCGCCGAACTCGACGACGCTTCGGCCCGGCTGGCCGACGAGCTCGACCGCGGCACGCCGCGCTACGCCGACGTCGCCTATACGCTCCGGACCGGCCGCCGTGACTTCGCCGAACGCCGGGTGGTGACCGCGCCGCCCGAACGGCTCACCGCCGCGCTGCGGTTGCCCCGCCCGGGCCCGGTCCGCACCCGGCGGGCCGCCGAACGGCGGCCGCTGGTCGTCGCCGCCGACCCGGCGCAGCCGCTGTGCGCGCGGCTGATCGCGGCCCTCGGCGAGGGCACGGAGGTCGTCCCGGTGCCGCCACCGGTCGTCCCCGACGACGTGTTCGTCTTGTTCGCCGGCGGGCTCTCGGACGAGGACGCGCTCGAGGAAGCCCTCGCCACCGCGTGGCTGCACGGTGTGCGGGTGGGGGAGCATCGGCCGCCGGACGATGTCGTGCGCGTCCCGCTGCCGACCTACCCGTTCCCGCGCCGCCGCTTCTGGGCCCTCGACGACCTCGACGAACCCGGCATCGACGAACCGGTTGCTCCGGCCACGGCGTCCGGGACAATCCGGACGCGGGTGCTTTCCTTGTGGCGAGAGCTGTTCGGAGTCTCCTCGATCGGGCTGGACGACGAGTTCGGCGCGCTCGGCGGGACGTCCCTGCTGTCCGTGCGGATGGCCCTTCAGCTGCAGCAGCGCCATGGTGTGCTGATCAACCTGCACCGCGTGGGCGGCAGCCGGGCCACCGTCCGGCGGGTCGCCGAGGCACTCGCGGGGAGCGGCGCGGCGGGCGAAGCCGCGGACGGCGACGGTGCGCTGATCGACGCCGATCTCGCAACCGGGCTGGGCCCGGTCGCGACCCGGCCGTCGGCGGGCACCGACGTCCTGCTCACCGGAGGCACCGGTTACGTCGGTGCGTTCCTGCTGCACGAACTGCTCCGCCAGACCACCCACCGGGTGTACTGCCTGGTGCGGGCCGAAGACGAAGCCGCCGGCCTGGCCCGGCTGGCCGCGGCTGCGACCCGGTTCCGGCTGCCGGCTCCGGACCCCCGGCGGGTGATCGCCGTCCCGGGCGACCTCCGGGCCGCCGGGGACGTCTGCCGCGGCTTCCGCGGGGGCGAGCTCACCCGCCGGATCGGGCACATCCTGCACAGCGCGGCCAGGGTGGTGTTCACCGAGCCCTACCGGGTGCTGCGCACCGACAACGTGCTGCCGGTGCTCGAGCTGGTGCGCTGGGCCCGTGAGTCCGGCATCACCGAGTTCAGCCAGGTCAGCACGCTCGCCGCGACCGGCCCGGACGTCGGTACCGGTGATCGCCGGACCGAGCGGCGTGCCCAGCCGCTCGATCCGCGCACCGGCGGCTACGGCGCGTCGAAGTGGGCGGCGGAACGGCTCCTGGAGCGCGCCGAGCGGGACGGCCTGCGGGTCCGGGTGTTCCGGCCGGGCCTGATCAGCGGCGCCACCGGGACCGGGGCCTGCAACACCCGGGACATGCTGTTCCGGCTGCTGGCCGCGGGCCTCGCCGTCGGCGCGCACCCGCTCGACCCCCGCCCGGTCCCGCTGGCCCCGGTCGACGTCGTCGCCGAAGCCGTCGTCGGGCTCGCCGGGGCGGACGAGGCCACCGGGCGCCCCTACCACCTCGTCGACCGGGTGGCCCCCACGCTGCCGCGGTTGTTCGGGCTGCTGGCCGAAGCCGGCCACCCGACCGAAGCCCTGCCGGTCACCGCGTGGTTCGAGCGCGTGGCCGAACGGGCCATCGAGACCGGCGATCCGGTGCTGTCCAGCATCGCCCTCTACGACCTGGACCGGCTGGACGCGGGAGAGGACGACGTCGACTGCGAGCACTGGCAGGACTGGCTGCGCCGCGCCGGCCGCCGCGCGCGGGTCGACGCCGCGCAGCTGGTGCGCAGTCTCGGATATCTGGCGGGGCAGCCCGAGTTCGCCGGGCTGGTGCCGATCGTCGGCGCCGACGTCACCGCCGCCGGCGAGAGCGGGGGACACTGATGACGGATCCGTGGCACACCCGGGGAATCGCGGTGGTCGGGGCCGGGGTGATGGGCGTCGGCATCGCGGCGCTGGCGCTGGCCCACGGCGTGCCGGTCACGCTCGTGGACATCGATCCGGCCCGGCTGGCGCTCGCGCCCGGGGCGGTCCGCGACCAGACGCGCATCGGCGCGCTGCTGCGCAAGCTGCCCGCCGCCGGGGTCGCCGCCGAACTGCGGACCAGCACGTCGATCACCGCGGTCGCCGGGGTGGCCGCGGTCGTCGAGGCGGTCACGGAACTCCCGGACACCAAGGCGAAGGTGCTCGCCGAAGTGTCCACTGTGGTCACCGAGGGCACGCTGCTGGCGACCAACACCTCGGCCATCCCGGTCGGCGAGCTCGCCGCCGCGACCGCTCGTCCGGCCGAGCTGGCCGGCACCCACTTCATGAACCCGCCCTACCTCATCGACGCGGTCGAGGTCGTCCGCGGCCCGGCCACCGGCGAGGAGGCGATGGCCGCGCTCGGCTCGCTGTTCGCGGTGCTGGGCAGGCGCGCGATCCTCGTCGGTGACGGGCCGGGGTTCGTGTCCAACCACGTGCTGATGCGGATGATCAACGACGCCGCCCGGCTGGTGACCGAGGGCCGGGCCACCGCCGGGCGCGTCGACGAGGTGTTCACCGCCTGCCTCGGCCACCGCACCGGCCCGCTGGCCACCGCCGACCTGATCGGGCTCGACAACGTCGTCGACACCCTGACAGTGCTGTACGACCGGACCGGCGAGGAGGCCTACCGCGCCGACGAGGAGCTCCTCGCCCGGGTGCGGGCCGGAAACCTCGGCCGCAAGAGCGGCGCCGGGTTCTACGACTACGGGAGTGTCTCGTGACGGCTTCGGAAACGACCGACCCGGTCGTGGTCGGCCTGCTCGGCTTCCTCACCCGGCTGACCAAGGCCGAGCACGCGCCGGACGAGGACCTGTTCGCCGCGGGCGGGCTGTCCTCGCTGATGGCGCTGGAGCTCGTCGTGCACGTCGAGCGCGAGTACGGGATCACGGTCGCGGGGGACGAGCTCAGCCTGGACAACTTCCGCACGGCCGAGGCGATGGCCCGGCTCGTCCGGCGATTGCGGTCCTGATGGAGACCCTCGCCGACGCGCTCGCCGCGGTCACCGCGGCGGCGGGCACCGACGCGTCCGCGTGGGACCGCGCGGGCCGGATCCCCGAGGCGCTCGTGCGCGAGCTCTCCCGCGGGGGCCTGCTGTGCGCGCAGGTCCCGGCCGAGTACGGCGGTCCCGGGTTCAGCAGCCGGGACAACGGCGAGCTCACCGCCCACACCGGCAGCCTCTGCGGGTCGTTGCGGAGCCTGCAGACGTCACAGGGGATGGCCGCCTGGACCGTGCAGCGCCTCGGGCGTCCTGCCCAACGCGAAGAGTTCCTGCCGAAACTGGCCGGCGGTGCGCTGGCCGCGGTGGCGATGAGCGAGCCCGCCGCGGGCAGCGACCTGTCCGGGATGCGGACCGGGATCCGCTCCGACGGCGACACCGTCGTGGTCGACGGCGCGAAGATCTGGGTCACCGGCGCGGCCTACGCCGACCTGCTCGTCGTGTTCGGGACCTACGAACGCGGCACCGGCGTCGCCGTGGTCCCGGGCGGCACACCCGGGGTGACGGTCGAGCCGGTCGGCAACCCGCTCGGCTGCCGCGCGGCTGGGCACGCCGACGTCCGCTTCGAGAACGTCCGGCTGCCCGCGAGCCACCTGCTCGCCGCCAGCGGGGCGCCGCTGCCGATGCTGGTCACCACCGCGCTGAGCTACGGCAGGCTCTCGGTCGCGTGGGGGTGCGCCGGGCTGGTCCGGGCCTGCCGGATCGCCGCCGTGCGGCACGCCTCCGGGCGCGTCCAGTTCGGCGAACCGCTGGCCGGTCACCAGCTCGTCGCCCGGCACCTGGCCGAGCTGGTCACCGCGGAGCACCTGGCCACACTGGCCTGCGCGCACGCCAGCACCCGATGGGACGAAGGTTCGCCGGACCAGGCGGTCGCCGCGGTGCTGGCCAAGCAGATCGCCGCGCGGCAGGCGGCGGACGGCGCGGCGCGGGCCGTGCAGGTCCTGGCCTCGGCCGGGGCCCACGACGACCACGTCGTGGCGCGGGCGTACCGGGACGCGAAGCTGATGGAAATCATCGAGGGCAGCACCGAGATCTGCCAGCTGCTGCTGGCCGAACACGCGCTGGCGGCACTCCGGTGACCGCGCCCGGGATCGGCGCGACGCACTGCGTCCTGCCGCGGGAGTTCGTGAAGGTGAACCGGCTGCCGGAGTTCGCGGACCTGGACCGCGCCGCCGCGGACTTCGCCGCCGGCTGCGGGGTCACCACGGTCGGTGTCCTGGACGAGCCCGCCGCGGAGCTGGCCGCCCGGGCCTGCCGCGAGCTGCTGGCGCACCACGACGTCCCCGAACCCGACGTCCTGGTGCTGGTCGCGCCGCGCGCGCCGGAGGTACTGCTCGGGTCGGACGTCACCCGCGTCCAGTCCGCCGCCGGCCTCCGGCGGGCGTTCCCGTTCACCCTCGACGGACTCGGCTGCACCGGGTCGAGCGCGGCCTGGGCGCTGGCCGCCGACCTGCTGCGCGCCGACGCGTCCCGGCGGTGCGTGCTGATCGCGCACGCCAGCCGTCCCACCGGGCTCGACCGGATCCGGTACCCCGTCACGGTGATCGGGGACGGCGCGTACGCGACGGCCGTCGTCCGCGGCGGCCGCCCGGTGCTGCGCGCGCACCGGGCGGAGACGGACGGATCGTTCCACGATCTCTTCCGCGTCGACTACCGCCGGACGCCCTGGTACGAGTGGCGCGAAGAGTGCGATTCACCGGACCGCTACCGGTTCGAGCTGGCCCTGCGCAGCCGGGAACGGCTGTCCGGGCTGGTCGAGCAGGTGCTCGCGGACGCGGCCGTGGACCGCTCCCGCGTCCGCGCGACCGTCATGCAGAACGTCACCGCGTCCGCGTACGAGTTCTACACCGCGCTGCTGGGCCTGCCGATCCACCCGGCCTGCGCCACGCACCTGAGCGCGTACGGCCACCTCGGCGCGATGGACGTCGTGCTCAACCTCGACCGCGTGCTCGCCACCGGTGAGCTGGCCGAAGGGGATCTGGTGCTGGTGCTCAACAACAGCCCGGTCGCGGCCTGGGCCGCGACCCTCTGGGAGGTCTGAGCGTGGAGACGGTCAAGTGCCTGGTCTGGGACCTGGACGACACGCTGTGGCGGGGAACCCTGGCCGAGGGCGACGACGTCGCGTTGCTGCCCGGCGTGGCCGACGTCGTCCGCGGCCTCGACGACCGCGGCATCCTGCAGTCGGTCGCCAGCCGCAACGACCACCAGCCGGCGATGGCGCGACTGGCTGCGTTCGGCCTGGACTCCTACTTCGTGCTGCCGCAGATCGGCTGGGGCCGCAAGTCCGACGCCGTCCGCGCGGTCGCGGACGAACTGGGCTTCGCCCACCGCACGATGGCCTTCGTCGACGACCGCCCGGCCGAACTGGCCGAAGTCGCCTTCGAACTGCCCGAGGTCCGCACCTACCCGGCCGATGCGGCCGCAAACCTGCTGCAGCGGCCCGAGTTCACCCCGCCCACGATCACCGACGACGCCCGCCGTCGCCGCGAGCGGTACCAGGCGGGATTCCGGCGCGACTCCGCGCGGGCCGGGTTCGCCGGGCCCGACGACGATTTCCTGCGCTCGCTCGACATCGTGCTCCGGATCGGCCACGCCACCGAGACGGATCTCTCGCGGCTCGAAGAGCTGACCCGGCGGACCAGCCAGATGAACGCGACCGGCGTGCCGTACTCCGAAGCCGACCTGCGGTTGCTGCTGGGCGAAGTGGACCACGACGTGCTGGTGCTGACCCTGACCGACCGGTTCGGCCCGTCGGGCGCGGTCGGACTGGCCCTGGTGCACCGGCATCCGCGCGTGTGGCACCTGAAGCTGCTCGCGACGTCGTGCCGGGTGGTCTCCTGCGGGGTCGGCGCGGTCGTCCTTCGCTGGTTGGCCGACCGCGCCGCCGCCGCGGACGTCCACCTGGTGGCCGACTTCCGGCGCACCGACCGCAACCGGATCATGGAGGTCGGCTACCGCTTCGCCGGGTTCTCCACGGGCGACTGTGCCTGTGCGGCCGTGCTGGCCGGTGACGAGGACACCGGGATCGAGCGGTTCCACCTGGTCCCGCGGCCGCAGCCGGCGTCGGCGGTGATGACCGTGCTCGGTCCGGAGTGGACGGTCGCGTCGTGACGGGGTCCGCGACGGCGGTCCGCGGCGACTTCTCCCGGCTGTGGCTGGCGACCGCGATCTCGGCTTTCGGTGACGGCGTCCGCTACACGGCGATCCCGCTGCTCGCGCTGTCGTTCACCACCGACCCGTTCCGGCTCGCGCTCGTCACGGTCGCTATGGCCGTCCCGCTGCTGTTTTCGGCGCTGGCGGGCGTGCTCGCGGACATGGTGGACCGCCGGCGGCTGCTCATCGGCGTCGACCTCGCCCGGGCCGCGGTGGTCACCGTGCTGGCGGTGCTGGTGCTGACCGGCACGGCGAACCTCGCGCTCGTCTGCGTGGCGGCGGCCCTGCTCGGCCTCGGCGAGGCCGTGTTCGCCGTCGGCGCGCAGTCGTTCCTGCCGGAGGTCGTGCCCCCGTCGCGGCTCACCGCGGCGAACGGCCGGCTGCACGTGGCCCAGCTCGTGTTCCGCGATTCGCTCGGGCAGTCCGCCGGGGGAGTGGTGTTCGTGCTGTTCGCGGCCCTGCCGTTCCTGCTTGACGGCGGCTCGTTCGTCCTCGGCGTGGTCCTGCTGCTGGCCGTGCGCCGCACCGCGGCACCCGCGTCCGCACCCGGGCCGCGGGTTTCCTGGCGGGCGATGCTCGCCGAGGGCGTCCGCTACCTGAAAGCCGACCGGCTGCTCACCACGCTCGCCGTGATGCTCGGCGTGGCGAACTTCTTCGTGACCGGCATCGCCGCGGTGGAGGTGCTCTACGTCGTGCAGGAGCTCGGACTGCCGAAGGCGGTGTTCGGGGTCTTCCTGGCCGCGGTGGCGGTGGGCGGAATCGCGGGCGCGCTGCTCAGCGGCAGGCTCGCCGCCCGGATGGGCCTGTTCGTCGCCGCGCTGACCTCCCTCGCCTTCGCCGGCGCCGCGATCATGGTGCTCGGCCTGGTCGGCTGGACGGCCACCGCGGTGGCCGGGTTCGGGGTGTTCGGCTTCGGCACGGCGGTGTACCAGACGCTGACGGTGTCGTTCCGGCAGGCGGACGTGCCGCCGGAACTGCTCGGCCGCGTCAACGGCGTCTACCGGCTGATCGGCACCGGGACGGCGCCGGCGGGCGCGCTCGCGGCCGGCGCGCTCGCCGGCGCCCAAGGCCTGCGGGCGCCGTTTCTCGTGGCCGGTGCGGGAATTCTGCTGCTGGCAGTGGTCGCCGCCCGGCCGGTGCTGCGGATGGCGTCCGGCCGGGTGAGGACCTCATGACGCTGTACCGGTTCTTCGCCGGCACCGCTGCCCGCCAGCCCGACGCCGTCGCGCTGGAAGCCGACGGCCGGACCTGGACGTACCGGGAGCTGCACCGGCTGGCCGAGGGAATGGCCGCAGCCGTCCTGGAGCGCCACGGCCGGGCCCCGCGGCGGATCGGTCTCCTCGCCGCCCGCGGCGTCCAGGCGTACGCGGGCTACCTCGCGGTGCTGCGGCTCGGCGCGGCGGTCGTGCCCCTCGATCCGCGACTGCCCGAGCACCGCCTGCGGCACATCGCCGAGCTGGCCGGCCTGGAGCTGGTCCTGGCGGCCGAGCCCGCGGACTGGGCACCGCGTGTGATGCCGCTGCCGATCGTCGCCGAGGACGGGGTACTACCGGAGTATTCCGGCCGTCCCGGCGACGAGGCCTACGTGCTGTTCACCTCCGGCTCGACGGGACGGCCCAAGGGCGTCCCGATCCGTCACCGCAACTTCGCGGACTACGTGCCCTACTGCGTCAAGGCGTTCGAACTGGGTCCGGGCTGCCGGGTTTCGCAGACGTTCGGGCTGGGTTTCGATCCGTCGGTGTTCGACCTGTTCGTCGCCTGGGCGGCCGGGGCGACCGTGGTCGCCCCCGAGCCGGGGGAGCTGCTCACCCCGGTCGGCTACATCCGGCGGGCCCGCCTGACCCACTGGTTCTCCGTCCCGTCGGTGGTCGGCGTCGCGCGGCAGCTGGGCACCCTGCCCACCGGAGAAGCGGACACCCTGCGGCACAGCCTGTTCGCTGCGGAGGCACTCACCCGCGAGCTGGCTTCGCTCTGGGCGGAGGTCGCCCCGGCGAGCACCATCGGCAACATCTACGGGCCCACCGAACTCACCGTCACCGTGACCGGCTACCGCCTCCCGGCCGAGCGCTCGGCCTGGCCCGAGACGTCGAACGGCACCGTGCCGATCGGCCGCCCGTACCCGCACCTGGACGCGGTCGTGCTCGGTGTGGACGGCCTGCCCGCGGCCGAGGGGGAGCTGTGCGTCCGCGGCCCCCAGCGCTTCGACGGCTACCTCGACGCCCGCGACGACCTCGGCCGGTTCACCTTCTTCGACGGAACCCGCCCCGCCGCCGACTACGACGGCTCGCAGCCGCTCACGGACGCCTTCTGGTACCGCACCGGCGATCGCGTCCGCTGGGAAGCCGGGGAAATCGTCCACCGCGGCCGTCTCGACCAGCAGGTGAAGATCCACGGCCACCGCGTCGAACTCGGCGAGATCGAAGCCGCCCTGCGTGCCCATCCGGAGATCGACCAGGCCGTCGTGCTGGCCCCGGTGACCGACGGCGAACCGACCCTGACCGCGATCTACACCGGCGCCCCCCTGCCGGCCCCCGCACTCCATCGCTGGCTGCGGTCCCGCGTCCCGCTCTACATGCTCCCGCGCCACTTCGAGCACCGGACGACCATGCCGCTGAGCCTCAACGGCAAGATCGACCGCCACCGGCTGACGGACGCCGGAGCGAAGCACTGACCCCGCCGAGGACAATTGACATAAGACGTCATACGACTTACGTTATTTGAATTCCAGGGTCGACGGAGCCCTCTGGACGGTCCCCGTGCGGGAGTGTGATCAGCGATGATTCAGCGACGTCTGTGGCCTGTCGTCATCGTGGCGGCGATGGCGATGGCGGGGTGTTCGACCTCGACGGGTACCTCGCCGAGCGGGTCGAACTCCGCGGGGACGGTCGGGGGTGATCTGACCATCTGGGTGGACGCGGCGCGCCTGCCCGTGGCGCAGGCCTACGCCAAGGCGCATCCCCAGGTCCACGCGAACATCGTCACCTTCGACGGCGACGGCAACGGTGCGACCACGTTGCAGACGAAGATCCAGCTGTGGAACCGGACCGGCAAGGGCTGGCCGGACGTGATCTTCAGCGAGCAGGTCAACGACCCGGTGTGGATGGCGCAGAAGCCGTTCGACTTCGCCGCGCCGGTCAAGGATCTCATCCCGCAGGACGTGCTCGGCCAGTGGCCGGCGAGCTCGACCGCCCAGTGCACGATCAACGGTACGCAGTACTGCGTGCAGGACAACCTCGCCCAGGTCGTGCTCTGGGTCAACAAGAAGCTGATGGACCAGTTCCACTACACGGTGCCGAAGACCTGGCAGGAGTGGGCGAGCCTCGGCGACAAGGTCGCCAAGGAACACCCGGGCTACATCGTCGGGAACATCGGGGACTCGTTCGGCCACTGGATCTACCTGTGGGGCAACCAGTGCCCGCTCGAGCAGGTGAACGGCACCAGCGTGCACATCGATGCGACGGACTCGCACTGCACCCGGGTGGCCGAGCTGCTCGACCCGCTGATCAAGAACGGAACGGTGCCGCCGCTGAACGTCTTCACCCCGGACTTCGCCCAGAAGTACGGGGGCGCGGACAGCAAGGTCCTGCTCATGCCAGGGCCGTCTTGGTACGCCCAGGCGGTCTTCGACCAGGCGCTGCACATGCCGGCGAAGCAGATCACGGCCGCGCCGCCGCTGCAGTGGGGGACCGACACGCCGGTGACCACCGGCCAGGTCGGCGGTGGGCCGTGGATCATGTCCAGGCACTCCGCCAACCTCAAGACCGCGGCGGACTTCGTCACCTGGGCCACGACCGTGTTCAACCCGAGCGGTGCGGAGGCCCGGCCCGGCTATCCGGCCTACGCGCCGCTGGCCACCAAGTGGCTGGAGCAACAGGCCGCCAACCCCTATTACGCCGCCGATCCGACGCCGGCGCTCAAAGCCGCCGCGGACCAGATCTGGCCGGGCTGGAACCTGGTCTCGTACCCGGACCAGCCCGTCTGGTCCACCAGCGTGGTCACGGAACTGGTGGCGGGAAAGCCGTTGAGCTCGTTGCTGGAGCCGTTCGGGAAGGCTCTCAAGCAGGCGGCACAGGCGGCCGGGTATGCGGTCAACTAGTCCCGCCGAAGTGGGCGCACCTGCCGTGAACGCGGCGGGTGCGCCCACCCCGCGCAAGCGTCGCAAGCACACCTGGCCGGGACTCGTGTTCGTCGGGCCCTACCTGCCGTTCCTCGTCGTGTTCGGCGTCCTACCGATGATCTACGCGGTGGGCCTCGCGTTCACGGACGACGCTGGCGGGTGGGCCGGCTTCCGCAACTTCACCCGGACCATCGGTGACTACCGCTTCCTTCCCGCCTTCGGGCACATCCTGCTCTACACGAGCGTGTGGCTCGGCTCCCTCGTCGTGCTCGTCGTCGGGCTGACGCTGCTGCTGCACGGCCGTGCGAACCGGGTGTCGTCGACCTTCCGCTTCCTGTTCTACATCCCCGGCGCGCTCGCCGGGGCGTCGTCCGTCCTGGTGTGGCTGTTCATGCTCGACCCGGCCGTCAGTCCCGGTTCGTTCCTGCTGCACGACGTGTTCGGGGCGCAGCTGTTCGTCGAGTCGATCGCGCCCGGCAAGCTGCCCTTCATCTTCGCGATGATCGCGTTCTGGACCGGGGCCGGCGGCTGGATCGTCATCATGTACGGCGCCCTGAACACGATCCCGCAGGACCTGGAGGACGCCGCGCGCATCGACGGCGCGGGCCCGGTGACGATCGCGCTCCGCATCAAGCTGCCGTTGATCCGCAAGTGGATCGCGTACATGGCGATCCTCTCCTTCGCGACCGGGACGCAGCTCTTCGTCGAGCCGCAGCTGGTGAACCAGGCCAGCCTCGGGCAGGTCCCCGACACCTGGTCGGCCAACCAGCTCGCCTTCCAGCTGGCGTTCCGCTACGCGGACTTCAACGCCGCAGCGGCCGTCTCCGTCGACCTGCTCGCGATCGGGCTGATCGCCGCGGCGCTCATCGTGACCCGCACCGGGCTGTTCAGGACGGACGACTGATGCGACTCGCCGCGCGTGGCCTCCGCTTCGTGATCCTCACCGTCTTCGCCGCGTTCTTCGTGGTCCCGCTGGCCTGGTTGATCCTCGCGCCGACCAAGTCCGACGAAGCCCTCGTCACCAGTGACCCACTGGCTTTCGGCAGCTTCGGCCGACTGGCGCTGGCGTGGCAGCACCTGGACGACTTCAGCGACCACCTCTACCGCATGTGGATCGGCAACTCGCTGCTGTACGCGGTGAGTGCGACCGCGATCGTCCTGGTGACGGGGATTCCCGCCGGCTACGGCCTCGCGTTCGGGCGTTTCCCGGGCCGGCGGCTTGTGCTGACGCTGACCCTCGTCGTGATGATCATGCCGGCGGCGGCGCTGGTGCTCCCGATCTTCCTCGAGCTCAATGCCGTGCACCTGATCGGGAACGCGCTTTCGGTGATTCTTCCGTTCGCGTTCTACCCGTTCGGGGTCTACCTCGCGTATATCTACTACGCGACCGCGGTGCCCCGCGAACTGCTCGACGCGGCGCGCATCGATGGCTGCGACGAATGGTCCACGTTCCGCCACGTGGCGTTGCCGCTGGCGAAACCGGTGGTCGCGCTGGTGCTGTTCTTCAGTTTCGTGGCCGACTGGAACAACTTCTTCCTGCCCTACACCGTTCTCGCGGATTCGACGCAGTACCCGATCCAGGTCGGGCTGTCGGATCTGCTGTCGTCGACGCCTTCGTTCAACCCCGCCGTCGGCGGTGGCGGCCAGCAGGTGAACATCTTCCGGCCGGAACTGGCTCTCGCCACGCTGCTCGCGGTCATCCCGGTGGCGATCGTGTTCATGCTGTCGCAGCGCGCGCTGGTGCGGGGGCTGGTCGGCGGCGGGGTGAAGGAATGATCCCGCACTCAGCCCGCGGGCCGCTGCGGGCCCGCGGGACGGCGTCGCTGCCAGGACGTCGCGATGTGCTCGGCCATCAGCGAGGCCGCCGCGTCGGGGTCCCTGGCCTCGATCGCTTCGAGGACGGCCAGGTGCTGCCGGTTCGACTGCCGCCGGTGCTTCAGGGCGGAGTGACCCACGTAGCGCGGGCTGCGCCGTGCCTCGGCGTGCACCGTGTGCACGATCGCCCGGCCGAGCTGGTTCCCGGACACGAGCATGATCCGCTCGTGGAACGTCACGTCGATGTCGTCGAGGAGGTCCGGTTCCCCGACCGCCGCGTCGAGCTGGGCCATGAGGTCCCGCAACTCGGCGATGTCCGCCGGGGTGGCCTTGCGCGCCGCTTCCCTGGCCATGCTCGACTCGAGGGAGGTGCGCACGTCGATGAGCTGGTCGAGGATGTCGTAACGCTCGTCGTGGCGCACGATGGCCGTCAGGAGGGCGGGATCGAGCAGGTTCCACGACTCCTGGGCCGAGACCAGGGTGCCGACACCCTGCCGGACCTTGAGGAGTCCCTTGGCTTCCAGGGACTTGATCGCTTCGCGGACGACGGTCCGGCTGACCCCGAACGCTTCGCAGAGCGCGGACTCGACCGGCAGGAGCTTGCCGGGCTGGACCACCCCGCTCACGATCAGCTCGATGAGGTGGTCGACGACGGCATCGGCCCGCCGGCCGCGGTGGGGCGGCACGTCGGGAGCAGGAAACGCGAACGCGCTCATCGATCACCTCCGGGCTTCGGCACGACACCTGACATCATCATACGTACTATGACTTACGGAGTCGATCTCCGCGCGGGCCCGGGACCCCGCGATCGGTTCCGTGAAGGGTTGACATGCGGATCACCGGGTTCAGGAGCCTGACCACCGTCCAGGAGTGGGGACGGCCGGTCGGCGACGCCAACGGCATCTACGCGAACGGCGTCGTGGGGGTGCCGATCGTCCTGCTCGACACCGACGAGGGCGTCACCGGCGTCGGCCTGGGACCCCACCCGCAGATCGAGGACGTCTTCCCCGCGATCGAGGGCGAGGATCCGCGGGGCGTGGCCGCGCTGTACGACCGGATGCTGCGATGGACCTTCAAGGCCGGGCACGCCGGCGCGGTCTTCGGCACGATCGGCGCCCTCGACTGCGCGCTGTGGGACATCAAGGCGAAGGCCGCCGGGCAGCCGTTGTGGCGCCTGCTGGGTGGCCGTGACCGGCGCGTGCCCGCGTACGCGTCCGGCCTCGACATCGCCTTGTCGGAGGAAGAGCTCGCGGCCACCTACCGGGCGTACGCCGAGCGGGGGCTGCGGGTGGCGAAGGTCAAGGGCGGCCTCGACGTCGACCAGGACCGGCGGCGGTTGTGCCTGGTCCGGGACGTGCTGGCGGACTTCTCGCGGGGAGTGCGCCCGGGGCTGATGCTCGACGCCAACGAGTCGTGGACGCGCAAGCAGGCCCTGCGCCACGTCGGCGAGCTCGAGAGGACGCTCGACCTGACCTGGGTGGAGGAGCCGGTACGCCGCTGGGACGCGGAGGGGCTGGCGGCGGTGAGCCGGGGCATCCGCGCTTCGGTGGCGACCGGTGAGAACCTCACCGGGCTGGAGCAGTTCCGCCCGTTGCTGGCCGCCGGCGCGGTGGACATCGTGCAGACGGCGTCGGTCTGGGGAGTCACGCACTTCCTGCGCGTCGCGGCACTGGCCCACGCCCACGATCTCCCGGTCAGCCCGATCGGCACCACGCCGGTGGGCCTGGTGCACGCCGCGACCGCGGTGCCCAACCACCTCGTCAGCGAGCTGCAGGACCTGCGTCCCCCGGTCGGCCTGACCGTGGACCACGCCATCGAGGACGGTGCGTTCGTGCTCGGCGACGGCGCGGGACTCGGCGTCCTGGTGGACGAGGAGGCCATCCGCGCGCTCGGCACCCTCCCGCTGGACGACGTGCGAACCACGCCCGGCATCCGGCCCGAACGGGCCGGCCGGCGCCTCCTGGCCGAGCCGGCACCCCGGCGTCCCGGTCTCCGCGCGGTGACGTCGTGACGCGGGACCTGCCGGGTCACGAGTAGGTCCAGTGGCCGAGCCAGGACTCGCGCCACGCCACCGTCAGCTCGCTCACTCCGTCCACGCCGGATCGGTCCACGTGGGCCTTCCACGCCTCCTCCAGCGCCGCGCACAGCTTGGCCGCGGGCGGTTCGCCGCCGCCGGAGGAGAACCCGCGCAGGACCGACCGGGGCACGGCGAGCTTCGCCTTGCCGCGGATCACCGACTGCTCGGTGGCGCGGCAGACGAGGTATTCGACGGTGGCCAGCTCGCCGGCCGAGGCCGTGGTTTCCGGCGTCGCCACCTGGGGCGCGACCTGGGCCAGCGCGCGGTACAGGCAGTCCAGCGGGACCGCGAGGCCTTGGTGCTGGCGGGCGATCTCCCACGACACCCACACGGCCATGCAGTCGGGCATCTGGTACGGGCGGTAGGCGAACGCCGGACCCGCGAAGGTCTGGTAGTCGCCGGTCGGATCCTGCTCGGACGAGCGGGGCCCGTCGGGGTCGGGCGGCAGGCCGAGCCGTTTGAACAGCTCGCGCAGCAGCTTGTACGGCCGGGCCGGGGTCGAGGACTCGCCGAGCAGCTTGCCCAGGATGCGGCTCAGCCGGTCGGTGGCCACGCCGTGGATCGCCAGCTGCAGGTGGACGAACGCGACGTCGGACAGCGTGGTGCCCGCGCAGCCGACCACCCCGACCTGGGGATAGCGCTGCAGGAAGGAGACGACCGCGTGCGTCGAGCCGATCCGCGCCGGCCCGACGAAGGTCACCGGCAGGACCGTCGCGATCCGCTGCCGGGACCGGAGGTCGCCCTTGTACAGCGGTGAGAACTCGCCGTCGGCGTGGTAGACCTCGAACCAGTTCCCCTGCCGGTGACCCGGGCGGGTGTCGGCGAGCCAGAAGCTGTAGCCGTGCTTCTCGCACAGCTCCCGGAACCGGTCGGCCAGTTCGAACCGCGCGGCCGCGGACATGTCCCGCAGCGCGATCGCGAACCGGACCGCCAGCGACGCGCACGGCGACGCGACCTCCTTGCGGGTGCGGAGGTCGTGGTTGCGGGTCTTCACGATCGTCGGCAGCTGGGCCGGGCACTGCAGCGACAACAGCGGCGCGTCGACGAGCGCGGACGCGGCGTCGGCGATCTCCCGCACCAGGTCACGGATGGCCAGGCCGTGCCACTCGCACACTTCGCGCGCCCCCGGGTCGATCGCGATCAGGCCCTCGAAGGTCTGCGCGGACTCGTAGATGAACGTCGGGTTGGGCGAGGTCGTCTGGCGGAAGACCCAGCCGTCCGCGTTCTGCTGGGGGCGTTCGGCCGGCTGCCTGCCGTCGACGTGCTCGACCACCTCGGTGCCGTCCAGGGGCTTGCGGGTGTGGGTGCCGATCACGACGCCGGCGCCGTTCGTGGCTGTGCACAGCGTCTCCAGGAAGACCGCGCTGTCGGAGTCGGCGGACACGAGCTCGCGCAGGTAGCCGTGGCGGGCCGCCGCGTGGTGCACCTCGAAGTCCACTTTGGTCACCGGCTGGCGCGCTATCTCGAAGCCGGCCCTGGCCAGGTCGGCGACGTTCCGCACGGAGATCCGCCGGCTACGCATCCTCACCACCTCCCGGACGAGTCGAACCGCACATCGGCTTCGAGCGGTTTGCGGCGGTCCCGGCCGCCTGCGCCCGCCCACCGCGGCACCCCGATGCGGGACAGCGGGATCGCCGATTCGCGCCACGACGCCTGGCCGAACAGCACGAGCGCGGCGATCACCGGCAGGCCCACCGCGACCGTGAGCGTGGCCTGCACGACCTCGCCCCTGCTCTGCGTCGCGACGGCCGCCGCGAACCCCGCGACGGCCGCGATGCTCAGCTGGACGAGCGCCTGCGGCAGCGTGCCGAGATAGCCCAGCACCGTGCGGCGCGGCGGCAGCGACAGGCGGCTGTAGAGGAAGCCCGGCAACAGCAGCAGCATGGTGATGACGGACTGGCCGTCGCCGATGTGGCCGAGCGCCTCGGTGGCGGCCCGGCCGTACGGCCACGGACTGCCGACCAGCAGCCAGCCGAGCACGAACGAGACCGTCGCCACGGCCAGCGCGTAGAACGTCACGTTGAGCGGACCGGATTTCGTGGAGTCCTTGAGCACGAGCGTCGCGCGCACCCGGACGTGGTCGCCACGCGGGTCGCGGCCGCCGGACCGGCGCCAGTAGGCCCGTGCCTCGTTGTCGGCGATGCCGTTGGCCAGGACGAGGTCCTGCCCGAACTCCCGGTCGGTCAGCTCGCGCGCGGCCTCGCGGAGGTTCGCGGCGGTGAACTCCGGGTGCCGCCGCAGCGAGTTGTCCAGCTCGCCCGAGTCCGTCCGCACCGCCTCGCCCGTCGTCGCCGCGGCCGCGAGCCGGTGACAGACCGGCAGGCTGCGCGGCGACAGCTCCACCCCCGACTGGCCGGCCTCCCACTTGCGGCGGCGCACCAGGTCCGCCAGGGGCCGCAGCACGGTCTGCGCCTGCAACTCGAGGATCTTGTGCCGCGCGCCGTCGGCTTCCTGCAGCGGGGCGGCGTCCTGCCGTTCGGCCAGCGAGACCAGGTCCTCGGCCAGGCCTTCGACCTGGTGCTGGTCGGCGTCCGTGGACAGGTACATCCGGGAGATCTCGGCTTCGGGCGCGGTCCTGGCCACCAGGTGGTAGGACTTCAGCGTGGCCGGGATCATCGTCTCGTAGGTCACGACATAGCCGCGGCGGCTGGAGGCCAGCCGCCGCCACTGCTCTTGCACCACGGATTGCCGCATGGACTGCCGCACCGACTGCCGCGCGTCGACGTGCAGCGGGGTTTCGTAACTGAGCCGGTGCTCCTCGACCGAGTCGTCCAGCGCCACCACCAGCATGTAGTCGCGCACCGCGACGTTCAGCAGGTACGCGTATTCGACCAGCAGCTCGGAACAGCCGGTGAGGATGTCCAGCGCCAGTTCCCGGCATTGCCGCCCGTACCCGGGAACCGTGCCGGCGGCCGGGGCGGGCGTGAACTCGTCCTCCGGGTGGTTCCGCTCGGTGAGCAGCGTCAGCAAGGCCTGCTGGATGAGCCAGCGGGGTTCGTGCACCTGGAACAGGAACGTGTTCAGCTCGTGCTTGGCGGTCTGCGCGTTCTCGTCGCTCGCGAGGATCCCGCGCAGCAACCGGTACAGCCCGGCGGCGACCAGCCGGGACGCCTCGTGCTGGGTGAGCCGCGGCAGTTTCTGGCCCGCGCTGTCGAACACGTCGACGGGGGACACGTCGCGGCGCGGCAGCCGGGCCAGTGGCACCCACAAGGACCGCTGCCGCGCCGGTCTCGAGGCGGCCCGCTCGCCGTGTTCCTGGCCGATGAGGTCCTGCAGCTGCGCGGTGGCCTGCCGCTGTCCCTCGTCGAGGAGCTTGAGGCTGACGTCGACCTCGGTGCTGCGCCGGGCCGTGCCGTGCTCCACCACGGTCAGCCGTTCGGTCAGCCGGCGCACGTGATTGAGCCGCAGCGAGGTGTCCAGGAGCGCCAGGCCGACGGCCGCGCCCTGCCGGGACAGACGGGGCGGGGCGCCGGGAATGGGGATTGTCTCGATCGCGTGCCGGAGACTGTCGATGCCGTCCACACGACAGAGCGTAAGAGGTGCCGCGCCCCGGCGACGAGCAAATTCCGATTCGCGCGGGAATACCGGACAATGCCGCGGCGCCGACCAGCGGTTTTCAGCGCCACGTCAGGCTCGTTTCAGCGCCGCCTGCCAAAGTCGGCACGGGCCCGGATACGGATGCCGGTGCCGGGTTTCGCAGACAGGACTTCCATGAAATTTCGACGGCTCCTGCCGCTCACCGCCCTCGCGGCAGCGGCGGTCGTGTTCAGCGCCGGGGCCGTGGCGCCCGCGAGCGCCGCGAGAACGCCCATCGGGTACGCCGGCAGCCCGTTCGCCGGTGCGGCCCGGCACACCACCGTGCCCGGCGGGCGCACTCCCGCGGTCGCCGGTCCGCTGGTCGACGCGACCTCGCGGAACTGGGCCGGCTACGCCATCACCTCGTTGGCCACGCCCTCCGCCACCTTCACCCACGTCCACGCGTCGTGGACTCAGCGGCCGATCACCTGTCCGGCGTCGGACGCCTGGGCGATCTTCTGGGTCGGCTTCGACGGATGGACCAACGGCACGGTCGAGCAGGGCGGCAGCTCCGCCAGGTGCGTCAACAGCACCCCGGTCTACCAGCTCTGGTGGGAGATGTTCCCAACCAACGCGATCCAGCCGGTGCTGACCATCAACGCCGGCGACTCCGTCGCCGCGGACGTCACCTACAACCCGGCGACCGCGCAGTTCACGATCACCGTCCAGGACGCCACGCAGCACACCAGCTTCACCACCACCCAGACGTGCGCCGCCAACCTCGTCTGCTCCCGGAGCAGCGCCGATTGGATCGTCGAAGCCGTGGGCCGGTTCGGGACCAGCGACTTCTTCCCGCTGGCGAACTACGGCCGGGCGCTGATGGGCAACACGGTCGCCACGGACGACGCGGGCCACGGCGGGTCGATGACCGCGAGCTCGACCTGGCAGCGAACCAAGATCCAGGAGCAGGACGCGACCACCACGTACGCCACGACCGGCAACGCCAGCACGAACGGCCAGAACTTCGCGGTCACCTGGGCGCACCAATGAGCCGGGTACGTCGCGCGGCCATAGTCGTGTGCGCCGTCCTGATGGCGGTGATCACGGCCGGGGGACCGGCGGTGGCCGCGAACCCGATCACCATTTCCAACGGACTGTTCAACAACAGCGCCGCGCTCGCCTGGTCCTCGGCACCGACCACCACCATGGCCGACCGGACCGTCACCAGGACCACCACCGGGGTGCAGGGGCTCGTCGTCAGCGGACCGACCGGGTCGGTGTTCCACCAGACGCTCGGCGTGTCGAGGTACATGTTCATCGGTACCCACAACCACGTCCTGATCCTGGAATCGTCGACCGGCGCCGGCCCCGGCACCCGCTCGGTGTCCCTTGTGGACTTCACCACGACGCCGCCCGCCGAGCGGCCGATCCTGACGGTGCTGGCATCCTCGGCGGCGGTGAGCTCACCGGGCGTCCAGTTCAGTGTCGGCACCGGCGACGCGTTCTTCGTCTTCGCTCCCACCGGCACCACGGTCGCGGGGCTCGGCATCTACCGCAGTGACAACGGCACCGTTCTTTGCCCCGGGCCACCGCCGCTGACCCCGACCGGGCAGCTTTTCGGCGAGGCCACGGCGACCCAGCTCCGCATCAAGATGGGCGGCACCGTGCTGGCCGCGTGCGCCCGCCCGCCCGGCACCAGCGGGTGACCGTGCCGCTTTCCCCCTGTTCATGCGAGTAGCGGTTGTCCAAGGTCGCGAAATAGGTCGAAGCTACCGGGAGACCGTCACTTTCGTCGGGGAGGGCGTCATGAGGCCCGGTCTGGCTGTTGTGCTGGCGGTGGCGCTGGTCGCCACGGCGTGCAGCGGGTCCGGCGACCCGCCTTCCGGCAGCCGGGACAAGGTCGGCTATCTGACGTCGTTCGGCACCTTCGGCCGGGACGCCTACGCCTACGTGGCCCAGGAGAAAGGCTTCTTCACCGAAGCCGGGCTCGATGTCACGATCACGCCGGGCAGTGGCACGGTGGACGTGCTCAAGCTGGTCGCCGGGGGCCGGGCGGACGTCGGCACGGCGGACTTCACCGCCACCGCGATCACCGTGGCGAAGGAGAGGCTGCCGGTGACCGCCGTCGCGGCGGTGCACCAGCGGTCCCTCGCCGCGATCATCTCGCTCGAGGGCAACGGCATCACGAAGCCGGCGGACCTGGCCGGGAAGAAGATCGCCGATCAGGCCGGCTCGACGAACCAGGTGATGTTCCCCGTCTACGCCAAGGCCGCCGGCATCGACCCGGCCTCGGTGCGGTTCGTGCCGGGCGCTCCGCCCGCCCTTCCGCAACTGCTCGCGTCCGGGCAGGTGAACGGGATCGGGCAGTTCGTCGTGGGCCGGCCGCTCATCGAAGCGGCGGCGCGGGGAAGGAAGGCGGTCGTGCTGCCCTACGGTGACCTGGTGCCCGACCTGTACGGCAACGTGGTCGTCACGTCGAAGGAGCTCGCGGCCAGGAATCCCGCGCTGGTGCGGCGGTTCACCGCGGCGCTGCTCAAGGGGCTCGGCTACGCGATCGAACACCCCGGCGAGCTCGGCGCGATCCTCAAGAAGTACCAGCCGGCCCAGGACGCGGGGGTGGCGAGCGCCGAGATCGGGTTGATGACGTCCTATGTCCGGCCGGCCGGCTTCAGCGGCCCGCTCGGCCAGGTCACCGAGGCGCGGGTGCGGAAGATCATCGACACCCTCACGGACGCCGGTGCCGTCCCGGCCGGCGTGCTCACCCCCGCCGACGTCGTCTCCTTCGAGCTGGTGCCCCGGCCGTGATCGTCCTGGACGGCGTGGCGCAGGTCTTCGACGGCCGGGCCGGGCCGGTCCAGGCGCTCGCCGGAATCGACCTCGAGGTGGGCGAGAACGAGTTCGTCGCGGTCATCGGGCGGTCCGGGTGCGGCAAGTCGACGTTGCTGCGGCTCATCGCCGGGCTGCTGCCGCCGACGCGGGGACGGATCTTCATCGGCGGCGAACCGGTGACCAGGCCGCGTCGTGACGTCTCGTTCATGTTCCAGCGCCCGGCGCTGCTGCCGTGGCGGTCGGTGCTGTCGAACGTCATGCTGCCGATCGAGATCTTCGGCCTGGAGCGGAAGTCCTCCCAGGACCGGGCGCACGAGCTGCTGGAGCTGGTCGGCTTGCGGGGCTTCGAGAAGCGGTTGCCCCACGAGCTTTCCGGTGGGATGCAGCAACGGGTGTCGCTGTGCCGATCGTTGATCCACGCTCCCGCGGTCATGCTGATGGACGAGCCGTTCTCCGCGCTGGACGCCTTGACCCGTACGGAGCTTTCCGGGCAACTGCAACGCATCCAGCTGGAGCAGCCCAGGACGGTCGTGTTCGTGACGCACTCCATCGAGGAGGCTGTCGTGCTCGCCGACCGGGTGGCGGTGCTCACCCCGCGGCCCGGCACGCTCCGCAAGACCGTCGACCTCGCCGTTCCCCGGCCACGCGTGCCCGGGCGGCCCGACGTCGATCAGGCGGGTCGTGAGCTGCGCGACCTGCTCACCGCACCGGTCGACGGGGGAGCGGCATGAGGGCGCGGGACATCGTGCTGCCCGTCGTGGGGGTGCTGGTGCTCATCGGCCTGTGGTGGCTGGTGACGATCGTCTTCTCGATCGAGCGGTTCCTCGTCCCCAGCCCGGCCGACGTGGTCGCGTCGTTCCTCGAGCTGCCGGGGTACCTGCTCGGCCAAAGCCTGGTCACCCTGGTCGAGACCATCGAGGGTTTCTCGCTGTCCATCGTGGTCGGTGTTCCGCTCGCGATGCTGATCGTCCGGTCCCCGCTCCTGGAACGGACGATCTACCCGGTCCTGCTCGCCGTGAACGCGGTGCCCAAGATCGCCATCGCGCCGATCCTGGTGGTGTGGTTCGGCTTCGGCCAGGGGCCGAAGGTGGTCATGGTCGTGCTGGTGTGCGTCTTCCCGGTGGTCATCTCGACCGCGTCCGGGATGAAGTCCACGCCGCACGAGCTCGTCGAGCTGCTCCGCTCGTGGGATTGCTCCCGCCGTCAGGAGTTCTTCAAGCTGCGGTTCCTCCACGCCCTGCCGCAGATCTTCGTCGGGCTCAAGGTGGCGATCTCACTGGCGGTCATCGGCGCGGTGATCGCGGAGTTCGTCGGCGCCGAAGCCGGGCTCGGTTTCGTCATCGTGCAGTCCGGCGCCAGTGCCGACACGTCGCTGGCCTTCGCCGCGATGACGCTGCTGGCGATCATGAGCATCGCGTTGTTCCACGGACTGGCCCACCTCGAGCGGAAGCTGTTGCCGTGGGCCGAGGAGCACCGGTGACCGACATGGTCCGGTCACCCGGTGGTCAGTGCCGGGTGGGCGCGGATCCGTTCGGCCAGTTCCTTGGCTTCCCGGGAATTCCGGTAGAGCGGGGTGTCGAGTGTCGCGCAGATGTCGGACAGGCGGGTGGCCAGGTGGGCGACGCCGGCGGTGGCGGACGTGCTGATCACCGGGTCGAGCACGACGCCGGCGGCGTCCAGTTCCCGCGTGGCCAGGTAGCCGTCGGTCATCTCCAGCCGGGTGGATGCCTCGCCGCCGTAGCGACGGTTGCGTTCGGCGTCCGACGCGTACAGGCGCAGTGCGCGTTCGGCGGCTTCGATCGCCAGCACCGGCTTGCCGACCTGCACCCAGGCACCGGCGTTGCAGAAGGACTGCCGTGCCTCGTCGAACCCGAATTCGCCGCCGACGAGGTCGTGCAGCTCGTCGGGCTCGGTGACGTGCTCACGCGCGAGGTGTCCCATGCCGATGACCTTCTGGGTCGCGCGGAGGTCACCGAGGTGGGCCCAGGCACGGCTTTCGATGTTGCACAGCCGCACGAAGCCGGTGCCGTGCCGCAGGTATTCGCGACCGGCGTTCGCCAGCTGCGCCGCCTCGCGCGGGTTTCCCGACCAGAACGCGATGAGCGCCTGGGTGCCGCGCAACCACGCTTTGAGTCCATTGTGGCCGATGATCTCGGCGTAGACCCAGGCGGCGCGCGACTGTTCGGCGGCGGCGCCGTAGCAGCCCAGTTCCATGCTGGCGTTCGCCAGCAGCCCGCACGTCTGGCCGGCGAGCAGGTAGAGGTGCGACTGCTGCGCCGGGTGGGCCCGCCGCCGCAGCAGCTGGAAGACGCGATCGCGCACGCGGACGAGCTCGCCGAAGATCTCGGCGGGTTGGGTGAGGATGGAGGTGCGCGCGAGCTCGACGACGTCGTGGTCCAGCTGCTCGAGCGTGATCGCGCCGACCTCGGTCACCTCGGCGAGTTCGGCGTGCGCTCCGGACGTGTGGGCGGCGGCGCGGACCGCGGCGGCGCTGAGACGTCCGGGTTCGGGTGGCGGGGGAGCGGCGTGGTCCTCCCCGGCCGGGGCAAGCTGGTCGAGCACGAGCCGCTCCGACTCGGGCAGCAGCGGCAGTTCGTCCTCGCCGAGCAGGGCGCGGGGCACGGTGCCGTAGACCCGGGCGAGCAGGGCGAGGACGTGCACGGTGGGGCGGATGCCCCGTTGCGGCCAGGCCTCGTATTCGCTGATCCGTTTGCCGGTCATCGGGGCCCTGCCGTCACCGAGCAGGTCGTTGCAGCGCGCCGCGACCGCCGTCTGGGACAGGCCGTGGGTGTACCGCCAGGCCTGGCGCGGGTTGAACTGCCAGCGGCCGGCCATCTCGGCCGCTATCCGGGCCGGGCTGCCTCCGCCGGCCAGCAGCTGGTGCCGGAGCCGCTCCCGCTCCGGCTTGCTCCCGGGTTTCGACCCGCTTGTTCCCATGACGCCGCTCCGAGACCGAACAAGTGATCCGCACTCCGCCGACGGTCGATCACCGTAGCGCATCACCGCTTTCCGCCGCAGCACCTGGAGACCACGCGGAAACTCCGGCGAAAATTCCTGTCCGGCGGGAATCCGCCCGCCCCGCCCGGTCGGGAATGCTGGTCCGCTGCGTCGAGCCGAGTGGAGGATCTGTGTCCCATCTTCGCAACACCGCCGGTACCGGCCCGCGGCGGCGGTCATGACCGTGCGCTGGGTCGAAAGCACCCGCGGCGGCGGGACACCGCGGGATCGCGCCCGGTCGGCGCAGGCCGCGCTCGCCCGTGCGGACGTCTCGGCCGCCCGGCCCGCCGAGACCACCCGGCGGGCCACGGACGAGCGGGATCGCCGGTGACCACCGTCGAGGAAGGGCTGCACGCGCTCATCGCCCGCGGGTTCCGGTTCCAGCACATCGCCGACCGGCACGGGGAGCTGACGATCATCGTGGGCACGTACGGGTGGCCGAGGTTCAGCGACCGGATCGAGATCCACGGCGAACACGAGGCATCGGCGGCACGCACGAGGGCCGATTCGGCCGAGGAGGCCGTGTGGAGCCACGACGGCGACGCCCTGTCGGTGATCGCCGCCCTGCTCGAACTGCCACCGCCGCCCGGGCCACCGGCTCCGGAGTGGTCCTTCGCGGACAGTTCCGGGCACACCGGCTCGGGGAAGCGGTGATCGAGGCCGCCGGCCCGGGAATTTGCCCGATCGGCTTGGAGGCGGTGGACGTCATGGGGGTTCCGCGGTTTTCGACGGGGTTGGACCAGTCACCGTCCGTCCGTTCGCTGTCGATGGCGAGCCGCTGAACGGAGTCATGGCGGTGCGCCGTAGCGCTTCAATCCCCCGGTGTCCAGCGTTGTTGCACGGATTTTCCGACGCGAAACGAGACCGCTGACTCGCCGCGCGGCCGGCTAACTTCGTCCTGCTGCCGACTTTGGATGATTGTCGGTGAAGCACCCACGAAGCCATCTCGGTCTGGGAGGACATCATGGAGAGCCATTTCCGGTCGGAATGCCGCCGCGGGCACCATGACGAGTTCGGTCGCATTCAGCAGAATCAAACCCGTCGTCCGTGGTTCATTTCTTCGAAGGACAGCACTTCGTGGCCGGTGTCCCAGAGCAGGGTCAGGAGCGCGCGTAGCGATGCCTGATCGATGTCTTCGACGATCAGTACCGTGCCGTCCGCGCCGGGTGCCGTCACGTGGTCGAACCGTGTCCGGATCACGTCCAGCAGGGTGCGGGCGATCGGCGCGCGCAGCCTGAGCTCGTAGCGGGTATGGACCATGTCGTTCAGGAAACCCGTCGCCCGGGTGGCCGCGCACCACCCGCCCGCGAACATACCCGGGGTGGGTCAGATCAGGCCGAGGTCGCGCGCCGCGGTGACCGCGTCGTGGCGGGAGGCGACCCCCAGCTTGCGGTAGAGGCTCTTGTTGTACGCCTTGACCGTGTTGATCGACAAGTACAGCGCCGCCCCGATTTCCCGCTGGCTCGCCGGGCCTTGCAGCGCCCGCAGGATGGACATTTCGCGGTCGGTCAGTTCTTCCATGAGGGCGCCGGAGCGTTTCGCCGCGCGGGCGCCTGCCCGGCCCAGTCGCGCTTCGGCCGCCTCGAGTCGCTGTGCCGCGTAGGCGCTCACCGGCTCGTCGTTCACGACTTCCCGTGCGCGCGCCAGCGCGGCGAGCGCGGCGGGCCGGTCGCCGCGGGCGAGTTCGGCGTCGGCGAGGTAGAGCAGGCCCAGGAACAGCAGCGTCGGCCGGGGGTGGAGTTCGGCGAGCGTGACACCCCGGCGCAGCCGGACTGCGGCCGCTTCGACGTCGGCGCTCAGGTAGCCGCGCCGGCCCTCGGCGATGCGCAGCGCGGCCAGCCCCGGGGCGCTGGCCTCCTGCCGGTCGCGCTCGACGGCTTCGGCGAGCGGGCCGGTCTCGCGCAGCACCCGATCGCACTCTTCGCCGCGGCCGGACTCGACGAGGCAGACCGCCAGCGAGCCGCCGACGTTCAGCGCGACCCACGGCGGCCAGGAGTCGCGGTCGCGCCGGGGCCACTGATCGAGCAGGAGGGCGGCGGCCTCCTCGAAACGGCCGTCGAGAGCCAGTGCCCCGCCCAGCGCCAGGCGCACGTTCGGATGCCCGGGGGCACCGCCTTCGGTCTCCAGGTCGAAAGCCTCCTGCGCGAGCGCTACGGATCGCGCGGACTCGGCGTCGGGCCCGCCGAACGTCGCGCGCCAGCACAGGACGGCGGCCCGGAAGCTGTGCCAGCCGGAGGCCACGGTGTCGGGAGTGCCCGCCGCGTCGGCTGCGTCCAGCCAACGGTTCACACGCGCATGATCACCGCAAAGGGCCGCGGCATACGCCAAGGTCAACGCCAGCGTCGGTCCCACCGCGGAACCGGGCAACCGCTCGCCGAAGCGCAGGTAGGTGGCGGCCGCCCCGCGCGGGAAGAACCACGTCTCCGCGTTGTTCTCCAGGAGCCCGGCGGCGTCGTCGTCGCGGCCGGCGCGCTGCAGGTGGTGTACCGCATCGTCGATCCGGTCCTCGGCGGCGAACCAGGTCGCGGCCCGGCGGAGGACCTCGCGGGGGTCCGTCGTCGCCTCGCGGGCCAGCGCGTCGCGCAGCAGGCGGTGGAGCCGGTACCAGTGCTGTTCGTCGTCCAGGGCGGCCACGAACAGGTCGGCCCGGACCAGGTCGGCCAGCACCCCGGCCGAGCCGGTCACCTGCAGCGCAGCATCGCAGAGCGGCCCCGAGAGCCGTTCGAGCGGCGCGGCTCGCACGAGCAGGTCGCGTTGCGCGGGGGCGAGGGCGGGCAGGATCTCGGCTGCGAAGTAGTCCAGCAGATGCCGGTCGTCCCCGCCGGCCTTCGCCGGGTCGGCACGCAGCGCGAGGGCGGCCAGCTGCAGGCCGGCCGCCCACCCTTCGGTCCGTTCCCACACGGCCGCGGCCGTCGCGCCGTCGAGGTCGTTACCCGCCACCGCCGACACCAGGGCGACCGCCTCGTCCGGCGAGAACCGCAGCTGCGACGCACGCAACTCGGTGAGCTCGCCGCGGGCCCGTAGCCGGGCGATCGGCAGCGGCGGATCCGTGCGCGCGGCGATCACCAGCCGCAGCGAGGGGGGCAAGTACGTCACGAGGAACTCGACTGCCTCGTGGATGCGGGGATCGGCGAGCACGTGGTAGTCGTCGAGCACCAGCACGTGCGGGCGCGTGGACGCCGCCAGCTCGTTCAGCAGGATCGGCAGCGCGAGGTCGGTCGGCGCGACACCGGCCCCGTCCAGGGCCTGCAGCGGGCCGGTGCTGATGTCGTCGCTCACGCGGTGCAGCGCGGTGAGCACGTAGCTCCAGAACCGCACCGGCTCGTCGTCGTTCTCGTCGAGTGAAACCCACGCGATGCGGCGCTTCTCGCCGGCGTCGGCCGCCCAGCCGCTCAGCAGGCTCGTCTTGCCCCAGCCGGCGGGCGCCACCACCACCGTCAGCCGGGTCTCGGCGAGGCGCAATTGCCGTTGCAGGCGTTCGCGCGGGATCGCGCCCGTGCGGACCGGGGGGATCACCTGTTTCACGGCGAGTAGTGGTCGTGCGGGCCTGTCCGACGTCACGGCGCTCCTGACCTGCGGACGGCACCGCAACCCGACGGCGATTCTGCCAGGCCGGGCACCCCGGGTAAACCTGCGCCGGGGGTGGTGTGCGGGCACCCGGTCGACCGCGATTCTCCTGGCAGATCGGCCCGACCGACAGGAGAACCGAGATGGCCACGATCGAGGACAACCCACCGATTGACGCCACCCCAACCACCACTGCTGGACCCGAGAGGACCGTCATGACGCGCCGATCCACGTTGCGGTGGGCCGGTATCGGCCTCGGCACGGTAGCCGCCGCCGGTGCCGGCGTCGGCGGGACCCGGGCGGCCACGAACGGCGCCTTCACCGCGGGATCCGGTGCCCCGTACGACCTCTGGCACGACTGGGCCACGATATCCGGCGTCGACCGGGTCGTCGCGGCCGGCGTTCTCGCCTGCAACCCGCACAACACGCAGGCCTGGCGGTTCGCCGTCACGGGCGACGTCATCGAGGTCCATTCCGACCCCACCCGGCGGATGCCCCGCAACGACGCGAGCGGCCGCGAGCACTTCGCCGGGCTGGGCTGCGCCGTGGAGAACATGGTGATCGCGGCCGGTTCGGCCGGCTTCACCGCCGAGGTCGTCCTGTTCCCGGACGGCACTGCCTCGGACTTCGTCGCACGGATCGCCTTGCGCGCCGGCGGATCCGGACCGGACCGCGCGCTCGCCGACGCGATCCCGCGGCGGCACACCAACCGCGGCCCGTACACCGGCGAACCCGTCGATCTGCGCGGCCTCGCCAGCCAGGCCTCGCGGATCGACGGCGCCGGGGTGCTGTGGATCACCGACCAAGCAGCCCGGGACCGGCTGGGCGCGCTCTACGTCGAGGCGACCGAGGCGATCACGGCCGACCCGGACCAGTCGGCCGAAGCGTTCGGCTGGTTCCGCAACGATCGCGGCGATATCGACGTCCACCGCGACGGGCTCACCCTCGACGGCCAGGGCCTCGGCGGGTTGACCCTGTTCGCCGCGAAACTGCTGCCGGCACAGTCGCGCACCGACGGGGACGCCTTCTGGGTCAAGGCCACCCGCGAGGTGCACACCGCCACCGCCGCCGCGTACGGGGTCATCACCGTCGGCGACGTCGCGGACCGGACCGCCCAGGTGACCGGCGGCCGGCTGCTGGCCCGGATGCACCTCGCCGCGACCTCGCTCGGCCTCGGCTTCCACCACATGAACCAGATCACCGAACGCATCGACCGCGATCACGCGCTCGGCAGCCCCGACGTCTTCTCCCGCCGCTGGGCCGCCCTGCTCGGCCGCCCCGCCACCACCGGCCTGGTCTCCTTCCGCATCGGCCACCCCGAACGCACACCCGGCCTCAGCCCCCGCCGCAGCCTGACCGACGTCGTCACCAGGTGACCCGGCCGTGACCACCTACCTGGGCGAAGCGAGGTCACGCCCGGCCGTCGGCACGCCGGCGACCTGGGCGCGGTTCCTCCTCGGTTTCCTCATCCTGTGGGCGGTTCTCGCCGGCACGAGCGCGCACGACCCGACCGCGCGCTGGGGACCGGCGATCCTCGCCGCGGTGGTGGCGGCGTCGCTCGGCGTATCCCGGGGCTTGTACCGCCTGTCGCCGCGCGAGGCGGTCCAGGCGCTGGGTCTGGGCCGGCCCGCCCGGCGCTCCCTGGCGGTGGCGGCCGTGATCTCCGTACTGGTCCTGCTCGTCTGGCCCACCACCGCGCTGCTCACCGGCGCTTCGATCCCGCTACGACCCGACTGGCCCGTGGTGCTCGTCGGCATCCTCACCCTGCACGGGCTGGCCGAGGAGCTGGTCTGGCGCGGATTCGTGTTCCGCCTGCTGGCGCGGGGCCGGTCGTTCTGGCCGGCGGTGTGCTGGTCGATGCCGTTGATCGCGGTCACGCACCTCCCGATCGTGGTGACGTCCGGACCGGCGATCGGCTTCGGCGCGATGCTGGTCGCCGCGATCACCTCGATCGCGTTGAGCCGGCTCTACGTCATGGGCGGCGGCACGCTGTGGGCGCCGGCGCTGCTGCACACGGCGATCGACAGCTTCAAACTCGTGGTCCTGCCCGCCGCGGCGCCGGCGGTCTACCCGTTCTTGATCATCGGATTCAGCCTCGTCGTTCCGCTGCTGGTGCTCCTCGTGCCTCCGGCAAGGCGAGCCGCCACACATCAGCCAACTCAGCCGGATTCTGCACACAGGAGGTCATCATGATCGAGCGAACCACCGTCGCGATCGTCGGCGCCGGGCCCACCGGACTGCTGCTCGCCGGCGACCTGGCGCGAGCCGGCGTCGACGTGACCGTGCTTGAGCGACGCGGCACGGAGTCCAACCTGACCCGCGCGTTCGGCGTCCACGCCCGGACGCTGGAGCAGCTCGACGCCCGGGGACTGGCCGACGAGGTCGTCGCCGGCGGTGCGCCGGTCGAGCGGCTGCGCCTCTTCGACCACCTGCGGATCAACCTGGCCACCCTGCCGACCCGGTTCCCGTACCTGCTGATCACCCCGCAGTACAACGTGGAAAGCGTCCTCGAGAAGCGGGCAACGGCGGCCGGTGCCCGCATCGTGCGTGACGCCCAGGTCACCGCGGTGCGCCAGGACGCCGACGGCGTGGCGCTGACCGTCGACGGTGCCACCGTGCGAGCGGACTACGCGGTCGGCGCGGACGGGGTGCACAGCGCCGTGCGAGACGCGCTGGGGCTGCCGTTCCCCGGCAAGTCGGTGCTCAAATCGATCATGCTCGCGGACGTGCGCCTGACCCACGCGCCGGAAGACGTCCTCGCGGTCAACGCGGTCGGCGACGCGTTCGCGTTCGTCGCGCCGTTCGGCGACGGGTGGCACCGCATCTTCGCCTGGGACCGCCGCAAGCAGTTGCCCGACACCGCACCGGTGACGCTCGACGAATTCCGCGACGTGATGCGGCGTGCGCTGGGCACCGACTTCGGCCTGCAGGAGGCGCGCTGGATGTCCCGCTTCCACAGCGACGAGCGCCAAGCCCCGCACTACCGGGTGGGCCGCGTGTTCCTGGCCGGGGACGCGGCGCACGTGCATTCCCCGGCCGGCGGGCAGGGCATGAACACCGGGCTTCAGGACGCCGCCAACCTCGGCTGGAAACTCGCCGCCGCGGTCCAGGGCTGGGCACCGGACGGGCTCCTCGACACCTACGAGAGCGAGCGGCACCCGGTCGGCCGCCTCGTCCTGCGCAGCAGCGGCGCCATCATCCGGATGGCGATGGTCCGATCCCGCGCCGGCCGGCTGACCCGCAACCTACTCGGTGGAGCCGCGTTGCACCTGCCACCCGTGGCCCGCAAGGCCGCCGGCACGATCTCCGGCATCGGGATCGACTATCCCCGGGCGCCCCGGGCACAGGACGTCCCCTTGCAGGATTCCCGGCGCTTGTACGAGGTGCTGCGCGCCGGCAAGTTCGTCCTCCTGGCGCCGGAGGAAGCCCAGTCCGCTTTGGACGGCCGGCACGACCGCGTGGTGCTGGCATCACCGGCCGACGCCACCATGCCCTGGACGCTGGTACGCCCGGACGCCCACATCGCCTGGCGCGGCGGACCCGCCGGCCTCCGCACCGCGCTCCTGGAAACCGGAACCCCTACCAGCTGATTGCCCGCCGGCGGCGTTCGCTCCGGTACGAACGCCGCCGGCGCCCCGGCCTGCTCAGCGCCGGACTGACTGAACCCCCGAAAGGCAGGAAGATCATGAACGATCCCGACCGGGCCGACGTCTTCACCTCCGCAGGCAAGCGAGCTAGGCTGTGGCGCATCCCGACGATCTTGGCGGTAGCCACCGCTGGGCTCATCGTCTCGTCCATCGTCCTGGACGCCGGCAGCGAGCGCGCCCGCGATCTCGCCCTGCTCATCGGCGCGCCGACGCTGTACGTTCTGCTGCCCGCCACGGCGGTGAGCTTCGTCGTCGCGCTGGTTCTCCGGATCCGCCGCAGGTAAAGGTGTTCCCTTTTGGGTTCTATTGAGCGATAGTGGGGGAGTCTGTGGTTTTACAACGTTGTAAAACGTCCGGGAGGCTCGATGCACAGGCGGCTGTCCAAGAGACGTAACCGACGCGGACGTGGCGCGATGGCCTGGCTGGCCGCAGCCGGCCTCGCCGCCCAGATCGCCTTCGCGGGGGTCGCGAGCGCGGCCGTCGACGTCTCGGCTTCCCCGGCGCCGGGGGCGGGAACGCACTTCCTCGACCACTCCGCCGCGCTCGCCGGTTACGCCGATCCTGCCTGGTACGAAGCGAACATCCCGTTCGTCGACCTGCCGGACGCCACGATGCAGAGCGTCTACTACTACCGGTGGCGAGTGTGGAAGGAGCACCTGCGCTACACCAATCCCACCGACGGCTGGATCTCGACGGAATTCCTCGACTGCTGCGGCTACGCCGCGCCCTACCAGGCGATCAACGCGGCCGCGGGCCACCAGCTGACCGAAGGGCGCTGGCTGCGAGACCCCGGCTACGCCCAGGACTACCTGCGGTTCTGGCTCACCGGTCCCGGCGCCGGACCCAAGCCGGCCGTCGAGGACGTCAACGCCGACACCACCGACTGGGCGCACGAGTACAGCGCGTGGCTGGCCACTTCGGCCTACGGCCAAGCCCAGGTGACCGGCGACTTCGCGGCCCTGCGCGAACTGCTTCCCGCCCTCGTGCGCCAGTACCGCGGCTGGGACAAGCAGTTCAACGCCGAGCTCGGCCTGTACTGGTCGGTGCCGGTCTGGGACGCCATGGAGTACTCCGCCTCCTCCTACGAGTCGTCCAACCCGTACCACGGCGGCGCCGGGTACCGCCCGACGCTCAACTCCTACCAGTACGGCGACGCCGTCGCGATCAGCCGCATCGCGGACTCGGCCGGTGACCACCGGCTCGCCGCCGAATACGCCCAGCGCGCCGCCGCACTCAAGGCCGCGCTGCAGAAGTGGCTGTGGGACCCGAAACGCGGCTTCTACTACGCGATGGCCCGCGACGGCAACCCGGACCACCGGCTGTCCGGCAGCCGCGAGGAGATCGGGTTCGTCCCGTGGATGTTCGGCGCCGCCGGCTCCGGGAACAACGCGGCCTGGTCCCAGCTGCGCGACCCCGGCGGGTTCGCGAGCGCCTACGGCCCGACCACGGCCGAGCGGCGCAGCCCGTTCTTCATGAAGGACGCCGGCGACTGCTGCCGCTGGGACGGCCCCAGCTGGCCCTTCGCCACCTCGCAGACCCTCACCGGCCTCGCCAACCTGCTCGACGACTACCCGGCGCAGGCCACGATCTCCAAAGAGGACTACGCCGCGGCACTGGCCACCTACGCCCGGACCCAGACCAAGGACGGCAAGCCCTACGTCGCCGAGGCCCACGACCCGGATCGCGACGCGTGGATCTACGACGGCCACGGCCGCAGCGAGGACTACAACCACTCGACCTACACCGACCTGGTCCTGTCCGGCCTGATCGGGCTGCGCCCGCAGGCCGGGGACACGCTGGACGTCCGGCCGCTGGCACCGTCCACATGGGACCACTTCGCCGCCGAGAACGTGCCCTACCACGGGCACAACGTGACCGTGCTGTGGGACCGCGACGGCCGGCACTACGGACAGGGCGCCGGGATGCGGCTCTACGTCGACGGACGGCTCGTCCGGCAGTCGGCGACGTTGCGGAACACCACGATCGACGTCGGCCGCCCGTGCACCCCCAGGACCGACGACCTCGTCAACGACGCCGCCAACCCGCTGCGCACCGGTTATCCCCGGCCGATCACGTCGTACACGTCGCCCTACGACAACGCGTGGAACGCCCTCGACGGCAAGGTCTGGTACAACGAGGTGCCCCAGAACACCCGGTGGACCAACTACGCCTCACCGAACGCGAACGACTTCTACGGTGTCGACTTCGGCGCCCCGACGCCGGTCGGCGACATCCGCTGGCACGGCTACGACGACGGCGGCGGGGTCAAGCCGGCCGCGGCCTACAGCCTGCAGTACTGGACCGGCTCGGCCTGGCAAGAGGTTCCCGGCCAGGTCCGCGAACAGGCGAGGCCGGTAGGCAACGGCGTCAACCGCATCACCTTCCCCGTCGTGACCACCAGCAAGGTCCGGCTTCTGTTCACCAACCCGCCGGGTGCGTTCGTCGGCGTCACCGAACTGCAGTCCTGGACGCCGTCGAGCCCGGACGCCCGGATCGGCGTCGGGCCCGCCAACGCCAACGGCGTCGTCACGGTCAGCCGGAGCATCCCCATCGGCGTGACGGTGCGCAACACGACGCAGAGCCCGCTCGTCTCGCCGCGGGTGAGCATCGCCGTGCCGGACGGCTGGTCGGCGACCCCGGCCGGGCGGCCCTCCGCCGCCGCGATCCCGGCAGGCGGGTCCCGGACGTGGAGCTACACGCTGACGGCACCGGCGGGCGCCGAGCCGGGCAGCGCCGCGACGCTGACCGCGACCGCGTCCTACCGCGGCCCCGGCGGCCGAACGGAAACCACGCACCAGCGGCAGAACCTTCAGGTCGCCCATCTCGCGGGCCAACGCGATCCGGTCGGCGCCTGGCGTCTCGACGAGGGCAGCGGCACGATCGCCCACGACACAGCCGGGTCCCACGACGCCAGCCTGACCGGTTCACCCGCCTGGGTTCCCGGCGTGACCGGCACCGCGCTGCAGCTCGACGGAACGGGGCAGTACGCGCAGACGAGCGGCCCCGTCCTGGACACCACGGGCAACTTCTCGGTCAGCGCGTGGGTCCGGCTGGACCGCACGGACACGTGGGCGACCGCGGTCAGCCAGGACGGCGACCCGAGCAGCGGCTTCTACCTCCAGTACTCCGCGGCCGACAACCGCCTGGCTTTCTCGACCAGCGAGGGAAGAGCGCTGGCGGACGTGGCCCCGCAAACCGGGCGCTGGTACCACCTCGTCGGCGTGCACGACGCCGATGCGGGCAGCTACGTCCTCTACGTCGACGGTGTGGCACAGGCCAAAACCTGGACCCAGCTCGCAGGCGATGCCGCACCGGGCTCCCTGGCCATCGGCCGGGCGGTCTCCGGTGGCCACCACAGCGATCCGTGGCCGGGCAGTGTCGACGACGTCGTGGTCTGGAACCGGGTCCTGACCGCGGCCGACATCAAGGCCGCGCCGCGATGAGCCCACCGCCCCGGCCTGCCGGGCAGATCGTGGAGAAGCGGGGACTGCTCGCCCACGGGGACGGCATCGCGCCGCACCGGCACGCCGAAGGGCAGTATCCCCGCTGCTGCGGGAGGCGTTGCTGGTGCTCACCAGCGGTCGTGAGCTCCGCCGGAGGCGCGGGACCGGCTCCGCGGGGTGGTCGTGGACGAGCTGGTGGATGCCCACGAGGAACCGCTGTACTTTCCCGAGCCGGCTGACGATCGTCTTCGGGCGGTCACCGGCTTGTTGCACGCCGATCCCGCGACACCGTCGACCTTGCCGTTCGGGCGTCGTGGCGTCGGTGCGCTAGTCGCTGTCGGCGAACGGCTGTGTCCGGCCGAAGGCGCAGTCCAGGGCGAACTGGGAGTAGGACCACGCGTTGCGGAGTGCGAGGCCGGCGTCCATCTTCTGGTAGTTCTCGAACCCTGGCTGGGCGTTGTCCTGAATGAGCTGATTGTCTCGCCAGTGGGCGCACTCGTGCACGGAGATCTCGGCCCGCTTGAACGGGCCGAGATCCGCGAATCCCGAGCTGAAATAGATCGCGTCGGGCCACGACGGTCCAGGCTGTGGCTCCCCCTGAAGGCGAGGGCCTCGCAGGACGAAGGCTCTCGTCCGCGGTCCGAAAAGATCCTCCGGAGGGTCACGGAAGATCGAGCGTGCGTTGGCGTCCGCGAGCGTGTCCTCGATGCTCTGGTACACCGAGTCGATCGAGTTCAGAAAGTCCTGGAGAGTGGTGATCCGCGGGAACAGCCCGAGGGTGTCGATGGGCATGACCGGTTGTTTGAAGTGGAACCAGACCTTGTCGAAGTCGCGCAGCACGTTGAAGGGAATCGGCAGGCTGCGGACCCGGAAGTCGATCAGCTGGCGGAGCACAGCCCGGGTCTGCGTGACGACCGACCTGGCGCGCGGCAACCCGTCGACGGCTACATCTCGTGATGACACCAGTACCTCCGTGGAGTCAGCGCCGCACTCAGGCGATGGCTTCGTTCTCGTTCCCGCAGTAGTCCTGCGGGATCCCATCGAGGGCTGACTGTTTCGTCAGCAGTTCGGCGTCGAGCGCCGCCACGGTCCGCTTCCCCACGATGTCATCGGGGGTGACCTGCCCGGGCCCGAGGATGCTGCGAGCCGTCTTGAATGCGAGTACCGCGGAGGCGGTCGAAGCTCCGTAGCTCTCGGCGTCAATCTCGGCGGGGTCGATCGCGAGCCCGTCGATCATCAGCAAGGCGAGCTGGATCTTGGCGACATGAGGGCCGGACGACCCTTGGGTGACGTGGGCGCTGTCCTGGACGAGGCACGCGTTGAGGCGCGCGTCGTCCACGAAGAGCGGTGACTGCAGCGGCATAGCGCCTCCCTGGACTTCGCCGGGTGACCGGCGTCGTGTTCTGTCTGTCGGAGTCGGTGCGGTGACCGGGGTATCCGGTCGGAACTCGGTCATCTCGAGGCCCGCGTCAGCCTCCTCCCCAGATCGGCGGGATCGGGACGGTGTCGATGAAGACGGAACGCTCCTGCAGCTCGCGCGGCGCCGGGCTGTCGCCTACACCGTCCACGAGTTCCACCTCGCGCACCCGGAGCCGGACCGCGCCGGCGGCGGGCAGCGGCAGCACCGGCAGCACCGGCAGGGGAACGTTTCCTTCGCCGAACACCGGACCCGTGACGGTGCGCCAGGCGGGCACCCCGTCGTCATCCCCGCCGACGGAGATGAGATCCGTCAGGCCGTCGGCGACCTCGATGACGGCCTCGACGCGGTTGGCCGGGCTCGGCATGACGCCGCTGAGCGTGACTTCCACGCCACCCTCCGCCCGGCGCACGAGCAGGGAGCGGTCGGGCAGGACCGGGACCTTGTCGGTGACGACCGCGGTGGACAGCTCCAGATCCCGCAGGCTCTGCGGCTGGTAGCGGGCCACGACCAACTCGACGAACGGTGCGTAGGACTCGACCTGCCCGGTGCGGCTGAGTTCGACGTCGGCGTACCACCGGTCGCCTGCCCTGACCGGGGTATAGGCGGCCACGCGGACCTGCCGGTCCGGCCCGGGCAGGTTCTTCAGCGGTTTCTCTTCGTCCGCGCCCGCGAACCACTCGGCGGCCGGGAACCGCTCCGGGGCGGGAGTTCCCCACAACGGGTCGCGGCCGAGCTGGGTCACCGTGTCGGTGTAGTCCGCTGCGGTGATCACGGCGAGCCGTTCGCCCTCTCCGGTCTCGTACCACGGTGGAGACAGCTCGACGCGGACCCTCCTGCCTCGCCGCATCCGCACGATTTGGTCCGCGGTCGTCTCGGTCTGCCACGCGAACGCCGGATTGACGGCGAGCACCGTGGGCGGGGTCGGCCGGGCCGACGACGGGATGGAGACGGCCCGCTGCTCCTTCGCGACCCGGAAGGCCGAGTCCGGTTCCGCCGCGTCGAAGCACTGGCGGTACCGGCTGATCGCGGTGAGGCGGTAGGTGAGGGTGCGGTGCTTGGTGTCGCCGAACTCGTGGCGGAAGGTGAACGCGGGCGGCCGGCCGGGCGGCCCCGCGGCGATCGGTTCACTGTGGACCCGGTCGACCGCGGCCGGGTGGTCACCCGCGTCCGTCCACTCCGTCCAGCAGGCACCGATGTCGAGCCGTCCGGTGCTGGGCGAGTGCAGGCCGCCGCCGGCGAAGGCGACCTGGATCGTGGCGGTGGTGTCGTCCGGTTCTCGGTTCACGGCACCGGGGCGCAGCACCCACTGCGGTTCCGCGACCGGCCGCCGCACCGCGTGCACCAGCCGCAGGACCTGTGGCGGGGTGAGCTGCGGGTGACGCCCGTTGAGCGAGTCCGTCACGTCGACCGCGGCCTCGGCGAGCCAGTCCAGGACGCTGAAGTGGCCGGAGTACCTGTCGTGGATGGTCGACGACAGTTCGACGGTGGCCGCCTCGCCCTTGCCGAGGCGGACCAGGAGCACCTCGCCGTCACCACTCCACAGCAGGGCGACAGGGGTGTCCGGATCGGTCGACTCGGCCAGATCGATCCGCTTGGGTCGCGGGTCCGGCCACGGGGGACTCCACTCCTTGCGTCCGTCGTGCTCTTCGCCGGTGCTGTCCAGGCGCAGCACCGCGTTCACCCCGCCGGTCGCCGGGTCGGGCTGCGGGCCACCCGGGTCGTCGTCGCGCAGCGCGCGTTGGGCCCAGGCCCAGGTCTGCTCGTCGCCCGCGGGCGGGTCGAACACGCCGTGCTGCTCCGCGACCCCGAAGGTCACCGGCGGAGGGTGCACCGACCGCCGCTCGGCGGCCGGGTAGGCCGGGGTGGCGTGGTGCAGGTCCTCGGCGCTCTGGTCGTGATCGCTGCGGATCACCAGGGTCGTCACGGCCGCGCCGGGCGGGAAGGTGCCGGCCTCGGCGGCGATCCGCGGCGGCGGTACCGGTTCGTGCCGGGTGTAGCGCACGACCTCGCTGCACTGGGTGCTGTCCGTCTCCGCGCCTACCGGCAGGCCGCCGCCGGTGGCGTCGGCGACCCGCACCCGAAGCTGGTAGCGAGTGCCGAACCGCAGGGTGGGCAACGGGGCCACGTCGGACAGGTCGAACCGCCAGCCGAAGTCGTAGGGCAGCGGCACGGCCGGCTCCCGCCGCGGGCCCGGCGTGTCGTCGAGAAGGTTCGTCGGCGACACGGTATGGCTCCAGCCGCTCCACCTGGTCACCACCTCGTCGGCCCGTAGCTCGGCGTCGGCGCCACGGACCGCGGCGAAGGGCTTGACGTGGCCTTCCTCCGGTGCCCGCGCCGAGCCGATCGGCGTCCCGTTCACGGTGTAGGTGGCCAGCCGGTGGGTCAGCGAGCGCCACGAGCCGTCACCGGACTTGACGTCGAGGCGGAAGCCGAGCACGAGGTCCTCCGCGGTGAGCCGGGCGTCGTCCATCGAATCGGCCGTGGCGTTGGTGCGCGCGGCGTCCGCGCGGGCGGCGTAGTCCGCGGCACGCCCGGGCCGGACCAGCTGCAGCCCCGCCGAGCGCAGGTGCGGCAGGATAGCGGGCCGCTCGTCCGCGGTGCTGTTGGCCGCGTCGCGCAGCCGGCCGACCGCGCCGTCGACCTCGAACGTGCACACCGCCCACGGTGGCGGGCTGTCGTCGGGTTCGGCCTGGGGACTGACGACGTCCGCGCCCGCCAGGTCGACCACGCCGCGGCGGATCGCGGTCGCCGCATCGGGCGCCGAGGCGGGCAGAAAGTGCTCGTCGTCGAGGAGGTACGCCGTCCACGGCGCCCGCACGAGCAGGTCCAGGACGGGATCGGTGCACCGGATGCTCAGGTGCCTGGACCTGCGGGGATCGCCGACCTCGAGGTTGCGCCGGGACACCGCGAGCTCGAACACGAGCCCCAGCTCCCGAAGGACCGCTGGGTGCTCGCGCAGCATGGCCACCGTGCGGTGGAAGTCGGGCACCACCGGTGTGGGGATCGGCGGGGCCGGCGGTGGCGGCGGGGTGGGCTGCCCGCCCTGCCACGGGGCCAGCGCCTGGTCGACGATCCCCGGCGTGTCCTGGGGCGTTCGCGCCATCCGGGTCACGGTGTCGCGATAGGTGTGGCTGATCCGCTGGGCGTCGTCGTGGGTGCGGTCGACTGCGGGCGGGGCGTAGTCGCGGCTCGCCCAGTCGTTGATCAGCCCGCCTTGGCCGCCGAAGAACGCCTGCCACACGTCGAGGCGCGCCGCGGGCCGCAGCTCCGGGTGATCCGGCGCCAGCGCGATGCCCGCGCTGGTGTCGGTGCGCAGCTCGAAGGTCAGCCCCTCGAGGAGGCTCGGCCACTCCTGGAGCCCGAACTCCGCCAGCGAACTGCCCTGCAGCCGCGGCACGACCAGCACGCGGATCAGCGCGCTGGCGCCGTCGAGGCCGCTCGGGACCGCCACCCACAGCAGTTCGCTCATCAGCGCCCCACTTCGACGATGCGAGCCACTTTGTCGTCGCAGCCGGTCACGAGCAGTGCGCCGTCGCCGGTGAACGCGACCCCGCGCACCCGATCGGGGTGGATGAGCCGGAAGACCGGGGCCGCGGTCGCCGGATCGAGCACGGTGACCACGGCGTCCTCGGTGACCACTGCCAGCGGGCCGGCCGAGCTGAACGCGAGCGCGGTGACCGGTGCCGGGAAGTCCACCTCGGTCACCGGCGTGGGCGGGATCGCGGGTGCTGCCAGCGAAGTCAGGTGGACGGTCTTGTCGGTACTTCCGGTGGCCAGGAGCCTGCTGTCCGGGCTCACGGCCACCGCCGTGATCGCGTTGGTGTGGCCGAGCCGCAGCCGCACCTCGCCAGTGGCCGGGTCGAGCACGACCGCGGTGCCGTCTTCGTTTCCGCTGGCCACCCCCGTCCCGTCGGGGGTGAACGCGACCGCGACGACCTTGCCGGCCTGGGTGACGCTGTGCGTCTCGGCGCCGGTCGCCGAATCGAGGATCCGGGTGCTGTGGTCGGCGCAACCGGCGGCGAGCCGGGTCGCGTCCGGGGCGAAAGCGAGCGCGGTGACCGCGCCCTGGAGCTGCCGCTCCCAGAGAACCTCGCCGGTGGCGCGGCGCAGCAGGTGAACCTTCCGGTCCGAACCGCCGGCCGCGACCCACTCGCCTGCGCACGCGACCTCCGTGATCGGTCCGCCGCACTGCACCAGCCACGCCTCCAGCGCCGAGCCGCGGAACAACCGGACCCCACCGTCGACGCAGCCGGTGATCGTGTCCTGGTTGTCGGCGCTGAACGCGATCGCCGTGACAAGACCCGGGTGCCGGCGGCGCAGGCGCACCTCGTCGGTCTTCGTGTCGGCGGGGAAGGTCAGCAGGAACCGCTCGGTGTCGGCGACCCCGACCAGCGGCTCGCGGGGGTTGGTGCCGGCCACGACCGAGGTGACCGCGCCGCCCAGCGTGCGGGTCGCCCGGATCGAGCCGGTGTCGTACACGTGCACGTACCCCGTCAAGCCGGCTGTGGCGCCGCCGGCGAGCACTTGCCCGCCGTCGAGACTGAACACCAGGTCCACCACCCGGTCCTCGGTGACGTGCTGCCAGATCGGGATTCCCGTGCGTGCGTCCAGGACCACGAGTCCCGCGTTCGACGGGTCGTCCATGGTTTGGTTGACCGCGAGCAGCCGCAGGTCCGGGCTGAATACCGCGGTGGAGGACTCCGGCACGTGGGCCAGTGGGAACCGCGCGCGGCCGTCGGCGACCTGGTACACCCCGACCCCGTCCTCGACGACCACCGCGACCGCGGTGCCGTCCGGGCTGAACGCGACCGCGGTCACCGGCTGATCCTGCGGTGTCCTGATCAGCGGCCCCGGCTTGTTGTCCGCGGTGACCAGCCGGACGGCGCCGTCGTCGCAGCCCGCGGCGATGAACGTCGAGCCGGGGTCCACCACCACCGCCGACACGCGGTACGGCTGCTCCTGGTTGAACAGCTCGCCGCCGTCTGCGTCGACGACGAGCAACCCGTCACCGCACGCGATCGCCACGAACGCGCCGTTCGGGCTGACCGCGAGGTCGAGGACGTCGCGGTCCTGCTCGAGCACGTCCTCGCGGCGGAACGAGCCGAGGTCCAGCCGCCAGACCCGGCTGACGGGTTCCCCACCCTCGATGACCACCGGCCCCGATGACCACAGGAACCGCCCGTCCGGGGTGAAGGCCACCGAGCGTGGGAAGTACCGCTTGCTGTAGAAGGTCTGTTCCTGCTCGTCTGCGGGCCGCGGCCAGACCTGCTGGCCGGTGCGTGCTCGCAGCACCCGGGTGCGGGTGGCCAGTGTGTCGCCGCGGTCGGCGAACTCGGCGACGGCCACCAGCACACCGTCGGCGGACAGCGCCATGTCGAGCACCTGCCACGGTCCCGGTTCGGAGGCCCAGAGCGTGGTGCCCTTCTGCACGTCGAGCAGGTGGACCTGGCCCTGGGGGTGCTCGGGGTCCGGGCCGATATCGGTGCCGACGACGGCCGTGGCGCCGTCGAGCCAACGCACCCGCCACGGTGGCGCGGGCAGGCCGAACTGCTTGGCTGGGGCGCGATCGATCACGGGTTACCGCCTCGGGAGTCGTGCGCGAACGCTGCGCGATAGGACTGCCACCGCTCCAGGTCCGCGTCGGCCTCCGCCCGCGGCCCTGCGACCAGGCCGACCGGACGCTCCTGGGTGGACCCTCCGGCCAGCACCCATTCGCCGCTGTCGATCTCCACGCTGTCCGACCACAGCGTCAGGTCGATCTCGACGACGATGCTCGCCCGCCCGACCAGCGCCTTGCGCGCGGACTGGTACGCCAGCTCGATGCGCATCTCGATCGACACGGACACCAGGCCGAGCACCTCGACGCAGCCGCCGACGCGCAGGTAGCCGGTCAGCGTGACCGACCGGTCGGGCTCCAGGGCGAAGCGGACCCCGCCCAGCGCGTGCACCTCGCCGGAGGCCACCAGGAAGTCGATCGCCACGATGGCGCCGAACTCCAGCGCCGCCTCCAGCCGCTTCAGCCCGTCGCGGTCGAACGCGATCTCGATGTACCCGCCGCCGCCGAACATGAGGACGCTGAGCGCGAAGGGGGTGCGCCGTTCGGCGAACGACACCGACACCGACACCGGCCTATCGTCGAACGGCACCTCGACCGCGACCCGCAGCACGATGTTCCGCAGCACGAACGCGCCCGCGCTGACCGCGGGCACCGGAACTGCGTACCGCACCGTGATCCCGCTCGGCGTGACGTCGAGCAGCTGGCCCGCCGCGCCGAGGTCGACGGCGTTCTGCAGTTCCTCCAGCAGCTGCAGCGTGCCGAGGAACGTCGCGTCCAGGCCTCGCACGGCCAGGTCCGGCTGCTCGCCGGTGCGCTGGGTGTAGGTGATCGACCCGAAGTCCAGCCGCAGCAGGGCGGTCGGGCCCGGTGGGAACACGAGGGCGAAGTCGCGCACCACGCACGTGGTGACCCCGCCGTCCGGACGGAGCTCGACGCTGAGGTCCACCTGAGAGCGCGGGTTGGCCACGAAGGGGCCGATCGAACGCAGCTTGACGTTCTGCCACAGCATGCGCACCGTCGGCGGGCGCCCCGGTGCCAGCAGCGACGTGACCTGTGGCGGCACCCGCAACTCGGTCAGCAGGTCGCTGAGCGGGAACCCGAGCACGGTCGCGTCCGAGCCGAACAGCGCGGCCGGGTTGATCAGCCCGGTCGCGGGCGCCGGCAGGGCGGAGAGGTTCACCGGGCCGTGCAGCCGTGACAGCGCGTCGGCGGCGAAGTTCGGTGTCACCAGCGCGCCGGACTTGTCGGCGCGGTCGGCGAAGCCCAGGCGGATCGCCGGGCCCTCGACCTTGAACACCACGTCGGTGGCGGTGCCGGTGTCGAGGTACTGCTGGGTGAAAGCGACCGTGCGCTGCGCGGTGTCGCCGGTCAGCGACCGCAGGGCGGGGAGGGCGACCTCGACCCCGGCGAGGACGGGCCGGAAGGTGTCGGCGTCTCGTGTCCCGGTCAGTGCCAGCGCGTGCACCTCGTGGACGTCGCCCTCGGCGGGCTGGGCGGCGCGGACCAGGTCCACCGCGACTCCCGGCAGGGCAGCCGACTGCCGGCCGTAGACCAGCGCGAGTTCCTCGGCCAGGCCGGGGTCGGCGAGGACGTCGCCGGAGACGAACAGCAGCGGCACCTGGGTCAGGACCGGCCCAAGCGCGGTGTGGCACTCGATCGGGAAGCGCACCGGATCCACGCCGATCACCGGCCGGAAGTACCGCGGGGTGGCCTCGTCGGGCAGCCATGCGGGGATCGTCAAGCCGGTGAACACCCGGCGGGTGATCACGACGTCGTCGAACGGAAACCACCGTCGCAGCGTCGGGTCGGACGGCGGTTGCCGCAGTGGCTCGGTGATGGTGAGGGCGCGGACCTGGCGCAGGACCGCGGCGCCGTCGAGGTCGGGGTCGACGACCCGCTCGGTGTACTCGACGTACTCGGCGCGGTGGCCCAGCGGGTACAGCACGCCGCGGGCCACCAGCCGGACCTTCATGTCGCGGCCGAGCACGACCCGCTGTTCCCAGTCGAGGTTCGGCCAGGTCGCATTGATCGCCGTGGTCGCGCCCAGCGCGCTGAGCTCCAGCCGGGAGGTGGGCGCCGCGCCGTTGCCGACGATCATGGCCCGTTGCGCCTCGCCGATCGGCAGGTGGAACGGGTCCTCGAACTGGGCGAAGACCGGGTCGATCGGCAGCAGCCGGGGCCCGGCGTCCCCGGCCAGCAGCCGGGTGCGCCACAGCCCGGAGACGTCCTGGACGGTTTGCGGGTCGCCGGCGTGGACGGCGCGCACCTCGACGTCGGGAACGGACCGCAGCCGCCATGGCAGTTCCAGCACGGTGTCGTCCGGCCCCGCGCTGGGCGAGGTCAGCAGCGGACGCCCGGCCGCGGCGGAGAGGAGACCCGTGACGGTCAGGGGGATCAGCGTCTCCGCCACCACGTGGACGGCGATCGTGCTCGGACCCGACAGTCGCGCCCGCCACACCGGCACCGTGTGCGGGAGTTCGCCGACGACCTGCCCGTCGGGCCGGTACTCCGGGGCCGGGATGCCGGGTGTGGAGATCTCCTCGCCGACGTGCTGCGGCGGGAAAGTGAGGACCAGGCGGGCGTCCGCGGCGTCGGCGCGCAACGCTGGTCCGTCCGGACCGGCGACCACGGTCAGGCCGGTCCAGCGCACCCCCAGCACGACGTGGTCGGTGCCGCGCACGATCAGGAAGTCGGCCATCGCGTCGCCCTACTCGTACCGCGGGTCGGGTTCGCCGAACGCGGTGCCCTGGTCGATCGGTACCGGGTCGTAAGGGAAGTTGTCCGGCACCCAGGTGCCGGCCGACCCGATGGCCGTGCGGCCGGTGGTCTCGTCGCGGGCGAAGACGGTGCAGCTGCCCTCGGCGCGCCGGTAGCCGGTGTTGTGCGCGATCCGGCCGATCTCGTTGGCGGTCGTGGGCAGGTCGAGGTTCTTGTGGTCGTTGTAGTAGCGGATGTTGACCCGCGCGTTCGGGGTGAAGCCCTCCCCGTCGACCCGCAACATCCCGCTGTTCCGGTCGACCGTGATACTCGGCCGGAGTTCCGGCGGAGGCATCGCGGTGGCCACGCTGTAGGCGCCGCTGCGGCTGAAGTCGTGCGCGCCGCCGCTCGGGCACGTGCCGCCGGATTCGCCGTACACCAGGCACAGGCACGTGCAACACCAACGCCAACCGTCCTGTGAGGACGGCGGGATCGCGCCCAGGGGGACGCTGTATGGGCCGCTGCCTTCGAAATTGTGCGGACCGCCGGCCGCGCACCAGTCGCCGTCGCCGAATCCGCTGTAGCAGAGGCACTGGCACCGGTTGCACCATCGCCAGCCGGGCTGGCTACCTTCCGGAACGTCCACCATGGACACGAAGTACTCGCCACTGCCGCCGAAGTCGTGCGCGGAGTCGTGGACGCAGATGCCGTCGCCGAATCCGCTGTAGGCGAGTGAGGAGCACCGCGCGCACCAGCGCCACCCCGGCTGCATGCCCATCGCCACCTCCCCGATGACGCACCGCCCGACCCGCCGTCGGCTCGAGCCCTCGATGTGAGTCGCGACCACGAGCGAGCCCGTTACGGGCGGCGGCGGGCTTTCCGGCGGATCACCCGATCGAGGTGGACGATCCTGATGGAAGAGGGAGCAAGGCGTTCGACGGCGGCGACAAAGCCGTGTTCTTCGCCGAAAGTCACCTGGACCGCGTCGGCCTGCCCCGGTACGTCCGCTCCGGGCACTCACATCGGCAACTCCGCTCGAATCCGCAGGAAATGCGAACGCTCGGGACCGTCCTGTCAACGCGTCGAGTTCGCTCACGGCAACAGCACTTTGGCGTGCGAACCTCCAGATTGGTTACCAGTGCCGTTCCTGGGCAGTTTGTGGTCCAAAAACGCACTAGCTCCTCGGGGTGCCTCTGGCACCGGGTCGGAGGTGAGCAAACCGACTTCAGTTCGTGTTCACCTAGGACGGACCGGCGCCGTGCAGGTCGTTCAAGATGGCGGCGACCTCGCCGGGAATGGTCACCAATGCCATGTGGCCGGCGTCGAGCGTGACGATGTCGGCGCCGACGCGTTCACTCGAGCGGGCTTGCAACTCGGGCGGGTAGCACTGGTCGTCGGCCAGGTGGACGTAGGTCCGGGGGATGGGGAGTTCATACCCCGCCAGGTCCACTGGTTCGGCGAGCAGTGCTGCCGCGTCGTCGACCAGGCCGCCGAGGATGAACTCGGTCTGGTCTTCGTCGGCGTCGTTGCACAGCATCACCCGTGCTGCCTCGGCGCCGATCGAGTAGACGCCGCCGGCGATGCCCGCTTCGACGGCGGTCCGGACGTCCGGGTCGATCTGGTCGAGCACCCGTGTCCGGTCGTCGGGCACCACGGCGGACAACAGGACGACGTGCCGGATCCGGTCGGACAGCAGTGCCATCACGCGCGGGATGGTGACGCCACCGAACGAGTGGCCGACCAGCACGATGTCGGTCAGGTCGTGCTCGAGGATGTCGGCCGCGACGGCCTTGCCGCAGTCGTCCAGGGTGACCGTCTCGACGTCGACGTCGCCCCGGCGTCCGCGGCCGGGCAGGTCCACCGCCAGGGTGTCGCCGTCGAGCAGCGGGATCAGCCGGTCCCAGCAGGTGGCGCCGAAGGCAGCGCCGTGGATCAGCACGAACGACATCCGAGTCTCCTTCGCGACGGCGGCGGTGCGGAAAGCCGACCCGACGGAGACTAACTGAATTCAGCTCAGCTGGGAACGGCGTCGCGACGGCGCCGGAGGGCTCGCGGTGACGTCATGCCCCGGTGCGGGCGGCCGGATCGCCGGACCCCGCCGCCGGAGCTCGCGTCTCGGTGGTCCGGCTCAGGTTCGCCGCGCGTTTCTCGATTTCGTCGGCGGCCGGGTGCAGGTTGCCCGCCCGGTACAGGCCGATGGCCTGGTACCACGCCCCGAGCGCCTGGTCCGGGTGGCCCAGCGCCTGGTTGGCGTCGCCCATGGCGGCGAGCGTGGCCGCCTGGCGGTAGGTGTTGTCCAGGTGGCGCCACAGGGAAAGAGCGCGCCTCGACTGCTCCAGCGCCTCGCCGTGGTGGCCGGTTTCGCGGGCGATCGCGGCGAGGCTGTCCAATGCGTCGGCCTGGCCGTAGACGTCGCCGCGCTCGCGGCACCGGGCCAGCCCCGATTCGGCGTGGCTCCGCGCCTCGGCGTGGCGTCCCAGCCGGCTCAGGCACGCGCCGATCAGGCTGAACGCGCGCGCTTCCCACTTGCCGTCTTCGAGGACGCCGTACAGCTCCTGCGCGCTGATGGCGTGCTCCAGGGCCCGCTCGTCGTCCTTCTCGTTCGTCCAGTGCAGCGCCAGCACGAAGTGGACTCCCGCCTGGCCCAGCGTGTCGCCGATTTCTCCGGCCAGCGCCAGCGAACGGTTCAGGTGGGGCAACGCCTCGGCCGGCAGCCCGAACGGGCCGTAGACGAGGCCGAGGCGGCGGTGCGCGCGGGCCTGCACGGCCACGTCCCCGAGGCGCTCGGCGGCGGCCAGCCCGGCCAGCCACGACGTGATGTTGGCCTGGAGGTAACCGCGGCGGTAGTGGAAGTTGTCGAGCGTCCAGGCCAGCTGCCACACCCACGTGTCCCAGCCGGCGTCCTCGGCGGCCTGCCGCGCCGCGAGCACGCACTGGTGGTTGCGGTCGAACCAGGTCATCGCGGCCGTGTCGTCGGGCAGCGGGGCCGGGACGCAGCCCGGCGGCGGCTCGCCGACGTCGATCGGCGGGTGCTGCTGGTCGAGCAGGCGGCTGCCGCGGTGGCCGGTGTGCAGGTGGAAGCCGACCAGGCGGCGCAGCGCCGCGGTCCGGGCGGGTTCCGGCTCGCCGGCCAGTGCGGTGGCCTGCGCGTGCTGGCGGACCAGGTCGTGGAAGCGGAACCGGCCGGTCGCCGGCTGCTGCAGCAGGTGGTCGTCGACGAGGCTTTCCAGCAGCCGCTCGGCTTCCCCCGGAGCCACGGCGGCCAGCGCCGCGGCGGCGGGGACGTCGATGTCCGGGCCCGGGTTCAGGCCGAGCAGGCGGAACATGCGCTGCTGCGCCGCGTCCAGGTGCCGGTAGGACAGCGCGAACGCCGCGGCGACGTTGCGGTCGCCTGCGGAGAGCTCGGCCAGCGGCCGGCCCGCCTGGCGCAGCCGGTCGGCCAGGTGGGCCACAGTCCACGCGGGCCGGGTGCGCAGCCGCGCCGCCGCGATCCGGATGGCCAGCGGCAGGTGCCCGCACAACGCGATGACATCGCGGACGGCGTCGGCTTCGGCGGCGGGCCGGTCGTCGGCCACGATGCCGCTGAACAACGCGGCCGCGGTGGCCTCCGGCAGCACGTCCAGGGAGAGGGTGTGGACCGCGTCCAGGCCGACCAGGCGCCGTCGGCTGGTGATCAGCAGCAGCGTCCCCGGGCTGCCCGGCAGCAGCGGCCGGACCTGCGCGGCGTCCGCGGCGTTGTCCAGCACGACGAGTATCGAGCGGCCGGCGAGCTCCGCGCGCCAGAGCGCCGCGCGGGCGTCCGGTTCGTGGGGGATCCGGTCCGCGGCCACGCCGAGGGCGCGCAGCAGGGTGTCCAACGCCACCGCCGGGCTGGTCGGTGCCTGGCCGGAGGTGTGCCCGTGCAGGTCGATGAACAGCTGGGCGTCGCGGTAGTGCCCGGCGAGCCGGTGCGCGGCGTGGATGGCCAGCGTCGTCTTGCCGAAAACTTGTTTATGACACACGTGTTTTGTGACTGTCCCGGGTATGACCCGGACAGTCATTGACCCAAAGAATGCCATCATCTACCTGCGGTTGTCGGATCTCCGCGATGACGACCTGAACGAGAACGGCGACGGCGCGACGTTCAGCAGCCGAGAGGAGAAGGTCCGCGAGCTGGCGGAGCGTCTCGGCTGGACCGTGTTCAAGGTCATCATCGAAAACGACATCGATCGCAAGAACGGGAAGGCGCGGAATGCTTCGGCCTTCAAGCGGCGAAAAGTCACTCTTCCGGATGGCTCTGTCGTACTCCGCGTGGTACGCCCAGGGTTCCGGGAGATGCTGGACCACCTGCGCTCTGGACGCGCCCACGCGGTGCTCGCCGAGGACCTGGATCGCGTACTGCGGGATCCGCGCGACCTTGAGGACTTCATCGACATCGCCGAGGAGTTCAAGGTCAACGCGCGGTCGCTGTCGGGGTCGTTGACTATCACCGACGGCGGCACCGATGCCGAAATCACCTTGGCCCGCACGATGGTGGCGGTCAAGAACATGGAGAGCCGCGACAAGAGCCGACGGGTGACGGGAGCGCGGGAACGCCAGGCACGGGCCGGCATCTGGCACGGAGGTCGCCGCCCCTTCGGCTTCGAGAGCGACGGCGTCACCCACATCCCGGCCGAGGTCGGCGTGATCCGCCACTGCGCGAAGCGCGTCGTCCAGTTCAACCAGAAGACGAGGAAGCTCTGGAGCTTGCGCGCGCTTGCGGCCGAACTGGAACGCGGCGACGTCCCGACCGTCAGCGGGGTTCCCTGGTCCGCCGAGTTGCTTCGCAGCATCTTGATTCGCCCTCGCAACGCGGGTATCTCGATCTACAAGGGCCAGGCGGTCGGCAGGTTGCCCGGCCAGCCCATCCTCGCGATGGCCACGCACGAGGCGGTCGTGCGGGTGCTGACTGATCCTGGCCGGAACCTACTCGAGCCAGGTGTCGGCGCCGCTCCGAAGTGGCTTGGGTCGGGACTGTACTTGTGCGGTATCCACGACGACGGAACGGCGTGCCAGGTGAACCCCGGTTCTCGTGCGCCGCGGTACATCTGCCGTGCCGAGGCGCATCTGTCCCGCAACGCCGCTGCGCTCGACACCTACGTTCAGGCCGTCCTGCTCAACCGCATTCGGCAGGAGCCCCGGTTTGTCGAGGGTTTCATCTATCAGGCGACAGAAACCGAAGTGGACACCGAAGCACTGCGGTTCGAGGCTGCCAGCATCCGCGTCAACCTCGATGGCCTCGCCCAGGACCGCGCTCTCGGCATCATCGACCGCGCACAACTGCTCAGCGGAAGCAAGGCCGGTCAGGCGCGGCTTGCTGAGATCGACCGCATGTTGTCAGCGTGTGTCGTCGAATCACCGTTGACGTCGTTGCTCGGAGTCGACGATGTCGTCCCGGCATGGGAGGCGCAGCAGCTGAGCAGTCGGCGCTTCATCCTCGACACGCTCATGGAAGTCACGGTCAAGCCGACCCGTCGCGGGGTTCGGTTCAACCCGAGGGACGTCGCTATCCGGTTCCGCGAGGCGGGAGAGATGGACTTGGCTGCTGCGTAGCCATGCCGCCGAACGGGTATAGATCAACTTCGTGATGACGGGCACTCTCACTAGTCCGTTCGAAGTATCTCCGGCTCGATCGCGCGCGGAGGGGCCAGGAACTCCCAGGCCCCTCCGTTGGTCACTCTCCGTTTTCAAGCATCTGTTTTATACGCCGTTCGGGCTCACTCCTGCATCTCGGTTGCAGCGTGAAATAAGTAGCTGTTGAATCCGGACGTACCCCCGAAAGGGGGCTGGATGCACTAGAGGGGGTGTATCCGGCGATCGACCCGGACAGGAAGTGTTACCTCAGATGGGCCATGTTGCGCTGATCGTGGTCGTCGACGACGAGGAATGGGTGAGCGATAGGACTGTTACGGAGGGTAGGCGCGCGACGCTGTATCAGGTGGATCTCGACGCCGATGGTGGCGAACGCGACGTCCATCGGGTATTGAGCGTCCATCGTCGTACGTGCACCAGCGAAGAAGTGAGGCGGCAGAGCCATCCCCTCGGGGAGGAGGACGACGCCGCGACGGTTCGGGAATGGGCACGGCTCCGAGGGTTGCCGGTGAGCGCTCGCGGTCGCATTTCCAGCGAGATCCGCCGGCAGTACGACGAGGACCGCGCCGTTTCCGGCACGGTCGCCGATGCGGTGAACCGGGCCGCCGTCGAGAACGGAGACGGCGAGAACGTGGTTGAGATCACACAGCACCGGGGCAGCGCGGCGCGCGGGCGTAGGAGGTAGCCGGACTATGGCCCAGAAGATCCAGACCATCATCACCATCGTGGACGACCTCGACGGGTCCCAGGAGGCAACCACCAGCCGCACGTTTGATGTCGGGACCAGGCGCTTTGCGATCGACCTGTGCGACAGCAACGCCGACCAGTTCGACGCCGACTTCCGCGAGTGGACAACCGGCCTGAAGAAGCGGACATTCGCCATCGGCCGGAAGAGCTACACCCGTTGGCTTCGGCCCGACGAAGCTGAGCGGTTCGACGCCGCCTTTCGCGAGTGGACGACCGGTCTGAAAGAGCGGACGTTCGCCGTCGGCCAGAGGAGCTACACCCGTTGGCTTCCGCCCGACGAAGCTGAGCAGTTCGACCTCGCTGTGTCGCGGTGGATCAAGGCGGCAAAGCGTGTTAGCGGGAACAACGACGAGGAACCTCCCGAGTCGTCGGCGCCAGGCCGCGGACGTGAGCCGCTGGAGACAATCGTCCCGGTGCCGGTGAAGGGGCAGCAGTGGGAGCTGGACCCGCCCCGGCCGATCAGCAGGGCTACTACCCGGGCGTTCAACCTCGCGCGCCGGACAGTCCGGAACTGGGCGCGGAACAACGGCTGGCCCGACCTTGGCGAACGCGGCCGCATCCCTCGCGAAGCGTACGAACGATGGGTAGATGAGGTGTGGCTCGCGATGGACGATCCGTCGTGGGAACGCCTTGAACAGCAGCCGGTCCCCGCCCCGGCTAGCGCGCGGAGCCGGAAGCCCCGCCGCCGGAATTGAGCACCTGCACATCCCGATTGGACACCATGTCAGCCAACGACGAAACCGATGAGATCACCGACCCGGACGACTACGTGCGCAGCAATCCGGAGTTCGCCGCCTGCCGGAAACGGCACAACATGCCGCACGAAGACGAGGTGCCTCTCCTTGAGGCGTACAACGATCCAGAAGCGACACACGAGAGGCGGTTCACCTGCACTCGCTGCGGCTACGCCATCAGGAAGCGCTATCACATCGTGCTCCGGCGCGGCCGAGTCGTCAGCTACGTAAGGCTGAACGCACGCAGCCAGTATCCGGCCGGGTATGTCGCGAAGGGCGTCCGCATCTCCCGCAGCTACGTCGCGGAAGTCACTGACCGGCAGGCGTTGGAGGAGCAGGCTGCAACGGCCGCGTCGCCAAGCACACACGGACGTGCGAGGGCAACGTCCACACGGGCCGGACGGCGTCGACCAGGCCGGAAGGCCGTCGCCGCGTGAGCAACAGCACCCTTCTGGACAGCCCATGGCAGATGTGGGCGCGGACGTACGTGCTCCTGCTGGTCCGGCTCCGCAAGCCGCGCGGAGTCCGGCTCCTGCTGGACGATGGGCGATCGGTCCCGTGTCGCTGCCGGTTCGAGGGCGTTGCGGACAGCGGCGAGGTGATCTGGTCGGCCAGGCCGGAGACCGGCGAGCGCGTGCCCGCCGCGCATCTCGACAGCGTCGAGGTGGACGACATGCCCACAGGCGCGGTAATCCACCTTGGCGCGAAGCTGGCAGGCTGGAGGTGCCCGAGCTGCGGGACGTTGACCTACGACCCGACCAGCGCCCGGGAAGCCTCCTGCTGCGTCTGCCGGCCGAACGGCATGCCATGAGCGAGCCCGAACCCCATGTGGATGACGGCGACCGGCGGCCCTGGCACATGCGTTTGTTCTGCGCGACCGCGCTTCTGTTGGTCGGCGTCGGGTCCGTGACCGCCGCTGCGTCGACGAGCGCATGGTGGTGGGGAGCGCCTGGATACGCGTGCTTGTCATTGGTCCCAGCGCTGATCTTCGACGCGGTTGTCGACGAGGTGCTGCGGCACGGCAAGGGCCGATAAGGACCACCCCGCTTTCCCGACTACGGCGGGGTGAAAGGGGATCACGAGTGTCGGAGGGGCATCGGCCGGGATCTCAACCCTGACCCGGACAGGTTGGATAAGGAAGATCTCGGTCGTTACTCGTAATCCCCGACGGAGCTCGGCGGGTCGAGCAGGTGGCGACTCGCCGAGCTTCCGTTAACGCCATTTACTTACCAAAATTATCCGGCGATCAGGAGGACAATTCTTTCCGTGAGATCGAACGCCAGCAGGTAGTTGAGCGGGTGCTTACTTAGAGGTTCACCTGGAGGCGGTGTTCGCATCGGGCCGAGAACACGCTAGAGTGGCCTACGTCGGTCCGTTCAATGTACCTGTCCGGGTCATATGTATGGGTTACCGACAGACAGCCCCCGGCGTTCGCGCCGGGGGCTGTCCTGCGTTCGGGGGTCCACCAGCAGGCCACCTGGATCTTGAGAGTTTCGGGTCACCGTTATTGTCCGCCTTCGCACCGGCCACCTAGGATTGCTTGGCACCCCAAACCTCTGGGGCGCGAGGACCCGGACAGCCCTCTCCGTTCCCGCCTCGGCGGCCTTGCTCGCATGACCTGCCTCACCCGGCCACTCTCCATGCGGCCGGGTCGGCGGCGATCGCGCGGCAACCCTCCCGAGATGGGAACTACAAGGGAATCTCTGTAACCCATACAAGACAGAACAGGACCCGGACAAAGCAATGACTTCCAATCAGAACGCCGTCATTGGCGCGCGCAAAAAAGTGTACATCGAGATATCTGGATCGAGTCTCGATCCACGTTTCGAAGCATGTCTCGGGGAAATGAACGGCAAGTACGTCGAACCTCGCTTCACGCGCGAAGTCGCCGAAGAGGTCGTTGCCTGGACCAATCGGCTCGCCGACCGTAGCGACGAATCCCCGATCTGCGAGTGGACGCCCGAGGGCTACGTCCTGCTCTTCACCGCCGATCGGCCGTTCGAGCCGTCCGAAGTGGTCCAGCCAGACGACAAGGGTTTGTACGCCCTGGGGTTCGGCTGGGCGTGGCAGGCCGAGGAGGTCGAGCAGTGACCGACTTGCAGGCCCTCGTTGTCACCCCGGACGGCGAGATCGAGGAGAAGTACCTGCCCGCGTCCACGATGGACTTCCTGGACGCGCTGCATGCCACGATCAACTGCGACACCGCCGAAGCTGTGCGCCTTGGGCCGGACGGCCGCCGCGCCACGATGTGGGTGGATGTGGACGCCCGCCTGCCGATGGCGAACGACTACGCCACGGCGCTCGTGTTCGCCTTCAACGGTGACGTCCACCAGCGGTACTACGGGACAGCCGTGTTCCTAGGTGCCCCGGATCGCGCCGGGGACGACACGAGCCTCCCGGACGAGGCAGCGATCTTCCTCCGGCACGTGATGTTCCGGATTAAGCGCGGCAACCTCTCCGTCCGCAACTTCCGTGAGGGGGACTTCTGATGGCCGAGCAGTCCAACGTGGTGCACGCCGAGCTGTACGCGTTCGAGGTCGGCGGTCTGTCACTTTCCGGGTCGGTTACCGGTCGCGGCGACGGCCGATGCACGGTTCGCGGCAGCTTCGAGGACACCACGGACACGAACGCACATCGGTTCGAGTTCCGCGCGGTCCCCCGGCAGGCGTTCGCGGACCTGTTCCGGTCGTTCGCGGACAACATCGCTCCTGCCCATGATGGCGCGTACAGCTTCTGGTGCGAGCTGCACGTCGCCGAGCTGGAAGGGCGGCCAGTCTTCAGTCTTGACGAGGATGCCGGCACCTGGCAGATCAGCCTCGACGAGATGGAGTGCACTCACACAGACCAGGAACAGACCTGTCGCTCGACCTGGCACATGGGCTTCGTCGCATTGGACGGTGGTCACCAGTGACCGGTGAAGGCGGCCTCGCTCGCATGATCCGCGAAATGGTGGTGTTTTCGTGGCCATCCCAGGCAGCACAGTATCCGCAGTCGGGTCCGCCTGGAATCAGCTACTTCCGTGGTGACGTCTCGGAATCGTTCGGGTCGGGAGCCTATGTGGACTGTCTCCTGATGCGCGACGTCGACGGGGTCTTGGTCGGCATTCTGAACCACTACCCCCAGGACCTTCCACCTCACGAGCGGGCCGGGGCGGTGAGCATCCGAGTGCGACCCGACCGGCAACGACGCGGGATCGGTACTCATTTGCTTAAGGAGGCGATGACTCGTTGGCGGGTGCAGATTTACCGACAGCGGTTCACCCCGTCCGGCGCCGCGTTCGCCGAAGCACTCCTGCGGCGTGAGGTAGTTCTGCCGGAGGACCTCCAGTGATGTGCTCGATCGCTGACCCAGACGGCGACACGGCGACCTCGTGCACCCAGGCTGCGGAGTACGTCGTCTTCTACTTCAAGGACGGGTCCGATGGCCTGCACGCCTGCGCCGCCCATCTCAGCTGCGCCGTGGACCGACTTTTCGGCCCCACGCGAAGGAAGTCGGTCAGCGTCGCACGAATCGACGCGCATGACATGGCCGACACCGGCGAAGGAGAGAGGCTGTGGTGATGCGGGAGATCACTGTGTCTGACGACGTTTACCATCAGGTTCGCCTGCTGGCCAACGCATGGCAGCTGTCCAATAACGACGCCCTAGCAAGGCTTCTGGACCAGCTCCGCTCCCATGCGCCTTCCGGGGGCGAAGCAGCCGTCGAGCTGGGTTCGTCTTCGAGAGCACCGTACGACCCGTTGCCGCCCGGCACATCCAACGTCGTCGTCCCGGTGTTTGCCCGGTATCTCGGCAAATTCATCGAGGCGAACTTCCACTGGCCCAGCAACAACATCGAGATCACATCCGGTCCCTGCGCAGGGAAGCGGTTCCGAAGCCCAAGCGGTGCCGCGACGGAGATCGTCAAGACCGTCAATCCCGGCATCAAGCCCAACCGGAACGGCTGGGACTTCTTCCAGAAGCAGAGGGGGCTTTCCCTGCGCGAAGTCCGCGTGCAACTGGCGGAGGCTCAGCGTTGATTCCGTCGCCCGGTTCCCCGACCCGGGAGCCGGGCGTGCGGTGTCCACGGTGGACGGTGGACGACCCGGACAGGGACGAAAGGTACGACAAACATGCAGATCGACATGCCACCCGCGCTCGCGCGACGACCGGTGCATCGGAACGGCCCCCTGCCGATTCCGTGGGCGAACGAGTACGACGAGCCGAAGGGGGTCGCGCGCGCGGACTTCACCACTGTCAACAACGACCGCATCATCGAGGCGGCCGAAAGTGGACTCTGTGGCGCGTGCGGCGAAGAGCTGGACCACTGGGTCGCCTTCGTCGGCAGCCTCCAGAGCGCCCAGCTCCACTCATTCGGATTTCCCCCCATGCATGAGAAGTGTGCCCGTTACGCACTCTTGGTGTGCCCACACATCGCGCAAGCCCAGCCCCGAAGGGTGCCACGTGAAAGCAGCTACGCACGCCGCCGAGATGTCCCCCAGTTCTGGGATGAACGCCGTCCGACGACCTGGGTCCTCGGCATCACGCATGACTTCAAGTTGCTCGACGTCATGGGCTACCCGGTGTTCTTCGCGGCACCGTTCAAGGAGGAGCACGTCTTCAACTACGACGAACACGGGCAACTGCACCAGGTGATCTGACCCGTTCTGCGCGGACTCCGCCGCTCACCTCGTTCGCAGGTGAGCGCGCGGTGTCCATACAGGACAGATATGGCCCGGACATGACCGAAGGGACCGGCAAGATGAGCAGCAGGCGACAGTCGATCGGTGAAGAGCGGTACTCGGATGCCGACGCAGATCTGATCCGCCGGCAGATCGGCGGGACGCTCCTAGCGGAGATCGGGGCACGCAACTTCGTTGGCATGGAAGACGGATTGATGTTCGCCTTCGGTCCCACCAGGAGCAGCAAGGTCCGCAAGATCATCGTCAAGTTGAACGCTGCTGACCTGTACGTGAGCGAGGTCGGCTACCTCAAGCGACCCGAGTACTCCTGGGACGTCGTGGACCAGGCGTTCGATGTGCACGTGGACGCACTACGCGAGACGGTAAGGCGGCTCGCGGCTCGCGGGCTCGACGTATGAGCGCCCGCGTCCATCTTGGATCGTCGCTGCCAGAGGGACACGACGACGCGGATCACCAGGGGCGCGGCAAGGGACGCCCTTCAATTGGCGGCGAGATCCGTCAGGAACTAGGCGACGACCTCAAGGCCGAGGTCGAAACCTACGCCCTAGACCACAACACCAGACGGGCGGCGGCAATCCGCAAGCTGGTCCGGCGAGGGCTCGACCTCGAACTCGACCCGATGGCCCGCATGGTCGTCGTCGATGGTGACGAGCTGAACGTCCTGCTCACCCACCTCCACGGGGACGGTGTCCACCGTGTGCGGTTCGCCTTCGACGACGGCTTGAAAGTCAAAGTCAACGAAGAGCAATGGTCGATTTCGTTCGGACACCAACACGACAGCGCATCCGCAGATAGGCAGTGACCACGATGGAAAATGAATCTCGGGCGTTCCTGCGCAAAATCATGCGCGAATGCCCCCTGCCCTACGGCACCCGTGTACGCGTGACCGGGCCGATGCCGAACGAGCCGGACCCGCTCCCGATTGGCACGGAGGGCACGGTCATCGGGGGAAACGGCGGTCAGTTGTCAATGCGTTGGGACAACGGCAGGGCGCTGATGCTGCTGGTGGACCGCGACCCGTACGAAGTCACCGGCGTGGACGTCGACGAGTTCGTCAGCAGGGTGCGCCGCGCCGTGCCGGAGCTTCAGGACCTCCATCTGTCCTGCAGCGGCGGCCACCTGGTTCTCGGCTTGATCCAGGTCCACCGCGAGCAGCGAGGGAAGGGAATCGCCGAGCTGGTCATGCGGCTGGTCACCGAGCTGGCAGACGTCCACGGGCTGATCCTCTCCGCCAACACCTCACCACCCGAGTCCGAGCGGCGGAGAGTCAAGGTCACCCCGCTCAGGCACTGGCTCGGCCGTCACGGGTTCTGGCTGAACCGCGACAGCCGCCGCAGGGCGGACGTCAGCGAACGCTTCTACCGGCTGCCACAAGCCGCCCAGGTCACCGGCCCGCGGCACACGCGCACTAGCGGGCCGAGGTGACGGCCGCCGTGATCAGCCCGGCGGCCAATGTGACCGCCCTCGAGGACGGGGTGACCGAGCTGCCGGACGACCAGCTGCGGGACCTGGCGGCCGCGCTGGACAACCTGGCAGCCCGGGTTCGAGCCGAACGGGACGCCCGCTGGCGTGGCCGAGCCACCCCACGACCGCCGAGCGAGTTCCGGACGGCCGCGTCATGCACGTTCTGCCGGCGGGTCTACCTCGCCGATCTCATCTCGGTCCACCTGGTGATGGACCACAAGCGTGATCTACAGACCTGGCGCAGCGGGCCGCGTTGACCATCACAGATCTCGAAGGGCACGCTCAACGCGGACACAGGCCCCGTGCTGGGCCAAACCGGACAGGAGGAACGTTGACTACCCAAACGCCCGACGAAGGTAGGGGGAAGCGTCGTCGTCGACGCTGGCCATGGGTCGCCGGGGCCGTCGTGGTCCTGGCGATCGTGGCATTGGGCATCATCGGCGCGAACACCCGCAAGACCGACGACAATACAGCGGCGAGCCCGCCGCCCTCGGCTCCGGCCACTTCATCCACCCCGTCTCCGCCGCCAAGCACCACCGCACCCGTCGCCTCGGCGACAGTCTCGACCCCCGGGCGGACCAGCGCCGCCCCGACGACAGCCGCACCCAGCCTCACCGACGCCCTTCGGGCGACCTTCCGCACCGACCACAGCAGCCAGCCGTGGTTCACGAAGATCAGCAGCGTCGACCTCGACGGCCAAGCCGTCATCGGTCGGTCCACGCTGGCCAAGGGGGATCAGGCCGCGGTCGCCGCCTGCGAGGCGCTGCGCAGCTCCGCGACGAGGACACCGGTGAACTTCCAATCGGTGGCCGTCCGGGACACCCAGGACCGAACCCTCGCCCACTGGAGCGGCCTAACGGGGGATGCTGCGTGCACGGCCTGACGACCAGCCCAGCCCAGCTCAGCTAAAACGGCATCTCGACGAGCCCCCGGCACCGTTAGTGCCGGGGGCTCTCGCCGTCCGCCGAGGGGGGAGGGATGCGAACGGCGTTCCATGCGTCGCAGCGCACAGTTCCACCGTTACATCAGTCGATAGGGTCGTCGTCAACCGGGAGTGCCCGCATCCAGAAAGGTTGGTCGATGGTCGGCATCCGTTACCTGGTCATCGACCCCGACGGCTCGGTAGCCGCCGGACACGCGTCCACCCCAGACGAGTTCGCGGATGTGCTTCGAGCTCACGTTGGTGACGCGCCCGACGTTGAACGCATCGACGTCGACGTTGACCTGACGATGTACCGCTGTCGCCGGGCGTTCCCCCCAGCACCGGCCAACCTGGTCGCCGCCGTGGTCGTCACGGCCCACTGGGGGCGAGCACCCGAGCAGTACACCGGCACGGTCGTCTTCTCGGGCGGCGGTCCAAACGGACACGAGTTCGCTACGCTTTCTGACGACGCCGAGAGGTATGTGCGCGGGCTAGCAGCCTTCGCGTGCAGGCGGTCCGGGCTGCCTGGCGGTACGCCAAGGTAGACCCACGACAATCCCCTGACCAGGGCTTTGGCCGCCTGTCACCTGCGAGTAGACACCACCCGGTAGCCTTGAAATGCCCGGAGTACCGGGGCTGCACTCAGTGTGGCCGCGCAGGCCACTCGGCGACGGATTAGGTGGTTGCGATGGAAGACGGCGAGTACATCGGCCAGCGCGTCCGTGAGCTTCGGATCTGGCGCGGATTGAGCCTGGAGGTGACGGCACAGCTTGCCGGGATCTCCTACGGATACCTTGGCCAAATCGAACGCAACGAGAAGCCCGTTGCTCGTCGTCAGACCCTGGAAGGCATCGCGCGAGCGCTGAAAGTCCACCCTGGGGAGTTCACCAACAGGCCGCTCGGGCCTGGCAGCACGGTCAGCAGCGCCGCTCACGCCCACCTTGAAGCAATCGAAGCGGTCCTCACGGAGTACTGGCCCGGCGAAGTGCCGGACGATGCGCCGACTCGTCCCTGGAAGCAAGTGCGTGCCGAATTGACGAAGTTGATCGACGAGCTGAGGCCGCAGTCGCAGTACGAAGCCATGGCCGAGCTGGTTCCCAACCTCATCCGCGATCTTCTTCGTCACGCTGGCAAGCCTCGGCAGCGGTCAGCAGCTCTAAAGGGCCTCATCGGCACCTATCACGCGACAGGGCGGGTCACGTCGGCCCTCAATGCCGCCCACCTCGGCCACCTTGCTGCCGAACGGGTTTCGCAGACGGCCAAGTTGCTCGAAGATCCCGAATGGCTCGGCGTCGCGTCCTGGACCCGTGCACACTACATCTCGTCGCTTTCCCGAAATCGGCAGTACGAGCTCGCCGTCGAAGCCACGGACGCCCCCGGCAGCCGACTCGAATCCCGGGGCATGTCGCATCTCACGGCAGCGCTCGCGAAAGCCGCGCAGGGCGACGAGGACACGGCGAAGGCTCATCTTGCCGAGGCCGGCGATATGGCGACCAGCCTCGGACTGGCAAACAGTGCATGGGGTGCCGGGACGATGAACTTCGGCACGTCCAACGTCGGCATCTGGCGGGTGACTCTCGGCGTCGAACTGGGCGCCGGGGCCGGGATCGCCGAGGTCGCGCGCGATGTTGAGTGGCAGTCGATCTCGATCTCACGTCAAGGTGCGTACTGGATGGAGCTTGGACGTGGCCTGGTGGAGGACAAGCGAACGGTCAAGGCGGGCCTCGAAGCGTTCCTCAAGGCCGAAGAACTGACCCCTGAACAATTCCATGCCAACGCATTTGTTCGAGATGCTGTCGTGACGATGCTTGGCAAGGCTCGACGCGATGCCGGAGGCGTTGAGCTGCGAGGACTCGCGTATCGGCTCGGTGTCGCACCCGTCTGACGCTACACCAATCGGGTGAAACTGCCCCGGTTTGTACTTCTAGTACAAGAACTGCGCCCGTGGGCTTCTAACGTCTAACTCCCATACAGGAGGTTAGGCGATGAACACGGAGCGCAGCGCTATGCTGGTCAGCCTGGGCGTCTACGACGACCCGGACGTTGACACCAGCACCGTGCGAGACGCTCTGGCGATTATCAAAGTGATCGATGAAGGCCAGTTCGTCTACAAAGGACGCGGCCAAGGAAGCATGGACCTGTTCTTTCGGCGGTTCTCCGGCTTCTATGTCGATCACCTGTGGCTTGACACCGCACGCGACGGTGTCTCGCTTGGCTTGCGCTATGAGCGTCGCGGCTACCCCTGGCCGAAAGGCAACGAGCCGGAGCCGCTGCGGATTGCAGGCCCCGGAACGATAGTCGACGTCGTGCGTGTAGTCGTCGATGAATGGATCGTCCTCCTGTAACACCACGTTTTCCGACCTGGGTGCAGGTGCCCCCGCCCTGCACCCCGGTCGGTTCCAAGTTTCCTGAGGTGTCTGCACATGTATGCCATAACTGTCCCGCTTCGTGCGCGCGACAAATGGGGAGGCCAAGCATGAGTCTCCTGGCTTGGAGCGACTTGCCAGCGGAGCTGCGCGAGGGCGTAGAAGCACGTCTCGAAGCGAAGATAAGCTCCACAGTAGACAGCATGGGTCACGGACCGCACGACTACTCCGGCACCGTGTTCTCGGCGATCGGGTCGGCATACGTTGTCGCCGTCGATCAGGCCAACCGGGTTGGAGTGCAAGCATTACAGCGCGAGCTTCGCGTCAATCGCTTTCTGCGCCCCATTGCTCCACGCTGCATTTGGACGTTCGAAAGTATGACGTGGACCGTTGCCGGGTTCGAGTCCGTAATCGGCGAGCGGCCCAACCTCGGTCCAGGCTCAGCGGACCTCGTGCCAGTAGTGCGCATGCTCGTCGACTTGACGGAAACCGGTGCGTCATACCTGCGCCCCGGAGACGAGTCCATCCTCCGTCACGCTGCCCAGTTCGAGAGCCTGGCGTCTCGACTGTCTCGGGAGTCGGCATGGCGCACGCTCACAACCAACTCTCCCCGGGTGCTGGACCCATGGGATCGCCGTCGCGCCAGTCAATTCGTCGAACACGAGCTACTGCTGTTTGACGTCCTCAGCGGTGGGCTGTGTGCAGTGCATGGCAACGTCTCGTCGTCGTCCGTGCTGTTGACCGCCTCCGGTCCTCGGTTAACCGGCTGGCATGACGTCGCAAAGGCGCCCGACTGGGTCGACCCAGCCGTCTTCGCGGTTCACCTTGTCGCCGACGGACACAGTCCCGAGGATGCCGAGGGCTGGGTGGCGCAAGTCCCGGCATGGAAGAAAGCCAGCACCGACAGCATTGACGCGTTTGCCGTGTCGCTACTGGGCCGATGGCTACTGGCCGGTCGATCGGTCAAGCTGAAAACTGCCGTTCGCCAGTATGTCAAATATCGGCTTGAGCGAAGACAGTGACTCGCGGGGCATCCAGCTACGAAGGAAGCCCTGCCGAACAGACCCACTTGATTCCCGTGCAGTCGAATGCGGCAAACCGTCCCCTCCACGAGTGGATCGCAAGCCAGTTGCCGACTGCCGTGCTTCCACGAACGATCCATTGGCCACAACGGGACCCGGACAAGCAGCCCTAGCACTGCGCCGACAACGACCAGGAGAAGTTGCCATGCCCAGTGGACGCCACGCCGCCGACGCCGCGACACGTCCGTCCTACGCGGACAGCTGGAACGAAGAATGGCGAAGAAACCTTCTGCCCCCGCCTGGACGCATTGGGCACGGAGGCTTGGTCTTGCTGATCCTCGGATGTGGCCTGGTCGTCGGCGCAGCCTTCGTCTTGGTTGTGGTGTTCACACGACTATTCCTCGGACTTCCGCTATGAGTGAAGGCATTCGCGTGGAGTCGTACATCTCGGTCCCTGGGGGTACCGAGATCACCCTCGACCTTCAGCCCGCAGACGGGAAGGTCGAGATCCAGCTAGGCACAACGTTTGGCGTTACTGACACGTCACTGGTGCGCATCGCGTTCGATGACCCTGAGACACTCACCAAGCTTGTCAAGGTAGCAATGTCTGCGCGCGCCGCGCTAATGGCAGAGCTTGGAAGGCAAGTGTCAGCCGGTGCTACATCGGACGTGGTGTCACTCCCGACTGGAAATGGCTATAGCAAACCAGTTTTCGGCACGTACGAAGAGCTGGGCGACACCTAATGCGGCACGGGTCGCCCGGTTTAGCTTTCGGCGTGGCGGCAGAACCTCCGACCTCCAGGAGGCCGGAGTCCTGTTAAACCGAAGAGAAAGTGGACTGTTGAGAATCAAATCCTTAGTCGCCACAACGGGTATCGCACTCGCCGCCACGGCGGGCGCGGGGGTGGCGAGCGCGGACGTCCAGCCGAACCTCGTGGGTGGGCACGCCGCCACGGTCGCGACGCCGTGGATGGCGTCGCTCCAATACACCGCACCGGACTACGGCATCACCGAACCGCGCCACACCTGCGGCGGCGAACTGATCTTCGCCGACACGATCGTCACCAATGCTCACTGCGTGACCGATCCGCCCGCCGACGTCGCCAAGGCCGGCAAGAATGTCCTGCGCTTCTCCACGTCGGACCGCAAGCCCGTCCCCACCGAGGCGAAGCGGTTCATCGTCCGGATCGGCTCACACGACCGCACCCAGGGCGGCGAGACGGCGACCGTGACGCACATCGAAGTGAACCCCGGCTGGGCCTGGGGCGCACCGAACGCGCCGAAATGCAAGGTTCAGCAGCCGCGGCTGGTGAACCCCATCTGCGACATCGCCGTGCTGAAGCTCGACCACCCCGTCAACTCCCAGACGATCCAGATCGCGCCGCGTGCCGCCCAGCCGGGCGACCGCGTGGAACTGTACGGCTGGGGCGACAACACGCCGGACCCCACGCCCAACCTTCCGACGCAACTCCAGCAGCTCACGACCAAGGTCGTTCCGCCTGCCCGGTGCACCGACGCCGGTCAGACACCCGATGAGATCTGCACCGACAACCCCAACGGCACGGACGGCCCCGGCGGCGGCGACTCCGGCGGCCCAGCCGTGAAGTACGTGAAGGGCATTCCGCTGTTGGTCGGCGGATGCAGTCGTGCGGCGACGCAGTACCCGGGTGTCGACGAGACCGTCTACACCAGCACTCCGGACTTCCGCAGCTGGATCTACGACACGGCGCGCGGCGCGCCCGTAGCCGCGTAGCGCAATAGCGCCGCGCCCGGCCCGACCGCCGGGCGCGGCGCGTCCCTGGCGCCTCTGTCGCCGTGGGCGTAATGCTCCTACGCGCATGTTCGATCTTCTCTAAATACGGCCCTACAGTCGAGAAGAGCTGACTTTCAGATGCAACCGAAACCGTATGCCGGGTTCGAAGATCTCACAACGGAGCCGGAGACGTCCAATGTCGACGCTTATGCGGATCCGATCACTGGCGACGCCTATGGAGAGCTGATCAGGGACGCGTACGAATCAGACTTCGCCCACCATTCCATCTACCACGTATACGAGTTCGATGACGGCATGGTGAACGTACGCAACGTCCGGTACATGTTCCGGCCGCCTGTCGAGTGGCGTCCCGGCGACCTATGGGCGCTGGAGCGCGCATCGGGCGAATGCTTGGATATCGGGATGGGCGCTGGACGGGTGTGCCTCGCGCTCCAGGAGCGGGGACTGCAGGCCACCGGATTTGATCGGTCCGCGGGCGCTGTGAAGGTTGCGTATGAGCGTGGAGTTCATCAAGCGCACGTCGGCGAAGTCGCCGACATGGAGAACAAATTTCGGCCCGCATCGTTCGATACCATCTTCATGCTGGGCCTAGGACTCGGGCTGCTCGGCAGCCCCGAGATGGCTCCGCGCATCCTTCGCACACTGCACAACATTACGGCGCCCGGCGGCAGTATTCTCGGTGAGGGCAGCTCGCCGGTTGCCCCTGACAACCCGCGGAACATCGCGTATCTGGAGAAGAACAGAGCGCGCGGATGGATGCCCGGCCAAAACATTCATCGACTGCGGTACAGGCAGTGGGCCACTCCTTGGACACCCCTGTTCTTCGCCGAGCCTGACGTTCTCGCCCGGCTGATCGAGCCGCACGGCTGGTTGATGGGCGAGGTGTTCAACGTCGACTCGTTGTCGTATGTGGCCGAGATCCATCGGCTCGACAACTTGCCCTGACCTGTACGCCACGCGAGTGACAGAAGCTCCGTGCTGACATGCTACCGCAGTCGCACGGCTACAGTTAGTGACCGACTTGACGATTGGAGACCGACGCCGTGACCGCAGCACTGGACTTCACAGCCTTCTCTGACGAACCCGTGGCATCCCACAGTCCACGGTTCCCGCTGTCTCGAGGAGCAGTTACCTCGGGTCCCGACGAGGTTCCGTCACCTGCGGGCGTTCGCCCGTGGGGACTACGGCGGATGGCACCGATCGAGTTCCACGGGACTCCGAGCCCGGTCGGAGACTTCGATCCCGTGCGCCAAATCCGTGTCGACAGTGAAGGCCGGCCACTGCTCGAAATGGGTCCCCCGACCGCACCCACCACCGGCAGCACGGACGGTTCAGAAGGGGACCCGTCCGAGGACTATCACAACGACTGACATGTCCGTACTCATCTTGGCCGACGAGCGGGACCCGAGCGCCGACACGATGGTGCTCGCCCTCCAAGACCGCGGAGCCGAGGTGTACCGGTTGAACACTGCCTGGTTCCCCGCGCAACTGAGCATCTCCGCCCGGCTGCGTGGGGACCGCTGGACGGGCAACCTTCGCACCGAACACCACATCGTCGAACTGGAAGAAATTGAGGCGATCTGGTATCGCTCGCCAAAGGCGTACCAATTTCCAGCTTCCCTGAACACCGCCGAGCGTGAGCACGCGAATGTCGAGGCCAAGTACGGGCTCGGCGGCGTGCTGATGGCGCTTCCGGTGTTGTGGGTCAATCATCCGGCGCGTCTGGCGGACTCCGGCTACAAGCCGTACCAGCTCGCTGTCGCTGCGCGGTGCGGCCTGCGGGTTGCCGACACGCTGATCACCAACCACCCGGAGTCCGTCCTCCGCTTCGCAGGCGAGGGAACGACGGTCAACAAGATGCTCGGCGCGGTCTCGATCGTTGAGGGAGGGTTGCGGAGGTTCGCGCACACCCGCGCCATGGACGCGGCGGACCTGTCTGACCTGCGCGGCGTCGAGATCACGGCGCACCAGTTCCAGCGATGGGCGCCAAAGGCGCACGAGGCGCGCATGTTCGTCATCGGCGGGCATGTGACCACCGCCGCGATCTACTCGCACACCGAATCGGCGCACGTCGACTGGCGCACCGGATATGACACCAACACGTACGAGCTGGTCACGCCGCCACCGGAGGTCGCCGAGAGCGTTCACCATCTCATGGCAGACCTGGGCCTCGTCTACGGTGCACTCGACTTCGTGATCGGCCCAGACGATACTTGGACGTTTTTGGAGATCAACGCGGGAGGCCAGTACGGCTGGATTGAAGACGAGACCGGAGCACCACTGACTAGCCAACTTGCCGACCTCCTCATGAGAGGCCCCCAATGACCACGACCGCATCAGACTGGACCAAATACGCGCGGGGGCTCGCCGACCTAATGCAGGAACGCGGCGACATCGTCTCGCCTGCTTGGCACGCCGCCGTCGCTGGCGTGCCGCGCCATACCTTCGTGCAACGCGCGTACGAACAGGACAACACCGGCCAGTGGATGAACTGGGAGACCTCCGAACACTGGGACCGCGTATACGCGACCCGAACGCTGGTCACAGCCTTGGACAGCCGACGCGGATATCCCGAGCCCTCCTCGTCGAGCACAAATCCTGAGCTGATGGTGCGAATGCTCGAAATGCTCGACATCCACGACGGGTACCGTGTCCTGGAGATCGGCACCGGAACCGGCTACAACGCCGCCCTACTGTCTCACCGCCTTGGCGATGCCCGGGTCTTCTCGGTCGACATCGACCCGGAGCTGGTCACACTCGCCGGTCAGCGACTTAGCAGCGCGGGGTTCCGGCCTACCCTCGCCGCCGTCGACGGGCAAGCCGGGTTACCAGAGCACGCGCCATACGACCGGATCATCTCGACGTGTTCGGTCCCTGCTGTCCCGGCGTCCTGGGCCGGGCAACTCGCGTCCGGTGGTGCGGTCCTCGTTGACCTGAAACTCGCCATCAGCGCCGGGAACCTCGTTCACCTTCACCGCCAAGACGACGGCGCGCTGGAGGGGCGTTTCGCCACCAGGTGGGCATCGTTCATGGCGATGCGTCACGAAAACGACGAATCCGTCTCAGTCCCTCGCGTCGAGGAGACAGACGGAGGACGGTCGTACACCACTGCCGCGCCGGTCCCGCCCTGGAATTCGCCGGTGGTGTGGTTTCTCGCGCAGCTTGGCGGCCTTCCCCGCGAGGTGGAGTTCGGTGTGCTGCTCGACCCCGAAACACGACAACCGTACGCAGCCAGCCTCGCCGCGCCGGACGGATCATGGACGCGCGTCAACCTCGCCGACCAAACTGTGACCGAGGCCGGCAGTACCTCGCTGTGGGAACCAGTCGAGTGGGCCAACCGCCTGTGGACCGAAGCTAGCCAGCCAGGCTGGGAACGGCTGGGCCTGACAGTCGACACGCACGGCGAAAACACGGTCTGGCTCGACGAACCCGACGGCGAGCACCGCTGGACGATCGCCGGTTCATGACTTCTGCCCTCGGGAATGCATGCCGACACTCGGCGAGTGGGTCCCTAGCCAGGCTGCCACAGACGGGTGCAGGTTGGCCCTGTGCGGCCTGAGAACCGGCCCGGCCCGGCGCGGGGTCGGGCCGGACACAACACGGCCCCTGGCCCGTATGAACCCGGATCAGGGTGCCGTGTTGTGCAGCCGCTGACCACACCACGAAGGGTAAGCCCCCGGACCCGATCAGGAGTCCAGGAGCCTCCGGCTGAGTTGTAGTCGTACGGCGTTGCTAGACCCTGGTCGGGCCGGTGAGCGGGGGCTCAGTGTCCACGGGGGCCAGCTGAGCCCCAGCGTCGTTGCGCGGGTCAGCTACTGGGGTCACCAGTGGTTCGGCGCGGTTGAGGATGTGCACCTGGGCCAGGACGGCGGTCACGGCCGTGACGATGGTGGCCAGGGCCGCGACGACGTTGTTGGCGACTGTGGCTTGCTCGGCGTTGAGGACCCCGAAGGACACTGCGGCGATGACGAGGGTCCCCGAGCACGGTCTTCCAGGCGCCTCCACGGATTGCATCGAGGATCGGACGCGGCCGGCCCCTGGGGTTGCTGTTCGCCGGGGTCACCGGACCTCCTCCTGGCTCTTCGAACAACTCCTGCTCCCTCTGGTCAGCCCAATGTCGATCTCGAAAGGTTTAATTGCGCCAGCGCGTAGCCATGTGTCTTGACAGGTACTCACACGAGGGTTGGCCGTTGCCTGGTCTAAGATCAAATTCCGTACCCATACAATGCCTGCATGACGAGCCTTGGACAGGGTGATTTCTGGAACAAAGTCCTAATTGTGGCAATTCTCACCGTCGGAGTGCCCTACCTGGTTAATCAGATGCCGTCAATGAAAGGCTTGATCACAAAGGGAGCTCGGGCTGCGTCAGCCGTGACGAGATTGAGTGCAAAAACCAACAAAATTGTTGCATATGTGATGTTAATTACCGCCACAGTAGCGATCGCGATCGTTGTCACTTTACCGAATACGCCAAACACCTCTGAGCGGGCAGCAGCTCCACCTATCGACCCGGCGGCGAGTTCCCCGATGATGACGCCTAATCGTTCCCTGACTCCTTCGGATACGAATTCTTCTGTCGTCTATCCCGTTGACTCAAAGACGTATCTGCCGCCGCCAGTTCCTGGCTTGACCATTCAAAAAGGGCAAACTGTCCACTTTGCCCAAGAAAGCAAGGGTGAGACTTGGAACTGCGCTGCTGGTGAAACTGTGGCATCGGGAATCGAAGGGACAAAGCAGAAAGCCTCGGACGATCCAAGTAAGCCCGATGACTGGCTTTCGTTTGTAGTACCCAATGAGAACATATGCAGGCTGATTGGTAAAATCGGAAACGGAGCATGGAAAGCCATCGGCGCAGACTTTGCGATAACTGCCGACACTTCGGGCACCCTTGTCCTAATGGTTAACGAACTGCCGCCAGACAAATGTAAATATCCAACACCGCCACCTCCGCCAAACCTTACATGTTACAAAGATAACGCAGGCAAGATTGCTGTCGTAATCACCGTGTCTCCTTAATTCGTATATAGGTTTCTGGTCAAATTATCATCAGCCGACAATGTCGATTTCGAAGGGCTCGTTCGAGCTGTATTCCAGGTCAGCCCATACCGCGCCGGGTAGCGCGTAGCGGCGATGGGTGGTGACCTTGGGGTCGAAGCCCGGTTCCAACTTCGGGTTGTGCCCGATGCCAGCCTTATTGCTTCCCCACGCGAAGATGTTGCCCAGCCAAACCGGGTTCGCTGCGACGCCGGACCCGTCGATACGCGGCCGGATGATGATGGCAGCGGTGTCGCTTCCGGACAGCAGCAGCCGGACCGCTGTCGTGTTCTTGCTGACGTCGATGGTCCTGCGCTCCATCAGCTCGGTTACCTTCCTGGTCGCGGTCGAGGGAGTGGAGCCGTCGCCGGATGGCGCGGCTGTGGTGAAGGGCTTGAGGATGAGCACTCGGTCGGTGCTGATGCCGCCGACTCGGGGCTGGACGTTGTTGTCCTGCCAGCCATTGACGAAGTCCCGGACTGCGGAGCGTGAGCCACACTGGACGAAGAAGTCGACGTGCCCGCGTGCGGCGTCGATTGCGTCGGCGAAGCCGTACGCGCCGGTCCGCCCCCGGCCGAGGATGCTCACCGCCCCGTCGAGGTAGTTCTGCCACTCGCGCGCGGTGACGGTCGGCGGGTGCGCCGGGTCGTTGAACCACCTGTCACAGCAGAACAGGATGACCCCGTTGAAGCCGAGCCACTGGGCACCGGCGAGCGCACGCCGGGCGTTGGCCTGTCCTCCGGCGAACCCGCCGTGCGGGTCGTCGTAGCCGTTCTCGAAGTACATCGCCTGCATGGCGAGTCCACTGCGGACGAGGTCGTCGTACTCGGCCTTGTCAGTGTGCTTCGTCCGGAGGTTGGCGGGCGCGTCGATGTAGCGGATGACGCCGCTGGGGTGTTCGCCGGACGGGCCGACCGCGGTCGCCTTGATGGTGGCGGCGGCGAGTCGCTTGGCGCTGTAGTCGATCCACCAGGTGGCCATCGACAGACCTTTCAGTTCGTGGGTGGTGGGCTGGTTTCGGTCGACGTCGGGGTCTCGGATGGCAGCGGCGTAGTCGTCACGACGCACTGCCAGGTGTCGGCGACGCCGCCATCGGCGAGGACCACGCGCAGCTGTGCGAAGGTGCCGCCCCGTGGGCACAGCGCCGTGGGGTTGGCTTGCAGGTAGCCGACGAAGGCGGCCTCGATCTCGTTGCGGGTCGGAGTGTGCCCGTCCTGACCGTCCTGACCGTCCTGTCCGGCCGCGCCTCTCGGGCCTGGCTCCCCGGCGGGGCCGGGCGGCCCGGAGGGTGGCGGGCTCGTGGCGAAGTACCCGGCCAGTGACGCCGCGAGCTGCTGCGCGGTCGGCGCCTGAGGGGCCGGCGGGTTGGCGGCCAGGTAGCGAGCGACGGCCTGTCCGAGATCGCTTGTGGACGGCTGGGGTGTCGGCATGGAGGCGAGGACGCGCGCGGTCGCGGCCGCGATGATGACTTCGCTGTCGTCGACCTTGCCGGGCTCGGGGATCGGGACCGGCGTCTGGCCGCGCTGGGTGAGTTCAGCGTTGGCCTGGTCGCCTTGGGCTTTGGACTGCTCGGCTTGCTGACGGAGGGCAGCGACGGCCGCGTCGGTCGACTCGGCGCGTCCGTACAGATTCAGCACCGCGACGCCGGTGGCGAGCGCGACCATCAGCGACACCAGGAAGCACGCCAGGACGCCCCACTTCCAGGCGCGCCGGAACTCGGCGCGCGCGGCCTGCCGGGCTTGGCGTGGTGCCTCCTCGGCCACCTCGAGCACGCCTTGGCGCAGCTCGTTCATCCCGGTGGGGAGGTCTTCGTGAGTCATCAGTCCGCCCACCCTCGCCGTCTGAGTTCGGCCTCTCGGCTGGCGAGAACTTCCTGGAGGCGGGCGACTTCGCGGGTGCTGTCGTCGCGCTGCCGCCGGAGGTCGCGAAGGGATTCCTCGATCATGTCGAGCGCCTTGTCTGTCCGTTGCCCGGAGGCGGGCAACGCGGGTGAGTCAGCAGATGGCTTGGCCCGTTGCTTGATCTTTTCCACGGCCGCCGGCATCAGAGCGGTGAGCAGAGTGACCAGGGCGGCGAAGATGGCGAGGGTGGCGGCCAGCCAGGGCGGGCCGACCGGCGTCGCCTCGGCGGCGAGCTGCACGGCGACAGGACCCCTTCCGTGGTCACCAGCGGCCTGCTGTGCTCGGCGCTATTCCGGCAGCGGGGGTGCGCCCGCGATGGTGTCCCAGACGGAGTTCACGGTGAACTGCACGTCCCCGTCCGTGGAGGCCATGGTGATGACGGGGTTGGTGGCGACGGCCCACGCGAACCGGGTGCCGTAGTTGGAGGGGTCGGCGAACACGTTGGTGGCCAGAGCGCGCCGCAGCTGAGAACGGGCCGGGTTGTTCGAGTCCTGAGCCTCGGCGCCGACGTCCTTCGCGGCGGTGGACACAGCGGCCTGCACGCGGCGGACGAACGGCGGGAACGAAGCGAGTTCGGCGCTCTCAGCGAGGGTTGAGGCCATGGATTTCCTTTCCTATGCGGACTTTCCGAGCACCAGCCATGCCCCGGGAACGGTGGCGTCGATGTGGACGATGTCGCCGGTGGTCGGGGTGTAGCTGGCGAGTCGGGGAAGGGTGAGCGAGCCGCCTTGGACGGTGACGATCACCTGGGAACCGGACACGCCGGTGACCGTGCCGGTTTTGCGGCGGGAGGTGAGCGCCTGGTCCACGACCCGGGCGACGGCTTCGGCGATGCGCATCGGCGGCCTCCTCCCGGGTCAGGTTTCGGCCGGCAGGTCGTCCGAGCGGGTCGTGATCGACTGCGTGCCATCCGGGGACAGCGGTACAGACAGCTTGTCGATGACGTGGTGCGTTTCTCCTGCCATGGTGTCCACGACGGTGAGGACGTCGCCGCTGTCGAGGGCCGGGTTGACCAGGGTTTCGATTTCGATCTGGGCGGCGGTTCCGCGCACGCGCGCGAGAAGGGCGTCCGCGGTCGTCTGGCACTGCGCGGCGGTGGTCAGCAGCTCGGAGGTGTAGAACCTCGGCTTCTTGCCGAAGGGGCCGCCGTAGTAGGCGAGGCTGGTGGTGTCGGTGGCGGTGGCGTACACAGCCGGAACGCCGTCCGTGCGCTGGCCACTGGCGACGATCCGGTTGTAGACCAGCTCCCGGCTGAGCTTGTCCTTCGCAGTCAGCAGGTTCCCGCCGTTGCCGGTGCGCACCGTCCACACGGGCGCCTGGCTCATCGTCGGTTGTGGCCGGATGACCAGGCGGCCGAGCTGGTCGAAGAACGCCTCCGCGCCGAGGAAGTCGCCCAGTTTTTCGACCGCGTCCCACCGCTCGCGCTCGATGACAATCACCGACGCCACCAGGCCGGAGCCGGTCTGGTCGACTACCTCGACCTGCGCGCCGAGGGTTTCCCTGACCAGGCGCGCGATCTCGCCGACGGCGGTCGCATTGGCGATGGTCTGAGCGGGGACGTCGAGCCGGTCTTCGGCGACCCGCGCCGCCGGGTCGACCACCTTGACCGTGAGATCGCCCGAGCTGGAGACCGGCCGAGTCCGGGACGCCTCGTCGAGGTAGCCGCTCATCAGCGGCACCCACTCGGTGTCGCCCGAGGTCAAGACGATCCCGTAGTCCACACGGCAGGTAGAGCCGTAGGGGGCGAGCAGGTCGGTCGGCGAGCGTGGCCACCAGCGCGGATCGGCCTGCACGGTCGCGCTCCGGCGGATCTTGCTGGTGGCGTCGACGTCAACGGAGCCGCCGGAGATCGGCAACTCCAGCACGCCGTAGGTCGGGCTGAACACAGTGGCTCGTGCCTGCATCGAGTGCGACTGCGCGAGGGCGATCCGGGCCTGAGTGGACAGCGGGAACACCGGCGCCCACCTCCTGCTCAGACGGCGAGCGCGCTTGGCGCCTCCACCTCGTGGAATGGCGCGGTCAGGATGCGGGTCTGCTGGTAGGCGCGGCGGTTGCCGGCATCCTCGGCGAGGTCGCCGAGGGCGAGCCACAAGCCGGTGCCGTAGCCGAATTCGGCGGGGGTGCGCAGGTACACCGGCTGCAGGTCGGCGAACAGGTCCAGCAGCGCGTCCCGTTCGTCGAAGGACAGGGCGCCGATGGTCAGATCGCCGGTCGCGGCGCGGCGTGCCGCCGAGGACACGATGATCGGATAGGTCGCTCCGACCGGGTAGAAGATGCCGCGGTTGGCTTCCCGGGTCCGGGTGGGGACCGAGCCCACGTGGACGGTGACCGGCTGGGATGACCGGGACGGGTGGGTCAGCCAGGTCTGGCCCAGGCTCAGCAGGGTGGCGAGCTGGCTGGTCATCGCGCCGCCCGTGGGGGCGGGGTTGACCACCTGGTACCGCACGGGCACGTCGAGCGGGCATTCGCCGTCGTCCATGACCAGCAGCGGTGCCAGCGTGGATTCCGACAGCCCGGCGGTTCCGACCCAGGTGCCGCCGTAGGAGCTGCCGTCGAAGTAGGAGCCGGACGTGGGTTGCGTCTCGACGGTGACGCCGTCGAGGGCCATCACTGCGGCTGCGGGCAGCCCGGCCGCGATGATCTTCATCGTGGGGGTCACGGCCCCAGGCGGCGGGGTCAGGGTGACGACTTGCCGGGAGAACTGCGACACCGACGCGTTGACCTGGTCGGTGGTGAGGGCGGTGCTCGCGCTGGTCAGCGGGACTCCGCCTGCGTCGGTCCAGGTGATCTGGACCGTGACCGAGGTCGGCCGGGCGGAGAACCGCAGGTCCACGCCGATGGTCACCTGTGGCGCGCCGGGGACCGTGGTGGGGACGGTCACCCCGAGCGATCCGGCCGCCGCGACGGTGGCCGTCAGGTACGCGTCGCCGTGCGGGGCCGTGGAGCTGGTGACCCGGGCGAGGGTGGGGTTGCCCTCGTCCGGGACGTAGCCGTTCAGCCCGGCCTCGAGGCCGGGATTGGTGGCGTAGTTGTACCGGGTCGGGTCGGACACCCACAGCGGGTTGCCTCCGCGTACCGGCCACAGTGTCCCGTCCGGGTGCTGGCGGATCAGCTGGACGACGGCGGCGTTGGGCCACCACGCGGTGATCCGCATGACGCCGGCCTCGGGCACGGGCCGGAGCGAGATCCCGCCGCCGGGGTACGGCAGCGGGTACACGTTCCCGGCCCATGCCCGCGACGCGTAGGCCAGCGAGGGGTTTCCCGAGTACGTCCACTTCGTGGTCCCGCCGGGGATCGGCGGGGGAAGCTCCTGCTGCCCGGGAAGCGTGGCGGACTCGGGGCCGACAGCCGCCGCGTACGGGGTGCGGCCGTAGCTCTCGCTGGCCCACGACATGTCGGCACCGCCCCCTTAAATCCGGACACCGCGCGCGATGGCCGTGCCGGTGGCCTGCTCGCTCTTCTCGATCTGGCCGTCGACGAACGCGGTCAGCCCGTCGTCGCTGATGGACAGCTCACCGACGATCCGCACGGGCTCGCCGGTGCCGCGCAGGGAGCCGATGACGTCCTGAGCGGTGTCGTGCGGGAGCACGAGCTCCGGCTTGCCGGTGCCGTTGTAGACCGGCGTGAAGCCCGGCTGGAGCCAGCCGCCCTGGTCGTACCAGTGGTGCGCCTGCCAGAAGGATTTCGCGCCGAGCGGGTCGTGGTAGCGGCTGGCGATGTAGGACAGGCCCCACTCCGCCTGTCCAGCCGGGGAGGGCGAAACCGGGCCGTAGATGCTTTCCATCTGCTGAAACAGGCCCCGCGCGGAGCTGGTCGGGTTCGCCGCGGCCGGGTTCCAGCCGGACTCGTGGCTGATCAGCCAGGACAGTGCGTCCCGCTGCGGGCCGGAGCCCCAGCCGTACCGACCGGCAACCGCGCGCACGGCCGCCACGACCTCGGGCGAACCGCTGGCGGTGGCGGTGCTGGCGTAGAGCTGGGCCAGCTGCTTGACGCCGTAGTCGCGGGCACCCTCGATTGCGGTACGCGCGATGCCGGCGCCATCGACGGCCGCGACGTTGCCCGGGTAGCGCCGGACAGCCTCCTCGGCCTGGCGCAGCGCCTCGGCGAAATACGGGCTGACCACGGCGGCCGGGTCCAGCCCGCCTTCGCCACCGGACACAAAGGACCCGCCCACGACCGGCAAGAACGCATGTGAAGTGAACTGGGCGGAGTCCGCGCCTGACGCGCCCGCGCCGACCTTCACCGGCACGTTGAAGGTCTGGGCCTCCAGGTTGACCCCGGCCAGCGTCCCGGCCGTGTGGTGGCTGTTGTAGCCGGTGGCGAATGCCGACCCGAGCCCGAAGGCGAATCCCGGCCACGGCTGGCTCGCCGCCGTGCCCAGCCGCCGGTACGGGGAATCCCCGCGCAGCACGTTCGACACCGCCGAAAGCAGCCCCGAGCAGTCGTACCCCACAGGGCCTGTGCCGCCCCAGATGTACGGTTTCCCTGCCTGGGCGCGGGCGAACTCCAGGCCCCGGGCGACAGCGGCGTTGGCCTGGCTGCCGGTGTCGGCCACCAGGCCGCCCCGGGCGTACCCGGCCGCGCGCAGCGCTTCGGCTTGGCCAGAGTTGAGCGCATCCAGGAACGGCACGATCCGCTTGGCGACCGCGGCCCGCACCACGAACTCACCGCGCGAGAGGCGCGCGAGGATCGAGTCCGACGTCGCGGTGCCCGGCCCGGAGACCGGACCACCGGTGGCGAAGCCGATCGGCACCGGCCCGATGGGATGGTTCAGGCCGAAGTCGGAATTCAGCTTGTTCCAGGCGGCCACCAGACCGCCGTTGAGCGGCCATTGCAGGATCCAGCGCACCGGGTTGCCCGCGTACCCGGGCATCTCGGCGAACCGGGCCTGCACCCACCCGGCCGTGAAACTGACCGCCGAGCGCACCGACGCCAGACCGGCGATCAGGCCGGACAGCGCGGCGTTCTGCGCGGTCACCGACGACTGGACCACGGCCGCCAGCAGCGACCAGGAACCGGCCATCGTGGACTGAAGCTGGTTCTGCCGGGCCACGATCGCCGCGACCCCGGTAGCCACGGCCCCGGACACCGCAAGCCACACGGCCACCGCCGTGCCTTCGACGCCCAGCAGGCTCGCGGTCAGCACGAGGTCGGCCGCTGGCAGCAGCGTGCCGGTGTGCAGCTCCAGCAGCTCCAGCGCGGGCAGCAGCACGGTGGTCACCGTGTCGGCCAGCGCCGCCGAAGCGGTGTCCAGCGCGGCCGTGGCCTGTGTGGACGCGGCCGGATCCGCCGCGGTCGCGGTGACCGCCGGGGCGGTCGTCGCCGAGGCCGGCGACGCGCCCACGATGCCGCCCGCCGCGAACCGGGCCACCAGGCCGCCACTGGCGGCGACGGTGGGACGTCCGGCCATGGCGGCGGCGTTCGCGGCGAGGATCGTGGACGGGCCGAGCGCGCGCACCAGCTCGGGGACGAGAACCGCTTCCCCGGGCGAGAGCACTGCGCGCACGCTGTCGCGGCCCGGGGCGTAGCCGGGCACGACCCCGCCGCGTGCGAGCTTGAGTTCCGGGAGCGGGTCCACCCCGGGGATCAGGCTGGCGGCGGTGTTGTAGACCTCGCGCAGGCCGTGGTTCCAGATGATGTCGATCACGACCTGGATCGGCTTCTTGATGAATCCGACGATCGTGTCGAACACGTTCTTCGTGACGTCGCGCAGCTTTTCGAACCCGTCGCGCACGTCGGCCAGCCGGTCGCCGAACCAGCCGAGCACCGGCTTGACGACGTTGTTGTAGGCCGCCGACAGGGCACCGGCGATGGCGTCGAAGGCGGGCTTGATCCCGTGGTCGTACAGCCAGCCCGCCGCGTCGCCGAGAATCCGGATCGCCAGCGCCCAGCCGTCGAAGTACGGCTTGACGAAAGTCGACCAGACCCAGCCGAGGAACGAGCCGATCGCCGAGAACGCAGGCTGGATCGCGTTCGACCACAGCCACGACGCGCCGTTACCGATCAGCGTGAAGACGAGGACCCAGCCATCGAAGTAGGGCTTGAGCAGCGTCGTCCACAACCACGAGAAGAAGCTGCCGAGGGTGCTGAACGTCGGCTGGAGGACGTTGAACCACAGCCAGCTCGCCACGTCCGCCACCGCACGGAACGCAATGACCCATGGTCCAATAAGGACAGTCGAGATGACCGCAGCGAGGATTCCGGCGGCCTGCCCGATGAAGGAGAAGGTCGGCGACAGGATGTTCGTCCACAGCCACGAGGCGACCTGACCGACAATCCGAAGCGCCGCAACGATTCCGTCGAACGCAGGCTTGAGGATGTTGACGTATGCCCACTGCGCGGCCTTCTGGATCACGCCCCACAGGCCGATCCAGAAATCCCGGAACCCCGCCGACGTCTGCCAGAAGTACACGAATGCCGCGACCACAGCCGCGATCGCGCCGATGATCAGCCCGACGGGATTGGCGTTCATCGCCGCGTTGAGCAGCCATTGCGCCGCCGCCGCACCCGTGGTGGCCAGCTCGTAGAGCTTGATCGCCCCGGCTACGGCGGCGTACCCGGTGGCAAACGCTCCGATGGTGACGGCCATCGGCGCGAGCCAGTCCGCGTTCTCGCGCACCCACTGCACCGCGTCACCCAACGTCGGCAGCAGGACCCCGCCGAAGAAGCTGACGAGTCCGGTTTCGAGCGTCCGCTGAAACGCGACGAGCCGTTGCCCTGCCGAGTCGTTGAGCGTCGCACCCATGCGATCGGCCGCGCCGCCCACGTCGCCGAGCGCGGCCACAGCCTTGCTCGGGTCCAGCGCGAACAACGCTTGCCCGAGGTCCTCGGCTTGCGTGCCGAACAACGCGACCGCCGCCTGCGACCGCGCTACCGGGTCGGGCATCGCACGCAGCTTGCCGAGCACCAGGTCCAGGGACGCCGCGGCTTCCGGGCCGCCTCGCGCGATCTTGGCAGCCATGTCGGCGGCGTTGAGGCCGATGGCCTGGAAGCCCTGCGCGGTGAGCTTGCTCCCGTCGACTGCGCGGATCGAAAACTCTTTGATGGCATCGGCTACGAGGTCGCTGTTGCGCGCCCCTGCCTGCATTCCCTGCACCAGGAGGCCGGTTGCCATCGACGCGTCCAAGCCGAACTTCTGGAACTGGACGGCGTACTCGGTCATGGTGTCGAGCAGGTCCCGCGACCGGTCCGCACCCTGCTGGAATCCGCGCGTGAGCACGTCGAGGGCTTCGTCCGCGTCGCGAGCGAGCCCCGTCTTCATCAACTGGCCCACGGCCTGCGTGGTGCCGCCGAGGTCCACATCGAACGTCGCGGCCAGGTTGAGGACCTTCGCGGTGATCCCCGAGAGCTGATCGTTGGTGGCGTCCTCCATGACGAGCCCGGACTGGATGACCCCGCGAATGGCTTCGTTGATCTGGTCCAGGGACTCGCCGTACGCCTGCGCGTACAGGGTGCCGGCGACACGGCCGAGGTCGGCGGCCATGTCGGCGGGCGCCCCGAGCTGGGCGGCCAGCTTGTCGCCGAGACGCGCGTTCTCCAGCGTGTCCATGGCGATGCTCGCGGCGTTGCCGATCGCGGCCAGGCCGAACGCGAACGTCCCGGCCTGGCGCGCGGTGTCCACCAGGGACGATCCGAATCCGGCCGAGCGGCGGTCCGCCTTGTCCAGCGAGACCGTCACCGTGTCGGTGGCCTCGGCGGCGTTGCGCTGGGCCTTCTCGTACCGGTCGGAGGTCGAGGCCGTACGCTCCTGCGCCGTGGTCAGCCCGCGTTGCGCGGTGGCGAGCCGTTCTTCGGCGGCGGCGAGCGCGCTGGCCTTGGCGTTGCCGGACGCGCGTGCCTCGTCGAGGCGGGCTTCGGCAACGCGGACCTTGCCTGCCGCGTCCGCCTCGCGGTTGCGCGCGGCCTCCAGCTCGCCCGCGACCTTCTTGACGTTCTCCTTCGCGGCCTCGATACCGGTTCCCAGCGCCGCTCCGGCGCGGCGCCCCGCGTCCCCTGCCGAACGCTCCAGTTCTTGACTGATCTGCGCTCCGGCGCGGGAACCCGCCCCGGCCGCCTGCTTGGCCAGCTCCGCGCCCCAGCCGCGCGCCGAGGGCAGGGTGTCGATCCACACGACCTCGCCGGAGTTGACCATCAGATGTCACCTCGGCTCGCGACTATGATGAGACGGTCTACCTGGGTAAGGGAGTCGCGCGAACTGAAGACGGGGAGGCTTGCGAATGGGTGTTTATTTCATAAGTGGCGGTGGTGAATACGTAGAGCCCGTCCAGATTCCAGCGTGGCTCATCCTGTCCGGAGTTACCCCTCAGGCATTAATGCTTTACAGCCTTCACAAAGTAACCATCCTTGGCCAGAGATATATTGATTACGATCCAAAGGTTCCGAAAACGCAAGACGAGTACATTGCCGCATTACACCTAAGCACCATTGAAGAACTTGACGCAGCCCGCCTCGAACTGATTGACATTGGAGCCGTCGAAGAGGTTATCGAGACGGATCCCAGTGGCACTAATAAGAGAATCCTCAAGATTCACGACTTTGACACCCAAACCAGGCAAGAGCATGACCGACAGCGTCAACTCACCGAAGAGCGACGTCTAGACGCAGGTCGTAACGAACTCCCGGTTCAGCCGCCGGGATATATCTACCTAATTCAAGACTCCGTCTCAAAGATGGTCAAGATTGGATACTCAGCCAACGTCACTCAGCGACACAAGAACTTGCAGGGTAATAACCCGAATATCCTAGTTCTCCTGTGGCACACGCCTGGAGATCGGGCACTTGAAGATGCATTGCATCAGCTTTTCGCGAAGCGTCGAGTCCGCGGCGAGTGGTTCGACTTCGGCAAACTCGATGCCGTTAAGGAGGTTTCTCTCGCGGCGCAGAAGCTCCAGGTTTCGAACGTAAGCGTTCGTCAGTGAAGTTGTGCAGCCAAGGGGCGGGATGCGGGTCACGCTGCGGGTCGGGGTTTGTACTGGTCGAGGTAGGCGATCACGTCTTCGGTGTCGGCCTCTCCGCGGTCACCGATGCGGTCCTTGTCCTCTTCGCCTGGTCGCGACAGCGGGCGGGGTCGGCGTACTCCCTTCATCCCGGCTGCGCGGCCGGTGACGAAGGTGTTCTCCCCGAGGCGATCAGCCACGATCGCGAGCAGGTATTCGACGTCGCTCCACGCGTGCCCGTGCACCGCGCGGTGGAACGCGGAGGTGGGTGGCAGGTGCTCGATCAGCACGCGCAGGTGACGGAGGCTGATTTCGCCTCGCCAGAACTCGTTGATCGGGTTGCGCGGGGCGTACGTCGCGCACAGGGCGGCTTCTACCGCTTCCGGCGCCTGGCCGAGGAGGTCGAGCGCCGTGTAGGGCGGCCGTCCTCGTTGTCCTGGCGCATCTTCTGCATGTACTGGTTGATCGCGAGGATGACGTACCCTGCCCGGCCGCCGGCCTCCAGGAACTTCGCGTACTGGTCCTCGCCCATGTAGTACTCGGCGACCTCGACGTCGGTGTCCAGGTCGAGCAGGCCGTCCTTCCACTCGTCCTCGGCGGTGATCGGGTCCTTGCAGGTCCACTGCTGGGCCTTGAACGTGAAGGTGAAGGTGTCGGCGCTGCCGGTGGCTTCCTTGCGCTGGGCGAGGATCGCGTCCATGTCGATGGTGGACAAACCCGTGTTCTCCGTTCGGTGAGCGTCGGTGAGCGAAAGAGAAGGGGGCCGATGTGGACCGCTCACCACTTGTCCACATCGGCCCCCGCTTGAGGGCGGGTCACGAGCCGGTAGCCGGAAGCACCCAGCCTTCCTTGTAGACCCGCAGCGCGGAGTAGCCGTCTGAGCCCGGGTAGGCGGTGATTGTTACGTCGTAGCCGATCAGGGTGTCGGACTTGTAGGTGATCTCCCCGCGCTCGGAAACTTCAGCCATGGGAAGGAAAATCCGGCGATGATAGATGCCGTCGATGACGTCGATGCCGAAGCAACGCAGGTCGCGTTCCGGCTTTCCCTTCTCCACAAAGGACACCACGGCATCGGCACCGGTGCCGGTCTGGGTCATGTCATCGAGCCCGACCCGGTAGTACAGGCTGACGGTGTCGTACTTGGACTCCCAGAGCGTCGCCTGGTAGGTCTGGGTGGACTTGGTAATCTCCGAGCGGATCGGCGTGGCGGACTGCCAAGGAGTGAACTCCTCCTTGTCCTCGTCCCGGCCCTCAACGATTCCGTCGTCGGAGATGTAGCCGAGATCGCGCATGGCCGCGTTCCAGGCGTCCATCGTCGTCGCGCTCGGCGCGGTCGTGCCCAGGGGGCCGACGTAGAGCGCCCCGGTCACGCCCAGGCGCGCGAGGGCAGAGTTCTGTGCCACGGGGTTTCTCCCTTGGAGGTGCGGAGCCCCGGGTGAGCGAGCGGGGTGCGGATCGGACGTGGGCGGGCTAGTCGGCCCGGATGGTGAGTTCGACGGTCAGCCCGCTACGGCGGACCGAGGGGTTGTAGTCCGGCCGCCAGGCGGGACCGGCTGGTTCTTCAACGTCGGCGACCTGGCCCCACTGGTTGCCCTGCCCCGCCAGCTGGATCAGATGGTCGGACACAGTGGACGCCAGGTCGGTCGCGGCGGCGCGGGTGGTGGCGTAGGTGTCGAGGTCGACGCGGGGCCGCCACAGCAGGGGCCGGCGATCGTTCCAGGGCCGGGCCAGCTTCGGGCCGGGCAGGCAGGTGACCTGCACGACCGGCAGAGCTTCCTCGAAGCGGGCGGGCAGCTCGGCGAGGACGCGGATTCCGCCGAGGCGCCCGGCGAGCCAGGTCACCACCAGCGCCTCGACGTCGATCACTTGTCGGCGGCCTTGGCAGGGGCCTTGCGCGGCTCGGTCTTCCCGGGCTCGTCCTCGGCGTAGCGGGCACGGCCTTCGTTGACCATGACGGCCGCCTCGTCGTCGTCAACGTCGACCGTCTTGCCGATCTTCGTGTGGTCGCGGCTGAACGCGACGATCACCTTGGCCACGATGGTCTCCTTCTATTTGCTGCCCACCGCGCGGCCGAGCGCGCGATGGCGGGGAACGTTCTCGGTGCCGTACTCGCCGTACAGGTCGTCATGCACGACGCGGGCGTAGGCCCGGCCCTTCGGTCGGACGCCCTCCTCGACGGTGACGGTGGCCTCGGACCCGGCCGCGGCAAGGTTCGCGCGGGTGCGTGCGGCGATCTGGTCGGCGACCATCCGCAGACGCTTGCGGACCGAAGGCAGAGCCACGATGCGCCGCCACTCGCGGTCCGACAGCTGGATACGGGGCATCGTCATCCACTCACTTTCTGAACGTCGACCTCGCAGTGGTGGACCGCGCCGGGCCGGATTGGATGCGGCCACCGGGCGATCTCGCCGATGACCTCGCAGGTCCGGCCCGCCCACTCGATCCGGTCGGTCGGGGTGACGTCGAGGTCCATCCCAGCCGGCGTGTAGATCCGCCAGCCGGTTGTCACCATGTCCCGGGCGTCGGTGGTGGCCTCCGTGGACGAACGTGGCTGCACGCACACACCGGGCACGACGGTGCGCGCCCCGGCCCCGTAGTCCAGGACGTCGGAGCCGTACCGGTCCTGGGTGACCCGGGGCCGGACGAGGGTGACCGTGTCGCCGAAGATCACGCCTGATCCCCGTGGTTGAGCCGGTGCGCCTCAACCGCCGTCGTCCACGACAGCGGCATCTCGGCGTCCGGGGTGGTGTAGGAGACCGACTCGCCGCCCACGGTCATCGCCGACACGCCCGGCTGGACGGTGAGCACGTACCGGGCTTCGGTCAGCACCGCGTCGGCGACGTCGTCGGGGATCGGGTCGTGGCCGTGGGTGTAGACGACCCGTATGGCGTTGAGCTCGTCGGGCCAGCAGGCCCGGCGGCGCAGGACACCATCGCGAGACCAGGTGTAGTCCGTGACGGCCTGGCCGCGCACTTCCACGGTGGCCACGGCCAGCACGGGCGCGGTCGGGAGGAACAAGACCGTCCCGCCGTGCCCGTCGAGCCAGATCTCGTCATCGGCCACACGCGACACCGGGTGCCTGACTGCTCCCCGGAACCGGGCCGAGGCCGCGGCAAGCGCGTCGGCCACGGCCGGGTCAGCGACGTCACGGCCTGCCTGTCGCGCGAGCGCGGTCAGGTCGGCAAGCGGAGGGAGAGATCCCATGTGTTCCCCCCCGTAACGGATCAAGGCGCGCGGCCGACTGAGATATATCCAGGAGCGATGGGAGAGGTATGGACGTCTCGTTTGTGTACTTAGGCGATGTCGACGGTTATCTCGTGACCGTGGACGGACAGCACAGAGGGGTCGTCGATAGTGAAGACCTCGACGATTACTGCCCTCTGTGGAAGTTGCGCGACGACGCCGATCCCGCAGCACTGTTGGCCCAGGTAGATCCGTACATCCACCCCCGGAAAGACGAGGCACGATGAACTTGTGGGCCGACGCGTTCGACACCATGAACGCTGTGGAGAACGAACACGGCGACAGCCTCACTGTTGACCAGCGGCTAAAGTTGGCTGAGGTGAAGGCACTCCTGTCCATCAGTCAAGAGCTTTCAGGCATCCATCACCAAGGAATCAACCCCGAGTTCAGCGCTCGCGACTAGGACTTGTTCTGCGCAGACCGCCGTTTGTCGGCAACCTCTCGTCGCTTCGCTTCCGTAGATTTGGGTTCTGCCCCTGGAGGAGCTGACTGATCGTCTGCAATCACTAGTGCGACCGGAACACCGACGAGAAGCTCGGCGTCAGCTTCGGTGAGGTTCATGATGGTGTCGTGGCCGTTCACGGTCACGCGGTATTCACGCAGCTCAGCCATGGAGGGGGCCTCCTCGATTCGCTCGTCGACGCCGGTGGTGGACGTGGCCATCCCGCAGGAGAAGTCCGGGCTTCCGCAGACGGGACAGCCGACGTCGCCACGCATCAGACGAGGGTGACCTTGCAGAACGCGGACGGCTGGATGACGCCGAACGCGGCGCGCATCTCGGCCAGGATCGCGACCAAGTTGCGGACGAAGAAGTCGGCGTGGCTGTCGGTGACGGTCACGCTCGACTGCTCGCGGTCCCACAGGATCGCCTTGCGGAAATCGCCGACCCACGCCTGTCCCGGCGTGGCCGCTTCCGACTCGATGACCGGAAGTCCCCACAGCGGGGAGGTGCCGTTCGCGCCGGACGGGCCGCCGAAGTAGAACCGGCCCTGCATGTCGCTGATCTCGTCCAGGGTCTCCAGGTCGTTCGGGTGGATCACGACGCCGTTGGCGACCGACCGGCCCACCGTGCGCACCTTCGTCTTCGCGCGGCGAATGGCGAGCAGCCGGCCGAACCCGGCGGGCTTCCCGGCCGGGTCAGCGACGGCCGCCTGCGTCTGGGTTCCGGACACATTGGCCAGACCTTCGAAGTTTTCGCCCGTGCCGTCGCCCGCGATCATCTGGTCCTCAAGCTCTTCCTCGAGCCCGGTGTCCAGGAACGAGTCGATGAGGGTGCGGACCTGCGCGGCATCGGACAGAGCCCGCTTGGTGACCGGGATCCAGTGCGCGATGGTCCGCACCGGCGTGGTGACGCGGACCGTGGAGAACCCGGACTCGGGCTTCACACCCGCCTGAGCGGGCGTGACGACCGGGTTGCCCGAGCCCAGGGCCGCCGCCGTGACGGCCTCCGGCACCGGGGCGGCAGCGTTGTTCCAGCCGGTGACGCGGGCGTACTCGATCTGGTCGGAGGTGGTGGTCCCGCCGGTGACCAGCTGGCGGAGGGTCAGCGGGCGGAAGAACTGCTCCGGCCCGACCAGTAAGCCGCGGTAGTCCTCCGTGCGGAACGCACCGCCGGAGGTCGGCGAGAGCCCGGTGACCAGCTGCTTGTAGCCCAGCGGGCGGGACTGGACCCGCATGTCCTTGGCGAACATCCCGTTCGGGGCGGAGGAGAGCAGGTCCTTGTACTGCTCGGAGGTGATGAAGGTTTCGCCGATGCTGGTGCGGGTGCCGGCCTTGTAGCCGTCGTGTTCGGCCTGCTCGCGGCGGTTCTTCTCCTCGGCCTGGGCGTCGACCAGGCCCACGGCGTCGCCGAGGTCCTTGATCGCGTCGCGCACGGCGCCGTCGGCCTTGGCTGCGTCGAGCGCCTTTTTCGCGTCCTGGGCCTTGGCCATGGCCGCGGTGACGGCGGCGCGTTCGTCGTCGGTGAAGTCGCGGCCCTCGTCGTCGGCCTTGGCCGCGATGGTCTTCGCGTCGTTCAGGTGCTTGCGCAGCTCGTCGGCGAGCTGGGCGATCTTGTCGCTCAAGGGGGTTCCTCAGTTCGTGCGCGTGCGCAGACGAAGAGAGGCGGTTCCCTTGCCGGGCGCGCGCAATCGCCGGGGAGGCGGGTGCGCGGGCGGGGCCGGGCGTGGCCGTGGTACGTCAGGCAGATCGGATAGGTCAGGCGGTGAGCGGTTGCGACTCGGCGTCCAGCAGGGCCAGCGACGCCCGCAGCAGGGCGGAGCTGGCGGCCGTGGACGGGGCTTCGGCCGACGGGGCGGGCGGGGTGCTCGCGGGGCCGGTGGACTTGTCCTCGTCGCCGCTGTCCAGACTGGACAGCACGGTCTCGATGGCGTCGGTGCTCTCGGCGATCTTCGCCAGGGCGTCGCGCAGTGCCGTCTCGTTTTTCGCCGAGAGGGTGCGGCCCGCCTTCACCGACGGCCTGGCTTCGGGTGCAGGGCGGGGCGGGGTGTCGGCGGGCGGGTTCTTCACGGTCAGCAGCTCGGTTTCCTGGTTAGCCCCGATCAGCGTGGGGCCGACCTCGTACAGCTTCAGCTTGCGCAGCTCGTAGTAGCCGTCGCTGCCGTCCTCGCCGTCGGTCTTCTCGATCCAGCCGCCCTCTTGAATGTCGTAAGCGAAGGAGAACTGCCGGACCCGCCGCCCCTTCAGGAGCTTGTAGACCTTGCTGGCCTTCGGCTCGTCGAGGTCGATGCGGGCGCGGACCCACAGGCCCTCGTCGCGTTCCTCGGCGTCTTCGACGTAGCCGATGTGGTAGTCCGGGTCGTGCGACATGTGCGACCACAGCACGGGAATCGGGTCACCGGAGGCTTTCCACTCGGCGAGGGTGTCAGCGAATGCACCGGGGACGATCTTGTCACCGACAGAATCGAGGTTGTACGCGGCCACGATGGCCTCGAACACCCCGTCTTCGGTGCCGTCCTGCTCGCCTGCGGCCTTGATCCGGACCGGGCACGTCTTCTTCCTCATCGCGTGACGCCCTCCAGGAGTCTCGTGGCGGTGGCGAGCACGGTTTTCGGCTCGGGCGCGGTGTCGGTCGGCGAGGCTTGGCCGCCGGTCAACACGTTCAACGGGGTGACCAGCTCGTCGCCGCCGTCGATCTGCGGCAGGTTCACCCGCGCTCGCGCCTCGTTGCGGGTCATCCACGGCGCACCGGTCGCGGTCTGGAGCTGCGCGGCCTGTTCCTCGAAGGATCCGCGCAGCTTCTCGGCGAGGTTGAATTCGAGGTACACATCAGCGGCGTCCGGGAAGTCAGGGACGAGCTGGAGGTGAAGCTCCTCGGTGATCATGGTCAGCCACGGGCCGAGGGTGTCCTGGTAGAGGTTCTTGTGCTGCTCGGTGATGTTGCTGTAGGTCGCGTGGTCAAGAATTCCGACCATCGGCAGCGGGATGTGGAAGGCGGAGGCGACCTCTTCGCGGGTGAGCTTGCGAGCCTCGATGTACTGCGCGGCTTCTGGTGTCACCGAGGCCGGGACGAACGTCATGCCGTCTTCGAGGATCGGTGTCCCGCCGGCCTTTCCGCCGTTGCCGGTGTACTGCTCCTGCCAGGACCGGCGGAACCGGTCTCGCGCGCCCTTGCCCCACTCCGGGGCGTCGACGGGCCGTTGGAGGTAGCCCATGAGCCGGGCACCGTTGCGCCAGAGCTGTTCGCGGTAGTGGCCCGCCTGGAACTCCTCGGACAGGATGCGCCGCAGGGTCTCCATCGGTGAGCAGCCCCACCGGCCGTCCTCCGGGTTGTAGCCCCGGAAGTGCACGACCTGCGCGGCCGGGATGTCGCGGTACCCGGTGGTGCCGCGGTAGCGGTAGGTCTCCACCGTGAACTGGTTCGAGGAGATCGGCGTGACGTAGCGCGGATCGAGCCGGACCAGCGCAGGAACGCCGGCTGCCGTCTTCGCGAGGATCGCGTTGTCGTAGATCGCCAGGTCCGACACCAGCGCTTCGATCAGCCGGTAGCGGGTCGTGAACGGGTTCGGCCGGGACAGCAGGGCGGCGAGCGGGTGGTCTGCGAGCCGTACACGATCCACATCGGACAGTCGCCGGTACACGTGGATGCCGAGCTGGGCGATGTTGCGGGCGAGGAACGACACGACGGTCCGCACCTGTGGCTGGGTTCGCCAGATGCTCGCGTAGTCGCGCGCAACTCCGTCCGCGAGGACTACGGCACCGCCGACCGGGATGGTGGCGGTCTGGTACTGGTGCACCGCTTCCAGGACGCCTTGCGAGATGACGAACGGCATCAACCGGCCCCCACGATCTGCACCCAGTTGATCCGGTCGCGCTCGATCACCACGTCTCCGTCCATCGCGACGGCCTCGCGGCCGGGCTGGACCAGGGACGCCGAGCGCATGACGACGAGGCGCCGATGCCGGCGCCACAGGATGCCGGTGATGGCCTGGTCGTCCACGAGCGACACCACGACCCGGCGGCGCGCGGCCACGGCCCGGCCCCGGTATTCCTCGACCGCGTGCCAGAGCAGCGACATGACGAGCAGGACCACGGCGGCGGTGAAGATGGGCAGCGCCACGCCTTGCCCCCTTCACACGATTTCGAGGTCGCCGTCGTCGTAGACGGACCTGCGGGGCGGGGTGTAGTGCACGGCGCGGTCAAGTCCCATAATCAGTGCGACCACGCCGTCGATCTTGTCGCCGCTGTTTCGCTTGCTGGGCTTGACGTTTCCGGCCGCGTCCATCTCGACGGCCAGGTTGTCGACCTGCCAGCGGATCGCCGGGTTGCCGCCGTGGCGCAGCCGGGGTGTCTCGGCGGTGCCTTCCAGCGCGAGGCGCTGAAACTCCTTGGTGGGTGCGGACATGGACCCGAAGCCCTGCCGCATCTTGACCAGCGGTGCGCCGTCGCCGAGCAGATCGGACACCAGCTGGCTGGAGTTCCAGGGGTCGTAGGCGATTTCCCGGACGCGGAACTTCTCACGGTCGAGGTTGATCTGCGTGCGGATGTAGTCGTAGTCCGCCACGTCGCTGGGTGTCGCGACGAGGAGGCCGCGGTCGACCCACACGCGGGCCTGTCCTGCGGTGCGCCGGTCGATGGCCTCCAGCGCGCCTTCCGGGCACCACAGCCGCCAGAGCAGGTCATGGCCGCCGTTTCCGTCGGGGAACACCCACGCCAGCGCGCACAGGTCCGAGGTGGACGCGAGGTCCAGCCCGCCGTAGGCGATGCGCCCGGCGAGCTTGCGTTCGTCCACGATGGACGCGTTGCGGTCCCACGCCTCCAGATCGAGGTAGCGGGTCTGCTGCCGGGTACGGATGCCCAGGTGCAGGCGCAGGAACTTCGCCAGGTCCGCAGGGCTGTTGCGGGCCTCGTTGGCCGCGTTCTCCAGGTAGGACTTCGACGGCGAGACACCGAAACCCGGGTTCGCCTTCTTCCACGTGCTCTCGGCGAACGGGTCGTCCTCGGCGTCGGCGGCCCACACCACGCCGTACATCGAGGTGTCCTTCAGCGCACCCCGGGCGATCTGCTCGACGTAGTGGCGGCGGCGGGCGTAGATCGTGGTGGACCGGCCGTCGTCGGCGGTGGTGATGGTGAACACCAGCGGCTGCGACCGGGAGCCTGTGCCGGTCTCCACGGCCTCGACCAGGTCAGGGGTCTTGTGGACGTGCAGTTCGTCGATGATCGCGCCGTAGACGTTGGCGCCGTGCAGCACGTCGGCCAATTTGGACACGACGGCGAAGTAGGAGCCGGTGGGCTGGTGGATGATCCGGTGCGCCAGCGCCTTCACATACGGCGATAGCGCGGGGCTCTTCTGCGCGAGCTGCCGCACCGGGTCGAAGCAGTACCTCGCCTGGTCCCGTCCGCTGGCCACGGCGTAGACCTGCGCGCCCTGCTCGTGGTCGGCGCACGTGAGGTAGGTGGCGAACCCGCCGGACAAGGTGGTCTTGCCGTTCTTGCGGGGCACGTCGACGTACACGCGGCGCGCGACGCGGACCCAGTCGCCGTCCTCATTGCGGTACACCCACCCGAAAACCGGAGCCAGGATGTAGGCGATCTGCCACGGGTCCGGCCGCAGCGGCTGCCCGGCCCACTTGCCTTGTGTGTGCCGCAGACGGGAGAACACGTCGAGGACGCGGTCCACCCGGGCCGGGTCGAACCGCGCACCCCGGCGCGCTCCGCCTTCAGGGGTCTTGATCGCGGGCGGGCAGTCCGGCAGCGGGATGCCACGGGAGTGCAGATACCAGCCGACCTCGGGCGAGATGTGCAGCCGGGCGAGCGTCGCCCGGCTCGGCGGACGCTTAGCCGGTGCCCGCGAACGGGTTGCCTTCGTCGCCACGGCCGGCCCCGTCCCTCTGCTCGATCCGGGTCCGCGCCGACGGGGTCAATCCGAACTCCTGCGCGAACGCCCTGATCACGTGTGCGGAGTCGCGCTGGATGACCAGCGCCGGGTTCCGCACGAAGCCGCCGTGCAGGCCCTTCTGCAGGACGCCGGTCTTCGCCACGAGCGCCGAGGCGCGACGGTGTGCGACTACGGCTTCGCAGTAGCAGATGAGGGTGTCCCGGTCGCAGGCGTGCGCGATGCCCATCGCGGCCAGCTCGGCGACCGTGTAGTCCCAGACCTCGCGGACGGCATCGGCCACATCGTCCGGACACTCCGGACGACCGGAGCGCGGGACGGGTTCGTGGTGGTTGTAGCGCTCGGTGTGCCGGTCGCCTTCGATGATCCGCAGGGCGGTGGGCTTGGGCGGGACCCCGCGTCGGCCCATGTGGATCAGCCTCCCCGGTGCAGGTCCCACAGCTGCGCGCGCAGCTCGGGGTCGGTGGCGAAACGGCCGGTCACGGCGGTGGTGACCATCGCCGCGCCGGGCTTGCGGATACCGCGCTGGGTCATGCAGCCGTGCTCAGCCCGCACGATGCAGGCGGAGCCCTCGGTCTTGAGGTAGGTGTCCAGGGCTTCGGTGACCTGGTGGGTCAGCTGCTCCTGGGCCTGGAGGCGGTGCGCGTAGATGTCGAGCAGTCGCGGAAGCTTCGACAGGCCCGCGACCGGCGCCCCGGCGACCGGAAGGTACGCGATGGTGGCGGTGCCGGTGAAAGGCATGAGGTGGTGCGCGCAGCAGCTGGTGAACGGCACGCCGGTCACCGCGATCACGCCGTCCGACCGGTCGACGGGGAACGTGCGCTCCAGCACGGCGGCCGGGTCCTGGTCGTAGCCCGAGGTCAGCTCGGCCCAGGCACGCGCGACCCGGGCCGGGGTGTCCCGCAGGTTCGGTTCGTCCGGGTCCAGGCCGCGGTCAGCCAGCCACGAGCGGATGCCGGCAGTGAGGTCGGCGGTCATCGGCCCCTCTCGTTTCCCCAGGCCAGCACGTGTAGCCGGGTGCCCAGGTTGAAGCCGCGTTCGATGACGCGGTCGGCGATGAGCTTGGTGTGGATGAGGACGGCCTCGACGGTGGTTCCCTCCGGGGAAATCCACACGGGCGCGTCCAGGTGGTAGCGGTCGGCCAGCTCGGCGGCTTCGTCCACATCGTCCGGGGTCGCGCACACGAACTTGAAGTTCGCGCGTCCGCTGGCGACGAACGCGGCCAGCACGTCAGGCCGGATGCGCCGGGCGGCCGGGTCGCCGGAGTGCGCGAGCTTCGGGCTGACGTTGAAGCGGACTGCGAGGTCCGGTTCGAGGGTGGCGGCCGTGGGCACGATGGTCCCGTTGGTCTCGACCTCGATATCGGCCCCGGCGGCACGCAGCATCGTGAGCATCCGCGTCCACGCGGGCTGGAGCTGGTGCAGCAGAGGTTCGCCGCCGGAGATCACCACCAGCTCGGGACTCCCCGCGAGTGCGCGGTCCACGATGGCTTCCACGGGCTGGCGGGCCAGCTCGGCGCGCAGGTCGAAGCGGTTCCCGTCCCAGGTGTAGGGGGTATCGCACCACCCGCAGGCGAGGTTGCAGCCGCCGAGGCGGACGAAGCTTGCCCGGCGGCCAGCGGAGGGGCCTTCGCCCTGCACGGTCGGGCCGAATACCTCGCTGGCGACCAGGGTGTCCGATGTGGCTGGAGCGTTGGTCACGCGCACCACCCGGCCTGGTTGACGTGGGTCTCGCGGACCTCGACGGCGGTCACCCGGGCTCCGGGGACGTGCTCGAGCTCGCCCAGCAGCTCGGCCACGACGTCGGCGAGGTGGGCGGCCATGTTCTCCACGGTCGGCCAGCCGGGCACCTCGTAGACCTTGCAGTTGTGCTGGCGCAGCAGCGGGACAAGCGGGTCGGTCGGGCCGAGCAGGACCCCGTGGTCGAGGTGGTCATCGATCCAGGCGCGCAGGGCCTTCTTCAGCGGTCCGAACTCAACGACCACGCCGTCCTCATCCGGGGACGGGGCGGTCACGGTGACCTCGGCCCACCAGGAGTGTCCGTGCAGGCTGATGCACTTGCCGGGCAGGTGCGGGAGCCGGTGTGCGCTCTCGAAGTTGTGGCTGATCGTGACGGTGCTGGCCATTCAGGACGCCTCCGTCACGGTGGCGCCGGACTCGCCGTCCTCGGACACGTCGACCTGGGTGGGTGTGAGCTGGTAGCCGTCCTCCAGGACGATCCACAGGTCGCGGGCGAGGTCTTCGCAGCTGGCCGAGCCGCATTCGCGGGCTCCGGTTCCCCACCAGGCGCGGATGACGTCCTGGAGGTCGTGGAACTCGACGTCCCGGTCATCGTGGGACACCGCCACGTGCGCGGTGATGCGGAACAGGTGCCGGTGGCGGTCGGCCAGATAGGACCGGCGGCCGGTCGCGGCGGGCCAGCAGTGGAACCCGGGAAGGGTCACGGTGGTCCACACGGTCACGGGTGCGTTCATGACGGCATCAGCTCGCCTTCGCGTTCGTCGCGGGCCGGGTGCGGGACCTCGCCGAAGTCGGCGTGCCGGTCCTGGAGGGCGCGCCAGGTCGCGAGGGTGTGGGTCATGGCGTCGGCGTGCATCTGGCAGGCGACGTCGCGGTTGGCCGTCTCGCTGTAGAGGAACCGGTGCCCCAGCTCGCCCAGGCGCCGCAGCGCGGCGGACTCGGTCCGCACGGCCGGGTACCGGAGGCTGTTCAGCCACGAGCTGGAGTCGCAGGAGTCCGGCGGGCAGGGCAGGCACCACTCGCAGGCGGACAGGCCGAGGACGTGGATCCACAGGTGCGGGTACTGCCGGCGGCGTTCCCACATCGTGTGCAGCAGCCGGACGCGCGTGGGGTGGTTGGCCTGCACGACGTTGCCGAAGCAGAGCCGGTCGTACCCACCCGCGAGCTGGTCGAAGTAGTCCCAGCCGTCGTTGAGCGGATGGTAGACGGGGATCGGGTTGAGGCCGAGGTCGTGCAGCCGCGCCCGGGTGCGGATCTTGTTCTCCCGGCCGCCCTGGTCCAGCTCGATGTAGCCCCACAACCGGTCTTCGTAGGTTGTGGCCAGTTCGACGTAGCGGTCGAAGAGCCGGTCGAACCCCTGGATCTCGTCCGGGGGCAGGGAAAGCGCCTCGTCCATCGAACAGCCCGTGGCGCGCTTGTGCTCGTTGGTCAGGTTGAAGATCCCGCTGTCCAGCAGGATCACGTGACCTTCGTCGAGCAGCCGCACCATCCGCTTCTCCTGGCTGCGGTGATACAAGTCGTTGACGGCAAGCAGCAGATGCCGGGGGTAGGCGGAGGATTCCCCGGCGGCGAAGTAGATCGGGGTGTCCGAGCGGTCGAAGGCGCCGCCGGCCGTGGCGACGATGTCGGCGCCGGTCACGAGAACACCTCGAACACGTGCCAGACCAGGTGCCCGACCCACGCCTGAGCCGTGGCCAGGTACTCGGCCGCGCCCACCGGCATCGGGTTGCCGGTGCCCACGATCGCGATGGTCCGGTCCTCCGGCTCGGCGGCAGGGTCGACCTCGGCCCAGAGGGTGAGGTGACCGTGCTGGAGCTGCGCGGTCAGCAGGCGCGCACCTGCGGGCATCCGCAGCGTCTGCCGGTCGGCGATCTCCAGCGGGTACTTCCAGATCGTGGTCACGCGGCCCTCCCCGCATCGGCCGGAGTGGACAGGACCGGTTCTTCGCCGGTGATCCGGCGCCACTTCGTCAACAGCCACCCGGCCAGGTACGGCAGCGGCTGCACCATCACCACGCGGTGTTCCTCGGCCTTCTGCGCGAAGGGCGCGAGCATCGTCGGGTACGGCCACAGCAGATCGCCCTCACCCAGCAGTGGTGTCCACAACGGCCAGCCGGTGTGAACGTCGGCCACCACCAGGCTGTGACGCCCAAGGGTCCAGATCTGGCCGGTTGCCGTCTCGAAGTCGGGTTCGCCCACGGTCACCCCGGCCAGCCGCAGGGCCTCGCCCTTGTCCGGCGGATCGCCTTCCCCCGCGTGCTCGTCCTCGTCCTCCGCGGTCAACGCCTCTTCCAGCGCCGCGAGGTCGTCGGCTTCGTAGCCCGTGAGATCGAGCATCTGGGCTTCGCCGAGGTCGTGCAGGACCTCGGCGAGGACCCTGTCGTCCCAGCCGCCCTTGACGGTGAGCTGATTCGACGCGATCAGGTACGCCTCGGCGTCATCGTCCGAACGCGACGCCCAGCCCCGGATGACGGGCATCAGCCACCGGCCCTCGCCGTCGACCTGCACGCCCTCGGGTGCGTCGCGGCCCTCCTCGGCCCACGCGCGCAACTGGAGGTAGCGACCGTGTCCGGCCACCAGACGGCCGGTGCGTTCGTCGATCAGCGGCAGCTCGGCGAGTCCAAAATGGCCGATCGACCGGGCGATGCCAGTCGCGTCGTGTTCCTTCGGGTTGCGGGGCGCAGCTTGCACGTCCTCGATGGGCATGTACTCGACGTAGCGATTGCTCATCGGCCACCGCCGGCGTTCGGGCACGGGATCGGGGTCATCGGACTCCTGTCTGTGAACGCTCGAATGGCTCAGTGATCCGTGGCCCGCTGCGCTTGTCTTGCTCGCGCCGACGAGTCGAGTGTTGGTGTCAACGGCGGGCACACAGCCCACCACTGCTCACCACAGGGAGAAACCCCATGGCCACCAACGCCAACACCACCGCACGCAAGGCCCCGGCCGCCACGAAGGCCGCCGCGCCGAAGCCTGCGGCCCCGAAGGCCGCTGCCCCGAAGGCCGCTGCCCCGGCCGAGCCGAAGGCGACCGAAGCGAAGGCCGCCGAGGTCACGGCCAACGCCGCCACCCCAGCCGAGGGCAAGAAGCCCAAGCGCGGCAATGGCGACTTGTTCGACAAGCTGGCCGCTGGCGCCAAGGAGGTTGACGTCATGCCCGCCACGCCCCGGGGCGGCAAGCAGAACCCGCTGACGCAGCTCGTCCAGCGCAGCTTCACCGAGAAGAAGGCGTTCGCGCTCGACCCGATCGCCAACGACCCCAAGACCATCGACGCCGTCAAGGCCGCAGTTCGGCGCGCCGCCGCACGCAACGACCTGGGCGTGAACCTCAGCCACGAGGTGCAGGCGGACGGCATGGTCGTCATCTACTTCAAGGGCAAGGTCAAGGCCGAGCCCACCGGCGGCAAGGCCAAGGCCGACAAGTGACCTGGTGGCCTTCGGGCCACCAGGGGCCGGGCCGGGGCGTGCGCTCACCCAACCACGACTGAGCCGCCCCCGGTCCCGCTCCACCCCAGCACCTCCACGGCAGCGCCGTGGGGGTGTTTCCCTTGTGTGCAGGTGAAACACACGGTCAGTGGCGTGGTCCACGGAACACGATCGGAACCGAAGATCGCTGGTCCGATCACGCCTGAAGCCCTGATCCTGAGATCACCGAGGAAAAAGACCCGGACAGGTCGCAACGGAAGGAACACCAATGAACACCGAGATCACCACCCGCACCTACACCGTCGTTTACGCCCGTGGCGCCGTCCACATCCAGGGCCTCGACGAGCAGGTCCGGGGCGGGCTTGACAGCCTCAACTACGCGTTGAGTGCGTGCTCGGCACTGTCGAAGAACCAGACGATGTGGGTGCGCCCGCTGACGACGACCGACCTTGCCGAGGCGGTCAAGAAGGCGACCGCGCTCGCCGAGTCCGGTCAGGTCAAGGGCTTCTGCAAGAAGTGCCGCAAGACTGCGCTCGCCGTTCTGGAGGCCGAGGCTTACGAGATCGAGGCGCAGCGTGCCGTGCAGGACGCCCCGGCCGAGGTCGGGGGCGAGTGGATCGAGGACGTGCCAGAGGAGGACGGGCGTCCTGTCTGGACCCTGTCTACCGACTACGACGAGCGGGCTGAGATCTTCTTCGCCGACGTCACCGGTGGAGGCCCGTGCACGTGGCGGGTCGGCGAGTGTTTCCCGGACGGCCGGATCCTCACGACCGGCGAAGCGGGCACGGTCGAGGAGGCGCAGCGACAGGCCGAGCAGGCGTTCGCGCGCGCGGTGGCGCAGTGACGCGTCAGCCTCACGAGGGCAAGCAGGCGCTAGCCGAGACCATCGCGCTACGCGCCCGCGTGCACGCGCGGACTGCCCTTACTCTGCCGGACGGCAGCAAGGCCCCCGTGCCGGTCACCCGGCTGCTCCTGGAAGAGGTGGCCTCCGAGGTGGCGCACTGGCCCTGCTACCGCGACGTCGAGCTGCCCGCGCTGCGCACACTGGTTGCCGCATGCAGGCGGCAGGCCGCCGCCGCTCCCGGGCTCGACATTCTTGAGCTGGATCAGAAGTAGGAGTTCACACGAAGCCCCCACGTCATCACGTGGGGGCTTCGTCGTCACTTGATTCCCATGTCCTCGACCCAGAAAGCGCGTTTGTTCGCCGCGTTGGCTTCGTTGGCGGCGCCTGAGGCGAGGATGGTCAACGTCGTGCCTCCTGAGGCTGCGCCCGAGTTTGCCGAGCACCCGAGCTGGTAAGTGCCATCCACTGGCACCGTGAAGATCGTCTCCACGACGATTCCCGGGTTGGTGTAGACCTGGTTGATGATGCCCTGGGTACGGATCGCCGGATCGTTGATCGTCACCGCCGCGCCCACGGCACTGAGGCGAATGCTCGCCGTGCCATTCGGAGGGTTGACCGCGCCACTGGCGTTCGTGTTGAACACCCAGACCGCTTTGTAGTACCGGGTTGCCCGCATGCCCGTGATCGTCAGCGTCTCGAAGAGGCTGTCGGCCTGGGTCGTGTTCGTGTCCTGAACGTTTCGCTTGACCAGGCCGAGGATTCCCCTGCGGGCTTCCAGTTCCCATCCGCCCGGGTATCCCCATTGGACTGTCTGCTGCGTGTCCTGTAGGAGGGCACGCAGACCGACGTGCGGATCGGGCGGCAGGGCTGCCGCGTTCGGCACCGGCAGAACTGAATCCCTCAGCGTCGGCGCGCACGCCCACAACGTCGAGGCCGGCCACGCCCGCGCAGCCGATCCTTCCCGGCCTCGTACCACCGTGAGCGTGTTGGACGCGCCCGTGTGTGCGGTGGCCCAGACGATCTCGAACTGCTTGTTCGCCGGGTCCTGCAAGGTGATCGGGATGTACAGGCTGGTGGTCAGTCCGGATTGGAGAGACGCGAAGTCGGTGGATACCATCGACGTGTCCGAAACGGCCGCCGGGTTGGTCAGCTGCCCGAACGAGTAGTTCACCGGAGCCCGCAGCTCGTACACGAGCGCCCCCAATCTCATGTACCGAAGGAAAGGGTTGGGGGTCGTCGATCTCAGTCGTCCCAGACGATCCGGGTGGCGCCGTCGTGTCCGTGGACGGCCTCGGCGGACTCGATGTGCGGCCAGAAGACGTTTGAGCGGTGTTCGCCGTACCAGTGCACGTTCGCGCTGCCGTCCGGCCACAAGCACCCCTCGGCGACGCGGCCGGTACCGGAGGCCCCGCTCACGTCGACCTGGCGTTGAAGGTGGAACCGGCGGACGTAGTCAGACACGACAGCTCCCCTCCAGGCGCTCAGGGTTGGCACCGAGTTGGCGAAACGCGGGTTCTCACGCGGAACACCACCGGCGCGGTCTGGGTGCCGTGAGGTCCTGGTGATTTCGACCCCCCTACCCCCGGGCCACCAGGCCGGGCAGCGGCGGTGAATCACCCGAAAGGCTCCTTGCTGCCGGCCGTAGCGGGTTCGGGATCGTCGGGGCGGGTCCACAAACGACAGAGGCAGGAGAAGCTACTCGTGGTCACGGTGACGATGACGGGCAAGTTCATCGCAGAATGGTTCGACGGCACATCGGTCGGCCAGGGCACGGAGCTGGACACCCCGGAACGCCAGCTGCTGTGGGAGATCTACCGCGATGCTCCCGAACGACGGTACGGGCGCAATGGCTCCGCGCACGTGCTGACCTTTCCGACGTCCCTCGAAGGTCTTGGCGCTCTGGACGCCCTGTTCGACTACGCGGACACGGGCGTGCAGATGACGAACGACGACCCGGAGGACAGCGGCACGAACGCGGCGTGCCGGGTGATGGTCGAGCGCGCGCTCATTGCGGTGCGGGAGCTGGAGAAGCAGCTCGGTGTAGAGCCGGGCACGGTGACGTTGTTCGGCATCCGCCGCTGATGTGGAGCCCCTGGGCTACGGCTCGGGGGCTTCGTCGTGAGCGGGTGCAGAATCGCTCGAATGGCTCCTGATCTTGGTCGCGATCACGCGGAGATCCTTTACAGGACCGGTTAAGCGGTCAACAACCCGGACAGGTTATTGAAGGAGCTACCACGATGTTCGCCAAGATCTTCGCCCACGTCGCCACCCTGCTCGTCATCGTCCGCACCGGCAGCGTCGTCGAGCACGCCGTCATGGCGACGGCCTACTTCGTCAGCGCATCGGCCGGTCACGCCGAACTGCTAGTGGCCGTCGCCTACACCGTGGTCACCACGATGCACGTGCGCGCGACCCGCGAGGAGATCCACCACACCGCCTGACCTCGTCGCCGAGGTGGCGCGCGCCCGCGAGGCGCGCTGCCTCGGTTGCGAGATCACTTCGGAGCCCCTGACCTCCTGGTCAGGGGCTTCGCTGCATTCGATGGGTCAGTGGTCCGCCGCGCTCGTACGGTGTCAACCTTGCGCGAATATCGCTCATGTGTTCGACTGGCGACATGGTCTCGACGACGTCTCCGGATTGGTGCACGCCGCAAGGCGACGGCCCGCCGTTCCGGTGGAACATCTCGACCTTGCTCGACGGCAAGTGGAGCACGCAGTCCGAATTGTTCGGCGGCACGCCGGACGGCATCGACGTAGTGCAACTCCTGCGCAACTGGCACACCAGCCACGGCCCGGACGGCCACTGGCGCCTGCTGGTGACCGAGGCTGAGGACGATGACGCGGTCCTGGCCGAGGTCGAGGAGGACTTGTCCGGCTGGGTTCCGCCCCGGCAGTACCAGCGCCTGGGCAAACACGGGCCGCCTCCGGCGCCTTCGTTCTGGAACTCGGCCGAGTTCTTCCCGCCATCGGCGAGACAGTTGCGAGCTCGCCGGGCACGCGAGCAGAACACCGCCGGCCCGCCGACGCCATAGAAGGGCCGGAACCCAGGCGCTTTCGGGCTCGCAAGCCTGCCGGAATCCAACAAACCACCAGGTCAGGCCCCACTCCATACATGCCGAGCCATGCGGCCGGCTTTGAGGTAGCCTTCACCGCCCGACGACCATCCGATGAGGGGCGGACGATGCCGGTCAACTGGTGGCAGCTGGGGCTGACGGCCCTCATAGGACTACTTACCGTTGCGGGTGCCTACATAGGGTCACGATTGGGTGCCAAGGCCAACGATCGCGCAACCGAGCAACGCGAGCTTGCCGCCCGACGTGAGGAGTGGTGGCGCCGCTTCACTTGGGCGGCAGGACTCGCGATGGACGATTCAGCAACGAAGCGAACCCTGGGACTCAGTCTGATGATGAAGCTAGCCCGCTCGGAGCTTGCCCAGCAAGACGAGTGCCAGCTACTTGACGTGTTTCATCAGCGGGTGCTAGGTGAGATACTGAACCCCACTGACCAGACGGGGCAGAACTCATGACTCAACCGCATCGCGTAACCGAGGAGCAGGTAACTGCCGCTCAACTACGTCTCATACTGGACGAAAAGCAGGGGCGATCGACCCCAGAAGTCGTTCGTTCGATCGCAAACTCGCTCCCTGGAGACGAGGTGGCAGGCACTAAGCCGAGCTCAGTTCCAACGGCGCCAGAGGTTGACGAGGACGAGACCGCCGAAACAACCAAGGAAGCCTCACCTTCCCCCTATTCAGGCCTCGAAGGCTTTTTAGCCGGTGAAACTAAGCATGTACGGCAAGTGTTCATAGACTACCCCAATGTCGGCGTTCCGAAGCATTTTGAAGTCGATCCCTCAAACATCGCACAATGGGGCTCTATTCGTCGGCGTGTGGATTTCAAATTCTCAGATTTTACTGACATGCCGGATGTACTTTGGGTTACCCGAACAGACCTAGACTCTGCGGAGACGTCTCTTGCTCTTCTCAGGAAGGCGCTCGCGGCGTCGCAACCAGAAGAACGAGAGCAAATAATACAACGCTTCTCGGAAATACTTCAGCACTCACAAGAAGAGTAGGCCGATAACCCAGCGGGCTAGATAGAGCCACGCCAGTTCCACCCTCCAGGGCTGGTGAGTCCGGTGTGTCGATCATGGCAAGGCTTACAGAGTGGCCGCAACCGGTGCCAGGCGTCGGGGTCGGGCACGCCCAGGGTGACGAGAGCCCGGCGGGTTTCGGGGTGATGATCGGCCACTGTGGCCGGTCGGTTGCACAGCGTGCAGAGCCGGTTTTCGCGCAGGTAGGCGGCGCGATTGAGCTGCCAGTCGTGGCCGTAGCCGCGCTGGGCCGCATTGCCTCGGCGCTGATCGCTTTCGCGACGTTGTTCTCGCCGGCAGGTCGCGCAGGGGCCGGGCGGGATCGTGGTCCGGCAGGTCGGGCAGACGCGAGGCGAGCTGGTGGGCACGGCCGTGGTCCTTGGGTGATCAGTGGCGAGGGCTGCACAACCCGCCCAGGGGAGGGCTACGGGCAGCGCCTCGGCTTGACGATCGGATCGGCGTACCGGGCTTCTGGTGAAGCCCCCGCCACTGCGTGCGGTCCCCGCCCGTGCCGGTCGGGTCCCGCGTCCCCATGCATCCCGCCCGGATTCTGGGCATAGGAGTGCTTGCTGTGCACGGTAGTACAGTCACGCCCGCGCGCGCCACCCGACCCCGTCAGGAATCTCCTGTTATATAAGGGTTTACACCCGCATTCGCTCGGCGGCGGCGGCGTTCGGCGTGGTAGGCCAGCACATCGGCAACCCGGTATCGCTGGCCGTCTGGTGTGTCCACAGTTGGCAGTCCCCGGCGGCGCCATTGCCGGACGGTGTCGGCCTGGACGTCGCACAGGTCGGCCACTTCGTCCACGTCGAGCAAGTCGTCCTGTCCGAATTTCATCTGCTGGGGCACGATCCAGCCCTGGCCGAGGTCCCGGCAGCGGCGGTCTAGTTCGCCGCACGCCTCGGCGTCGGCGCGCATCAGGGCATCACGGTAGTTGCGGGCTACCCGGCGCGCCCGGTCGAGTGGGCTGTCACCGGGCCACGGCCACGGGTCGGCGCGCTTCACGATGCGGCCTGGTGGTCGTGGATTTGGCGGGCGAGGTAGACGTTGAGCAGCCCTTCGCCGGCCATTGTGGCCAGGTCGTCGCGTGCCTGGTCGGCGAAGTCGCGCCAGGTGAGGTGGTCGGCCTGGTGCTCGCGGGCGTAGCGGTGCAGCGCGTTCTCGGCGAGGCAGTGCACGGCCAGCCCGTACAGGTCGGTCACGCCACGGCCTCCCGTCCGGCGACCAGCAGGGTGCACAGCTCCTGGTACTCGTCCCAGGTGTAGTGCCGTCCGCAGGCTCCGCACCGGAAGACGTCGTCGCCGTCGGCGCGCTGGAGGGCGCGGTGTTCGCAGCGTGGGCACGGTTCGGGCAGGTTGTGAGTCAGTCGCAGTTGTCCGGTGATGGCGCGGACGCGGTGGCTGAGGTCGAGCAGGATGACCGCGCCGTCGAGGCCGTCGCGGTCGAGGGTGGTCCACTCGTCGAGGATCCAGCCCGTGTGGACGACTCCCCGCAGGGCCAGCAGCACGCTGACCGAGTTCTCCAGCAGCCGCGCGGCCCGTTCCAGGACGACGCCGGGCCGGCTGTCGCGCGCGGCCTGGGTGTCCCACTCGACGCGCAGGACGTCGGCCACGGATTCGGCCCAGCACTGCGCCTCGTGCAGGAGGGCGGCTTGCACGGTTTCGATGCTCAGCGAGATCGGGACGGGCAGTTCGCGGGTGCCGGAGACGAGCTGGCGGAGACCGTCGCGGGTCCCGGCGAGCGCGGTTTCGAGGTCCAGGTAGTCCCGGGGAATGTCGGCGATGGCCTGGGTCAGGTGGCGGGTGCAGGCGTCGCACAGGCCCTCGGCGGCGTTGATCGGCGCGCCTCGGGTGATCTGCGGGTAGTCGGGGTCTGGTTCGCGCTGCGCGCAGCGGGGGCCGCGGTAGCAGCGGTGGATCTCGGTCATCGGGTTTCTCCTGGTCATCGGCCTGTGTGGCCGGTCACGGATGCCGGCGGGACGGGGACGTAACAGAAGGTCTGCGTGTCGCGACGGTTTTGAAGCGAGGTGAGGAGGTGAGCGCCGTGGACTTGGGTCGGAACAGGCGGGCGCGGTTGCGCCTTGACCGGTTGCTGAGTGCCTGGTGCGCCGACGTGCGGTCGGTGGACCTGCCGAAGTTCGACCCGGCCCGTGTGGACGCGGTGGTGCGGGAGCTGCGGGCGCGGCGCGAGCGGCTGGCCGGGTAGGTCATGTCTGCTGCCCGTACCCGGCGGCGTGGAGCAGCGGCGCGAGGTCGCGCAGCAGCAGCCGGACAGGTACCTCGAGTCGGGGTCCGGCGACGGTGAGCACGTCGGGATTCCGTGCGGTCTCGGCTAGCTGGTGCAGGTCGCCCGCAGTCAGCCAGGCGAACCAGGCGCCGGGGTCGCTCTTGCCAGCCCGGCGTTCAACCGCGATGCCGTAGTCGGCGCCGCTGGCGACGGCCTGATCGGCGGCTGCGGCGAGCACGTTGCCCACCTGGTTGTCCGTGAAGTCCGCGCTGGAGGTTTTGACCTGCCAGGCGAGCCGCGGTGTGCCGTCGATGTCGCCCCGGTCGCGGGACTGGCGGTCGCCGACTCGCCAGCCCGTTCGGACGGTGCGCTGCGCGTCGGGCCAGCCGTGCTCGCGCAGCCACCGCGCGACGGCCTGTTCGGCTTCCTTGCCGCGCCGGTTGCTGGACCGGCCGATCTCGGCGCGGGTACGCCGGTCGAGGGAGGTCATGACCGCACGCTCCGGTGGTGCGGCAGCGGGTGGGCGTAGACGTCGAAGCCGCGCGCGGCGATGGCGTCGCAGATGCGGTTGCGCAGCTCCAAGGCGGCGAAGCCGTCGACGCGGGTCCGCAGGATCTGCTCGATCTCGTCGTCGAGTTCGGTGTTGCGGTGCGGGACGGCGGGGCCGCGTCCGGCAGGGATGACGGTCATGCTGGTCCCCATTCGGTGAAGGCGGCCTTTTCGGCCGGAGCGGGTTCCGCCGGCGGATCGAGGGCGGCGGCGATAGCGAGCAGGGCGTGACCGATACCGAGGTCCAACCAGAGCCCGGCGTCCTCGTGGGACGGACCGATCCGGTCGGACTCGGCGAAGCACAGCTCGGCCTTGGCGTAGTGCTCCGGCCCGTTCACCGCGCCACTCCGATTGCGAAGCCGGGCACTCCTAGGCCGAAGTCGGGGTCGGAGCTGGCGGGGCGCAGCGGTGCGCGCAGCTCGGTTTCGTCGACCGAGCAGCACGGCCGGTCAGGCAGTAGTCCGGCGGGGACGCCGATCCACCGGAACTTCTCGCCGCACTGGGCGCAGGCCGCCGTGATGGAGGCGGAGAAGCCGGTGACGGGGCCGTCGTCGTGGACGGTGAGCCGGGTGACCGCGACGAGGACGTCGAATCCCTCGTGGGGGCAGGGCAAATCAGGGTTGAGGCTGGTCATCGTCGTGTCCTTCCGTGCCGTGGCGGCACGCAGTCGGGGGCGTGGGCGGCGTAGAGGGGGCGGCCGTGGTCGCGGGCACCGGCGGCTTGGTTGCGGCGCAGCACCCCGGCGAGCAGCTGGCCACCGTGGACGGACAGCGCGACGGTGCCTCGCTCGGGCGCGGGCTCCGGGTTGACCGGCAGCGGTTTGCCCGCGGTGGTCTCGGACCACAGGACTGGTGCGCCGCAGGCCGGGCAGGCTGCGCGCCACGGCGCGAGGTCGGCGGGGCTCACGGCGGGTCGTCCTCAGGGTCGGGCCAGCCCATGACCTCGGCGACGAGCCGCCGCCCGCGTGAAGCACGTGCTTCGGCTCCAGGGTCGTGGTTGCACAGTGCGCTGCCCCGGTAGCCCTCGTCGTCGCACATCGAGCAGTTCTCGACCGTGCGGCGGCGGTCGCCGGTCTTGGCGCGCAGCTCGGCGTGCCGGGTCTCGACCCGCTTCTCGTAGGCGTCCTGCTCGGCAGCCTGGCGGGCGCGTTCGCACGCACCGCAGCGGGGCGGGTTGTCGTCGTGCTCGTGCTCGACGCAGCGCGGGGTGGGCGGCGGGGACGCGCGGGCCGGTGTGGACGGTCGCGGGAAGGGCGAGGTGCGGCGCGGCTCGCGCGTACGCGCGGCGCCCCGCCCTCCCGGGGAGGTCTGAAAGACCTCCCGGTCGGGTCGGGTCGGGAGTTCAACGACTTCGTCAGCAGGTGCTTCAGCGTTCGCTTCAGCAGGTGGTGAAGCACCTGCTTGCCGCTTGCCTCGCACTTTTCCGCTGGCCAAGCCGCCTTTGCGCCCGGCCTCGGCCTTCTTTCGCCGCTCGTTCTCCACTTCTTCGCGGCTGGGGTTGCGCTTCGTTCCGTCGGAGTCCGACAGCCATTCGTGGAACTCGTAGCCTCCGCGCACTCGCCTCCAGAGACGCGCGGCGACCAGCTTCCGAGCCAGCTCGTCTGCCCCCACCGGGAATAGCCACGGAAGCTGGTGGTCTGGGATCACACCGTCAGTGGTGTTGTCCGACGACCACGAGCCAGCGACCACCCACAGGGCCAGAGCGGCGGGTTCGTCCGCGAGGACCTTGCGAATCTTGTTGTGCGAGTGAAACTTGTCGTCCACTTTGAACCACGGCATGGCGGGTCAGGACCCCAGTTCGCCAAGAACCGCGTCCAGCGTCTGCTTGGGGTCCTCGCTGTCGATAACCCGGGACAGGATGTCGATCGCCTGTGATGCCTCCAGTTTCGTCAGGTCGTTGGATGAGGTGAGCGTTCGCTGGACGAGCAGGCTCACGGTCGAGAGCTTGGCGCCGCGGTCGGTGACCTCCAGGTCGCCGAGCTGGGCGTGCAGCTTGTCGAGCTGGTCACGGGTGACCGGCTCGGCGGGGTCGGTCGTGGCGGGCTCGTCGTCGGTGGGTTCGTCGTCGTGGTCGGCGTCGCCGGGCAGCGGGGGCGGCGGGGCGGCAGGTCCGGGTTCGGCTGGCGCATCCGCCGGCGGCGGCTCGGCCGTGGTGACCTCGGCCTTGGGAGCGGCTTTTTTCGGCCCTGTACGGCGCTGTGCGGTGCGTTTCGGCGCCGGGGCCGCCTCCGGCGCGGCCGGGGCCGCAGGGGCGGTGTGGGCGGCCGTGGGGGTGTCCGGGGTTTCGCCGTCTTCCAGCTCGTCGACGGTCATGGCGATGCCGCCGACGACGTCGGCGAACTTGCGGCGGCACAGCCGGGTGGTGGCGCGCGCGTACAGCTTGTCCTCGGGGTAGCCGCCGAGGTCGATGCGTGCCCGCTTGGCCTGGTCTGCGGTGAACGCCACGCGGGTCCAGGTCTCCTCGTCGCGGCGGCGGCCCTCGAGGACGGCGCGGGTCTCGGTGACCTCGACGTCGCGGATGTGGTGCCCGGCAGCAAGGACCATCGCGCGCATGATCTCGGCGCTCTTGCCCGGCTTGCCCTTCACCACGTGGATGTGCTGAAGGCTGGTCATGGGGCCGAGGCCCATCTCCCGGCCCGTGAGGATGGCGGCGGTGACGGCGGCCGGGTTGCCCCGCATCCCTTCCGGCACGAACGGGGTGTCGGCGATCTGGATGGCCAAACGGGACACGTCGCGCACGACGAGAACCCACTGGTCCAGCGTGGTGGGTGCCGTGACTTCCTGCGGTGGCCGGGAAACCTGGTTGGGCGGGTCGTAGCGCTGAAGTTCGGTCATCTGGTCCTCGGTCTGCTCAAGTGCGCAGCGACCGGCAGGACGATGGGCTTCTGCGTGGTGCGCGAGGGTCTTCAGTAAGAGGGCGGCCGGTCACCCGGCCAGCGGCAGCGGGGGCGGGACGATCACCTCCCCGACGTAGTCGCGGGAATTCGCGCAGGCGCGGGCGATCTGCTGGATATAGCGGAATTCGCGAAGCTGCTGCGGTCCCGCTTCCATCGGGTACAGGTCGGCGCCGTCGGCGCGCACGTGAATGACGGCGCAGCCGTCGACTTCGATCATGGGCTGCTCGTCGCCCGCCTCGTCGAGGTAGGCGTCGGCGTAGCGGTACCCGGCCAGCTGCCAGGCCGTCTCGCCGAACACCCCGGACCGCGACGTCTTGATATCGCAGAGCAATCGCCTGCCCAGTGAGGGGAAATCGGCGACCAGGTCACAGGTTCCCGCCCAGCCGTAGGCGTGCGAGACCACGACGAACTCGACCAGCACAGGTTCGAGCCGGAACCGGTCGAGCAGGTCCACATAGGCTTCGACGTGCCCGGCCAGCGCGTCGGGAACCTCCACTTCTTCCCCGCCCACGAGCCGTTCGGCGAGCCCGTGGACCTCGGTTCCGCGCCGGGCGGCGGCGTCGCGGTCGGCGAAGCGCGCCCCGTTCAGCTCCTTGAGGCGTGCCGAAGTCGGCAGCTCGGATAGCTCGTCCCAGTGGTCGATCGCGTATTCCGCGGTCGTCCGCGCCGCCCAGTTCATCAGGGCGGGCTTCGGCACGCCCTCGGACAGGATCGTCGTGACGCCGGGGACTTTCACGCCGTGGGCGTCGACGTAGGAGTGGCCCTTGCCGTGGTTCTTCCGCCGGATCGGCGGGGTGTAGTCGCTCACCAGGGGTCGTCCACATCGCTGTCGAACTCGGGGCCGGGTTGCGGCCACAGCTCCGCCGGGTCCTGGTTGTCCTCTTCGTCCTGCTGGTCGAGGGGCAGTTCGACGTTCCCGGTTCGGCGGCCGTAGTGCTCGCGCAGGAGCCGGTGCAGGGTCGCGGCGTCCGGGGACGAGGCCGGGCACGGCTCGATGGCGAGAAATTCGGCCGTGGCCAAGGCCGCACCGGTCCGGGTGTTGGTGCGGATCTCCCTGGCCCGCAGCAGGACCACGGCGGCGTGCACATCGCCGGGTTGCTCGACGAGAGCCGAGGCGATCGCGGGCAGTCCGTTGCGGTCGCCAGCAGGCAGGGAGGCGGACAGCTTCACCGCAGGTTCGTCGGTCATTCGGCCACCCCTAGGGCGTTGCGGAGCTGCTTGAGCCGCTTTTCCGCCGTCAGGGCGCGCGTCTTCCAGGCGTCCCGGTCCTCGGTGACGGCCGTGAGCGTGTCCAGCCGGCCCATGAGTTCGGCCAGCGGCAGGTCCAGCGAGTTGCTGGCGGTCGTTCGGGTGCCCTTGCGCGGACGTCCGGTGTGCTTGCCCAGGTGCGGGCGGATCGAGTTGGGATTCGAGCTGGTGTAGTCGCAGTGCTGACAGCCGTAGACCACGGACCCGTTCGCGAGGGTGAGCACGCGGGTCTGTGGCTGGTAGACCGTGTTCCCGCCGTTGTCGCGGAACGGGGCTTGGCGGGGCTCGTCGGACACGACCGCGATGCCGTTGACCTCGGTGGCCGTCATCGGCGGGTGTCCTGTTCGGCTCGGCGGACCGGTTCCCGCTCTACCCAGATGACCACGCCAAGCAGGACGTCGATGCCGACCGTGGTCCAGCTCCACCAGTCGTGGGCGATGGTGACGTCGAGCAGGAACAGGCGGAATAGCAGGAGTGCGGCGACGATGCGCAGGCTGAGCATCAGGTGGTCCTTCGCTTGCGGGGGAACTTCAGGTGCGGGCGGCTGCGGGTGACCTGGTACTGCGTCCACAGGTCGGGGTGGTCGCGGCGGAGCCGCGGAATGTCGATGCCAGGGCGTTGCTCGATCTCGCGCACGACTGCCGGCAGACCGTTGAGGGTGCCGACATCGGCGTCACCGAGCAGGATGAGGAGCTCGGTTTCGATGCGGTCCAGCTCGGCTCGTGCCCGTCCTGCGGCCGAGCTGGCACGGCGCCACTTCTGCAGGAGGTCGGCGTGCGGGTCGAGGGCGACGTGGCGCGCATCGTCCGGGGCCGATGACCGCGGTTGAGGTTCGCGGTTGGGCTCGTCGGGGTTCACTGTTTTCTCCGAACACGGCGCGGGAGTAAGGGAGGCCAGTGGGTACTGGGGGCCTACCCGGCGGGGCCGGGCTCCTGCGGGTCGCCGGGATCCCCGGCGGGCTCGTCGCCGTGGGGACGCCGGTGTCGGGCCGTTCGCCCGGTCGGGACCTTGCCGACCAGGGCGCGCCAGGCCAGTTCCAGGCCGTGGGCGGCGCGCCACACCAGCCACAGCGGCGCCTCGACCAGCACGGCGCGCACGGTCCGGGCGTGCGAAGGGCGATCAGCCATAGTGGATTGCCTTTCGAAAGAAGAGGTGGAGTGGTGCGCCCGCCCGCCGGAGCGGGGGCGTCCGGACGCGGGCGGGCGCACCTGCGCGGTCGTGCGTCAGACCGCGCGTTCCGCTCGCCGGAGACGCGGACGACCGGCGCGGGTCCGCGTTCTCGGGGTTCCGGCGAGCGGCGGCTTCGGCAACGGCCGGATCACGGCCGTCATGCGGGTGATCGCGTTGTCGCTGAGGGGCGGAGCGGCAGCCAGCGCGGCTTCGATACACGCCAGGTGCTCGGCGGTCGGCCGGATCCCGTGCTCGGCGAGATACCGCTCCGTCCACTCGCGATCCAGGACGGCGCTCACGCGGCGTCCACCTCGTCGCGTGCGTAGGGGCCGACAAGGTCGAGGTCGGTGAACACGAACAGGCTGCCCCGGGGGACCCCCAGCGCGTCCTCGATCCCCGCAGCCGTGTCTACGCGGACCGTCGTCCGCTTGCCCTGCATCAAGAGGTTGATCGCGGTCGGGCTGATCCCGATCTGACCGGCCAGCCATCGCTGGCTGCCCGCTGCCTGGACCCGCTCGGCCAACGCCGGCAGGTCGCGTACACGCACGGAGACCGTCATGCGGAGTGGCCCTTCATCTCACTCGTGGCGCAGCGGTCGGCAGGGGTGGGCGTCTGCGTGGTGCGCGTGGATCACGTTCATCGGGGGGACTGCGAAGCCACCGTAATCACGGTGATCGCGTTTCGTCAACCTGTCGCAACAATGTGACAGCTGTCCACTTTAGGTTAACGCCCCGCGAGGGATCGAAAGGTATCACACGTCCGAGTTACTTCCTAACCAAGGTGCCTCGTATCAGTGATCAACATGGCCTTACACCTGCGGTTACAGGGTGCCTTACATTTAAGGCACCCTGTCCCGCGTGCTTTATAAAGGCAAACTGTTAAAACAGGGAAACAGTGAAACCGTGAAACAGCGAAGCGCCTTCTCGCCGTGTTCGAAGACGGCGAGAAGGCGCTTCAGGAACTTCGCTGAGTCGGGCTATAAACTATGCAATTCGAATGCGCAAGCCACTACCGACGCCGGGACACCAGCCGCCACGCCACCCTCGCCATGTCGAGCACCGGCAGGGCGGCGAACCTCGCCCTGAACTCGGGCTTCGCCTTGGCCGCGGTCGAGTCGTAGACGGTGAGGATCGCGTTCGCGGTCTGTGGGTCGATCGGTACGCCGTCGACTTTGCGAGCCACAAACTTGTCCCTGACCTCCCGCAGGATCTCGAAGCGGTCCGCGCCCGGCTCGGCCTCCGGCAGGCTGTCGGCGAAGTCGGCCATGTCCGCGTAGGACTGCCAGTCCTCCGTGCCCTGGCACGCCTCGCACGTGACCGCACGCGGATCGTCCGTCAGTTCCGGAGTGGCCGCCCTGCTCGCGCACGCGGCGCTACCCGGACTCACCGGCGAGCCGAAATGGACGACGCCCGTCGCAGCGAGGTAGGCGTCGCGCCACCCATCCTGGAACCGGCCCATGATCGCGGCCGCACCGGTGCCGACCGGCATGTCCGCGATCGCGTCCATGACGACCTCGCTGAGCGCAGGAGCGTTCGGCAATCCCGCCCGATACGCCTGGCGGCCCGCCTCGACCACAGGATCAAGCTCCTCGGTCATCGGGGGTCACCTCCGACCGCCGGACTTCCAGCACCCGGTCACGCCTGACGGGATGCGGCCACGGGAACCCCGCGTTCACGGCCACGGTGACCCGGTTGACCTTGAGCAGCCGGAACCAGCCGTCGTCCGTGCGCACTGCGGTCGCGGCCTTCAACTCCTCCTCCGTGTAGGGCACTGGCGGAGACTCGCGCAGTCTTTCCACCCTTGTCAGGAGCATCCGGTGCCGTCGCTCAGCGTCCTGGTACGCCTTGTACGCCTCGATGTCCAAGTCGAACTTGGCGTCTGCGCGCTTGGCCTGCGTGGGTGTCGTGCGCCGACGAATGCCGGACACAATGGCCGGATCGGTCTCCGCCTCTGAGCGAGGCGCGGTGCGCCCCTCGAACTTCACCTTCAGCCGGTCGCGTACCTCTTCGGCCGCCTTCAACTCGGCCTCCGTGATGGCCAGCACCTCCGCGTAGTTGTCGACCGTGACGTTGCTGTGGAGGGTTGTCATCGCGGCTGCTGCCTCCGCTCCGTCTTGTCGTGCAGCGGAATCGGCAGCTCGTGACCGAAGTACGACAGCCACTCGTCGAACGAGCCCCTGTGGACGATGTAGGCGCCGCTGGCCATGAACCCGTACCGGTCGGGCGGGCACTTGTCGGCCGGGTAGGCGACCGTGAACCTGCCCGCGATCTCCCGCACGGCCACGAGCGGCGCGTCTGACAGGACGGGATGGAGACCCGGAACCCCGTCGCCCACGACGTAGACGACCTGCACGTTGAGGTCGCCGCTGATCATGTTGTTCGGGTTGGGACGCAGGTTGTGCGAACTCCGCAGGATCTGCGCACGCATCCCGTACAGGGCGGGCTTCTCGCTGGTCACTGCACCTCCGCCCGAATCGCCCTGTCCACGGCGTCGACGACCAGCATCTGCCAGTCCGTATCCGTGAACACGACATCGAGGTCGGCGTACCCCACGTCGGCGAGCGGTTCGTGATGCCGCCAGACGATCCCGCCGGCCTCCGCCTTCCCCAGACTTCGGCGGCCGTCGAAGACCTCGGCCACCACGACGATGAACGAGAGCCGCTTGCGCAAGAACTCGTCGTGGTCGTGGGCCGAGTAGGTCCCGGGATCGAAGCTGAGCGGGGTCACGCTCCCGTCGATCCGGTCCGGTCGCCTCGTGACCGTCAAGCCCGAAGGGACGGTGATCTCCCACGCCTCCAGTTGCTCGGCCGTGACGACCTTCTCGCCGAACTGCACTTCTCCGTCCCTCATGACTGGCCCTCCTGCCTCGGCGTCGGCAGTTCGTCGGCCTCGTCCAGTGGGCACACGTCGAAGTGCGTGATCCAATGCCCTTTGGCGATGAACTGCGCCGCACGCAGGCTGCCGTCCCTCACCGCCGTGTCGCGGTCGGTGGCGTCCACGATGGCCACCAGCCTCACGTTCGGGTCTTCCATCGTGAGTTCAACGCGGTACGGGTGCTTCGGTTCGTTCGCGCTAACAACGAGCTTCGCCGCGCGCGCCTTGCCGAGGACCGTCTGCGGACCGCCGTCCATGACGATGTGTGCGCGTTCCGCGTCGCGGTCGTGGCCCCCTTCCGCGCCGCCGTCTACTGCTCCTGGTTCTGGGCGCGCTTGAGCCACATGATCGGTTCGAACCACGTTTGGTGCCTTTCCGCTCTGTCCGGGTCAATGCCAGGGAACCCCCTGGCTGGGCACCATTGACCCTACCTGGAAAGTAGCAAAAACCGCTTCTACCAGCGCAAACGAGGTACTTTGACGATCAAGGTCCGAGAATTCCTATCCGAAGTGGATAGGGCGGCAGCCGATGGATCACCAGCCCTGCCGGCCGATTCCGACGGTCGTCCTGTCGGGTGGTGCGAGCTGCGTGCCGGGCGATGCAACGTGACGATGACGGCGTGAGCGACGAGGTAGTGCGTGAGGTCGGGGTCCAGCGGGTCCATGCGGCTGGTGGTGTGTGCTGGCAGTGCAACGGCCCGGCGGTCAGCGGCGAGAAGCTGCCCGGTCGGCGCCACCGGGTGCGGCTGCTGTGCGAGCGCCACGATCGTCTCGTGTTCGGCGGACATGTCGAGGTTCGGAAGCTCTAAATTGTGTCGTTGACGTGCAGAAACCGCACCTTTCACCCAAACGGGTGAAAGTGTGTGGTTTTCCGGGTGTGGGCTTGCCGATGCCGGCCATCCCGTCGATCGCCTCGATCACGACGGCCGTCGGCGCGGTGTGCGCGACGCTGTCCCGGGCCGACAGCAGCCGGGAGAGCTCGGGTTCGCGGCCGGCGAAGTCGGCGATGTCACCGGGGAGGTCATTGCGGACCGCGGCGGCGGGCCGGGTGGTGACCGGCGGGGCCGGCGGGGCCGGGGCGGCCGGGAACAGGCGGGGATCGTTGTCGAGGATCCGGCGGTGGATGCCGGCCAGGCGGGGCGAGGGGTCCAGCCCGAACCGGTCGACGAGCACTGCCCGGGCTCGCGTGAACGTGTCCAGCGCGTCCGCCTGGCGGCCCGCTCGGTACAGGGCCGTCATCAGCTGGCCCCACAGCCGCTCGTGGCCGGGGTGCCGGTCGCTCAGCGCCGTCAGTTCGCCGATCAGGTCTTCGCCGGCGCCAGTGGCTAGGTCGGCGTCGATGCGGTCTTCCAGGGCGCCGAGCCGCAACGCCCGCAGCCGCCGGGTTTCGGCCAGCAACGCCGCCGTGCCGGCGAAGTCCTCGTAGGCGTCACCGCGCCACAGCGCCAGCGCGCGTGACAGCCGGTCCGACGCCGTCACCGGGTCTGCCGCCAGGGCGGCCCGCCCGGCGGTCACCAGCCGTTCGAACTCGCGGGCGTCGAGCAGTGCGGGTTCCAGCCGCAGGGCGTAGCCGGCCGCGCGGGTCTCGATCGGGTCGGCCCCGGCGAGGGCGGCGGCGACCGGCGCCAGCGAGCGGCGCAGGCGCGACATGTAGGTCCGCACGGTCCGGGGCGTGCCGGGCGTGGCGTCGACGTTCCACAACGCACCCGCCATGGTGTCCACCCCGGTGACCCGGCCGGCGTTCGCGATGAGCAGCGCGAGCAGCGTGCGGATGCGGGGACCGCCCAGCTCGAGCGGCCGGCCGTGCACCAGCACCTCGAACGGGCCGAGCACGCGGAATTCCGGTCGTTCCTGCCCCTGGGCCGTTTCGCTCGCCGGGTCGTCCATCCCCACCATGTTCAGGAGGGCCGGTCCGCGGTGTGGATACGGGTCCGTTCGGCCCAATCCCGGTGTTCGGTGCGCAAGGCGGTCTCGCGCCCGGCTTCGTCCCACTGGCCACATTGGACAGTGTGGCGGCGGACGCCGGCGGCGCCGGTCTGTCCACAATGGAATTCCGGGGCATGTCGCAGTCGGTCGCAACCGGTCCTCATCGGCCTTGGCCAGCCCAAACGCCCGAGGGTGTGCCGCGCGGCCCCGATCGGGCCCGGCGGCACACCTCTCGAACGGTGACGCGTCGGCGTCAGCTGGAGCGGTTCGCCCACCAGCTCTGGCCGGCTTCGGGCAGGGTGGAGATCGGGTCGTAGTACGGGTACCGGCGCTGCAACGCTTCCGGGTCCTCGAGTTCGATGCCCGTCCGGTAGTTCTTCGTCCAGTACGAGATCCCCAGCTCGCGGTCGTACTCGGCCAGCTGGTGCACCCACCGCTTCCCGACATAGGGCACGTCGCACACGATGCGCGGCGTCGCGTACCCCGGCAGGTACCCCATGATCGCGTGCTGCAGTTCCTGGGCCTCCCACACCGAAACCCGCCAGTGTTCGGCGTTCGGGATCATGTCGCACATGTAGAAGTAGTACGGCAGGATGTTCGCTTCCCCTTGCAGGGCGAAGCAAAGGTCCAGCAGCGCCGCCGGGGTCGCGTTGACTCCGCGCATCAGCACGCCCTGGTTGCGGACGTCGCGGACCCCGACGTTGAGGGCCGTCTGGGCCGCCTCGGCCACCAGGGGCGTCACCGACTGGGCGTGGTTGACGTGGGTGTGGATCGCCAGGTTGACGCCGCGGCGCTGGGCCGTCACGGCGACGCGCTCGAGGCCTTCGACGACCTTCGGCTGGAGCCAGTGCTGCGGCAGCGCCGCCAGGGCCTTCGTCGCCAGGCGGATGTCGCGGACCGTGTCGATGTCCATCAGGCGCATCAGGAACGACTCCAGCTGCGGCCACGGCACGTTGGCGACGTCGCCGCCCGAGACGACCACGTCGCGGACGCCCGGGGTCTTCTTCAGGTAGGCGATCATCGCGTCCTGGCGGTCGACCGGCTTGAGCGTCAGCTTGTGCTTCTCGATCTGCTCGGTCGAGTTGCCGACGAGGTCCATCCGGGTGCAGTGGCCGCAGTACTGCGGGCAGGTCGAGATCATCTCGGCCAGCACCTTGGTCGGGTAGCGGTGGGTCAGGCCCTCCACGACCCACATCTCCGCCTCGTGCAGCGAGTCGCGCTCCGAGTGCGGGTGGCTCGGCCACACCGGGTCACGATCGCTGCGCACCGGGAGCATATAGCGGCGGATCGGGTCGGCGTAGAACGCCTCGGTCACCTTCGCCGGGTCGGTGCCGGCCGTCGGCGCCATCGTGTTGAGCATCTGCGGGGGGAGCAGCATCGACATCGTCGCCATCTCGCGCTGGTCGGCGAGCAGGTCGTCGTAGAAGCGTTCCTCGAGCAGGTCGCCCATGAGCGCGCGCAGCTGCTTGACGTTGCGGACGCAGTGCACCCGCTGCCACTGCGCGTCACGCCACTCGGCCTCGGTCACGTCGTGCCAGCCGGGGAAGCGGCGCCAGTCGGGTTCCACCAGCTCGGCGCGGGCGTACTCGTAGGGCTGGTCGAAGGCGGCGGCAGGCGTCACAGGTTCCTGGATCGCAGTCACTTGTACTCCTAGTCGTCGGGAACGCGTTAAAATATCCTGTCATAACGTTCTCACGGAGTAAATCTTCCTGCTTGCCGGGTTGCGTTCCCCCACGTGGAGGAAGGGCCGGGCGGCGGGGCAGACTCGGAGGCGTGACGGACGAGAACACGACGCTCCTGCTCGGCGGGCGCATCTACACCCCCACCGGTCCGGACGCCACGGCGATGGCGGTCACCGGCGGCACCGTGGTCTGGGTCGGCCAGGACGCCCCGGCCCGCGCCCTCCACCCCGGCGCCGAGGTGGTCGACCTGCGGGGCGCGTTCGTGGCGCCCGCGTTCGTCGACGCGCACGTCCACGCCACCGCGACCGGCCTGCACCTGACCGGCCTCGACCTCACCGGCGTCCGCAGCGGCGCCGAACTGCTGGCCCGCGTGCGCGACGCCGTCGTCCCCGGCCAGATCCTGCTCGCCCACGGCTGGGACGAGAGCACCTGGACCGACCCCCGGCTGCCCGGCCGCGCCGAGCTCGACGCCGCCGCCGGCCGCACGCCCGTCTACCTCAGCCGCGTCGACGTCCACTCCGCGCTCGTGTCCACCGCCCTGGTCGAACTGGCCCCGGCGGCCCGCGACGCGGAGGGCTGGTCGCCCGATGGCCCGCTGACCCGCGCCGCCCACCACGCCGTCCGCGGGGCCGTTCGCGCGGCGATCACCCCGGAGCAGCGGGACCGCGCCCAGCGGGCGTTCCTCGCCGAGGCCGCCCGCCAAGGCATCGTCAGCGTCCACGAATGCGCCGGCCCCGACATCTCCGGCCGCGACGACCTGGCCGCCCTCCTCGCCCTCGCCGGACCGGACACGCCCGAGGTCGTCGGCTACTGGGGCGAACTCGGCGCCGTCGGGGCCGCCCGCGACCTCGGCGCCCGCGGCCTGGCCGGGGACCTGTTCGCCGACGGCGCGCTCGGCTCGCACACCGCGGCGCTGACCGCCCCCTACGCCGAGCACCCCGGTACCGGGTCGCTCTACCTCGACGCGCACCGCATCGCCGAACACCTCACCGCATGCACCGAAGCCGGGCTGCAGGCCGGCTTCCACGTCATCGGCGACGCCGCGGCCGCCGAGGTGATCGAGGGCTTCCGCCTCGCGGAGAAGGAGGTCGGGCAGCGTGCGCTGGCCGCCCGCCACCACCGGCTGGAGCACCTGGAGATGGTCACCGCCGAGCAGGCGAAGCTGCTGGCCGGCTGGGGAGTGGTCGCCTCGGTGCAGCCGCTGTTCGACGCCCTCTGGGGCGGCCCGGAAGGCATGTACGCCGAACGTCTCGGCGCGGACCGCGCGGTGCGGCTCAACCCGTTCTCGACACTCGCCGCCGAAGGCGTCCTGCTCGCCTTCGGCTCCGACGCGCCGGTGACGCCGCTCGACCCGTGGGCGAGCGTCCGCGCCGCGGCCTACCACCGGACCCCGGGCGCGGGCCTGTCGCCGCGGGCGGCGTTCACCGCCCACACCCGGGCCGGGCACCGGGCCGCGGGAGTCAACGACGGCGTCACCGGGAGCCTCGTCCCGGGCGCGCCGGCGCACTACGCGATCTGGGACGCGACCGATCTCGTCGTGGCCACGCCGGACAGCCGCGTGCAGCGCTGGTCAACCGACCCGCGGGCCGGGGTGCCGCCGCTGCCGCGGCTCGAGCCCGACGCCACCCTGCCGCGCTGCCTGCGGACCGTGCGGGCCGGCAAGGTCGTCTACGACGACTTCACGCCGGGCACCTAGAGTTGTCAGCCGTGGCAGTCACCGTCGCGGACCCGGAACCGGGCGCCCCGCACCTCCCCGCGCGCCCCCGGCGCTTTCCCCGTGCCTGGCTGCTGCGCCTGGCCGCGGCACTGGCGTCCGGGTTCGCCTACTACCTGAGCTTCGCGCCGCGCCCGCTGTGGTGGCTCGCGCCGCTGGCGTTCGCCGGGTTCGCCCTCGTGCTTCGCGGGCGCCGCTTCCGCGGCGGGTTCGGCCACGGCTTCGCGTTCGGCTTCGTGTTCTTCCTGCCGCTGCTGACGTGGCTGCTGGACTTCCTGGGCCCCGACTTCGGCCCGTGGCCGTGGCTGGGCCTGTCGTTCGCGCTGGCGCTGTACTACGGCCTGGCGGGCGGCCTCATCACGCTCGTCTGGCGCCTGCCCGCCGGGCCGCTGTGGGCGGCGCTGGTGTTCATCGCCCTGGAGACGCCGCGCGCATGGTTCCCGTTCGGCGGCTTCCCCTGGGGCCGGGTCGCGTTCAGCCAGCCCGAGGGCGCCTTCCTGCCGCTCGCCTCGATCGGCGGCGCCCCGCTGGTCGGCCTCGCCGTCGTCCTCACCGGGTTCTGCCTGGCCGCGCTCGCCGGACGCCTCTGGGACGCGCGCAAGCTCACCCGGCCCACCGTCCTCGCCGCGGTCGGCACCGTCCTGCCGGTCGTCGCCGGCCTGGCGCTGTGGCCGGCGATCGGGACCGGTGCGCAGGACGGCGAACTCACCGTCGCGACCGTACAGGGCAACGCCCCGGACATCGGGCTCGCCCTGCAGGGCGAGCGCGCCCTGCTGCGCCGCAACACCATCGCCGAGAGCCAACGGCTGCTGGACGCCATCCACGCCGGAAAGGTCGCGAAGCCCGACCTGCTGGTCTGGCCGGAGAGCGCCACGACCGTCACCGGCCCGGACCCCCAGGTCGACCAGCTCGTCGCGAGCTTCGGCGTGCCCGCGCTCATCGGGGCCCTCTACGAGCTGCCGGACAGGCACATCCAGAACTCCGTGATCGCCTGGGACCCGCGCACCGGGCCGGGACAGCGTTACGCGAAGCAGCAGCTGGTGCCGTTCGGCGAGTACGTGCCCGCCCGCAAGGTCGCCGAGCTGGTCACGCCGTTCCTCGACCAGGAGACGGTCGACATGCTCCCCGGCGACGGCACGAACCAGACGCTGGCCGTCGCGGGCACGAAGGCCGGCGTGTTCGTCTGCTACGAGGCGGCGTTCGACTACCCGGCCCGCGACGCCGTCCACGCGGGCGCGGAGGTGCTGGTGGTGCCGACCAACAACGCCTGGTACGGCCGCAGCGAAATGAGCGTCCAGCAGCTGGCCATGTCGCGGCTGCGCGCGGTCGAACACGGCCGGGCCGTCGTCGTCTCGGCCGTGTCGGGGGTGAGCGCGATCGTCGCGCCCGACGGGTCCGTGACCAGCTCAACGGGCCTTTTCACGGCGGAGTCCCTGGTCGGGCGCGTCCCGTTGCGGACACAGACTACGCTGTCGGATCGACTAGGTGCGTGGACGGAGTACGGGCTGCTGGCTCTGGCGATCGCCGGGGTGGCCGGCGGGCTCGTACTCCGTTTTCGCACCCGGCGCGACAGCGCCGGCACGGCAGCAGGGGAAGCGGCGGACTGAGACGCCGCGGATTCGGAGGAAGACGGATGTCGCAGGCGCCGCGGGGGGCCCGGGAAATCGAGCCGGTGCTGGTGGTGATCCCGACCTACAACGAGCGGGAGAACCTCGGCCCGATCCTGGACCGCCTGCACAAGGCACTCCCGGATGTGCACGTGCTGGTGGTGGACGACGGCAGCCCGGACGGTACCGGTGAGCTCGCCGACGAGCGGGCCGCCGCGAACGAGCGCGTCCACGTGCTGCACCGGACCGAGAAGGCCGGCCTGGGCGCCGCCTACGTCGCCGGGTTCCGCTGGGGCCTGGCGCGCGAGTACAACACGATCGTCGAGATGGACGCCGACGGCTCGCACGCGCCCGAGGACCTGCCCCGCCTGCTGGACGCGGTCGGCGACGCCGACCTGGCGATCGGGTCGCGGTACGTGCCGGGCGGCAGCGTGGTGAACTGGCCGCTGAAACGCCAGATCCTCTCCCGCGGCGCGAACGTCTACTCCCAGATCGCGCTGGGCATGCGGACCCGGGATATCACGGCGGGCTTCCGCGCTTACCGCCGTCCGGTGCTGGAGAAGCTCGCCCTGGACGAGGTCAACTCCCACGGTTACTGCTTCCAGATCGACCTGACGATCCGCACGGCCGACGCCGGGTTCGAGATCGTCGAGGTGCCGATCACGTTCACCGAGCGCGAGATCGGCGAGTCGAAGATGAACGGCTCGATCATCCGCGAGGCGTTCCTGCGGGTGGCGAAGTGGGGCGCCGAGCGCCGCTGGAACCAGCTGCGGGGGATTCTCGGGTCACGCTGACGGACGTGCTCATCGGGCATCATGGGGCCGATGAGCACCATCGTCGCCTTCCACGCCCACGCTGACGACCCCGTGCTGCTCAGCGGCGGCACCCTGGCGCGCGCCGCGGCCGACGGGCACCGGGTGGTGGTCGTCGTGGCCACCGACGGCATGGGCGCCGAGTGTCCGACGCCGCGGTGGGACGAGCTGCGCGCCGCGGCCGCCGTCCTCGGTGTGCACCGCGTCGTGCACCTGGGCTACGCCGAGAGCGGGCACGGGCCCGTGCTGTACGCCGACCCGCCGGGGCGGCAGCGGTTCGTCCGGGCCGGCACCGAGGAGGCCGCCCACCGGCTCGCGGCCCTGCTGCACGAGGAGCGGGCCGACCTTCTGCTCGGCTACGACCCCAACGGCGGCTACGGCCACCCCGACCACGTCAAGGTCCACCAGGTCGGCCGGCGCGCGGCGGCACTGACCCGGACGCGGCTGCTGGAGGCGACGATGCCGCGCGACGTCGTCGTGCGGCTCACCCGGCTCATCCGGGCGCTGCGGATCCCGTTCCGCTACGACACTGACGCGCTCAGCCGCGCCTACAGCCCGGCCTCGGCCATCACCCACCGCTTCGACGTCCGGCGCTTCGCCGCGCGCAAGCAGGCGGCACTCGCCGCGCACGTGTCCGATGTGCGCGGCACCGGGCGGCTGGCGCCGGTCCTGCGGGTGCTCGTGTGGCTGCCGGCGCCGGTGTTCGCGCTGGTGGCCGGACGCGAGTGGTACGTCGACGTCACGCGCCGGTGATCGCGACCCCCATCGCTGCAAGTTTCTGCACGTTCTGGTCGTCCTCGCCGGCGTCGGTGATCACACCCGCGATGTCGGCGAAGGGCAGCACGGTGAACCGCGACGCCGCGCCGAGCTTCTCGGCACTGGCCAGCACGTAGGTGTCCGCCGCGCGGCGGGCCAGGGTCCGCTTCATCGCGGCTTCGTCGGCGTCACCGGTGGTCAGGCCGGCTTCGGGGTGGACGCCGGTGACGCCGAGCAGGAAGACGTCGGCGCTGATCGCCTGCGCGGCTTCGGCCGCGGCCGCGCCGCAGGTGACCGCGGAGTGGCGGAACAGCCGGCCGCCGAGCAGGAACACCTCGATGCCGTGGTGGTCCAGCAGGGCGGCGGCCACGGTCGGGCTGTGAGTCACGACGGTCGCCGCCAGGTCCCGGGACAGGGCCCTGGTGACCGCCAGCGTGGTGGTGCCGCCGTCGAGGATGACCGTGGAGCCGGGCCGGACCAGGCGGGCGGCGGCCGCGGCGACCCGGTCCTTGCCGGCGGCGGCGATGGACCCGCGGCTCGCGTAGTCGGCGACGGCGGGGGAGACGGGCAGCGCACCGCCGTAGACGCGCTGGCAGAGCCCGGCCGCGGCCAGGTCACGCAGGTCCCGGCGGATGCTGTCCTCGGAGACCCCCAGCTCGGCCGCGACGTCCTTGGCCAGCACCTTGCCGTCGGCCGCCAGCCGGGCGAGCAGCAGTTCACGGCGTTCGCCGACCAGCATGCACGATCCTCCTTGTTCGTTCCGAGTCGTGCACATTATGGTCGCGGCATGACCTCTTCGACAAGCGTCCCCAGCCTGGACCGCAACCCGCGTGTCCGGATCACGAACGTCGAACTGCTGGCCTCGGCCTGGCACGTCCTGCGCCGCACGACGTTCGACTACCAGCACGGCGACGGTCACTGGACGACCGAGCAGCGCGAGACCTACGACCGGGGCAACGGGGCCACTGTGCTGCTCTACGACCTCGCGGGAGGCACGGTGCTGCTGACCCGCCAGTTCCGCTACCCGGTCTACGTCAACGACCACCCGGACGGCATGTTCCTCGAGACGGCGGCCGGCCTCCTGGACGAAGACGACGCGGAAACGGCGATCCGCCGTGAAGCCGAGGAGGAGACCGGCGTCCGCATCGGCGAGCTGCAGCACGTCTTCGACGTCTACACGAGCCCGGGTTCGGTGACCGAACGCCTGCACTGCTACGCGGCACCCTACGACCCGGCCGCCCGCGGCGAAGGCGGCGGACTCGCCGAGGAAGGCGAGGACATCGAGGTGGTGGAGTTCCCGTTCCCGGCGGCGCTGAAGATGATCGAGACCGGCGAGATCGCGGACGCCAAGACGATCATGCTGCTCCAGTGGGCAGCACTAGGAGGCCCGTTCCGCACCGCCTGACGCCGACGTTCCGGGTACGTGGCCAGTGGTCCGGGTAGGCGAAAGGCCCCCGCGGGGGGAGGTCGCGGGGGCCTTTCCGTTGTGGTGAGAGCTCGGGCTACAAGGCCGAGGCTCGCGGGGTCACGCGGACCGGGAGGTCCGGCGGCCCTTGAGCTCGGCGAGACGTTCGTTGAGCAGGTCCTCGAGCTCGGGGATCGTGCGCCGTTCGAGCAGCATGTCCCAATGCGTGCGCGGCGGCTTGACCTTCTTCTGCTCGGGCTGCCCACCATCGACGATCTCCGATTCGCTCCCGTGCAGGCGGCACTCCCAGACCGTGGGGATCTCGGCGTCGTCGGAGAACGGCACCTCGAACTCGTGGTTCTTCGGGCAGGCGTAACGCACGGTGCGGCGTGGGGCGAGGTCGTGGTTGCGGTCGGTCTCGTAGCTGACCGCTCCCAGCCGGCTTCCACGAAGAACACGGTCGGCCATGATGGGTCCTTTCAGTCAGCTCCGGGGTGGAGCCAGGGTGGTGCTCACCCTATGCAACGACTCAGCGGCCCCGAGGATTCCCGGGATGCCATGTCGTTGCTCACGATGAGCTGTGTCACCCGCCGGCATCAGCTTCCACTAGTAGGAGGCATTTCGCGCTCCGGCGTGACGTCAATACGGCCTTCTTAGTGCGGATATCCCCCGGATGGGCTACTCGCGTCTCGCTCAGGTCAACCGTAACTGACCGTGATGAGCAGTAACCGGCCCCAAGTCACCCGATCGAAAGTGGCGACGGCACAATACCTGATAACGCACAGTAGCGAAATCGGCCTCAAAACGTGCTGAAGCTGAAGTTTCAACTACGGATTGTTCGGTATCTGCCACCACAACAGTGTCGCCTTCGCGCACCACCTCGCCGTCGACGACCCGCGCGTTGAACCGCCCGGGCAGCCCGCACCAGCACAGCACCTCCACCTGAACCGGCTGCAGCTCGTCCGCCAGTTCGAACAGACGAGCGGCCCCCGGGAACAGCCGGCTCCGGAAGTCCGTCGCGATCCCGAAGCAGTAGACGTCGATCTCGACCCCGTCGGCCAGCTCCGCCAGCTGGTCGACTTGCGCGGGGGAGAGGAACTGCGCCTCGTCCACCACGACGTAGTCCACGTGCTGCCCGCGCGCCCACTCCTGCCGCACCAGCTCCCGCACGTCGGTGTCCTCGCCGACCTCCACCGCCTGCCGGGTCAGCCCGATCCGGCTGGAGATCTGCGGCGCGCCCGAGCGGTCGTGGCGCACCAGCACCAGACCCCGGCGGCCCTGCCGCGCGTGGTTGTGGTCGATCTGCAACGCCAAGGTCGACTTCCCGCAGTCCATCGGCCCGTAACAGAACTTCAGCCTGCCCACCGGCGGCGTCCCGCGGCGCGAACCCGCCGCGGGGACCGACGACAGGGCGTCCGTGGGATCGAGGCCGTCGGCTTGGTCGTTGAGCAAGGTCACGACGCCCGACCCTATCGGGTGCTCACAGCACCCCCGGCGGGGTGTTGCCCGCCGCCACGATCGCACGCCGCACCGGCACCAGCCAGACCAGCACCAGCCCCGCCGCGAAGAAGACCACCAGCGCCACGATGGCCAGCCGGAACGACCCCGTCGCCTGCCCGACACCGGCGAACACCAGCGGCCCCAGCCACGACGTCCCGCGCTCACCCACGACGTAGAGCGAGTAGTACTGCGCGTCCTTGCCCGCCGGGATCATCTGGCTGAACAGCGACCGCGACAACGCGTTCGTCCCGCCCAGCACCAGCCCGATCCCGACCGCCACCGCCAGGAACTGCAGCATCTGCTTCGGCTGCACGAAGTACGCCCCGCCCAGCACCACGATCCACACCACCAGGCTGCCCAGGATCGTCCGCTTCGCCCCGATCCGCCGCGCCACCAGCCCGTGCAGCGTGCCACCCAGGTACGCCACGAACTGGATCACCAGGATCGTCATGATCAGCACGCTGTTGCCGAACCCCAGCTCGTCCTTGCCGTACTGCGCCGACACCGTCACCACCGTGTTGATCCCGTCGGTGAAGACCAGGTAGCTGCCCAGGAACGCCAGCGTCAACGGGAACGCCTTCGCCGCCACCAGCGTCTGCCGCAGCTCCGCGAACCCCGCCCGCAGCACCGACCGCCCGGGCGCGACGTCGACCGGCGTGTGCCGCCGGGGGAGCGCCCGCACCGCGGGGAAGGTGAACAACGCCCACCACAGCCCCGAGGTCAGGAAGCAGATCTGCACCGCCGTGCCCTCGCTCACCCCGAAGGTGTCGTGACCGAGGTAGAACCCCAGCTGCAACGCCAGCGCCAGCCCACCGCCCAGGTACCCGAACGCCCAGCCCTTCGCCGAGATGTCGTCCCGCTCGTCCGGCCCGCCGATGTCCACCAGGAACGAGTAGTACACGACCAGCGAACCGCCGTAGCCGATGTTGGCCACGATGAACAGCACCGCACCCAGCTGCCAGTCCGAGCCCGCCAGGAAGAACATCGCCGCCGCGGCCACCGCGCCCAGGAACGCGAACCCGCCCAGGATCCGCCGCTTGTTGTGGCTGCGGTCGGCCACCGCGCCGGCGATCGGCAGCACCAGCACCTGCACCACCGTCGCCACCGACAGCAGGTAGCCCCACACCGAACCGGCCGGGAAGTGCAGCCCGAACAACGTCACGTCGCAGTTGTGCAGCGTGTCCGCCTTACCCGCGGCGTCCAGGCACGCACGGTCCCCGTTAAGGGTGAAGTTCTTCTTCGCGTCCTCGGCCGCGATCGAGCTCATCGACAGCGCGCCGAACACCGTCGTCGTCGACGAATAGAACGGCGAATTCGCCCAGTCGTAGAAATACCAGCCCCAGCGCTCGCGCTTGGTCGAGCGCGTCCCGGCCAGCGTCATCCACGGCTCCTTCGCCTCGGGAACTTCCAGGTCAGCGCGGAGACTACGGGGAGGTAGCAGACCCGGTGACCGCACCGCCGAAACCGTGTCCGGTTTGTCGCTTCGTGATCATCCGCCACCACCGGACGACACCCCGTCCACGCGTCACGGCGTGTCGCCGGCAAACGTGAACACTGTTTCATGTGAGACTGAAGGGCAGAGTGTGTCTGTTGTGGCCAACGGGACACGCTCCTACTGTGCTCGCATGATCCAGAACCGCCGACGCACCGTGGCGAGAGTCCTGCTCCTCGCCTTCGCCGCCATGGGTCTGCAGCTCACCATCCCCGCCGTCGCCTCCGCCGACCCCGCGGCGACCGCCTGGGCCCAGCTCCGCATGTGCGAATCGAGCGGCCGCTACGCCACCAACACCGGCAACGGCTACTACGGCGCCTACCAGTTCAACCTCACCACCTGGCGCAGCGTCGGCGGACAAGGCCGCCCCGACCAGGCCGCCCCCGCCGAACAGGACTACCGCGCCCTCTACCTCTACCGCATGCGCGGCTGGCAACCCTGGCAATGCGCCGGCATGCTCAAACTCACCGGCGACGCCGACGCCCGCAGCAAACGCGTCCCCACCTACGCCGAAGCCGCCTACATCGGCGGCGAAGGCCTGCCCACCCCGCCCCCCGGCCCCGGCGGCCCCAAACCCGCCTGGCCCGGCGTCGTCTACTCCTACGGCGACTGCGCCGCACCCCTCAAGACGTTCCAGCTCCGCATGAACGCCTTCGGCTACGGCTTCACCGGCACCGGCTGCTACCTCGAGAAAACCCGCACCGCCGTCCTCGACCTCCAACGCGCCAACGGCATCAAGGACAGCGGCCTCCTCGGCCCCAAGACCTGGGAAGCCGCCTGGACCGGCAAACCACCCCGCTGACCACTCACGACTCTTGGGACTGCCGCCAGACACCCCGCTCGATCAGCACCTCACGCAGCAGATCCGGCCGATCCGTCACGATCCCGTGCACACCCAGGTCCAGCAGCATCCGCATCTCCGCCGGATCGTCGATCGTCCACGTGTGCACCTCGATCCCGGACCGCCCCGCGATCGACAGGAACGCCTTGTCCACCACCCGCAACGCACCCTGCCGCACCGGCACCTGAGCCATCGCCCCCAGCACCAGCCGCCCCAGCGGCAGCAACGGCAGCTTCCCCCGCGCCCACAACGCCAACGCCGACCGCGGCCCCATCGCCGTCGCCAGCTTCGGCCCCGCCAGCTTCCGCAACCGCACCAGCCGCGCATCCGAAAACGCCGCCGCCGCCACCCGGTCGTACGCCTTCGTCCGCTCCAGCACCGCGACGAACGGCTCCACCGCCCGATCGGCCTTCACATCGACGTTGAACCGCGCGTCCGGCAGCTCCTCCAGCACGTCCTCCAGCCGCGAAAGCGGCGCCTTCCCAGCCACCTTGACGTGCTTCAGCTGCTCCCACGTCTGCGCCGCGATCGGCCCCGACCCGTCCGTCGTCCGATCAAGGTGCGGGTCGTGGTGCACCACCACCACACCATCCGCCGTCGCGTGCACATCCGTCTCGAGATACCGATACCCCTCGGCACACGCCCGCTTGAACGCCGGCAGCGAATTCTCCAAACCGTCCAGCTCGCCGAGGTGCCACCCCCGGTGGGCGAAGGCACGCGGCAGCGGATCGGCCAGATACGGAAACGACACCTGCATCCCTCAAGTGTGCACTTCCGCCATGACCCCGGCATGAGCAAACGATGGCCAGCTAGGGTCTCCCGAGTGAGGGAAGCCGCCGAACTAGCCCAGCCCGCCCCCGTCGACCTCGTCCCTGGCCGCCGCGGCGCGCCCCGGCACTGCGGCTGGTGCGGACGGCGCCTCCCCGAAGGCGGCAACGTCGGCCGCCGCCGCCGCTACTGCGGCCAGTCCTGCCGCCAGCGCGCCTACGAACGCCGCACCGCACTCCAGCGCAGCGGACTCCCCGAAGACGCCGTCGTGCTTTCGGACACCGAAGTCGCCGCCCTCCAGGACCGCCTCTTCCAGCTCCGCTGCGCGGCCGAAGACATCGTCACCGCCGCCGAGGACGGCTCCGACGCCCGCGAACTGCGCGCACTGGCCCTCGAAGTCGCCCGAGCCGCCAAAGACCTCGAACAACTCCGCTGACCGGGACCTCACCCCAAACCATCCAGGGCCCGGTACGTCCGGTTGCTCGCCGCCGCCGCCCGCTGCTCCCGGCCGGTCGCCTCGATGTAGTTCTGGCTCGTCGCCAGGCTCGCGTGCCCCAGCAACGCCATGATCTCCGACGCCGTCGCCCCGTCCTCCGCCAGCCGCGTCGCGAACGTGTGCCGCAACGCGTGCAGATTCGCCCCCACCGGCACCCGGTCGTGCAACCCCGCACCCCGGTAACACGACTTCACCAGGTACTCCAGCGCACCCCGCCCGATCGGCTCACCCGCCCGATCCAGCAACAACGGCGAACCAGGGGAGAAGCGCACGTTCGGGAACCGCACCCGGCACGACTCCCGGTACCGCTCGATCAGCTCCGCCAGCACCGGCTGCACCGGAATCGACCGGTCCCGGCTGCCCTTCCCCTTCACGTGCAACCGCAGCTCACCGGCACGCCCCACGAGCGACCTCGACGTCAGCGCGCGCATCTCCGCCGCCCGCAACCCGGCCACCAGCCCCAGCGCGATCACCAGCACGTCCCGCTCCGGCCACGGGTCCCGCGCGCGCCGCGAACCCGCGGCCGCCGCCGACAACAGCTGCTCCGGGGTTTCCTCACCCCGCAACGGTTTCGGCGTGAGCGCCGGCGTCCGCGGCCGCGCCACGGCACCCATCGGATTGCCTTCCAGGAGACCGTCGGCCACGCAGAACGTGAGGAACTGGTTCCACGTCGACCAAGCCCGCAGCACCGAACTCTTCGCGTGGCCGTCCGCGAACGCCCCGAACACCGAGCGCAGCGCGGGCCCGGTGAGGTCGGCGACCTCCAGGTCCTCGGCCGGACGGCCGAGCTCCGAAACCAGGAGAGTGGTGATCCCGGCCAGGTCCCGGCGGTAGGCGTCGGTGGTGTGCGGAGAGTCCTTGCGAGGACGGCGGGCGGCGAAGAAGGCTTGCTGGGCCTCGGAAACCTTCATGTGGATCTTGTACCGCACACCACCGACAGTTTCCGCGGCCGGGTCCGAACCCGGCGTTTCATGCATAATGGCAATTATGCATGAAACGCCGGGTTGACCGAGGAAGATCCCCTCGGGGGACACGGCACTCTCCGGAGACCGTTTCGGGCCCTCGGAGCCCCGCCAGGGATGCGCACACATGTTCGACAACCTTGGCCGGCGCCGGCAGGGCCTGAAGCCTGAGCCGCCGGGCCGGGATGCGCCGGACCAACTCTTGTCGATCAGCACTTCGGCGCCTAATCCTTGCCATAGTTTCGTCACCGTGACGTTTTACGGTCGGGTGACGGGACCTCGCGTCCGCGACCCTCAGGGGATGCTTCGGGGGTTCCGGAGAGGCGAGATTGAGTGGCCTCTTGGGCAAGCCGCCGTGGAAACCCTCACAGGAGCCGTCCTGGCGAAGCGAACACCCTCACGCAAGCCAGGCGGCCACGTCCGGGTTCTTCCGCCCCTCTCGAACCTCGCTCCAGCAGGTCCCCAAGTGCCGATAATGTACATTATGTCAAGTAACGTCAGTGCCAGTCGCTGATCTGCACGTCGCGCGGGCTCGGGGCGCCTTCCCCGGTCTCGACGAGCTGCTTGAGGCTCATCAGGTAGATCGCCCACTTCGTGCTGCAGTGGTGCATGAACTCGACCTGCTCGCGCCAGCCTTCGTGCTTGAACAGGATGATCGTGTAGTCCTGGCGCTGTTCGAGGTCCCACCGGATCGTCGTGCCGATCCACTCCGGCGGTCCGTCGACGACTTCCCAGCGCACGAGCTTTCCCGGGTCGAGTTCGAGCACCTTCATGTCGAAGCCGCCCGGAATGAAACGGAACGAGATGACGCCGCCGGGTTCGGTGTCCCCCAGGGTCTTTTCGGTCCACCAGCCCGACAGGCCGTCGAGTGTGGTGATCGCTTCGTAGACGTTGTCCGGGGTGGTGTTGTGGATGCCGATGCGGTGCAGGATGTCCATGGCTAGCGGTTCCTTTCGATGGTTTCGGCGATCTGCTTGATGCGGCGGAGCCGGGCGTCCCAGGCGTTGCCGACGTCGGTGAGCTGGGCGACGGCGCGGGCGAGCTGGGCTTCGTCGACGTGGAACTGTTTTTCGCGTCCGGCGCTGCGGGCGTGGACGAGGCCGGCGCGGTCGAGGACGGCGAGGTGTTTGGCCACGGCCTGCCGGGTCACCGGGAGGTGGTCGCTGAGGCTGGTCGCCGTTCCGCTCCCCTCGTTCAGCAGCAGGTCGAGCATGCGGCGCCGGGTCGGGTCGCCGATGGCCGACCAGAGGTCGTCGTCCACGGCGGTGCTCACCGGGTGGCTCCGGCGACCTTGGCGGCGTAGGCGGGCAGCCGGGACAGGAAGCGGTCCCAGCCGTTGGCGTGGTCGTCGTACTCGGCGACGAGCTTGGCTTCGTCCCAGCCGCGCTCGCGGAAGCCGGTTTCGGTCATCCGCAGGCGGGTTCCGGTGCCGGCGGCTTCGAGTTCGAAGACGACGAGGAACGAGTTGCCGGGTGCGGCGGTCTCCCCCTCGGCGTGGGCCCAGCGGAAGGAGAAGAGCTTCGGGGGGACCGCGTCGACGACGGTGAACTGGACCCAGGTGCCGCCGAAGCCGATGCGTCCCGCTCCCCCGGGTTCGGCGGGGTACTCGGCTTCGTCGGGCCACCATTCGCGGACGTGCTCGGGGCTGCTCACGACGTCGAAGACGACTTCGGGGGCGGCGTCGATGTGGATTTCGCGTTCGAGTGTTCCGTATTCCATCCCGGCTCCTTGTGCAACGTTTGGTTGCGTTTCACGTTAGCTCAGCCGGGACACATGTGCAACCTTCAGTTGCGCAAAGGTCCTTCTGGAACCAGGCGACGTCGCGCCAGGCGCCGTGCTTCCAGCCGACGCGGCGGTAGACCCCGGCCGGTTCGAAGCCCAGTGCGCGGTGCAGCCCGGTGCTGGCGTCGTTCGGGAGTGTCACGCCCGCGAAGGCGCGGTGGTATCCGCGTTGGCGCACCCGCTCCAGGAGCGTTTCGTACAGTGCGCGTCCCGCGCCGGTGCGGCGTCGGCCTTGTTCGAGGTAGATGGTCGTCTCGCACGACCACCGGTAGGCGGCGCGCTCGGCGAAGCGGTGGGCGTAGGCGAAGCCGGCGACGCGTCCTTGGTCTTCGAGGACGAGCCACGTGTGGGCGCCGGCGATGCGGCGGGCCATTTCGGTGGTGCCGGGTGGCTCGGCTTCGAAGGAGATGACGGTGTCGGTGACGTAGGGCGCGTAGACGGCGAGGCAGGCGTCGGCGTCGTGCGTGGTGGCTTCTCGGATCATGGCTCATATGGTAGCCAGATTGAGTCAGATAGTATCTGAGTTATGACCGACCCCCTGAGTGCTCGCTTGGCCGCCACCGTCAACGCGGCGCGGACGTCGCAAGGTCTTTCGGTGGCTCTGCTCGCGGAGCGATCGGGGGTTTCGCGAGCGATGATCGGCAAGATCGAGCGGGGCGACGTCCAGCCGACGGCGGCGTTGCTGGCGAAGCTGTCGGCGGCGCTGGGCATGACGCTGTCGGAGCTGATCGCGCGGGCCGAGGGTGACGAGCGGCGGCTGGTGCGCGCGGCGGAGCAGCCGGTGTGGGTGGATCCGGAGACGGGGTACCGGCGGCGGTCGGTCTCCCCCGCGGGTGGCCGTCCGCTGGAGCTGGTGGAGGTCGAGCTGCCGGCCGGGGCGGAGGTGGCGCTGGCGGCGGGGACGTATGCGTTCCTGCACCAGCAGATCTGGGTGCTGGCGGGGCATCTGCGGTTTCACGAGGGCGCGCAGGTGCACGAACTCGACGCCGGGGACTGCCTGCAGCTGGGGCCGGCGGCGGACTGTGTGTTCGCGAACCCGGGGCTGGAGCCGTGCCGGTACCTGGTGGCCTTGGTGAAGCGGGGTACCTGACCGGGTCCTCAGCCGCGCAGGTCGAGGGCCGCCACGGCGTGGTCGAGCCAGGCGGCGAGGAAGCGGTCCGGCGCGAGGTCGCCGGGGGTGTGTCCGATGAGGACGTCGAGGATCGGGTAGTAGGTCAGCGACGCGACGAGCACCGCGGCGGTGGCTTCCGGGTCGGTCACCGGGGTTCTCCCCTGGTCCCGCAGCGTGGTGATCCATTCGGTCCCGCGGCGGTAGACGGTGGCGACGACGCCCTGCCACATCCGCTCGAACAGCTCGGGGAAGCCGGTGAATTCGCGGATCATCAGGCGGATGAGGTCGCGGTCGGCGGCCATGAAGGCCCAGACGACGTCGGCGAGGATGCGCAGGGCCTCGCGGGGGTCGTCCGGGAGGCGGGCGTCGGCGGTTTCCGCTGCGCGGGCGGTCAGGCGGGAGAGGTTGTCGTGCACGGCCGCTTCGAGGAGGGCGGCTTTGGACGGGAAGTGTTTGTAGAGCGCGCCGCTGCCGGGGTTGAGGCCGCAGGCGGCCTGGATGTCGGCGACGGAGGTGGCGTCGTAGCCGCGGGTGGCGAAGAGGTGGACGGCCTCGTCGAGGATGCGGCGGCGGGTGACGCCGGGGGTTGTTCGAGCCATAGTGAGAAATTACTCTCTTTCTATGGTGGAAGTGATCGTGGAAGAGACTGTGTCGTGCTCGCCGGAGGCCTTTCTGGGCCTGGTCATGGATCCCCGGCGGTACGCGGAGATCGACCGCAAGCTGGGCCGCATCGACTGGGTGCGCCGGGATGGCGACGTCACCGAGTTCCGGTTCCGCTCGGCGTTGCCGGGGCTGGGCCCGGGGCCGAAGGTCGTGTCGCGGATGACGCTGACGCCGGGTGAGCGGGTCGACGTCCAGCTGCCCGAACGGCCGGAGAACCGCCTCGCCCGCCGGGTTTCGACGTTCGAAGCGCATTTCGAGTGCACGCCCGTCGACGGCGGGATCCGGGTGCGGCGGCGGATCGCGTTCGGGTTCACCGCTCCCCTGCGCTGGTTCGCCGAACCGGTCCTCCGGCGGAAGCTGCGGGCGGACGTCGAGCGGGAGGTGCGGGGCGCGAAGCGGCTGCTGGAGCGTTGACTGAAGTAATGAATCAGTGCTTCACTTCTTGACGTGCCCTATCGCCGCACCCCGAAGGTGCAGGAACGCCTGGACGCCCAGCGCGACACGATCGTCGCCGCCGCGACGCAGCAGCTGGCCGAGCACGGCTACGGCGGGTGTTCCGTCGCCGCGGTCGCCGAGCGCGCCGGGGTGGCCGTGGGCAGCGTCTACCGCCACTTCCCCACCAAAGCCGACCTGGTGGTGCACGTGTTCCGGCAGGTCGTGACGCGGGAGGTCGAGGCGGTCCGGGCGGCGTCCGCGGCACCGGGTGACCCCGCCGAGCGGGTGCTGGCGGTGTTCGAGACGTTCGCCCAGCGCGCGTTGAAGGCCCCGAGGCAGGCCTATGCGCTGCTCGCCGAGCCGGTCGACGCGCTGATCGACGCCGAGCGGCTGGAGTTCCGGCGGGCGTTCACCGAGGTCGTCGCCGAGCACGTCGCCGCCGGGGTGAAACAGGGCTCGCTGCCGGCGCAGGACGGCCGGCTCACCGCCGCGGCACTCGTCGGTGCCGCCGCCGAGGTTCTGATCGGCCCGTTGACCAGCGGCAACGCCGGTGACGTCGCCGAGCTTCGCACGTTCGTCATCCGCGCTTTGGGAGGTTCCGATGCCCGTCACGCATGAGGTCACCAACCAGGTCCCGCCGCTGGCGGGCCACGACGTCGCGGACGATCCCGCTCTGCTGGCCGGGCTCGAGCGGGCGGGCGCGGGCTGGGCCGCGGACGAGCTGCACGAGCTGGGCCGGCGGGCCGGGAGTGAGCAGGCGCAGGAGTGGGGCCGGCTGGTCAACGAGAACGAGCCGGTGCTGCGCACGCACGACCGGTACGGCCACCGGATCGACGAGGTCGAGTTCCACCCGTACTGGCACGAGCTGATGACGGTCGCGGTGTCGCACGGACTGCACGGCACGCCGTGGCGGGATTCGCGCGAAGGCGCGCACGCGGCGCGGGCGGCGAAGTTCTACGTGTGGGGCCAGGTCGAAGCCGGGCACAGCTGCCCGATTTCGATGACGTACGCGGCGGTTCCGGCCTTGCGGGCGAACCCGGAGCTGGCGGCGCGGTACGAGCCGCTGCTGGCGGCGACCGAGTACGACTTCGGCCTGCGAGAGCCGGGCACCAAGCGCGGCCTGATCGCGGGCATGTCGATGACCGAGAAGCAGGGCGGCTCCGACGTCCGCACGAACACGACGACGGCGACGCGATCGGCCGACGGCAGCTACACCCTGGTCGGGCACAAGTGGTTCACCTCGGCGCCGATGTCGGACATGTTCCTGACGCTGGCCCAGGCGCCGGGCGGCTTGTCGTGCTTCCTGCTCCCCCGCGTCCTGCCGGACGGCTCGCGCAACCCGATCCGGCTGCAGCGGCTGAAGGACAAGCTGGGCAACCGCTCGAACGCGTCGTCGGAGATCGAATACGACAACGCGGTGGGCTGGCTGGTCGGCGAGGAGGGCCGCGGGGTCCGCACGATCATCGAGATGGTCAACAACACCCGGCTCGACTGCGCGCTGGGCAGTGCGTCCGGGATGCGGCTGGGCGCGGTGCGGGCGGTGCACCACGCGACCCACCGGCACGCGTTCGGCAAGGCGCTGGTGGACCAGCCGCTGATGGCCAACGTCCTCGCCGACCTGGTGATCGAGTCCGAAGCGGCCACGACGGTCGCGATGCGGCTCGCCGCGGCGGGCGACAACCGGGACGACGCGCAGGAGCAGGCGTTCCGGCGCCTGGGGCTGGCGGTGACGAAGTACTGGGTGTGCAAGCGGGCGCCGGCGCACGCGGCGGAGGCGCTGGAGTGCTTCGGTGGCAACGGGTACGTCGAGGAGTCGGGGATGCCGCGGCTCTACCGCGAGGCGCCGCTGTCGTCGATCTGGGAAGGGTCGGGCAACGTCGCCGCGCTGGACGCGCTGCGTGCCATGGGCCGGCAGCCGGAGTCGGTCGCGGCGTTCTTCGCCGAGGTCGAGCGGGCGGCCGGCGGCGACGCGCGGCTGGACGACGCCGTCGACCGCGTCCGCAAGGAGCTGACCGACCTGGACGGCATCGAGTACCGGGCGCGGCGGCTGGTCGAGGCGATGGCGCTGGTGCTGCAGGGATCGCTGCTGGTGCGCCACGGCCATCCGGCGGTCGCGGACGCCTTCTGCGCGTCCCGTTTCGGCGGCGACTGGGGCATCGCGTTCGGGACGCTCCCGGCCGGGGTCGACACGGGAGCGATCATCGAGCGCGCCGCGGTCCGCTAGCCGCGTTCGGCCCGCTGCTTGGCCAGCTCCTCGACGGCGCTCGGCAGGGTCGTCTCGAAGTCGATGAGCTTGGCCCAGGTCGGGGTCACGACGATCCGGACCATGCCGTCGTAGAGCGAGCGCACTTCCCGTTCCCATTCGGCCCGCTGCTCGGCGGTCATCTCGTAGGTGCCGTTCATCCGCAGGTACTCCTCGGGGATGCCGTCGACGACGTCGAGCTCGGCGCGGCCGCGGATGAGGAGGATCTTGGGCGGGTGCACCTCGGTGTCGATGGTCAGGGCGACGGCCGGGTTGGCGCGCAGGGACGGCAGTTTCGGGGAGTTCTTCGTCGTGCACAGGACGATCTCCGTGCCGTTCCAGGTGAACGCGATCGGGATGCTGCGCGGGGTGCCGTCCTTGGCGACGTAGGCCAGGCGGGTGATGTCCCGGGCGAGCAGCTCGCGGCTGAGCGGCTTGTCGAGCACCTCGGCGATCTCGTTCTGCTGCATGGTCGTCTCCTTCTCCGGAAGTGTCTTGATGTCCCTGGGACGGAGCCGGTGGCGCGTTCTCGACACGCGCCGCCGGAAAAGTTTCAGCGGCCGAGGGCGTCGAGGGCCGCGGCGACCGCGGCGGCCCTGAGTTCGTCGACCGGGGCGTCGGGAAACTGCATGCAGACGTCCTGCAGGCCACCCAGGGCGAGGACGGCGCGGGCGGACTGTTCGAGCGTCGGCTCGGGGCCGCAGATCAGCTCGGTGAGCCGCTTGCGCCAGCCCAGTACCCGGTCGATGAGCCCGAGGTCGGCCAGCGTCGGCATCTCGGCCAGCAGCATGATGACGGGCGCGCGGTGGCGGTAGTTGAAGTCGAAGAAACCCTCGATCAGCTCCCGCACCCGGGTGTCGCCGCGGGCTTCCTGGGCGAGGAGGAACTCCTCGCCGTCGTCGAGCAGCGGCTGGAGGATGCTGCGCACCAGGTCCTCCCGCGACGGGAAGTGGTAGTAGAGCGCGGGTTTGGTGATGCCCAGCCGGTCGGCGATGTCCTGGAGGCTGGTGCGCTGCACCCCCTGCTTGCTGAACAGGTCGCGGGCGACGTCGAGGATGCGCTGCTTGGTGTCGGAGGGTTTCGGCACGACCCCAGCATAACTGACTTAACGATAGGTAAGGAACGTGGTACAACTTACCTATCGTTAAGTCAGGGAGGTATTCATGCGGATTCTCGTCTCCGGTGCCAGCATCGCGGGTCCGGTGCTGGCGTACTGGCTCACCCGGTACGGCTTCGACGTCACCGTCGTCGAGCGCGCGCCGACGCTGCGCAAGACCGGCGGGCACGCCGTCGACCTGTTCCGGCCGGCCATGGAGATCACCGAACGGATGGGCGTGCTGCCCCGCGTCGAGGCCCTGGCCACCGGCACCACCCGGATGACGCTGTACCGCGAGGGCACCCGCCGTCCGGTGCGGGTCAACCTGGCGAAGATCATCCAGGCCACCTCCGACCGGCACGTCGAGGTCATGCGCGACGACCTCAGCGAGATCTACTACGACGCCGGCCGCGACGACGTCGAGTACCTCTTCGGCGACTCGATCACCAGCATCTCCCCCGACGGCGAGGTCACCTTCGAACACGCCGCGCCACGCCGGTTCGACGTCGTCGTCGGGGCCGACGGGCTGCACTCGAACGTGCGGCGCCTGGTGTTCGGGGAGGAGGCGGGGCTGACGAAGTTCATCGGCGCGTACCTGGCCGTGCTGTCCCTGCCCGACACCCTCGGCCTCGACGGCGAGACCGTCATGCACCTCGGGGCCGGCCGCACCACGGGGATCTACAGCGCCCGGCACCTGGACGAGGCCCGCGCGGTGTTCCTGTTCCGCCGCGACCAGGAGCTGGACTACCACCACCGGGACGTCCCGCGGCAGAAGGAACTCCTGCGCGAGGCGTTCGCCGGCCTGCACCCGCAGGTCGACGGCTGGCTGGCCGAGCTGGACGGCCCGGGCCCGTTCTACTTCGACTCCATCACCCAGCTCCAGCTCGAGACCTGGTCACGCGGGCGCGTCACCCTCGTCGGCGACGCCGGCTACTGCCCCGGCCCGGCGGTCGGCGGCAGCACGAGCCTCGCCGTGCTCGGCGCGTACGTCCTGGCCGGCGAGCTGGCCGCGGCGGGCGGCGACCACGAGCGCGCCTTCGCCGCCTACGAACGGGAAATGGGCGAGCTGGTGCGCCGCAGCCGTGCCTTCGCGATCGGTGCCACGCGGAGCCTGATCCCGGCCTCCCGTGCCGGGGTGTGGGCACTGGCCCGGGGCGGCCGGCTGATCTCCGCGCTGCCGGCCGGGGCGAGCAGGGCCTTGGCGAAGCTGAACACCGGCGGCGTGCGCATGCACGACTCCATGCGGGTCAAGGACTACGCGGTGACGCCGGTGGGCTGAAGCTCCTTCTCACCGATGCCGGTCGGCTGCCTCCCGGATCCGCTCCACGTACGTTTCCCACCAAGCCGCGTCGCCGATGTCGGCGTGGTCGGCGCCGGGGCGGCCGTCGATCAGCTCGCGGACGATGTCGGCGTGGCCGGCGTGGTGCGCGGTCTCGGCGGTCACCCGCACCAGCAGCGAGCCGAACGTGGTGGTCCGCCGCTCCTCCGGCCACCACGCCACCGACGCCGGCGCGTCCAGCGGCAGCTGTTCGATCGACTCGTCCGAGTGCCGCCACGCCGTCCGGTACAGCTCGACCAGCTCCTCGCGGGTCTCCTCCGCCATGGCCCACATGTCCGCGCTGTCCCAGACCGAACCGTCCTCGAACCACGGCAGCTTCACCGGCGCCGGGCGGCCCACGGAGTCGCCGAGGTAGCCGAGCTCGCCCCCGGCGACGTGCTTGATCAGGCCGAGCAGGTTGGTCCCCGTCGGGGTCATCGGGCGCCGGATGTCGTGTTCGCTCAGCCCGGAGAGGCTGTTCACCAGGCTCTCGCGCGATTCCTGGAGGTACCGGCGCAGGTCGGCGGCAAGGGTGTCCATGCGCGCACGCTAGCGCCGGGCACCGACAAAAGACGGCCGGACGCTGGAGGGGGCTCCGGGAAGCCCCCTCCAGCTCGACGGCGAGCTTCCCGCTGGAAGCGGTCACCGGCGGAAACCGGGCGGGCGCGCGGAGGGACCCCGCGCGCCCGCACCCCCAGTGGCCCGGCGGAACCCGCCGTCAGGGAACAGGAGACAGCGGGGAGCGCACGGGATACCGGGAATACCGGCGGATTTCAGCCCAGCAGCAGGCCCGGATCGGTTTCCGGCGGGCCCGACGGCCACCACGAGTCCCCGCCGGACCGGTAGGGGTGCCAGCGGCCCCCGCGGTCCAGCCGCAGCTGCACCTCGCCGACCGTGCAGTGGTTGCGGTCGAACACCGGTTCGGCGTCCGTGACGTCGGCGAGTGCCGCCCGCGCGGCGGCCAGTGCCGCTTTCGGCGGGGTCCACGGCGTGTCGAGGACCTCCAGGCCCGCGCGTCCGCCGTAGGTCCAGGCCGCGACCGCCCGCGCGAAGTCCGCGCCCTCCCCGAGGCGGCCGGCCACCGCGGGGAATTCCGCGGCCAGGCGGACGGAGTCGGATCGCCGTCCCGGCCACGGCTCCCCCGAGAGCAGCGCCTTCGCCCGCCCCGCGGCGTTCGCGGCCAGCAGGGCGAAAGTCTCCGCGGGCACGCCGGGCGCGGCGGGAATCGACGGCACGCCCGCGGGCTCGAACCCGGCCAGATCCGGCAGCTCTCCCGGCGTGCGGGCCACGTCGAGGGGGTCCGTCCGCGGTGCGGTGCGGCTTTCCAGGGCCTCGCGGATCTCGCGTTCGCCCTTGCCCCGCATCAGCAACAGCACGAACGGGTCGACGTCCAGCAGCCACGACGCCTGGAAGGACAGCGCGGCCGCGTGGCGGCACGGCAGCTCCCAGCCCGGGCAGTCGCACTCCGGATCGAGGTCGCCGATCCCGGGCAGCAGGTGGACGCCGGTGTCGTCGGCCGCTTCGACCAGGTCGTGCGGCATGTCCCGGTCCAGCAGTGCCGCCAGGTGCCCGGCCCGTGAAGCGACCCGGTCCAGGAACCGCGTCCACTCGGCGTCGGACAGCTCAGCCAGCCGCAGCTCGGTCCGGTACGGGCCGCCGTCGACGTCGTCGACCACCGCCGCGATCCGGCCCGGGCTGACCGTGATCGGCCCGACCAGCCCGGCCGCGGCGTACCGGCGGCCCTGCTTGAGCTGCCGCAGGTCGAGCGCGGTGTCCTCCATCGCGCTCAGCCACGCCCGGCCCCACCACGACTTCGCGAAGCGTCCCCGCGCGCCGGCGGCCCCGAACGCGGGGAAGCCGCGTACCCGGTCGTCACTCATCCGCGGCTCCTCAGTTCCACGAGCTCCGCCAGCTCCGTGTCGGACAGTTCCGTCAGGGCCGCTTCGCCGCCGGCCAGGACCGCGTCGGCCAGCGCCCGTTTCTCCCGCAGCATCGCCGCGATCCGGTCCTCGACCGTGCCCTCGGCGACGAGCCGGTGCACCTGCACCGGCCGCGTCTGCCCGATCCGGTACGCCCGGTCGGTCGCCTGGTCCTCCACCGCCGGGTTCCACCAGCGGTCGAAGTGCACGACGTGGTCGGCGCGCGTGAGGTTCAGCCCGGTCCCGGCCGCCTTGAGCGACAGCAGGAACACCGGCACCTCGCCGTCCTGGAACCGGGTGACGAGTTCTTCGCGGCGGGCCACCGGCGTGCCGCCGTGCAGCAGCTGCGTCGCGATCCCGCGGGCGGCCAGGTGTTTCTCCAGCAGCCGCGCCATGGCGACGTACTGGGTGAAGACCAGCACCGCGCCGCCCTCGGCGAGGATCGTGTCCAGCAGCTCGTCGAGCAGCTCCAGCTTGCCCGAGCGGCCGCCGGGCTCTTTGAGGTACTGAGCCGGGTGGTTGCAGATCTGCTTCAGCGCGGTGAGCAGCTTGACGATCCGGCCACGCCGGGCCATGCCGTCGCTCGCGGCGATCTCGGCCATCATCTCCCGCACGACCGCCTCGTACAGCGCGACCTGGTCCGCGCTCAAGCCCACCGGCCGGTCGGTCTCGGTCTTCGCCGGCAGCTCCGGCGCGATCCCGGGATCGGACTTGCGGCGCCGCAGCAGGAACGGCCGCAGCAACCTGGCCAGCCGTTCCGCCGCGCCCGCGTCCCCGGCCTCGATCGGCTTCGCCCAGCGCGCCCGGAACTCGCTCAGCGACCCCAGCAGGCCCGGTGCCGTCCAGTCGAGGATCGCCCACAGCTCCGACAGCGTGTTCTCGACTGGCGTGCCGGTCAGCGCCACCCGCGCCGCCGCGGGCACCAGCCGCAACGCCTTCGCCGTGCCCGAGCGGTGATTCTTCACGTGCTGGGCCTCGTCGGCGACCAGCAACCCCCAGCGCACCCCCGCCAGCGGCGCGGGATCCGTGCGCAACGTGCCGTAGGTGGTCAGGACGAACCCGTCGAGGTGCTCGAGCGAGCGGGCGCTGCCGTGGAAGCGCCGCACCGGCACGCCGGGGGCGAAGCGGCGGATCTCGCGTTCCCAGTTGCCCAGCAGCGACGCCGGGCACACCACCAGGGTCGCACCCGAAGCCCGGTGCAGGTGCAGCGCGATCAGCGTGACCGTCTTGCCCAGCCCCATGTCGTCGGCGAGGCAGCCGCCGAGCCCGAGCCCGGTGACCGTGGCCAGCCACTGCAGCCCGCGCAGCTGGTAGTCCCGCAACGTCGCGGCCAGCCCGGCCGGGGGCGCCTGCGGTTCCGGCGGCTCGGCCAGCCGTTCCCGCAGCCGCGCCAGCCAGCCGTCGGTGACCACCTCGACGGGCTCTCCGTCGACTTCCGTGGTTCCCGACAGCACCGCGCCGAGTGCGTCGACCGGGGTCAGCGGCTTCAGCGTCCGCTCCCTGGCCTTCGCCGCCAGCGCCGGATCGACCAGGACCCACCGGTCCCGCAGCCGCACCACCGGACGGCGGGCCTCGGCGAGCGCGTCCAGCTCCGCCTCGGTCAGCACCTCACCGCCGAGGGCGAGCTGCCAGTCGAACGCCAAGGCCCGCCCGCCGCCGAAGAACGACGGCAGGTCACCCGGGGTGTCCCCGGCCCGGACGACGGCACGGGCGGTCAGCGACCCCGCCAGCTCGGCCGGCCAGTGCACGTCGATCCCGGCCGCCGCCAGCCGCGGCGCCGCGGTGGCGACCAGCTCGGTCACGTCGTCCTCGCCGAGCGCCAGTTCGTCCGGCACCGCCGAGGTCAGCAGCGGGCCCAGCGCCGGCCACACCTGCGCGGCCCGGCGCAAGGCCAGCACGACGTCGATGCGGGCCCGCGGCCCGAACCGCCCGGTCTCCCACAGTTGCGCCGCGTCGGCGACCTGGCCCGGCTCGGCGAGGCTGTGCACCTGCACCACGGCGTGGAAGCGGCCTGCCGCGAACCCCTCCGGCGCTTCCACCCGCAGCGACACCCGGATGCCCGAGTCCAGGCCGGCGGCCAGCTCGTCCGCCCAGTCACGCAGGGAATCCGCGCGCTGCGGCGCCACCGCGGCGAACAACCGCGTCCCGGCCGCCTTCGCCGCGGCAGGCGTGCGCGGCAGCGTGTCGGCGACGGCGTCGAGGAACGCCCGCAGCAGCGGGCCCGGCGCACGGCCGTCCGGGGGCATCGCCGCGGCGAGGTCCCGCAGCCACGCGGCTTCGGCCGGTTCGAGGGGACCGACGCGCCAGGCGTCGTGCCCGGCCTCGGTGACCCCCGGCAGCAGCCGTCCCGCCGCCACCAGCCGCAGCGCGGCCTTCGCCGCGGTCGCCCAGAACGCGTCGGCGCCGCCCAGCAGCTCCGGCAGACCGTCCACAATGGAGAGATCGCGGCCGTCGACGCGCAGGCGTCCCGCCCGCGGTGGTTCGCCCGGTTCGAAGTGGACGTTCAGTTCCCCAGCCTCCCGTATCGGCGCACGGACAACGGCACGAACACCGCGAGCAGCACCAGCGGCCAGAGCACCGCCATGAGCACCGGGTGCGTGCTCACCCAGGAGTCCCCGGCGGCTCCGGGGTTGCCGAACAGCACCCGCGCCGCGGTCACCGTGGAGGACAACGGGTTCCACTCCGCCACGGTTCCCAGCCAGGCCGGCATCGTCGCGGTCGCCACGAACGCGCTCGAGAGGAACCCGAACGGGAACTCCAGCGTCTGCGCGAGCGTCACCATCGACGGGTCCGAGGTCAGCAGGCCCAGGGAGATCCCGGCCCACACCAGCGCCGTCCGCAGCAGGAGCAGCAACCCCAGCGCGGCGAGGGTTTCGCCGAGGCTGCCGTGCGGGCGCCAGCCGACCGCGTAGCCGCAGCCCACCAGCACCGCCAAGGCGAGCACCGCGTTCGCCAGGTCCGCGGCCACCCGCCCGGTCAGCACCGCCGACGGCGCCATCGGCAGCGACCGGAACCGGTCGGTGACGCCCTTGGCCGCGTCGTCCAGCACCGCGATCATCGTCCCCGACAACCCGAACGCCATCGTCATCGCGAACATCCCCGGCATCAGGAACTCGCGGTAGGAACCGCCGCCGGGCACGCTCATCCCGCCGCCGAGCAGGTAGGCGAAGATCAGCACCATCAGGATCGGGAACGCCACCACGGTGGCCAGCCGGGCCGGCCGCCGCGCCAGCTGCGCCAGATAACGCTGTGCCATCGTCCAGCCGTCTTCGATCGTCCACCTCATCGCGCCACCTTTCCGGTCAGCTCCAGGAAGACTTCGTCCAGCGTCGGGTGCCGCAGGGCCACGTCGGCGACCGCCAGTTCGGTCGCCGCCAGCTCGCGGACGAGGTCGGTCAGCATCGATGGCTCGGCCGGTGCGCTCACCTTCAGTTCCTCGGTGGCCGGCGCCGCTCCGGTGACCCGGGCGAGCAGTGCCGCCGCCGCGCCGAGGGTGTCCGGATCGGTCAGCACCAGCTCGATCCGGGTCGCGTTCAGGGAACCCTTCAGCTCGGCCGGGGTGCCTTCGGCGATCACCCGGCCGTGCTCCACCAGCGAGATCCGGTCGGCCAGCCGATCGGCCTCCTCCAGGTACTGCGTCGTGAGCAGCACCGTCGTCCCGTCCGCGACCAGGGACCGCACCGCCCGCCAGACCTCGGTGCGGCTGCGCGGGTCCAGCCCGGTCGTCGGCTCGTCGAGGAACAGCACCCGCGGCGCGGCCAGCAGTGAGGCGGCCAGGTCCAGCCGTCGCCGCATCCCGCCGGAGTACGCCGAAACCGGCTTCGAGCCGGTGTCCGCCAGGCCGAAGCGTTCCAGCAGGTCGTCGGCGCGGCGCACCGCCTCCCGGCGGCCCAGGTGGTGCAGCCGCCCGAAGAGGATCAGGTTCTGCCGCCCCGACAGGATTTCGTCGACGGCGGCCTGCTGGCCGACCAGCCCGATCGCCGAGCGAACCTTCGCCGGCTGGGCCGCCACGTCGAACCCGGCCACCCGCGCGACGCCGCCGTCGTGGCGCAGCAGCGTGGACAGCACGCGCACGGCCGTCGTCTTGCCCGCGCCGTTGGGTCCCAGCAGGCCGCACAGCATGCCGGCCGGGACGGAGAGATCGAACCCGTCGAGGGCGAAAGCGTCGCCGTAGCGCTTGCGAAGCCCCTCGGCGTGGATCTGCGGAGTCATCCTGCCCCCAAACTCTGTACTGTGTACGGAGAAGAGGTTAGCACAACTCTGTACGTTGTACGGAAAACAGGTGGGCAGAATGGCCGGCGTGAGCACGCAGGAGAACGGCGACGGCGACCCCCGGCGGGCGATCGAGCTGCTCTGGGGCGTCTCGGCACCCCCGCGCCGCGGCCCGAAACCCAAGCTGACCACGGCCGACGTCGTGCGGGCGGCCGTCACCGTGGCCGACGCCGACGACATCGAAGCCGTCACCATCCGCCGCGTCGCCGAGCAGCTCGGCGTCTCCCCCATGTCGCTCTACACCTACGTGCCCGGCCGCGCCGAGCTGCTCGACCTGATGATCGACCACGCTCACGGCGAGCTGCCGGAGCCCGGGGAAGGGCTCGGATGGCGCGCCGCGCTGACTGCGATCGCCGAAGCCCAGTGGGCGCTGTTCCACCGCCACCCCTGGCTGCTGCAGGTCACCACCAGCCGCTCGGCGCTGGGCCCGAACAGCTTCGCCAAGTACGAGCGTGAGCTGCGGGCGGTCGAGGGCATCGGCCTCGGCGACGTCGAGATGGACGCCGTGGTCAGTGTCGTCACCGGCCTGGTCCGGGCCACCGCGCGCAGCTCGCTCGACAACGCCCGCCTCGTCCGCTCCAGCGGCATGACCGACGCCCAGTGGTGGGAGCGCGCCGCGCCGGTCCTGGCCGGCATCCCGGCCGCCGACGCGGCGCACTACCCGATCTCCTCGCGGGTCGGCCAAGCTGCCGGTGAGGCCCACAACGCCGCCGAGAACCCGGCCTACGCCTTCCGCTTCGGCCTCGCCCGCGTCCTCGGCGGGATCGAAGTGCTCGTGTCAGAGCGTCAGCAGTAACCGCGCCGGACGCCAGGTCCCGCCGTCGGGGGCCCGGGGGACGTCCTCGGCGAGCGCCAGGTCCGGGAAGCGCGCGAAGAGCGACGACAACGCCACCTCGGTCTGCACCCGCGAAATCGAAGCACCCAGGCAGAAGTGCGGCCCGTGCGAGAACCCCAGCTGCGGCGGCCCGGAGCGGGTGACGTCGAAGCGGTCCGGGCCGGCGAACGCCCGCGGGTCGCGGTCGGCGGCCACCATCGCCGCCGTCACCCGCTCGCCCTTCCGGATGAGCTCCCCGTCGATCTCGACGTCCTCGCGCGCGAACCGCGGCGTGGTCAGCAGCTGCGGGCTGCACCAGCGCATCAGCTCCTCGACCGCACCCGGCCACAACCCGGCGTCCGCGCGCAGCAGGTCCAGCTGGTCCGGGTGCCGCAGCAGCACTTCGACGGCGTTGGCAATGAGGTTCACCGGCGTCTGCCCGCCCAGGACCAGGTGCCAGACCAGGGTGACCAGCTCGGTGTCGGTGAGCCGGTCACCGTCCTCGGCCTGGGCCCGCACCAGGTCGCCGACGAGGTCGTCACCCGGCTCGGCCCGGCTGCGCGCCACCGCCTCCTTGGCGCCCTCGATGATCGCCGGGATCGCCCCGGCGAAGTCTGGGCCCATCCCGCTCGCGACGGCAGCGCCGTACTCGCGCCAGCGCGGCCGGTCGGTCCCGGGAATGCCGACCAGCTCGCAGATGACGTCGATCGGCAGCGGCCGCGCGAAGTGCGGTACCAGGTCGACGACGCCGTCTTCGGCGTGCTGGGGCAGCTCGTCGAGCAGCTCGCCGGTGATCGCCTCCAGCCGGGGCCGCAGCTGGGCGGCCCGCTTCGGCGTGAACGCCGGGGCGACCAGCCGCCGCAGCCGCAGGTGCTCCGGCCCATCCTTCTCGGACATCGTCTCCAGGTACGCCAGGCAGTGCTCCGGGATGCCGGGCGGGCGCAGGAAGCTGCCGGAGTTCACCTCGAACCGGGGATCGGTCAGCATCGCGCGCGCTTCCGCGTAGCGGGTCACGGCCCAGAACGGGCCGAAACCGGGGATGACCAGCTTGGCCACCGCGCTGACTTCCCGCGCCTGGTCGTAGGCGGTGAACGGGTCGGTGAGCACCTTCATGTCGGTCAGGTCGATCTCGGGGGTCATCCACCACTCCAGATGTTCAAATCAGATGTTCTTATCATCTCAGTGGTCACGGTATCTTGATCCGCGACGCCGGGGCAAGGAGGACGATGGTCAGGCTCAGCAGGGCGCAGACCCAGGAACGCAACCGCGCGAAGGTGCTCGCCGCGGCCCGGGACGAGTTCGCCCGCCGCGGCTTCCGCGAGGCCAAGGTCGACGTCATCGCCGAACGCGCCGAGCTCACCCGCGGCGCGGTCTACTCCAACTTCCCCGGCAAACGGGCCCTGTACTTCGCCGTCCTGGCCGACCTCGCCGAACGCGCCCCCCGGCACGCCACCCCGCCGCCGGACCCGAGTGCCGCCGACGTCCTGGCCGCGTTCGCCCGCGCCTGGGTCGCCCGGCTCCCCCTCGCCACCGACAGCGACAGCGACGACGCCCGCCTCGCCCGCGACCTGCTCCCGGAAATCCTCGCCGACGAGCACACCCGCCTCCCCTTCTCGCAGCTCATGCGGGTCGAGGCGATCCTGCTCGGGCTCGCCCTCGAACGCCTCCGCCCGGGACGGCGCCTCGTCCGGGTCGCCGAAGCCGCCCTCACCACGCTGCACGGCGCGAGCCAGCTCGCCGCCGCCGCGCCCGGCTTCGGCGAGCCGTTCCACGTCGTCACCGCGTGCGCCGCGCTCCTGGACCTCGGCCTGAGCGACGGCTGGCCGGCCGAACCCCCGATCACCACCCAGGCCCGGCCCGCCGGCGACCCGTGGCACCCACCGGCGGCGACCGACCTGCTGACCGGCGAGACCGTGCGTCCCGGCGACGGCGTCGTCACCGTCCTCGGCCTGCACCGCGCGTCGGCGTTCGAGGAAGCCGTCCGCGCCGGCGCGGACGTCACCGCCGTGCTCGTCACCAGCGACCCCGGCGAACTCGCCCCGCTGACCCGGCTCGCCGTCGCCGACCTGCGCAGCTGCCTCGACCAGGCGATCGCCCCACCCGTACGGCCACGGCTGCGGATCATCTGCGACGCCGGGGGCGAACTCGCCGCGGCCGCCGGCGTCACCGCGGTCAGCGACGCCACCGAAACCGCCGTCCGCGTCGAAGGCGGCCGGATCGTCGCCCGCGCCGAAGGCTTCGGCGCGTGTCACGCGGCGGCTGTCGGTTCGGCCTCCGGCCGTTCGTCGGGTGGGTGAACCGGCCGGGAGGAGGAGTGGTGGCAGACGTCGAGACCGCGGTCGCCGAAGCGTTCCGCGAGGAGTGGGGCCAGGTCGTGGCCACGCTCATCCGGATCACCGGCGACTGGGACCTCGCCGAGGAGTGCGCCCAGGAAGCCTTCGCCCTCGCCCTGCGCACCTGGCCCCGCGACGGTGTCCCGCAACGGCCCGGCGCCTGGCTCACCACCACCGCCCGCAACCGCGCCACCGACCGGATCCGCCGCGAATCCCTCGGCGCCGCCAAGCTCCGGGAGGCCACCCTCGTGCCCGAACCCGACGAACCCGAACCCGATGACAGCGGCGTCACCGACGACCGGCTGCGGCTCATCTTCACCTGCTGCCACCCCGCGCTGGCCACCGAAGCCCAGGTCGCGCTCGCCCTGCGCACCCTCGCCGGGCTGTCCACCGCCGAGATCGCCCGCGCCTTCCTCGTCCCCGAAGCCACCATGTCCCAGCGGCTCGTGCGGGTGAAACGCAAGATCCGCCACGCCCGCATCCCCTACCGCGTGCCCCCCGCGCACCTGCTGCCCGAACGCACCGCCGCCGTGCTCGGCGTGCTGTACCTGACGTTCAACGAGGGCTACTCCGCCAGCACCGGACCGGACCTGCTCCGCCCCGACCTCGCCGCCGAAGCCGTCCGCCTCACCCGCGTCCTCGCCCAGCTGATGCCCGACGAACCCGAGGTTCTCGGCCTGCTCGCCCTGGTGCTGCTCCAGCACGCCCGCCGGGCCACCCGCGTCGACGCCGGCGGCGTCCTCGTCCCGCTCGAAGAACAGGACCGCACCCGCTGGGACGCGGGCGAAATCGCCGAAGGCACCCGGATCCTCGAGACCGCCCTGCGGCGCCGCCGGCCGGGGCCGTACCAGATCCAGGCCGCCATCGCCGCCTGCCACGCCACCGCCGCCCGTCCAGGCGACACCGACTGGCCCCAGATCGCCGGCCTCTACGACGAGCTGCGCAAGTTCGTCCCCAGCGCGGTCGTCGAACTCAACCGGGCCATCGCGGTCGGCATGGCCGACGGCCCCGAAGCCGGGCTCGCCCTGCTCGACGAACTGCCGCTCGAGGGCTACCACCTGCTGCCGGCCACGCGTGCCGACTTCCTCCGCCGCCTCGGCCGTCACGCCGAAGCCGCGCACTGGTACGCCCACGCCCGCGACCTCGCCGGCACCGACGCCGAGCGCACCTACCTCACGCGAAGAATCTCGGAGGTCGTGTCGGTCGCGGGCGATCCCGCTCGTCGGCAGGATGAACCCCGACCGGAAGGACGCTGACCATGCAGTACCTGCTGATGATCTGCGGCGACGAAACCGCCGCGGACCACCGCGACGACGGCTGCGGCGGCTGGAGCGAAGACCTGGAACGCCGCGGCAAGATCCGCGGCGGCGGCGGTCTCCGCCCGCCGACCGAGGCGACGACGATCCGCGTGCGCGACGGCGAAGTCCTGCTCACCGACGGGCCGTTCACCGAAGCCAAGGAACAGATCGGCGGCTTCGTCATCCTCGACTGCGCCGACCTCGACGAAGCCCTCGAACTCGCGGCCCGCCACCCCGCCGCGACCTACGGCAGCATCGAGGTCCGCCCGATGCTCGGCCCCGAGGACTTCGCCTGATGCCCGCCATCGTCGAACGCCCCGCCCAGCGCTACGTCGCCGAGCGCGCCACCCTCGGCATTCCGGACTTCCCGCGGATCGCCGACCGGCTGCCACCCCTCATCGGCACCCTCACCGCCCAGGGCATCGCCCTGGCGGGAGCACCGTTCTTCCGCTACCGCGTGCTGCACCCCGGAATGCGGTTCACCGTCGAAGCCGGCGTCCCCATCGAGGGCGAATTCGCCCCCGAGGAGCCGGTCTTCCTCGACGAGCTCCCGGCGGGGAAGTACGTCCTCGACACCTACGTCGGCGCGCCCGACGGCCTGGTCGCGGCGACCGGGACGGTCCTCGCGTGGGGCGCCGCCGAAGGCATCACGTGGGACCGCACCGACGGCCCGGACGGCGAGGAGTGGGGCTGCCGCCTGGAAGTGCTGCGCACCAACCCCCTCGAGGTGCCGGACCCCACGCAGTGGGTCACCGACCTGCTCTTCCGCGTCGCAGGCTGACCCTCACTGGTGGACGTTGGGGGTGGACAGGCGTATGCGTCTGTCTGCACCCCGGGTCTGCCGGGTCACTGCCGGGCTGACCGAGTCGCCCTGTGGGGATGACCTGGCTGAGAGTTGCGGGGCCTGGTGGCCCGGGACGTGCAGATCGGCCATAGGGCTTTGCGCCAAGGCTTGCCGGCCTGGAGCGCCTCAGTGAGCGACCGACCGTCACGTCCCGGACCGGAGTGCTTGATTTCCGTGGGCTGACGGAAAGGAGCACACCATGGAGGCTACGCCCGCGTTCGCCGGAATCGACTGGTCCTGGCACCACCACGCCGTCTGCATCGTCGATGCCACCGGGCACCGGATCGAGCAAGCCACGCTCGCCCACTCCCGAGCCGGCCTGGGCAAGATCACCGCACTGTTGTCCCGGCATGGCGTTGTCCGGGTCGGGATCGAGCGCGGGGACGGACCCGTGGTCGAGCACCTGCTCCGAGACGGCTTCGAGGTCGTGGTCATCTCGGCCCGGCAGGTCGGCTCACTGCGGGCCCGTTACGGCAGCGCCGGCAACAAGGACGACCGGTTCGACGCCTTCGTCCTGGCCGATGCCCTGCGCACCGACGCCGGCCGCTGGGCCATCGTGCACCCCGACGGCGAGGACACCGTCGCGCTGCGGATGCTGGTCCGCGCGCGCCATGACCTGATCAACCACCGGATCGCGGTGCACAACCAGCTGCTGGCCGTGCTGCAGCACCACTTTCCCGGGGCTATCGGCCTGTTCAGCCAGCTCGACCTGCCGATCAGCCTGACATTCCTGCGCCGCTTCCCCTCCGAAGCCAAGGCGGCCTGGCTGTCCCCCTCGAGAATGGCGCACTGGCTCAAAGCCAACAGCTACAGCGGCCGCCACAGCGCTGCCGAGTTGACCGCCCACCTGCGCGACGCCGTCACCGGACGCACCACCGGGCCCGCAGCCGAGGTGGGCGAGGTCATCGTGGGCACCCTGGTCGACCTGCTCAGCCGCCTCCGCAGCCGGCAAGCCGATCTTGAGACGCGCATCAAAGAAGCGCTGCTGGCCCACCCCGACGGACCGATCTTCCAGTCCTTGCCCCGGGCCGGCACCGTCCGCGCTGCGACCCTGCTCGCCGAGATCGGTGACTGCCGCGCCCGGTTCCCCGACCCGCAAGCACTGGCCGCCGCCGCCGGGGTCGCGCCCTCGACCCGCCAATCCGGCAAACACCGCACCGTCACCTACCGCCGCGGCTGCAACAAACAGCTCCGCGCCGCCCTCATCGACTGGGCACAAGACACCCCACGCGCCAACGCCTGGGCCCACTACACCTACTACCGAGCCCGCCACCGCGGCTGCCGACACCCCCACGCAGCACGGATCCTGGCCCAAGCCTGGACCAGGATCCTCTGGCGCTGCTGGCACGACCACCAGCCCTACAACCCCGACCTACACGGCCAACTCAACACCCTCCACCAACAGGCCGCTTGACATAGGGCTCTCAGCCGCGCCTGGTCAGCAGGGCGGCCACCAGGCAGCCGAAGCCCGCCGTGCTGACCAGCGCGCGCAGGACGTTCCAGCGCACCCACACCGTCTCGAACTGCGCACGCACGGCCGCGTAGTCGTCGCCGCCCTTGTCCAGCGCGTTGTTCAGCGGGATGTTCACCGCCCCGGTGATCACCACCATCGCCACCAGGAACGCGAACCCCGCGATCACCCACGGCCGCGGCCCCGGGTTCAGGAACACCGCCACGCCCGCCAGCAGCGGCGCGCCCAGGAACGTCAGCATGAACACCGGGTTGATGATCGCGACGTTGATCCCGCGCATCCCCTCGACGAACGTCTTGTCGTCGCCGCGCGCCAGTCCCGGCATCACCGAGCAGGCGTAGGCGTAGAACAACCCGGCGATCAACCCCGCCGCGACCACTGCGGCCACCAGAACCACCGTCGACATCGGTTTCCCCCTTGTCGTTGTCATGGCCCTGAGTCAAGCGCGTCCCGTCGAGACTCTCCATAGCTCAAAGCCGCGATCGCATGTTTCAGCGTCTACAGTCGGCCACATGGATCCGCTTGCCGCCCTGCTCGACGGCCCCCGCGCGCACGGTGCGTTCCTGCTCCGGTCGGTGCTGACCCCGCCGTGGTCGCTGCGCATCGAGGACCGGGCGCCCCTCACGGTCGTCTCGGTGGTGCGCGGCGAAGCGTGGATCGTGCCCGACGCCGGCGAAGGCGTCCTGATGAGCGAAGGAGACATCGCGATCGCGCGCGGCCCCGATCCGTACCTGGTCGCCGACCAGCCCTCGACCCCGCCGCAAGCACTCATCCTGCCCGGCCAGGAGTGCCGCACCCCCGACGGCGGCCACCTCACCGCGTTCGCCCACGTCGGCGTCCGCACCTGGGGCCACGGCACCGACGGCCCGGTCGTGCTGCTCACCGGCACCTACGGCATGGAAGGCGAGCTGAGCAAGCGGCTCCTCGCCGCCCTGCCTGCGTTGATCGTCCTGCCCGCGGCCGAGTGGCCCACCCCGCTCGCCGGGCTGCTCGCCACCGAGATCGGCAAGGACGTGCCGGGGCAGGAAGCCGTCCTCGACCGGCTGCTGGACCTGCTGCTGATCGCCGCCCTGCGGACCTGGTTCGACCGCCCGGACAGCGGCGCCCCCGCCTGGTACCGCGCCCACGACGACCCGGTCGTCGGCCACGCCCTGCGGCTGCTGCAGCACCAGCCCGCCGAGCCGTGGACGGTCGCCAAGCTCGCGGCCGACACCGGCGTCTCCCGCGCCGCACTGGCCCGCCGGTTCGCGGCCGCGGTCGGCGAACCCCCGATGGCCTACCTCACCGGGTGGCGCCTCGCGCTCGCCGCGGACCTGCTGCGCCAGCACCCCGACGCCACGATCGGCTCGATCGCCCACCAGGTCGGCTACGGCAGCGCCTTCGCCCTCAGCACGGCCTTCAAGCGCGAGTTCGGCGTCAGCCCCCACCACTACCGCACGGCCTGACCCTCCGCGTCCTTCGCGCGGTCACCGGGAAAGCCGGGCTGAGCGGCCCGCGCATGATCTCTTATCCAGCTTGGAACGAACCTCCCCTTCTTCGCGCACCGGGCGGGTGTGGACCGCGCACGAGCCGCTCCACCAGCGCCCTCCGTGTCCGGTCACCCAAGGCGCGGAACACCAGGTCCAGCGACTCCTCATGGTTAAGCATGTACTTAAGTCAGCCGCGAACGGCGACAACAGTCAAGTAGTTACTTAAGCATTGCGGCGACGTCGTCGGGCAGCGTGATCTCGGGAATGTCCCGCAGGACGTCGATCACCCTGGTCGCCGCCCGTTCGGCGGCGTCGGCCCGGGCCGTGCAGGCGCGAAGTTCGGCACCGAGGCCCGTGGTGGTCTCGTGCATCGACCGGACGGTCTGTTCGTGCGCCGCCTGCAACTCGGCCAGCCGCTGGTCGAAGGCGGCGCGCAGCCGCTCGGTGTCCGCCCGGGCCCGCTCGAGCGCGCCCTCGTGAGCCGCGGTCGCCTTGGCGAGTCCTTCGCGGGCCTCGTCGAGACGTCCGGTGGCCGAATCGGCCCGAGCCTCAGCCGCTTCGGCCCGGGCCACGGCAGCCAAACCGCGCCCGCGTTCTTCGTCGAGAGCGGCGCGGACGGCCGCGAGTTCGGCGGTCAGGGTGGCCACCACCGCGGCCCGCTCGCCGGCCAGCGCCGCCGCGGCCTCGGCCCGCTCGCCGACCCGGGCCAGCTCGTCGCGGACCGCGGCCAGCCGGCCTTCCGCGCGTTGCTGCTCCTGCGCGGCCGCTCGCCGGGCGGCGCGCTCGGCGTCCCGCTCCCGGATCGCCGCGGCCTTCTCCTTCTCGGCGATCCCCGCGGCTTCGGCGGCTTCGTCGGCGATCTCCCGGGCCCGGGCCGCGTCGGCTTCGGCCAGGCCACGCTGACGGCGGTGCTCGTCGGCCTCGGCCAGCGCCGCATCTCGCTCCCCGAGCGCGGCCGCGGTCGTCGCCTCGAGCTGGTGGCGCAGTGTCGTGAGTGTCTCGACGAGCCCGCGCGCCGGTTCGAGCACCCGGTCCACCTGACCGGCCAGAGCTGTGACGGCCGTGTCGTCGAGCTCGGTGTCGCTCTCCCGCAGCGATTCGGCGTCCGCCAGGACGGCCTCGGCGTCCCGGCAGCTGAGGTTCCGCCGGCCCCAGGTCTTCCCGTCCTGGCAGAACCGGGCCCGGCTGCCCCGGCCCACCGCGGGCGGCAGCGGCGCCCCGCACCTCCGGTACTCGCAAACCCGGATCTGACCAGCGTCTTCCGTCATGATCGGCACCCTATCAAAGCTTCTGATCATAACTAGATTCATCTGTTCGAAATCAGAAGATTTCCAGTGGCTGCTCTGGGTTTGGATAAGGTCACATATCCAAACCCAGGACACCCGGAAGCCGCAGATGGCGCCTCAAAAACTAGGAGGGGTCCTCGACGCCTCGCCGAAGGCCGCCGGGTGTACGCGGACGGCCGCACCGGGAGCGGCGCGAAGTTCGAGTCGTTCCCGGCGCGCCGCACATCCAGACGCCGGAGCGGCCCGGTGGCCGACGCCCTGGCCGGCTTCCGGCCCGCGGAGATCGACATCCCGTACCCTTCGGCGCGTGCCCGAGCTCGAACCGGTGACCGACGCCGCCCTGGCGGCCGCGAGCCCGCAGGAGCGGCTCGCCCTGCTCGACGAGGCCGCAGCCCGGCACGTCGACGGGCAACGGCCGCCGAACACGCTCAAGGCCTACGCCCAGGACTGGCAGGTATGGCAGGACTACACCGCCGAAACCGGGATCCCGCCGCTGTCGGCGTCGATCGGCGCGCTGACCGGGTTCGTCGTGTGGCTCGAGCGGGGGCGCACCCTGCGTCCGGACGAACGCGCCGTGCCCGAAGTGCCCGAACGGGCCGCCCCGGCCGCGCCGTCGACGATCGAACGGCGGCTGACCGGGGCGCTCGCCGGGTTGCGGCACCACAAGGTCGTCGTCGATCCCGAAGCCGGCCGCGCCGCCTGGCGGGCGTTGAAGGGGTACCGGCAGCGGCTGGCCCGGGAGGGGATCCAGCGTGGCCGCGGCAAGGCCACCATGGTCACCCTCGCCGATCTGCGGGCGATGTCCCGAGCCTGTCCGGACACGCTCGCCGGCGCGCGCGACCGGGCGATGCTGCTCATCGGGTTCCCGATCGCCGCACGCTGCTCGGATCTGGCGAACTTGCTGGTCACCGACGTCGAGCCGGTGGACGACCGGGGCCTGGCGGTGACTGTGCGGCAGGGCAAGAGCACCGGTGACATGGTCGTCCCCCGGCGCGACAGCCCCGACACCGACCCGGTGCGGGCGTGGCACGCGTGGCGCTCCGGGGCCGGGATCACCGAGGGGCCCGCGTTCCGCCGGGTCGATCGGCACGGCAACGTCGGCGTGCCCGCGCTCAGCACGACCGGCGTCAACCAGATCCTCACCCGGGCCGGCGTCCGCGCGGGCCTGCCGTACCCGGTGACCGGGCACTCCCTGCGGTCCGGGTTCGCCACCGAGGCGCGCCGGGCCGGCGCCGACGACCTCGCGATCGCCGACCAGGGCCGCTGGGTGCGCGGCAGCCGTGCCCTCTACGAGTACATCCGCCGGGTCGACCAGTGGAACGACAACGCGGCCGGCGTGCTCGATCTCTGAGTCACAAGACCGGCCGCGCGCGGGTGGCGCCGACGACTTCGCCGTCGAGGCGGGCGAGCCAGCTGCCGCAGACGCAGCGCACGTAGTCGAGCCGGCGGGAGACGGGCCGGGCCGCGGACGCCGGCAGTTCGGCGAGCGGCCAGCCGCAGCGGGGGCAGTGATTCCCGAGTGCGGCTGTGTTCTCGAGTGCGGCGGAGTTCTCGAGTGCGGCGGGGTTCCGGTCCATGCCACGATCGTGCTGTAATGGCTCAGTGCACTTCAACCCTTACGGCGGCCCGGCCGCACTCGTGGCCGCCGACCTGGTGAACGCGGGGTCGGCGAGCGAGCTTCTCCACGGGATGGTCCGCAACGGCATGGTGATCGCGGCCCTCACCGACGAGGAGGCGGCGCGGATCGGCGACTGGGCTGGCCGGCTGCGCCCGGTGTTCACCGCCGGCGTCGGCGAGCGGCCCGCGCTGGTCAACGAGCTGCTGGCGGAAGCGGCGTGCCGTCCGTACATCACCACCCACGACGGCAAGCCACCCCACCTGCACTACTCGGCCGAAGACGCCGGGCCGGTCGGCCGGGTCCGCGCCTACACCGCGGGCGGCCTCGCCCACCTCGTCTGCGAGGCCCCGGACCGCCTCGGCATCTGCGCCCGCGAAGGCTGCGAAACCGCGTACGTCGACACTTCGCGCAACGGCCGCCGGCGGTTCTGCTCGACGCGCTGCGCGTCCCGCGTCCACGTCGCCGACCACCGGGCCCGGCAGCTCAGCGCCTAGCTGGCCGCACCCACGGCGGACTCCGCGGTGTGGACCGGCTTGACCCAGGTCCTCGTCGAGGTGCCGGCGCCGCTCACGACGACGACCAGGCGGTCGCCCGCCTCGTCGCCGCCCGCTCGCCGAGCGCGCCGCGGCCTGGACAAATGTTGCGTAACTGGCCGGTGGCGCGGTTGTGCCAGATGGCGGCGGCGAGTTCAGCTGGCCCCAGAACCAGCGGGCTCTAGGCGAAGACCTCGGCCAGCCACGTCCGCCAGCCGAGCTCCTCGGCCTCGGCGTCGATCTCGGCGAAGTGGTGCCGTCCGACGCCGATGCGCCAGCCGAAGGCGTTGCGGCCGTAGAACCGGTAGAGCGCGTCCTCGGTCCGGACGCCGAGGAAGTTCGCAGTGGCGTAGTCGACGACGCCTTCGACGCCCCGGATGGTCACCCGGTCTCCGACCTGGGTGTTCTTCGGCACGCCGAGCGCTTCCTTCAGCTTGGTGAACCCGCCGGCCGACGCGGACGACTCCGGCGCTTCGGTCATCGCGTAGGCGGCGCTGCGGCCGGCGAAGTGGGTCAGGTACTCGCCGAGGGAGTGGTAGTAGAACGCGGTGTGCTGCCGGCAGGCGGCGTAGTTGGTGTCCCAGTCCTCCAGGAAGACGCCGCGGTGGGTGAACTTCAGGTGCGTGGCGTCACCGCGGCGTTCGAAGGTGTAGTCGAGCTGGTTGAACCAGTCGCCCTCTTCACAGCGGGTCGCGAAGTGCGCACCCGGCTGCCAGACGGTGACCTCGCCGCCGTGGAAGGTCAGCCCGGTCTCCTTGCCTCCGACCCGCGGTTCGTACGAGATGGGCCAGGACCAGCTCCCGGCGTCGACGGTGACCGCCCGCCAGCAGGCCTCCGGCGTGGCGGCCAGCGTACCCTCGAACCCGACCTCGAATTCCTTCGTCATGACTATCTCCCTGCGTGTGGTCCGGCTTCTGCCAGGACGTCATCCGGGAGCGGCCGGATTCGACAACCGCACGCGGTTTTTCTCGCGCGCCACGCCGCAGCCCCCGGTCGGTCCACGACGCCGTCGTCCAGCCGGGCTCGCGGTAACCGGGGCCGAGGAGCTCCCGCAGGGTGGGCCCGATGGCCAGGGGGTCGTCACGCTGCCTGGTGAGGAACGTCGTCTCGTACCAGTCGGCGATCGCGTCGTAGGCCGTCATGCATCCCGTGTACCGGCCGCGAGCCGCGGGGAGCCGGGGATTCCGCGGCGGGCGAAGCCGGGTTGTGGCCCGGCCGTCCGGCGGGCATGATGCACAGAGCTGGGGCTCTTTCCTTCACGATCACGGCTCGCGTACTCGCCGTTACCGGCCGGTAACGTGGTGTCCGGCGTATCGAAACCCGCATACGGGCCGACATCACCGCGCTGCCTATACTGCCGGGCATGACCTACAGCGAACCGGCACGACCAGCGGACAGCCGCGCCCGATCGCTGGCGTCGTCATCCTCCTCGGCCGTTCCCCCGACGGGAATTACGATCTATGGATGCGGTCAGGACGAGGCGGCTTTGTTCCGTGAGCTGGCGCCTCGCTACGACGTAATACCGACCATCGCCGAAGCACCGGTATCCGAAGCCAATGTCGAACTGGCCGCCGGAAACCTGTGCATCAGCATCGGTCATAAAACCCGGGTCACGAACCCTGCTCTTCTGGCGCTCGCCGAAACCGGCGTGAGGTACATCTCCACGCGAAGCATCGGGTACAACCACATCGATGTGAAATACGCGGAGAGCATCGGCATCACCGTGGAAAACGTCGCCTACTCACCCGACAGTGTGGCTGATTTCACGCTGATGCAGATGCTGATGCTGATGCGCAACGCGAAGACCATCATCTCGCGCGCGGGCGTTCACGACTACCGGTTGAACGACGTCCGCGGGAAAGAACTGCGCGACCTGACCGTCGGGGTCGTCGGAACGGGACGCATCGGCGCGGCGGTCATGGACCGGCTCCAGGGTTTCGGCTGCCGGATACTGGCCTACGACACGCGTCCTGTCGCCGCCGCCGAATACGTTTCCCTCGAGGAACTGGTGCGGTCGAGCGACATCGTCACACTCCACACCCCACTCACTCCCGATACGCACCACCTGCTCAACCGGGAGCGTATCGAGCAGATGAAGCAGGGCGCGTTCGTGATCAACACCGGACGCGGGCCCCTCATCGACACCGAGGCGCTCGTTCCGGCCTTGGAAAGCGGCAGGCTGGGCGGCGCGGCGCTGGACGTCCTCGAAGGCGAAGAAGGGATCTTCTACGCCGACCACCGGGACAAGCCCATCAAGAACAAATTGCTGCTGCTGCTCCAGGAACTGCCGAACGTGATCGTCAGCCCGCACACCGCCTACTACACCGACCACGCTCTGAGCGACACCGTCGAAAATTCCATCGCGAATTGCATGAAATTCGAAGGCAGGAACCAGCATGGATAGGCTGAAAATCGCAGTCCTCTTCGGCGGCACGTCCGAGGAGCACCCCATCTCCGTCAAGTCCGCTCGCGAGGTCGCGAAGAGCCTCGACGCCGAGAAGTACGAGACGTACTGGGTCGGGATCACGCAGAGCGGTGCCTGGGTGCTCTGCGACGGTCCCGAGGGGAACTGGGAAGACGGCGCCAACAGCCGTCCGGCCATCCTGTCGCCGGACCGGAGCGTCCACGGGCTGCTCGTCCTGGGCGACGGCGGGTACGAGACCATCAGCCTGGACGTGGTGATTCCCGTCCTGCACGGCAAGCTCGGCGAAGACGGCGCGATCCAGGGCCTGTTCGAGCTCTCCGGCGTCCCCTACGTGGGCTGCGACGTCCAGAGCTCCGCGGTGTGCATGGACAAGGCCCTCGCCTACGTCGTCACCCGCGGCGCGGGCATCGCCACACCGGACTTCTGGATCGTCAACACCGACGACGACGTCGACACCAGCCAGTTCAGCTACCCGGTCTTCGTGAAGCCGGCCCGTTCCGGTTCGTCTTTCGGTGTCACCAAGGTGTCCGGCGAAGAAGAGCTCGCCGCCGCGCTGGAAACCGCGCGCGAGTACGACACGAAGGTGCTCATCGAGGCGGCCGTCGTCGGCAGCGAAATCGGCTGCGCCGTCATGGGCAACGACCCCGACCTGGTGACCGGTGAGTGCGACCGGGTCGCGCTGTCCCACGGCTTCTTCCGGATTCACCAGGAAGCGACGCCGGAAACCGGTTCCGAGAACTCCTCGTTCATCGTGCCCGCCGACATTCCGGACGACAAGCGCGCGCTCGTCCAGGAGACGGCGAAGAAGATCTACCGCGCCCTCGGCTGCCGCGGGCTGGCTCGGGTGGACCTCTTCCTCAAGGAAGACGGAACGGTGGTCCTCAACGAGGTCAACACCCTCCCCGGCCTGACCTCCTACAGCCGGTACCCGCGCATGATGGCGGCGGCGGGCCTGCCGCTCGGCGAGGTGATCGACCGGCTCGTGTCCCTCACCCTGACGGGCAAGCTGCAGTGAACGAAGGCTTCGCCTTCGTGGACGAACTGGTTCCCGGAATCCGCTGGGACGCCAAGTACGCCACCTGGGACAACTTCGTCGGCAAACCGGTGGACGGTTATCTCGTCAACCGCATCGTCGGCACGAAGGCTTTGTGCACCGCGCTGGAGAAAGCACGGGACAAGGCTGAATCCCTGGGGTTCGGCCTGCTTCTCTGGGACGGTTATCGCCCCCAGCGCGCCGTGGACCACTTCATGCGGTGGTCGGCGGAACCGGAGGACGGCCGGAAAAAGGCGCGGCACTACCCGAACATCGATCGACCTCAGATGTTCGAAATGGGCTATGTCGCCAGCAAGTCGGGCCACAGCCGGGGCAGCACCGTCGATCTGACGATCTACCACCTGGACACCGGGGAACTCGCCCTGATGGGCGGTGACCACGATGTGATGGACCCGATCTCCCACCACGGGGCCGAGGGAATCACGGCGGAAGAAACGCGCAACCGTGCCCACCTCTGCTCCATCATGGAGGATTCCGGGTTCAGCCGGTACGACAGCGAGTGGTGGCATTACACGCTGAAAGACGAGCCGCACCCCGACACTTATTTCGATTTCCCGATCGAATAGCCGAGGCTGACGACCGCCGCGATGGGCTCGCCGGTGAACCACTCCGGTTCGCCGACGAGCCCATCGGCTCGTTCGGCGGCGCGGTGGCTATGATCGGGCCATGCAAAGCAAGCGCTTAGTCAGCCTGGGTGATTCGTTCACCGAAGGTGTCGGGGACGACGACCCGGCCGCCCCGAACGGCGTGCGCGGCTGGGCCGACCGCGTCGCCGAGCAGCTCGCGGCCCGCGAGCCGGACTTCCGCTACGCCAACCTCGCCATCCGCGGCAAGCTGCTGGGCCAGGTGCTGGCCGAGCAGCTCGAGCCGGCCCTGGCCATGGCGCCCGACCTCGTCACGCTCTACGCCGGCGGCAACGACCTGATGCGGCCCAAGGTCGACATCGACGGGCTGATGGCCGGCTACGAAGCCGCGGTCGAGCGGATCCGCGCGACCGGCGCCCGGCTGGTGCTGTTCACCGGGGTCGACGGCGTCGAGGACGCCCTGTTCCGCAAGATCCGGGGCCGGGTGGCGATCTACAACGAGCACGTCCGCGGCATCGCCGCCCGGCACGGCGCGCTGCTGGTGGACATGTGGGCGATGCGGCAGCTGCGTGACCGGCGGCTCTGGGCACCGGACCGCCTGCACCTCAACCCGCTCGGGCACGCGGAGGTCGCCATCGCGGCACTGGCCGTCCTCGGCGTCGACCATCCGCCGGCGGCGACCGAGCTGGGTCCGCGCGACGTCCTGAGCCCGACGCAGCGCCGCGCCCAGAACCTCCGGTGGGCGCAGGAGCACGCGCTGCCGTGGGTCCGGCGCCGGCTGCGCGGCGAGTCGTCCGGTGACACCCTCACCCCGAAGCGGCCGGCCCTCGAGCCGGTGGGCTCAGCTCCGCTCCCCCGCTGACGCGCCGGGGCGGAGGCCGTCGAACAGGATTTCCACGGCCCGGTCGCGCAGGCGCGCGTCCGGGCCGGCGTACTCGGCGGCCCTCGCGACGCCGATGATCACGGTGATCAGCTCGCCGACGACGAGGTCCTCCCGGACGGCGCCGGCCTCCTGCGCCCGCGACAGGAGCACGCCGAGCGACTGGACGAGCCGGGCGCCGATGTCCGACTTCGTCGTCGGCACGGTGACGCCGGCCGCGGTGAGCGCCTCGAAGTAGGCGTTCTTCGCCCCCGACATTTCGATCCAGCTGGTGAGGAACGTGAAGAACGCGCGGCCAGGGTCGGCGGAGTCCGCGGCGACGGCGGCCTCGGCCTCGTCGACGAACCGGCGCAGCCGGGCGAAGAGCACCGCTTCGAGCAGCGCCTCCTTCGTCGGGAAGTGCCGGAACACGGTGCCGATGCCCACCCCGGCGGCGCGGGCGACCTCCTCGGTGGGTGCCCCGGTGCCCTTCGCGGCGAACACGCTTTCGGCCGCCTCCAGCACGCGCGCCCGGTTGCGCCGGGCGTCGGCGCGCAGGGGCTTCGACTCGGTGGGATCAGCGGCCTGTGTCACCACCTGATCCTAGTCCGGCAGCGAGTCCGGCAACCGGGCCAGCGCCCACGGCGCGGCCCCACGGCCGTTCCTCCCGGCTCGGCGACTTCGACCCGAGTTTGCCGACGTAGAAGTCCCGCGCGCGGGCGTGGTCGGCGACGGGCAGGGTCAGGAGCTGCACGTGGGTGATGGCCATGCCGCCGACAATAGGTAGGAGATAGCCTACGCGTCGACCGAGGTGCCGAACCACCGTTCGAGAGCGGCGCGCAGAGCCTTGCGCTCGGTGTCGTCCGGCTCCGCCGAGCTGGACGCCCACGCGACGTAGCAGTCCGGCCGCAGCAGCATCGCTGTCGCGGGGCCTTCGCCGGCCGGCCGGGCGGTGACGACGTCGACGCGGTCGGTCCAGCCGCGCAGTTCGGCACCGAGCGAGCCGCCGTCGGTGAGGTCCAGCAGCAGCGGCCGGGCCGTCCTGGTCAGCTCGGCCAGCCGGACGCCGTCGGCCAGCTCGACGTCGGGAGCCCACCGGCCGTCGAGCGGGTGGTCGGTGGCCGGCTCGTACCGGATGTCGGCGCCGGACATCAGGTCCGCGATGTGCCGCACGGTGCCCGGCAGCCGCAGCAGCTCGCCGAAGAGCTCGCGCAGCGCGGTGACCGGGCTGCCCGGTCCGATGAGCGCGGACTGGGCCTGGGTGTGCATGACGACCCGCTCGGCGGCCGGGCGGCGTTCGGCTTCGTAGGTGTCGAGCAGCCCCGGCGGGGCCCAGCCGTGGATCTGTCCCGCGAGCTTCCAGCCGAGGCCGATCGCGTCCTGCATGCCGAGGTTGAGCCCGGGTCCGCCGATCGCGGAGTGGACGTGCGCGGCGTCGCCGACCAGCAGCACGCGGCCGTCGCGGAAGCGGTCGGCCAGGCGCGTGTTGCGCCCGTGCAGCCGCCGCGCCAGGTGCGGACCGTCGCCTTCGGGCGGCCCGAAGGCGACGTCGGTGCCCAGGACGCGGCGGACACTGGCCCGCAGCTCGTCCAGGGTCATGGCGGTGTCGTCGCCGGTGTCGTCCCGGACCCATTCCATGGTGGTCACCATCGTGCCGGTCTCCAGCGACGCGTAGACGAACAGGCCCGTTTCGGTGCGGTAGTGGGAAAACGCCGGGATGACGCCGTGGCCCGGCACCCGCAGGCCGCCGGTGGCGGGGTCGAGGATCTCCGGCGGGACGGTCACGTTCGCCGACCGGGAGACGCTGTGGTCTTCGGTGACGCCCGGGAAGCCGATGCCGGCCAGTTTCCGGGTGACGCTGCGGCCGCCGTCCGCGCCGACGAGGTACCGGGTTTCGAGGGGGTACGTGCCGTCCGGGCCGGTCACCTGGACGGTGACGCTCTCGCCGTCCTGCGCCAGGCCGGTGAGCTCGTGGCCGCGGCGGATCTCGACGCCGAGCTCGGTGGCGCGCTCGGTGAGCATCGCCGTGATCCGCCGTTGCGGGACGGTCAGGATGTGGAACGGGGTGTCCGGCGCGAGCGTGAGGTCGAGCGGCATCGCGCCGAAGACGAACCGGGGTGTCGGCGGGCCGAGCGGCCCGGCGAGCCGGTCGTGCAGGCCGCGGCGGTCGAGCATCCGGACGACCTGGCCGACCATGCCGTTGGCGCGCTGCTCGGTGGTCGGTTCGGGCAGCCGTTCGAGGACCAGCGGCCGGACGCCGGCCAGGCTGAGCTCGCAGGCGAGCATGAGGCCGTTCGGGCCGGCTCCGGCGATGACGACGTCGTACATGGCGGAACTCCTTGGTGGGTGGCGAAAAAGGGCAGGACGAATCCGCCCGGCGGGTGCCGGGCGCCCTCAGTGATCGGCGAAGGTCAGTGCGGTGCGGGCAGGCCCGCGGCGAGCCGGCCGAAGACGTCGCGCAGGAGGTCGGCCATCGAGCCCGACGGCTCGGTGTCGAGCCACTGCCCGATGACCACGTTGAACGCGGCGACCACGGTGGCCGCCATCAGCCGCGGGTAGAGGTCCTTCGTGGCGTCGGTGCCGGTGCGTTCGGCGATCGCGTCGGCGAACTCGGCTTCGGCCGCGGCGGCGGCCTTCGCGAACTCGCTCTGCAGCGCGGGTTCGGCGACCATCAGCCGGATCCCGCTGAGCCACTGGTCGTCGGGGACGAGCTTTTCGGGCGTGCCCTCACCGAGGGCGAACCCGGCCAGGGCCGCCTCGGTGACGGCGGTCCAGATCGGCTCGTCGGCCGGGCGCCGCCGCAGCTGCTCGGCGATCGAGCGGGCCCGCTCGAAGTGCCGGGCCGCGATGGCCTCGCCCTTGGTGGCGAAGTAGTTGCTGAAGGTGCGGGTGGACACGCCGGCCTCGGCGGCGATGTCTTCGATCCGGACGTTGTCCAGCCCGCGTTCCACCACGAGCCGGATGGTGGCCCAGCTCAGCGCGATGCGCGTTTCCCGCTTCTTGCGCTCTCGCAGCCCGCCACCGTCGATGTCCATGACTCCACCGTACAGAAGTTTGCCGACTCTGCAAAGTTGCAGAGTCGGCAAAGTTTGGCGAGGCGCGGTCAGCGAGCGTCCGGCCGCGGGAGGGCGACCCCGGCGGCGCGGAGCTTGGTCTCGACGAGCGAGAGCAACCGGGAGGCGGCGGAGCCCGGCTCCTCCCCGTGGTGGGCGATCAGCTCGTACCGGGTCGCCGCCTCGGTGCGAGCTTGCAGGCCGGTGACGATCTTCATCCGGCCGGGGTTGGCGAGGTAGTGGTCGACCACGGCGGTGGTGAGCTCGTCGATCCGGGGGTCGTCCGGTGCCCAGGTCGCGGCTTCGGCGCCGCGCTGGATCAAGGTGACGTACTCGGGATCGTCGAGGGCCTGCTCGACGTCGGCGAGGTAGGCGTCGAAGCCCTCGGGAACCAGGGCCTTGGCCAGCACCCAGCCCTCCCTGGTGGCCGCCACCTCGCCGGCGGGGAAACCGAGGCCCGGCATCCGCTCCAGCAGCGCCACCGCGCGGTCGGGCAGCAGGGCCCGGTCGCCGTCGGCGAGGCGGCGCAGCGTGTCGCGCCGCGTGATCAGCTCGTCGATCCGTTCGGTGAGCTGCTGTTCGACGCCGGCGAGTGCGGCTGGGAACTCCGCGGCGTCGCCTTCGAGCAGGGGGCCGACCTCGGCCAGCGGCACCCCGGCGGCGGCCAGCGTCCGGACCTGTACCAGCCGCAGCAGTTCGGCCGAGCCGTAGCGGCGGTAGCCGGAGCTGTCGCGCTCCGGCTCCTCGACCAGACCGAGCTTGTGGTAGTGCCGCACCGTCTTCACCGTGACGCCGACGAACGCCGCCGCCTGCCCGATCGTGACCCCGTTCCTCATTCGCCCAGTTTGCCGCAGAACACCGCGTCGACGAGCTTCCGCTGGGCGTCCTGGAAAGCCGCCGCGACGGACAGGACGGCGTCGTCCACACAGGTCAGTGCCGCGGTCAGCGTCGTGCCGCCGTCGGGGGTGCTGTACATGAGCGCGGCGAAGCCCGCCATGGCGCCGTTGTGCGTGATCACGGTGCCGCCGTCGGTCTCCTGCACGAACACCCCGAGGCCGTAGCCCATCTCCGGGATGCCCGTCGGGCGCGGGGTGCGCATCTCGGCCAGCAGTTCGGGCGGCAGGAGCTTGCCGCTGTTCAGCGCGGAGATGAAGGTGTGCAGGTCCCGGGTGGTCGAGATCATGTCGCCGCCGGTGGAGATCCAGGAGGGGTTCTGGCGGGTGATGTCGATCGTGGTGTCGCCGGCGCGGTAGTAGGCGTGGGCGTGCGGCTCGGGGATCTCCGGCGAGGCGTCCGGCACCAGGGTGCCCGACAGCCCGAGCGGCCCCAGGATCCGGCGGCGCAGCTCTTCGGCGAACGAGTGCCCGGTGACCGCTTCGATCAGCAGCCGGGCCAGGACGTAGTTGGTGTTGGAGTAGCTCCAGCCCGTTCCCGGCTCGAACCGGGCCGGCTTGGCCAGCGCCAGGCGCACGAGCTCCTCCGGCCGATGGGTGCGGAACCGGTCCTCGGCCCACTCCGGGCCTCCGGGGCCGTAGGGCATGGGGGTGCCCGGCTCGAGCGTCCCGTCGCCGGAGACCTCACCGGTGAAGTTGAAAACGCCGCTGGAGTGCTGAAGCAGCATCCGCACCGTGACGCGCTCGTCCAGCCCGAGCTCCGGCAGGTGGCGGGCGGCCGGGGTGTCCAGCCCGATCCTGCCTTCGGCCACGAGCTGGAGCACGAGGGCCGCGGTGAAGGTCTTGGTGTTGCTGCCGATGCGGACGTGTCCGTCGATCGGCGGCTCGGCGGTCCCGCCGAGTTCGGCCACTCCGGCACTGCCGGTCCACTCGCCCCGCTCGTCGTGGATGCGCACGGTGATCCCGGTGAACCCGGAACCGACGATCTCGGCGAGCAGTTCACGCAGCTCGGGCCGGTCCTGCGCGGCGGTGGTCTTGGCCTGGTCGAAAAGGGTGGACATGGGGTTCGCTCCTCGGATCCGGGGTGTCTTCGCGGTCTGAGCCGAGCGTTCACCCTGACCCGAGGTCAACCTCAACCGTGACCCGGCTCACAGCGTCACCGACCGGACGAGCTTCCGGCCATCGATCGCCGAAATCGTCGGCGGGCGTCACACTGTTGTGTGACATCGGTCACCGGAGGTGTTGCGAGATGGTTTTGGGAGACGGCGGCGTCACTCACAAGGTGGCACCGGAGAGCAAGTCAAGACGGGTCCAGGTACGGCGTGCGGCGCTGGCGAGCGCCATCGGCACGACCATCGAGTGGTACGACTTCTTCCTCTACAACACCGCGGCGGCTTTGGTCTTCCCGCACCTGTTCTTCCCCGCGTCGAGTGCGTACGCCGGCGCCATGCAGTCGTTCGCGACCTACGCGGTCGGGTTCGCCGCCCGGCCGGTCGGTGCCGCCATCTTCGGGCACTGGGGTGACCGGATCGGCCGGAAGGCGACGCTGATCGTCACCCTGCTGCTGATGGGCATCTCCTCCGGCGTCGTCGGGATGCTGCCCGGGACCTCGGCGATCGGCGTCGCCGCCCCGCTCATCCTGGTCCTGCTGCGGCTGGTCCAGGGCATCGCGATCGGCGGCGAGTGGAGCGGCTCGGTCCTGCTCGCGATGGAGTGGGGCGACCAGCGCAAACGCGGCCTGCTGGGCAGTTTCGCGCAGATCGGCGTCCCGGTCGGGCTGGTGCTCGGCACCGGCGGCATGACGCTGCTGTCGGCGACCCTCTCCCCCGACGCGTTCAACTCCTGGGGCTGGCGGATCCCGTTCCTGGCCAGCCTGGTGCTCGTCGCGGTCGGCCTGGTGATCCGGCTGAAGATCCTCGAGACGCCGATGTTCGCGAAACTCGTCGAGAACCGGCAGACCGCGCGCACGCCGGTGCTGGACGCCATCCGGCACCACTGGCGGGAGATCCTGCTCTCGGCGGGCGTCCGGTTCAGCGAGCAGATGCCGTTCTACCTGTTCACCAGCTACGTGCTGGTCTACGTCGTCGCCCGGCACGAGTTCAGCAAGACGTTCGTGCTCAACGCGGTCCTCGTGGGGGCCGCGTGCGAGCTGGCGATGATCCCGTTGTTCTCGGCGCTGTCGGACCGCTTCGGCCGCAAGCGCATCTACCTGTGCGGGGCGGTCCTGACCGGCGTGATCGCGTTCCCGTACTTCACGGTGCTGAGCCACGGCGGGCACGCGCTGGTGTTCGTCGCCGTCGTGGTGTCGTTCATCCCGCACGCGCTGCAGTACGGCCCGCAGGCCGCGCTCATCGGCGAAAGCTTCCCGACCCACCTGCGGTACGGCGGTGCCGGGCTCGGTTACCAGCTGGCGTCGGTGTTCGCCGGCGGGCCGGCGCCGCTGCTGGCGACGTGGCTGCTGCACACGACCGGGACGCCGTACTCGATCTCGACCTACATCGTCATCGCGGCGGTGGTGACGGTGCTGTGCGTGATCTTGCTGAAGGACCGCTCGAAGGCCGACATCGACGACGCGAGCGTCTACCACCGGGCGGCACGCACGGGCTGAAACGCCGTGAAGGCCACCTTCCGGACCGAAGGTGGCCTTCACGAACCAACGGGGTCAGCGGCGGGGGCCGCCGAACGGGGGCTGCTGCGGGAACGGCCCGCTGCCCGGGTTCTGCTGCGGCCCGCCGCCGAACTGGCCCGGCGGCGGGGCCTGCGGGGGCGGGCCCTGGTACTGGCCGCCCGGGGGCGGACCGGCGGGGGCCTGCGGCTGCTGGGGCTGCGGCAGTGCGGGCTGGCCGCTCTTCGGCGTCGACGGCTGCTGCGGGGCCGGGGTGACCTCCGTGCCGCGGTCCTCGTCGGCATCGGGTTCCGGCAGCTGCTGCGCCGGCCGCGGGATGGACGGCCGCGCGGGCGGCGACGACGGTGCGCCGATGGCCGGGACCTCCTTGCGCGCCACGGCTTCCGCGGCCGCGACGGCCTCGGCGACCTTCGGGTCGCTCTTGGTTTCGAACCAGCTGGCGACCTCTTCGTCCTCGAGTTCGGGCTTGTCCGGGACGTCGTCCTCCTTCGGCGGCTCGTACCGGAACACGCCGTCGTCGCCCGGGGCGCCGAGCGCGCGGGCGAAGCCTTCGAGGGCCTTGCCGTAGTCGCTGGGGATCATCCAGACCTTGTTCGCGTCGCCCTGCGCCATCTGCGGCAGCGTCTGCAGGTACTGGTAGGCCAGCACCTCCGGGGTCGGCCGGCCGGCCTTGATCGCGGCGAACACCTTCTCGATCGCCTTCGCCTGGCCCTGCGCCTGCAGGTAGCGTGCGGCCCGCTCACCCTGGGCCCGCAGGATCCGGGACTGCCGCTCGGCCTCGGCGGCGAGGATGGTGGCTTGCCGGGCGCCTTCGGCGGAGAGGATCTGGCTCTGCTTCTGGCCTTCCGCGGTCTTGATAGCGGACTCCCGCTGACCTTCCGCGGTGAGGATCATGGCGCGCTTCTCGCGGTCGGCGCGCATCTGCTTCTCCATCGAGTCCTGGATGGAGGGCGGCGGGTCGATCGCCTTCAGCTCGACCCGGCTCACGCGGATGCCCCACCGGCCGGTCGCCTCGTCCAGCACGCCGCGCAGCTGGGTGTTGATGGAGTCGCGGGAGGTCAGGGTCTGCTCGAGGCTCATACCGCCGACCACGTTGCGGAGCGTGGTGGTGGTCAGCTGCTCGACACCGACGATGTAGTTGGAGATTTCGTACACCGCGGCGCGCGAGTCGGTGACCTGGAAGTACACGACCGTGTCGATCGACACGGTCAGGTTGTCCTCGGTGATCACCGGCTGCGGCGGGAACGAGACGACCTGCTCGCGCAGGTCGATCCGGGCGCGCACCTTGTCCAGGAACGGCACGAGGATGTTGAGGCCGGGCGAGGCGACCGTGCGGAACCGGCCGAGCCGTTCGATCACGGCCGACTGCGCCTGCGGCACCACCATGACCGCCTTGGCTATCGTGATGACCACGAGCAAGGCCAAGGCTATGACCAGGCCGATCACAAATCCGGTCAAGAGAATTTCCCCTTACCTAGTACCATTCTTGCGCGGTTGACGGCGTTCCGGGTGCCGCGGGCGGGTGCACCGCGATCTCGAGTTCCTTCGTGGTGATGCCCCAGCGGCCGGTGGTGTCGTGCAGGACCGTCCACACTGTACGGTGCAGGTCCCCCGGCGCGGTGACGGCGCGCTCGGCGGTGGTCAGGCCGGCCTCCTGCCGCAGCGCGGTGCGGGCGAGCTGCTCGATCGCGATGGCCGGATTGCTGATTTCGTAGGTCGCCAGGCGCGGGTCGGTCACGGCGAAGACGACCTCGAAGCCGATGAGGATCTCCTGCCCGTCGCCGGCCTCGACCGGGCGCGGTGGGGCGGACAGGATCTGCTCGCCGAGGTCGAAGCGAGCGCGGACCCGGTCGGCGAACGGGACCACGAAGTGGCGGCCCGGGCCGAGCACGGTGCGGAACTCGCCGCCGCGTTCGATCACCGCGGCGTGGCCCTCGCCGACGACGACCAGTCCGAGGCTCACGGTTCGGCCGACACGACAGCGGTGGCGCCGGAGATCTCGACGACCGTGACGGGGGTGCCGGGGGCGATGGGCGGCTGGTGCTCTCCCAGGGTGCGGGCCGACCAGACGTCGCCGGCCAGTTTCACCCGCCCGGCCTCGTGGTCCACTGTGGACACGACGACAGCGCGGGCGCCGATCAGCGCGTCGATGCCGGTGTGGTGCGTCGGCCCGGACAGCAGGCGCCGCTTGAGCGCCGGGCGGACCAGCAGGAGCATGCCGACCGACGCCACGGCGAACACGGCGACGTCGATGACCAGGTTCCCGGTGAGGACGTCGGCGCCGGCCCCGAACAGCGCGGCGACGCCCAGCATGATCAGCACGAAGTCGCCGGAGACGACTTCGGCGATCATCAGGGCGATGCCGACGATCAACCAGACCAGTGCCCAAGACATGGCTTCATGCTCTCAGATCACGCCGGTTCGCACCGGCACAGTGACGGGACGTAACCTTCGCGTGACCTTGGACAATTCGGACATTCAGCCCTCTTCCGCCGGTTCGGTGACGAAGTCGATGAGCCGTTCCACGGCCCCGATGAGCGGGGTCTCGAGGTCGCGGAAACTGCTCACCCCGCTCAGGACACGTTGCCAGCCTTCGAAAGGTTGCCCCCAGCCGAGCGCGTCGCAGATTCCCTGCTTCCACTCGGTTCCGCGCGGGATCTTCGGCCACGCCTCGATGCCGACGGCCTCCGGCCGGACGGCTTCCCAGACGTCGATGTAGGGGTGCCCGGTGACCAGCACGTTCTCGTCGCGGACGGCCTCGACGAGCCGCGACTCCTTGCTGCCGGGGACGAGGTGGTCGACCAGCACACCCAGTCGACGCGCGGGTCCGGTGCCGAACTCGGCGATCCGGTCGGCGAGGACGTCGACGCCGTCGAGGGCTTCGACGACGACACCTTCGACGCGCAGGTCGTGGCCCCAGACGCGTTCGACCAGCTCGGCGTCGTGCTTGCCTTCGACCCAGATCCGCGAGTCGCGGGCGACGCGGGCCTGCAGGCCCTGGACGCGCACGGACCCGGACGCCGAGATCTGCCGGGCCGGCGCCTTCGCCGGGGGTCGGTACGGCACCAGCGTGACCAGCTTGCCTTCCAGCAGGAACCCGGCGGGGGCGAGCGGGAAGACGCGGTGGCGGCCCTTGGCGTCTTCGAGCACGACGTTCCCGTACTCGATCTTCACCACCGCGCCGCAGTAGCCGCTGGCCGGGTCCTCGACGACCAGGCCGGGTTCGGCGGGGACCTCCGGCACCTTCTTGCGGCGTCGGCCGGCGAGCACGTCGTCATAGGAGTGGGAGCGCACGACCAGGCAACCTAGTGCTCCCCGCCGCTCCGGAGGGTCATGCCACGCCGGTCAGCGCGCCAACTCCAGGACCGCGTCGGTGAACGGCGTCCGCTCGCCGCGGCGCAGTGCCGGGAGCGCGACGAGCGGGGCCATCGCGACGCACCAGGCGCGGACGCGTTCGGCGTCGAAGCCGCGCACGTGCGGAGCGAGAGCGGCGATGCCGTCGTCGATGGTGCCGCCTTCGCGCATCGGGACGAACACGAAGTCGATGGCGTCGTGAGACGGGTCACCGAGGCTGGGCCGCGGGTCGATGGCGACCGCGCCGCGCTCGGGTCCGGCGTCGAGGACGTTCGCGGGGTGGAGGTCGCCGTGGATGAGCGTGACCGGTCCGCTGGTCGCCAGGGCCATGGCCCGCTCACGGCCCTTGGCCAGGACCTCGGCGCTCAGGTGCCCGGCGGCCGGTGACTCGCGACGGCGGCGTTCGGAGAGGGCGAAGATGAACTCGAGGCCGTCGGCCAGCCGCCGGAACTCCCCGGGCGGTTCGACGGAGTGCAGCTGGTCGAGCAGCTCGCCGATCTGGGCCCACGGGACGTCGCCGTCCAGCTCGGTGCCCGGGACCAGGCCTTCCAGGAGAATCGCGTGGTCGTCGAGGTCGGCGTCGAGCACCTGGACGACGCGGGAGCACCCGGCCCAGGCGCTCAGCCCGGTGAACTCGAGCCGGGCGACCTCGGGATCGGGGGTCAGCTTGAGGACCCGCAGGTCGCCACCGGGGCCGGTGCACAGCAGCGTCCGGCCGGTGTTGCCGGGCCGGGCCTCACGGACTTCGAGTCCCCACCTCGCGGTGAGCCGGGCGACCAGGTCCGGGAGCGCGTCGCACCACGGCCCGGCCAGCTCCGCGCCGAACCGGTCGGTCAGTCGCGCGCGAGCGGGGTCGTCGATCAGAACAGGGGCCACGGGATCGCGCGCCAGTCGTCGCCGGGTGCGGGGAAGATGCCTTCGGCGAGCAGGACGTCGGTGCGTTCGGCCAGTGCCCGGATCTCGAACCGGGTGATGTGCCCGGAAAGCGTTTCGCCGAGCTCGCCGTCGAGCTCCGAGCGCAGTTTGCGGAGCTTCTCGACGGTGTCCGGGGGTACCGGCTCGCCGATCCAGCCCCACAGGACGGTCCGCAGCTTCGGGTCGGTGTGCAGGCAGATGCCGTGGTCGACGCCGTAGACGCGGCCGTCGACGCCGGGCAGGAGGTGCCCGCCCTTGCGGTCGGTGTTGTTGACGACGATGTCGAGCACGGCGAGGTCGCGCAGCCCGGGGTGGTTCGCGTGGGCCAGCACCGCGGGTTCGCCGAGCCGGTCGTGGGCGTGCAGCACCGGGCGCCAGCCTTCGGGGACGTCGTCGGGCGGCAGGACTTCGACCAGGTCGTCTTCGGTGGTCTCGATCCACAGCTGGACCATGCCGGGGCCGAACGGGCCGTCGCGGAGCACGGTGGGCGGGATCGCGCCGATGCCGGTGGCGTCGGCGACGATCGCGGTGGCGACCTCGCGGCCGGCCAGGGTGCCGTCGGGGAAGTCCCACAGCGGCCGCTCCCCCGACACCGGCTTGTACACGACCCGGCCCGTGACGCCGTCGAGCTCGATGGCGCAGAAGAGCGTGACGTTGGAGGCGTCGACCAGCCGTCCTTCGACGTCGATGCGGCCGTGGGTGACCAGCTCGCGGGACGCCGGGTCGGCCGGGTCGGGGGTCGCGGCCATGGTCAGTCTTCGCCCGCTTCGGTGTCGCGCCGGTAGCCGTTCTGCCGCGGGCAGATGTGCCCGGTCGGGTCGAGCGGCTCGCCGCACAGCGGGCACGGTTTGCGGCCGGCGTTGACGACGCGGTCGGCGCGCTCGGCGAAGGCGCGGGCGGCGGCCGGGCTGAGGAAGACGCGGACGGCGTCCGGGCCTTCCTCGGTGTCGTCGAGCACGACCGTTTCGTCGACCTCGCCCTCGGTGATGGCGAGCAGCTCGATGACGACCGCGCTGCTGTCGGCGTCCCAGCCCAGCCCCATGGTGCCGACGCGGAACTCCTCCTCGACCGGCACGGTGAGGGGGTCGACGTCGACGAGGTCGTCGGGGACGTCGTCGGGCACGTCGGCGCCGAAACGGCTGGCGACTTCCTCGAGCAGGGAGCTGAGGCGCTCAGCGAGGACGACGACCTGCTGTTTTTCGATGGTGACGCTGATCGTGCGCACGTCCTCGGACGCCTGGAGGTAGAACGTGCGATCGCCGGGCTCGCCGACGGTGCCGGCGACGAACCGATCCGGCTGGCGGAAGACGTGGATTACGCGAGACATAGCACTGTCGACCCTAGGCCACCGGCGCATGATCGGCATCCGCCGCCCCATGGTTCGCCGGGCCGCTAGCCTCGGGGTGTGTCTCGGATCTCGCCGTACGGAACCTGGTCTTCGCCCATCACCGCCGCCGAGGTGGCCGCCGCCGGCGGTGGCCCGCAGTGGCTCGACGTGGTCGGCGAAGAGGTGTGGTGGGCCGAGGCGCGGCCCGGTGAGCAGGGCCGGGTCGCGCTGGTGCGGTCGGTGCCCGGCGGGACCGAGGACGTGCTGGGCGCGCCGTGGAACGTCCGCAACCGGCTGCACGAGTACGGCGGGCGGCCGTGGGCGGTGGCCGAGGGGGTGGTGGTGTTCACGCACTGGGCCGATCAGCGCGTGTACGCGCAGAGCGAAACCGGAGTCGTGCCGCTCACACCGGACCCGCCGGAAGCCCAGGGCGTCCGCTACGGCGATCTGCGGGCGGGGCGGCCCGGCGAGGTGTGGGCGGTGCGGGAGCGCAGTGTCGGCCCGCGTCCTTCCGACGTCGAGCGGGAGCTGGTGGCGATCGCGCTGTCCGGCGGGGCGGAACGGGTGCTGGCCGCGAGCCACCGGTTCTTGACGGTGCCGAAGCTGGCGCCGGACGGCCGGCACGCGGCCTGGTTCGGCTGGGACCACCCGGCGATGCCGTGGGACGGCACCGAGCTGTGTGTCGCCCCCGTCGCCGAGGACGGGTCGTTCGGGCCGCACCGGGTGCTGGCCGGCGGTGCGGACGTCGCGGTGTGCCAGGTCGAGTGGGAGACGCCGGCGGCGCTGCTGGCGCTGCTCGACCCGGACGGCTGGTGGAACCTGCACCGGGTCGGCCTGGACGGCTCGGTGGTGAACGTCGCGCCGGTGGAGCGGGAGCTGGGCGGGCCGCTGTGGAAGGCCGGGTCGCGGTGGTTCGCGCCGCTCGGCGGCGGACGGCACGCGGTGCTGGTGTCGGGGCGGCTGGCCGTGCTCGACGAGGCGGCCGGGTCGGTGACACCGCTGGCCGAGAACCTGACTGCGTGGTCTTCGACAGGGTTCGCGGCGCTCGGCGAGGCGGTCGTGGGCGTGGCGGGCGGTCCGGCACGGGAGGCCGCTGTCGTGCGCGTTTCCCCCGACGGCGCGGTGACGGATCTGACGCCGCAGCCGGAGCTGCCCGCGGCGTACCTGCCGGTGCCGCAGGAGCGGGTGTTCAGCACGGCGGACGGCGAGATCGTGCCGGTGGTCCTGTACCCGCCGGGGAACCCGGATTTCGCGGCGCCCGCCGGTGAGCGGCCGCCGTTGCTCGTGCACGTCCACGGCGGCCCGACCGGGCAGCACCTGCCGATGCTGGATCTGGAGATCGCGTACTTCACCAGCCGCGGCATCGGGGTGGCGGCGGTGAACTACGGCGGGTCGACGGGGTTCGGGCGGGCCTACCGGGAACGGTTGCGCGAGCAGTGGGGCGTGGTGGACGTCGCCGACTGCGTCGCGGTCGCCGAAGCGCTGGTGGCGGCCGGGCTCGCCGACGGCGACCGGCTGGGGATCCGCGGCGGCAGCGCGGGCGGGTTCACCGCGGCGGCGTCGCTGACCACGACGAAGACCTACCGGGCGGGCACGGTGATGTACCCGGTGCTGGACCTGGCCGGGTGGACCGGCACCGAAGGCGAAACGCACGACTTCGAGTCGCGCTACCTGGACGGGCTGGTGGGCCCGTTGCCGGAGACCCGGCAGCGGTACCTCGAGCGGTCGCCGCTCGCCAACGCCGCGTCGCTGGCCGGGCCGGTGCTGTTCCAGCAGGGGCTGGAGGACCGGATCTGCCCGCCGGAGCAGGCGGACCGGTTCGTCGCGAAGCTGGCGGGGCGCGGCGTTCCGTACGCCTACCAGCGGTTTGCCGGGGAGCAGCACGGGTTCCGGCGGGCGGAGACGATCGTGGCGGCATTGGAGGCGGAGCTGTCGTTCTACGGCCAGGTGTTCGGGTTCGAGACGCCGGGTGTGGCGCGGCTGGAGCTGTCGCGGTGAGGCCGCCGCGGTTGCGGGCCGGCGACACGCTGGCGCTGGTGGCGCCGGCCGGGCCGGTGCCGGCGGAGCTGCTGGAGAAGGCGCTGCCGGTGCTGCACGGCTGGGGCGTCGAGGTGCGGGTGGGGCCGTGCGTGCGGGCGGAACCGGGGACGCCGCGGTACCTGTCGGCTCCGGACGCGGCGCGGGCCGCGGAGTTCACCGAGGCGTGGCTGGACCCCGGCGTGCGGTGCGTCATGGCGGCGCGGGGCGGCTACGGCGTCCAGCGGATGCTGGACCTGGTGGACTGGGCGGCGTTGCGCGCGGCGGGCCCGAAGGTGCTGGCCGGGTCTTCGGACGCGACGGCGTTGCACCGGGCGGTGGATGTCCACTTGGGACTGTCCACTTTGTTCGCGCCGCTGCCGGCGACCACGTTGTTCGACGACTTCGCGCATGCGCACCTGCGGCAGGCGTTGTTCGAGCCGGAGCGGAACGTGGTGCTCCGCGGCGGGTCGGCGCTGGTGCCGGGCCGCGCGTCCGGCCGGCTGACCGGCGGGAACCTCTCGCTGCTGGCGGCGGGGCTCGGGACGCCGGAGCAGGGTTCGGCGCGGGACGCGGTGGTGCTGCTGGAGGACGTGACCGAGCACGTCTACCGGCTGGACCGGATGCTGACGCAGCTGCTGCGCGCCGGCTGGTTCGCCGGGGTCCGCGGGATCGTGCTGGGTTCGTGGACGTCGTGCGGCGACCCGGCTCAGGTGCGTGCCCTCATGCTGGACCGGCTGGGGCCGCTGGGCGTGCCGATCGTGGAGGAGTTCGGGTTCGGGCACGTGCCGTCGTCGCCGACGTTGCCGCTGGGCGTGCCGGTGACCCTGGACGCGGACCTGGGGACGCTCACGTTCGACTCCCCGGCCCTGACATGACCCCGGAAGAGGCCCGGGCACGGTTCGCCGCGGCACGGGTCGCCCGGCTGGCGACGGCGTCGGCGTCCGGGGTCCCGCACCTGGTGCCGGTGACGTTCGCGGTGCGGGGGGACACGGTGGTGTTCGCGGTGGACCACAAGCCGAAGTCTTCGGTGGCGCTGCGCCGGTTGCGGAACATCGCGGAGAACCCGGCGGTGTGCTTCCTGGCCGACGGCTACTCCGAGGACTGGTCGGAGTTGTGGTGGGCCCGCGCGGACGGCGTCGCGCGGGTCCTGCCCGATGCCGTCCGCGCCGAGCCGGTTTCGTGGCTGGTCGCGAAGTACGAGCAGTACGCACAGCGGCCGCCGGAGCACGCCGTGGTCGCGACGGAGATCCACACCTGGCGTGGCTGGACCGGCTAGTCGCGGAGGAACTTCTCCGGGCGGCGCCAGGCGTCGATGAGACCGAGGGGGTCCGGGCGCAGCAGGGACGCCGCGGAGTAGAGGCTCGCGACCACGACCAGGGCGATGAACCACCAGTCGTAGAGGGCCTGCTCGCCCGTCGGGTAGTACACCAGCGTCACGAACACCGACACCGCCACCACCAGCGCCAGGTGGCGGGGCTGCCACTTGAACGCCGACAGCAGGACGAAACCCCAGGTCAGGTACCACGGCAGGGTCGGCGGCATGAGGATCGCCACCGCGAGCAGCGAGATGCCGGCCCGGTAGACGGCCTCCGTGCCGCCGCCGCGGCCGAGCCACCACTGGCGGGCGCCGAAGCCGATCAGGACCAGCATGCCGATCGCGCGGGCGACCGTGACGAACGGGGAGACCTGGACGTCGACGATCAGGTGGACGAGGTTGTAGAACACCTCGCCGATGCCGGTGGGGATGTTGAGCCAGTTCGCGATGAGCTGCGGCGCCTTGAGCCCGGACCACCAGCCGAGGTTGAGCGAGCCGAGCGAGATCCACGTGCCCGCGACGAACACCGGGAGGAACAGCCCGACCGACGCCGCGCCCGCGCGCAGGAAGTTGCGGACCTTCGACTCGCCGGTGAGGTGGTTGGCCCAGATCCACACGATGAACGGCAGCGCGATCGCCGCGGTCGGCTTGATGAGCATGCCGATGGTGACCAGGACGACCGCGACGACGTGCTTGCGTTCCAGGGCGGCGAGGACGCCGGTGGTGAGGAACGCGAGCATCATCAGGTCGTTGTGCGGGCCGCCGAACAGGTGGATCACCATCATCGGGCTGGCCACCGCGAGCCACAGGGCGACCGGGAGCTTGCCGCCGAGGTGCTTGACCAGCCGCGGCAGGGCCCACAGCGTCCCGGCCAGTCCGGCGAGCAGCACGACGCGCATGAGGATGACGCCGAGGATCATGTTGTCGCCGCTGGTGGCGACGACGCCCTTGGAGATCAGCAGGAACAGCGGCCCGTACGGCGCCGGCGTGGTCTGCCACAGCGGGTGGACGTTCTGCACGACGTTCGGCAGCACGTCGAGCTCGGCGGGGCCGTTGGCGTACGGGTCGAGCCCGTAGAGCAGCTGGGCGCCCTGGCCGAGGTAGGAGAAGACGTCGCGGGTGAACAGCGGCGGCGAGACCAGCAGCGGCGCCATCCAGCAGCCGGCGGCGACGAGGACCGGGCGGCTGCCGACGCGGCCGGCGAGCACGTAGCGGCCGAGGCGGACCCAGGCCCAGACGATCATGCCGAAGCCGGTGTAGAGCACGGCGTTGGCGAGCATGCGGCCGTGGCCGTAGCGAACCCACGACAGCGGGCCGTGGCCGAGCACGGGGTCGGAGATCAGGATGCCGCCCGCGCCGAGGGCGGCGATCATGAGCAGGGTGCTCCCGACCGTGCCCATCGCGATCGTGCGGTACGGGAATCGCGAGGGCACACGGAGCCGCCCGGCCAGGCCGGCCGAGGGGTTCTGCGCGGGGTCGGTGGTGGTCGCCATTTCCGTTCGGAGATTACACACTGCGCCTGAGCGGGTTTCCCGCAGTGTCGGGTTTCGGGTGGCGGGTATCGCGACGCGGCGGCGCGCGGGCGGCCCCGGCGCAAAGGTCTTGAACGACTCGTTCAAGACCTCCGGTGTCCTGAACGAGTCGTTCAAGACACCGGAGGCGCCGCGGATCAGGTCCCGACGGTGCGGCGCTGGGCGGTGCCGCCGGGCAGCGCGGCGAGCAGGGACTTGGTGTACTCGTGGTGCGGGTCGAGCAGGACCTGTTCCACCGTCCCGGTTTCGACGAGCTCGCCCCGGTACATCACGGCGACGCGGTCGGCGATGTTCCAGGCCAGGCCGAGGTCGTGGGTGATCACCAGCCCGGCGAGGCCGAGTTCGCGGCGCAGCCGCAGCAGCAGCGCGAGGATCTCGCCGCGGACGGACGCGTCGAGGGACGCCACCGGCTCGTCGGCCACCACCACCGACGGTTCGAGGGCCAGTGCCCCGGCGATGACGACGCGCTGGCGCTGGCCGCCGGAGAGCTCGTGCGGGAGGCGGTCGGCGTACTTCTCGGCGGGCCGCAGTTCGGCGGCCTCCAGGGCCCGGTGGACGACGGCCCGCTCGTCGGCGAGCCCGTGGATCCGCGGGCCTTCGGCGACGGCCTCGTACACGGTGTGGGCCGGGTTCAGCGCGCTGGTCGGGTCCTGCAGGACCAGCTGCACCTGGCGGCGGTAGGCCTTGAGGCCGGCGCCGCCCGCCGGCACGGGTTTCCCGGCGTAGCGGACCACGCCGGAGTCGGGTTTCTGCAGGCCGAGCAGGGTGCGGGCGAGGGTGGTCTTGCCGGAGCCGGACTGGCCGACCAGGGCGACGATCTCGTCGCGGGACACCGTGAGGTCGACGCCGGCGACGGCGTCGATGCGCTTGCCGGTGCGGTCGCGGAAGGACACGCGCAGGTTCTCCGCGGCCAGCAGCGGCTCGCCGCCGGGGACGCGGTCCGCGGGTTCGGGGGGCAGCGGCGTGCTGGTCGCCGGGGCGAAGCGCGACACCGGGTCGCCGACGGTCGGGAACGCCGCCGCCAGTGCCCGGGTGTGCTCGTGCCGGGGCGCGCCCATCACCTCGGCACTGGGGCCTTCTTCGACGATCTTCCCGTCGTACATCACGGCGATGCGTTCGCAGGTGGCGGCGAGCACGGACAGGTCGTGGCTGATCATGATCAGCCCGATGTGCTGCTCGGCGACCAGCCGCGAGAGCAGGGCGAGGACCTGGGCCTGGACGATGACGTCGAGGGCGGTGGTCGGTTCGTCGGCGATGATGAGCCGGGGTGAGCAGGCCAGGGCCATGGCGATCATGACGCGCTGCTTCTGCCCGCCGGACAGCTCGTGGGGGTAGGCGCCGGCGCGGCTCGGCGGCAGGTCGACCTGGGTGAGCAGTTCGGCGACGCGGGCGCCGACCTCGGCGTCGGTGAGCGCCTCGCCCGCGGCCGGGTGCAGCCGGATCGGTTCGGCGATCTGCTCGCCGATCCGGCGGACCGGGTTGAGCGCGTGCATGGCGCCCTGGAAGACCACGGACGCCTCGGCCCAGCGGACCGTGCGCAGGCGTCCCCACTTCATGGCGGTGACGTCTTCGCCGTCGAGGAGGATCTCGCCGTCGATCTTCGCGGTGCGCGGCAGCAGGCGCAGCACGCTCATCGCGACGGTGGACTTGCCCGACCCGGACTCGCCGGCGACGCCGAGGGTGCCACCGGGGTCGAGGACGAGGTCGACGCCGCGCACGGCCGGGACGTCACCGCCCGCCGTGGTGTAGGTGACGGTGAGGTCTTTCAGCTGCAGGAGCGCGGTCACTTCTTCAACCTCGGGTTGAGCACGGTCTCCAGTCCCCGGCCGACCAGGGTGAAGCAGAGCACGACGAGCACGATGGCGATGCCCGGCGGGAGCAGGTTCCACCAGGCGCCGCGGGTGACGGCGCCGTTGTTGAGGGCGGTCTCCAGCATCGTGCCCCAGGACACGGCGTTCGGGTTGCCGACGCCGAGGAAGGCCAGGGTGGCGTCGGCGATGACGGCGTTGCCGACGACGAGGGTGGTGTTGGCCAGCACGAGCGGCAGCACCCCGGGCAGGACGTGCTTGCCGACGACGTGCAGGTGCCCGCCGCCCAGTGCGCGGGCCCGTTCGATGTACGGGCGGCTTTCGATGGTGAGCGTCTGGGCGCGCACCAGCCGGGCGGTGCCGGGCCACGCGGTGAGGCCGATCGCGATGATGACGGTGAAGACGCCGTGCGGCAGCACCGCCGAGAGCGCGATCGCGAGCACCAGCGAGGGCAGCACCAGGAAGAAGTCGGTGAACCGCATCAGGCTCGCCGACGTCCAGCCGCCGAAGTGGGCGGCGGTGATCCCGATGAGGGTGCCGATGAGGACCGACAGCACGGTGGCGGAGAACCCGACGAGCAGGGAGATCCGCGCGCCCCACAGCGTCATGAGCAGCACGGACCGCCCGTCGATGTCGGTGCCGAGCCAGAAGCGGCCGCTGGGCGGGTTGAGCGCGCCGCCGTCGGCCTTGGTGACGTCCAGCCCGCCTTCGTCGCTGATCAGCGGCAGCAGCAGGGCCGTGACGACGGTGACGGCGAGCAGGATCACGCCGGTGAGGGCGCCCTTCTGGGCGGCGAACTCGCGCCAGGTCCTGGCCACGGCCCGGCCGCGGCGGCGCCAGGCGATCGCGCGCGGCGATTCGAGGGTTCCGGTGGTGGTCATGAGGTGCGCACCCTCGGGTCGAGCACGCGGTAGAGCAGTTCCGCGAGCAGGTTCATCAGCACGACGGCGCCGGCGAGGACGACGAAGACGCCTTGCAGCACCGGCAGGTCCGGGCCGTGCAGGGCGTCGTAGGTCAGCTGGCCGAGACCGGGCCAGCTGAACACCGCTTCGACCGACACCGCGCCGGAGACGACCATGCCGAACTGCATGAACACCAGCGTGGTGGTGGGCAGCAGGGCGTTCGGCACGGCGTGGCGGCGGCGGACGAGGTCGTCGCGCAGGCCCTTGGCGCGGGCGGTGGTGAGGTAGTCGGCGTTCATCTCGCCCAGCAGCGACGAGCGCATGATCAGCATGTACTGGGCGTAGAACACCGCCAGCAGCGTCACGCACGGCAGCACCAGGTGGTGCAGCACGTCGAGGGTCTGGGAGAAGAAGTCGGGCGCGGCGTCCGGGGAGTGCATGCCGCGGCTGGGGAACAGGCCGTTGGTCGCGACGAGCAGGATCAGGCCGAGCCAGAACTGCGGCACCGACCACAGGGTGAGGGCGATGCCGGTCTGGGTGCGGTCGAACGCGCTGTCGCGGCGCCAGGCCGCGCGGGTGCCGAGCCAGAGCCCGAGGACGACGGCGAGCACGGTCGCGCTGCCGACGAGCAGGATGGTCGGCCAGAGGCGTTCGGCGATCATGTCGGCGACCGGGCGGCCGCGCACCAGGTAGGAGGTGCCGAGGTCGCCGTGCAGCAGGCCCCACAGGTACTGGCCGAACTGCACCAGCACGGGCTTGTCGACGCCCATCTGCTCGCGCAGCTCGGCGAGCTGTTTCGGGCCGGTGGGCCGCTCGCGGACCATGGTCGCGACGGGATCGCCGGGCAGCAGCCGGAAGAGGAAGAAGAACAGCACGATCACCAGCAGGATGCTGACGGCGGCTTCGACGACCTTCTTGAGGACGAACCGGGCCGTGCCGGTGCCGCCGCGGTGCTCGCTCGCGTCGACGAGCACCGCGGCTTGTTCGGGGGCGGTCATGGTTACTCGCGGTCTTCCGAGGTCTTGTTCCGGCGGCTGAGCATGATGCCGCCGCCGACGAGCACGATCACGACGACGGCGCCGACGATGATCCACACGACGGTGCCGCCGCTGCCGGAGTCCGCGGCGGCCTGGCTGCCGGCGGGGGTGGCGCCGTAGACGCCCCAGTAGCCGGACTGCTCGAGGATCGCGCCGTTGGGCTGCGGCTGCTTGGTGAAGCCGGAGAACTTGTCGGAGCGGTAGGCCTCGAGCGCGTTCGGGTAGTCCAGCACGACGTTGACGGCCTGGCTCGCCAGGCGGGCCTGGGCCTGCTTGACGATCTCGGCGCGCTTGGCGTCGTCGGTCTCGGCGAGCTGCCGGGCACGCAGGCTGTCGAACTCGGGGTCGCAGAAGAAGGTGTCGGTGGTGGCGCCCTTGCCCTGGGCGTTCGGCCGGGCCGCGCAGACGTGCAGCTGCAGCGCGGAGTCCGGGTCCGGGTTGGTGGCGTAGCCGGAGATGGCGAGGTCGTACTTGCCGGCGTTGGTGCGGTCGTTGAGCTCGTCGTCGGAGACGAGCTCCTGCTTGACGGTGATGCCGATGTCCTTGAGCCAGCCGGAAACGTACTGCGCGACGCGCTGGTCGTAGGGCCGGTTCGCGTGCCCGGTCAGCCGCAGCTCGAGCTTCGCGCCGCCGGGGGCGACGCGGACGCCGTCGGGTCCCTTGGCGTAGCCGGCCTGGTCGAGGGCGGTGCCGGCCGCCGCGAGGTCGAACTTGACCTGCTCGTTCGCGGCGGGCTCCCAGTGGTAGCTCCGGAAGACCGGCGGGACGATGCCGGCGCCGGGCTGCGCGAAGCCGCTGGCCACGCGGTCGACGATGGCCTGCCTGTCGATGGCCTGGATGATCGCCTTGCGCAGCCGGATGTCCTTCAGCACCGGGTTGCCGTCGCCGATCGGCTGGTTTTCGCTGTTCTGCACGCCGAAGTTGAGGTTGATCTCGTCGTAGCGGCGGCTGGGGGCGGCGTTGGTGGCGATGTTCGGCTGGCCCTTGAGCGCGTTGAACTGGGTGGCGGTGAGCCGGTTGACGGCGTCGACCTCGCCCTGGCGCAGGGCGTTGACGGCGGCTTCGGCGTCCTTGAACACCAGCAGCTGCAGCTCGTCGACCTGCGGCGCGCCGCGCCAGTAGTTCTTGTTGGCCTTGAACTTGACGTACTCGTTCTGCTTGTACTCGGTCAGCTGGTACGGGCCGTCGTTCACGCCTACGACCGAGATGTCGTCGGTCTTCGGGTCGTTGAGGTCCTTGATCGGCGCCCAGACGTGCTCGGGCACGATCGGCACGTCGAGCAGGTTCATGTCCGACTGCACGGTCTTGGTCTTGATGACCAGTGTCGTGTCGTCGGGTGCGGTGACGGTGTCGAAGTTGGTGACGTAGTTGCCGTTGGCCGTGCGGGCGTTCTCGTCGGTCATCATCCGGTTGAACGTGAACGCGGGGTCCTTGGCGGTGACCGGCTGCCCGTCGCTCCACTTGGCGCCCGAGCGGATCTTGTAGGTCCAGGTGAGCTTGTCGGCCGACGGGGTCCACGACTCGGCGAGCGCGGGCGAGGCCTGCGCGGTCTCGGCCGAGGGGATGGTGAGGAACTCGTAGACGAACCGGCCGACCTGCGTCGAAGCGGCCAGGCCCGCGGTGAACGGGTTGAGGTGGTCGATGCCGGTGGTCAGCGCGACGCGCAGCACCTTGCCCTGCTGGGCGTGGGCGGGCGCGGCGAGCGGGATCGCGCTCAGCGCCGCGGCGGCGAACACCGCGCCCACGCGGCCGAGCCGCCCGACCCTGCGTTGGAAATGCACCGAAAACCACCCCATCGTCTCGCTGTGAGCCTCCCCAAGGACGAGAAGTAACCACATACCGGGACAACCGCGCAATATGTTGCCGCCTCGGCAGGTGTCCGATCGTTATCGATCGGATTTTGTCACGCACCGTGATCGGCGATTCCGCGCCCGGGGCGGGGGCGGGCTGGCTAGAGTGCCCGGCATGCGCATCCTGATCTCGGCGGACATGGAGGGCGCCACCGGCGTCACCTGGACCGACGACGTCGTGCCCGGTTCGCCGCAGTGGGACCGCTTCCGGCGGCTATTCACCGGCGACGTCAACGCGGTGCTGGCGGGGCTGTTCGGGGCGGGAGCCGGTGATGTCCTGGTCAACGAGGCGCATTCGTCGCAGCGGAACCTGCTGCTGGAGGACCTCGACCCGCGGGCGCGGATGCTGACCGGGCGGCACAAGCCGCTGTCGATGATGCAGGGCATCGATTCCGGTGTGGACGGTGTGGTGTTCCTCGGCTACCACGCCGGCGCCGGGTTCGACGGGGTGCTTTCGCACACCTACCTGGAGAACCAGATCACCGGGGTGTGGCTGGACGACGTCCCGGCTAGCGAGGGCCGCCTGAACGCGGCCGTCGCGGCGGAGTACGGAGTCCCTGTCCTGCTCGTTTCGGGTGACGACAAAACGTGCGACGACGCCCGTGACTACGCTCCGGAGTCGGAGCTGGTCCAGGTGAAGGAGTGCGTGAGCCGGTATGCGGCGATCTGCCTGCCGCCGTCGCGCACGGCGGAGCTGCTGACCGGGGCGGCGGCCGACGCGATGGCGCGGGCCGGGCGCGAGGAGCGCCGCGTTGGGGCCCACCGGATGGAAGTCGAGTTCGACGCGAGCCACCTGGCGCAGGCCACGGCGGTGATCCCGACGGTGGAGCAGATCGGGACGCGCCGCATCGGGTTCGACGCGGTGAACATGACCGAGGCGATGAAGGCGTTCAAGGTCGTCACGGCGGTCGCGGCGGGGGCGGTGCAGGGCATCTATGGCTGACGTCGTGCAGCTTTGCGCGGACCTGATCCGGTTCGACACCACCAACCGCGGCGGCGGGGACGCCGAGCCCGAACGGCCCGCCGCGGAGTACGTGGCGGCGTTCCTCGACGGCCTGGGCATCCCGTCGAAGATCCTTGAGGCCGCTCCTGGCCGGGCCAGTGTGATCGCGCGCGTTCCGGGGAGCGATCCGTCGCTGCCCGCGCTGCTGGTGCAGGGGCACCTCGACGTCGTCCCGGCGGACGCCGCGGACTGGTCGGTGCCGCCGTTCGCCGGCGAGGTGCGCGACGGGTACCTGTGGGGCCGCGGCGCGACCGACATGAAGGACTTCGTGGCGATGGTGCTGGCCGCCCTGGCCGGCGGGGTGCGGCCGCGGCGTGAGCTGGTGCTGGCGTTCGTCGCCGACGAGGAGGACCGCGGCGACTGGGGCGCGCACTGGCTGGTGGCCGAGCATCCTTCGCTCTTCGAGGGCTGTGTCGCGGCGATCAGCGAGTCGGGCGGCTACACCTACCACGTGCCGGCCGCCGACGGCCGTGACGTGCACCTGTACCCGGTCGGGACGGCCGAGCGCGGGACGGCGCACCTGCGCCTGACCGCCCGCGGCCGCGCCGGGCACGGCTCGCGCCCGAACGACGAGAACGCCGTCACCCGGCTGGTGGGTGCGGTGCACCGGATCGCCGCGCACCGCTGGCCGGTGTCGCTGACGCCGGCGGTGCGCGCGTTCCTGGAACGCGCCGGCGCGGCGCTGGGCGTTCCCGTTGATCTGTCCTCTTCGGACGGTGTGGACGCGACGGTGGCCGCGCTGGGGCCGGCGGGCGCGCTGGTGGTGCCGACGGTCCGCAACAGCACGACGCCGACGATGCTGGACGCGGGGTACAAGGTGAACGTGATCCCGTCGACGGCTTCGGCGCAGGTCGACGTGCGCGTGCTGCCGGGGACCGAGGACGCGTTGTTCGCGGTGGTGGACGAGTTGCTCGGCGAGGGTGTTACACGGGAGTTCGTGGCGAACCAGCCGCCGGTGCAGGCGCCGGTGGATTCGCCGTGGTTCTCCGCGATGGCGGCCGCTTTGCGTTCCGAGGACCCCGAAGCGGTCGTCGTGCCCTATTGCCTGGGCGGGGGCACCGACGCGAAGGCGTTCGCGAAGCTGGGCATCGAAAACTACGGGTTCGCGCCGCTGTGGCTGCCGAAGGGCTTCCCGTACCGGGCGATGGCGCACGGGGTGGACGAGCGGGTGCCGGTGGAGGGCCTGCACTTCGGCACCCGTGTGCTGTCCCGGTTTCTCGCTAGCGTGTGAACTCGGCCCAGTAGCGGTCGCCGTCGCGGATCGTGTCCAGGCTCACCAGCCGGACGCCGGCCTGGGCGACGGACTCGATTTCGGCGCGGTTGAACGGCCACGGCGGTCCCGGCTCGGGCTCGTTGTTCTCCTCCGCCACCTCCGAGACCAGCGCCGTGCCGCCGGGCGCCAGGAATCCGGCCAGAGAGGCGATCGCCGCCGGGCGGAAGGCGCGGGGCATCGCCTGGATGTTGATGATCTCCACGACCAGGTCGAACGCGTGGTGCCACTCCCCCGGCGGGTTCAGCAGGTCGGCGACCACGTAGTCGACCGCGGACTCCGGGAAGCGGGCGCGGGCGCTCTCGACGGCGGTCGGGGCGACGTCGAACGCCGTCACAGCCCAACCGGCCGCGGCCAGCTGTTCGGCGTCGTCGCCGAGGGCGCTGCCGACGAGCAGGGCGCGGCGGCCTTCGCCGGGGTGGCGCTGCGCCCACGCGGCCAGCTCGGGGTTCGGCTTGCCTCGCGTCCACGGCACCTCGGCCTCACCGCGGGCGGCGGCGGTGTAGAGCTGCTCGAACCACCCGGTCGGGTCGCCTTCGGCGAGGGAGGCGCGGGCGAGTACTCGGTCGGCGGGGTCCGGCGTCGTCATGATCGCGACTTTAGCGGCGACGCCGGACCCGCGTGAGGTGTTTACGGCGCCACCGGGCCCGGGATCGCGTACAGCCCATCGCCCGCCCAGTGGACGACGTCCCGGACCGGCGCCATCGGCGGCGCGGGGCGGAAGTTGGCCGCGTCGTCGACGCTGCCGGTGCCGTCGTAGACCGCGCGCTGCGGGTACGGGAACACCGGCCGGGTGCGGGTGACGTGGCCGGTGGCGTCCCGGCCGGTCGCGGTGACCACCGTGGGCGCGGTGCCGCGTTCCACCCAGGCGACCAGTTCCTTCAGCGGGTCGAACTCGGTGAGCGTGGTGCCGCCGCCGCAGTGGTAGAGCGACGGGACCATGAACAGCCGCGCCCAGTCCTGGCCGTGGCCGTGGGTGAGCCGCTGGTAGTAGTCGAGCGTGCCGGCCGGCGGGATGGCCTCGTCGGCCCAGCCGTGCCAGAGCACGAGCTTGCCGCCGCGCCGCTGGAAGGCCGACAGGTCGAGGCTCATCGCGTTGTACCGGACGCCTTCGGGGGTGAGCCGGTCGAACTCGCGCTTGGTGAAGGCGAAGGTGTCGACGGTCGAGGCCGGCGCGCCGATCGGGTAGCCGAGGTAGCGCAGGTAGCTGTCGGCGAGGCTGCGGGCGAAGCTGACGCCGCCGGTTTCGGGGGTCGGGATGATCCAGCCGGCCCAGGACAGCTCGGAGCCGGGCAGTTCGCCGCCGGGGTAGAGCAGCGTGCCGTGGCCGTCGGTGGGCGGCGAGTAGATCCTGCGGGTCGCCGCGACCTGGACCGGGGTGAGGCACGACGGGGTGTCGGCGCCGGCGCAGGCCAGGCTCGCGGGGTCGAAGTGGCAGGCGCGCGGGTCGTCGAGCTGGCCGTCGGTGAGCCCGTCGAGGCGGTCGCAGGCGGCGAGGACGGCGTTGTGCAGGGCGGGCAGCTTCGCCGCGGTGAGGATCGGGCTGCCGTCGGCGGCGGTGTCGACCCGCGCGAGCCAGGCCTGGAACTCCAGCAGCGGTGACCAGTAGTTCGCGGGGGCGCCGGCGACGACGCCGTCGAAGTCGTCCGGGTAGCGCTGGGCCAGCTGGAGGCCTTCGCGGCCGCCGTCGGAGCAGCCGGTGAAGTAGGACTTCTTCGGCGGGGCACCGTAGAACGCCCGGATGATCGCCTTCGAGGCGCGCGAGACGACGTGGGGCGCGCGGAACTCCAGGTCGTCGCGGGCGGCTTGGTCGTGCGCGCCCCAGCTGCCGTCGTCGACGACGGCGGGGGTCTTGCCGACGTGCCCGTCGTCGGTGGCGGCGACCGCGACGTCGCCGCCGTGGGGCAGGCCGCAGTCGGCGAACTGGGGTGGGTTGACCAGGCCGCAGAAGCCGCCGCAGCCGTACTGGAGGTAGCGGCCGGCGTAGGTCTTGGTGGGCAGCCGCAGCTCGAACCGCACGGCGGGCTCGACGTAGCCCTTCACCCCGCAGTACTCGGGGTCGGTGCCGGTGGCCTCGACGACCGCCGCCGAGGTGACGTGCGTGGCCGCGCCCGGCAGGGCGAACCCGCGGGCCAGGTCGCCGCAGGCGATGGCGGGCCGGACGGCCGAACCCGTCGCGGCGGTGGCCGTGACCGGGGCGAATCCGGTGGTGGCGAGCAGGAGTGCGGTCAGTGCGGTGAAGATCCGGACTGGTCTCATCGGTTTCGAGTTCCCCTCGGTTGTCCAGTTCTGGCCAGGTTTGCCGACCGGCCTTGACATCGATGTCACCCGCGCGTTTCGCTCTCTGGGCGCCGCCGGTCCCCGTCCGTCGGTCCCCAGTTCACCCTCCAGAGCTTGGAGCAACGATGCCCCGAAGCGCCAGACCGCCGGTCGCTTTCCTGGTGACCGCCGCCGTGGTCGCCGCCGGCCTGGTCGCCCTTCCCGCGGCCTCGGCGGCCGCCGCCGAAGACGCTCTTCCCCCCGACTTCTCCTCCTCCTTCGAGGCGGGTGACGTCCAGCCGACGTGGACCGACGCGGTCGACACCGACGCGGCGGGCAAGCCGCGCGCGTCCGGCGTGAACGGCGCGAACGGCACCTCGATCCCGGGCGACATCCGCGGCAAGGTCACCGAGACCAGCGCGAGCAGCGAGAACACCTCGGGTGGCGAGGTCGTGTCGAACCTCGTCGACGGCACGACGGACACGAAGTGGCTGTCGTGGGACCCGACGGCGTGGGCGCAGATCACGTTGTCGGAAGCCACCTCGATCACGCACTACGCGATCTCCTCGGCCAACGACTTCGCCGAGCGCGACCCGAAGGACTGGACGCTGCAGGGCTCGAACGACGCGAGTTCCTGGACCGACCTGGACACGCAGACCGGCCAGTCGTTCGCCGAGCGGTTCCAGACGAACAACTACAAGCTGGCCGCGCCGACCGCGGCGTACAAGTACTTCCGGCTGAACGTCACGCGCAACAACGGCGGCCCGATCCTGCAGCTGTCGGAGCTGCTCCTGGCCAACGACGAGCCCGCGCCGCCGCCGCTGCCGAACATGCGCAGCTTCGTCGACTCCGGCCCGACCAGCGGGTACACGAACAAGAACCGCGCCGGCTTCACCGGGCTCAAGGCGTTCCGCTACTCGGGCAGCCAGACCGCGGCGGGGCACGGCTGGTCGTACAACAAGATCTTCGACGTGAACGTCCCGGTCGTGGCCTCGACCGAGCTGTCGTACAAGGTGCAGCCGCAGTTCATCACCGGCGACCTGAAGTACCCGAGCACGAACGTCGCGGTCGACCTGGCCTTCACCGACGGCACCTACCTGCGTGACCTCGGCGCGACCGACCAGTACGGCTTCCCCCTGACGCCGGAGGGCCAGGGCGCGTCGAAGGTGCTCTACGCCAACCAGTGGAACCTGGTGCGCTCGGCGATCGGGCAGGTCGCGAAGGGCAAGACGATCGACCGGATCCTCGTCGGCTACGACAACCCGAACGGCCCCGGCACGCTGCAGGGCTGGCTCGACGACGTCAAGGTTTCGGCCACGCCGACGCCGCCGGCGAGCCTCCGCCCGAGTGACAACGTGATCACCACGCGGGGCACGATGGCCAACGGCACCTTCTCGCGCGGCAACAACTTCCCGGCCACGGCGGTGCCGCACGGGTTCAACTTCTGGACCCCGGTCACCGACGCGGGTGCCGACCAGGGTGGTTCGCCGCGCTGGCTGTACAACTACAGCACCCAGAACAACGCGCAGAACCTCCCGCAGCTGCAGGCGTTCAGCGTCAGCCACGAGCCGAGCCCGTGGATGGGCGACCGGCAGGTGTTCCAGGTGATGCCGTCCGCGGCCGCCGGTGTGCCGGACGCGAACCGCGACGCGCGGGCGCTGCCGTTCAAGCACAGCGACGAGACCGCGCGGGCGCACTACTACGGCGTGCAGTTCCAGAACGGGATCAAGACCGAGATCGCTCCGACCGACCACGCGGCGATGTTCCGGTTCTCCTTCCCGGGCAGCGACTCCAGCCTGATCTTCGACAACGCCACCAACGCGGGCGGGCTGACCCTCGACACCGCGACCGGCACGCTGTCCGGCTACACCGACACCGGCGTGTACGCCGGGGCGGGCCGGATGTTCGTCTACGCGACGTTCGACAAGCCGGTGACCGCGGGCGGCAAGCTCACCGGGCAGGGCCGTGACAACGTCACCGGTTACCTGCGCTTCGACGCGGGCGCGGGCAAGACGGTGAACATGCGGATCGCGACGTCGCTGATCAGCGTGGACCAGGCGAAGAAGAACCTGGCGCAGGAGATCGCCCCGGCGGCGACGTTCGACTCGGTGCGCGACGCCGCGCAGCGGGCGTGGGACGACCAGCTGAAGGTGATCGAGGTCGAGGGCGCGTCGAAGGACCAGCTCACGACGCTCTACTCGAACCTGTACCGGCTGTTCCTGTACCCGAATTCGCAGTTCGAGAACACCGGCACCCCCGAGAAGCCCGCGTACAAGTACGCGAGCCCGGTCTCGCCGAAGGCGGGCGCCGACACCGCGACCCAGACCGGGTCGAAGATCGTCGATGGCCGGATGTACGTCAACAACGGGTTCTGGGACACCTACCGCACGACGTGGCCGGCGTACTCGCTGCTCACGCCGGACATGGCCGGGAAGATGGTCGACGGGTTCGTGCAGCAGTACCGCGACGGCGGCTGGATCGCGCGCTGGTCCTCCCCCGGCTACGCGGACCTGATGACCGGCACCAGCTCGGACGTCGCGTTCGCCGACGCCTACCTCAAGGGTGTGCGCAACTTCGACGTGAAGTCGGCCTACGACGCGGCGATCAAGAACGCCACGGTGACGCCGCCGAACTCGGCGGTCGGCCGCAAGGGCCTGGACCAGGGCATCTTCCTCGGCTACACGCCCAACACCGCCAGCGAGGGCTTCTCGTGGGCGATCGAGGGCTACGTCAACGACTTCGGCATCGCGAACCTGTCGAAGAAGCTGGCCGACGAAGCGGCGCCGAACGACCCGCGGAAGGCGGAGTACCAGGAGAACTACGAGTACTTCACCAGCCGTGCCCAGCAGTACGTGAACCTGTTCGACCCGAGCGTCGGGTTCTTCCAGGGCAAGGACGCCAACGGGAAGTTCACCAAGACGAAGGACCAGTACGACCCGCGCGTGTGGGGCGGGGACTACACCGAGACCGACGGCTGGGGCATGGCGTTCACCGTGCCGCAGGACGGTCAGGGCCTGGCGAACCTCTACGGCGGCAAGGCCGGGCTGGCGGACAAGCTGGACCAGTTCTTCGCCGACCAGGAGACCGCCGGCTTCCCCGGCTCCTACGGGGGCGTGATCCACGAGATGCGGGAGGCGCGGGACGTGCGGATGGGCCAGTACGGCCACTCCAACCAGCCGGCGCACCACCTGCTCTACATGTACGACTACGCCGGCCAGCCCTCGAAGACGCAGGCGAAGGTCCGTGAGGCGCTGTCGCGGCTGTACAACGGCAGCGAGATCGGCCAGGGCTACGCGGGCGACGAGGACAACGGCGAGATGTCCGCGTGGTACATCTTCAGCGCGCTGGGCTTCTACCCGCTGCAGATGGGCAGCCCGAACTACGCGATCGGGTCGCCGCTGTTCAAGAAGGCCACCATCCACCTGGCCGGCGGCAAGGACCTGGTGATCAACGCGCCGAAGAACAGCGCGAAGAACGTCTACGTCCAGGGTGTGAAGGTCAACGGCAAGGCGTACTCCTCGACGTCGCTGCCGCAGGACCTGATCGCGCGCGGCGGGACGATCGACTTCGCCATGGGCCCGAACCCGTCGTCGTGGGGCACCGGCCCGAACGACGCGCCGAAGTCGATCACCACGGGTGACGCGGCACCGGCACCGCTGCACGACGAGACCGGCCCCGGCAAGGGCACGCTGTCCACTTCGGACGGTTCGAACGCCGCGGCGCTGATCGACAACACCTCGCGCACCCAGGCCGCCGTCACCGGCGCTCTGCAGTACCAGCTGAACTCGACCGACGAGGCCGTCACGCACTACACGCTGACGTCCCAGACCGGTGCGGGCGACCCGAAGAGCTGGACGCTGAAGGGCTCCTACGACGGCAAGACCTGGGCGGTGGCCGACCAGCAGGCGAACCAGGCGTTCAGCTGGCGGCAGCAGACCCGCGCGTTCAAGGTGGCCAACCCGGCGCACTACGCCTACTACCGGCTCGAGGTCACCTCGACCAGCACCGGCGCACCGGCGCAGCTGGCCGAGTTCGAGCTGCTGGGCAAGCCGGACGCGGCCTGCACGAAGACGATCACGGGCGCGTCTTCCGGGCCGCTGTCGGTGACGTCCGGCACGGTGTGCCTGCAGGACGCGACGGTGTCGGGCCCGGTGACGGTGTCCGGCGGCGCGTCGCTGGTGGTCCGCGGCGGTGAGATCAAGGGCCCGCTGGCGGCCACGGGCGCCGGCCAGGTGGTGCTCAACCGCACGAAGGTGGACGGCCCGGTGGCGATCACCGGGGCGACCGGGCCGGTGTCGATCGAGCTGACCCAGGTGGGCGGCCCGGTCGCGCTGACCGGCAACCACGGGCCGGTGCTCACCTCGAGCACGGTGGGCGGCCCGCTGGCGTGCGCGCTGAACTCGCCGGCACCGACGGACTACGACCTGCCGAACACTGTCCGCGGCCCCGCCGCCGGGCAGTGCGCGAAGATCTAGTCCGGCTTTCGAACGGGGCTCCTCAAGCGCCCCAATGTGGCGTTCGGTGCGTCCAACGCACCGAACGCCACATTGGGTGCGTTGAATCGGCACTGCGGCGCGAAGCGCCTCCGTGGGGCCGCTCGTGATCGGCGGGCTGCGCCGTTCGGCGGATACGGTGTGGGCATGCCCGACGCCGTGTTCTTCTCCTCCTTCGAAACCGGTGACCCGCAGCCCGCGGACCCCGCCCTGTCCGTCGGCAGCGGACCGGACCGTTCCCCCACGGCCAAGACCGGCGTCGGCTTCACCGGGACCAAGGCGCTGCGCTACGACGCGCGGCCCGAAGCCGTCCTGTTCGAACTCGACGCACCCGTCACCCCGCGCACCGAGCTGTCCTATGTGGTCTTCCCGCAATCGGACGGGGAGATCCCGGCCTACCACGCCACCCGGGTCAGCCTCGACGTCGAGTTCGCCGACGGCACCTCCGCCGGGTTCGACCCGGTCGACGACAAGACGCTCTGGGTGGACCAGTGGAACCTCGTCCGCCGCCCGCTGGGGGCGTTCGCCGGGCGCCGGATCAGCCGGATCGTGCTGCGCACGGCGTCACCCGGGGAGATCACCGGGTGGATCGACGACGTCCGCGTCGCCGAACGCACCGAGCTGCCGCGGGACCCCGTCGACGTCGTCCGGACCACCCGGGGCACGCACTCCAGCAGCGAGTTTTCCCGGGGCAACAACTTCCCGGCCACGGCGGTGCCGCACGGGTTCAACTTCTGGACCCCGGTCACCGACGCCGGCGTCACCAACTGGATCTACTCCTACCACCGCCACAACGACGCCGGGAACCGGCCGGCCCTGCAGGCACTCGCGCTCAGCCACCAGCCGAGCCCGTGGATGGGCGACCGGCACACCTTCCACATCATGCCCGGCACCGGCCCGGTCGAACCCGACCGCCGCAAGCGCGCCCTGGCCTTCTCCCACGACGACGAGACCGACTCGCCCTACCACTACGGCGTCCGGTTCGCCAACGGCATGACCGCCGACCTCGCGCCCACGTCCCACGCCGCGATCATGCGCTTCACCTTCCCCGACAAGCACGGCTGGCTGCTGTTCGACAACGTCGGCAACCGTGGCGGCCTCCGGCTGAACCCCGACACCGGCGTGATCACCGGGTACACGGGGGTCCGCAGCCGCCTGTCCGCGGGGGCGCGCCGCATGTTCGTCTACGCCGAGACCGACGCCCCGGCCACGCGCGGCACGAAGGTCCGCCGCCGGCCCTGGCGGCGCGTCGCGGGCTACTTCGAATTCGACGGGCCCGAGGTGACGCTGCGGATCGCGACGTCGCTGATCAGCCTCGCGCAGGCCAAGCGCAACCTCGAGCTGGAGATCCCGGCCGGGACGACGTTCGAAGACGTGAAAACGCGGGCCCGCGAACTCTGGCAGGACGTGCTCGGCCGCGTCGAGGTCGAAGGCGCCACCGACGACCAGCGGACCACGCTGTACTCCAACCTCTACCGGCTGTTCCTGTACCCGAACGTCGCGCACGAGAACACGCCGAAAGGCATCCGGCACGCGAGCCCGGTCCGGCGCCGGCGGTGGCCGAGCACCCGGACGCGCACCGGCGCCAAGGTCGTCGACGGCGAGCTGTACGTCAACAACGGCTTCTGGGACACCTACCGCACGACCTGGCCCGCGTACGCGCTGCTCACCCCCGACCGCTGCGGCCGGATGATCGACGGGTTCGTCCAGCAGTACCGCGAAGGCGGCTGGATCTCCCGCTGGTCCTCGCCCGGCTACGCCGACCTGATGACCGGCACCAGCTCCGACGTCGCCTTCGCCGACGCCTACCTCAAGGGCGTCCGCGACTTCGACGTCGAGGCGGCCTACGACGCCGGGCTGAAGAACGCCACCGTCACGCCGCCGCACCGCTCGGTCGGCCGCAAGGGCCTCGACCGCTCGATCTTCCTCGGCTTCACGCCGGTGTCCGTCCACGAAGGACTCTCCTGGGCGCTGGAAGGCTGCATCAACGACTTCGGCCTCGCCAACCTCTCCGAGGCACTGTCGCGGGAGAGCGACGGGCCGCGAGCCCGGAGGTACGCCGACTACGCCGCCTACTTCCGGGAGCGCGCGAAGCACTACGTCCACCACTTCGACCCGGAGATCGGGTTCTTCCAGGGCCGCCACCGCGACGGCCGCCGCCGGTTCGCCCCCGAGGGCTACGACCCGGCCGCGTGGGGCGGCGACTTCGTCGAGACCAACGCCTGGAACACCGCCTTCACCGCGCCCCACGACGGCCCCGGCCTCGCGGCCCTGCACGGCGGCACCGCCGGCCTCGAAGCCAAGCTCGACACCTTCTTCGCCACCCCGGAGACCGGACGCCGTCCCGGCGCGTACGGCGGCCTGATCCACGAGATGACCGAAGCCCGCGACGTCCGCATGGGCCAGTACGGCCACTCCAACCAGCCCTCGCACCACATCCCGTACGTCTTCAACCTCGCCGGCGCGCCCGCGAAGGCGCAAGCCGTCGTCCGGGAGGTCCTGCGGCGGCTCTACCTGGGCAGTGAGATCGGCCAGGGCTACCCCGGCGACGAGGACAACGGCGAGATGTCCGCCTGGTACGTCTTCAGCGCCCTCGGCTTCTACCCCCTGGCCGTCGGCAGCCCGCGCTACGCCATCGGCTCACCGCTGTTCGAAAAGGCGACCGTGCACCTCGGCGGCGGCAAGAAGCTCGTCGTCCACGCGCCGGGCAACACCACCGAAACCGTCTACGTCCGCGGGCTCACCGTCGACGGCGAGCCGCACGACGCCACGACCATCGCCCACGCCACCCTGGCCGGCGGCGCCTCGCTCGTCTTCGACCTCGCCACCGAACCGGCCGGCTGGGGCAGCCCGCCACCGCCCGCCGAGCACCCGGACCCGGTCACCGACCTCACCGGCACCGCGACCAGCTCGGACGGCACCAGCACCGGGGCGCTCTTCGACGACACCACCCGCACCGAAGTCACCTTCCGCACCGCCACGCCGTCGATCGAGTTCACGGTCACCGGCGAACCCCGCGAAGTCACGATGTACACGCTCACCTCCGGCGCCCGCCGCGGCGACCCGGCCGCGTGGGTCCTCGAAGGCTCCGACGACGGCGCCGCCTGGACCACGCTGGACGAACGCTCCGGCGAGCTGTTCCGCTGGCGCCGCCAGACCCGCCCGTTCGTCCTCGACACCCCGGCCGCGCACGCCCGCTACCGGCTGCGCGTCACCGCCACCCGCGGCCGGCGCGCCACCCTCGCCCAGTGGGAGCTGCTCGCCCGATGAACGACTTCCGCACCGCCGCCCTCGACCGGCTCACGGCGGCCGACCCCGGCCTGGTCCGGCTGCGCCTGGCCGGCTCCGCCGTGCTCGGCATCGTCGTCGCCGTGGCCGCCCTGCTGCCCGCGCACCTGCCGCTGACCGTCATCCTCGTCGGGGCCATCGCCGCGATGATGACGGCTTTCACCGTCAACGACCCCACCCCGGGCGCCCAGGCCGTCACCCTCGGCCTGGCCTTCCTCACCGGAGCCGCGTCGATCACCGTCGCCAGCCTCGGCTCCGGCCTGCCGCCGCTCGACAGCGTCGTGTTCGTCCTGCTGATCTTCGTCGCCGTCTACGCCCAGCGCTTCGGCACCCGCGGCACCGCGCTCGGCTCGATCGCCTTCTTCCTGTTCTTCTTCCCGATGTTCCTGCAGGCCCACGTCAAGCAGGTCCCGCAGCTGCTGCTGGCCCTCGCCGTCGGCGTCCTCGCCAACGCCGTCGTCCGGTTCCTCCTGCTCCGGCGCAACGCCGCAGCGGAGTTCCTGCGGGTCCGCCGGGCCTTCCGCGCCCGCCTCGGCGCGGTCGTGCGCGCCACCGAGGCCTACCTGGCGGTCAACGGCAGCGAACGCACCCGCAAGCAGCTGCGCAGCGCGATCAACCGGCTCCACGAGTGCGTCCTGCTCATCGAGGACGCCGCCCCCGACGTCGTCGACGCCCGCGCCGCCGACCGCCTGCGGCGCCGCGCGATCGAGGTCGAGCTGGCCGTGCAGTGGCTCGCCATCACCGTCCAGCGCACCTGCTCCGACGAGCTCGCCACCGAGGTCCGCGACGACCTCATCGCCCGGCTCGCCCGCTTCCGCGCCCTCATGGAACGCGACCCGCGCGAGCTGCCGCTGATCAGCCAGACCGGCGAATACAGCCGGATGCTCGTCGAAGGCAGCCGCATCGACTCCCACGCCGCACCCGGCGACGGCGTCCGCAAGGCACTGGCCGAGCTCGCGCTGGCCGACGACCGCGCCCAGCGCGCCGCCGCCCCGGAGTCCACAGCGGACCCGCTCGACACCGATGACGACGACGAGCCGGCGCCCAGGTTCGCCTACGACAACCGGACCCGCAGCGCCATCCAGGCCGTCGTCGGCGGTGGGCTCGCCGTGCTCGGCGGCGAACTCGTCTCCCACCAGCGCTGGTACTGGGCCGTTCTGACGGTGTTCGTCGTGTTCATCGGCGCCTCCAGCGCCGGAGCCACCTTCGTCAAGGGCGTCCGCCGCCTCGGCGGCACCCTGATCGGCATCGTCGGCGGCGTCCTGCTCGCGCTGCTGGTCGGCGGCGACACCGCGGCGACGCTCGCGCTCATCCTGGTGTGCGTCTTCGGCATGGTCTACACCGCCCGCGTCTCCCAGGTGGCGATGGCCTTCTTCGTCACCAGCATGCTCGGCCTGCTCTACAGCCTGCTCGGCACGTTCAGCCTCGAAGTGCTCTGGATCCGCGTCGCGGAAACCGCGGTCGGCGCGGCCGCGGGCATCCTCGCCGCCGTCGTCATCGTCCCGGTCCGCACCCGCGCGGTCATGCTCGACGACATCGGCGAAGTGCTCGACGACCTGGAAGAGTTCCTCGAACACACCCGCGGCCTCCTCGCCGGCGAGGAGAACGTCAACATCATCGAGCTCTCCCGCGACCTCGACCGCGGCGTTGAACAGGTCCGCACCACGGTCGAACCGCTGACCCACCCGGTCAACCTCCGCAGTGCCCGCCGCGACTACGGCTGGCACGTGCTCACCACCCTGGAAACCATCGCCTTCCGGGCCCGCCACGTCGCCGCCCGCGCCCAGCCCGGCCAGCTCGCCGGAGCCGACGCCGACCGCCTGCGCCTGTTCACCGGACGGCTGCTGCGCAACATCGACGTCCTGCGCAAAGCCCTCGACGCCCCCGGCGGCGCGGACCCCGGCACGCTCGTGCGCGACGACGGCACCCCGGTTTCCGACCGCGTCGAGGCGGCCGAAACCCGGGCCGTCCTCTCCAGCCTCAGCCACCTGGACGAAGCCCTCGTCTCCCTCGGCCGCGTCTTCGGGGTCCAGGCCACCGATCCCCGGGCACCGGCCCGGCCATGACCACAGGGCGGCGCGGTGGAAGACCGCGCCGCCCCGGTTGCCTCACCCGATCACGGGCAGGTCAGCCACGCGAAGTGGTACGTGGTGGTGATGCTGCCGTCGGTCGAGTCCATCGTGACGTAGCTCGTCGTCTTCTTCGGATCCGACGTCCCGGCCGCCGCACGCAATTCCGTGTTGATGTTCAGGTTGCGTTCCTCACCACACGGCTTGAACGCGATTGCCCCGACCTCCGTGGAATCGGTGAAATGCCAGTCATCGTCCAGCGGCCCGGCCAGCGGGTGCTGGACGTAAGCCGTCGGGGAATTACCCTGGAAATAGTAGTTCGCTCTTTCCAGGCCGGTCGCGCCGCGTTCAAGGTGCGCGAATCCGCGGTAGTCGGCCTGCGCGATTCCGTAGGTGAACCCCTGCGGCACGTGCACCCGCAGGCCGATCTGGCAGTTCTTCCTGGCGTCCAGCGGCCCGGCCCCGACGCCGATCAGAGCCGTGTACGTGCTGTAAGTTACAGTGAATGCCGTGTTGTCCTGCGAGACCGACACAGCGGCCGAGTTCGGCGGGCAGCCGGTGCCGTTGACGGTCGCGACGTCGATCACGATTTTGTCGGGCGGCGGAGGAGTGTTCCACGAATGCGGGGTGACCACAGAGGACAGCGCCATTACGGCAGCAACGACCGCAGACAGCATCGGAATCCTTCCCAATACATCCGAATTGGGGACCGGGGCCGGACCATGGTAGCGGAAGGATCATGGAAGCAAACCCCGCTGAACGGAGCAACGCCGCGCATCCGGACTGTCACACAGCATTGCTCACGTTTCGACAAATCTGCGCAACTGATTCCCGATGAACGTGAATGAATACTCGGGGAAAACGATTTCGCGCCCCCGGTCCACCCGGTGATCGGCACGATCACCCGCGCGACGTCCGGCTCGGCCGATCACCGGCCGGAGAGCCGGAACCCGGCACGGGGTTGCGGTCCCGGCGTCCGAGCCCGTCCCCTCAGGCCCGGGTGAGCAGTTCCATGTTGTGACCGTCGGGGTCCTCGAAGTACACCCCGCGGCCGCCGTTCACGGTGTTGACGTCGCCCGGCCGCTCGTGAAACGGGTCCGCCCAGTACGTGATCCCGGCCGCCTGGATCCGCGCCAGCGCGGCGTCGAAGTCGTCGTCGCCCACCAGGAACGCGTAGTGCTGGCTCGTCACGCGGTCCACCCGCAGGTAGTCCAGCGTCACGCCGTTCGCCAGCGCGACCGGCACGAACGGCCCGGTGACCGGCCCGGCCCGCAGGCCGAGGATCCCGGCCAGGAACTCCGCCGACTTCTCCCGATCGGTGACACACACGATCGTGTGGTTCAGTTCGACACTCATCACTCCTCCCCGTGCGCTGCGCGGGCGAACGACGGCGGGCCGCCGATCGGGCTGAGGTGCATGCTCGCCAGCCGCCAGCGACCGTCGTCGCGGACCAGCACGTGCGTGGCGCGGAACCGGCCGTTCACCGGGTTCCCCTGGTGCGTCGCGACCTGCTCGTGCACGCCGATCGCGATCGCCGTGCCGCCGAAGTCGCGGACTTCGACCCCGGCCCAGTCCAGCTTCTCGGTGACCAGCCCGCCGTCGCCGTAGCGCGCCAGCCACTGGTCACGGTCCAGGACGAAGCCGAGCGGCCCGACCAGGCGGAAGCCGTCGGCAGCCAGGCCGGCCAAGACCTCGGTGTCACCACGCTCCTCGGCGGCGGCCCAGACCCGGCCGAACTCGCGGACCTGCTCTTCGGTGCTCATCGCATTCCCCTTCCTTCGATGCTATGAACGTTAGAAGTCTAACCGTTAGATGTCAAACGCTTAGACTCCTCGGCATCTACGGTACGGTCAACGGCGTGCCAGCACCCGTCACCGCCCCCATCGGCGTCGTCCTCGCCCGCACCGCCAAAACCGCCGGCCGCGCCTTCGACCAGGCACTCGCCGCCGCGGGCGGCTCCCAGCCGATCTGGCAGATCCTCATCTCCCTCAAGACCAGACCCGCCGCCAACCAGCGCGAACTCGCCGACGCCGTCGGCATCCAAGGCGCCACCCTCACCCACCACCTCAACGGCATGGAAACCGCCGGCCTCGTCACCCGCCGCCGCGACCCCGGAAACCGGCGCGTCCACCTCGTCGAACTCACCGACCACGGCGAAAAGCTGTTCCACCGCCTCGCCGAAGCCGCCATCGCCCACGACCAGCGCATGCGGAAAGGCCTCACCGAAACCGAGATCGCCCAGCTCGCCGGCCTCCTCCACCGGCTCGCCGCCAACGTCACCGACACCACTCACGAGCGTGACCGGACGCACCCGAACAGCGACGCCCAGGAGGGATAGGCTCCAAGGCACTAGCCAAAGTCGTCTCAAGCTGGAGTACCGCAATGACCCAAGCCCCTGTCAACGTGACCGTCACCGGCGCCGCCGGCCAGATCGGCTACGCGCTGCTCTTCCGCATCGCGTCCGGTCAGCTCCTCGGCCAGGACGTCCCGGTGAAGCTGCGGCTCCTCGAGATCCCGCAAGCGGTCAAGGCGGCCGAGGGCACCGCCATGGAGCTCGAGGACGGCGCATTCCCGCTCCTGGCAGGCACCGACATCTTCGACGACCCCAAGCAGGCCTTCGAAGGCACCAACATCGCCCTCCTCGTCGGCGCCCGCCCCCGCAGCAAGGGCATGGAGCGCGGCGACCTCCTCGAAGCCAACGGCGGCATCTTCAAGCCCCAGGGCGAAGCCATCAACGCCGGCGCCGCCGACGACATCAAGGTCCTCGTGGTCGGCAACCCGGCCAACACCAACGCCCTCATCGCCCGCTCGCACGCCCCCGACGTGCCCGCCGACCGCTTCACCGCGATGACCCGCCTCGACCACAACCGCGCCCTCGCCCAGCTCTCCAAGAAGCTCGGCGTCCCGGTGACCGAGCTCAAGAAGCTCGCCATCTGGGGCAACCACTCCGCCACGCAGTACCCCTCGGTCCAGCACGCCGAGGTCGGCGGCAAGAGCGTCGACCTCGACCAGGCGTGGCTCGAGAACGACTTCATCCCCACCGTCGCCAAGCGCGGCGCGGCCATCATCGAAGCCCGCGGACTCTCCTCCGCCGCCTCGGCCGCCTCCGCCGCCATCGACCACGTCCACACCTGGGTCAACGGCACCCCGGCCGGCGACTGGACCTCCGCGGCGGTCGTCTCCGACGGCTCCTACGGCGTCCCCGAGGGCCTCATCTCGTCCTTCCCGGTCACCGCCGAGAACGGCCAGTACAAGATCGTCCAGGGCCTCGAGATCGACGACTTCTCCCGCGCCCGCATCGACGCCTCCGTCGCCGAGCTCGTCGAAGAGCGCGACACCGTGCAGAAGCTCGGCCTCATCTGAGCCACACCCACGAAAACGGGGCCGCCATCACGTGCTGATGGCGGCCCCGTTTCGCGCCTGAAAGAGGCCGACGGGTGATCGCCCGGAGCGAACCCCGCACGCTCACAGCGAAACCCGCGCCCCGCACCGCGGCCGCGGCCCTACCGTCGGGCCATGACCCTTCTCGCCGTACCCGAAATGCACGCACCCGGCCAGTCGCCAGAAGACTCGGTCTACCAACAGCTTCTCCGCGACCGCATCGTCTTCCTCGGCTCCGAGGTCAACGACGAGGTGGCCAACCGGATCATCGCCCAGCTGCTCCTGCTCGCCGCCGACGACCCGGCGAAGGACATCACCTTCTACATCAACTCCCCCGGCGGCTCGGTGACCGCCGGGCTGGCCATCTACGACACCATGCAGCTGGTCAAGCCGGACGTCTCCACGTGGGGCCTCGGGTTCGTCGCGTCCATGGGCCAGTTCCTGCTCTCCTCGGGCACCCCCGGAAAGCGCTACCTGCTGCCGAACACGCGGATCGTCATGCACCAGCCGTCGGCCGGGATCAGCGGCGCCGCCACCGACATCGCCATCCAGGCCGAGGTCTTCGGGAAGATGAAGCGCCGGATCGCCGAGATCACCGCGCGGCAGACCGGCCAGAGCGTCGACCGCATCACCGCCGACGCCGACCGGGACCGCTGGTTCGACGCCGACGAAGCACTTTCCTACGGTTTCATCGACCACATCGTCACCGGCGAGCGAGCCGCGGCCGCGACGGCCTGACTCCCCGCGTCTGTGCGGGTTTTGTGCATGGCCTGACTACCCCGGGGCGATTTTCTTGAAAATCGCCCCGGGGTATAGGTCGTTATACAGTAGAGGGTCAGACTCCGGTGAGGCCGCGGCGGTCGAGGAGGGGTTCGATCTCGGGGTCGCGGCCGCGGAATGCTCGGAAGGCGTCCATGGGGTCGATGCTGCCGCCCCGGCCGAGGAGGGTGCGGCGGAAGTGGTCGCCGTTCTCGCGGGTCAGGCCGCCGCTCTCCCGGAACCATTGGACGGTGTCGGCGTCGAGGACTTCGCTCCAGATGTAGGAGTAGTACCCGGCGCTGTAGCCGCCGCTGAAGATGTGGGCGAAGTAGGTCGTGCGGTAGCGCGGCGGGATCGCCTCGACGGCTACGCCGGCTTTGACGAGTGCTTCCGCCTCGAACCGCTGCACCTCCCCCACCTGGTCGTCGACGCCGAGGCCGTGCCAGGCCTGGTCGAGCAGGGAGGCCGCGAGGTATTCGGTGGTGGCGAAGCCTTGCCCGTACTGCTGGGCGGCGAGGAGCTTCTCGACCTGCTCCGCGGGCAGTGCTTCACCGGTCTCGTGGTGTTTGGCGTAGTGGGCCAGCACTTCCGGCCACAGCATCCACATCTCGTTGACCTGCGAGGGGTATTCGACGAAGTCGCGGGGCACGTTGGTGCCGGAGAAGGTCGGGTAGCGGACCGCCGAGACCAGCGCGTGGAGGGCGTGGCCGAACTCGTGGAACGCGGTGACGACCTCGTCGAAGGTGAGCAGGGTCGGCTCCCCCGCCGGCGGCTTGTTCACGTTGAGCACGTTGACCACGACCGTCTTGCGACCGAGCAGATCGGACTGGTCGACGAACGTGTTCATCCAGGCGCCGCCGCGCTTGGAGTCGCGGGTGTAGAGGTCGAGCAGGAACAGGCCGAGCGGGGTGCCGTCGGCGTCGAAGACCTCGAAGGTCCGGACCTCCGGGTGGTACTTCGGCAGGTCGTGCCGCTCGGTGAACGTCAGGCCGTACAGCTTCGTCGCGGCGAAGAAGACGCCGTCGGCGTACACGCGATCGGCTTCGAAGTACGGGCGCAGTGCCTCGGTGTCGACGTCGAAGCGTTCGCGGCGGACCTGCGCGGCGTAGTACGCCCAGTCGGACGGCCGCAGCTTCGCGCCCGGCACGTCGGCTTCCAGCAGCTGCTGGAGTTCGGCGGCTTCGGCACGGGCGTTGGCGACGGCGGCGGGCGCCAGGCGCTCCAGCAGCCCGGCGGCGGCTTCGGCGGTTTTCGCCGTCTCGTCCGCGATGACGTACGCCGCGTGGTTCGGGTAGCCGAGCAGCGCGGCCCGTTCCGCGCGCAGGCGCACGATCTCGGCCGCGACGACGTTGTTGTCGCACGAGTTGCCGCGGTTGCCCCGCGCCATCGACGCGGTGTGGATCCGCTCGCGGACCTCGCGGTTCCGCAGCGTTTCCAGCGGCGACGCCTGGCTGGTCGGCAGGGTCAGGGTGAGCACGTACTTGCCGTCCTCGCCCCGGGCGGAGGCGGCTTCGGCCGCGGTGGCGATCGCACCGTCGCCGAAGCCGTCGAGCTCGGCGCGGTCGGCGATGACGACGGCCAGCTCGTTGGTGTCCTTGAGCAGGTTCTGCTGGAATTTCGTCTGCAGCGTGGAGAGCTGTTCGTTCAGCTCGCGCAGGCGGGCTTGCTCGGCCTCGCCGAGCGCGGCGCCGGCCCGGCTGAAGTCGGTGTGCCGCCGTTCCAGCAGCCGCAGCGACTCCTCGTCGAGCCCGAGCTCGCCGCGGCGCACGTGGAGGGCGTCGATCCGGGCGAACAGCCGGGGGTCGAGGTGGATGGCGTCGTGGTGGGCGGCCAGCTTCGGCGCGAACTCCGCCTGGATGGCCTGGATCTCGTCGGTGCTGTTCGAACCGGACAGGTTGTAGAACACGCTCGCCACCCGGCCCAGCAGCTCGCCGGCGCGCTCGAGGGCCACGATGGTGTTGTCGAACGTCGGCTCGGCGTCCTGCGTCGCGATCCGCTCGATCTCCGCGACGTGCTCGGCCAGTCCCGCTTCGAACGCGGGCCGGTAGTGCTCGTCGGAAATCCGGTCGAAGGGTGGCAGGGCGTAGGGCAGCTCGCTGGGTGCGGCGAACGGGTTGTCCGGCGAAATCATCGGGCAAACTCCTGGTCGGGGGAACACTCGGTCCCGCCACCCTACGGGTTCGCCCGGTGCCGATGTCAGCGCTTTACGGAGGTGGCCGGCGTCACCGTCCGGTGGTACCGCCGACGACGGCGTCGCTGGTCCCGGCGGTCTTCTTGCCGCGCTTCGGCTTCGGTTCTGGCGGGACGATGCCGCCGAGGTCGCCGCCGTGGTCGTTGACCCGCATGACGAACGGCCGCGTCTCGGTGTAGCGCACGACCGAGATCGACGCCGGGTCGACGACGATCCGCTGGAAGGCGTCGAGGTGCTGGCCGAGCGCGTCGGCCAGGATGGACTTGATCACGTCGCCGTGGCTGCACAGCAGCCAGACGGCGTGGTCGCCGTGCTCGGCCGTGATCCGCCGGTCGTGGGCGCGGACAGCGGCCACCGACCGCGCCTGCATCGCCGCGAGCCCTTCACCGCCGGGGAACACCGCCGCCGAGGCGTGTGCCTGCACGACCCGCCAGAGCGGTTCCTTCGCCAGGTGCCTGAGTTCCTTGCCCGTCCAGTCCCCGTAGTCCACTTCGGACAGCCCGGGCTCGACGACCTTCTCGAGGCCGCGCGCGGCGGCCAGCGGGCCGACCGTCTGCTTGCACCGCAGCATGGGGGACACGACGAGCCCGGCCAGCGGCACGCCGTCGAGCCGCTCGACGAGCTTGTCCGCCTGGGCGCGGCCGGTGTCGTCGAGGTTGACCTTCGGGGACCGCCCGGCCAGGACGCCGGAGCCGTTGGCCGTCGACTTGCCGTGCCTCAGCAGAATGACCGTACTCACGGGGCCCACCCTACGTGGGGACCGATCGAGCGGTCCCCACGCGGGCGGATCAGTGCCCGACCGGCCCGGCGTTCGGGTCCAGGGCACCGGTGAAGATCAGCACGAACAGCAGCACGCCGAGGACGAGCCGGTACACCACGAACGGCACGAAGCTGTGCTTCTTGATGTAGGCCATCAGCCAGGCGATCACGGCGTACCCGACGCCGAAGGCGACCAGCGTGGCCAGGATCGTCGGGCCCCACTGGGCCGGCGCGCCACCCGCGCCGATGTCCTTGAGCTTGTACACCCCCGAGCCGAACACCGCCGGCAGCGCCAGCAGGAACGAGTACTCCGCCGCCTCCGCCCGCGTGTACCCCAGCAGCAGGCCCGCGCTGGTCGTCCCGCCCGAGCGGGACACGCCGGGGATCAGGGCCAGTGCCTGCGCGAAGCCGAAGCCGAGCCCGTGCGGCACGGTCAGGTCGTCCAGCGTGCGCTCCTGCTTCCCGATCCGGTCGGCGAGCAGCAGGATCAGGCCGAACACGATGAGCACGCTCGCGGTGATCCGCAGGTCGCGGAACGCGCTGTCGATCTGGTCCTGCAGCAGCAGCCCGAGCACCACGATCGGCAGCGACCCGATGATGATCAGCCAGCCCAGCCGGGCGTCCGGGTGACGGCGCCACTCCGGCTTGTACAGCGAGAAGAACCAGCCCTGCAGGATCTTCCCGATCTTCGGGCCGAAGTAGATGATCACCGCCAGCTCGGTGCCGATCTGGGTGACCGCGGTGAACGCCGCACCCGGGTCGTCCCAGCCCGCCAGCGCCGCGACGATCCGCAGGTGCGCGCTCGACGAGATCGGCAGGAACTCCGTCAGGCCCTGGACCAGGCCCAGGACCAGTGCTTCGAACCAGCCCACGTCACGCCACCCCCGCCAGCTCGAGCGCCTCGACGGCGGTACGCAGGGCCTGGGCCGGCTCCGGCGTGTACGGCGACACTGACAGGGTCGTCACGCCGGCTTCGGCGAATTCGGTCATCTTCTCCGCGATCCGTTCCTTCGGGCCCAGCAGCGACGTCGCGTCCAGGAACTCCGGCGGCACCGCCGCCATCGCCCCCGCCCGGTCGCCGGCCAGGTATTTCTCTTGCACTTCGGCGGCCTCGGCCGCGAAACCCATCCGGCACGCCAGCCGGTTGTAGAAGTTCTCCTCTTTGCTCCCCATCCCGCCCAGGTAGAGGGCCGCGTAGCCGCGGACGGCGTCCGCGCAGGCCCGCCAGTCGTCACCGGGCACGAGCGGCACCGACGGGGCGACGTCGAAGCCGTCCGTCGAGCGGCCGGCCCGTTCGGCGCCGGCCCGGATCCGCGCCAGCTGCTCCCCCGCGTGCGACGGCGAGAAGAACACCGGCAGCCAGCCGTCGGCGAGCTCCCCGGTCAGCTCCAGGTTCTTCGGGCCGATGGCGGCCAGGTAGAGCGGGATGTGCTTGCGGGCCGGGCGGACGGCCAGCCGCAGCGCCTTGCCGGGGCCGTCCGGCAGCGGCAGCGTGAAGTGTTCACCCTCGAACCGCACACGCTCCCGGCGCAGCGCCGCCCGCACGATCTGCGCGTACTCCCGGGTCCGGCCCAGTGGCGAGGCGAAGCGCACGCCGTGCCAGCCCTCCGACACCTGCGGGCCGGACACGCCGAGGCCGAGCCGGAACCGGCCGCCCGACAGCGTGTCGAGGGTCGCGGCCGTCATCGCGGTCATCGCCGGGGTCCGGGCCGGGATCTGCAGCACGGCGGCGCCGACGTCGATCCGCGACGTCCGCGCGGCGATCCACGACAGCACGGTGACCGCGTCCGAGCCGTAGGCCTCCGCGGCCCACACGACCGCGTACCCCAGGTCCTCCGCCTGTTTCGCCAGGGCCAGGTTCGCGGGGTCGTTCCCCGCTCCCCAGTAGCCGAGATTGAGTCCGAGTCGCACGGGGCCGAACCCTAACGGGGGCCTTGATCGCGACACGACTCACCTTGGTCTCCTCCGGCGGGGGACGCCCACTAGGCTCGGCGGTCGTGGAAAAGCGACTGCTCGGCCGCTCGGGACTCCGCGTTTCGCGGATGGCGCTCGGCACCATGACCTGGGGTGGCGACACCGACGCGGAGGAAGCGGCCAGCCAGCTGGTCGCCTTCGTCGACGCCGGCGGCACCCTGGTGGACACGGCCGACATCTACGGCGAGGGCGAGAGCGAGCGGGTGCTCGGCTCGCTGCTCGGCGACCTGGTGCCCCGCGACGACGTCGTCCTCGCGACGAAGGCGGTCGCCCGCCGCACCGACGGCCCCTTCGGCGGTGGCGCCTCGCGCGGCGCGCTGCTCACCGCGCTCGACGGCTCGCTCAAGCGGCTGGGCACCGACCACATCGACCTGTGGCAGCTGCACGCGTGGGACGACTGCGTGCCGCTCGCCGAGACGCTGTCCGCCCTCGAGTACGCCGTGACCAGCGGCAAGGTCCGCTACGTCGGCGTCTCCAACTACGCGGGCTGGCAGCTGGCGACGGCCGCCGCCGGTGCCGCCGCGCTCGCGCCGATCGTCTCCACCCAGGTCGAGTACTCACTGCTCGAGCGCGGCGTGGACCGCGAGGTGGTACCCGCCGCCGGGCACCACGGCATCGGGCTGCTGCCCTGGGCGCCGCTCGGCCGCGGCGTGCTGACCGGCAAGTACCGCACCGGCACCCCCGCCGACTCGCGCGGGGCGAACAGCGCCTACGCCGGCTACGTCGAGCACCACCGCACCGACCGGGCCGCCCGGATCGTGCAGGCGGTGGCGACCGCGGCCGACGGGCTGGGGACGTCACCGCTCGCGGTCGCCCTGGCCTGGGTCCGCGACCGGCCCGGTGTCGTCGCCCCGGTCGTCGGCGCGCGGGACACCGGCCAGCTCACCGGGTCGCTGACCGCCGAGGAGATCACCCTGCCGCCCGCCATCCGGTCGGCGCTCGACGACGTCAGCGCGATCGAGGTCGGCTACCCCGAACGCTGGCCGCGATGAGCGGCAGGTGTCTGTTCGGTGACACGCACGTGACGGCACGGGGATCAAGGAGCATGCTGGTGAAGACCGCCCGCCGAGGGACACCTGGAGGCCAGAACGTGCGTCGGTTCGCCGCCGTGTCGTGGATCGCGATCCCGCTCGCCGGCGTCCTGGTGCTCTCGGGCTGTTCGTCGGTCAAGACGGGCGGCGACGAGCTGCAGATCGTCGCGAACCCGGTCGCCGCACGCCCGGCCGTCTCCCCCGCGGTGACCGTGAAACCCGCTGGTCAGGTGCTCGCGAACGGCTCGGTGTCGGCCGTCGCCGTCGACGAAAAGACCTCGACCCTCGTCGTCGCGGTTTCCGAGCCGCCGTCGTTGCGGCTCTTCGACCTGAACGCGCTCGCGTCAGCCCCGGTGAATATGTCGTTATACGGCAAGGTTTCGCGGTTGACCGTGACGCCGGGGCGGGTGGAGATCGCGGAGCCGGACCGGGGTGTGGTGCAGCAGCTGACGTTGCCGGACCGGAAGCTCACCGAGACGAAGACGGGCGGGCAGCCGGCGGCGAGCCTGGCCTACGGCGCCGATCGGCTGGTCGCGATGGGGGCGGGGAAGGACATCCAGGTGCTGCCGCCCGCGGGGCAGGCGCGGACGATCGCCGGGCAGCTCTACAGCGCCGACGACGTGCTGGACACCGGGGACGGTGTGGTGGTGCTGGACCGGCTGCGGACGGCGGTGTTCTCGGTCGACGTCGTGGCCGGAAAGGTCGACGAGGGCCTGCGGGCGGGCGACGGCGCGGCGAACGCCGTGGCGGACTCGTACGGGCGCGTGCTGGTGACGGACGCGCGAGCGGGCGCGCTGATCGCGTTCTCGGCTTCGCCGCTCATCATGCGGCAGCGTTATCCGGTGCCCGGTGGGGCATACGGGATCGCTTACGACGCGCGGCGGAGCCTGGCCTGGGTGACGCTCACGGAACGCAACGAAGTGGTCGGGTTCGACGTCCGCGGCGGCGAACCCGTCGAGAAGTACCGGTTCCCCACCGTGCGCCAGCCGGACTCGGTCGGGGTGGACGAGAAGAGCGGCCGGGTGATCGTCGGCTCGGCCACCGGAGAAGGGACCCAGGTGATCCAGCCATGACGACGGTCAGCGAGGCGGTGGTCGAAGGGGATTGGGAGTATCGCCGCCTGCACCTCCCCCCGGGCGTGTCCCGGCGTGCGGCGGCGATCCAGCTCTCCATCCACGCGGAGTTCGCGGGCTGGGAACTGCGCACCGTGCGGCTTTACGCCGACGGCACGCGCCGGGTCTGGCTGCGCCGCAAGAAGACGGCGGAAAGCCTGCCTGGCGCACTGCCGACCTAGCCCGCGTTCACACGACGCCGTCCAGTTCGGTACGCAGGCCGATCGCCTTGATCAGCAGGTGCCGTCCGGCGAAGAGGAGCAGCACGGCGACCGTCCCCGCCACGACCGCGGCGGCGGTGCCGAGCCAGAGGCCGATCACGTCCATGCCGTCGGTCGGCGACGGGATGTCGGAGAGCGTGACGTAGCCGAACACCGCGGCGGTGACGACGGTCGCCGCCGCGGTGGCGCCCACCACGACGTTCGCCCAGGTCAGCGCGGACGGCTCGAAGACCGTCCCCCGGCCAGCCCGGCGCAGCAGCAGGCCCAGGCCGACGAGCGCGACCTGCCCGCAGGCGACGAACAGGATCGCGGCGGTCACCAATGGCACCCGGATCGGCGCGTAGGGCGGGAACATCTCCACCTGGTCGGCCGCGGTCGTCGGGATGACGACGATCTGCGCATACAGGCCGGCGAGGAACGCGAAGACCACGGCGGCCTGGAGGGCGAACACGAGGAAGCGAGGCATGTATCGATAGTCGATGCATACCGCTCGACTGTCAACCGAACACGCGGTTCAGCCACTCGCTCCAGGTCTTCTCTTCGGTCTCGGCGTCCGCGCCGGGGGCGAAGACGTTGTGGCACACGACCATCGCGCCGTGGAAGCCGCGCAGGAACCGGAACATCGCGTCCGCGGTCCGCACGCCGACGGTCTGGCCGTTCACCGCGAAGACGACACCTTCCAGCCCGCCGGGCTCGATCCGGACCCGGTCGCCCTCGGCGGGACGCGCGGACAGGCCGAGGGCCGCGCCGAGCCGCGTCCACGCCTCGTCCCAGTCCCCCACCGGCGGCCCGAACACCGTGACCGGCACCGCCGTGCGCCCCGCGAAGTGCGTCAGGTACTCGACCAGCGTGCGGAAGAACAGCTCGCCGCCCGCGACCATCGCCTCGAACTCGTCCTCCCAGTCGTCACCGGGAAGGAAGCCGCTGGTGACGCACCGGACCACCGAGCTGCCACCGCTCCGGCCCTCGACGAGGAACTCGTAGGCGATCTTCCGCCCGTCCGGTGCCGGCTCCTCGCCGTAGCTGATTTTCTCGAGCGGCGCCCAGTCCCGGATCCGGTGCTCCGGCCGGTACTCGCCGAAGGCGCCGCGAACCACGCCGCCGGTGCCGCCGTCGACCTCGTTGCGGCCCATGAACCACGAGTCGATGCCGGGCCCGGTGGCGATGGCCGCCCACACCTGTTCCGGTGTCGCGTCGACCTCGGCGGTGTCGGTCAGCTCGAACTCATACCCCACGGTCGGACTCCTCCGGGACACTCGGGTGGACGGCGACGACCACCCGGTGCGGGCGGCCGTTTTCGGCGCTTTCGTCGTGGTACTTGGCGACCAGCGTGGTGACGGCGGTCGCGAGCTCCTCGGCGAAGGCGGCCCGGTCGGCCGCGGAGGCGAACCGGACCTCGCCGTCGAGCGCGAAGGTCGCGACGCGCTGCTTGGCCTTCGCGGCACCGGTGATGAGCACGCCGACGTCCCGCACGAGCCGCCCGGCCACCGCGAGCAACCACCGGGCCGAGAGCCGGTCGGGCGCCGCGGCCGGATCCGGCTGCACCGCGGCCAGCGCCGCCGGCGAGATGACGTACGACGCCGCCGTCGCCCGCATCATCCGCTCGGTGACGTTGCCCTTGCGCCGCTCTTCGACCAGCTCGACCAGGCCGTGGCTCTCCAGCGTCCGCAGGTGGTAGTTGACCTTCTGCCGGGGCAGCCCCACCCGCGCGGCGAGCATGGTCGCCGACGCCGGTTCGACCAGCTCGGCCAGCAGCCGGGCACGCACGGGGTCCAGCGACACCTCGGCCGCTGCCGCGTCTTCGATCACCGCGACGGAGAACATGCGCCCAGGATGCAGCCGAAAAGAGAAGTTGTCAAGAAGTCTCGTCTTGTCGGTAACTCGCGTTGACCAGGGCGACGACCCGCGGCAGCACCTGCGCCGCGGCTTCCAGCGGCACGACGTGCCCGACGCCGGGCAGCACCACGGCGGTCCCGTTGTCCAGGCCGCCTGCCCACTGTTCGACGTCGGACGCGCGCACGATCCGGTCCCGCTCCCCCACGATCGCCGTCACCGGCAGGCCGCTGACCCGGGCCAACGCCGCGTCGCGCGCGTACGCGTCCAGGGCCGGGCGGAACAGCGAGACGGTGTGCGGCCAGTTGCCGCGGATCATCTTCACCGTCAGCTCGACCAGGTCCGGGTCCGGGTCGTCGCCGAAGAGCCACCAGCGCAGGCCCGCGCTGACCGCCCGGCTGGTGTGCTCGCGCACGACCCCGAAGAGCTTCGAGCCGAGGACCGCTTCGAGGTCGCCGGCCAGTTTCCCCAGTGCGTTCGGCCAGGCCGCCGACACCTCGGTGGCCAGCGTCCCCGACGACGTCGCCAGCAGCACCAGGCCCGACACCCGCGCCGCGAACAGCTCCGGGTGCCGCTGGGACAGCGACATGATCGCCAGGCCGCCCATGTCGTGCCCGACCAGCACCACGCGGCCCTCGGGCACCTCGCGTTCGAGCAGCTCGGCCAGGTCGTCGCCGAGCCGGGCCATCGTCGCCGTCCCGCGCCGCGCCCGCCCGGATCCGCCGTGGCCGCGCTGGTCGTAGGTCAGCACGGCCACCGGCCCGTCGGCCGCGTCCGGCACCAGCGGCGCGATCCGGCCCCAGCTGCGCTGGTCGAGCGCGTAGCCGTGGACGAACACGACCGTCACCGGCGCGGCCGGGTCGCCCCTGCGCACCACCTGCAGGGACGTGCCGTCGGCGAGCGCGAACGCGGTCATCAGGACGTGCGCAGGAACCGGTCCAGCACGCGGGTGCCGAACTTCAGCGCTTCGACCGGGACCCGCTCGTCGACGCCGTGGAACAGCGCCGAGAAGTCGAGGTCCGCGGGCAGCTTGAGCGGCGCGAAGCCGAAGTTGCGGATGCCGAGCTCCTGGAACGACTTCGCGTCGGTGCCGCCGGACAGCATGTACGGCAGCGTCTTCGCGCCCGGGTCCTCGGCCAGCACCGCGGCGGTCATCGCGTCCACGAGCGCGCCGTCGAACGTCGTCTCGACCGGCGGCAGCTCCATCCACTCCTTCTCGATGTCCGGGCCGAGCAGCTCGTCGAGCTCGCGGTCGAAGGCCTCGAGCCGGCCCGGCAGGATGCGGCAGTCGACGGCGGCCTCGGCGACCGACGGGATGACGTTCGACTTGTACCCGGCGGTGAGCATGGTCGGGTTGGCCGTGTCGCGCAGGGTCGCGCCGATCATCCGGGAGATGTTGCCCAGCTTGGCGACCGAGCCCTCCAGGTCGTCCTCCGGGAAGTCCCACCCGGTGATCTCGGTGACGCCGGCGAGGAACTCCTTCACGGAGTCGGTGAGCACCAGCGGGAACCGGTGGTTGCCGAGCTTCGCGACGGCCTCGGAAAGCTTGGTGACGGCGTTGTCGCGGTGGATCATCGAACCGTGCCCGGCGGTGCCGCGCACGCGCAGCTTCATCCAGCGGATGCCCTTTTCGGCCGTCTCGATGAGGTACGCGCGGACGTCGTCCTTGAGCGTGATGGAGAAGCCGCCGACCTCGCTGATCGCTTCGGTGACGCCCTCGAACAGCTCCGGCCGGTTCTCGACCAGCCACTGGGCACCGTACTTGCCGCCGGCCTCCTCGTCGGCGAGGAAGGCGAAGACCAGGTCACGCGGCGGGACGACGTTGTTCAGCTTGTAGTGCCGGGCCAGCGCGAGCGCCATCCCGCACATGTCCTTCATGTCGACCGCGCCGCGCCCCCAGACGTAGTCGTCCTGCACCGCCCCCGAGAGGGGGTGCACCGACCACTCCGACGGGTCGGCGGGCACGGCGTCGAGGTGGCCGTGGATGAGCAGCCCGCCCCGGGACCGGTCGGCGCCCTCGAGCCGGACGATCACGTTGTGCCGGTTCTTCCCACCCGACTCGACGTAGGTGATCTCGTAGCCGGCGTCGGTCAGCTTCTCCGCGACGTACTCGGCCGCCGCCCGCTCGCCGACCAGCGTGTCGGGATCGCCGGTGTTGGTCGTGTCGATGCGGATGAGCTCGCTGGTCAGCGTGACGGCCTCGGCCGCGGCGGCTTCGATCAGGTTCGGTTCGGTCACCGGCCATTCCTATCACCCGGATGGCCGGACGCGCTGGCTGCGCGCCTGCTGGGACCCGTCGCGGCAAGCCGAGCTGCACCAGCCGGGCCGGCCGAGTACTCGAACCACCGGGGAAACCGTCTGATCGGCGGTTTCGGCGGTCAGGGTTTCCCGGTGTCGACGAGGATGTCGAAGGCCAGGCCGCTCGAACCCTCGCCACGTCCGGCGCCGCGCTGGGCGGAGAGCCAGACGACGACGCGGCCGTCGGTCCAGCGGGTGCGGTTGTAGGCGGCGGAAAGGCGGGTGCCCGCCTGGGGTACCTCCTCCTCGTTGACGAAGTACTGCTGCTTGTCGTCGAACCCTTCGCGCAGCAACGCGGTGCGCGCGGGCACCGGCAGGCCGTCGACGACGCCGGGCATGGCGGCCCGCTGCAGCCGGATGCCGCGGTGGCCGCCCTCGGTGTGTGCCGGGATGAACGGGATCCAGTTCTCGGGCACGGACGTCATCGCCTCGTACGCGACCGCGGCCCGCGGGCCTTCGGGTGGCACCGGCGGGTTCAGGCGCAGCCGGTGGGCCAGGATCTCGGCGGCGACCTCGCTGCCGCGGCGGGGCTCGCCGGTGGGCAGGCGGACGGTCTGCTCGATCCCCCACACCATGTTCGCCATCTCGTCCCGGATGAACAGCACTTCCTCGAGCGCGGGGCCTCCGGCGACCTTCGGCACGCTCGGCGGCAGGAGCAGGCTGGTGTCCGCCGCGACCGGGGTGTCCCCGGCGAGTGTGCTGTCGATGGTGTCGAGGGTGAACATCGACCAGCGCTGCCAGTCCTGGTCGTCGCCGGTGCCGGCGGGGGTGATCCACAGCTTCTCCCCGAAGACGTCGGTCACCGCCAGGCCGCGGATGGTGGCGAGAGTGCCGGCGGGCAGGTCGCAGGGCAGCTGGAACCAGTCGTTGCTGTAGACGAGCGCGAACTCGAGGAAGACCAGCCGGGCGAGGTCGGTGCTGTCCGGGGAGACCGCGGCGAAGTTGGTGCGCCCGTCCTCCAGGGCCCACCACCTCGGCAACGGCATCCCGGAATAGCGGACCGGTGCCGGGAAAACCGTCCGGTGCACCGGTCCGGGGCTCGCCGCGGTTCCGCCGAGCGGGGCTTCGGGGTCGATCGAGAACGCGTGCCAATCCAGCACACCGCCCGGGTACTCGCGCGCGGCCAGGACCTTCTCGCCGCCGCCGGGCGTCCGCGCGGCGACCGAAAACCGGTGTTCGAGCCGCTGGGGATCCCAGGTCGCGTCGCCGGCGGGCTGGTCGATCAGCGCTTCGAACCACGCGACCAGCTTGCCGCCCAGCCGGTCGAGCTCGGGGTAGTGCAGGTGCAGCAGGTCGTCGATGCCGTCGGAAGCGTGCCCGCCGTCCTTGATGTGCCGGTAGAGCAGGTAGCCGTCCATCCGCCGGCCGGAAATGGCCTGCATCGTCGCCCACACCCCGGGGTGCGCGACGCGCGGCGTGTCGGCGTCGGCCGCCGGATCGGGCAGGGCGATCGGGTACAGCTTGACGTACTGCCGGCGGAACCCCTGGAGAGCGCCGAGGATCGACGATCCGGTGATCAGCTTCAGCCAGCGGTGGCCGATGGCCAGCCGGAGGTCGAACGAGATCGGGTCCGTGCCGAAGGCGAAGGGCAGTCGCCGCCGCTCGGCGACCGCCTCCAGCGGCCGGCCCGGCGGCACGTCCTCGACCGGGCCGCCTTCGGACCGGAAGCGGCTGGGCGGTGCCGCGTCGACGCTGTAGGTCATGGTGACCGGGGAACCCGCGTCGGCGCCGCGGAACTCGCCGAGCTGCCACTGCCGGGTCAGCAGCCACAGTGGGTCGCGGACCTCCGACCGCAGTGCCCGGCCGAAGTCGGTGGTGCGCGGACGGCCTTCCAGCCGGTTCCACAGGCCGACCGCGGGGTGCTCGCGGTGGTCGAGCGCACTCGGGAAGCCGAGGCGGATCGGGTCACTCATGGGCGGCCTTCCAGCGCAGGTTCGCGACGGCGAGATCGGTGCTGACGGTGACCGGCTGCTGGGTCGCCGACAGCACGGTCGCCGGCAGCAGCTGCGCGTACGCGGTGTCGTCGAGGTGTTCCGGTTCGACGGCCCGTGCCTTGGCCGCCTCGAAGGTCTCCGTGATCGCGGCGACCAGGTCGCCGGTGTCCCAGTGGCCGGTCCTCGCCGGCGGCGTGACCAGCAGCATCGCCTGGGGCGGTTCGGAGTCGGGGCGGTCGAAGTGCACCGCGATCCCGGTGGTCTCCGTGGCCGCCGGAATCACCTCGGTCCATTCGTCCAGCAGCAGCCCGCAGTGCGTGGTGCCGCCCAGGACCGGTTCCTTCGCGTAGTGCGCGGTGAACAGCACCTTGTCCTCGGTGATCTCGGTGCCGGGCGCGAACTCCATGCCCAGCCAGTGGTCACCGCGGTGGTACGGCAGCTGGATGGGCACCAGGGCAGGCTCGGCCCAGCCGAGCAACCCGGTTCCGAGCAGGCCACCGGTCCCGAGCAGCGCGTCGCTGAGCAGGACGGTCTTCTCCCACAGGCGCGGCTTCTCCCGCACCCGCGCGATGCCGTGCAGCCAGTCGTCGACCGGGAAGTCGCGGTTGGACGGTGCCTTCGTGAGGTGGCCGACCAGCTGGTCGCTGTCGCCGCGGGCGTCGTGCCAGTCCTGGGCCAGCTGCGGCGGCGGGGTGAACTCCGGCACGGCGAGCACGTCCTCGCCCAGCAACGCCTCGAGCGTGTCGAGGGCCGCCTGCACCCGGTCGGGGCCGGTCACCGCCTTGCCGAGGCCGACGAGCGCCTCGTCCGCCGCGGTGAGCCGGCTCGCGACCTCCGCCCGCAGCGCCTGCGCCCGGGTCAGCAGGTCCCGGCCGAACGTCACCACGCGGTCGCCGAACGGCGTCAGGTCCAGGCCGGTCGCGTCGAAGCCGGTCAGCGGGAGCAGCGCCGACACCTCGGCCAGCAGCCCGCTCAACGTCGTCTTCGTCGTCTTGGCCTCCCGCTGCAGGCCCTGCAGCCGCTGGTCGAAGTCCCGGCGCCGGTTCCCGACGATCGTGCGCAGCTGAGCGGGCTTCGCCGGGCGGGGGCTCGTCGGTTTCGTGGTGAGCAGCCGTTCCGCCTGCTGCAGCAGGCGGAACCGGGCATCGTCCGAAGTGGACGGTGGCAGCTTGTCGTACTGCGCGATCAGCGCGTCCGCGTCGGCCAGGGACTTGCCCATCCGCGCGGCCGTCTCGGCGACCGCGGCCAGCACGTCGGTGAACACGCTGCGGCGCCAGAGCATCAGCTCGCCCCACCCGCTGCGGACGATGCCGAAGCGCGCGGCTGTCCCGGCCAGCTCGGCGTACCGGACGAGGAAGGTGTCGATCCCGCCGAGCAGTTCGGCGCGGTGCGGCAGCCCGGGGTCGGCGGGGTACAGCGGGCTCAGGTCGCCGAGGTAGCCGCTGACGGCCTGGCCGAGCCGGTCCAGCGACGCGCGGACCGCGTCCGGGCGTTCCCGCGGCAGCGACACGGCCTGGTCGGCGGTCCGGTCGGCCGGCGCGGCGCCGGCCGCGGGCACGAGGTCGCTCGGCCGCAGCGGCCGGGACGTCGTCAGCAGCGAGCGCAAGGTGGCGACGAGCGGGGACAGCTCGAAGAAGGTGGTCTTGCCCGGCACCCGCTGGGTGTAGCGGATCTTCAGCAGGACGTCCGGGCGCGGCTGTTCGGCCCCGAAGACGACGCCGGCGATCCGGTCGTCCAGCTCGGCGAGCTCCCCCTCCCCCGGTGTGCGCAGGGCCTGCAGCAGGTCGATCGGCTGGAGGCCGGTGTCCTGCTGGGTGACGACCCGGCTGCGGGCCTTCCCGGTGACCGGGTCGGTCCAGTCGACCCGGGCCGCGACGTCCGACGCCGGCGGCAGGACGGCGGGCAGCCAGTCGTTGACCGCGGGTTCCGCCTGCGCCCGCGGGCCGTTGTGCCCGAGCAGCGCGCCGTGGTCCGGGTCCAGCCCGGGTGTGAACTGCAGGCCGAGCCGGTGGGTCAGGGTGATCCCGCTGCGCGGGGTGTCGATCACCGCGGGCGGCGGTGGGAAACCTTCCTTGGCGTAGGCGTCCAGCGTCGCCGCGGCACGCTCGGCGTTGCCCAGCAGCGCCTGGTGCGCGCCCTCGGCGACGGCGAGGTCGGCGAGCGCGTCGTGGAGGTTCAGCAGGCGCCGCACCTCGTCGTTCATCGCCTGCTTCTCGTCGTCGGTCACCCCCTTGGTGGGCAGCAGGTCCGACCCGAAGGGGTAGGTCGGGTGGTTCTCGCGGGTCGCGCGCCGCACGAGGGCCAGCCCGTCCACGACGTTGCGCGCCTCGACCAGCTTGACGTCGTCGGCGGAGGTGATCTCGCCGGAGAGCTTTCCCGCGCGCAGCGGGAACGCGGCACGCAACGGCTGGAGGTACTTGTCGAGTTCGACGCCGGGGTGGCCCTCGTGGAGGCCGCGTTCGAACCGGTAGCCCAGCAGCGCGCTGAGCGACTGGCCCTGGCGCAGCCCGTCCAGCAGGGCGAGCGCCATCCGGACCCGCTCGGAGCTCAGGTTCACCGCGAACGAGCCGGGGTCGGTGCGGCCGGCGTTGGCGACGTAGCCGGCCCGCAGCACCGCCGCCGTCCTGGCCTGGGCCGGCGAGGGCGTGTGGACGTACCCGCCGTTGCCCGGATCGTGCGGCAGGGTGGCGGCCCCGAACACCGGCACCAGGTCGGCGGGGACGTCCTTGTGCCCGAGCGGTTTGCGCGGCTCGAGGTGTTCCAGCCAGCCGTACGCTCCGAGGTGGACTCCGCGCTTCGGCGCGGCGGTGAGGTCCGGGCCGTAGCGCAGTTCGGCGAGCCGCTCGTTGGCCAGGCCGAGCCGCCACGCGTCCAGCCGGTAGCCGGCGCAGTCGAGGTGTTCGGCGAACACCCGTTCCAGCCGGGCGGTGGGCAGGTTCGCGAGCAGCCCGATCGCCTCGACCTGTTCGGCCAGTTCGGCGGTCGCGGCGTGCTCGCCGAGGACGTCCGGCAGGAAGTCGGCCAGCAGCCGGGCCGGGTCCCCGGTGATGAGCGGGGCCGGCGCGTACAGCTGGCGGTACCGGCTTTCGCTCGGCGGGTCCGCGGTTTCCTGCTCGCGCCGCGTTCTGATGTGGACGAACAACGGGTCCGCGGCCGACGGCACGGCCGCGCCCGGCGTCGCCATGGCGAGCCGCCGTCCCGCCTCCACCCAGCCGAGCAGGACGGCGTGGCGCAGGTACAGGTACAGCAGGGCGGCGGGCGGGCGGTCCTCGGTGAAACCGAGCTCCAGCCGGATCGTGTCGAGGTCCCGGCCCGCGTGGTCGGCCAGCCAGCGCAGGTAGTTGCGCGCCTGCGGCGGTGGGGTGTAGTCGCGCACCGGGTCGGTCTCCGACAGCGGGCGGTCGTCGACCAGCGGCGCGAGCAGCGGGTACTGGGTGCCGGCGAAGAGGCGGCGGATCAGGTCCGGGTCGGGCCCCGGCGGGTCCGCGTGGCCGAGCCGGGTCAGCAGGGCGCGGATCGGTTCCGCCATCCGCAGCCGGTCCAGCGCGCTCATCACGGTTTCGCCGGCGGCGCCCAGGTTTTCCCGGTTGAAGATGTCCTCGACGCTCTGGGCGTACCGCTGGTGGTACTCGGCCGTCGTCGGGTGCAGCGCGAGGATGTCGAGCAGGGCCTGGTGGGCGTCGTCGTGGTCGCCGCCGAGGTGGGTGACCTTGCCGGCGGCCGTCTGCCAGTCGGCCGCGGCCGCGCCGAGCAGCCGGTGCAGGCCGCGCCGGTGGGCGGCGGTGGCGGAGTCCGGCCAGGTCATCCGCGAGAACGCCGTGGTGGGCAGGATCCCGTAGGGCTGACGGCCGATCTTGACCGCCGGGACGGGCCCACGCCCGGACACGTGCCGCAGGAAGAACTCGCGGGTTCTGGCTATCGTCGCCTCGCTCAGGATCGGCGGCGGTGGCGGCGACCCCGGCGACGCGATCGGCGACAACGTCGTCCGCAGGTAGTTGCCCCAGGTCGCGGGCCAGAGCGCGGTGTTGGCGGCCCGCGCGTCCCGCTGGTCGGTGTGGTCGGCGTTCGGTACCCCGGTGAGGCTCGCGGGGTCGAGGCCGAGCAGTTCGGCGAACCACTGGCCGTCGGTCTTGGCCGTCCAGTCCGCCGGTGCGGCGGCCGCGGGCCGCGCGGCGGTGGCGCGCCGGGCCGCCTCGGCCTCCTCCCCGGCGTCCTGCCCGGCTGGGGCCGCTCCGGTGTTGTTGGTCGGCGTTCCCTGCGGCAGCAGGGCGAACCCGGCCGGGCTCCGCAACTGGCGGCCCAGCAGGTCGGCGAGGTCGGCGGCGGTCTGCTCCGGCGCCGCCTGCGCACGCAGCCCGAGCACCACCAGGCGGTCGAGCTTGGCCCCGAAGCCGGCCCGGGGGATGCGCAGGCCCATGCCGACGTCGACCGCGCGCCCGAAGTCGGTCAGCCACCGCAGGCCGTCCGGGACCCGCAGCTCGCCGGTCTGTTCGTTCACCTTGAGCTGCTCTTCCGGCGGCAGGCCGGGATCGGGGCTCACGGTCAGCTCCGCCGGGATCGCCGCGCCGGACACGGAGAACACCTGGGCGCCGCCGACGAACCCGTACGCGACGAACCGGTCGGGCAGCAGCCGGGCCTTCGCCGCCTGGGTCCACGACCGCGCCGCGACCCGCGGCGGCCGGGGCAGCACCTGGAACGCCAGCACGACGTCGTTGCCGGGGTCGGCCGGTGCACCGTCCACACCGGACGGTGGCCGGGCGCGGATGGCCGGCGCCCGGCTCGCGCCGACCGCGGCGAGCAGCGCGATGTCGGCGTCGCGGAGCTTGCCGCGGTCGCCGTGCGCCCGCCAGACCGCGGTCCAGTAGGTGATCGTCGGCTGCCGGTCGTTCGCGGACAGCACCTGCTCGCTGACGATCACCAGCACCGCGGTCTTCGCGTCGGCGGCCGACGGCTTGTCGGCGGGGTTCGCGGGCTTGTACTGCTGCAGCAGCCAGCCCGCCCGGCCCGCCGGCACCCGCGCGACCAGCTCCTGCCAGGCGGCCTGCTCGCCGGCGGGCCGGCCACCGGCCCGCCAGAACGCCGTCCAGTACGCCTTCAGCGCACCGGCTTCGGCCTCGGTCGGGTCCGGTTCGAACTTGTCGATCGCCCACTCGTCGGGGAACACCCGGACCAGCAGGTCGGTCTCGGTGAACCGGGTCTCCAGCCGGACCGGGCCGAGCAGCACCGGGTAGTCGTCAGTGAGCGGGGTCATCGAGCAGCATCTCCTGTGCGTGGACGGCCATCAGGACCGGGGCCTGGAACAGCAGGTAGGCGAGGTCCGCCGAGCTCAGCCCCGCGTACCAGCGCGGCAGGGCCACGTCCTCGGCGTGCTGGGCCTCCTTCTCCTCGTCGCCGGCGGGGTCGTCGAAGTCCAGCAGCGGGACCTCGGCGGTGTCCTGGTCGAGCACGACGAAACCGTGCCTGCCGCCCGGGTCGACGTCACCCCAGGACAGGTCGTTCCAGACCTCGACGCGGGTGGGCGCGCCGTCGTCGACGCCGAAGCGGGGGTCGCCGGGCCTTTCCTTGAGCACGAAGAACCAGCCCGCATCACCGGTCTTGAAGTTCCCCTTCGCCTTCTCCGCGGTGAGGTCGAAGCCGAGCAGGTAGATGTCCGGCTCCACCTTCGCCTCGTACAGCGGCAGCTTGATTTCTTCGGACGTCGGGTGGTTCTCGTCGGCGAGCTCGACCGGGACGCGTTCCCGGTGCGGGTCCGGGTGCCGGTTGTCGGGTTCCCAGCGCGCCCGGTGCGCGTAGACGGCGGCGGTCGGGTACTTCTTGAGCAGCTCGCCGCGGATCACCAGGACCAGCTCGTTCTCCTGCTTGTCCCCGGCCAGTTCGCGGTTGTCGTGCGCGCCGAGCGGGGTGGCGGAGCCCCACGTGTCGATCGGCGTGACGTCGTAGAGCCGCTCGCGCCGGGCGGCGGGCGGTTCCCCGGGCGGTGAGAACGCGGCGCGCGGGTCCCAGAACTGCCGGAACGGCGTGCCGCGCTGGTCGGTCGGGTACTCCCGCCACAGCATTTCACGGCCGAGCTCGTGGTTGAGCCCCACCAGGAACGCCTCGACGAACTCCTGGTCGGTCTCCAGCAGCGTGATGCTGTTCGGCGGGATGAGGGTCAGGTTGGGCACGAAGGTGTCCACCGACTTGTCCAAGAGGGACTGGAACATCGGCAGGTCGATCGCCGGGTACGCCATCGCTTCGAGGAACCTCTCGGCGAAGGGCTGCAGCCGCTCGCTTTCCAGCTTCACCGTGGTGAGCAGGTTCCGCGGCACGGTGACGTCGGCGCTCAGGTTCCGCAGCACCGAACCGGTGGTCCGGGCGACGTCGAGTTTCGGCGGCGGCGTGACCTGCCCGCCGACGGCGGCGGCGGACCAGCCGCCGTAGATCTCGCCCACCGCCTTCTTGAACAACGCCGCTTCCGGGCTGTCGGGGTGTCCGGGGGTTCCGGCCGGGGCGATGCCCTCGCCGGGCAGGCTCAGCACGAACTTGTCGTTGACCGGGAGCTGCCCCACCCGGTCGCCGCCGCTGCTTCGCCGCACCACCTGCGGCAGGGCGTTCTCGACGTCGTCGGGCGTGACCAGCGCACCGGGCGTGGTCTTGGGCGCCGCGGCGGTGACCGCGCCGGTGTCGAGGTCCATCCGCGGCACCAGGGCGTCCGCGGTCACCTCCAGCGTGCGCATCAGCCGCGAACCCGGCCGGGTGAGCCGGCGCATCTCCGGGGACAGCGGCGCCGCGGCGACCCGGCTCGTGGCCACCTGGAAACCGACCGCCACCGGGCCGCCCACGTCGGCTCCGGCCGCCGCCGGAGCCGTGAACGGCGCGTGGGTCACCCGCGAATGCGCCGGCGCGGTGAGCGTCAGCGCCTTGCCCGAAGCCGAAGGCGCCGCCGCCAGGTGCTCCGGGTCCGCGGCCGGGTCGCCGATGTGCTTGCGCTGCAGCCGGTGCCCCACCTCGCGGTGCAGCTGGGCGGCCCGGATCCGGGCGTTGGCCTTGAGCACGTCGCCGATCTGGGCCCAGGCGGCGGCCATGAACTCCTCCTGGCGCGCCTGGACGACCTGGGTGCCGAAGTTCGCCGCGACGCGGAACCGCGGGTCGAGATTGAGCCGGTGCACCCAGTTCTTGTTCTCCGGAGCCGGGGTCGGCGACCCGTCGTCGTCGACGAGCAGCCGCGACCGGAGCGCGGGCCAGCGTCCGTACAGCGGCGGGGTGACGACCGGGTCGACCCGCGTCGCGGCGGCCGGGCCGGCCAGCCGCTCGTGCGCCGCGGCGGGCGGCTGCCGCGTGTAGTCCTCCGCGAGGTTGATCAGCCCGGCGAGGGCCTTCTGGAACGGGTGCGGGTAGGTCCCGAGCGGCGGCGGGTAGGGGTTGTGCTGGTTCTCGGGTTTCCGGTTGTCCTCGGCCGTGAACCGGCTGTCCCAGTTATCCCAGTTGTCCTTCTTTCGCAACGGGATCTCGAGCGCGCCGCCGAGCCGCAGGATCCCGCCGATCTCGGGGGGTTCGGTGATCCCGGGCAGCTTGAAGCCCGCGGAGTTGAAGACGTCGATGTCCCGGCGGGCGACGTGCTCGTCGGGCACCCGGGGTTCGAGCAACCGGACCAGGTCTTCGAAGTCGCCCGCGGCGCCGGTCGAAAACCCCCACCGGTGGTAGTACGGCAGCTGGCCGGCCGCCTGCCGGCCGGCGTACGGCACGCCCCAGCTGGGGTGCAGGGCGCCCGGTGCCGCGGCCGGGTCGAGGCCGAGGCCGGCCAGCCGCCCGGTCTCGAACGCCGGCACGAGGAACGCCTGGTACGCCGTGGCGGGCCGCAGGTGCCGGGGGCAGACGATCCGGGAGCACGCGTTGTCGGCGTTGGTGTCCAGCACGGACCGCAGCTCGGGCAGGACCGCGGCCATGTCGTCGGAGGCGACCGGCCCGTCGAGGCCGCCGTTGACGTGCACGTGCGCCCAGGCGCCGAGCTGGTCCGGCGGCTGGAGCGCGCCGGTGCCGGTGACCGTGATGAACGGCAGGGGCCGTCCGGCCACGGTGCCTTCGGCGAACTCCGCGTCGGCGCCGTCGCCCGCCGCCAGCACGATCAGGGCGAGCCACGGCCGCAGCCGTTCGGTGACGGCGTCCGGTGCGGCCGGGCTGTAGGACCAGGGCAGCGCTTCGTCGTAGAACTCGAGGTGCGCGAAGTAGTTCGGCTCGACGTTGGTGACGAACGGGCGCGGCTCCATGCGCGAGATCGCGCGCGGGTCCACGCCGATGACGTCGCCCGGGCCGTAGATCTGCACCGGCTGCGCGACCGGCTGGTTGATTGCCTTGCCGTCGAGGCCGTCGCCGGTCAGCCGCAGCCGCACGGTGATGCTCGCGCGGGCCGCGGTTCCGGGGTCCTCGGTGATCCGGGTCGCGAGCCCGGTGCGCAGCCAGGGCAGGAAGGAGTAGGCGTTCGCGGTCACGAACCACTCCCGGCGTCGAAGATCTCCGTGGTCTTGGCGAGCTCGTCGGCGTCCGGGTCCGTCGCGGCGAGCCCGGAGCGGGCCACCCCGCCGGTGACGAGCACCTTGGTCCCGGGCAGCGCGACGGCGGCGAACGCCCAGCGGCCGGTGGCCATCCCGGCGGCGGTCGTCCACGTCTTCTCGGCCCCGCTCGCGTCGAGGATCAGGGCGCTCGGGTAGCCGACGTCGTCGCGCGGCCCGGCGGTGCCCCCGGCCACCAGCACCTTGCCCGTGCCCAGCGGCACCGCGCGATGGAGGCCCCGGCCCCGCGGCACGGGCTCGGCCGGGGTGACGTCCTGCCAGGTGCCTGCGCCGGCGGTCAGGTCGAACTGCTCGACGGTCAAGCGGGCGTACGGGTCGAAGGTGCCGTCCCCGGGCGCGCCCGGGACGCCGCCGCCCACGACCAGCACGCTGGTCTCGGACAGCTTGACCGCCTGGTGCCCGGTCCGCGGGCGCAGCAGGCTCCCGGTGGCGGACCAGCTGTCGTTGCCCGGCGTCGTGCCGGGGGTGTAGAGCTCGCAGAAGCCGAGCGCGACGTCGCCGGTTCCGGAGACCGGCACGGTGCCGCCGCAGACCAGCACCTTGCCGTCCTTCAGCACGATCGCCGTGTGGCCGGTGCGCGGGTCGGTCATCGGCTTGGCGTCGGTCCAGGTGTTCTTGTCCGGGTCGTACAGCTCCGCCGAGGCCAGCGCGCGGATCGAGTCGCCGGACCGGTTCGTGGCCCCGCCCGCCACCAGCACCTGCTTGTTCGGCAGCAGGACGGCGCTGTGCCCCCAGCGGCCCTGTTTCATCCCGGCGACGACCTTCCAGGTCTTGTCCGCGGGGTTGAAGATTTCGGCCGCGGTCAGGCCCGGGGAGAACGGGGAGCCGCTGACCCCGCCGGTGACGAGCACCTTGCCGTCGGCCAGCACCGTCGTGGCGTGCAGCCGGCGCGGCACGTGCGGGTCGGCCGTCGTCCAGGCGTCGCCGGCCACGTCGTAGACCGCGCCCGTGGCCTGGGCGACCCCCTTCCCGTCGACGCCGCCGACGACCAGCACCTGGCTCTTGCCGTCCGGGGTCGTCAGCACGACGGCGCCGTCGTGCTGCCCGTACCAGCCGCCCGGCGCGGGGAGGTCCTTGCCCGGCTTCCAGGTCCCGGTGGCCGCCAGTGTGGAACTGGTCATCACGTTCTGCCTTCCGTCCGTCACGGGGTGAAGATCTCGGCGGTGGCGGTGGGCACGCCCGCGTCCGGTCCCGGCGCGGAGACCCCGGCGCCGGTGAGGCCGCCCGCGGTCAGGACCCGGCCGTCGGCCAGGACCACCGCGGCGGCGTCCCAGCGCCCTTCGGCCGCTCCCCCGGTGGCCGTCCACGTGCCGGCCGCCGGGTCGTAGCGGAGCGCGACGCGCATCCCGGCGGCGAAGGCGGGGCCGGTGGTGCCGCCGAGCACGAGCACCTCGCCGGTGCGCATGAGCGCGGCGCCGTGCCGGCTGCGCCCGCCGGGCATCCGCCCGGCGGGCCGCCAGGTGCCGTTCGCCGGGTCGTCGTCCCAGGCGAACAGCTCCGCGGACGCCAGGCTGCCGCCGTCGAGCAGGTCGCCGGCCGGGCCGGGCACCGGGTCGCCGCCGGTGACCAGCACCTGCTTGCCGCCCGCGAGCAGCGTCGCCTGGTGGCCCGCGCGGGGGGTGCGCAGGCTCGCCACCGGCGTCCAGGTGCCGTCCGGTTCGTACAGCTCGCAGTAGGCCAGTGCGGCGTCGCGGTCGCCGGTCGCCAGCAGGCCGCCGACGACGAGCACCCGGCCGCCGGTCACGGCCACCGCCTGGTGCCCGGCTCGCGCGTCCGTCATCGGCTTGCCCTCGGCCCACTTGCCCGATGCGGGGTCGAAAAGCTCCACCGTGGACAGTGAGCGGATGCCCGAAGTCCCGCCCGCGACCAGGACCTGGCCGGTGGGGAGCACGGTCGCGGAATGCCCGGCGCGTGCCGACGGCACTCCGTCCACAGTGGACCAGGTGGCGGCGACCGGGTCGTAGACCTCGGCCGAGGCCAGGACGCCGCCGTCCGCGCCGACGCCGCCGGTGAGCAGCACGCGGCCGTCCGGGAGGCGGGTGGTCGTGTGCCGGCTGCGGGCCACCGTCATCGGCTTGGCCGCGCTCCAGGTGTGGGTCACCGGGTCGAACAGGGCGGCGGCTGCGACGGCCTTCCCGGTGCCGTCCGCGCCGCCGGCGAGGAGGACGCGGCCGCCGGCCAGCAGGGCAGGCCCGGCGCCGGACGCGGCCGCCGGCACCGGGTTGTCGGTCGCGGCCCAGGTGCCGGGCACCGCGAGCGCGGCCGTCACCTCGGCCTGCTTGATCACGTGCAGCTGGCCGGCGAGGCTCGCGTCGGCACGGATCCAGTCGGCCAGCGCGTCCGACGCGGTGGCGTGGCTGCGGAAGTCCGCGGCGGTGCGGCTGATGTCCCCGCCGGGCGGGAACGCCTGCCGGTTGTTGCGGAGGTGGGCGACGACCCAGCGCTGGTCGTCGATGCGGACGGCGTCCTCGGGCGGGAAGGGCCGGCGCCGGTCGGCGTCCTGGCGCGACAACGGCGAACGGCTGGTGCTGCTGCCCTTGAGCAGGTGACCGAACACTGCCGGGCTGACGCTCACCAGCTTCTTCCGCGGCGGCACCGTGGACGCGGCGACGGCGGCCCGCGCGACTGTCTTGCCTGCGGCGAGGCGGCCCTTCTTGTCGATGACGATCTGCTCGTACCGGGCACTGCGGCGAACCGCGCGGGCCGACGCGAGCGTCCCCTTCGCCGCGGTGAGCTCCAGTCCGGCGTCCTGCTTCTCGTACGCCGGCCGTGACAGTTTCGCCGCGTCGTCCATGTCCTGGAACTGCGCCATCGCGAAGGACTCGCCGGTCACCGACACCTGGACCAGCCCGCTGTCCGGCGCCGGCGTGACGCCGAACCGCGTGCCGTCGCTGGGCCGCTGCTGGCCGAGGCGGTCGAGGCGGACCTCCAGCGGGATCGCCCGCTGCCGGACGAACAGCGTGCCGAGCGGGTGCAGGACCAGCTGGTCGTTCTCGGGCAGCGTGCGCAGGGTGACCAGCGGCTGCGTGCCGCCGGCGGGCAGCCGGGTCTGCCAGCCCTCCGGCTTCTTGATCTCGTTCGCCAGCAGGGGAAGGACCGCGACCGGCGGGAGGGTGGTGTTGTGCTCCTCGCCCCAGGTGATGTCGAAGTCCGCGGAGATCTCGAAGAACAGCAGGGAGATCGAGCCGCGGCCGTGCGCGCGCCACGGTGCCGGGCCTTCCAGCCGGAACTGCAGGTCGATCCCGAAGAGGCCGACCCCGAACGCCTTCAGCGACACCCCGGCGGAGATGTCGATGACGAACGCGAACGGCGAGAACCGGAACAGCGCGTCGAACGAAAGGTGCCCTTCGACGCCGAAGTCGGAGAAGCCCAGCCGCAGTTCCGCCTTGGCGCCGAACTGCACGGTGTTGCTGGTGACCGCGAAGTAGCCGGACACCCGGATCAGCCGGCCCGGCTGGTTGATGATGTCGACCGAGAGCCGGTCGGGCACCGGGAACGGCAGCGGCGGCGGCGTGAACGACGGGTGGAACCCGCCGACCGTGAGCACCAGGTCGGGGCTGTCGCCCCAGGCGACGAGCAGGCCCATCCCGCCGTCGATGGTCATGGTGAGGATGCGGGAGTCGAAGAGCTGCGCGAAGAACCACAGGCGCTGCTTGTCGGGCTCGAACGCCCCGATGAAGTCGACCTGCAGGACCAGCAGCGGCAGCTCCTCGGCCGGCAGGACGCACTTGAGGATCCCGAGGATCGCGACGTTGCCGGGCGGGATCTCGATGATCACGCCGAGGGAGACGCTCACCAGCGTCGGGGTGCCCCAGCCGATCTTCGCCATCGGGCCGATCAGGAACTTCCCCTGTTCCGGCGGGAAGAACGCGCGCAGGTCGGACAGGATTCGCGGGGCGTTGGCGACGACGTCCTGCGGGAACATCACCGACTCGATCGAGCCGGTGCGCACGCCCTCGACCAGTGCCTGCAGGTTCATGCCGCGGTTCAGCCCGATCAGCCCGCCGACGGCGAGCAGCGTGAACCCGTACCCCAGCTGGATCCCGCCGCCGCCGAACTCGGTGGTGATCACGATCAGCAGCGAGAACCCGGGCGAGCCGTCCGGCATCCGCGTGCTGATCAGCCCGATGGCCTTCAGCTCGACGAACCCGGCGAACTCCAGCTCGAGCGCGCCCGCGTACTCGCCGCGGTCCGGGTCGGCGTAGAGGAACCCGCCCCCGGCGACGAGACCCGCGTCCACCTCGAGGCCGATCCCGCTGGGCGGCTTGAACCCGCAGTCCAGCTGGGCCGGGCCGAGGTTGCCGCCACCGTCCGGAAAGGACAGATCGAGCAGGACGCCCATCCGGTCGATGCTCGCCTTGATCGGCCCGAGGCTCGCCGAGAAGCCCGCGGACACCTCCAGTGGCAGCTTCCCGTCCCGCACGCCGAGGGCGAGGTAGAGCTTCTTGATTTCCACCGGGCCGAGCTCGAGGTGCACCGGGATCTCGAGCTCCAGCCCGCCGCTGCCGCCGAGCTGCAGCCCGGCGCCCGGCGAGAACGTCGCGGAGAGGTCGAACTTCGACTCGATCCGGGCGCCGCCGAGCACGGTGGTGAGGAACCCGTCGCCGCCCGAGGCGTCGATGACCAGGTGGCCGCCCTCCAGCGCCAGCCCGACCACCGGCTTCCCGTGCCGGATGCCCCCGCCCGCGGAGAGGGCCTTGACGTCGACGCGCAGGGCGTCGGCCACGTCGATCAGCACGAGCGGCTTGTCCGGCGGCGTCTCGTAGCGGAGCGCGACGAAGACGTCGGCGTCGCCGGTGACCGGAGCGTCGTTCAGGCCGGCCCGGACGACGGCACCCTGGTCCGGGCGTACGACCAGGGCGACACCGCCGGCGAGGTCGGCCGAGGCCTCGATGGTGAGCGCGACGTGTTCGGCCAGCGGGAAACGCAGGTCGGCCGTCCCGTGGGCGTACGGCGAGAAGCCGAACCCGCCGTCGGCGCCGCCCGGCGCGGTCGGGTGCAGCCCGTAGAGGGAGATGCCGACGTCCAGCGCGTCGAGGCCGAGCCCCTTGACGAGGCTCACGAAGAGCTGGAACGACGGGTCGGCGTGCTCGGGCAGCTTCGTGCCGCGGATCGTCTCCTCGGCCCGGGCGGGCAGCTGCCGCATCGCGGTGCCCACCCCGGCGAACTGCAGGATGCCGCCCACGTTGACGATCAGCGCGGTCGGGTCGAACTGCGGCGTGCCCCAGCCGTAGACCTCGCGGAACAGCCGGACCGGGTCGGTGAACAGGGTGCCGAGCCGGTCCCAGCGGACGATGTGCCGGACGTGCTCGCTCCGGTACACCGCGGGGTCGGCGTCGTGCGGCTCGCCGAGGAAGATCCCGCACAGGTGGCCGACGGCGAACGCGGGGGGCGCGAAGTGCGCGACCGCCTGCATGACCACGAAGTCGAGCAGCCGCGGGAAGAACTCGTTGACGATGTTGGTCTTCGCCAGGTAGTCCGGGGTCGCGCTCAGGTTGGTCGCGACCCGTCGCAGCTGCGCCAGCGTGTCCGCCACACTCACCGTGAGGTCGGCGAAGGCGGCCGAAACCTGCACGTCGGTCCCGGACACCTTGATCGTCTGGAGCACCTGGAACTTGTCCCTCAGCGCCGACAGGTCGATCGCGGCGAGACCGATGTCGGAGACACCCGGCGGCAGCTCCCAGCCGAGCAGCGGCAGCAGGCGGCCAGGTCCGGCGGCCAGGTGGTCGTCGAGCAGGGCGAACGCGCGGGCGAGCTGCTCGACGGCCCGGTCAAGCGTCGAGGACATGGGCCCGGCCCGGTCCGAAGCGGTGTTGCGCGGAAGCGGTCATATTCCACTCTCCTCGGGAACTTCGTCCACTTCGGGCGCCTTGTCGCGGAACAGCCCGGTCTTGAAGGAAAACCGGCGGGTTCCGCTGATCGGGTCGAACCCGAGGTCGTCGAACACCGTCTTGCCCAGCAGTTCGGCGAGGTGCTCGCGGGGTGAGTTCAGCGTCTCGTCGGCCGACGGCCAGGGCAGCACGCGGATGCGGACGGGGGTGCCCGGGTGCTCGCCGAGGGCCTTCAGCTTCTCGCCGGCGCGGGTGTGCCAGCGTTCGACCCAGCCGCCGTCGGGCGGGGTGTCCAGCAGCGGGTCCTGCGGGTTGGGCCTCCCGTCCGCGGTTTCCAGGCCCAGGTGCTCGGCCCACAGCCGGCGTCGCATGGCGTCGACGACCGGCGTCGCCGCCGCGCCTTCGATGCCGTTGAGGATGAGGAAGTTCGCCTCGCTGTTGCGCACGTCGCCGAAGTGCAGGGCGTGCAGGAACTGGAAGTAGTCCAGCGACGCGCCGTCCAGGTTCGCCGAGCCCAGCGTCGCCCACTTGCCGTCGACGATGCCGACCTTCGAGTGCAGGTAGTTCGGCACGACCCGGGCGCGGTGGTCGGCTGTCGCGGCCTCGTGCGTCCAGCGGGTGAACGCGCCGAAGCGGCGGCGCCGGGCCTCCGGCTGGCCGGCGTCGATCAAGCCCTGCCGGATGCGCGTGACCAGCTTCCGCTGCCACCGCGGGTAGCACGGGATGTCCGGGTCGATGTTGATCATCAGGATGACGTTGAGCTTCGGCCGGGCCGGATCGACAAGTGCCTGCAGCAGCGCGTTGCCGATGGCGTCGTTGGTGAGGTACTGGTTTTCCAGGTAGATGTAGTCCTGGGCGTTCGCGATCGCCCGGAGGTAGGCCTCCAGCACGCCCTTCTCGCCGTCGGCGGGATCGGTGAACCGGCCGGAGCCGAGGGTCCGGACGACCTGCAGCGAAGCGACGGCGTCAAGCCCGTCGAGGTCCGTCTGCGGCGGCGGGGGGCTGATTTCCCCGAGGTGGTCGGCCTCGTCGGTGACGGCGTTCCAGTGCAGCCGGTAGGTGTTGTGCAGGTCGAGCACCGCCGGGCCGTTCACCGCGAAACTCACGTCGTGGATCGGGACGTTGTCCTTGTTGCCGCGGCGCGGGTCGTCGACGGCGTGCTCGGCGTCCCCGTAGTACCCCTGGTCGAACGGCGAGGCGATGCTGACCGCCTTGAGCCCGTCGACGATCGCGAGTTTCGCGTGGGTGGGCCCGAAAACCGAGGTGGTCGCCCCCTCGATCTTCTTCTTGGGCAGGAGCGTGCCGTCGAAGTAGGTCCTGACTTCGTTGAGCGAGGTGCCCTTGCCGAGCGCCAGCGCCAGCCCGCCGATGAGGACGATGACCAGCCCGAGGCCGGGAATGACCAGGGAAGCGCCGACGAGGTGGCCGTCGAGCTGCGGGCGGTTGAGCAGCAGGCGCACGTCGACCGCCCGTGGCGCGTTGACGGCGTCCAGGAGCAGCCGTTCCGGACGGGCGTCCTGGGCCCGCACTCCGCGCGGCTGGGCGACGGTCGGCGGCGGGTCGTCGAACTGCAGGACCATCTCCGGGTCCTCGAGCGCGGTGTCGGCGTGCAGCTCCGGCGGGATGTCGAACAGGAGCTGCATGAACTCGATGGACTTCTCGGCCTCCCGGAAGACTTTCGCGACGCGTTGCCACGCCACGACGTTGTCGACCAGGACGCCGACGGCGTTCCCGTCCCGCACCGGCGGTTTCGGCTCGCCGGCCCCCAGGGTGACCAGCCAGCCGCTGTGGTCGCGCCGCCCGAGCGTGAACGTTTCGACGGCGAGCACGCCGGCGACGTCCAGCACCTCTTTGCTCGCCAGCCGGCGGTGCACCTGATCGAGCACCCGGAAGCGGATCCGCCGCGGCCCGTACTCCTGCACCACGTCCGGATGGGAATCCGGATAGGTCAGGTCGAACGCCCCGGTTCCGTCGGTTTGCCCGTGCGCGAGGTCCTGGGAGAAAACCGAAGACGTGTCCTGCGCGACGACCGTCAGGCCCGCGACCCCACCCGTTTCGTCGACGACTTTCCCCGTGGCACGGCTGCTCATCCGCCGTTCCTCCCCGCCCCATGGCATTCCTTGCGGTACGGCCGTGAAACGAACGCTTCGGCAATGAGAATTTCGACCCGGCCACGGAGGAATCGCCATACGAGCGCCGGGATTCAGCATGGGCGCCGGGTGGAACGCCGTCAATCGGCCGGGGTCAGGACTGCCCCAAAGGGCGCCCGGGCGGCCGCGCCGCGATCCGGCGACCGCGACCTCCCGTGGACGCGGTGGCGTGCGCTTGCCGTGGCGACCGCGTGCGGAAAGCACAGAGCCGGGCGAGACGGGGCCAATACGATCGCGCCGCCCGGTCGGTAACGACTCCGCACCGGTGAGCTGGTTCGCCCTCCTCCTTGTGTAACAGCCGCTGCTCGCGGGGTGATCTAGGTGCGGACTGTTCCGGAAGAGCTCGGCGGGCGGCTGACCACCAGGGAGTGACAGGATTGGGCGACGCAAACGACTTCGACAAGACGGAGTACGACAACCTGAGGACAGAACTGATCTTCCACCAGACGAACGCCAGCACCATCTTCGCCCTCAACATCGCCGGAATGGGCATCGGCGTCACGGCTTCGGCGAAGCTTGACGCCGCACTGCTGGTACTGGCCATCCTTTCTTGCGTACTATGGTTCCGCTACAGCGACCACGTCATCGCGCTCTTCCGCATCGCCGCGTACTTCGAACTCGAGTTGCGGCCCCGGGTCGTCGCGCGTCTCAAGGAACCGGTCTTGGGCTGGGAGGGCTACCTGCGAAAGAAGTTCACTCCGCGGAAACACACGAAATCGTCGAGGTTCACCCTGGACTCGCGGATGGGCATCGTGGTCGCGTCGGGAGCTTTCCTCGCTCCACCACCGTTGTTGTGCGTAGCGTTTGTCCTGCGGCAATGGCCGGATACGGCTGGGTTCTCCCGGGTTCTCCTCGTCGTCGCCAGTGCGGTGACGGCGGTGGTCTGGTTATATTCGACCTTGCGCGGCATATACACCGTTCGCGAGCTTCGACAGCTGGACAACGAGATCAGTTCAGCGGCGGAACTGTTGCCCGGCCAACGCACGGATGCCTGATTCACGGGGGTGGTCGCGGCGCAGGATTTTCGGTGAACGAACCCGCTCCCCGTGTCGTCACCTCCGCCGACGAAGAGCGGCTCGTCGAGTTGCCCGGGTGCTCGTCCCCACCATCACACGCCGCCGTCGACGTTGATCGTTTCGCCGGTGATGAAGCCCGCCAGGTCGCTGAGCAGGAACAGGGCCGTGTGGGCCACTTCCTCGGCGCTGCCGAGCCGCCGCAGTGCGGCCATCTGCTCGTAGCGGTGGCGCTTCTCCGCCGCCATGCCGGCCGTCGCCTCGGTTTCGATCACGCCGGGGGCCAGCACGTTGACCCGGATGCCCCGCGGGCCGAGCTCCTTGCACAGGCTGCGGGTCAGCCCGGCCAGCCCCGCCTTGGACGCGGTGTACGCCGTCGCCCCTGCCAGTCCCGCCTGCGCGACGCGCGAACCGACGAGCACGATCGATGCCCCGCGCTCCATCAGCCGCAGGGAATGCTGCACCAGCAGGAACGGACCCGTCAGGTTGGTCGCGATGACCTCCGACCACTGTTCGAACGACAGGTCCTCCACCGGGGTGTGCGTGATCTGCCCGGCGTTGCTCACGATGCCGTCCAGCCGGCCGAACCGCTCGGCCACGTCGTCGACGAGCCGGGCGATGTCGTCCGGCTGCCCGACGTCGGCCTGGGTCACGTGGTGCGTGCCACCGATCGCTTTCAGCTCGCGCGACAGCGTCGCAGCCGCCTCGGCGTCGCGCCGGTAGCAGGTCACCACCCGCGCCCCGGCCCTGGCGAGTTCCAGCACCATCGTCCGGCCGATGCCCCGCGTGCCGCCGGTCACCAGATACGTCTTGTCGTTGCCCGTGAGCTGCATGCTGCCCGTCCTCGGAGTCAGTGGTTGCCTGCGGCGGCTTCGACGATCTTGCGGATGCGGTCCATCTCCACCGGTGTGTTGCGGTTGATCCGTTCGGCCATCCCGGCGTCGTCCACCGGCGCCTGCGGTTTCATGGCGAAGTCCTGCACCCAGCGCATCCGCACCCCCTCGGGGGTCTCCTCGTAGTCCCAGTGGATGCGCATGTACTCGAAGGGCCCCGTCTCGACCCGGTGCGCGTCCACGGTGCGGGTGACGGGATCGGCGGTGCGTTCGGAGACCCAGCTCCACACCTTGCCGTTCTCGTCCGGTTTCATCGTGAGCCGGAACCGGACGGTGTGCCCTTGCCGGTCCAGCACCTCGACCTCGGCGTACTCGCTGAACAGCTCCGGCCAGGACGCCACGTCGTTGGTCATGTCCCAGACCAGCTGCAGCGGAGCGTCCACGGTGATCGTGTTCTCGGTGTGCCCGGGCATCTTCCCTCCTCGCCGGTTACCGCGCGCCGTCGTCCGGCAGCGGTTCGGTGTCCACGTGGCCCAGTTCGGGGCGGGGCGCCAGCGGGCCGAGCTGGAACACCGCGGTCGCCGTCACCGGGCCGTCGTTCTCCACGCGGTGCCGGACCCCGATGGGCACCAGCACCCCGTCGGTGGCGTCCAGCCGCAGCGGTTCCCCGTCGAGCCGGACGACGAGGCCGCCGGAAACGACGTAGAGGAACTCCTCGGAGTACGGGTGGTAGTGCTCGGACACGTACTCCCCCGGTTCGAGGGTGAGCACCCCCAGGAACCCCGACCTCGCCTGGACGGTCGCCGGCCCGAGCACGACCCGCAGATCGCCGCCGCGGCGCCGGTTCGGGGTGATCTCGGCGAGCGAGACCTTCCGCACCTTCGCGTGGGACAAGGAAACCTCCGGCATTTTTCAGCCCTCCCAGGTGTAGAACGGGGTCGCGAGCGCGTCGGCCGGGCTCTTCCAGTTCGGCGCGTAGGGCCGGATGTACCCGCGGAGCCGCTTGTCGATGTCGGCGAACAACGGGTGCTCGCGCATCTCGTTGACGCCCTGGCCGATCTCGTGCTCGGCCTCGATCAGGTGCAGGTACAGGCCGTGGAAGCGGAACAACGTCCGCGACGACGCACCGAGCAGGTGGGGCAGCTCGGTGCGGTCCGACTCGGCGAAGATCTCGGCGACCGCTTCGGAGTCCCGCGGGTCGAAGCGCGCGACGATCAGGCTGCGGTGCATTGGCGTTCCCCTCCCCTTCAGGCGCGCTCGGCGATCAGCACCCGCATCGGCGTCCCCGGCACGGTGTGGATCTCCGGCCTGGTGAAACCGCTCTGCGCGAACATCTCCCGGTAGACGCGCTCACTGTGCACCTCACCGGCGCGCGTCCAGGTCAGCATCAGCAGGGAGAACAGGTGCGGCGCGGGATCCCGGTCCGGTGACTGGTCGCCGACGGTGAACCCGACGACCACCACGCGGCCGTCCGGCTTCGTCGCCTCCCCGACCCGTTTGAGCAACGTGGTCGCGTCCTCCTGGGAGAAGTGGTGCAGGACGTTGGTGATGAGCGCGACGTCGTAGGGGCCGCCCAGCTCGGTGGTGAACATGTCGCCGATCAGGAAGTCGACGCGCTCGCCCACCCCCATCTCCTCGGCGTTGCGCCTGGCGATGGGCACCACGTTGTCCCAGTCCAGCCCGTGGACCCTGGCGCGCGGCTCACGGCGGGCCAGGGTGAAGCCGTAGATCCCGTGCCCGCACGCCACGTCCAGTACGTCCACGGAGTCCCTTGTGGACAGCCACGGGGCGAGCCGGTCCGCGACCAGCTCGGCGGTGGGACCGGTCGCCAGTGTCGCGTGCTTCGCGAAGTCCTCCCAGTACCGGAAGTTCGGCGTTTCGGCGTGGGTGTCCACGACGGCACCCCCGTGGCGAACCGCCTCGTGCAGCAGCTTCAGCGCGTCCCACTCCCAGTCGCTGGCGAGGATCCGGGTCAGGTGCCCGACGTAGCCGGGGCGGTCGCTGACGAGGTACCGCGCGGCGGCCGGGGAGAGCCGGTACTCGCTGCTGTCGTGTTCCATCAGACCCGTCGCGACGAGCGCGTTGAGCAGGATCGTCAGCCCACGCGCGTCCACGTCCAGTCGCTTGGCGAGCACCTCCGGGTCCAGGCCCGCCTCCGCGAGCCCGTCGAACACCCCGAGCTCCACCCCGGCCCTGACCAGGCTGGTGTCCCGGTAGCCCTGCATCATGCCCAGGATCCGGGCCCGGCCGGCGTCCGGCTTGCTGTCGGTCATCCCTGTCCTTCCTCCTCAGCCCACCAGGCCCGGCACGGCCCGCATCATGCGGATGGACCCGTGCGACCGGTAGGGGTGGAGCTTCTGCCGGTGTTCGACGTGCTCCCGGCTGTTCTCGAACTCCCGGAAGCCGGGCTCGTCGACCCAGTCACTGCCGATGTAGTAGGTGGACTCGCTGTCGGCGCTCCTCGCGAGGAACTGGCCGAGGTTCGCCGGGTGGTCGGCGACCGCCGCGGTGTTGGCGGCCCACACCCGCTCGAATTCCTGTTCCCGGCCCGCGTGGATCCGCAGGCAAAGCACAACGCGAAACATGCTGTCCACACTGGAGGGCACCGCTGGAAGATGGCTGGAACCCCGGTGGGAGCGGAGGAAGGCCCGCTCAGCGCGACCGCGACGCCAGCGGTTTGTCCTTGACGAACCAGCTCAGGCAGAAGGCCGCCAGTGCGACGGCCGCGGCGACGAGGCACACTCCGCGCGTCGCGGCCGTACACGCGTTCAGGACGGTCTCCTGGAGCGCGGGTGGCAGCGTGTGCAACAGCGCTACGTTGGGCGCGGCACCGTTGACGACGTGGGCGCCGGACGCGCCGCCGAGCTGCGCGGACATGATCCCGGTGAGGATCGCGCCGAACACCGCGGTGCCGACGGTTCCGCTGAAGGACTGGAAGAACGTCACCGACGAGCTGGCGACCCCTATTTGCCCCGGTGGCGCGGAGTTCTGGATCGCCGTGGACAGCACGGTCATCGTGGAGCCGATGCCCAGACCCACGACGGCCAGCGGCGCCGCGAGGGACCAGGAGGTGCTGGCGCGGTCGAGGGTGCTCAACAGCAGCAGCCCGGTGGTGGCCAGTGCGGTGCCGGTCAGCAGGAAGACCCGGTACCGGCCCAGCCGCGGGATCAGCCTGCCGACGACGAGCGAGGACACCACCATGCCCGCCGACAGCGGGATCAGCGACAGCCCGGCCGCGGTCGGCCCGAGGCCACCGACCAGCTGCAGGAACAGCGTCACGTACAGGATCGTCCCGATCAGCAGGCCGTTGGTGCCGAGGAACACCACGACGTTGCCCACCGCGAAGGTCCGGTCGGTGAACAGCCGCAGCGGCACGATGGGCTCCGCGGCCCTGGTCTCCTGCCGGAGGAACGCGGCGAGCAGGACGACCGCGGCGGTCACCAGGCCCAGGATCAGCGGCGAGGTCCACGGGTACTTCTGGCCGCCCCACGAGATCGCGAGCAGGCCGGTGCTCAGGCCACCGACGAGCAACGCCGCGCCCAGGTAGTCCACCCGGTGCTCGCGGCGCCGGTGCGGGACCTTGAACGCCACGCCGACGAGGATCATCGCCAGCACGCCGAAGGGCATGTTGACGTAGAAGGCCCAGCGCCAGCTGGTGGTGAGACCGAAGAAGGAGTGGGACTGGGCCAGGAAACCGCCGACGAGCGGGCCGACCACGCTGGAGCTGCCGTAGATCAGCACGAACAGCGACATGTACCGGCTGCGCTCGCGCGGTGGCACCAGGTCTCCCACGATCGCGATGAACGACACGGTCAGCCCGCCCGCGCCCAGCCCCTGCACCGCCCGGGCGGCGATCAGTTCGACCATGCCGCCCGCCAGCCCGGCGAACGCCGAGCCCACCAGAAAGCAGGTGAGCGCGAAAAAGTAGGCGGGCTTGCGCCCGTAGAGGTCGGAAACCTTGCCGTACAAGGGGTTGGTGGAGGTGGACAGCAGCAAGTAGGCGGTGGTCATCCAGGGCAGGTACCGCACCCCGTCCTGACCACCGATGTCCTGCACGATCTTCAGCGACGCCGTGCCGACCACGGTCTGGTCCAGTGCGGCCAGCAGCGCGGAACAGCACACGCCGGCGAGGGTCAGCGCCAGCATGGCGCGGGGCACTGTCCGCTGGTCCGTTCCGGTGAGCTCGCTCATGACCGCTCCCTCCGCACCCGGGCGGGACGGCGGGGGCGGGGCCGCCGGGCCATGGACTCGCCGAGCCGGGTGAGCAGCGTCGTCAGCCGCGCCACGTCCTCGGGCGTCCAATCGTCGAGCAGCTCGCCGTAGATCCGGACGATGGCTTCGCGGAACTCCCGCAGCTGCGCGAACCCCGCCGGCAGGACCTCCACCCGCCAGGACCGGCCGTCGTCGGGGTCGGCGACCAGCCGGATCGCCCCGGCGGATTCGAGCGCCTGGAGGTGGCGGCTCACCATCGACCGGTGCAGCTGCAGTTCCTCGGCAACCTCCGACGGGCGGAGGTGTGCCCGCTGTGCCGCGAGGGAGAGGAGACCGATGGAGACCCCGTCGAGCTCGGTCTCGGTCCGGCTGAGCGCGCGGCTCTGCTGGCGGATGAACGACAGGGCCTGGAAGAGGTCCCAGAAGCGATCGGTAGTTGCATCCATGAATCAACTATATAAGTAGTTGATTGACGCCAGCAACTACATTCCGGCCCAGACCGCCGTCTCCCGGATCCGGTCGACCAGGGCCGCCTGCCGGAGGATCGCCCCACCGCCCAGGTCGCAGGCCCGCCCTTCGCGGACCGCGAGCACGAAGGCCCGCAGCACCTCCGCGAACTGGTCGCGCGGCGCCACCACCTTCTCCGTCGTGCTCCCCCGCCGTTCGACCAGGATCCGGGGTGCGTGGTCCGGCGGCGGGGTGAACGCGCGGTCGACGACCAGCCGGCCCTGGCTGCCCCACAGCTCGTACGCGCAGCGGTAGGACGACTCCAGCCCGAACGCCAGCTGCGCGCTGACCCCGGCGCTGGTGACCAGCAACGCGGTGCCGCTGAGGTCGACGGCCCGCCGGAGGTCGTACCGGGCGGTGGCCGCCACCACGTCCAGTTCCGGCCCCAGGAACAGCTGCGCCGCGCGCACGGGATAGCCGCCGAGGTCGGTGAGCGCACCCCCGGCCGGGGCCGGCCGGTACCGGATGTCGCCGTCCGGCCGCGGCGGCACGCCGAACACGCCGGTGAACCCGCGCAGCTCGCCGAGCACGCCGTCGCCGAGCAGCCGCCGGACCTCGGCGTGCAGCGGGTGCCGCACGAACATGTAGTTCTCCAGCAGCACCAAGCCACGGCGGCCGGCGAGCGCCACCAGCGACGCCGCGGCGGCCGCGGTGGTCGCCAGCGGTTTCTCGGCGAGCACGTGCTTCCCGGCCCGCAGCGCCGCGCCGACCCACTCGGCGTGCAGGCCGGGCGGGAGCGGCACGTAGACCGCCTCCACGTCCGGCCGGGCGAGCACCTGCTCATACCCCTCGACCGGTTCGCCGCCGAACTCCGCGGCGAACCGCGCCGCCCGCGCCCGGTCGCGGCCGGCGACCGCGACCAGCCGGATCCCCGGCGTGGCCACGACGGCGGGCAGCATGCGGCGCCAGGCGATATCGGCGCAGCCGAGCACGGCGATCCGCAACGGCCCATCAGCCAACGGGGGTGTTCTCCTCGTCCACGATGACGATGTTCGGCACCAGCTCGTCCACTTCGGACTCGGCGATGTCCACGAAGGTCAGGATGATGACCTTGTCCCCGCGGTGCACCAGCCGCGCCGCGGCGCCGTTGAGGCAGATCTCGCCCGGCTCGCCGACGATCGCGTAGGTGGTGAAGCGGGCGCCGTTGTCGATGTCGAGGACGACGACCTCCTCGAACTCGCGGATGTCGGCCTTGCGCAGCAGCGCGGGATCGATGGAGATCGACCCGACGTAGTTCAGGTCGGATCCCGTCACCACCGCGCGGTGGATCTTCGACTTCAGCATCCGCCGACGGAACTCGGGCATCTCCCACTCCTCATCTCGAACCGGATCCGGTCAGTTCCTCCAGGACGCCGACCACCTCGGCCGGCGACGGCTGCGCCGCCATCTCCGCGCCGTGGCGGGCGGCCGCGGACCGATAGGACTCGTGCGTCAGCAGCTCCCCCGCCGCCTCCCGGAGCGCGTCCGGGTGGCAGGACTCCGGTGCCAGGCAGCGTCCGGCACCGGAGCGGGTGAGCAGCTCCGCGTTGAATCCCTGATCCGCGATCTGCGGCACGACGAGGTGCGGGATGCCCGCGTGCAGCGCGGTCAGCACGGTGCCCGCCCCGCCCTGCGACACGAGCAGGTCGCAGCCGGGCAACACGAGCTGCAACGGCGGCGAGTCCGCCACCCGCACTCCGGCGCCGCCAGGGGCGACGTCCCCGGTGACGTCGCCGACCACCACCTCCGCGGCGATCCCGCGCAACGCGTCGACGACCTGCGGCACCCCTACCGCGGCCTCGCCGAGCCGCGGCACCGTGCCGCCCCAGGTCACGCAGATCCGGGGCCGCGGCGCCGGTTCCCGCACCCAGCTCGGTTCCAGCACGTTGCCGTTGAAGGGGACGTAGCGCACCGCCTGCCGCCGGTAGTCCGCGGGTACGCGCAGCGCGGCCGGGCACGGGTCGAGGGTGAGCGTCCCCAGCAGGTCCACTTCGCCGAGCCCGTACCGGTCGAGCACGCCGGACAGCGCTTCCCCCGCGCTCGCGCCGGAACCCCTTGCGCGGTAACCGAAATCCGGGCCGAGGAGGTGCCGGACGGCGGGCACGCCGAGCACGGCCGCCAGCAGCGGCCCGGCCTGCGCGGCCGGGCTGAACAGCACCAGGTCCGGCCGCCAGTGCCCGGCCAGCGCCACCAGGCCGTCCATCGCGGACGCGGTGACCTCCGCCCGTGCCGCGAGCGCCTCACGCCGCCCGTCGACCGCCAGGCCCGCGGCCATCCGCCGGAACAGGCCGGGGAAGTCCACCTCCCGGCCGACCTCGCAGCCGACGAGCCCGGTGCGCCGCAGCAGCCCGGCTCCCCCGGGCTGCACCGCCACCCGCACGTCGTGCCCGGCGGCGACCAGCGCCCAGGCCACCGGCACCAGCGGGAAGCAGTGCGAGGGCCACGCCCAGGTCGTGACGAGGACCCGCATCCCGGTCAGACCTCGACCGACACGCCGTAGGTGGTGATCCACTCGTCGAGCTGCAGGAGCATCTCCACGTGACTGCGTTTGGCCCACGCCTGTCCCGCGGACACCTTGTCGCCCGGCCACAGCGCGGCCGGGTTCGCCGCGGTCTCCCGCACGGCGTCCAGGTCGACGAACTCGGAGATCGCGGTGTCCGGCCGGGAGATCATCCGGCTGAGCTCGGCGCACAGCGCGGCCGGGTACCCGGCGTCCTGCGGCACCGGGTACGGCGACTTCTGCCGGTCGAGGATGGACTGCGGCAGCAGGTCGGCCACCGCGGCACGCAGCAGCCCCTTCTCCCGCTTGTCCCGGATCTTCATCGACCACGGGATGTTGTAGACGTACTCGGTCAGCCGGTGGTCGGTGAAGGGCAGCCGCATCTCCAGCCCGGCCGACATCGCGATCGTCTCGTCGTGCGGCAGCAGGGTGCCCAGCCAGTTCTTCAGGTGGATCATGAACAGGTCACGCATCACGCGCTCGGTGCCGGACTCGCCGGGCAGGTGCTCCACCTGGCTCACCGTCTCCCGGTACCGCTGCGCGCTGTAGCCGGGGATGTCGAGCTTGTCCAGCAGGCCGGGCTTGAGCATGCCGCCGCCCAGCCCCGCGGTCGGGGCGCCGGCGTCGAGCGCGGCGAGCGCGACCCACGGCAGGTTCTTCGACTTCACGACCCCCGGGTGGTGCACCCAGCCCATGCCGCCGAAGAACGAGTCCGCCCCGTCGCCCTGCAGCACACTGCTCGTCCGCCGCCCCACTTCGCGCAGGAACAGGTAGTAGGAGGTGTTCATGTTGCCCAGCGGGTTCGGGATCTCCTTGGCCCGCAGCACCGCCGTGCGCGCCAGCGGGTCGAGCAGGTCCGCGGTGCGCAGCACGATCTCGGTGTGGTCGGTGTGGCAGGCGTCCACCATCTCCCGCACGTAGGGCAGGTCGGGGCTGTGCCACACCTCGTTGGCCTGGAACTCCTCGCGGTCGTCGCCGAAGCGGACGGTGTAGGTGCGGACGGGGGCGTCTTCGGGCCGCCCCCGCGAGACGAAGGCGGTCAGCGTGCTGGAGTCGACCCCGCCGGAGAGCAGCACGTCGGGCACGGCGAAGGTGGGCAGGCTCATGGTCTGCTCGAGCAGAGCGCGCACGGTGGCCACGGTGGCGTCCATGTCGTCCTCGTGCTCCCGCGTTTCGGGTGCCCAGTACTGGTGCTCGGAGATCCCGGTGGCGCCGATGCGGACGAACGACGCCGGTTTGACCGCGCGCATCCCCTTGAACACGGCGTGCCCGGGGGTGCCGGCGTAGGCCATCAGCTCACGCAGCCCGTCCGCGTCGACGGCCGCGCGCAGCCACGGATGCACCAGCAGCGCCTTGCGCTCGGAGGCGAACACCGCGCCCGCCTCGGTCTCCGCGTAGAACAGGGGCTTGAGCCCGACGCGGTCACGCACCAGGATCGCCTGCTGCTCGCGCTCGTCCCACAGCGCGATCGCGTACATGCCCACCAGCCGGGTCACGAAACCGCTTCCCCACTCCAGGTAGGCGTGGAACAGCAGCTCCGCCACGGCGCCGCCGGTGAGCCGGTGGCCGCGGCCGGCGAGGTCGGCCCGCAGCTCGTCGGCGTTGTAGACCTCGCCGTCGAACACCACGGCGCCCAGCAGCCGGCCGTCGGCGCGCACCTCGAACGGCTGCGCGCCGGTGTTCGAGGTGCCGGCCACGAGCCGCCGGAACCCCAGCAGGGCGTGCTCGCCACGCCAGATCCCCTCCTCGTCGGGTCCGCGCGCGGCCATCGCTCCGACCATGGACCGCAGCACCGCGTCCTCCCGGCTCAGGTCACGGTCCCGGTGCACCCACCCAGCGATCGCGGACATCGGCGGCACTCCTTCACGTGTTCGGCGTTGGCGCGGGCCAGCCTCGGGCCCGGCAGTCCAGGACCACTCGAAGCCCGGTCGATCACCGGCACTAACCGCGCGACACGCCCGGAAACGCTTGCCAGGAGTGTCCAACTGCATCCGTCGGCGTCGACGACCACCGGGTCACCCTTTTGGACCTTTACGACAACATGTGGGTAAGAAACCATCGATCTCACGATCGGAACGGGCGGGATTCACATTGCGTTCCTCGCCGACGCGCCCCTGGTGCCGTTCATTCCGCCTCCGCCCGGCGGAAGCGGCCCGGGACTCGACGCTGGAGGAGCACATGCGACGACTGGGGAACCGCCCGCTCCATGCACCCGATCCGAACGTTTCGGACGGATCGGACATTTCGTCCAAAATGACGGCGAAATGCCCGTTTCACGGGGGAAGTTCACACGCTATGATCACTGGGGATGATCCATGCATTTCCGCATTCTCGGTCCACTCGAGGTAAAAGGGAAAATATATTCCCTCACCCCTCAGGCGCCCAAATTGAGAAGTGTTCTCGCGGCATTATTACTCAATTACAACAAGTCCGTTTACACGGATTCACTCATCGATGAACTGTGGAATGCGGACCCGCCGGCGAGCTGCCACACGACCTTGCAAACCTACATCTACCAGCTGCGCAAGATCTTCGCCGTGGAAACCGCCAGGAGCGGGCCGCTGGCCAGCATCGTGACACGCCCGGCCGGATACGCCATCGAACTGGACCCCGTCGACTTCGACCTGCACGTGTTCACGCAGCTGGCGGAGCGGGGCAACCTCGCGCTGGAGGCCGGCGACCCGCAACTGGCCGCCGAACGCCTGCGCCAGGCGCTCGAGCTGTGGCGTGACGTCGCGCTGGCCGACGTGCAGCGCGGGCTGCTGCTCCAGGCGCACAGCGCGCGCCTGGAGGAAGAACGCCTGCGCACGCTGGAAAGCCGCATCGAAGCCGATCTGCAGCTCGCCCGGCACCGCAGGCTCGCCAGCGAACTGCGGTCGCTGACCATCCAGCACCCGCTGCACGAGGGTTTCCACGCGAAACTGATGCTCTCGCTGTACCGGTCGCACCGGCGGCACGAAGCTCTGCAGACCTACCAGCGGCTGCGCGAAACACTGGACCGGGAGCTGGGCATCGACCCGAACACCGAACTCCAGCAGCTCCAGCACGCCATCCTCAACGCCGACCGGTCGCTGGACGCCGTGCCACCGCGGGAATCGGTCGAGGTGACCGCCGTGCCGGCGGTGCCGGCCCAGCTGCCAAGGGACACCGGCGACTTCACCGGCCGGGGCGAGGAGCTCGCGGCGCTGGGGGCCCTGCTCGGCGGTGATACCCCCGACGACGCGACGGCCGTGCCGATCGCACTGGTGACCGGCGCGATCGGCAGCGGCAAGACCGCCTTCCTCGTGCACGCCGGCCACCGGCTGCGGGCGCGTTACCCCGACGGCCAGTTCTTCGTCGACATGCGGGGCAGTCGTACGGAGCCGGCGGAACCCGCCCAGGTGCTCGAGGAGATGCTGCGCGCGCTGGGAGTCCGGCCACAGCACGTGCCGGGGACACTCGACGAGCGCAGCAGGCTGTTCCGCAGCCTGGTCAGCGACCGGCGCGTGCTCATCGTCCTCGACGACGTCGCCTCCGCCGCGCAGGTCGGCCCGCTGCTGCCCGGCAGCCCGCGTGGCGCCGTGCTGATCAGCAGCAGGCTGCCCATGCCCGAACTGCCCGGCGCGCTGTCGATCGAGCTGGGTGAGCTGCCGTACGACGCCGCGCTGTCGCTGCTCGCCGCGAGCGTCGGGGACGATCGCGTGACCGCGGACCCCGTCTCCGCCGCCGCGCTGGTGCGGCTGTTCGGGCGGCTGCCACTGGCCGTGCGGGCCGTCGGCACGCGGCTGCGCGCCGCACCCTCCGAGTCCCCGGCCGCGCTGGTCACCAAGCTCACCGACCACCCGTGGCCGCTGAGCGAGCTGCGCGTCCGCCACTACGACGTGCGCACCGAGCTGGACGAGACCTGCCGGCAGCTCGACGAGCAGCACCGGGCGGCGCTGCGGTGGCTCGCGCTGCGCCAGGAGCAGACCTTCGACGCCCATTCCGCGGTGCGGTTCCTGCGGATCCACGACGCGCGGGCGGACCTGCGGTTGCTCGGCGGGCTCCACGACGCCGGGCTGCTCCAGCTCGGCCACCGCCACGACGAAGCCGGGCCGCGGTACCGGCTGCCCGAGCTGGTCCGGCTGTACGCGCAGGACCAGCACAGCGGCCCCGGACCGGCCGAGGAGGTGCCGCAGCAGCGGGAAGCCTTGCGGGGCCATGGTTTTCGACCCGCGTCCGACGTCTCGTGGATCGCCGCCCGGCAGGATCCGCCGTAGCGACGAGGAAAGGGAAACACGTGAGTTCGGAAACGGTCACATGTTGTGTGGTGGGCGGCGGCCCGGCGGGGATGATGGCAGCGCTGCTGCTGGCCCGGCGCGGGGTCGAGGTCACGGTGCTGGAGAAGCACGCCGACTTCATCCGGGACTTCCGGGGGGACACGGTGCACCCGTCCACCCTCGAACTGCTCGACGAGCTGGGGCTGGCGGGGCGCTTCCACCAGCTGCCCGTGAAGAAGGCGCCGATGTTCCGGATGCTGACCGAGGCCGGCGAGACGCGCATCACCGACCTGCGTGAGGCGGGCCTGCCGTTCCCCTACATCGCTTACGTGCCGCAGTGGGACTTCCTGACCCTGCTCGCGGACGAGGCGCGCCAGTATCCCCACTTCCGCCTCGTCACGCGGGCGGAGTGCACCGGGCTGCTCCAGGAGGACGGCCACGTGACCGGCGTGCGCTATCGCACCCCGGACGGGGACCACGAGCTGCGGGCGCGGCTCACGGTCGCGGCGGACGGCAGGCACTCCACGGTCCGCCGGGCCGCCGGGCTGCGGGCCAGGGACCTCGGCGCCCCGATGGACGTGGTGTCCTTCCGCCTGCCCCGCGAGGAGGACGACGGCGACCAGCCGTTCCTGCGCCTCGGCACCGGGCACCTGATCATCGGCATCAACCGCGGCAGCTACTGGCAGCTGGGTTACCTGATTCCGAAGAAGGGCTACCGCGTGCTGGAGGCGGCCGGGATCGGCGAGCTGCACCGCCGGATCGACGGCCTGCTGCCCGCCTTCGCCGAGCGGATGCGCTCGATCGGCTCGTTCCGCGACACCAGCGTGCTGGAGGTCCAGCTCAACCGGCTCACCCGCTGGCACCGCCCCGGCCTGCTGGTGATCGGGGACGCCGCGCACGCCATGTCGCCGGTGGGCGGGGTCGGCATCAACCTCGCGGTGCAGGACGCCGTCGCCGCGGTGAACATCCTCGGGACCGCGCTGCGCCGGTCGCAGTACTCCGGGAGCTCGCTGGACGATTCGCTGCTCGGACAGGTCCAGCGGCGGCGCACCCCGCCGACGGTCGCCACCCAGCTGTTCCAGCGGGCGATCCAGGCGCGGCTGATCCGCCCCGCCCTCACCGGGAGCCAGGCGGCGGTGCCGCTGCCGCTGCGCCTGATGAGCCGCTTCAAACCCTCCCGGGTCGCGTTCAGCCGGTTCGTCGCGCAGGGGTTCCGGCCCGAGCACGTCCGGGCGTGAACCCGCGGTGCCCCGCCGTCCCCCTGCGGCGGGGCACCGCTTTCACCACAGCGAGTTCGCGCAGGCCAGCAACGTGCGGGCCTCGACGTTGAGGTAGTAGCTGTGCCCCACCAGCCGCATCAGCTGGTTCAGCGTGACCCAGGCGAACTGCGGCGGCACCGCCAGCGGGAAGTCCTCCTCCACCTCCACCAGCAGGTAGCGGTTGACCGCGCCCAGGAACCGGCCGCCCTCCTCGGAGTGGCGCACGTCGTAGCGGACGCGCTCCGGCGGGACGGACCGCAGGTAGTCGGCGAAGGGCGGCAGCGCGCTGGCCGGCTGCTGGCGGTAGGTGTCGATGACGTACTGCACCGTCGGCGCGAGCTCCACGACGTCGCGGGTGCCTGCCTCGGTCCTGGCCCCCACCAGCACGTGCGGGATTCCGGCGATGCGCCGGACGAGCCAGGCCGCCACCCCGAGCCCGCAGGGCTCCACCATCGGCTGCATCCAGTGCGTCACCTCGCGGCTGCCGATCCGCGCGTCCACCCCCACCACCCGGAAGTACCTGCCCTCGTCGTGGGAGATCGAGAACCGGGAGGTCCGCCAGCGGCGCACGGCGGGCAGCGGGATCCGCCGCACGGTCAGCTCGCGGGTGGCCTTCGCCGCGGTGAGCCAGCTCAGCAGTTCGCCGCCGGTGTGGTGAGCCCGCCGCGACAGTGCGGAAAGCCGCAGCGCCGCACCGAACTCGTCCTCGCCGCCGGCCGGTCCCGGCCCCGTGAACGGCACGCAGGACAGCACGGTGCGCGCGTCCATGTTCACCAGGTTGTCGTACCGCAGCAGCCGCCGCAGCTGCGCGAAGGTCAGCCAGCAGAAGTCGTCGTGCACCACCACGTCCTCGTCGGTCTCCACGACGACGTTCCGGTTGCGCTTGGCCAGGAACCGGGAGTTCTGCTCCGACTGCAGCACGTCGACCAGCGGCCGCGCACGGGCGGGGTCGGCGAAGTACTCCAGGTAGCGGGTGCGGGCGCCGCCGTGCACCCGCAGGTAGTTGCTGCGGGTGGCCTGCACGGTCGGCGACAGCTGCAGCCCGCCGGGATTTCCCGGCTCCACCTTGGCCTGCACCAGGCAGTGCACCACGCCCCCGATCTCCTTCACCAGGAAACCGAGGATGCCGATCTCGGGCTGGTCGATGATCGGCTGGTCCCACTCGCCGACGGGGTCGGCGTCGGTGCGCACCTGGATGCCCGCGATGCGGAAGAACCGGCCGCTGCGGTGGCCCAGCCCGGTCTCGTCGAACTGCCAGCCGTCGAGCTCGCCCAGCGGAACCCGCCGCACGAGCCGTTCGTGCGCCTGCCGGCGTTCCCGCCACCAGGACCAGAACCTCGCCATCGGCACCGCGGCCTGCTCGTCGGGGCAGATCGCCGACGCGGTGAGCCGGTCGGCGAGCCCGCGCCGCCCGTCCGGCCGCAAACCGGCGACAGTGGACAGTCGTGTGGTCATGGCGCCTCCTCGTGTCGGCCCGCATCGTCTCCCCCGGCGGCCCAGTGGTGCTCGAATCTCGCTGTCTTCCCGCTCCCCCAGTCAGTTTCGAGTGCTCGTCGAACCACGCGGCGCAGCCTGGTCACATGACGCCTGACCTCACCGGCCGGACCGCGTTCGTCTCCGGGGGCTTCCGCGGCATCGGGCGGGCGATCACCGCCGCCCTGGCCGACGCCGGCGCCCGCACGGTCTCCTGCGGCCTGACCGTGCCCGAGCACCCTGTCCGGAGCGGGGACCGGCACCTGGCCGTGCGCGCCGATGTCACGTCGGAGGCCGAGATCACCGAGCTCGCCGGGGTGATCCGTGAGCGGTTCGGCGGGCTGGACGTGGTGGTGTGCAACGCGGGCATCACCGAGTTCAGTCCCATCGAGCAGCTGACGCCACAGCGGTGGCGGGCGGTGCTGGACACCGACCTCTCCGGGGTGTTCCGGGTGGTGCGCGCGCTGCTGCCGCTGCTGCGGAACAGCGCCTCGGTCGTGCTGATCGGTTCGCGCAGCGCCACCAGCGGAATGCCCGCGGTGCCGCACTACCTCGCCGCGAAGGCGGCGCTCACCGGGTTCGCCCGCAGCCTCTGCCGGGAGGTGGGCGACCGCGGCGTGCGCGTCAACGTCGTCGCGCCCGGTGCGGTCGAGACCGACATCACCGCGATCATGCCGGACGCCATCCGCGAACGGCTGGTCCGGGAGATTCCCCTGGGCCGCCTCGCCGTTCCGGCGGACGTCGCGGGACTGGTCCTGTTCCTGGCCGGCCCCGGCGCCGGCTTCATCAACGGAGAGGTGATCACTGTGGACGGTGGGATCTGAGATGACGGAGCAGGCGAGCTTCGGTGTGCTGCTGACGATGCGGGTGAAACCCGGCTGCGCGCAGCGGTTCGAGGAAGCGATCAGGCGGGTCGCCGCCACCGTGGCGGACCACCCCGGCAACGTCGGGCAAGCGGTGTTCCTGGACATCGAGGACGAGCTGACCTACGTGATCAGCAGCGAATGGGTCAGCGAGCACGCCTTCCGCGAGCACGAACGCAGCCCGGAGCACCGGCGCGCCATCGCCGCGCTGCGGGACCTGCGCGCGGACAGCGCGATGGCGGTCATGCACCTGGTGCACCGCCTCACGCCGGAACCGGGGCCGCGGTGAAGGGGCACCTGCGCGTCCTCGTCTGGTACCGGGCCGCGGCGGAGGCGGACATCGCCGGAGGCCACGCCGAAATCGCCCGGTCGCTGGCGGGCGTGCCCGGGATGGTTTCCGCCGAGCTGCACCGCTCCCGCACCGACCCGGAAAGCTTCCTCGTCATCAGCGAGTGGTCGGACCGCGAGTCCTTCGACCGCTGGGAGCGCGGCACCGAGCACAAAGGACAGACGTCGCCGTTGCGGCCGTACCTGGACCGGACCAGGGCGCTGCCGTACGAGATCCACGAAGTGGTCGGGTGAGCCGGGTGCGCCGTGACCGCAGGCACGGGCGGATCCGGCGCGCGCTGCGCTGGGTGCTGCCGGCACTGGCCGCCGCGGGCGCCCCCTTCGCCCCCCTGCCCCCGGGCTTCGACTGGACCTGGCCCGCTCGCGACGGCCGGAAGCTGCCGCCGCGAGCGGGTGAGGTGTCGTTCAGCAGCGCGAAATCAGCTCATCGCCGAGCACGAGGAAATCCAGGTCCATCCCGCGAAAGGCCCTGAGCGCCTCCGCCGGCCCGTTCACGATCGGCTCACCCCGGCCGTTGAACGAGGTGTTGATGAGCACCCGGGGGGCGCCGACCTTCTCCAGTTCGTCCAGCACCGCCTCCACCACCGGTGCCTCCCCGCCGCGCAGCAGCTGGGGACGCGTGGTGCCGTCGACGTGGACCGCGGCGGGCACGGTCTCCCGGCCCGCCGCCGTCACCGCGGCGGCACCGAGCATGTACCGGTTGAGCTCGCACAGGTCGGTCCACAGCCGCCCCGCGCACTCGATTCCGGCGACGGGCCCGAACGGCCGCCACGGTTCGCGGTTCTTGATCCGGTTCACCCGCAGGTGCACCTCGGCGGGACGCGGCAGCGCGAGGATGGAGCGGTGGCCCAGCGCGCGCGGCCCGATCTCCGCGCGGCCCTCGGCGACCGCGCCCACCTGGCCGGCCAGCAGCAACTCCGCCACCCGGTCCGCCGAAAACGCCGTCCGGCGCAGGCCGGCCCAGTCCTCGGCCGACGCGGGCGCCGCCTCGGCGAGGTCCGCGCCGAGGTACGGACTGAGCAGGCGAGCCCGCTCCCGAGGCGGTCGCACCCACCACGCCGCACCCAGCGCCACCCCGGCGTCGTGGGGCACCGGCGGGACGTACACCGGCTGCGGCACCAGCGCGTTCGCCGAGCAGTTGAGCGCGACGCCACCGGCGAGGCACAACGCCTCCAGGCCGGTCGTCTCCCGCGCCTGCCGGGCCAGCCAGCCGACCCCCTCCTCGACCATGGTCTGGGCGGTGTAGGCGACGAGGACCGCTTCCTCGTCCTCGTGCAGCCGGAACACCTCCCGGCGCGGGCGGCCGGTGCCGGCGACCTGGTCGTAGATCGCCCGCCAGCCGTCGAGCACGTCGTGGTACTGCTCGACGATGTCGTGACTGCGGTAGTCCCGCACCCGCGGCGCCGCCTTCTCCAGCAGCAGCCGGTAGTCGTCCCCGCCGAACTCGATCAACGGGGTCGTCCGCATGCCCGCCGCGCGGCCGAACGCCGCCAGTCCCATCGTCTTCCCGGCGTCCAGGAAGGAAAGTCCCAGCCAGCGGGAGGCGGCGTCGTAGGCCCACCCGAGCGACTGGTGCCGGGGAAAGGACCGCACCAGCCGTGGCTGCGCCCCTTCGCGGAACTCCCAGATCGTCGCCGACTCGTCCTCGCCGTTGCCGTCCACCACGAGCACCGCGGCCTGGTCGTACAGCGAGGAGTGAAACGCCGACGCCGCGTGGGCCGCGTGGTGCGGCACGTGCACGATCTCCGGCAGCCGGCCGGGCAGCTGCCGGCCGAGCGCGAACTCCAGCAGGTCCCGCTCGGTCGCGAACATCGCGGGCACCAGCCGGGACATGTCCCAGCCGGTCGCGATCACGTCCACATCGGACAACGTGATCCCGGCCCGCCGCAGGCAGAAGTCCACGGCGAGCCGCGGCGGCTGCCGCACGGCGTGCCGGTCGCGGCTGAACCGCTCCTCCTCGGAGAAGGCCACGACCCGTCCCGCCGAATCCACCAGGCAGGCCGCCGCGTCGTGCGATCCGAAGGGCGGACCGTTGATTCCCAGTACCCACACGAGAATGTCTCCCTCATCGATCCTTCCCGGCGCCCCTCGGCTGCCGGGCTTCGGCCGGGTCACGCGCCTCCATCGGCCGCGCCCAGCCCTGGTCCACCACCGGCCCCGGGGCGGCGGCACCACCGGTCAGGCGCGTGGTCAGCGCGGCAAGCTTCGCCTCGCCCGGCCGCACTCGGAACCGGTCCGCGAGCAGCCCCCCGAGCTCGTCGGCGCCGACCTCGGTCTCCTCGCGGGTCCCGTCGGGGGTGATCTCGGTGAGCATCCGGTCCCGCAGCAGCACCTTGCTGCCGCGGTGGCGGTACTGCGCGACGAGGTGCCCGGTGAACGGCGACCGCGGGTGGTTGCCGATGAAGTAGTTGGTGATCTCGAAGTCGATCCGGTGCTGGCGGTGTTCGCTCGCGCTGTAGAGATCGAACCAGCCGACGCCGGGCAGGTGGGCGGCCAGCACCCAGTCGTCGGCGGCGGCCCGGTCGAACCGGAACCGCCAGCCGTCCTGCACGGCTTCGGCGCCGTCCCGCCACAGCAGGGGTTCGATGAGCCCGTCGGCGCCGAAACCGACGTCGGCGAGCCAGCGCTCGCCGTCGGCCTCGACGGCGAGCGCCATGTGCTTGCCGCGCGCGCGTGCGCTGCCCAGCCGCATGCGGCCGCCGAGCCGGTGCACGCGGAAGCCGAGGTTCTCCAGCACGGCCGCGAACAGCGTGTTCTGCTCGAAGCAGTACCCGCACCGGCCCTCGTCCGCGATCTTGGCGCCGATGGCGGCGGGGGCCAGGCTCGGCACGATGCCGAGGAAGGGGTCGATGCCCTCGAACGCGAAGGCCTCCAGGTGCAGCCGGTGCAGCCGGGTCAGCAGGGCCGCGCTCGGCGGCCCCGGGTCCGGCCCGGCCCCGATCGCCCGCAGGTATTCCCGCATCGGCACCGCGTCGTTCTCCCACTCGCCGCCGACGTCCGTGGCGGCCGGCCGCCAGGTCACAACGTCACGCCGTTCTGCCGGTTGACGCGCTCCACCAGCTCCCCCGGCGTCATGACCGGCAACGCCTCGTCGTCGAGGGTGACCCCGTACTCCTGCCGGATCCGGGCGGCCACCGCCATCAGTGCCAGCGACTCGTAGCCGAGGTCGCCGAAGGTGGCCGTCCCGGTGTCGTCGCCGAACTCCCCCTCCTCCGGCTCTCCGGCCGCGTCGACCACGAGCCGCCGCAGTTCGTCCAGTGTCAGGTTCCGCATCGCTACCTCCGTCTTCCGTCACGGGCGCGGTGCCGTCAGCACCACCGCTGAGTTGAACCCGCCCGCGCCCCTGGCCAGCACGAGCGCGGTCCGCACCGGCTGGTGCCGCGGCCGGTCGCGCACGAGGTCGAGGCGGTGGGCGGGGTCCGGCCGGTCCACGCCGACGGTCGGCGGGATCGCCGAGTGCCGGATGGCCAGCAGTGCCGTGGCCAGGTCGAGCGCGGAGCCGCCCGCGTACAGCCGGCCGACCATGGTCTTGGGTGCGGTCACCGGCACGCCGTGGGGACCGAAGGCGGCCACCAGCGCGGCGGCCTCCTCGGCGTCCAGCTCCGGCACCGCCGCGGCGTCGGCGAACACCACGTCCACCTCCGCCGATGTCACGCCCGCGTCGGCGATCGCGGCCTGGATGCAGCGCAGCAGGCCCGGCGGACGCCCCGAGCCCGGCTTGGGGTCGAAGGTGGCCGCATATCCCGCGAGCTGGCCGTAGCCCCGTCCCCGCGCGTTCTCCGCCTTCTCGGCGATCAGGATCGCGCCGCCCTCGCCGGGGACGTGCCCGGCCGCGCGGCGGTCGAAAGGCAGGTAGGCCAGCGCAGCCTCGCGGGTCGTGTTCACCCGTCCGCCGGGCAGCTGGCACACCAGCGCGTACGGGGACAGCGACGCCTCCGTGCCGCCCAATACCGCCAGCCGTGCACCGTCGTCGATCGCGCGGCGGGCGTGCGCCACCGTGTCCAGGCCCCCGGCCTGCTCCGTGACGACCACCGAACAGGGTCCGCGCATGCCGTGCCGGATCGACAGCTGGCCTGTGCACGCCGCGTAGAACCACGCGATCGACTGGTAACTGCCCACGAACATCGGCCCCTTGGCCCACAGGTTCTGGTCCTCGCGCTGACCGAACTCGTTGCCGCCGGAAGAAGCCGCGGTCGACACCGCCATCTCGTACTCGGGCAGTGCGGCGGGGTCGACGCCGGCGTCGGCCAGCGCCAGCTCGGCCGCGGCGAACGCGAGGTGGGTCCACCGGTCGGTCTGCACCCGCAGCCGCCCCGGCACCTTTCCGAGCAGATCGTCCGCGGCGACCTCACCGCCGAACCGCACCGGGTAGTCCCGCCCCGGGCGGGTCAGCGGCGCGATGCCCGTGCTGCCCGCGAGCGTGGCCGCCCAGTACTCCTCGTGCCCGATCCCGTTGGGGCTCAGCACACCAAGGCCGGTGATCACCGGTGCCGTCATCCTCGTCCGCTTCCCTTCACACCTTCTTGAGCAGGACCGCGGTCTGGAAACCACCGAACCCGCTGCCGACGCTGAGCACCACGTCCACTTGGCGCTCCCTGGCCCGCAAGGGCACGTAGTCCAGGTCGCACTCCGGGTCGGCCGCGTCGAGGTTGGCGGTCGGCGGCACGATCCCGGTCTCGATCGCCAGCGCGCAGGCGGCGATCTCCAGCGACCCGATCGCGCCGAGCGAGTGGCCCACCATCGACTTGATCGAGCTCACCGGAACCTCGTAGGCCCGCTGTCCGAGGCTCCGCTTGAACGCGGCGGTCTCGTGGCGGTCGTTCTGCCGGGTACCCGACCCGTGCGCGTTGACGTAGTCCACATCGGACGGATCGAGGCGGGCGCGGTCGAGCGCGACCCGGATCGCCTCGGCCATCTCCCGGCCGTCCGGCTTGAGGCCCGTCATGTGGAAGGCGTTGCCCCGGTGGGCGAAGGCCGCGACCTCGCAGTGGACGTGGGCCCCTCGCGCCCGTGCCCGCTCGTAATCCTCCAGCACGAACACCGCGGCCCCCTCCCCCAGTACGAACCCGTCGCGTCCGGGGTGGAACGGCCGCGAGGCGCGGGCGGGGTCGTCGTTGCGCGCGGAGGTCGCCTTGATGGCGTCGAAGCAGGCGACGGTGATCGGCGCGATCGGCGCGTCCGACGCGCCCGCGACCATGACGTCCGCGCTTCCCTCCTCGATCAGCCGCGCGGCGTGCCCGACCGCGTCGAGCCCGGAGGTGCAGCCGGTGGAAACCGTGGCCACCGGTCCCTCCGCGCCGCACTCCCACGCCACCTCCCGCGCGAGGGACGCGGGCACCAGGTAGTCGTACAGCTGCGGCACGGCGTAGGCGTGGTCGACCCGCCACTGCTGCCCGCCGTTGCTGACCACCACGTACTCCTGCTCCAGCCGGGTGGTCGAACCCACCGCGGTGCCGATGCGCACGCCGGTCCGCTCCGGCACGATCCGGTCCGGTTCGAGCCCGCTGTCGCGCAACGCCTCCCTGGTGCTGACGACGGCGAACTGCGCGACCCGGTCCATCCGCCGCATCTCCTGCGGGTCCAGCCCGTTGGCCGCCGGGTCGAAGTCGGCCTCCGCGGCGATCCGGGACCGGAACCCGCTCGCGTCGAACAGCGAGATCGGCCGGGTGGCGGTCCGGCCGCTGGTCAGCAGGTCCCAGAACGCTTTCACCCCGATTCCGCCCGGGGCGACGACACCGATCCCGGTGATCACTGCTCTGCGAGGCTTCATGGGACCGACGTTCGCCGGAGGCGCTCGAAATCCGCTCAACCCGTCCTGGAAGGTCGGTTCGAGCCAGCCTCCACACCACTCCCAGCGCGATCGGACAGCGTGCTTCCCCGGTAGCTCAGCAGGTTCACCCTCGGAAGGTGGTAGCCCAACGTGAACGGATCGAACACCGCCGCGGTCCGGCGGCTGGAGGAACTGGCGTTCGGCGCCGGGATCGCCGCGATGGTCCAGACCGCGGCCAAGCTCGGCCTCCCGGACGCGATCGACGCCGAACCACGGACCCTCGACGAGCTGGCGGCGGCCGTCAACGCCGACCCGTACCCGCTCGGCAGGCTGATGCGGGCGCTGACGACGCACGAGGTCTTCGCCGAGGTGTCACCCGGCCGGTACGCCCACACCGACGTCTCCCGCTTGCTGCGCAAGGACGCCGAGCTCGGGCTGGTCCACCTCGTGCTCTGGATCGGCGCGGCGTGGACGTGGCAGGCGTGGCAGCACCTCGACGACGCGATGCGCACCGGCAAGAGCGTCATCCCCGACATCTTCGGCAAGGACTTCTACACCTACCTGCGGGAGGACGCGCCGGACGCGCAGGAGGTGTTCAACCGGGCCATGACCCAGGTCAGCGGGCTGACCTCGGACAAGGTGGCCGCCGCGATCGACCTCGACGGCGTGGGCGTCGTCGCCGACGTCGCCGGCGGCCAGGGGCACCTGCTCAGCACACTGCTGCGGCGGTGGCCTGCGGCTGACGGAGTGCTGTTCGACCTGAAGGAAGTGCTGCCCAGTGCGGACCCGAGCCTGCGCGAGGGCGGGGAGTTGGCGGGCCGCGTGCGGCTCGCGGGCGGCGACTGCACCCGCGCGGTCGATGTCGAGGCGGACCTCTACATCCTCAAGAACATCCTGGACTGGCCGGACGCGAACTCGATCGCCACCCTGCGCAACATCGCGGCGGCGGCGAAGCCCGGCGCGCGGGTGCTCGTGATCGACAGCCTCGTCGACGTGGACCCGGCGGAGATGAAGGTGACCACGGCCAAGGACCTTTTCCTGCTGCTCAACGTGGGCGGGCAGATGCACACGCTGGGGCAGTTCCGTGAGCTGTTCGAGCGGGCGGGCTACACCTTCACCGGCGTGCGCTCCGTGCCGGGCACCTTCCCGTCGCTGCACCTGATCGAGGGCGTCGTACCCGGATAGTCCACAACGGACGGCGGGCGGAGCGGATTTCCCCGCTCCGCCCGCCTCGGGCGCGCTCAGGCCGGTTTGCTCGCCACCACGAGGACGTCGAAGCTCGGCAGGGGCCGCGCCGAGTCGAACACGAAACCCGCCGACTCCGCCCAGTGCCGGCACTCGCCGATGGTGTACTCGGAACCGGCCGGGGTCATGATGATCATGTTGAGGCTGACGAGCAGGTTGGTCAGGTCGGTGCGCTCGTCGTCGATCATCCGGTCGTACACGGCCACCGCCCCGCCGGGCGAGACCGCCTCGTACGCCTTGGCGAGCAGGTCCTGCCGCTGCTCCGGTGACCAGTCGTGCAGCACGTGCCCGAAGATCAGCACGTCCCCGCGCGGCAGTGGGTCGGTGAAGAAGCTCCCGCCGACGAAGCCGATCTGCTCCGCTTTGCCCAGCCTGGTGACATGCTCGGAGAACAGCGGCTCCGTGGAGCGGACGTCGAACACCGTGCCGCGCAGGTGCGGGTGGGCGTCGATCACCGCCGCCGCCACGTTGCCACGCGCACCGCCGACGTCCACGAAGGACTGGTACCGGCTCCAGTCGAGCCCCTGCGCGATGTGCGGGGCGATCGTGCTGTTGATCGCGTCCATGCACTCCATGAAGTGACGCAGGATGGCCGGGTCCTTGGGCTGGTCGCCGAACAGCTCCTCGGGGTCCTGCCCCTTGGTGCCCTTGCGCAGCAGGGCCGTCAGGTCCGACCACTCGTCGTACAGCCGGGGAGCCACCTGCAGGAAGGCCCCGACGTAGCCGGCGCGGCCCGGCACCAGGTGGTTCTCCGCCGCGGCGCTGTTGCGGTACCGGCCGCCGTGGCGTTCCAGCATCCCGAGCGCGACCAGGATGTCGAGGAACTCCCGCGACGGCCGGGCGTGGATGCCCAGCCGCTCGCGCAGCTCGGGTTCGGTGAGCGCGCCGCCGGACAGCAGCGCGAAGACCCCCAGTTCGGCCGCGCTCTGCATGACCTTGCTGGTCCCGTGCGAGGCGCTGAGCTGGAGAATCTTCACCACGTCCGGAGTATCGGAAACGGTGGTCATGCGGTCGCTCCTTCTTCCTCTGTCAGTGCCGCGGTGATCAGGTAGTAGCCGAGCAGGCCGCGTTCCCAGGCCACGAGCCAGTTGCGCGCCCACTCCCGCCGGAACTCCGTCTGGCCCAGCCAGGTGTCGAAGCCCGGCCACACGTGCCTGCCGATGTCGGTGACCTCGATGCCGGTGAACCCGTGCGCCGCCAGCGCGTCCGTCAGCGCCGCCACGGGGTGCGCGTAGTCCATTCCGTCGGCGAAGCTGCCCAGAAGCTCCGCGAGCCGGCCGGCCTCGACGTCCCGGTCCGGCGCGAAGTAGGACGTGACGGCCAGGCGGGCAGGGCGCCGCGCGACCCGCGCGGCTTCGGCGGCGAACCCGTCGAGGTCGGGGAAGTGCTGGATCGCCTCCACGGACACGATCCGGTCGACGCTGCCCGCGGGCAGCGGCAGCTCGCTCGCCGAACCCTGCGAGTACCGCAGCCGCCCCGGAAAGCGGGCCGCGACCGCCGCGTTGTCCTGCCCGGCGCGTTCGACCTGCACGGGCAGCAGGTCCACCCCGTGCACCTCGGCGGGCCCGAACTCCTCCAGCGCCAGCGCGCTGCCCCGGCCACGGCCGCAGCCCACCTCCAGCAGCCGGTGCTCCGGGCGGAGCTCGAGGGGGCGCAGGGCGTTGCGGTACAGCGCCCGCTGGCTGGCGATCCGGTCGTCGACCGACAGCTCGCGGTCGAGCGGGATGCCCTCCCAGTACCCGTAGTTGATGAACCCGCCGGCGAAGATCGAGCGCGAGCTGAGGTCCTTTTCGCCGTACATCACGGACCTCCGCGCGGCGGCGTTCTCGGTCATCGGTCACCCTTTCGTACGGCGTACTCCACGAGGGAATGGACGGCTTCGGCGAGGCTCGGCTGAGCCTCGGACTCGGCACGCAACGCGGCGGCGGCCCTGCGGTGCGGCGAGTCCCGGCGCAGCAGCTCGGCCAGCCGGTCCCGGACGCTCTCGGCCGTGACGTCGTCGCGTTCCAGCACCAGACCGGCACCGGTGCCCGCGAGCTGCGCCGCGTTGAACGGCATGTCCGCGATCTGCGGGACGTGCAGCTGCGGCACGCCGTGGCTCACCGCGGTCATCATCGCCCCGCCCCCGCCCCCGCCGACCAGGACGTCGGTGCCCGGCATGAGCAGCCCGATGGGCAGCGAGAAGCACACCCGGACCCGGTCCCGCAGGTGTTCGACCATGTCCTTGTCCTGCGGGGAAACCGCCAGCACGACCTCCGCGTCGAGTTCGGCGGCGGCCTCGGTGACGGCCTCCACCGGGAAGAGCCGCTGGCCCGCGCTCGCGACCGTGGTCCCCCACGTGACGCAGATCCGCGGCCGCGGCGGCGGCACGTGCACCCACGCCGGCGCGATCCCGGATCCGTTGTAGGGCACGAACCTCGTGCCGATCCGCGGGTAGGTGGTGTCGATCTGGAGACTGGGCGGGCAGGTGTCGAAAGCCGGCCCGTCCAGGATCTTCCGGTTTTCCAGTCCGTAGGCGGCGAACAGCCGCGAGAGCGGGCCACCGCCCGTCCCCGAGCTGTCCGAAGTGGACTTGTGGAAGAAGTAGTCGGGCTGGGCGACGAAGCGCACCGCGGGAAGGTCGCACAGAGCGGCCAGCACGGGGGCCGCGAACGTCGTGGAGTCGTACACCACGAGATCCGGCCGCCAGCCCCGAGCCAGCGGCAACAGGTCGTCGACCATCGACTTGGCCGCCTCGGCGAAGGCGCCGACCATCGCCGGGTCGTGGTCGAGGGTCGCGCCGCGGCCTTCCGGCCTGCCGCTGACGAGGTTCGCCACGCGGCGCCGGTAGAAGTCGTGCAGGTCGAACTCGCCACCGACCTCGACGCCGCACAGCCCCGCCCGCTCGACGGCCGGGCTCAGCGAGGGCTGGGCCGCGACCCGCACCTCGTGCCCGGCCGTGGTCAGCGCCCAGGCCAGCGGAACCATGGGGAACAGGTGGGACGCGTGGCCCCACGTGCAGATCAGTACCCGCATGTCGACGCTGTCCTCACCGTGCGGGCTTGCCGGCGACGACGAGCACGTCCCGGGTGGGCAGCGTTTCCGTGGACGCCACGCGGAATCCGGCCTCGCCGAGCCAGCGGTGGCACTCGCCGACGGTGTACTCCGAGCCGCCGGGCGTGCCGATGATCATGTTGAGGCTCAGCAGCAGGTTCGGCAGGTTCGTGCGCTCGTCGTCGATCATGCGGTCGTAGACGACCACCGAGCCGCCCGGCGGCAGCGCGTCGAACGCCTTGCCGAGCAGCATCCGCCGGTCCTCCGGGGCCCAGTCGTGCAGGACGTGGCCGAAGATCAGCACGTCGGCCGGCGGCAGCGGGTCACGGAAGAAGTCGCCGACGTGGAAGCTGACCCGCCCGGCGGTACCCAGCCGCGCCATGTGCTCGTGGAAGTAAGGTTCGGTCGGGGTCACGTCGAACACCGTGCCGCTCAGGTGCGGGTGTGCCCGCACCAGCGCGGCGGCGACGTTCCCCCGGCAGCCGCCGACGTCGACGAAGCTGCCGGCGCGTGACCAGTCGATCCGGCTCACCAGCTCCGGGGCGACGTTCTTGTTCGCCGAGTCCATGCCCTCGACGTACTTGGCGAAGAACTCGGGGTTCTTCGGCTCGTCGCCGTAGAGGTCCTCCGGCCGGTACTCCGGCGGCGGCCCGCCGCGGCGCAAGGTCGCGGTGAGCCCGCTCCAGGCGTCGTAGAGCACCGTGGCCAGTTCGAGGAACCCGCCGACGTACTCCGGCTCGCCCGGCACGAGGAACCGCTGCGCACCGGCGCTGTTGCGGTAGCGCTCGCCGTCGCGGAGCAGCAGCCCGATCGCCACCACCGCGTCCAGGAAGTCCCGCGCGATCCGCGGGTGGATCCCCAGCGCCGTGCGGATCTCCGCCTCCGTCGCCGGCGCCTTCGCCAGCAGGCCGAACAGGCCGATCTCGACCGCGCTCTGCACCAGTTTCGCCCTGGTGTACCCCGTGCCGAGCTGGATGATGGTGAACGCGTCGACCTCGCCCGCGCCCGCCGATGTCTCTGCCGTCATGGCGCACACCTTCGCCATGGGCGATCCACGACCGCTCAAACCCACGTCGAAACCGTCGGCTCCACCGCCGGACCAGCTGTCCTCCAGCGGACCGCCGCAGCATCGCGGTGCGCCCCGGCCGGGGCGAGCGGCAGGAAGGGAGTCCCATGACAGCGGTGGTGCCCGACGCCCGGGAAGCGGCCAAGCTCCGGTACCTGATCGAAAGTCACGTGGTGTCACAGGTGGTCGCGGAGGCGGCGCGCCTCGGCGTGGCGGACGAACTCGCGGACGGGCCGCGACCGGTCCGCGAGCTGGCGGCCGCGACCGGTGCGCACGAGGGAGCGCTGCGGCGGTTCCTCGGCGCGTGCGTGGCCGCGGGTCTGCTCACCCCGCACGACGGGGACCGGTTCGCGCTGACGCCGCTGGGTGCCGTGCTGCGGTCGGGCGAAGGCTCGCTGCGCAACTACGCCATCTCGCGGCTGGCGCCGCTGCAGTGGCGGCCGTGGGAGCGCCTGCACGACACGATCCTCAGCGGTGAGCCGTCGCAGCGTGCTGTGCTGGGCATGGACATGTGGGAGTACCTGGACACCCATCCCGAAGAGGGGTACTACTTCGACCGCACCATGGACGAGCTGACCGCGGTGGTGGCGGACAAACTGATCGCCACGGTGGACTTCACCCGGTACGGCCGGATCGTCGACGTGGGCGGCGGGCTGGGCCGCCTGCTCGGCAAGATCCTGGCCGCGGCGCCGCGGGCGCGGGGCGTGCTGTTCGACCGCGCGGATGTCATCGAACGCGCGAAGGCCGACCTGGCGGCACGCGGCCAGGACGGCCGGATCGAGCCGGTGGCCGGGAACTTCCTGGCGGAGGCGCCGCCCGGCGGGGACCTGTACCTGCTCAAGCAGGTCCTGTGCGACTGGAACGACGAGCACTGCCGCGCCATCCTCGACAGCTGCTACCGCGCCGCGCCGGGCGGCAGCACCCTGCTGCTCATCGAGGTGCTGCGGCCCGACGAGGTCACCTCGTCCCCGGTGCACTTCTTCGACCTGGGCCTGCTGCTCACCCTCGACGGCCGCATCCGCACCCGCGAGGAGTACCGGTCGCTGCTGGAGTCCGTGGGCTACCGCCTCGGTGAGGTCGTCACCGCCGCCGGTGGCGCGAACTCGTGGTCCTTGCTCACCGCGCACAAGGACTAGGGTCTGCCGGCATCTCAGGACACTCCGGGCACGCCGAGCTTCCAGAACACGAACGCCGGCTCCTGGTGCACCTTGCCCTCCCGGCGCAGGCCGTCCCGGACCGCGGGGCCGAAGCCCAGCAGGCTCGAAAGGGCACCGAAGATCGTCGCCGCGGGGGGTGCGGCACTCGCCATCCCGCCGGCGACGGCGAAGCCCGCCGTGGCCAGGACGAAGGGCAGGTCACGCAACAGGGTGTTGCGCCGCATGGCTTTCTCGATGACGCGGATGTTCGGCCGGAACACCTCGTCGAAGATCCGGGCGATGTCGGCGGGGAACCGCTCCTCGTCCGGATCGGAGCCGATCAGGTCTTCGGTCAGCGCGAGGTGCCGCCGGAAGGCGTCGAACGCCTCGTCGTTCCCCCGGATCGCGAGCAGGTCCCGCGTCGGCATCTCTTCCAGGACCGGCCGGGTGAACGTGTCGACGAAGGACAGCAGCCTCGTCCCGGGGTGCAGGCCGTTCATCGCGTCACGGGCCAGCCGCCAGTACGCGTCGGACGTGCTCCAGAACGTCCCGTCGACCGCTTCCGCGTGCAGCAGCCCGTTCCACGTGGTCAGGGACAGCAGGGTCAGCCGCGGCTCGACGGTGAACCGGGCTATCTCGGCGGGACCCATCCCGAATTCCGTCCACAGCTCACGGTCCAGCTCGATCTTCTCGTGCTCGGCCAGCAACGGCAGCCGGTATTCGACCCACTGCGGATAGCTGTGCACGTCGTAGCCGATCATCTCCAGGTGCTCGCCGAGGTGGTCGGTGACCGCGCGCTCCACCGCGGTCACGGTCTCCTCCGCCGCCATCCGCAGCGGCCGGAACACGACGAGCCCGGCCCGCACCAGCGGCAGCACCTCCCACATCCGCTCGAGCTGTGTCGCCAGGTGGGCCAGCAGCCGGGTGCCGGTCCCTCTGCCGAAGGTTCGCCGGTAGAAGTGGGCGAACCGCTTGATGTGGTCCTGCGCGTACAGCAGCGGGTCGTCGCAGATCACCAGGTCCGCGACCAGCACGGCGCTCTTCACCTCGGCGGACCAGTCGCGCCAGGGATCGAGGGCGATGACGGCGACCCGGCCCGGCTCCTCGCCGGGCGCGGGCAATCCCGCATAGTGGGCGCGGAGCCGCTCCAGCACCGCTTCTGCGTTTTTGCGCTCGCTCAGCGACAACTCGAGTTCGGGGAGCAGTTCGTCGAGGAACCGGCTGTACTCGCTGTCGGCGGGCATCAGCGAGCCCCGGCGTAGTCGGGCAGGAACAGCACACGCATGCCGGCACTCTACGGCGCAGCAACACGTCGGCGGGCGACTTCGGGATCTGCCGGTGTCCGCTGCCCGGCCTGAGCCTCCGAACCACGCGAGGGAGCGAGTTCGGGCTAGGAGGCGAGGAGCCGCTGGATCCGTTCGTACTCCGCGGACATCTCCGGCGTGGCGAGCATGTCGTCGAGATCGGCGTTCACCCGGAAGTCGACGTCCTCGATCGAGCGGATGGCCAGCTCGTAGAGCTCGCCTCGCCGCCGGCCCCGGAGGTAGCTGTTCCAGTGCATGAGCGCGGTTATCGCTGCGACGACTCCGCGATCCAGGTCGTCGTCCACGAGGATCCCCGCGTCGATTCGCGCGATCAAGGTCCCCAGTTCCCCGGCGTCGACGGTCAAGATCGACTCTCGGGCGCGGGTCAGCGCGGCCCACGCGTCTTCGGTGAGTTCGTCCTGCCCCGCGTCTTCCACGACCTCGTCCCGGAGCAGCCGGGTGATCGTCGCGGCGCCGAACGCCTCGGCGCTCTCCTCGCCGGCGGCCATGACGAGCTGCAGGATGGCCGCCTCCAGTTCCGGATACTTCACGCCCGAACCCTATCGGATCGCGTCGGTGCCCCCGTGTCATCAGGGTTAGCCCTGATGACACGGGGTTCCCGCGCGATCAGCCTGGCGGTGTGGCCCATCGGATCGGCCGGCGCCGGTCCTGCCCGAGCGGGAGGGGACGAACAGTGCCGCTGAATTCCTATGGCGTGCTTTCCGGCGCGGTGGCGGGCATCCAACGCGAAGGACAGTCCGATACGCCGCACTACCAGATCGAACTCGTCGACGACGACGGCGTTCACTACCGCGTCGCGGTGAACGTCGAATCCCAGGAAACGCCGTCCGAACTCCGTTATTGCGTGGTCGAAGACTTCCGGCACCCGATCACGGCGGCGTTGCCCGCGGGATCCGGGTGGACCCCGTTGCCGCCCGGCCCGGGTGGCAACGGCCTCGACTTCATCCGGGGGAACCTGTTCGATCCGGCGACGCTCAGGGTGCTGCCGCCGGACGTGACGGGCCCCGACAACGATCTCGCCGACCTGCTCGACCACTACGTCCTCCGGGCCAAGCGCGACCCGGACGTCCGGCTCCACGTATTCGGCGAGCGATGGGGTCCGGAGGACGGCGTCCCGGACAAGGTCTTCGGTTTCCTGCCCGGCAACGGGGTTCACGACGTGCACATGAACCAGGGCAACAGCGGAGCGTTCCGGCGCGACGACGGCGTGTGGCAGGACGGCGGGCTGCTGCTCCACTTCGGCGCCGAGTCGCGCTGGGTCGCGATCTTCCTCGCGTTCCAGAGCCAGTCGTGGCACACCGACGACACGACCGGCCACGCGATCGACGGCGGCCCCGGCCCGCAGGAGAAGATCCCGGTGCGCGTCGTGGGAGCGCTGGTCAACCCGGTCGGTCCCGCGCCCGAGGCGGAACAGGTCACCTTGCTGAACGCGTCGCCGTCGGAGGCCGACCTCACCGGCTGGCGGCTGGCGGACCGGGCGAAGAACACGTGTGCGGTGCCGGCGACGCGGCTCGCCGCCGGGGCCACCGTCGTGGTGCCCCTCACCGACGGGGTCCAGCTGGGCAACAACGGCGGTGCGATCACCCTGCTGGACCCCCAGGGGCTGAAGGTACACGGCGTGTCGTACACGGCCGAGCAGAGTCACGACGAGGGTTGGACGCTGGTGTTCTGACCCGGCCGGGGCCTCATCAGGGCTAGCCCTGATGACAGAGGTGGATCAGCTCGGCGAGCCTGGCGGGGGACGCTGTGGGAGGTGACCGTCCATGCCGGAGCTGCTCCTGGTACGACCCGACGACCACGTCATCGCCGGGGTGAGCCTCCCGGGCTTCGCGGTGGGCGCGGGCCCCGGCGGGGCTCCCCTGCTCGTCGCCGGTGACGATGCCCGCCTGATCGTGACGTTCCCGCCCCAGCACGTCGCCGAAGAAGCCTCCTTCCCGGACACGCCGGCGCCGTTCGTGCCGTTCGATCCGCCCGTTCCGGTGTGGCGGTCCGTTCTCTCCGGGCGGAGCCGCGTCGCGTTCTCCGTCGAGCGGGGCACGACGATCGTGCCGACCGTCGCGGGCGTCCTGGACGCCATCGGCGCCGCCTCGGTTCGGCCCCCTTCGGCACCGCCGGGCGAAGAAGACACCGCGATCGAGCTGCCCTGGCGGCTGGTCCTCGCTCCGGCCGACAGCGCCGGCACGTCTGTCCATTGTGTACAAGCAGCGGCTCCGGTCACCGTGTCCGGGGTGACCGGTCTCTGGTGCGCGAGGCTCACCGGTTCCGCCGCGACACCGCTGGATGCCGGGCTGAGCCTGCAGCCCGTCGACGGCGATCTGGCCGGGCGAGACGACGATCTCGGCTTCGAAGTGGCCTTGGCGGCACAGGAACGGTCGCTGATCGTGCTCAACAGCGCGACCCGGTTGGCCGCGGCGAGCCGGCTCGAGCTCGGTGCCCTGGGCGGGACGTTGAGCGCCGACGGGGTGTGGGAGAACTTCCGGTGGCGGCAACGCACGGTTCTCGGGCGCGACCTGAGCGTGGAGACGGCCGTCACCGGCCGGCTCTACCCCTTGGGGCACCGCGCGGTCTTCGAGGTCTTCAGCGAGCGCCAGTTCGACCCGGACGCGGGGAACGCCGCCGTCCTGCGGCGGTGGTCGGTGCTGACGGTCACCGAACCGGCGCGCCGGCCGCCCGCGGACCTCGCCGTGCGGCGCCGCTTCCCCTTCGACGACGTCGAAATCCTCACCCGGGTGTACGCCGGCCTCGCCGAGCCCGACTGGCAGGAGCACGCCCCGCCGGACGGGCGCCCGCCCCTGCGGACGCACTTCTTCCCGACGAACCTGGCCGGCGAGTTCATCCGGTTCCCGCTGCGGGTGGGCAGCCCGACCGGGGACCTGCGGTGCGACCTGCCGCAGATCTTCGTCGCCGACCTGTCCCCCGAATACGACTCCCTCACCGATCCGACCCTCGCCGACACGCTCGCCGGGGCCTACGGGGCCGAGGAAGTGCGCCTGCCGGGCGCGAACCTCGACCTGGTGCGGTCGCCGCGCCCGCGGGACGGCGACGTGCACGAGGTGCACGCGCTGGACATCGCCGGGCGGCTGACCGGCGACGGCTACCGGCCCGCGCTCGCCGGCCTCGAAGTCCGGGTCCCGGCCCTGCGCTCGCTGACCGGGTTCGCCGCGGCCACCCCGGTCCGGTTCGCGGAGAACTACCTGGCCCGCGGGGACGCGGAGGACGTGCTGTTCGAGCTGACCGGCGCCCCGATCGACGTCGACTTCACCCGCTGCGCGCAGCAGTCCGGCGGCCTGGTTTCGCCCGCCTTCGCGGCGAACGGCCTTTCGCGCTCGTTCGGCCCGGTCAACCTGGCCGGGCTGCCGAACCCGGTCACCGGCCTCCTCGACCCCAGGCGGGTGTTCCCGCCGGAGGCGACCATCCTCGGCTTCCCGATCCGCGACCTCGTCTCGCAGGTGCGGGTGCCGCCGCAGATCACGTCGATCATCCGGACCGGCCGCCCGCCGGCGGTCACCATGCGGTGGAAGGACGTCAAGCTCTCCGCGCTCGGCCCCTTCACGCCGACCGCCGGGACACGGATGAACCTGACCGTCACGACCGAGCCGGGACCGGCCGGCGTCCCGGGCCCGCAGGCCCACACGACGTGCACGGTGAACGACTTCGCGCTCGTCCTGCCGCCGGGTCCGCAGGCGCTGCTGGAGCTCTCGTTCGGCAGGATCGAGTTCACCCAGGTCACCGGCCGCCCTCCCGACCTGCGGATCGACGGCCTGCGCGCGGAGTTCCTCGGGCTGCTGCAACTGCTCGAAGAACTGCAGAACGCCGTCGACCTCGCCGGCGCCGCGCGCTTCCTGGACGTCACGCCGTCCGGCATCACCGCGCGGTACTCCCTGCCGGTGCCCTCGGTGTCGGCGGGCGCCTTCTCCTTGCGCAACGTCGCCGTGCACACCGCGGTCGAGGTGCCGTTCGACGCCCGGCCGGTGCAGGTGACGCTGGGGTTCAGCAGCCGGGCCAACCCGTTCAACCTCAGCGTGCTGATGCTCGGCGGGGGCGGCTACATCGAGGTGGTGCTCGACCGGCACGGCCTGCGGCGCCTCGAGGCCGCCCTCGAGTTCGGGGCACTGGTCGCGATCGACTTCCTCGTCGCGAGCGGCGAAGTGCACGCGCTCGGCGGTGTCCGCTTCACCCTCGAGCAGGACGGTTCGGTGTCCCTGGAGGGCTACCTGCGCATCGGCGGCTGCGTCGAGGTGCTCGGCCTCGTTTCGGTGTCGGTCGAGATGCGCATCGGGCTGACCTACCGCTCCGACCGCAAGGCCCTGGTCGGCCGCGCGACCCTGGTCGTCGAGGTGGACCTCACGCTGTGGTCGGAAAGCGTCGAGCTGGACAGCGGTGAGTGGGTGCTGGCGGGCGGCGCGGCCGCGGTGCCCGGGCCGCGCGGCCTGCGGCAGCTCGACGGCCCGGCACTGGACCTGCAGCGGTGGCGCGACTACCGCGCGGTTTTCGCGCACTGACCGAGGAGTGACCATGGGTGTGGCCGGCACGCGGCAGCACGACTTGACCTTGCCGATGCTGGTGCGGTCGCTGGGCTGGACACCGGACGGCAAGCGGCTCGTCGTGTCGGGGACGAACTTCGCCGAGGAGACGAGCGGCGGGAAGGTCGCCGTCGTCGATGCCTCGACAGGAGCTGTCGAATGGGTGCTCAACCAGGCCGACCCGGCGACGGACAGCTGTTCCGTGAGCGGCGACGGCGTGTGGCTGGCGGTCTCCGGTCAAGACGCCAAGGGCGTGCTCGCCGTCGAAGACGGCAGCCCGCGGTGCACCAACCAGGAGTTCGCCGTCGCCGAGCGGGTCGCGTTCGGCCCGGACGGCCGGTTCGTCGCGGCCATCGGCTCGAGCACGGGCTTCGCCGCGGCCCTGCAGGTCTGGGTGTTCGACGCGGCCTCGGGTGAGACCATGTGGCGCAGCTCGGGGCCGTTCGATGACGTCCAGCAGTTCAGCAAGCTGGCCTACAGCCCGGATTCCCGGCTGCTCGCCGTGGTCCGCGCCGCCGAGTCCTTCGTCTTCGACGCGGTCACCGGCGACCAGCTCCGCGCGTTGCCCGACTTCGTGGATTCCGTCGCGTTCACCCCGGACTCGCGGACCGTCGTCGCCGGGATGACCGACGGCACCGCCCGGATGATCGACGTCGCGTCCGGGGCCACCGTGGTCGCTCAGGTCCACGACGTCGCCGGGCTCGATTCGGTCGCCGTCAGCCGCGACGGCCGCTGGGCCGCTACGGTCGTCGAGCCGGGGCCCGCGGTGTTCGAAACCGGCACCGGCAAGGTCCGCTTCGGCCCGCTTCCCGACATCGGCGAGTGCACCAAGGTCGGCTACGGCCCGGACCTGAGAACCATTGCGGTGAACCAGATCCCGGGGCCGACGCCGCGCCCGGGCATCGCCGTGCTGAGCGCGGCGACCGGCGCCGTGCTCTGGTCGGACGAAGGCCCGGACCTCGCCCGCGACCTCGCCTACAGCCCCGACGGCAGCCGGATCGCCGTCGGCGGGATCATCGACGCCGGACAGGGTTACCTCCGGCTGTACCAGGTCGGCGGCGAGCGGCTCCGCATCGACCACGGCAGCACGATCACGCAGCTCGACATCGCCCGGACGGCCCCGGTGGTGGTGACGGCGACCGCCGATCAGAAGGTCCGGATGTACCGGCTGGACGTGGGCGGGGATCCGCTCGTCGAAGGCGCTCACCCCAGCCCGGTCACCTCGGTCGCGATCGGCGCGGACGGCCTGTCCGCCGCCAGTGGCTGCCTCGACGGCAACGCCCGGCTCTTCAAGGCGCTGTCGGGCCGGGTGTGGGCGGCCGACCACGGCCAGGCGGTCAACGCGGTGGCGATCAGCCCCGCCGGGGACCTGGTCGCCACCGGCTGTGCCGACCGGACGGCCCGGGCGCTCGAGTTCGCCACCGGGGCCGAACGCTGGCGGTGCCCGCACCCGAGCGGCGTCACGGCCGTGCTGTTCAGCCCGGACGGCTCGGTTCTGGCGACCGCGAGCAACCGGGCGACGGTCCTCGTCGATGTCCGGACCGGGAAGGCCACGCACCAGGTGGACGGCGACGGGCGGGTGCGGGCGCTGGCGTTCGGGAAGGACGGCCTGCTCGCCACCGCCAACGACGACGGGCGGGTCCAGCTCGTCGATCCGGTGTCCGGCGGTCACCGGCACCGTGACCCATCCGCGGGCGGTGACCGCGGTGGCGTTCAGCGCGAACGGCCGGTTCCTCGCTTCGGGCGGTGCGGACCGGACCGTCCGCATCTCGGAACTGGGCGGCGCGGCGCCCGCCGAGGTGCGCACCCTCACCTGCGACGCGCCCCTCAGCGCGGTGGCGTTCCACCCCGTGGACAGGGCCATCGCCGTGGCCACGGAAAGCGGGACGGTGACCGCCTTCGAGGTCGAGACGGGATTCGAGCAGTACCGCGTTTCCCATCCCGCGCCGGTCCGCGACCTGGCGTTCACCGCCGACGGCGAACTCCTCGTCACCTCCTGCGAAGACGGGGTCCTGCGCGTGGTCGGGGGCAGGCCGTGAGCGAGGTGCTGTGGGTGCCGGTCCCCGGCGGGCTCGACGGCACGCAGGCCGTCGTGCAGGTGCTGGTCGTGCCGCGGCTGCAGGGCGGGCGGCTCGCCGACTTCGGCATGCAGGACTGGCCGGGAGTGCTGGAATCCGCCGCCTTCGAAGTCCGGACGAAGACGTCGGAGGGCATCCAGACCGTCGACGCCGCCGTGACGTACCGGAACGTCGCGCGGTCCGATCTCTGGCAGGCGTTCTTCGGCGGGGATGCCGGGCTGGTCAACGAGTTCGGCCAGAAGACCTACCCCGCGCCGGACGTCGCCGACACCTACCGCGACGCGAGCGAAGTCGTCGGCACGTACCAGACGTCGGCGAAGGCGCTGGCCGTACCGGACCCGAACACGCCGGCCATGGTGCGGCAGCAGCTGGAGACCTGGTTCGATCCGGCGCCGCTGCCTCCCCCGCCGCCGTCGCCGCCGATCCCGCCGCACACCCCCGCCGACTTCCACGGCACGGTCGCGATGCTGCGCGAGCATCCCGCGGTGCTCCGGAAACTCGGCCTGGTCTTCGACGTCACCCTCGACCGGTCGGCGCTCGACGTCGGTGCGCCGGACACCCGGTTCCTGTCGATCCGCTGCCCGGACCCGCCGCTCAGCTTCCTGGTCACCGCGCCGTGGACGCACTACCTGCTCACCGCCGCCCAGTTCGTGCCCGCACCGTCGCCCGGCGCGGCCGCGGACATCCGCGCGGGCCTGCTCAACCTCGGCCGGGCTTCGGCGATCGTCGCGCCGCCTTCGCCGCCGGACGAGCCGCCGCCCCCGCCGCGCTGGGCGGTGTCCACCTTCGACGTCGACGGGATCGTCGGCAGGCTCCGGGACGCGGCGAAGTCCGCCCGCGAAAGCGACACCGGCGACGCGCCCGCGCTGCCGCACATCAGGACCGGCGGGCTGATGCTCGTCCGGCCGGGCCGGGCGGACGACTTCGCCGGGCGGGTCGCCACGGCCGCCGCGAACGCCCGCCTCGAATCCGCCGCGGACGCGGAGTTCCACGCCGAGGACCTCGTCCTCGGCTATCGCGTGGACGTCCGCATGGGCGACGATCCCCACTGGCATCCGCTGTGCGCCCGGCAGGCCCGCTACGGCGTCAACGGCCTGCCGATCGCCTCGGCCGAGGCGATCGACGACGAGGGCTTCCACGACGAAGAAGGCCACGTGAAGGCCAACGCCGCGATCCGGGACCCGGACCGGACCCTGCGCGCGGACCAGGTCGTCGTGCGCTGGGACGGCTGGAGCCTGGCCGTCCCGCGGCCCAACCTCCTCGACAACACCGCGGGCGCCGCGCGCAAGCCCGGCGTCGAGCTGCCGTACGAGTTCGAATGGAGTTACCGCCTGCGGCCCGCAAGCCTTCCGCCACTGCGTTTCTCCCGCCGCTACAGCATGCGCGCGCGGATCGCCGACCTCGCCGGGGGCGGTCTGGGCACCGAGCACCAGAGCACCAGCGCCGACACCACCGAGACCATCCTCTACCTGCGGCACGAACCCCTCGCGGCCCCCGTCCTCCAGGCAGGGGCGCAGTTCGCCGCCGGCGCGGCCGTCGACCGGCTCGTCATCCGCAGCGACTTCGGCAAGAGTGTCGCGGAGACCTCGGCCGCCGACCCCGGCTACCCGGCGACCGACCGGCGCGAGCTGCTTCCGCCGCAGACGACGTTCGCGATCGCCGAGCAGCACGGCGAATTCGACCACCCCGAGGACGAACGGACCCGGAACTGGGCCGAACGGGCACTGACCGTGTTCTCCGAGACCGGCGACGCCGCCGAGCGCGGGCTGCCCGACCCGGCGGTGAACGGCGTCAACGCCGTCCTGGCCGCCGAGCCGGGCGGGGTGGCGGAACCGCTGAGCGAGCGGTCGGCCTGGGCACCGGACTGGCCCGAGCAGGCGGACAAGGCGATCGAGCTCGTCGAGGGACCGGCCGACGACCCGATTTCCCTGCAGTGGGCGGGAGACCGGCTCGTGGTCCGGCTGGCCCAGGCCGAGCAGGTGCGGATCGCGCTTTCGTCGACCATCCGCGACGGCTACATCGACCACTTCGCGATGTTCGACTGGCTCGCCCGCGCCGACGTCCCGGACGTGTCCCTCGTCGAGGCCCAGAACGGCGGTCACCCCCTGCTCTCGCCGCCGCGGGTCGTCCACCTCGTGCACGCGGTGCGCCGTCCGCTGGCCGAACCGCAGTGGCGCCTGCCGCCGGACGCGATCTCCCGCGACGAGAACGACACCACGGCCGTGCTGAGCCCGCGGTTCACCGGGGAGGGCTTGAACACCGACAGCACGGTCGCCCTGGACGTCGCGGCCCAGTGGACCGTCCGCTCGGATTCGGGTGTCGAGCAGGTCACCGTCGACCGCCTGCACACCGAGCCGATCGCCCGCGGCGAGCCGGCTTTCTCGCCGATGCGGCATTCCTTCGGGGACACCAGGCACCGGGTGGTCACCTACACCCTCACCGCCGTCAGCCGGTTCCGTGAGTTCTACGGCCCCGCCGAACCCGACGCGGCGTTCCGCGTGACCAAGGCCCAGCAACCCGTGTCGATCGTGTCGAGCGCCCGGCCGCCGGCACCGGTGGTGCTCGCGGCGCGGCCGGCGTTCCGGTGGGAACGCACCACGGCCGCCGGCCGGATCTCGCACGTCCGCCACGGCGGCCTGCTGCGGATCGAGCTGGCCCGGCCGTGGTTCGAGACCGGCGACGGCGAACAGCTCGCCGTCGTCACGGCGATCGAGGAACCGCCGGAAGAACACTCCGGGCTCGTGACGCGTATCGGCCGCGACCCGCTCTTCGCCTCGCCGGAACTTCCCCTGTTCCCGGCCGCGGACTGGTTCGCCGGCCACGCCGACGAAGTCTTCCTCCCAGAAATCCCCGCGCGGGTGCGCGCCGTCGGATTCGCGGTGACCGAGGCGGGCGACCGCTGGTTCGCCGACGTCGAGCTCACCTTGCCCGCGCCGTCGTACAACCCGTTCGTCCAGCTCGCCGTCGCCCGGTACCAGCCGGAGAGCCTCCGCGGCCTCGAACTGTCCACAGTGGTCGTCACGGACCTGGTTCCCGTGCTGCCGGACCGGACGTTGGCCGTCACGAAGGAAGGCGACGTCGCCCGGGTCGAGCTGTCCGGCACCATGCCCGAACCGCGGACCGGCCTCGACGTGGTGGTCGAAGAGCACGTCCCCGCGGCCGGGGAGCACGACCTGATCCTGCTCGGCGGCGGCCCCGAGGTCCCGGGGTGGGTCCCGGTCCAGGGCCTCACCGCCACCGACGGCGTCACGACCACGGTCGACCTGTCCCGGCTCGGCGGCGCGGGTCCGCTGCGCCTGCGCGTCCGGGAGATCGACCTGCCCGGCGCCACCCAGGACGTCGTGACGCCGGAGCTGAACGAGCGCTCGCCGTTCGTCGACCTGGTGCCGTTGCCCGCGGAATGGCTTCCGCGGGCGTGAAGCCTCACAGGGCGTAGAACTCGATGGCGGCGAACGCGGGGGTTTCGCTGGTCGTGTAGCCGTCGCGCACGGCCTGCGCACTGGTCGAGACCGTCCCGCTCGCGACGTCGACCTGGATCTCGCCGGACTGGAAGTCGACGCCGCGGGTCGCGCCGTCGATGTCGTGCTCGTCGGCGAGTGGCGCGCCGAAGGTGTGGAACCGGGTGAAGTAGGTGCCGAGGATCGGCTGCCGGACGAGGAACACGCCCAGGTCGGGATGGTGGATCAGGGGTCGTTCAGGATGTCGAGCAGGTGCTGGTCGCCCTGGAACCGCGGCGACGCGAACTCCATGCCAGGCTCCCTCCACCGCGCCGGTCGTCCGGCGATCATGCGGGCGGCGGCCGCCGGCTGTCATCAGGGCTAGCCCTGTGCGCGCAGGTACTCCAGCACCGCCAGGACACGGCGGTGGTCCGCGGGCTCCGGCTGCAGGTCCAGGCGCAGCAGGATGTGGCGGACGTGCGTCTCCACGGTCTTCTTCGTCAGCACCAGCCGTTCGCAGATCGCCTGGTTGGACCGCCCTTCCGCGATCAGCGACAGGATCTGGTGCTCACGCTCGCTGAGCCGGGCGAGCCGGCCGTCGCCGGGCCGGGTCAGCAGCCGGGCGATCTCCGGGTCGAGCCGGCAGCCGCCCGCAGCCACGTCCCGTGCCGCGTCGACGAAGGCGCCGATCCCGCAGACCCGCTCCTTCAGCAGGTAGCCGACGCCGCGAGCGGACCCGCCGACGAGCATGCCGACCAGCCGGGTCTCGACGTGCTGGGACAGCACGAGGACTCCGACACCGGGGTGGTCGCGCCGGATTTCGACGGCGGCGCGCAGGCCCTCGAGCTCGTGGGTCGGCGGCAACCGGATGTCGACGACCGCGAGGTCCGGCCGCACCCGCCCGACCGCGCTGTGAAGCGCGGCCGCATCACCCACCTGGGCGCGGATGTCGAAGCCCGCGGTCCGCAGCACCTCGGCCACCGCTTCCCGGAAGAGGACGGCGTCATCGGCCAGCACGACACTGAACCCGCTCATGACCCACCGCCCTCGCACGACAGCCGACATACCGTGACTCGCGCGGCGGGCTCGCCGCGTTACCGTGGGTCAGCGGGACTTTCCGCCGAAGAACCGCCGGAGTTCGTCGGCCGACAACCGCTCTTTCGGGAGTACGGCGGCGCCGTCCGGATAGTCGCGCACGGAGCACAGCACGGCCGGGATGCCGAGCCCGGACAGGGCGCGGGCCACGGTGAATCCGTCGGTGTCCGGGAGCTGCACGTCCAGCAGCACGCCGTCGGGACGCAGCGACCGGGCGATGGCCACCGCGTCGGCACCGGTTCCGGCCTCGCCGACGACGTCGATCTCCCCGGCCTCGAGCACCCCGCGCGCGATCCGGCGGAAGCCCGGGTCGTCGTCGACTATCAGCACACGCAGGGCCATCACGCGATGGTGCGGCCTCGCCCGGCCGGGCACATCGGTGCCTGCCCTGATGACGACGGGACCTCCCGGCCGGGATCCTGGCCTCCAGGCGCACGCGAGACCGGGGACGAGGAGCGACGATGACACCACCGCCCGAGCTGATCGCGGCCAAGGAAGCGGTCGAAGCCGTCGTGTTCGCCCTGCCCGAGGTCACCGGGATCGACGTCGGCGTCCGCGACGAGGAGCAGCCGGACGCCGACGATCTCGTCGTCCGGGTCTTCGTGCAGGACCTCGGCGCGGTACCCGAGCTCCCCGGCGACGCCCAGGGGTTTCCCATCGTCGTCCTGCAACGTTCGTTCCGGCCCGCCGGGCTGCCCGACACCGCGATGTACCGCCCGGTCGTCGGCGGCGTCTCGGTGATGAACGAACGGTGGCTGCACGCCGGCCGCGCCGGCGGCTCGTCCGGGACGCTCGGTGCCGTCGTCCGGCACCGCATCGAGCCGGGCTGGTACGGGCTCGGCAACCACCACGTGCTGTGCGGCGACCTGAACCGGGCGCAGGGCCAGGAGATCCTGCAGCCGGAGACCTTCTTCGGCGCCCGGCACGACGGTGACCACCTCGGCGTGCTGTCGAACTGGGCGTTCCCCGAAACCACCAAGTCCGGGCGGGTCGACGCCGCCCTCTGCGCGATCGACGTCGACGCGGCGCAGGAGATCGCCGAGCTCGGCGCGACGGCGGGACCGAACTACCTGCTCGTCCCGGGCGACATCGTCCACAAGCGAGGCAGGACGACCGGCCTGACCCACGGCTGGGTCTCGGGCACCAACGGTTCCCACAAGGTGCCCTACCCCGACCTGCCTCCGGTGGCGCCGCCGCCGCTCGTCCCCGGCTTCCCGCCGGACCGGCCCGCGGACATCCTGCGGTACATGACCGGCCAGATCCAGGTCCACGTCGACTTCCCGCAGTCGATCACGTTCCTGGAGAGCGGCGACTCCGGCTCGGTCCTGCTCGACCCGGACAACCGCATCGCCGGGCTGCTGTACGCCTCGGGCGACTGGGACAACGACCCCGCCGCACCCACCTACGCGCTGGCGAACCCGATCGCCGACGTCGAAGACCAGCTGAACATCAGTGTGTGACCTCCTCCGGTGCCGCCGCGTCCACGGGGATCTCGGCCCGCACGGTGGTGCCCGCACCCCGTCCGCCGTGGATCTCCAGCCGCCCGTCGAGCGCGCGGACGCGTTCGGCCAGACCGTCCAAACCGGACCCGCCGCACGGGGTTCCGCAGCCGGCGCCGTCGTCTCGCACGGAGACGGTCAGCCGGCCGGCATCGGCGGCGAGGCAGACCCCGATCCGCGTCGCGCCCGCGTGCTTGAGCACGTTCGTGATCGCTTCGGCGACGACGAAGTAGGCGGTCGCCTCCACCGCCGCCGGAAGCCGGGGCAGTTCCGCCGCGGACACCGACGCCGGCACCGGGCAGCGTTCGGCCAGCGAGGTCACGGCGGGCACCAGCCCGGCCTGGGTGAGGACCGCGGGGTGGATACCCCGGGCCAGGTCACGCAGCTCGCCGATGGCCGTCTCGAGGCCTTCGGCGCCGGCGGCCAGCAGCTGGGCCAGCGCGGGCTCGACGTGCCCTTCGAGCCGCTGCCGCGCCAGCCGCAACCCGATCGCCACGGCCACGAGCCGCTGCTGGGCGCCGTCGTGCAGGTCACGCTCCACCCGGCGGCGCTCGGCGTCGGCGAGCTCGACCAGCCGCACCCGGGACCGGCGGAACTCGGCGAGCTGCCCTTCGATCTCCTCGTGCAGGCGCAGCCGGTCGGCGACCATCCCGACGACCGTCCCCGCGGCCCGGATCACCCGTGGGTCGTCCCACGTCGTGTCGCGGCTGAGGACCGCGGCGATCGGCCTGCCCGCGCATTCGGCCAGGACCACCGTCCGCTCCCCCGGCCCCGCGCGGTCGCCGGTGTCCGGGGGACCGGGGTTCGGCGACGGCGCATGCCAGCCGACCAGCCGCAGGGACGGATCACGCAGGACGCGGCCCAGCAGGACGCACAGCTCCGCCGGTGAACAGGGCTGGCGGAGGGCGGCGAGCAGATCCGCGACGCCGCCCACGCGCGGCGCCAGCCCGACGACACCCACCGCGAACGTCACCGGCCACAGACAGAAGACGATCTTGTAGCAGGTCAGGACCACGGCATGGGCGGGGTGCCCCGAGCCGAGCAGACTGGCGACGGCGGACAGCGCCGCGCCGGCCAGCGCGACCGCGACGACAAGCCCGAGTGGCCAGCGCACGCCGGCCGTCCGGGCAGCGAGCCGCCGGGCCAGCAGGACGAGAAGGGCGACGCCGACGACGGCACCCGCCAGCTCCAGCATCCTGCCGACGGCGTCGCCGACCGCGGGCGCGTCCACGACCAGAAGGAGGTTCTCCGGCTTGCCGGGGAACCGCGCCGCCCAGTCCACGAACGGCACTCCCGCGGCCGAGACACCGAAACCCACCACGTAGGCGCCGACGACGGTTCCGCGCGCGAACCGGCCGTCCAGCCGTCCCGCCGGGAAACTGGCCATGAGGTGGACGACCAGGGGGGCCGACGCGTGCGCGAGGAGCAGCCCGGCTGTGAACACGACGGCGTTCGTCGACAGCTGAAGATCCTCGGCGAACAGCCCGAGTCCCACGAGGACCATCAGCAGACCGCTCCGGTTCGACGGCGCCCGCCGGTCGGCGATCAGCCCGGCGGCCACGAAAGCCGTGCCGGACAACGACGTCAGCAGGACGTCGGCCACCGGGTGCGCACCGTCGCGCACCTTGAGAAGGACCGCGGCCGCGCCGAGCGCCACCACGAAACCGGCCAGGACGACTACGACGGCGCGATGACGGGTCACCTCCACAACCCCCACCGCCCTCGAAGAACGCGATGCTGACGGCCGGTCAGTCGCCCGTCGGCGGGAACGCGTTACAACGTTCAGCCGATCGCACCAATGGACGGGCGGACTCACGCGTCGTCGTGCAGGCCCGGTCACCCGGGTGGCCGGGACCGCGCCGGCCAGCGCGGATGTCGGTGTGATCACCGAAGCGTTGCGGCTTGGTCCGTCCCGTAGCAGCCCGCCGCGGTTTTTCGAATCCAGGCAAAAGCGCGAAACCGAGAAAAGGTGACCGTGATGAGCGCAGGTGAATTGCCGCAACGATCAGAGCCTGACCGGCAGCCGCACCTATCGGCGGCCGAATCGAAGAAGAGCGCGGACCACAGCCCGTCCGACCTCATACTGACCGGCACGGTCGGCGGCGCCGTTCTGCTGACCGTCGTGTTCTGGGCGGTGGTCCTGCTGCTTCCGGAGGCCAAGCCGGCCACCGTGAGCATCGGTATCTGGATCGTCGCAGGCGTCCTGTTCGTTCTCGCGGCGGCCGGTTCCGGGCTGGCTTTCCTGAATCGTCGTTCCTCGAAGACTGACAAGATCACCGTCGTGGGCGCGCTCTCCCTCCTCGGATTCTGTTCGCTCCTGGGGTTTCTGATCGTCGGGACCAACACCGGATTCATCACGGTGACCCCGATCCTCAAGTACGCGCTCGCGGTCGGCGGGACGGCATTGGCGTCCTTCGTGGTCGGGCTCGTGCTCTTCGACACGATCCGGGCCGCGGCCTCGGTGCCGATCGTCGTGCTCTTCCTCGGCACGGCCACATTCCCGGCTCCGCTGCCGGCACTGGCCGAGATCAGGCCCACTTTGATCACCTGGATGGGTGTCATCATCGGCGCCGCGGCGATCGCCGAAAGCGCCAACCAGATCGCGGGGAAGATCCAGCAGAGCAAGGTCGCGCAAACCGTGATCACCACCGCCGGCAGTCCGGGACTGCAGAAACCCGGGGAACTCAGGTCGGTGGTCGAGCAGATCGTGGCCGCGGAACCCGGGGATCTGGCGACGAAGGTGGAGTAGGGCAGGATGCGGCCATGCTCTCCTTGCCCCTCGACGGCGTCACCGTCGTGTCCTGCGAACAGGCGGTCGCCGCGCCGCTGGCCACCCGGCACCTGGCCGACCTCGGGGCTCGCGTGCTCAAGATCGAACGGCCCGGCAGCGGCGACTTCGCCCGCGCGTACGACGAAACCGTGCACGGGCAGTCCAGCCACTTCGTCTGGCTCAACCGCTCCAAGGAAAGCGTCACCCTCGACCTCAAGAGCGGCGCCGCGGCCGGTGTCATGGCCGCGCTGCTGGACCGCGCCGACGTGTTCGTGCAGAACTTCGCGCCCGGCGTCGCGGAACGGCTCGGGCTCGGCGCGGCCCCGATCCGCTCGTCGCGGCCACGGCTGATCACCTGCTCGGTGTCCGGTTACGGCTCGACCGGCCCCTACCGCGACGCGAAGGCGTACGACCTGCTCATCCAGTCGGAGGCCGGCCTGGTCTCGGTGACCGGTTCGGCGGACGAGCCGGCCAAGAGCGGCATCCCGGCCGCGGACATCGGTGCCGGGATGTACGCCTTCTCCGGCATCCTTTCCGCGCTGTACGACCGGGAACGCACCGGGCGCGGCACCGCGCTCGAGGTCAGCCTGTTCGACTCGCTGGTCGAATGGATGGGGTTCCCGCTCTACTACGCCGGTTACGGCGGGACGCCGCCACCGCGGACCGGCACCAGCCACCCCGCGATCGCGCCCTACGGCACCTTCACCGCGGGCGACGGGACCGAGCTCGTGCTGGCCGTGCAGAACGACCGGGAGTGGGCGGCGTTCTGCGAGCACGCCGTCGAACGGCCGGACTGGGTCACCGACGAGCGGTTCGCCACCGGCAGCGCCCGCGTCGTGCACCGGGCCGAGCTCGAACGCGAGATCGACGCCGTCTTCGCCACGCTGACCGGCGCCAAGCTGGAAGCCCGGCTGACGGCGGGCCGGATCGCCCACGCGCGCCGCCGGGAGCTGCCCGACGTGCTGGAGCACCCACAGCTCACCGCGCGTGACCGCTTCGCCGAAGTCTCTACGCCCGCGGGACCGGTCCAGGCCACGCTGCCGCCGATCACCGTCCCCGGCCGGGCGCCGCGGATGGATCCCGTTCCCGCGCTGGGCGAGCACACCGACGCGGTGCTGGCGGAGTTCGGGTTCGACGCGGAGGCGTTGCGGCGTCAGGGCGCCGTGTAGCGCAGGGCGATCTTGTGCTCGCGCGGGCGGCCTGCCTCGACGAAGCCCAGCCGTTCGTAGAACGCCTTCGCGCGCGTGTTGACGTCGAGGACTTCGAGCACGACGTCTTGGCCGCGCGACGCCGCTTCGGCGACCAGCGCCTTGACGACGTGCCCGCCGATGCCGCGGCACTGGTACACCGGGTCGAGCTCGATCAGGCCGAGGACGGCTTCGGTGCCGCCGTCGAGGACGGTCAGCGCTCCGGCGTCGTGGCCGTCGACGGTGATGATCTGTGTGTGCGCCGCGTCGAAGTGCGTCTCGTGGTAGGCGCGCTGCGCCGGCTCGTCCCAGCCCCAGATCGCGTCGACGTACTCGCCGAGCGCGCTGCGGTGCAGCTGGAAGCAGAACTCGTCGTCACCCGGCTTGAGCCGGCGCAACGCCACCTGCTGTTGCTTGCCGCCCACAGTTCCCCTGCCTTTCACTCGCCGAGGATGCGCCGGGCCCTGGCCAGCACCGGCTTGTCCACCATCCGGCCGTCCACAAGGGACACCGCATCGCCCGCCGTCACGACCCGGCGCGCCCAGTCCAGTTCGGCTCCGGTCGGCGCGAAGCCGGCCCGGACCGGTGCCACCTGCCGCGGGTGGACGCAGAGCTTGCCGCCGAAGCCGAGGCGGCGCGCGTACCGGACGTCGGCTTCGAGCCGTGCGTCGTCACGCAGGTCCGTGGTGACGCCGTCCACCGGCGGCGCGATCCCGGCGGCGGCCGACGCGATCACCAGCCGTGAGCGCGCGTAGGCGAACGGCTCGCGGTCTTCCGGCGCGACGCCGAGCTCCGCCGCCAGGTCGACGTGGCCGAACGCCAGCCGCGTCACCGACGCCACGGCGGCCAGTTCACCGGCACGTTCGACGCCCCGGGCCGTCTCGACGAGGGCCACCACTTCGCGAAACCCGGCGAGCATTCCGGGGTTCTCCGCCTTCGGCACGACCACCGGGACGCCGCGCGCGGCCACCAGCGCGGCGTCGGCTTCGAACCACGGGGTGCCCGGCGGGTTGATGCGGACCATCGCGTCGTGCCGCTCGAGCCAGTCCCCGGCGGCGGCGCGCGCGGAGTCCTTGGCGGCGGGGGCGACGGCGTCTTCCAGGTCGAGGATCACGACGTCGGCGCCGGCGGCCGCGGCCTTGCCGAAGCGGTCGGGCCGGTCGCCGGGCACGAACAGGAACGTCGTCGCGGCCACCCCGCCACGATAACGAACGTCCGGGGGTAAGGGCCCGCACCGGGCCGGAGTGCGTGTTCACCCGATGCGGTCGGGCAGACCTCAGGACGATCGTGGGTTTCACAGTCCGGCGAGATGAGGGAGCGAACATGCGCGGCGACTGGATTCACGACTGGGTCCTGGTGGAGATGGAATACCGGGCGGGCCGGCCCTCACAGGCGGCCGCGATGCGGGCCGAGGAGGGCCGGGCGCCGTCGAAGCCGCGGCGGGCGTTGTGGGCGGCGTTGTTCTCGCCCCACCGGGTCGAACTGCGCCATCCGTGACGGCGGTTCAGCGGGCGCCGGCGTGGACCCGCTCGACGACCGGGAGCAGGTCGTCCAGACCGGGCAGAACCGCGTCGGCCACCGCCGGGTCGTGCGGCTCGGCGTGCCGGTTGACCCACACCCGCGGGATGCCCAGCGCCCGGGCCGGCACCATGTCGTGGAAGTGGCTCTGGGCGACGTGCACCCAGTTCGCGGCGGTGGCCTCGAAGGAATCGGCGAACCGCCGGAAGTGGCCGTGGCCGGGCTTGTACCCGCCGACGTCCTCAGCGGTCACGATCGCGTCGATGGGCACGGCCAGCCGCCGCTGGGTCTCGCCGATGAGGTCCCGGTCGCAGTTGGTGAGCAAGGCGAGCCGCCAGCCCGCCGCGCGCAAGCGGGTGAGGGCGGCCCGGGTGTCGGGGAAGACCGGCCAGTACGGCAGTCCGGTGCCGAGCACGGACGCGTCGTCGGCGCCCAGCTCCAGCCCGGCTTCGGCCGCGGTCCGCCGCAGGGTCTCGGCGAGCACTTCGCGGTACCGCCGGACCGGCTTCTCGGCCTGAACCTGCGGCTCGAACCGGTTGTAGACCTCCAGCAACCCGGCGCCGCGGCCGGGGAACAGCAGCTCGATCCCCGTGGTGATGCCGTGCCGCCAGTCCACCAGCGTGCCGAAACAGTCGAACGTCGCCCAGCGGATCATCGTGCCTCTCCCGGTGCCGGAAGCCTCCAGGGTATTAGCCCGCGAACCGGCCTGCCGCCACGAACACCGCCAGCACCAGCAGCACGACGTTCATCGGCAGTGCCTTCGTCTCCTTGCGCCGCGCGTGCACGACGATCGCCCCGGCCTGGACGACGGCCAGCCCGGTGGCGGCCAGCGGGGTCAGCACCGGGGCGATGTCCAGGGCCCGCGGGAGGATCAGCCCGGCCGCGCCGAGGATTTCGACCGCGCCGATGGCCTTCACCGCCGCTTCCGGGAAGTCCGCCGTCCAGCCCATGTTCGGGTTCTCCAGCAGCTTCTCGCGCGGCGTCGCGAGCTTCACCCCGCCGGCGATCAGGTAAAGCGCGGCGAGCACACCCGCCGCGACCCACAGGACGACGTTCACGGACACCTCCGACTCGGGGAAAGTGGTTGAACGCTACACCAGTTTCCGGAGGAGGTGCCTCAACTTGTCCGGACCGTGACCGCCGCCGAACGTCACCGCTTCCGGTAGCGCAGCACGCCCGCGTCGCCCTGCTCGGCCAGGTACCGGGCGAAGGTGATCTTGCCGTCGCGGTGGCCCGGCGTCAGGTGCCCGCCGTCCGCGTAGGCCCGGAACGTCTCCCCCGGCACGCTCAGCGGGACGATCCGGCGGCGCCGACCGCCCGCCTCGGCGACCGCCTGGGCCAGCTCCGCGGCCGCCAGGATCTCGGGGCCGCCGAAGTCGTCCGCCCGGCCGGCCGGGTCGCCGAGAGCCAGGTCCGCCAGCCGCTCCGCGACGTCACGGACGTCGACGGGCTGGAAGGAGATCCGCGGCACGGGCAGCACCGGCAGCCGGGACGCGCCCGCGAACAGCGTCCGGACCAGCGCGTGGAACTGGGTCGCGCGCTGGATCGTGTACGGCAGGCCGGAAGCGGCGAAGACCTGTTCGGTCTCGTGCTTGGCCCGGTAGTAGCCGAGCGGGACGCGGTCGACGCCGACGATCGAGACGTACACCAGGTGCGGGCCACCCGCCCAGCGCGCCGCCTCGACCAGCGTGCGCGCCATCCCGGCTTCGCGCCCGAAGTAGTCGGTGGCGCAGTGGACGACGACGTCGGTGCCGGCGACCGCGCTGTCGATGCCACGCCCGGTCCGCAGGTCACCGCGGACGACGTCCGGCGCAGCGCGGCGGCTCAGCACGCGGACCTCCTCGCCCGCCGCCCGCAGCCGCGCCACGACGGCGCTCCCCAGCTGGCCGGTCCCGCCCGTGACGAGGATCCGCACGTCGACCACCTCCGGGCGCCATCCTGGCACGGCGGTGGCCGCCGAGGCAGGGGGTCAGCGCACGGCTCCGAGGCGGATCGCGCGGACGCCCGGGGCGTCGACCGGGTCGCCGCAGTGCGCGCACACGGTGACCGGCTCCAGTACCTCACCACACGTGTGGCGCCACAGGGTGGGTGGTTCGCCCTGGTGGACGTACTTGTCGCCCCAGGCCATCAGGCTCAGCAGGATCGGCTGCAGCGCGCGGCCGGCTTCGGTCGGGTAGTACTCGTGACGCGGCGGATGGGCTTCGTACTGGACCTTCTCGAGGACACCCGCGTCGACGAGCTTGCGCAGCCGCGCGGCGAGAATGTCGCGGCTGGCGCCGGTGTTCTCGGCGATCTGGTTGAACCGCCGCTCCCCGAGCATGATCTCGCGCAGCGCCAGCAGGCTCCACCGCTCGCCGACGACTTCCAGCGCCTCGGTGACCGAGCATTCGCGACCACGCCGGACCATGCCACCTCCACGGGTTGAAAATCCAACCTAGCACGTCAATGCCCTGTGACCGGACAGACAAGTGAGTTGTGGAATCCAACTCACACGGCGTATACCGAAGTCATCCCCGATCTGCGAGGAGGCAGACGCCATGACGGACGCGGTGATCGTCGACGCCGTACGGACCCCCATCGGCAAGGGCAAGCCGAACGGCACCCTTTCCGGGGTGCACCCGGTCGACCTGCACGCCCACGCCCTGCGCTCGCTCGTCGAACGCACCGGGATCGACCCGGGCCGGATCGACGACGTCATCAGCGGCGCGGTCGGCCAGGTCGGCGAGCAGAGCATGAACACCGCCCGGTGGGCGGCACTGGCCGCCGGGCTGCCGGAGTCGGTGCCCGCGGTGACCGTCGACCGCCAGTGCGGCAGCAGCCAGCAGGCCGTCCACTTCGCCGCGCAGGGCGTCATCGCCGGCGCCTACGACGTCGTGATCGCCTCCGGCGTCGAGTCGATGAGCCGGGTACCGATGGGCAGCCAGGCGGCCGGCCGCGACCCGTTCGGCCCGCGGGTCGCCGCCCGCTACCCGGACGGGCTCGTCCCGCAGGGCATCAGCGCGGAGCTGATCGCCGCGAAGTGGGGCTTCGGCAGGGACCGGCTGGACGAGTTCTCGGCCGAAAGCCACCAGCGCGCGGCGAAGGCCTGGGCCGGCGGGAAGTTCGCCGCCGAAGTGGCCCCGCTCAAGGCGCCCGGACCCGACGGCGTGCTCGTCGACGTCACGACCGACGAGACGGTCCGGCCGGGCACCACGCCGGAGATCCTCGCCGGGCTGAAGCCCGCGTTCCGCGCCGACGTCTGGGAGCAGCGGTTCCCCCAGCTCGGCTGGCACGTCACCGCGGGCAACTCCTCGCCGATCAACGACGGCGCGGCGGCGGTGCTGATCACCAGCAGCGAAACGGCCGCGGCTCTGGGCCTGAAGCCGCGGGCCCGGATCCACAGCTTCGCCGTCGCCGGCGACGACCCGCTGTACATGCTCACCGGCGTCATCCCGGCCACCCGGAAGGTCCTCGCCCGCGCGGGCCTCGAGGTGTCGGACATCGACGCGTTCGAGGTCAACGAAGCGTTCGCCAGCGTGGTGCTCGCGTGGCAGGCCGAGATCGGCGCCGACCTGGCCAAGGTCAACGTCAACGGCGGCGCGATCGCCCTCGGCCACCCGCTCGGCGGCAGCGGCGCCCGGCTGCTGACGACGCTGCTTTCGGTGCTGGAGCAGACCGGCGGCCGCTACGGCCTGCAGACGATGTGCGAAGCGGGCGGCCTCGCGAACGCGACGATCATCGAACGCCTGGACTGACGCGTCGTGGGTGGTAAGGCGGGTTCTCACCCGCCTTACCACCTACGACCGCCTGAGCGAGGTAGGCCCGCAACGCCGCCACGGCTGCCCCGGGGTCCGTGGCGGCGACCGGGAAGACCTCGTCGAAACCCCGGGCCAGGAGTTCGTCGCGGGTGCCGCCCAGCCGGCCGGCGAGCACCACCGGCAGCCTGGCCGGCGCGAGGCCGGCGCGCACGCGGCGGAGCACCGGCGTGCCGTCGGCGCCGAGCGCGGTGGACAGCAGCAGGCAGCCGGGCCGCTCACGACGGCAGGCGCCGAGGATCACCTCGATCGGCGGCCGCGCACCCAGCGCGCGCAGGTCGTGGCCCGCGCGCTCGAGGACCACCTGCAGGGCGAGCAGGCTCCACGCGGCCGGATCCAGGCCGCACAGCACGATCTTCACCCCGGACAGAGCGTCGTGGCGGCGGGAAAATACGTCAGCCGGGGTCGGGTGGTTCCTCGACGCCGTCGCGGTCGGCCCACTCCAGCAGCGGGTCCAGGGAGAACACGGCGTCGTCGATCCCCGCGTGGAGGTCACCCAGCTCGGCGAACCGGGCGGGGACGGTCGCGATCGTGCAGTCGCCCGGCTCGACGTCGTCGATCTCCGCCCAGCGAATGGGCGTCGACACCGTGCCCTCGGGGTTCCCGCGGACCGAGTAGGCGCTGGCGATCGTGTGGTCGCGCGCGTTCTGGTTGTAGTCGACGAAGAGCAGACGCGGGTCGCGGTCCTTGCGCCACCAGGTGGTGGTGACGTCGTCCGGGGCGCGCCGTTCGACTTCGTGGGCGAAGGCCAGCGCCGCGCGCCGGACGTCGGAGAAGCCCCAGCGGGGTTCGATCCGGACGTAGATGTGCAGGCCGCGGCCACCGGAGGTCTTCGGCCAGCCGACCGCGCCGAGCTCGTCGAGGATCTCGTGGGCGACGTGCGCGACGCGGCGGACGCGGTCGAAGCCGCAGTCGGGCATCGGGTCGAGGTCGATGCGCCATTCGTCGGGCTTTTCGGTGTCGGCGCGCCGGGAGTTCCACGGGTGGAACTCCACTGTGGACATCTGCACGGCCCACGCGACGTGCGCCAGCTCGGTGACGCACAGTTCGTCGGCGTGCCTGTTGTAGCGCGGGAAGGTGACCCGGACGGTTTCCAGCCACGGCGGCGCGCCGTGCGGCACGCGCTTCTGGTGCACCTTCTCCCCCGCCACGCCGGATGGGAAGCGGTGCAGCATGCAGGGCCGTTCGCGCAGGGCGTTGACGATGCCGTCGCCCACCGAAAGGTAGTAGTTGACCAGGTCGAGCTTCGTCTCGCCGCGAGCCGGGAAGTACACCCGGTCCGGGTTGGAGATCCGCACGGTGTGCGGGCCGACCTCCAGCTCCACCGCCGCCGACTTCTGTGCCATGCCCCAGACCGTAGACCAAAATCGCCGCTACGGTGGGTTGGTGAGCTTGCCGCCGGACGGTCACGTCCACACCGAGTGGTCCTGGGACACCGTCACCGGGTCGATGACCGGCTCGTGCGAGCGGGCGCTCGAGCTGGGGTTGCCGTCGGTGGCGTTCACCGAGCACGCGGACCTCACGCCGTGGCTGATCCCCGAGCCGGTCCGGCCGCAGCTGCCGGACCACTTCCGGGTCCGCCTGCGCCCGGACGGCGTCCTGGAGCCGCCGGACCTCGACGTCTCCGGCTATCTGGCGTGCGTCGAGGAGTGCCGCTCGCGGTTTCCCTCGCTGCGGATCCTGTCGGGGGTGGAGCTGAGCGAGCCGCACTGGCACCGCCCGCGCGCCGACGCGCTGCTCGCCGCCCACGACTTCGACCGCGTGCTCGGCTCGGTGCATTCGCTGCCGGACGGCGAGCACCACCACGAGCTGACGGTGATCGCGGACCGGCCGCCCGGCGAGCTGCTGCGGGCCTACCTCGAAGAGGTGCTGGGACTCGTCGAGTCGACAGCGGACTTCGCGGTGCTGGCGCACATCGACTACGCGCTGCGCTCGTGGCCGGGCGAGGGCCCGCCGTTCGTGGCGGCGGACTTCGAGGAGGAGCTCCGCACGGTGCTGCGGTCGTTGCGGGCGAGCGGCCGGGCGCTGGAGGTGAACACGAAGGTGCCGCTGCCGGGCGAGGTGGTGCGGTGGTGGTTCCAGGAGGGCGGCGAAGCGGTGGCGTTCGGCAGCGACGCCCACGAGCCGGGACTGGTCGGCCACGGCTTCGCGGAGGCGGCGGCTTTGGTGGAGTCGTGCGGCTTCCGCCCGGGCCGCACCCCCCACGACTTCTGGCGCCGCTGACCCGGCCGCACCCTTCAGCCAGGCCGGTGCGTGGAGTCCACTGTGGATAGCCACCCGTTCCGGCAGGGATTCAGAGGGTCCAGCGGTCCCGCGGCGGCGATTCGAGGACGAGTTCGCCGTCGACGGCCGCGGCGATCTCTTCGACCGTCCAAGTCTCCTGGTGCAGGACCGGCCGGATGATCGCGGGCTGGCGGACGGCGTGCAGGTGCCCGTCCGCCAGCCGCAGCACCTGCCCGGTGATGCCCGCCGAGAGGTCACTGAGCAGGTAGGTCACCAGCGGCGCCACCCGTTCGGGAGGTGGCGCGGCGGGGTTGCCGTTCGGGTCGGCGGCCATCAGCCGGGTCCAGGCGATCGGGCTGACGGCGTTGACGCGCACCCCGCACCCGGCCAGGTCGCCGGCCCACGAGTAGGTCATCGACGCCACCGCGCCCTTCGACGCCGAATAGGCGGCGGCGCGGCGCTGCCCGATCATGGAGCCCGACGTCACGTTGACGATGACGCCGCTGCCCCGCGCGCACATGATCTTCGCGGCCGCCGTGCCACAGTGGAGCGGACCGAGCACGTTGGTCTCGATCAGGGCGCGCGTCCGCTCGGCGTCGTCGTCCTCCCACGGCGGCGCGTGGTAGCCGACGGCGGCGTTGTTGACCAGGCCGTCCAGCGTGCCGAAGTGCTTGTGGCACAAGGTGATCAGCGACCGGGCGTAGCCGGCGTCGGCCACCGAGCCGACGCTCGCCAGCGCGGTACCGCCGTCCGCTTCGATGGCCGCCGCGGTGTAGCGGGCCGGTTCCGCGTCGATGTCGTTCACCACGACCGCCGCGCCCGACTCGGCGGCGTGCCGCGCGAACGCCCGCCCGAGCCCGCGCCCGGCCCCGGTGACGACGACCGCCCGGCCGTCCAGGATGCCCATGCGTATCAGTGTGACCAGGGTTGGTCCGGACCGCACGGCTCAGGCCTCGCGGACCAGCTTCACCTCGAACGGCCGGAACCCCTGTGCGCGGTAGAACGCCAATGCACCCTCGTTCCGCGCGTACGCCTGCACGGACAGTTCGTTCGCGCCACGTGCACGGGCCCACTCCACGAACGCGGCCACCAGCGCTTCGCCCACTCCTTCGCGCCGGTGCTCGGCCGCGACCCGCATGCTCTCCAGCACCGCCCGGACCACGCCGGGGCGGAGCGGGCCGACCGGCAGCAGCCGCCCGATCAAGTAACCTGCCGCCGCGCCGCCGTCCGTCCGCGCCAGCAGGCAAAGGGCGTCGTGGTCCTCGACGAGGTCCTGGTAGTACGCCGCTCCTTCGCGTTCCGGCCAGCCGAGGTCCATCAGCGGGTCATGGGTTCCGGCGTCTTCGGCGAACAGCGCCGCCGCCGACGCGACGAGTTCGGGGACTTCCTGGGTGACCTCCACGGAAACAGCCATGTCCAGCACCGTATCCGCCTGTTTTTTCAGAGTAAATTTCGACTTTCGGGTTCACAGGTAGGCGAGGTTTTCCAGCGCCAGCTGCTCGAGGTAGCCCGCCGCCGCGGCACTGCCGCCCGCCGCGTGGAACGACGCCGCGACGGTCTCGGCCGCCCGGCGGTACGCCGGTTCCGTCAGCACCTGCTCGACCGCCGCCGCGATGCGCGGGGCGTCCGCGCGGCCGAAGCGCAGCCGCACGCCCGCGCCCGCCGCCACCACCTGGGCCGCCACGATCGGCTGGTCGTCGCGGATCGGGGCCACCACGAGCGGCAGGCCGTGCCACAGCGTTTCGCAGACGGTGTTGTGGCCCGCGTGGCACAGCACCGCGTCGACGCGTGCCAGCAGCGGCAGCTGCGGGACGCGCGGCCGCACCAGGACGTTCGGCGGGACGTCGCCGAGCACGCCGTCCGGGTCGGCGATCACCGCCCGCGCGGGCAGCCCGGCGAACGCCTCCACCGTCGCCGCCAGGAACTCCGTGCCCGCGCCGGTGTTGGCCGTGCCCAGGGAGACCAGCACGGTCGGCCGGAGCGGGTCGAGCCACTCCCACGGGAAGTCCGTTGTGGACGGACGCGGGCCGAGGGCGGGGCCGACGAGCCGGACCCGGGGCGGCAGCTCGGCCGCGCCGAGCAGTTCGCGGGTCGTGAAGGCGAGCACGCCGTGCGGGGAGAACCGGGGGTCGGCCTCGCCGCGGCCGCCCGCGATCCGTGCCCGCAGCCCGGCCACCAGCTCGTCGACCCAGTCCGCGACCTTCGGCATCCCGGCCAGCGGGTCGACCAGTTCGGCCGACGTCGTCGCCGAAGTGACCCACGGCAGGCCGGCGGCTTCGGCGAGCAGGCCGCCGGCCAGTGCCTGCTGGTCGGCGACGACGACGTGCGGCTGGAAGGCGTCCAATGCCGCGGCCACTCCGGGCGCCATCGCGTCGCCGAGCGGGACGAGGAAGTCCTCCCAAAGGAACTTCAGTGCGGCCGGTCCCTTGAGCCCGCCCGGCCGCGCCGGCAGGTCGGGCGGCACGGCGCACGAGAACACGAGGGCGGCGGGCCCGGCCAGCTGCCACAGCAGTTCGTCGTGCCCGGCCCAGGCGACCTCGTGGCCGCGGGCGGTGAGCTCGGCCGCCACGCCGACGGCCGGGTTGACGTGCCCGACCAGCGGCGGGACGACGAAGAGGAACCGGGCCACTACCGCACCCGGGCCGGCTCGCGCGAGGTGTCGCGGACCCATTCGAAGATCAGCTCGGTGATCTCGGCGGTCCGCTCGACCAGGACCGAGTGTCCCTGGTCGGGCAGCACGACGCAGCGGCAGCCGGCCACCAGGTGCGTCTCGAAGTGCGCCACCTGCGCGGACAGTCCCGAGTCTCCGCCGAAGATCGCGAGCACCGGGCAGCGCACCGCCGAGAGGTCCGCCGCGATCGTCGCGCTGCGCGGGATGTCCTCGGCGATCGTGGTGGTCTGGAGGATCCGGTTCGCGGCCTTGGACAGCCGCGCGGTGTGCGCGCCGTGGTTGTCGGCGATCCAGCCGATGACCTCGTCGATCGCCAGCCGGGTCTTCGCGTCGGCGAGCCCGTCGGCCATGTGCCGGGTCCACTCCTCGGTCGGCGGTTCGCCCTCGAGCACGACGACGCTCGCCACCCGGTCGGGGCGGGCGGCGGCCAGCCCGAACGCCACCGAAGCACCGAACGAGTTGCCGACGACGTGCACCGGCCGGGTGACGTCGCAGGCGTCGAGGACCGCGACGAGGTCGTCGACGAACCGCTCCAGGTGGTAGCCGGACGAGGGCCGTGTCGTGCGGCCGTGCCCGCGCAGGTCGTACATCAGCACGTCGAGCCCGCGCGCGGCGAAGGCCGGGCCGAGGGTGAAGTAGTAGCTGGCGAGGCTGTCGGTGAGCAGGCCGTGGACGCACACGACGATCGGCGCGTCCCCGTCCAGCGGCACGTCGGGGGTCAGGCGCTGGACGTGGACGTCCAGCTCGCCCGCGCGGATCCGGCTCACGCCGTCGCCCGCAGCGAGCCGACGATGTACCGGACGAGCTCCCCGACGGTCAGCGCGATGATCTCCTCCAGGTCGCGCTCGGCGATGAAGGTCGCGAAGTTGACGCGGTCGCCGTAGTGCTCGCGCAGCCGTCCGGACAGCGCCACCAGGTCGACGCTCTCGAGTTCGAGGTCGTCGTGGAACGTGGTGTCCATGGTGATCTCGCCCGTGTCTTCCGCGTCGAGCCCGTACTCCTCGAGCAGCTCCCGCAGCATTCCGGCCAGCTGCGCGAGCACGGTCACCTCGTTCGCGGCCGTGGTCTCGATGCTCATCCGGCGATCTCCTTCGTCTCTTCGGTCCAGGCGACGACGTAGCGGCGCGCTGGGGCGCCGGGCAGGTTCTCGACGTCCGCGCAGCACACGCGGTACTGGTGTCCGGCGGCGCGGACGGTCAGCTCTTCCGGCGTGGCCGTGACGACCTCGAAGTCCCGGGGTTCGCCGCGCAGGCCGGTGCCGCGCAGCTTCGCGACGGCTTCCTTCGCGGCCCAGAACCGGGCGAACCAGCGCTCCGGATCCCCGGGCAGGCTCGCGAACAACGCCTGCTCGGCCGCGCCGAACGCCGCGTCCACAGTGGACTCACGACGCGGCACGACCTCTTCGACGTCGATGCCGCACGGCCCGTGGCGCGCGATCGCCACGCCCGCTTCCCCGCGGTGGGCCACGGAAATCGTCAACGGCGGCAGGTCCCGGCCGTAGGCGCCCGTCACGAAGGGACGGCCGGCGCCGTCGTTGCCGATGCGCAGTTCGGCCGGGAACATCTCGGGTTCGCCGCGGGCCCAGAGGAACTGGCGGACGGCGTCCTTCGCCGCGATCCGGCCGAGCAGCCACTGGCGGCGCCCGCGCGGCGGACGGCCTTCGTAGGCGTCGCGTTCCGGGCCGGCCAGGTAGTTGCGCATGATGAGCTCGCGGGTGGCCAGGTCGGGCCACTGCTCGTGCACCAGCGCCCAGCCGCCCGGCTGTTCCCGCGACAGCGTCGCGCGCTCGGGGGTGCGGTCGGCCTGCCGGATGTGCGGGGTGCTGTCGAACCGCCGGTCCCGCCAGCCGGTGAACTCGGCCCAGACGTGCCCGTCTCGGACCAGCTGCATGTCGGCGTCGAGGAACTCCTCGGTCAGCGCGGTGATCCGGACCAGGCACTCCAGCCGCTCCCCCGGCGCCGGGTGCGGGCCGTGGAACCGGATCTCGCGCATGGCGACCGGGAAGACGGTGGTGCGTTCCGCCAGCCGGGACATGATCCAGTAGCCGAGCACCTGGCCGACGTTGTCGAGCAGCGCGCCGGGCGCAGCCGGCGTCGTCAGCACGGCGCGGACGTGCCGTTCGCCGACGGCGGTCAGCTCGGTGACGCCCTGGAAGCGCGGGCCGTGGAACATCCAGCGGTCGTCGTAGAGCTGGGCCGCCGTGGTTTCCGGGACCTGCTCCGCCGACACCGGGAACCGCCATGGCGCGGGCGCGGCGGCCGGGTACGCCGGGGCGAGCTCCACGACGGCCTGGGAGTAGCCGGTCAGGGCCGCGAGCACCCGGCCGGGGGCGTGCGGCCGGACGCGCACCGGCACGGTGACCGGCGGGACCGCCGTGATCCACTGGGTGAGGCGGACGTCGTGCACCGCGACCGCCCGGTGGCCCGGCGCGGCCTGCTCGGCGAAACGCATGAGGTGGTCGATCACCGTCGTGGCCGGCACGACCGGCCACCGGTCGCCCGGGTCGGCCTGCGGCGGCTGCTTGAAGAAGCAGTGGTCGAGCAGGTACGGCATCGCCTCGACCGAGACTTCCAGGGTGGTGTCCAGCTCCTTCGGGGCCGGGAGGCGGCGCGCCGGTCCGGCGAGCACGGTGGACGCCAGCTCGGCGGCGTCGGACAGCAACGCGGCGAACTCCGCGGCGAGGGGTCCCTTGCCGGCCAGTTCGTCCACTGTGGACCTTCCGGTGGCCGGCAGCGCGATGCGGGCGCGGACCTGCTCGTCCAGGGAGATCAGGCGGCCGCCGAGGTCGAGCTTGACCCCCTTGGGCGCCGCCGGGCGCGCGCCGGGCAGGCCGGCGAAATCCACGTCGAGCCCATCTGCCCACAGCGCCGTCGCGACCCGGCGCAGCTGCGCGAGACCGGGGCGGTGCGCCGAGTGCGCCGCCACGACGAGGTGCTCCTCCCCGTGCAGGGTGTCGCCGACCAGGGAGCCGAGCTGCCCGGCACCGACCTGGACGAACGCGCGGAACCCGGCGGCGTGCAGGGCCCGCACGAGCGGGCGGAACCGGACCGGTTCCAGCAGGTGGCGCACGAACAGCTCACGGACCTCGGCTTCGCCCGCCGGGTACTCCGCCACCGTGGTCGCCGACCAGAGCGGCAGCTTCGGTGGGTACAGGGTGAAGCGCCCGGCAGCTTCGCGGATCGGGTCGAGGTAGGGCCGCAGCATCGGGGTGTGGAAGCCGGACCGGAAGGGCAGCACCTGCGCGACGATCCCCGCCTCCCGGAACCGGTCCACGAGCGCGCCGACCGCCGCGGCCGGGCCGCAGACCATGGCCTGGTTCGGGGAGTTGTCGTGGGACAGGACGACGTCCGTGCGGCCCGCCAGCTCCTCGAGCACCCGGGGCGCGGGCGCGCCGATCGCGGCGAAGGCGAGCCCGGGGACGACGAGCGCGTCCGGGTCGAACCCGGCGAGGAAGGCGTCGACCTCCGCTTCGGCGTGCACACCGGCCACCGCCATCGCCGTCCATTCGCCCAGGCTGTGCCCGGCGACGGCGTCCGGTGTGACCCCGATCCGCCCGAGGGCGGCGTGCAGCAGCCTGCCCAGCTCGAACACCGCGGCGCCCTGCCGCCCGACGTCGCCGACTTCGACGTCGGCGTGCTTCCAGGGCAGGCCGAAGTGGCGGGCGACGTCGCCGCAGTTGAGCGCGAGCTCCGACTCCAGGCCGGGAAAGACGAAGGCGAGCTTGCCGCCGCCCGGCCCGAGCAGGGGGCGGTCGGCGAACCAGACGTCGTTGCGGCCGCGCCACGGCTTGCCCCGGGCCAGTGCCTTCCTCGCCAGGGCCAGCCGCTTCTCCGTCGGGTCGACGACGCCGAGCCGGACCGGGCCGTCGCCGATCTCGTGGTGGCTGGGCCGGTCGAACAGCTCACGCAACGCGTCGACCGACCGCGCGGCGAGGCGCAGCACGCGTTCGGGCTCGCGCACCACGACCGGCTTCGCGTGGCCCGGTGCCTGCTCCAGCACGACGTGGGCGTTGATCCCGCCGAACCCGAACGCGTTGACCCCGGCGCGGCGGACCGGCCCGTCCCACGGCCGTGCACTGTCCAAAGGGGAAAACCGGGTCTTCGCGAGCGCCGGGTGCGGGTCGTCGCAGTGCAGGGTGGGCAGCAGGACGCCGTGGTGCACGGCCAGTGCCGCCTTGACGAGCCCGGCGATCCCGGCCGCGGGCATCGTGTGGCCGATCATCGACTTGACCGAGCCCAGCACGGCGGAGCCCGCGCTTCCGAACACCTCCGCCAGCGTGGCCAGTTCGGCCGCGTCGCCGGCCGGGGTCGCCGTGCCGTGCGCCTCCAGGAGGCCGAGCGAGTCCGGGTCGGCCGGGTCGAGGCCGGCCGCCGCCCACGCCTGGCGGACCGCCCGGACCTGGCCCCCGGAGTCCGGGTTGGCCAGGCTCGCGGTCCGCCCGTCGGAGGCGACGCCGGTGCCGGTGATCACGGCGTAGACGCGGTCGCCGTCCCGCTGGGCGTCGGCGAGGCGCTTGAGCACGACGACGCCGGTGCCTTCGCCGATCAGCACGCCGTCGGCGTCCCGGTGGAAGGGCCGGATGCGCTCGGACGGCGACAGCGCGCCGAGCTGGTTGAACACGCTCCAGAAGGTGATGTCGTGGCAGTGGTGCACCCCGCCGGCGAGCACGACGTCGCAGCGCCCGGTGGCGAGTTCGCGCACGGCGTGGTCGACGGCGATCAGCGAGGACGCGCACGCGGCGTCCACTGTGTACGCGGGCCCGCGCAGGTCGAGCCGGTTGGCCAGCCGCGACGCGGCCAGGTTGGGCACCAGCCCGATCGCGGACTCCGGCGCCTCGGGGCCGAGCTGGTCGGTGAAGGCCTGGCGGACGGCGTCCAACCGCGCCGGGTCGAGGTCGGGCAGCAGCTCGCCGAGGGTGCGGACGAGCTGGCTCGCGGTGCGCACGCGCTGGTCGAGCCGGACCAGCCCCGGCGTCAGGTAGCCGCCGCGGCCGAGGACGACGCCGACCTTCGCGCGATCGGCGGGCAGGCGGTCCAATCCGCCCGCGTCCGCGACGGCCTGTGCGGCGACCCGCAGCGCGATCAGCTGGTCGGGTTCGGTGGCAGGCACGGAGTTCGGCATGATCCCGAACCCGGTGACGTCCACTTCGGCCAGTTCGTCGACGAACCCGCCGCGCCGGCAGTAGACCCGGTCGGCCCGCCGCTCCCCCGGCGCGTAGTGCTCCCCGTCCCACTTCTCCGGCGGGACCTCGGTGATCGCGTCGACGCCGCCGACGAGGTTGCGCCAGTAGGCCGCCAGGTCGGGGGCGCCGGGCAGCAGCACCGACATCCCGACGATCGCCACGGGGCCGGGCATCCGCGTCACCAGCCCGAAGCGGTGTGGACGACGGCGGCGGTCTCCGGGCGGCCCCACGCCAGCTCGCGCAGCAGGCCGAGGGTGCCCTCTTCCGGATCGATCAGCGCGATGCCACGGCGGGCGTAGTCCCGCATCAGCTCGGGTGTCACCATGCCGTCGTGGTCGCCGGTCGGGGCCCACGGTCCCCAGTGGACGGTCACCGCGCGCCCGGCGGGCCACCGGCGCCCCAGCGACTCGAGGGCGTCGTTGGCGGCGGCGTAGTCCGATTGGCCGCGGTTGCCGAGCGTGGCGGCGATGCTGCCGAACAGGACGACGAACTTCGGCTCGTCGGGCAGGTCGGCGGTCGCCTCCAGGAGGGTACGGGCGCCGTCGACCTTCGTGCCGTACACGCGGCCGAACGACTCCGGCGTCTTTTCGGCGACGAGCTTGTCCTCGATCACCCCGGCCGCGTAGACGATGCCGTCGAGGCGGCCGTGCTCGGCGTGGATCTCCTTGACCGCGCGGTGCACGGCTTCGGCGTCGAGCATGTCGACCGACTGGTAGCGCGCCGGGCTGCCGAGGGCTTCGAGCTTGCCCAGGGTCTGCCGGACCTCGCGTTCGCCCTGGATCCGGCGGATCGTCCGTTCGATCTCGGCGGGGCTCTTCAGCCCGGCTTTTATGAGTGCGGCACGGAGGTCCTTCGCGTCCCTCGCCTGGGGGTACTCGTCGTCCGCTGCGGGCACCGGCGTCCGGCCGAGGAGTTCGATGCGGCAGCGGGCGGTGCCGGCCAGGGTGGCGGCGAACCGGGCGGTGATGCCCTTGGCGCCGCCGACGAGCAGGACGACCGAGTCGCGGTCCAGGCCGAGCGCGGCCGCTTCGGCGGCGCCGTCGCCGGCCGGGCCCGCGCCGCTGCTGCCGAGCAGGCCGAGCCCCTGCTCGGTCATCCGGAAGCCCTTGCGGGTGGCGCCTTCCCGCACGACGACGGGTTCGCGGTCCACAGTGGACAGCTCGGCGACGAACGCGGCTGCCCGCGCCTCGGGGCTTTCGGCGGGGGACAGTTCGACCACGCGGGTGAGCGTGTCCGGGTACTCGCGGGCGAGGCTGCGGTGGAAGCCGCGCAGGCCCTCGCCGGGCCCGGCGGTCAGCAGCCACGCGGGCGTCGCCGCCAGTGCGGCCTGGTACTGGGGGAAGGCGGCGGGCAGCACCGGGCCGCCGTCCGGCAGGAAGAGAACCCCGTCGAACCCGGCGCGGACGTCGTCGGCGACCTCGGCGGTCGCGCCCAGCCCGGTGAGCCGGGTCCGGACGGCCTCGGCCAGCGGGCCGCGCCCGAGGAGCAGGAACGTCCGCCCGGCGACGTCGGGAGTCTCGGCGAGAGCCAGCTCGCATTCGGCCATGACCAGGCGTTTCGGCGCGACGATGACCGGCGCGGGCTCGGCAGGTCCCGGCTCCGAGCGCCCCAATGTGGCGTTGGTTGCGTCTGACGCACCGAACGCCACATTGGGTGCGCTGGACGCACCGAACGCCACATTGGGGCGCTCGCCGCCGACCAGTTCGGCGATCGCCGAAGCGGTCCGGGCCTTGGCCAGCTCTTCGACGTCGCCACCGGTGTCGAGGTTCAGGCGGGTGGCCAGCTCACCGGCGATCTCGG
>NZ_NMUL01000008.1 GCF_002234595.1 Amycolatopsis vastitatis
CCCGCTTGATCGAGTCGATGCTCAAATCGGCTTCCAGATCGAGATCCGCCTCGATCATCTCCACCGGATACCCCGTCCGCTCCCCGATCACCGCGACCACCGTCTCCAGCACCGAGCGCCCCAATGTGGCGTTCGGTGCGTTGGACGCACCGAACGCCACATTGGGTGCGTCAGACGCAACCAACGCCACATTGGGGCGCTCGAGAACCGGTACCGTAAGCGGCGCGGAAACCGGCAAGGGCGCGTCGGTGCCGAAGAAGCCGAGGAGCACGTCCCGCTGGGCCGCGATCATCTCGCGGCTCGTGCGCAGAAAGTCCGCCACCATCGCCTCCGACGTCGCCGCAGGCTGAGAAACCGTGCCGGGCGAGACCCGTTCGGCCGGGCGCAACGCGCCGGCCGGGACGGTGCCGTCCGCGGCGCGGAGCAGGTGACCGTCGACCGTCCACCCGGGACGCTTCGGCCGCGGGGCCGTCGCCGCGTCGACCGCGTCGCGTCCGCGGAAAAGCCAGCCGGTCTCGACGGGGACCCCGGAGACCGCCAGCTGCGCGAGCGCGCCGAGGAAGCCCGGCAGGCCACGGCGGCCCCGCTGCTCGAACCCGACCGTGCGGTGCGGCCGGTCGCCGAGGATGGCGGCGACCTGCCTGGCCAGCACGGCTCCGGGGCCCGCCTCGACGAACACCCGCGCCCCGGCCGCGTACATCGCCTCGACCTGTTCGACGAACCGGACGGGTGAACCCACTTGCGCGGCCAGTTCGGCGCGGATCTCGTCGGGGTCCGCCGGGTAGGGCGCCGCGGTCCGGTTGCCGTACACCGGGACGGCGGGCCGGACGACGCCGATCGCGCCGAGGGCGCGGCCGAGCGCCTCCCCCGCGGGGGCGACCAGGGGGCTGTGGAAGCCGCAGGCGACCGAAATCCGTTTCGCGCCGAGCCCGGCGTCGCGCAGCTGGACGACGGCCGCTTCGACGTCGGCGGTCGGCCCCGAGATCACCGTCTGCCGGGGCGAGTTGTGGTTCGCGAGGACGACCGCGCCGAGCCCGGCGTCGGCGAGCACCTTGCCGGTCTCCGCCGCGGACGCGGCGACCGCGGCCATCGCGCCCGGGTCGGACGGCGGCACCGCCTCGAGGATCGCCCCGGCCCGGACGTGGCTGGCGTGCAGCAGCGCTTCGGGCGTGAGGGCGCCCGCCGCGGCCAGCGCCGTCAGTTCGCCGTAGCTGTGCCCGCCCACCATCGCGGGCCGCACGCCGGCGCGGGTCAGCAGCCGGAACGCGGCCAGTCCGGTGAGGCCGAGCGCGGGCTGGGCGACGCGGGTGTCCGTGACGCGCTCGGCGAGCGCCTGCCGCGCTCGTTCGCCGAACACCGCGGGTGAGAACACGGCTTCGGCCGTGGCCGGGTCCAGGCGCAGGTACCGCTGCAGCTCGGGGAAGGCGACGAACAGCTCGGCGAACATGCCCGGCCGCTGGCTGCCCTGGCCGGGGAACAGCACCGCGACCGCACCCGGCTCGTCGTCGCCGGCGCGGTGGACGCCGGGCGCGTCTTCGTCGGCGAGCGCCCGCCGCAAAAGGTCGGCGAGTTCGTCCACAGTGGACGCGACGACGGCGAGGCGGATCCGCCCGCCGGCCGCTTCGGCCCGCCGGGACGCGCTGAGGGCGAGGTCGCGCAGCCGCCACGGCTGCCGGTCCGCCGGGACTTCCGTGGCCAGCGCCAGCAGCGCCCGCGCCGCGGCGTCCGTCGTGAAGGTGAACAGCTCGGCGGGCCACTCGTCCGCCGCCTGCGCGGGCGGCACGCCGTCGTGCGCGCCGAGCACCACGTGGAAGTTGGTCCCGCCGAAGCCGAACGCGCTGACGCCGGCGACCCGGTCGGCCGGCGGTGCGGTCCACGGCTGCGGGGCCGACTGGAACACGAACGGGCTGGTTTCGGGGTCCCAGGCCGGGTTCGGCGACGAGACGTGCAGGGTCGGCGGCTTGACGCCGGTGTGCAGCGCCAGCGCGGCCTTGATCAGCCCGGCCAGGCCGGCGGCGCACTTGGTGTGCCCGATCTGGGACTTCACCGAGCCGATCGTGCACGCGCCCGGCGCGGCGCCGGCCTCGGTGAACACCTTCGTCAGCGTGGCCAGCTCGGTCCGGTCGCCGACGACGGTGCCGGTGCCGTGCGCCTCGACGAGCCCGACGCGCGCGGGCGAGACACCGGCGTTGCGGTAGGCGCGGGTCAACGCGGTGTGCTGGCCCTCCGGACGGGGTGCGGTCAGGCCGAGCGCACGGCCGTCCGAAGCCGCCCCGACGCCCTTGATCACGGCGTACACGCGGTCGCCGTCGCGTTCGGCGTCGGCGAGGCGTTTCAGCGCGACGCAGGCGACACCTTCGCCCAGCGCGATGCCGTCGGCCGCGCTGTCGAACGTCGCCGAGCGGCCGGTCGGCGAGAGAGCGTGCGCCGAGGCGAACAGGAGGTAGTCGTTGATGCCGTTGTGCAGGTCCGCGCCGCCGCAGAGGACGAGGTCGCTGGTGCCGGCGGTCAGCTCCTTGCAGGCGACGTCGACGGCGGTCAGCGACGACGCGCACGCGGCGTCGACGGTGTAGTTCGCCCCGCCCAGGTCGAGCCGGTTGGCGATCCGCCCGGCGATCACGTTGGCGAGCACGCCCGGGAACGAGTCCTCGGTGAGCCGCGGCAGCCGTTCGTCCAGTTCGGACGGCAGTTCGCCCACATAGGAGGGCAGCACCGAGCGCAGGGTCATCGCGTTCGACAGGTCGCTGCCCGCCTCGGCGCCGAACACCACCGACGTCCGGGCCCGGTCGAACGCGCGATCGGCGTACCCCGCGTCGGCCAGCGCGCGGTGCGCGGCCTCCAGGGCCAGCAGCTGCACGGGCTCGATGCTGGCCAGCGAAGACGGCGGGATGCCGTACTTCAGCGGGTCGAACCCGATCTCCGGCAGGAACCCGCCCCAGCGCGACGGCGTCCGCTCGCCCTGGCCATCCGCGTCGTAGTAGAGGGACGTGTCCCAGCGCTGCGGGGGCACCTCGGTGACCGCGTCGGTCCCGGACAGCACGTTCGCCCAGAACGCGGCCAGGTCCGGGGCCTGCGGGAACATGCAGGCCATGCCGACGATCGCGATGTCCAGCGGTGCGGGTGCCACCGGTTCCGCCTCGGTGACACCGAATCCGGCGGCCCGCGCGCGCAGGAACGCGTTCGCGCCCTCACCCACCGAGTGGTGCAGGCCGGCGATCGTGGTGACGGCCGAGCGCAGCACGGCGACCTCGCCCGCCATGAACATGCCTTCGGCGAGCTGCCGGTCTTCGCCGACGTCACGCAGTTCGGAGCCGACGCGCTCGATGCCCTTGCTCGCCAGGCGGAGCCGTCCGACGTTCAGCGTCTCCAGCTGTTCCCACGCGTCGCGGCTCGGCACACCCTGCTCGGCGAGCTCCGCCTTGATCGCCGCGTACTCCTCGGTGAACGGGCTGCGGACGCAGCGGGTGGCGTGGCCCGGCGCGGTTTCCAGGAGCTCGGTCCGCTCGGCTTCCAGGAGCCGGCGCTGGAACAGCGGGAGCACGGCGCCGGCGTCGACGGCCTCACGGGTGAACAGGTAGGCGGTGCCCATCAGCACCCCGACGGCCGCGCCCCGCGCCGCCACCGGCGCGGCGAGGGCGGCCACCATGGCGGCCGAGCGCTCGTCGTGGACACCGCCGGCGAAGAGCACCTGCAGGTCCGCGGCGGCGTCCGGCGTGGCGGCGAGGAAGTCGGCGAGCACGCCGAGCTGCGCTTCCCACAACGGGAAGCTGGTGCGCGGGCCGACGTGGCCGCCGCATTCCGAGCCTTCGAAGACGAACTTGCGCGCGCCGGCCTCGAGGAACTGCTTGAGCAGTCCCGGCGAGGGCACGTGGAGGAAGGTCGAGATGCCGGCTTCCTCCAGGGCGGCGGCCTGGGCCGGGCGGCCGCCCGCGATGATCGCGTGCGTCGGCCGCACCTCGCGGATCACCGCCAGCTGTGCGGCTTTGACGTCGTCGGCGGCGAACCCGAGGACACCGACGCCCCAAGGTGCGGCACCGACGGCTTCGCGGGTGCGTTCCAGGACATCGCGGGTCTGGTCCGCGCCGGAAAGGGCCAGCGCGATGAACGGCAGCGCGCCGCCCGCGGCGACCGCGGTCGCGAACGCGGGCTGGTCGCTGACCCGGGTCATCGGTCCCTGCGCGACCGGCAGCGCCGTGCCGAACGCGCGGCTGCCCGCGCTGCCGACGCCCAGCACCGGGGTCTCGGCGCGCAAGGCGTCGCCGATGGCGTCGCGCAGGCCACGCACCGCGGCGGTCACCGTGCCCCAGCGGTCGCGGAACCGGGTGGCGAGGAAGACGTCCTGCCCGGCTTCGATCGGCGCTCCGCCGGCCGGCCCGCGGCGGGACAGCACGCGGACGCCGTCGGTGACCACGGTTTCGGAGCCGTCGAGCCCGGTGAGGGCGACGGTCAGCGCCGACGGCAGTTCGGCCTCCGGGAGCAGCGCGAGCTGGGTGTCGACGACGACGCCGGCCGCGCCGCCCGCGACCGCCGCCGCGGCGGTGTGCGGCCCGATCCCGCCCGCCGCCCACACCGGGACGTCCAGGGCTTCGTCGGCGAGCAAGGCTTGGAGCAACACGTACGTGCTGAGTTCACCCGTGCGGCCGCCGCATTCGTGACCGCGCGCGATCAGGCCGTGGGCGCCGCCGGCGACCGCCCGCGCGGCCGACGCGCGGGAGGTGACCTCGGCCAGCACCCGCCGTCCCGGGAAGTCCCGCGCCGGGCACGGGCAGTCTTCGGTCAGCAGGACGGTGGTCACCGCGTCGGGGAGTTCCGGGCCGGCCGGGCCCGCGAGCCGGACGCCGAACGCCGGCACACCCCATTCTCCCAGCACCGCGAGCTCTTCCGCGGCCGTGGCACCCCCGCCGGTCAGGTCGAGCACGCCGAGCCCGCCCCCGCGCGCGGCGGCCGCGACCCCGCGCGCCGACGGCGATCGCAGCGGCGACACGGCGACGACCAGGTCGGCCGGCACGGAGTCGTCTTTCGAGAGACGCATGGGAACTCCCGCTACGCACGAAAGGGTGATGGGTAACGGGGAGTACTTAAGCGGATTCCTTCGATGACGTCAACAACCCGCCACGATTTCATAGCGGGCGTTCAGAAAATTCGGGACCGACCAGGCCGATGGCGCAAGAATTTAACGCCGCCGTCACGTTCCTCGCGCCCGAACCCCCGGAGGAGGATTGTCCACACCGGCTTCCGGACCGGTTCCGCGGCCGGTCCGGCGGACGCGCCGACCGGATGGCGCAAACCGTCCCGCCTGGTGGACGCAGTGCGGTTGCCCGCACCGGACCACTCCGATCGGCGGGTCCGGCGTTTCCGCCCGGCCACCTCGAAGTATCCGGCCGGTAAACCGGGGCCGCCGGCACTCCGCTTCGGCAAGCGTGAAGCCGGCCCGTTCCCGGGCGGTAAGAGTCATTTTTCCGTCAATTTCACGATGAACCGGAGAACCGGCCGAAGAATTCGGCAGCCACCGCCGCGCGACGCTTCGGGTCCATTGTGGATTAATCGGAATCCGGGGTTCCCGGTGCTCACGCGAGCACGAAGGGGACGCCGCGGCGGCGGCCGGGGTCCCGGCCCGGACGCCCGCCGGCATTCGTGCGGCCACCATCGGTACTCCGATCGGCGGCGATGACCGAAATTTTCCGTCGTCCTGTTAACGCTTTTCCTGAGAAAAAGCTGAAGAGGTTTCGCATACCAGCCAGTAGTGTTAGACGTATCGTCTACACTTCGACGGTCTGTCCAGCAGCGGAGGTGGTCGTGGAGTACTGGTACACCGACGAGCGCTCGGGAGCGCGGTACCCCGGCGACCCGCGGCGCTGGCGCGGTGACGACGGCGCGCCGCTGACGGTGCCCCCGCTGGCCGGCCTCGCGCCCGGCGACGTCGACGCAGGCGTCCGCTCGCTGTGGCGGTACCGGGCGGCCCTGCCCGGCGACCTCCGCCCGGTCTCGCTGGGTGAAGGCTGCACTCCCCTGGTCCCGCGGGCTTGGGACGGCGACGAGATCGGGTTCAAGCTCGAGTGGTTCAGCCCCACCGGCAGCTTCAAGGACCGCGGCTCCAGCGTCATGATCTCCGCGCTGGCCGGCGCCGGGGTGCGGGAGCTGCTCGAAGACAGCTCCGGCAACGGCGGCTCGTCGGTGGCGGCCTACAGCGCCGCGGCCGGGATCGCGGCGACCGTCCTCGCCCCCGAGGGGACCTCGCCCGCGAAGGTGCTGCAGACGCGCGCGTACGGCGCGGCCGTGGAACTGGTGCCCGGCACGCGCGACGACACCGCCGCCGAAGCCGTCCGCCGCTCGGCCCGCACGACCTACGCGAGCCACAACTGGCACCCGTTCTTCCTGCAGGGCACCAAGACCCTCGCCTACGAGCTGTGGGAAGACCTCGGCTTCCGCGCGCCGGACGCCGTCGTCACCGTCGCCGGCGCGGGCAGCATCGTGCTGGGCTGCGACCTCGGGTTCGGCGAGCTGCTGGCCGCGGGGTCGATCGCGAAGCGCCCGAGGCTGCTGGTCGCCCAGCCGCGGAACTGCTCACCCCTCGACGCGGCCTTCCACGGCCGGCAGCCACCGCCGTTCGCCCCGACCGTCGCCGAGGGGACCGCGATCCGGCGGCCGGTGCGGCTCCCGGAGGTCGTCGCGGCGATCCGGCGGTCGGGGGGCGACACCGCCGCGATCACCGAGGACGCCATCGCCGCGGCCGCCCGCCGTCTCGCGTCCCTCGGTCTCTACGCCGAGCCGACCAGCGCGACCGCCGCCGCGGCCATCGACGTCTTCCGCGCCCGCGGCGCGATCCGGCCCGGCGAAACCACCGTCGTCGTGCTCACCGGCTCGGGCCTGAAGGCGGCGGACAAGCTGCGGGAGCTGATCGGATGACCGAGGACGAGCTGCTGCTGCGCGAGGCGGAGAAGATCGCCCACGCCGTCGGCCGGATGTTCCCGGGCCTGTGCGAGGTCGTCCTGCACGACCTGCGCGACCCGGCGCAAGCCGTGCGCGCGATCGAAGGCGGCCTGTCCGGGCGCGCCGTCGGCGACCCCGCGACCGAGCTGGGCCTGGCCCGGATCGCCGACCCGGAGTTCCCGGACGTGCTCCAGAACTACCCGAACCGCTTCCCGGACGGGCGGCCCGCGAAGAGCACGTCGATCGGCATCCGCAACTCGGGCGGCGAGTACGTCGCGGCGCTGTGCCTCAACCTCGACGTCTCCCTGCTCGGCTCGGCGGCCCGTGCCCTGACCCGCCTGTCCCGCACCGACGAGCCCGCGCCGCTCACCGAATCCCTGCGCGCCCGCACCGGCGACGAGCTGCGCGCACTGGTCGAGGACTACGCGACGGAGCGTGGCCACACCCCGCACAGCCTGCCGGCAGCCGCGAAGAAGGAACTCGTCCGGTCACTGAAGGCGCGCGGCTTCCTGGAGCTGAAGAACGCGGTGCCGTCGCTGACCGAGCTGCTCGGGATCTCCCGCGCCAGCGTCTACAACTACCTGCGCTGACCGCGCCCCTCTGACGAGGGTCACCCGGTCGGTGACCCGGTGTGACCACCTGGCGTACAGTGACCCCCGCCACAGACGTGAGGGGGAACTCGTGCAGCGGGACGACCGTGCGCGCACGGTGGGTTTCTGGCGGGCCGTCGAAATGCTCAGCCCGTCGACGGTGCCGAAGACCGATCGGGGCGGTCCCGAAGCGGACCAGCGGGTGTTCGACCTCGGGCCGGACGACCGCACGCCGTGGGACTCCGGCCACCCGCTCACCGCGGACCCGCTGCCGTCCCACCTGGCCTGGCAGTTCACCGTTTACGGCGGGCTGTACGAGCTCTCGTCGATCCGGACCGCCCTCGTCCGGGCATTCGGCGACGACGGCAAGCCTCCCGAGGCGGGCAAGAACGGGCTCGCCGCCGTGTTCGCGCTGACCGTCGACGCCGACGGCTTCGTCGTCGAAAACTCCGGGACGCTGTCGACCTGCGCCTGGGCGCTCGGCCGCCTCGGCGACCACGGTCCCGGTTCGGCGGACTGGCTCGACGGCTTCGAAGACGAGGCACAGGCCTTCGCCTCCGGTCTCGACCAGCTGGCGCCGCCGACGCCCGAACGCGACCGTCCCACGGCGTTCCGCAAGGCGGCGCGCGCGGTCGGCGAGCAAGCGAAGGCGGCGGCGATCGACGCGGCGGGCGCGGGCGCCAAGGCGACCGGGGCCGCGGTCACGACCGCCGCGGCGACCGCCATCGGCTCCCTCGCCGGGCCGGTCGCCGGCGGCATCGCCGGTGCCGTCGCCGGCACTTTCGCCGAGAAGCTGCTGACGCCTCGGCCGAAGGGAGCCACGGCGGCCGCCCCGGGTGCTGCCGGGCCCCGCACTCCGCGATTCCTCATCACGGCCGGGGCGCTCCACGAGTTCACCGCCGAACTGGCCGCGGCGCTCGGTGTCACCGACGTGCTGGACCCGCGGGGAATCCGGATCCAGTGCACGAAGATCCGGGTCAAGACTGCCGCCGAGGCGGCCGAACAGACCTTCCTGAACAGCTTCATCGCCGACGACCTCGCCACGGTCGAGCGCGCCGTCCGGCGCGGCGACCTCGGCACCGGTCTCGCGAGCTACCTCGACGGCGCCCCGGCCGGCCGGATCGACGTGCGAGATCAGCCGCGAGCCGTCGTCGACGGCGTCGACCCCGCCGCGCTGCCGCGCGGGCGCTGGCCGGGCGCGGTCACCAGACCGCTCGTGCTCAGCCAGCAGTTCGCGGTCGACCGGATCATGGCCGATGTCGGCACGGGCGCCGGTGTGTTCGCCGTCAACGGGCCGCCCGGTACCGGGAAGACGACGCTTCTCCGCGACGTCATCGCCGCCGTGCTCGTCGGCCGGGCGCGGACGCTGGCCGGCTTGCCCACGCCCGCCGACGCGTTCACCGGTCAAAGCACGCGAGTCAAGATCACCGAGACGTACTCGGTCTCGGTCCGCGGCCTCGACCCGGCGGTGACCGGCGCGGAGATTCTCGTCGCCACCGCGGGGAACACCGCGGCCGCCAACGTCACCGCCGAAATCCCCGGCATCGGCGCGGTGGCCGGCGCGGAAGCCGAGGCAACCGCGGCCGGCTACTTCACCGACCTCGCCTCCCACGTGCTCGGCGGACCGGCATGGGGGCTGCTCGCCGCCACGCTGGGCAACCGGAACAACTGCGGAGTCTTCGCCAAGCGGTTCTGGTGGGGTGACGAAGCCGGCGGCGCGCGATCGGCGGCGGACGGCGGGACCCCCGCACCGGCCGTTCTCGGCATGCAGCAGCTCCTCCGCCGTGCCCGCGAGGAACCCGATACAGCCGACAGCTGGCCGGAAGCGGTGAAACGGTTCCACGACGCGGAGGCCGTCGTCGCCCGGCTGGCGGCCGAACGCGGTCAAGCGGCCCGCGCGCTCCGGGACCGTCCGGGACTCGAAACGAGTCTCCAGGCGGCGGACCATTCCCTCGCCCAGCTCGGGCACCAGGAATCCGTCGTGCGGCAGCGGATCGCGGAGACCCAGCGCGGCCAGGCCGCTGCCTCGGCTGCCCTCGACCGCGCCGCGGCGGCGCACCGCGACCACCGCGGCGACAAGCCCGGCTTCTGGGTGTCCCTGTCGACGCTGTTCCGCGCCGGCCGGGAGTGGGAAGCCGAGCACCGCCGGCTCAAGGGACTTCGCGACCAGGCCGAGCAGGTCCTGGGAGAGTGGACAGCGGCCCTCGCCCGCCTCACCGCGGAAAGCTCGGACTTGGTGCGCCGGCTGCGGGAACAGACCGCTGAGCGCGCCCGTGTCGCCGCGGCACTCGGCACCGCGACGACGGTCATCGCCGACGCCCGGAACCGGTGGCCGCGGTGTCTGCCCGAACCACCGGAGCCCGGCGGGGACCAGGACGCCTTCCAGCTGTGCACCCCCTGGGCCGACCCGGAGTTCACGGCCGCCCGGAACCAGCTCACCCTCGAAGCGCTCCGGCTCCACAAGGCATTCGTCCTCGGGGCCGGCGCTCCCGTCCGGGACAACCTGAGGGCCGCGGCCGAGCTGCTCAGCGGAAACCCCGCCGTCACCGACGGTGCCCTGCTCGCCATCTGGCAGACGCTCTTCCTGGTCGTGCCGGTGATCTCCACGACCTTCGCGTCCCTGCCGAGGCTTTTCGGGCGGCTGGGCCGCGAAGCACTGGGCTGGCTGTTCGTCGACGAGGCGGGCCAAGCCACGCCGCAGCAGGCGGCCGGAGGGATCTGGCGGACCCGGCGGGCGGTGCTCGTGGGCGATCCGCAGCAGCTGGAACCGATCGTCACCTTGCCCACGACGGCGCAGCACGCCCTGCTGAAGCAGTACCGGGTCACCGAGGACTGGCTCCCGGACACCACGTCGGCCCAGCGCGCCGCGGACCGGCTCAACCGGTACGGCACGTCCCTGCCCGACCCGGTCGAAGACGGCTCGACCTGGGTCGGTGCCCCGCTCCGGGTCCACCGCCGCTGTGACCGCCCGGTGTTCGACATCTCCAACCGGATCGCGTACGGCGGCACGCTGATGGTCTACGGCACCGCATCGCGGGAGCCGTACCCCGGCCGCGACCGGTGGATCGACGTCCCCTCGGTCCAGTCCGGCAACAACTGGATCCCCGCCGAGGGCGACGCACTGGCCCGGCTGCTGGAAGAGCTCCGCGCCGGCGGCGTCCCGCCTCGCGACGTCCGGATCGTCAGCCCGTTCCGCGACGTCGTCGCCGGCGCCAAGCGGGTGGCACGCCGGACGTTCGGCGACGGATTCGCCGCGGCGAACGTGGGGACCGTCCACACGGTGCAGGGCCAGGAGTCGGACGTCGTCGTGCTGGTGCTCGGCAGCGCTCCCCACAACGACCGGGCCCGCGGCTGGGCCGCGGCGACGCCCAACTTGCTCAACGTGGCGGTCTCGCGGGCGAAACGCCGGCTCTACGTCATCGGCGACCGGAAGCGCTGGCGGAACCAGCGGTACTTCGACGTCCTCGCCGCGGCTTTGCCCGCCGACGCGGAATCGAGGCGCTGACTCAGAAGACCGACCAGCCCGTCAGCGTCGTGAACCGGTCGAGCGCGGCGACGCCGGCGACGGAGTTGCCGCGCGCGTCCAGTCCCGGGCTCCAGACGCAGACCGCGCACCGGCCCGGGACGATCGCGACCGGCCACAGTGGACTCTTCCCGGCGGGCATCGGCGTCGCGCTGATGACGTTGCAGGCGGTCATCTTCGCCTACTCGGCCATCGAGGTCGTCGGTATCGCGGCCGGCGAGACCAAGGACGCGCGCAAGGTGCAGTAGGAGGCGTTCGACATCGCCATCGCGATCGCGTCGCTCGGCGTGATCAGCACCTGAGCGACGCTGATCTTCTGCCAGCTGCGGCTGCGGCAGGCCGCCCTGCGCGGCGAGGGGGAACGGCCGCCGTACCGGATGCCGTGGGCGCCCTACAGCGGCTGGGCGACGCTGGCCTTCCTGGCGCTGGTCGTCGTCCTGATGGGCTTCTCCGACGGCGCGGAGAAGATCGCGTTCTCCTCCATCCCGGTGCTCGCGGTGGTGCCGGCGGTCGGCTGGCGTTTCGTCGTGAAGCGCCGCGATCGCACGCCGGCCGGATAACGCGCGACGGAAGGGCCGACTCGCGTGATTCCGGGGTCGACACGCGTGATCCGGGCGACGCACGGCGGCGCAAGCCGTGTCGGCCCTCCGATCACGCGTGTCGACCCTCGAATCACGCGAGTCGGCGCTTCGATCACGCCCTGGGTAGCGCGCCGGCCGCGGGCGGGCATACTCGACGGGTGTCTTCGAGCAGCACGGAACCCCGGCGGGTGACGATCCACGACGTCGCCCGCTCGGCCGGGGTGTCCCGGCAGACGGTGTCGCGGGCGCTGAACGACAAGGCCGAGATCGACGGCTCGACCAAGCAGCGCGTGCTCGACGCCGCCCGTGAGCTCGGGTACCGCCCCAGCCGCTTCGCCCGCGGCCTGGTCCGGCCGGACACCACCACGATCGGCCTGGTGGTGCCGGACCTGCTCAACCCGTTCTTCACCGAGGTCGCCTCCGGGGCGCTGGCGGCGGCCCGGAGGCGCGGCTGGCACGTCGTCGTCCACGACACGACCGATGACCCCGAGCAGGAGCTGGCCACGCTGCGGGTGATCGGCACCCAGGTCGACGCGGTCGTCGGCTACTTCAGCCGGTCCGACGAGGACCTCGACCGCCTCACCGCCGGCATCCCGGTCGTGCTCCTCGGCCGGGAGCCGCGCATCCCGCGGTTCAGCGGTATCGGGATCGACGGCGAGGACGGTGTCCGCGAGGCCGTCGCCCACCTGGTCTCGCGCGGGCACCGGCGGATCGGGATGCTCGACGGCCATCCGGCGCCGAGCGTCCGGCAGCGCTGGTTCCGGCGGGCCGCCGCCGAGTGCGGGATCGCGGTGCACCCCGGCTGGGTCACCGGCGCCGCCCAGACCGTCGACGGCGGTGGCACGGCGCTGGCCACGCTGCTCGCCGCGCACCCCGACGTCACCGCCGTGTTCGCCTTCAACGACGTGATGGCCATCGGCGCGCTGCGCGAGGCGCGCCGGTTCGGCCTGCGCGTGCCGGCCGACCTCGCCGTGATCGGGTTCGACGGGCTCGCGCTCGGCACCCTCGTCGAGCCGGAGCTCTCCAGCGTCGCCGTCGACACGCGCGCGCTCGGCTCGCTGGCCGTCGAGCAGGCGGCCCGGCTCGTGACCGGTGCCACCCCGCTCGAACCCGGCGAGCTGATCATCCGCGCGGGCCTCCACCTGCGCGAATCCGCCTGATCCCTTGACACCCGTCCCCGCCGCCCCGCACACTGCCGATCGGTCCGGGAACGTTCACGGGAGCGTTCACGGCCGACGTTTCGAGGGCGGAAAGGACTCCATGTCGTACGTCGAAGACCCGGGCCCCGGGCACGGTTCGGTACCCCCGCGCGCGGCCTTCACCTCCGACGCGCCGTGGTGCTCGCTGAACGGCACCTGGCGGTTCCGGCTCTCGCCGGGCCTCGCGGCCGCCCCCGGCGGGATCGAAGGCGACGGTTTCGACGACTCCGCGTGGGACGAGCTGCCCGTGCCGTCCCTGTGGCAGCTGCACGGCCACGGCCGTCCCGCCTACACGAACGTGCAGTACCCCTTCCCGGTCGAGCCGCCGCACGTGCCGTCGGACAACCCGACCGGCGACCACCGGCTGCGGTTCGACCTGCCCGAAGGCTGGCCCGCCGGGTCCGCGGTGCTGCGCTTCGACGGGATCGACTCGTGCGGCCGGATCTGGCTCAACGGCACCGAGCTCGGGGTCACGAAGGGCAGCAGGCTGCCGTCGGAGTTCGAGGTGGGACCGCTGCTGCGGCCGACCGGCAACGTCCTCGCGGTCCGCGTGCACCAGTGGTCGGCGGGCAGCTACCTCGAGGACCAGGACATGTGGTGGCTGTCCGGGATCTTCCGCGCCGTCACGCTGCTCGCCCGGCCGGCGGCCGGGATCGCCGACTACTGGGTCCGCGCGGACTACGACCACACGACCGGCCTGGGCACGGTGCGGGTCGAGACCGGCCCGGACGTCGTGCTGGACATCCCCGAACTGGGCGTCACCGGGCATCCGGCCGGGGAACCGCTGGAGCTGCCGGTCGAGCCGTGGAGCGCGGAGTCGCCGCGGCTGTACGACGGGACGCTGTCCACGGCCGCCGAACGGGTGCCCGTGCGCATCGGCTTCCGGACCGTCTCGATCGAGGACGGCCTGCTCAAGGTCAACGGCCGTCGCCTGCTGCTGCGCGGGGTGAACCGCCACGAACACGACCCGCGCACCGGGCGCGCGGTGTCGCGGGAGACCGCGCTCGCCGACGTCCTGCTCATGAAGCGGCACAACGTCAACGCCGTGCGGACGAGCCACTACCCGCCGGACCCGGCCTTCCTGGAGCTGTGCGACGAATACGGCCTCTGGGTGATCGACGAGTGCGACCTGGAGACCCACGGCTTCGAGCCGCTGGGCTGGACGGGCAACCCCAGCGCCGAGCCGATGTGGGCCGAGGCCTACCTCGACCGGATGCGGCGCACGGTGGAGCGGGACAAGAACCGGCCCAGCGTGATCCTCTGGTCACTGGGCAACGAAAGCCACACCGGCGAAAACCTCGCGCGGATGGCGGAGTGGGTGCGCCACCGCGACCCGACCCGGCCGGTGCACTACGAAGGCGACCACGACTGCGACTACGTGGACGTCCACAGCCGGATGTACGCCACCCACGAAGAGGTCGAGCGGATCGGGCGCCGGGAGGACGAGAACGCGCGCCGCCGGGACCTGCCGTTCCTGCAGTGCGAGTACGGGCACGCGATGGGCAACGGGCCCGGCGGCCTGCTGGAGTACCGCGAGCTGTTCGAGCGCTACCCGAACTGCCAGGGCGGGTTCGTCTGGGAGTGGATCGACCACGGCCTGGCCGCCGACGGCCATTTCGCGTACGGCGGCGACTTCGGCGAACCGATCCACGACGGCAACTTCGTCATCGACGGGCTCGTCTTCCCGGACCGGACGCCGTCGCCGGGGCTGCTCGAGTACGCGAAGATCATCGAGCCGGTCCGGATCACCGCGGACGCCGCCGGGATCCGGGTGTCCAACCACTACGACTTCCTGACCACCGAGCATCTCGCGTTCAGCTGGGTACTCGAAGAAGAAGGAATCGCTGTCGCCCAAGGTGTTCTCGACGTCCCGTCCGTCCAATCGGGACAGAGCGCCACCGTGCCGATGCCGTCACTGCCCGCGACGGCCGGTGAGTCGTGGCTGACGATCTCGGCATCGACGGCCACGGCGACATCGTGGGCACCGGCCGGGCACGTCGTCGGCTGGGGGCAGCTGCCGGTGTCGGCGGCGCCCGCGGCGGCACCGCTCCCCCGGCGCGGCCCGGTCTTCCGGACCGGCGGCCGGCTGCTGCTGGGCACCGGCGAGTTCGACGCGGTGACGGGCACGCTCACGACGCTCGGCGGGCACACCGTGCGAGGACCGCGGCTCGACGTCTGGCGCGCGACGACCGACAACGACCGCGGGACGTTCGCGGGACCGCCGGAAGCCGGCCAGTGGCGCGAGGCCGGGCTGCACCGGATGCAGCACCGGGTGATCGCGGTCGACGCCGACGGCGAGGAACTCGTCGTGCGCACCCGCGTCGCCCCGCCCGCGAAGCCGTTCGGCCTGTTCGCCACCTACACGTGGACGGCGTTCGAAGATCGCCTGCGGCTGCGGCTGGCGGTGACCCCGGACGGCGAGTTCCCCGGCACGCTCCCCCGCCTCGGGCTGGCGATGGCGGTCCCGGGCACACTCGGCTCGGCCGAGTGGTTCGGCGGCGGCCCCGGCGAGGCGTACCCGGACAGCAGCCAGGCGGTCCGGATCGGCCGGTTTTCGAGCAGCGTCGAGGGCCTGCAGACGCCGTACGTGTACCCGCAGGAGAACGGCAACCGCACGGCGGTGCGCTGGGCGCGGTTGACCGCCCCGGACGGCACAGGCCTCCGCATCGACGGCGACCCGCAGTTCGACTTCACGGCCCGCCGCTGGGACGCGGCGGCGCTGGAAGCGGCGCGGCACACCACCGACCTGGAGCCGGGCGACCTGGTGCACTTGACGTTGGACGTGGCGCAGCAGGGGCTCGGGACGGCGTCGTGCGGGCCGGGTGTCCTGCCTCGGTACCGGCTGGTGCCACAGAAGACCGAGTTCACGCTGTGGTTCCGAGCTTTGACCGGGTGAGCCGACCGGGTTCTCCGTCAGCGGGAGGGCGTGCCTGGCCGGAAGTCGAACACGCACACACCTGCGGAACCGGCGACGACGATCGCGCGTCCCCCGAGAGCCCAGGCACACGCCTGGGGCAGCATCTCGACACGCATCACGGCCAGGGGCCTGCCCGTCGAGGCATTCCACACCCGCACGGTCCGGTCCGGCGCGACACTCGCCAACCGGTCGCCGTGCGGCGCGATCACCACGCCGCTGGTCTCGTGCCCGGTCAGTGTCGCCCGTTCCCGTCCCGTCGCCACGTCCCAGGTCCGGATCGTCCGGCCCCGATCGGTGCTGGCCAGCCACTTCCCGTCCGGGCTCGCGACCACGCGGTCTACGGGGTCGGCGTGTCCCGCGAACTCGGCCTTCACGTCGCCGGTCTTGGCGTCCCAAAGCCGAACGGTCCGGCCTGCGGCGCCCGCGATCCACGTCCCGTCCGGCGCGGCCACCAGGCGACCGACTCCTTCACTTCCGGCCAGTTTCACCCGTGGCAAACCGCGGACCAGGTCCCAGACATGCACCGCCTTCGCGCTTCCGGTGATCAGGAAGTCGCCTCCGCCGCCTGCCGCCATGAAGCGCGTCGGCTCGCTGTTGCCGGCGAGCCTCGCCCGTTCCTCACCGGTTCGCACATCCCAGATCCGTACCCTGCGCTGGTCTCCGACCACGGCGATCCAGTCGGTCCCCGCCGCGAGTGCCGGAGCGCCTCTCGCGTTGGTGGGGACCTGCGTCTGCTCCTGCCCGCTCCGGACGTCCCAAATCCGTACGGCCTCTCCGCACGCTGCCGCGATCCAGCGGCCATCCGGCGCCACGGCCAGGGTGTCGGTCTCGCCGAGATGAGCGTCGAGCTCCCGTTTCCGCTCGCCTGTACCCACATCCCAGATCCCGAGGCCGCTGTCGTCGCCGACGGTGGCGATCCAGCTGCCGTCGGGCGCGACGAGGGAAGCGGCCAGCCTGAGCCGGTTGCCGAGGTGCCGCGTACGCTCCCGCGTCGTCTGGGCGTCCCAGATCCGGACTGTTCCATCGTGCGCGGCACTGGCCAGCCAGCTTCCATCCGGCGCGGTCACGAGGGCTCGCACGTCGTTTCCGTGGCCGAGGAACCGGGCGCGCTCGACGCCGGTGCGCACATCCCACATCCGCACCGAATGACCTTCCCCGGCGGCGGCGAGCCAGACACCGTCCGGATCGGCGGCGAGCGCACCCGTCGCCACCGCGTGGGGCAGCCGGACGCGTTCCAGGCCGGTCGGCACGTCCCAGATCTGCACCGAACCGTCGTCGCAGAGGCCGGCCAGCCAAGATCCGTCCGGCGCGGCCGCCAGCGCATTCCTCGTGTTCGCGAAGCCGGAAAGGACCCGCCTTCGTCCGTGGGCGACGAGGTCCCAGATCTGCGGCATGCCGGCCCCGCACGCACCGGCAATCCACCGTCCGTCACGCCCGGTCACCAGAGACACCCGACCCGTCTCGTAGGTGAGGGAAAACCGCCGAAGCTCCTTCCCGGTGCCGGGGTGCCAGATCCGGACCGAGCGATCACGGGCCGCGCTCGCGAGCCAGCGTCCGTCGAACCCGGCGATCAGGGCCGTGATCGGCGCGGTGTGACCGGCCATCACCGCGCACTGCTCGCCGGTCACGACATCCCACACCCGCACCTTGCGGTCCTCGGTGGCAGTGGCGAACCAGGTTCCGCTGGGAGCGGCGATCAACGGCGTCGTGTCTCTGGGATGTCCTTCGAGGCCATACCGCAGCTGTCCCGTCATCCCGTCCCACACGCGGACTGTCCGGTCACCGGCGGCGGTCACGAACCAGCTGCCATCCGGGGCGACGGCCATCGCAGTCACCGGACGCGCGTGTCCGGTGAGTTTCAGCCGCTCGGAGCCGGTCGTGACGTCCCACACCACGACCGAGTTGTCTTCGCAGGCGGCGGCGATCGAGTTCCGCTTCGGCACGGCCAAGAGCACGGGAGAAGCTGTCACCCGCGCCGAGATCGCGCGGCGGAGGCCGGGATCCGGCAGATCCGGCAGCGGCCACCGGTTCACGAGGCGCGGATGCGAACTCGCCAGTGCCAGCCGCTCCGCCTGGGACTCCCAGTCCGTGCCGTGCGCGACGCGGCTGAACAGAATGTCGATCCGGCTGTACTCGGGATCGGTCGGTGCGAGCAGGTGCGCGCTCTGGCCGAGCAGTAGTGCCAGCCGGCGGCACCGGCGAGCGTCGACTTGGCTGAGGTCCAGGTACGGGCCGAGGGGCCCGGCCTGGTCGAGCCGGGTCGCGATCCACCGAAGATCGGTGATCACCTTCTCCGCGGCCTCCCGCAGCCCAGCGGACAGCAGGTGCTCGACCAGGTGATCTCGGAAGTACCGTTCGGTGCGGTCGAGCTCCCACCAAGCCGTCCACTCGCCTTCCCGCGGCAGTTCCGCGGCCGCGGCCCGGACGAGAATCTCGTTCAGCTCCCGGATTTTCCCGGGGTCGCTGTCGTCGAGTTCCTGCCGCAGGAAGTCGCGGACGACGTCGTGCATCGTCACCGTGCCACCGGCCGCGCTCAGCAACGCGAGATCGTCGAGCCTCGCGCACAACGCCCGGGTCTCGGTGAGGTCCAGTCGCCCGGTCGCTTTCCAGAGCCCGGCGATCAGCGTCACCGGAACCGTTTCGTCCTCGGCGAAGATCCCCAGCTCCAGGAACCTCCGCCGCGCCGCGGTGGGGAGCAGGCCCCGACTGGCTTCGATCGTGGCGGAAACCGCCCGGCGCCGCTGTTCCGGATCGTTGACGTCCAGCAGTTCGTGCACGGCCCCGGTCAGTTCGTCGATGCGCACCGGACCGGAGCGGTGCAGCTGGTCCAGCAGCTCCGCCGCGGCGCGGCCGACGTCCGGCTCGATCGCCTGCTGGCCGGCGAGAACCTTGTTGACCAGGCGAAGGAGCAACGGCCAGCGCCCGGTCCAGGCCACGAGATCGTGGACGAGGTCGGACGGGATGGTGCGGAGACCGAGGCAAAGCAGTTCCGTGGCCTGTTCCGTGGTCACCTGGTCCACCCGGACCGGGACGCAGTCGTCGACCAGCGACGCGAGCCGCGTGGTGATCAACCGCCGGCACCGCACTCCGCCCAGCGGAAAGGCGGCGACCTGCTCGGGGTACCACACGTCGTCGAGGACGAGCAGCCGCCGGGGGCCTGCCGCCAGCACGGCCGCGAGGTACTCGCCGGCCTGCTGCGGTTCGGTGAACGAAGGGGACGCTTTCGGGTCCAGCTGGCTGAGCAGCTGGTTGACCCTGCCGGTGATGGCGGCCTTCGACCGGACGTCACGACCGAGGGTCACCCAGTAGATCCCGCCGTCGAACCGGCGCAGGATCCGCCGGTCGGCACGCACCAGCTTGGCGACCGTCGTCTTGCCGAATCCGCCGGCGCCTTGGACGGCGGTCGTGATGCCGACAGTCGTCCTGGCGCGCCCGAGCAGCGCGGTGATGATCTCCTGGACCTCCACCGGGCGGTCGACGACCCAGGATTCCGGTCGCTGCTCGGCCGGGATCGGCGTGGCCAGCCGCTGTTCGTGGCGGCGATGGACCCACCACGCGAACACGGAGGTCACCGCCACCGCCAGGGTTCCGCCGATCGTCCAGCGCAGCGGATGCGCCTGGATCGGGTGCCACCATGTGGTGTCAGCGGCGGTTGCCAGATTGACAGTGACGGCGGCCAAGGTCCCCGCCAGGGCGACGAGGACGGCCGCGACGATCACGAGGGCACGCGACCTCCACCGGCGTGACACTGCGCCGCCTCCCTCCCTTGCCCGCTGCCGAACGACCGAGGCGAGCATCTTCCCGCGCAGCGCGGCGATCAGCATGAGAACGCTCGCGGGCGCTTCCCGACTGTCCGGGATTTGTCCAGTCCGGCCGCCGAGGTCAACGGCAGAACCCGCAGCGTCTCAAAAAGTCTCACAAGTCGTCTCATTAATCCGTGCCGGGCAGGTGGCGGTAGATCGTCGCCCGGGAGACGCCGAGCGCGGTCGCGATGTCCGAGGGCGTGTGCCCGGCGTCGTGCAGGCGCCGGGCCGCCTCGAGCGTTTCCGGGCTCATCGCCGAGGGCCTGCCGCGGCGGCCGCGCGCCTTGGCCGCCGGCGCGGTCGTGAACAGCCGGTCGACGCCGTCCAGGACCGCCGCGCGCAGTTCCGCCGGCGGTGCGTCGGCGAACAGGACCACCGGGTCGCTGAGCATCGCGATCGCCTGCGCCGCGCGGACCTGCTCCGCGAAGCCCGGTTCGGACCCGGCGACCAGGCCGTTGGCCTTGAGCATGCCGTCGCGGAAGCGGGCGAACACCTCCTCCGACGCGGTCAGGCCGAGGTCCCGCAGGTTCATCCGGAGCAGGTACCGGTGGGCCAGCCAGACGTCGAGCAGTCCCTCGATCGCGGCCCGGCGGGGGTCGGGGGCGTCCGCCGCCTTCGCCAGTGCCGCGTCGAAGTCGGCCAGCATCGGCTCGGCGAGCGCCGTGACGATGTCCGCCTTGCCCGGGAAGTGGTAGAGCACCGCGGTCTTGGTCACGCCCACGCGCTCGGCCAGCTCCCGCACCGAGGTGGCGTGGAAACCGCGCGCCGAGAACTCCTCCAGCGCCGCCCGCAGGATCCGCGCCCTGGTGTCGTCCGTCATCCCCCGAGCCTAGCCGCTTGCCTGACCGGCGGACAGGAGTGTACGGTCACGACTGACCGATGGTCAGGACCGAGCTGGGGGTACACCATGACCGAACGAACCGCACTGATCTCCGGCGCCGGCGTCGCCGGGCCGACGCTGGCCTACTGGCTGGCCCGCGCGGGCTTCCGGCCCACCGTGGTGGAGCGCGCCGCCGGGCTGCGCTCGAGCGGCAGCCCGGTCGACGTCCGCGGGCCGGCAGCGCGCGTCGCGGACCGGATGGGCATCACCGCGAAGCTGCGCGAGGCGAGCACCAGCGCGCGGTCGCTGAAGTTCGTCGACGACGCGGGGCGGCGGACGGGCCGGGTGCCGATGAGCGCGCTCGGCGCCGGCAGCGACATCGAACTGCCCCGCACCGACCTCGCGGAGATTCTCCACGACGCGGCCCGCGACCACGCCGAGTTCGTCTTCCACGACTCGGTCACCGAACTGCACCAGGACGACGGCGGCGTCGACGTCACGTTCGAGCGCGGCGCCCCGCGGCGCTTCGACCTGGTGATCGGCGCGGACGGCCTGCACTCCGCCGTGCGGCGGCTGGCGTTCGGGCCGGAGGAGGCGTTCACCGAGCACATGGGCGTCTACATCGCGACGCTGCCGCTGAGCGAACCGCCGGCCGACCCCACCGCGATCGTGATGTACAACTCGCCCGGCCGGGCCGTCGCGGTGCATCCGTCCCGCGGCCACGGCATCGCGGCGTTCATGTTCCGCGGCGACGCGCTGCCGGGGTTCGACCACCGGGACACCGTGCTGCACAAGCGAATGCTCACCGACGCCTACGCGGGTGCCGGCTGGCGCGTGCCGGAGTTGCTGGAACGCGTCCGGGAGGCGGACGACCTCTACCTCGACGCGGTGAGCCGGGTACGGCTGGACCGCTGGCACACCGGCCGCATCGCCCTGGCCGGCGACGCGGCGTCGTGCGTGTCGCTGTTCGGCGACGGTTCGACCCTCGCGATGGCGGGCGCGTTCACGCTGGCGGAAGAGCTGGGCCGGACGCCACTGGACGCGACGTCGGCGTTCCGGCGGTACGAGAGCGCGCACCGGAAGCTGGTGGAACCGAAGCAGCGCAACGTTTCCACCGCCGCGGCACTGCTGATCCCGGCCACGCGCGGCGGTTTGGCGGCCCGCAACCTCGGCACGCGGTTGCTGCCGCTCGTCTCCGCGGCCCGTCGCCTGGTTCCCGCCCGGGCGGCCTGACGGTCAGCCCCGCAGCATCGGCGGGTACAGCAGCTCGGCCTTGCCTCGCCGGTACAGCTGCGCGGGACGGCCGCCGTCCCGGGTCGTCGTGCGGCCGGTGGGCTCCAGCAGGCCCTCCGCGCCGGTCACCTTGCGGTGGAAGTTGCGCGGGTCGAGCCGGGTGTTCCAGACCAGCTCGTACACCCGGCGCAGCTCCGCGACCGTGAACTCGGGCGCGCAGAACGCCGTGGCCAGCGGGGTGTACTCCAGTTTCGCGCGCGCCCGCTCGAGACCGTCGGCGAGGATGCGGTCGTGGTCGAACGCCAGCCGTTCGCTCGTGAGCAGCCGGACCGGTGCCCAGCGGGCCTCGGCCGCGTCCGTGCCCGCGCGCGGTACCGGCAGGTCCGGTGCCAGCGCCAGGTACGCGATCGTGACGACCCGCATCCGCGGGTCCCGGCCCGGCGCGCCGTAGCCGGCGAGCTGTTCGATGTGGACGGTCCCCGGCGCCAGCCCAGTCTCCTCCGCCAGTTCCCGGCGTGCGGCGTCCGCCAGGTCCTCGTCCTCCCGGACGAACCCGCCGGGCAGGGCCCATTCCCCCAGGTACGGCGCAACGCCGCGACGCACCACGAGCGCGCACAGCTCGTCCCCCGTCAGGGTGAGCACGACGAGGTCGACGGTGACGGCGAACGGCGGGTGACCCATGCCACCACCCTAATCGTCATCTTGACGATTAGCCAGTCCACCCCATATCGTCACCACGACGATAAGAGGAGGGCTCCATGGCCGACATCGACCGCCGGTTCGGGTTCCGGCACCTGCGCGGTGCTCCCACCGTGCACATCCGCCACTACCGCCGCGGCAAGCTCGCGCACGACGGCGTCGGGCTGTCGTTCTGGTACCGGCCGCTGACCGCGGTGGTGTCGGAGGTCCCGGTCGACGACCGCGAGCTGCCGCTGCTGTTCCACGCCCGCACGGCCGACTTCCAGGACGTCACCGTCCAGCTCGCGCTGACGTTCCGGATCGAGGACCCCGCGCTGGCCGCGCAGCGCATCGACTTCTCCATCGACCCGGACACCGGGCGCTGGAGAAGCGACCCCCTGGCCCAGATCAGCGGACTGCTCACCGAGAACGTCCAGCAGTACGCGGTCGAGGTGCTGACCCGCACTCCCCTGGCCACGGCGCTCGTCGACGGCGTCCGCGCGGTCCGCGACCGGATCCGCGCCGGCCTCGCCGACGAGGACACGCGGCTCGCGCAGACCGGCTCGGCGGTGATCGACGTGCGCGTCGTCGCCATCCGGGCCGAACCCGAGGTCGAGAAGGCACTGCAGACGACCGCGCGGGAGAAGGTGCAGCAGGAGGCCGACCGGGCGACCTACGAGCGGCGCGCGCTCGCCGTCGAGCGTGAACGCGCCATCAGCGAGAACGAGCTGCAGAGCCAGATCGAGCTGGCCCGCAGGGAGGAGCAGCTGCTCGTCCAGCGCGGCGCGAACGCCCGGCGCCAAGCCGAAGAAGCCGCGGCGGCGAACCGGATCGACACCGAGGCACAGGCGTCGCGCGAGGAACGGCTGACCCAGGTGCAGGCCGCGGGCAAGCGGGCCCTCGGCGAGGCGGAAGCGGCCGGCGAGGCGGCCAGGCTGGCCGCGTACCGCGACTTGCCCGACGGCGTGCTGACCGGGCTGGCGCTCAAGGAACTGGCCGGCAACCTCCCGCGGATCGACAGCCTGACGGTGACCCCGGATCTGCTCGCCCCGCTGCTGACGAAGCTCGGCGTCCGCTCGTGAGCCTCGCCCCGCGTGTCGTGCTGGTGCACCGGCGCACCGAGCTCGACGAGCTCCTCGCCCGGCACGGCACCCGCGGCCAAGCCGAGTTCTTCCTGCGCACGCGCGGGCGTGACCTCGCCGAAGTCACCGAGGCGGACGCGGCCGTGCGCGCCGCGCTCGCGGCGGCGTCCGCGGCCATCCCGCTGGACTGGCGCCGCGGCGAGGTCGAACGGGCGGACTTCGACCGGTTCCTGTTCACCCCGGAGGACGTCGTCGTCGTGGTCGGGCAGGACGGCCTGGTCGCCAACGTGGCGAAGTACCTCGACGGCCAGCCGGTGATCGGCGTCGCGCCCGCCGATCCCGGCGTGCTCGTCAAGCACCCGGTCGAGGCCGTCGCGGATCTCCTGCGGTCCACCTCGGACGTCGAGCACCGGACGATGGCCGAGCTCACCGCCGACGACGGCCAGCGGCTCCTGGCGCTCAACGAGATCTACCTCGGGCACGCCGGGCACCAGACGGCCCGCTACCGGCTGGGGACCGGCGGCGGGCCGGCGGAACGCCAGGCGTCGTCGGGGATCCTGGTCGGGACCGGCACCGGGGCGACCGGCTGGTGCGGGTCGGTGTGGCGGGACCGCCACAGCGGCCTGCGCCTGCCCGCCCCCGGCGAGACCCGGCTGGTCTGGTTCGTGCGGGAGGCGTGGCCGTCGCCGACGACCGGGACCACGCACACCGAGGGCGAGCTGACGAAGGCGCCGCTGACGGTCGAAGTCGAATCCGACCGCCTGGTCGCGTTCGGCGACGGTCTCGAAGCCGACACCGTCGCCCTGACTCGCGGCCAGACGGCCACTTTCGCTCCCGCGGCGAAGACCGTCCATCTCGTGCGGTGACGGAAAGCCGACATGCGTGATCGGAGGGACGACACGCCGAGGGGGCGTGTCGTCCCTCCTCGCTCAGGTTCCGTATCGGGACTTGACGATCGACGGCGTGTCCAGGTTGTGGCCGGCGTCGATGCTCTGGGCCAGCCGGAGGTACTGGCCTTCCGCCCACATCAGCGGGCCCGCGCTGCCGGTCGGCCTGCCCAGCGCGAAGCAGCCGACGTCCGCGCGGTCCCAGACCTGCTCGGGCACGAAGTACCCGTCGTTGACCGAGTCGGCCATGGACTTGAGGTACACCGCCGCCGAGCGGCCGTTGGCCAGCTCGTACTCGCCGCGCTCCCCCGACAGCACCGGCCACAGCCGCCCGAACCGCTGACCGCCGCCGGCCGGCCAGCCGGTGCAGTTCGCGGTGCTTTCGCCGTAGTTGTCGTGCGGGTAGCGGTGGAAGTAGACGTCGCCGTTCGGCAGCGTCACCTGCATCGCCGAGTTGCCGTCGGACGCGGCGGCGGCCGGCGCGACCGAGTTCGCGATCGTGGTGTCGCCCGCCGGGCGGATGCCGAGCCGGACGAGGTCGAGGAACCCGAAGTCGGTGACGTCGTGCTCGTAGAAGCAGCCTTCGTCGAAGCAGATCGTCGCCGTGTCGTTCGGGTTCCCGGCGCGGTCGAGGCGTTCGTAGTAGGTGTGGCCGCCCCAGTAGTCGGACGTCGTGACGGTCCAGCCGGCCAGGGAGTTCCGCCACGAGTCCGCGGTGGACTCCCACGTCGAGGCGCTCGCCGTGTCGCCGTTCGCGCGGGCGATGGCCCCGGCGGCGATCAGCCCGGCGATCTCGGCGGCCACCGACGACGGCGACTTGCCGTACTGCTCTTCCCACCGCTCGGTGGTGTCCGGGCCGGTCGCGACGATGTGGCCGGCCGTCGTCTTGACCTTGGCGTAGGTCGAGGCGTCGGTGAGGCCGGTCAGCCAGGCCAGCAGGATCGCGTCGGCGTCCTGGTCGAGCTGTTCGCAGCAGCCGAGCTGCTGGGCGCTCGCCCCCGAGACACCCGAAACCGGGGTGTAGCGCGGGAACGACCCGGCCGGGTACGTCGTGCCGTCGCCTGCCGTGGGGCTGCCGATCCACTGCGAGTTCCAGAGGAACTGGGCCATCCGCTTGGCCTGCGCGCTGTCGCCGGCGGCCAGGAGGCCGGTCGCCTGCTGGTAGAGGTCACGGCCCCAGACGCGGTGGTAGCCGTCGTTGAGCTGGTCGCCGTTCGTGAAGTCGCCCCACGGCGTCGCCAGGCCCGCGACACTCGCGCCCGGGTGCTGCTTGTCCTCGGCGGTTTTCAGTGCCATCGCCGCGACGTAGTAGGCGCGACGCCGTTGCGTGTCCCCGGAAACGCTCGCCGGTGCGGGTTTCAGGCCACTCACATAGGAGTTCCAGCCGCCGCGGTAGGACGCCGACACGCTGGCGAAGCCGCTGCTCAGTGAGCCGCTCGCCGCCGAGGACGCGGCCGTCGCGGTGCCGCCGTAGCCGAGCGCGACGGTGAACGTGGTGTCCGCGCCGACCGGGATCTGTCCACACTGGACGACGTTGCCGGTGCCGGAGACGTTGTCGAACTGGTTGTTCAGGGTCTTGTCGGCACGCAGGTCGGCCAGGCAGTCGCTGGCCGCGCCGCTGTAGCCGTTGTCGTGCGCGGTGAAGCCGGTCGAGACGCGCAACGCGGAGACGACCGTCGTGGCCGTCCCGCCGAAGAGCGTCTCGGTCCCGCTCGCCAGCAGGCCGCTGCCGTCCCACCAGGCGTTGTCGTTCGAGCCGCCGCCCGCCATCGACGGGTTGGCCAGCAGGTAGAGCCGGTAGCTGCCGCCGTCGAGGGACTGGAAGCGAGTGCTGGTGACCAGGGTCGCGCGGGCCGGGTCGGTGACGTAGTCGGTGGTGATCCGGTACTTGCCGCTCTTCGCCGTGTTCATGACGGTGTATTGCAGCGCCTTCTCGTCAGGCATCGAGACGACGTGGTTGGTGGCGTCGCGCTCGAGGTCGACGAAGCTCGTGCCGTCGGTGACGACGTACTGCATGTCCTGCATGTTCGGGACGTCGGCACGCGGGTAGAAGACCTCCGACGTGACGCCGCCCGCGACGGTGAACCACACCGGGCTGCCGGTCGTCGTCGAGGTCCCGATGGCGGACTTGTTGCCGGTCGCCCAGGATGCGCCGCCACCGCAGCAGTCGGTCGCGGTGCCGCTCGCCAGCGCCGTACCCGGCAGCGCCCCGGCCAGCAAGATTCCCGCTCCGGCGCAGGCCAGGACCGCTTTCCACCTGATCATCGGGACCCTCCGACGGCGTTGTCGTCAATATGTTGCGAGCCGCAACATATTGAGCCACCCGTCGGTGACAAGCAATGTCCGATCGGACTGAACCGATCAAGCCACCTCAGGCGTCGGCGCGGTGCCAGCCTGACCGAGGTCAGATGTCCTTGAGGTCAGAGAGGTCACCGATGGATTTGCGCAGCCGCGTCTGCGTATCCACCATCCACCGCAGCACGTCCGCCCAGTGGTCTTCGTCGGTGATGGCGGGCCCGAGCAGCCGCGCTTCGATTCGGCAGCCAACCTTCTTCGGCAGATCGTCGAAAATCAGGTCTTCCCCGAACCGATCCGTGATCTCGTCGCGCCGATCGGCGAGTACCCGCCAGCGACTCAGGTTTCGTGCGCCGTCGGGGTCACCGAAGTAGAGCTCCGAACGGCAACCGAACATGGAAAAGGACACCACCCAGTTCACACCGCCGATTCCCGACGGCATCTGGAACCAGTTCGCCGTCGCCGGAGCAGCTTTGCTCCACCCACGCTCCTTGGCCATCGGGACGAACCGAGACCAAAACTTCCCATAGAGCACGGACTTGGGTGATCCGGTAACTGCCACGGCGCTCTCGTCCGGATCATCTTCGCCCGAAAGCTCCGGCGTCACGGGTGGCGGCCCGATGACACGAATGATCGCACTGGCCACCAAGTGGATGGTATCGATCGCCTCGGATGCCTCATCGGCGGTAATCGACCGCTTCGTGTCCGTTCGCTCCGGATCTCGGTCGGCCTCGTGCGCGATTTTGTTGCGCCGATTGACGATTCGCTGGAGCATCTCCTGAACCTGGCTGGGCGAGACGGCTTTGTCACGGCCATGGCTGATCCACCCGGCGACCGATTGCCACAACGGGACGTCGCTGACGTGACTCAGCGCATCTTTGATCTTTTCCGGCGCCTGGAAGGACTGCCAGCCGAACTGATCACGCAGGTATGCCGCGAAGGCTACGTGCAGGTTCTCGGGCTGACGCCGCGTATCCTCGAACAGGGAGAGCGGGATTCGCAATTTCAAGAACTTCGGAGGGCTCTGCGCCGACATGGTGAGCGCGAATCCGAGAGCACGGTCGTACAGTTCGCGGTGGATCCAGTGATCCAAGGCCGAAACGGCCTGGACCCACGCCGCGCGGTACAAGTCCGCGACGTCGAAGGCTCCGACCTGAAGTCGTTCCAGGTGCCGACCACCTCCGATCAGATCCCTGGCATAGTCGAGGTTGCTCTGGAACTCGACGAAGCCTCCCGTCGTCCAGGTCGAGGAATCCGCGGCCACAGAAGAATCCACCATCCACGCAGTATGACCGGCTCCACCAAGCGACGGGCAGTCAGCGCGAGACCGCCCGGATGGCTCAAGCGTCGGCGATGCGGTCCAGCCACTCGGCCAGCAGGACGCGCTCGGCCTCGGTCAGCGCGGTGGCGCCGTCGAGCCCGGCCCGCAGCGCGACCGCGCGCTCCGGCAGGTCCGAGCCCGCCGGTTCCGCCGTGCCGGTGAGAATGCGGTTCAGCACGGACTCGCGAGCCGTCGCCGACAGCTCCGCGTCGCGCTCCTCCTCCGGAGTCGCGATCAGCGAGAGCACCACACCCATGCCGGTCGCGTGCACCAGCCGCGCCGCGCGTTCGACACTCATCCGCAGCCGGCCCGCCGCCGCGACGCGCTCGACGATGGTTCGCAGCATCGCCTCGCCTTCCCGGGCCGCCGGCGACGTGCGGCCCGGGCGGGCGTCGCCGTACATGAGCACGTAGAACTCCGGGCGGGACAGCCCGAACTCGATGTGCAGGTCCCAGCCGCGGCGGAGGTCTTCCACCGGGTCGCCGGTCGAGCCCAGGGCACGCTTGCTCGCGAGATACTCGTCGAAGCCGTACGCGGCGACGGCGTCGAGGAGGCCGTCCTTGTCGCCGAAGAGCCGGTAAAGCGCGGGCGGCTGGACGCCCGCGGCCGCGCTCACCGCGCGCGTCGAAAGACCGTCGCGCCCCTCCGCAGCCAGCAGCGCGGCCGCCGCCTGGAGGATCCGCTCCCGGGTGTCCATCGCCGCCTTCGTCACCATGGTTCCAATGATAACAAAACTGCGGTAGCACTCATTCAGGCCAAGTGGTCCGTGGCGACGCGGTGCGCGAGGCGGCGGAGCAGGGGCGCCGCTTCCGCCAGGCAACGGGCGGGATCGGGTTCCAGGTCCGTCAACGCATACGCGGCCGAAATGCCTGCCGCGGCCAGGTCCGGCGCGGGCAGCAGGCACCGTCCGGAAACGGCGACGCACGGGACACCCCGGGCCGCCGCCGCGCGGGCCACCCCGGCCGGGGCCTTGCCGGACAACGTCTGCGCGTCGAGGGAGCCTTCGCCGGTGATGACGAGCGAAGCTCCGCCCAGTGCCGCGTCGAAGCCGAGCAGGTCGAGCAGCAGCTCGATGCCCGGCCGCATCCGGGCGCCCAGCACGGCCATCGCCGCGAAGCCCACTCCCCCGGCCGCGCCGGCGCCCGGTCGCGAGGCGAAGTCCGGTCCGGCGATCGACGCCCAGTGCCGCAAGGCGGCGTCCAGGGTCTCGACGTCGCCGGGCGACGCGCCCTTCTGCGGGCCGTAGACGGACGCGGCTCCCCGCGGGCCGTACAGCGGGTTGTCCACGTCAGACGCCAGTTCGATGTCCACTCCGGACACGTCCAAACCGGACAGATCAAGGGAGGCGAGCCGGGACAACGCCGCGCCACCACGGGGAAGTTCGCGTCCGGCACCGTCCAGCAGGCGGGCCCCGAGTGCGGTCAGCATCCCCGCACCGCCGTCGGTGCAGGCGCTGCCGCCGACGCCGAGCACGATCCGGCGGCACCCGGCGGCCACCGCGGCGGCGATGACGTCGCCGGTGCCCGCGCTGGTCGCGGTGAGCGGTTCCGGCGCGCCGGGCAGCCGGTGCAGCCCGGACGCCTCGGCCAGCTCGACGACGGCCGTGTCCCCGAGGACCGCGCAGGACGCTGTCAACGGCGCTCCCGCCGGTCCCCGGGCGGGGACCGGCACGCGGCGGAACCCCGCGGCGACGGCGGCGGCGACCGTGCCGTCGCCGCCGTCCGCCACCGGGAGGCACCGCACTTCGGCGGCCGGGTGGACGTCGGCGAGACCGGCGGCCACCGCCGACGCGACCTCGGCCGCCGTCAGCGACCCCTTGAACTTGTCCGGGGCGATCAGGACCTTCACGCGGTCGCCTTGAAGGCCCGCCAGTCGCCGATCTCGGTGATGTCCCGCAGCGCGACGTGCGAGGTGTAGGGCCGCCGCAGCAGCATGGCGAACGCCGAACTGCCGTCCGCCAGCTCGACCACGCCCAGCTCCAGCTCGTGCGGCTCGGACGGCAGGAGCTTGTCCCGCAGGTCGTCGAGCGAGACGTCGTAGACCTCGCCGGTCACCGGAGCGCCGCCGTGGGACACCGGGTACAGCGCCGGGCACTGGTCGCCGACCGCGTAGAACCGGTACTTCGCCGCGGTCCGCGCGGCGCCGACGAACGGCGATCCGTCGAGGAGGTGGTGCAGCGGTTCGCCGCGCATGGCGCCGCCGTTGAAGAACATCAGGGCCACGGGAACTCCTTAGCGGAAGAGGGCTTCGACGCCGTCGATGGCGAAGTACACCGCGAAGACCAGGGCCAGCAGCGACAGCAGCCAGCCGGCCTCGCGCCACTTGCCGCGGCCGATCTTGATGAGCACGAACGCGATCAGGCCGGCGCCGACGCCGTTGGTGATCGAATAGGTGAACGGGATCAGCGCGGCCGTCAAGAACACCGGGATCGTGTAGTCCGGGTCGTGCCACGGGATGGTCCGGCACTGCGCGACCATCATGCCGCCGATGACCACCAGCGCGGGTGCCGCGGCCTGGGCCGGGACGACCCCCGCGAGCGGCGTGAACAACAGCGTCCCGGCGAACAGCAGGCCGGTGACGACGCTCGCCAGCCCCGTCCGCGCGCCCTCCCCGACGCCGGCCGCCGATTCCAGGAACACCGTGTTCGGCGACGAGCCGGTGACTCCGCCCGCGATCGCGCCCGCGCCGTCGACCAGCAGGATGCGGCCCATCCGCGGGACCTTGCCGTTCTTCGACAGCCCGGCCTCGTCGGACACGCTGGTGATCGTGCCCATGGCGTCGAAGAAGCCGGACAGCACCAGCGTGAACAGGAACACCGTGGCCGCGAGCGCGCCCGCCGAGGCGAAGCCGCCGAAGAGGTCGACGTGGCCGAAGAGCCCGAAGTCGGGGGCGGCGACGACGTGGTCGGGCAGTGCCGGGTCGGTGCGGCCCCAGCCGCCGACGCCGAAGCCGTCGTGCAGCACGACGGCGAGGACCGTCGCCACGCCGATGCTGATCAGCACCGCGCCCGGAACCTTGCGCGCCACCAGCACGATCATCAGGAGCAACCCGACGCAGAACACCACGATCGGCCAGCCGGACAGGTGCCCGTCGGTGCCGAGGCGGACCGGCACCGGGGTGGCCGCCGCGTCCGGCACCCGGGAGACGAACCCGGCGCTGACCAGGCCGACGAGCGCGATGTAGAGCCCGATCCCGACGGTGATCGCCGTCTTGAGCGGCCGCGGGATGGCGTTCATGATCCGTTCGCGGACGCCGCTGACGGCCATCAGCACGATGCACACGCCCTCGAGCACGACCAGCCCGAACGCCTGCGCCCAGGTCATCTCCGGGGCCATCTGGAAGGCGACGATGCCGTTGATGCCGAGACCGGCGGCCAGCGCGAGGGGCGCGTTGCCGACGAGTCCCATGAGGACGGTCATCACGGCGGCGGCCAGCGCGGTCGCCGTGGTCACCTGCGCGGCCGACAGCCGGGCGCCGGTGATGTCGGCGGAGGCGCCGAGGATGAGCGGGTTGAGCAGCACGATGTAAGCCATCGCGACGAACGTCGTGACGCCGCCGCGGACCTCGCGGCCGATCGTGGTCTGCCGTGTTCGCAGCTCGAACAGCTTCTCGAGCGGAGAACGGCGTTGTACGGGTACTTCTTCTGCTACGGGCGTGTCGATCTCGGTCTGGGTCATGCGTCCTGCCCTTGCCGGTGGGGGGGGTGCTCGGCCAGGGCCAGGCACCACGCCGTGCCTGGCCGAGCGGGACGTTCGATTCGGTTGTGCTCCGGTCAGCTGGCCTTGTGGGTCAGTAAGCGGTGGGTCAGTAGTCGGTGCGGTCGCTCTTGTCGAGCCAGGCCGCGAAGGGCGCGAATCCGTCCTTTGCGGACAGTCGCGTCACGGGAACGGTCCACGTTTCACGAGGACGGTCGAAGAGTTCGTAGAAGGCGCGGTCGTCGAAGCCCGCCTTGGCCGCGTCGTCGCGGTCGGCGGCGAAGAGGACCTTGTCCACCCGCGCCCACAAGGCCGACGACAGGCACATCGGGCACGGCTCGCAGCTGGAGACGAGCACGCAGCCGTCCAGTTTGAACGTTCCCAGCGCCTGGCAGGCCGCGCGGATCGCGACGACCTCGGCGTGCGCGGTCGGGTCGAGGTTCGCCGTGACTCGGTTGACGCCGGTCGAGACGACCTTGCCGTCCTTCACGATCAGGGCGCCGAACGGGCCGCCGCCGTTCTCGACGTTGCGCGTGGCGATGTGGACGGCTTCGTCGAGCCAGGCCTGCTCGACGGAAAGGGACGTGGTCATCTCAAACTCCGGTGATGTGCTCGGGGCGGATCGGGACGCGCGGGAGCTCGAGGCCGGTGGCCGCGCGGATGGCGTTGGCGATCGCGGGCGTGGCCGAGATCGTGGGCGGCTCGCCGACGCCGCGGACGCCGTAGGGCGCGTGCGGGTCGGGCCGCTCGAGGACTTCGACGCGCATCGGCGGCATGTCGAGGATGGTCGGGATGAGGTAGTCGGTGAACGACGGGTTCCGCACCTTGCCGCCTTCGACCAGGATCTCCTCCATCACGGCGAGCCCGAGGCCCTGCGCCGAACCGCCCTGGATCTGCGCGACGACGGCGTCCGGGTTCATCGCCTTGCCGACGTCCTGCGCGCAGTCGAGCTGCACCACCTTGACCAGGCCGAGGTCGAGGTCGACGTCGACCACCGCGCGGTGGGCCGAGAAGCCGTACTGGACGTGGGCGTCGCCCTGGCCGGTCTCCGGGTCGAGCGGGTACGTCTTGCGGTGGTGGAACTCGCGGGTCTCCTCGATCGCGGTCTCCCCCAGCACTTCGGCCAGGTCGGCCACGACTTCGCCGTCCGCCGCGACCACCTTGCCACCGGCGAGGGTCATGCCTTCGGAGGCGACGCCGAGCCGGGCGCAGACCGCTTCCGCCACCGCGCGGCAGGCGTTGCGGACCGCGCCGCCGGTGACGTAGGTCTGCCGCGACGCCGAGCTGGAGCCGGCGTCGCCGACGCTCGTGTCGGCCGGGTGCACGCTCACCCGCGTCACGCCCAGCTCGGTGCGGGCGATCTGCTGCTGCAACGTCACCAGCCCCTGCCCGACCTCCGCGGCGGCGGTGTGGACCATCGCCACCGGCTCGCCACCGAAGACCTCCAGCCGGACGCGGGCGGTCGAGTAGTCGTCGAGGCCTTCGGCGTAGGAGATGTTCTTGATCGTCACGCCGTAGCCGACACCCCGCACGACCCCTTCGCCGTGGGTGGTGTTGGACGCGCCGCCGGGCAGCTCGCGGATGTCGGCGTCACCGCTGCGCGAAGGCGGCAGCGGCAGGTCGCGGACCCGCTGGACGAGCTCCGCCACCGGCGCCGGGAAGTCGACCACCTGGCCGGTGACCACAGTGGACCCTTCGCTCAGCGCGTTGCGGATCCGCAGCTCGGCCGGGTCCATGCCCAGCGCGGCGGCGAGCTTGTCCATTTGGGACTCGTAGGCGTACGTCGGCTGCACCGCGCCGAGGCCGCGCATCGCGCCGCAGGTCGGGTTGTTCGTGTAGACACCCCAGCCCTCGATGTGGGCGTTCGGTACATCGTAGGGACCGACGCCGAGCGTGGTGCCGTTGCCGACCACGACCGGGGTTTTGGACGCGTACGCACCGCCGTCGAAGTACAACTTCGCGCGGACGTAGACGAGCTTGCCGTCGCGGGTGGCGCCGTGCTCGTAGTACATCTTCGCCGGGTGGCGGTGGACGTGCCCGAAGAACGATTCCAGGCGGTTGTAGCTCATCTTCACCGGACGGCCGGTGCGCAGGGCCAGCATGCACGAGTGGATCTGCATCGACAGGTCCTCGCGGCCGCCGAAGGCGCCGCCGACGCCGGACAGTGTCAGCCGGACCTTCTCCAGCGGCAGGCCCAGGGCCTTCGCCGTCTGGCGCTGGTCGACGTGCAGCCACTGGGTGGCCAGGTAGAGGTCGACGCCGCCGTCCTCGGCCGGCACCGCGAGCCCGGACTCCGGCCCGAGGAACGCCTGGTCCTGCATGCCGATCTCGTACACGCCGGACACGACCACGTCCGCGGTGGCGGCCGGGTCGCCCTTGACGATCCGCTGGTGGCGGACCAGGTTCCCGCCCGGGTGCAGCTTCGGCAGGGTGTCGTCGTGCGCGGCCCGCTCGGGGTCGGTGACCGGCTCGAGGACGTCGTACTCGACGACGATCTCCTTGAGCGCCTGCCGCGCGATCTCCGGGTGGTCGGCGGCCAGGATCGCCACCGGTTCGCCCTGGTAGCGCACGACACCTTCGGCCAGCGCCGGGGTGTCCTGGTACTTCAAGCCGTAGACGTTCTCGCCCGGCACGTCCTCGTGGGTCAGCACCGCGTGCACGCCCGGCTGGGCGAGCGCGCGGGAGACGTCGAGGCGGACGATCCGGGCGTGCGGGTGCGGGCTGCGCAGGGTGGCGCCCCACAGCATGTCCTCGTGCCAGAGGTCGGAGGAGTAGGCGAACTCGCCACGGACCTTCAGCGTGCCGTCCGGCCGCAGCGGGCTCTCGCCGATGCCGCCGGCGATGGTGTCGTGCAGTTCCTGAGGGGACCGGGCCGGGGCGCTCATCGGACGGCCTTCTTCGCGGCCGCGTCGCGGACGGCGTCGAGGATCTTCTCGTACCCGGTGCAGCGGCAGAGGTTGCCGGCGAGGGCCTCGCGGATCTCGACGTCACTCGGGTCCGGGACGCGCTCGATCAGGTCGTGCGCGGCCACGACCAGGCCGGGCGTGCAGAAGCCGCACTGGACGGCGCCGCGCTCGACGAACGCCTCCTGGACCGGGTCGAGGGCTTCCTCTGAGGCGAGCCCTTCGACCGTGACGACCTCGCGGCCCTCGGCCTGGCCGGCCGCGACCAGGCACGCACACGCCGGGACGCCGTCGAGGTAGACCGTGCACGAGCCGCATTCGCCCTGCTCACAGGCGTTCTTCGAGCCCGGCATGCCGAGCCGCTCACGCAGGACGTAAAGCAGGCTTTCGCCTTCCCAGACGTTGTCCGCCCGGCGGGGTTCGCCGTTGACGGTGACGTTCACGCGCACTTCGCGCTCCCTCCGCAGTATTCGGTCCAGGCCCAGGTCAGCGTCCGGCGCGCCATGACGCCGAGGGCGTGCCGCCGGTAGGCCGCGCTGCCGCGGACGTCGTCGATCGGGGCGGCGGCCGCGGCGACCAGGTCGCCGAAGCGGCGTTTCACCGAGTCGGTGACCGGCTTCGGCGAGTCCCAGTCCAGCTCTCCGGCCAGGAACTCCTCGGCTTCGAAGGCCCGGCGGGGCGTGGGTGCGGCCGAGCCGACGCCGGTGCCGACGCGGCGTTGGTCCGGGTGCAGGGCCAGGCCGAAGGCGGCCACGGCGATGACCATGGCGTTGCGGGTGCCGATCTTGCTGAACTGCTGGGGTCCGGTGGCCGGGGCCAGCAGGACCGCGGTGATCAGCTCGTCCGGCTCCAGGACGTTCCGCTTCACGCCGGTGTAGAAATCCTTCGCCGCGACGATCCTCGTCCCGCGGGCCGAGGCGATCTCGACCTCGGCGTCCGCCGCCAGCAGCGCCGGGTGGGAGTCCCCAGCGGGCGAGGCCGCGCCGAGGTTGCCGCCGACCGAGCCGCGGTTGCGGATCTGCGGGGACCCGACGGTCCGCGCGGCCATCGCCAGGCCTGGCAGCTGCCCGCCCAGCTCGGTGATGATCCGGGCGTAGGGCACGGCCGCGCCGATGCGGATCCGGCCGCCGTCGGTGCCGTGCTCGTGCAGCTCGGGTACGCGCCCGAGGTCGAGGAGCGACTCCGGGCGGCGGTGGTCGAAGTTGAGTTCGACCATCACGTCCGTGCCGCCGGCGATCGGGACCGCACCGGGGTTCGCGGCCTTCGCGGCGAGCGCGCCGGCCAGCGAGTCGGGTCGGAGGAATTCCACTGTGGACGTCCTTTCGGGGCTGCTTCGGCAAGAAGTACACACGCTGCGGTGTGGCTCCGACCACGGCTGAACCCCTGAAAGACGGGTGAATTTCGGCCTCGCGTTTGTACTTTCCTCCAACGGCCGTCCCGTGGACGCGGAAAGGCCGCCGTACGAGGTCAGGCCTCGTACGGCGGCCTTGGGTTCACCCGGGGGTTACGCCGGCTCGAACTCCTTGACGGCGTCGAGGGCGGCGCCCATCGCGGCGTTGCCCTCGCGCTCGATCATGATCTCCACCAGGACCGGCCGGCTGGTGCGCTCGGCCTCCTTGCGGGCCCACTCCAGGGACGTGCGGATCTCCCCCGGCTCGTGCACGCGGGTGCCGGAGCAGCCGTAGGCCTCCATGATCTTCACGTTGTCCGTGCCGATCGAGTCGTAGTGGATGTCGACCTCGAAGTTCATCTCGTAGCCGGTCTCGGCCTGGCGGATCAGCCCGAGGTACTCGTTGTTCAGCATGATCAGCACGAACCCGACGTCGTATTGCGCGGCCACGGCCAGTTCCTCGACGAGGAACTGGAACGAGTAGTCGCCGACCACGCCGACGACCTCCGCCTCCGGGCGCGCCTTCTTCACCCCGATCGCGGCCGGGATCTCCCAGCCGAGCGGGCCGGCCTGGCCGCACACCTGGTAGTGCCGCGGCTTGTGCGCCTGCTGGAACTGGCCCGACCAGATCTGGTAGAGCCCGATCGCGGTGACGAAGTAGGTGTCCTGGCCGAAGGTCTCGTTGATCTCCTTGAACACCCGCGGCGCCTTGATCGGCAGGCTGTCGAAGTCGTCACGCCGGGGCAGCGCCTCCTTCAGCTCGCCGATGCGGGCGACCCACTCCCGCCGCGGCGACGTCGAACGACGATCCAGCGCCGCCAGCAGCGCGTCGAGGAACTCGCGCGTGTCCGAGACGATCCCGAGGTCCGGGCCGAACACCTTGCCCAGCTGGGTCGGCTCGATGTCGACGTGGATGAACTTCCGCTCGCCCCGGTACACCGACAGCTCGCCGGTGTGCCGGTCGCCGAACCGCGCGCCGAGCGCGAGCACCAGGTCGGACTCCAGGAACGCCGCGTTCGCCCAGCGCTGCGACGTCTGGATGCCCGCCATCCCGGCGAACAGCTCGTGGTCCTCGGGGAAGCTGCCCTTGCCCATCAGCGTCACCTGGACCGGGACGTCGAGCCGCTCGGCCGCGGTTCGCAGCCGCTCGCTCGCCTCGCCGAGGACGACTCCGCCGCCGGCCAGGATCAGCGGGCGTTCGGCGGCCAGGAGCAGGTCGAGGGCCCGCTCGACCCGCGCGGGCGCCGGGGTCACCCGGGTCACCGGCAGCGGCGAGTCGATCGAGGAGTCCCATTCGATGTCCTGCTTCTGGACGTCGATCGGCAGGTCGATGAGCACCGGGCCCGGGCGGCCGGACCGGGCGATCCGGAACGCCTCGCGGAAGATCCACGGCAGCTGCGCGGCCTCCTTGACCTGCACCGCCCACTTCGTCACGGGCTTGGCGATCTCGACGATGTCGACGGCCTGGAAGGCCTCCTGGTGCAGCTTCGTCGTCACGGCCTGGCCGGTGATGCAGATGATCGGGATCGAGTCCGCGTGCGCGGTGTAGAGCCCGGTGATCATGTTCGTCCCGGCCGGCCCGGACGTGCCGATCGCGACGCCGACGTTGCCGTTCGTCCTGGCCCAGCCGTCGGCCATGTGTGTCGCGCCTTCTTCGTGGCGGACGATCAGGTGCTCGATCGCCCGGCCTTGTAGGGCGTTATACAGCGGGAGGATGGCCGCACCGGGGCAGCCGAAGACGGTGTCGACGCCTTCGCTCTCCATGACGTCGACGACCGCCTGCATCGCGGGGATTCTGGGCATGTCACACCTCCGCCGGGACGCGGCCCGACAACTGTTCGACGACCTTCAGCAAGGCCGAGTGGTCCAAGGAGCCGTATCCCATGGCACGGCCGGCGGCGACGAGCTGGGCGACCAGCCCGGTGAGCGGGAGCGCGACATCGGCCTGCCGGGCGGCGGCCAGTGCGATGCCCATGTCCTTGTGGTGCAGGTCGATCCGGAAGCCGGGGGCGAACCGGCGGTCCACCATGGACTGCCGCTTGAGCTCGAGGATCCGGCTGCCCGCGAGGCCGCCGGCGAGCACGTCGAGCCCCTTCAGAGCGTCCACACCGGACGCTTCGAGCAGCACGATCGCCTCCGCCACCAGGCCGTAGATCCCGCCCACGACGAGCTGGTTGGCGGCCTTCACCACCTGGCCGGCGCCGTGCGGGCCGACGTGCACGACGGTCTTGCCGACGGCGTCCAGGACCGGCTTGGCCGCCTCGAAGTCCTCTTCGAGGCCACCGACCATGATGGACAGCGACGCCTGTTCGGCCCCGGCCTGGCCCCCGGACACCGGGGCGTCGAGGACGCGGATCTTCTTCTCGCGCGCGGCGTCCGCGACCGCGATCGACGTCTCCGGCCGGATGGTGCTCATGTCGATCAGGAGCGCACCGGGCTCGGCGGTGTCCAGAACGCCGCCGGGGGCCAGCACGACCTCCTCGACCTGCGGGTGGTTCGGCAGCATCGTGATCACGATGTCGGCGCCGGCCACCGCGTCGGCGACACCGGTCGCCGCGCGGCCGCCCGCCGCGGCGAGCTTCTCCCCCGCCGCGGTGTTGACGTCGTAGCCGCTGACGTCGTGGCCCGCCGCGACCAGGTGCGCGGCCATCGGGGCGCCCATCACGCCCAGTCCGATGAATCCCAGTTTCATGCTCGTCCCCTTCGGGTGATCGGCAGCCAGTCCAGCGACGTGAGGGTGTCGGGTTCCGGGACGTACTCGATCCCGACGAACCCGTCGAAGCCCGCGTTCTGGAGCTTCGCGAGGTACCCGTCGATGTCCAGCTCGCCGGTGCCGGGCTGGTGGCGGCCGGGCGCGTCGGCGATCTGCACGTGCCCGATCCGCGGTGTGTGCACCGTGACCAGGGCGTCCAGGTCGTCTCCGTTGACTGCCAGGTGGTAGAGGTCGGCCAGCAGCCGCACGTTTTCGCGCCCGAGGTCGTCGAGCACGGCCACGGCGTCCGCGGCGGTCTTGAGCGGGTAGCGGTCCGCGCCGGAGAGCGGTTCGAGGACCAGCTGCGCGCCGATCCTCGCGGCCGCGTCGGCGGCCTTGTCCAGGTGCGCCCGGGCCAGGTCGTCCTGCTTGGCCGGGTCCTCGCCGTCGAGCCGGTTGCCGTAGAGCGCGTTGAAGCTGCGGCACCCGGTGCGTTCGGCGATGCCGAGGGCGACGACGAGGCTGTCGGCGAACTCCGCCTCGCGGCCGATCCACGAGACCAGGCCCCGCTCCCCCGCCGGCATGTCCCCGGCGTAGAAGTTCAGCCCGCGCAGCCGGACACCGGCCCGGCCGATCGACCGGACGAAGCCGTCGACCTCGTCGCGCGCCGGGACCGCGGTGTCGAACGGCCACCAGTACTCGACGTCGGTGAACCCGGCCTCCCGCGCGGCGGCCGCGCGTTCGGGCAGCGGCACCTCCTTGAACAGGATCGACAGGTTGGCGACGTACGGCAGGGAGTGACCCTCTTCAGGCATCGCGACCTCAAATTTCGCTATCCGGAATCTTTCTTTCGCATATCGAGAATAGCTGGCGCGTGGCCGGACGGTCAACGGCCGGGCGGGTACGACCTCCGGCGTAGCCCGTACGCCGCCGGTCGGACTTCGGCACCCACCGGGATCGCCCGCGGGACGGTCGATCGGGCCGGGCAACGCGCCTACCTTGGGCCGCCACGACCGGCGAAAGGACCACACGAATGATCGAGGCACGGGCGGTGTCGAAGCGGTACGGCCGCCGCACCGCCGTCGACGGGGCGACGTTCACCGTCCGGTCCGGGGCGGTGACCGGCTTCCTCGGCCCGAACGGCGCGGGCAAGTCCACCACCATCCGGATGATCATGGGCCTGGACGCGCCGACGTCGGGCTCGGTGACCGTCAACGGCAAGGCCTACCACCGGCATGCCGCGCCGCTGCGCGAAGTGGGCGCGCTGCTCGAGGCGCGGTCCGTCCACACGGGACGATCGGCCTACCACCACCTGCTGGCGCTCGCCCTCACCACCGGCATCCCGCGACGGCGCGTCGAGGAGGTGCTCGGCCTGGTCGGCCTGACCGACGTCGCGCACCAGCGGGCCGGCGCTTTCTCCCTCGGCATGGGACAGCGGCTCGGCGTCGCCGCGGCCCTGCTGGGCGACCCGGCGACGCTGATCCTCGACGAACCCGTCAACGGCCTGGACCCGCAGGGCATCCTGTGGATCCGCACGCTGCTGCGCCGGCTCGCCGCCGAGGGGCGCACGGTGTTCGTCTCCTCGCACCTGATGAGCGAAATGGCGCTGACCGCCGATCACCTCGTGGTCATCGGCCGAGGCCGGATCATCGCCGAGGCGTCGGTGCACGAGATCGTCGACCGCGCCTCGGCGAAGGTGGTTCGCGTCCGCACGCCGCGGACCGCCGAGCTGCGCGCGCTGCTCACCGGGCCCGGGATCGACGTCACCACCACCGAACCCGGGCTGCTCGAGGTCCACGGCCTGACCAGCGCGGAGATCGGCCTGCTCGCCTGCCGGCACGAACTCCCGCTCGAAGAGCTGGCACCGGTCCGGGCGTCGCTCGAAGAAGCCTTCATGGAACTCACCGACGGCGCGCTCGAGTACCGCGTCGGCACGCCGGAAGGACAGCCCGCATGACGACCACGAACCCGCCCGGTGTCACCTTCGGACGCGTGATGCGCTCGGAGTGGGTGAAGTTCCGCTCACTGCAGTCCACGCCGATCACGGCCGGCGCGGCAGTCGCCGGCATGATCGCCCTCGGCTGGCTCACCTGCGCGCTCAACGCCGACCGGTGGCCGCAGCTGAGCGCGCAGAACCGGGCGCGCCTCGAACCGACCGCACTGAGCCTGCAGGGGTACGTCCTGGTCCAGCTGGCGTTCGGTGTCCTGGGGGTGCTCGTGGTGTCCGGCGAGTACACCACCGGGCAGATCCGCTCGACGTTCTCCGCCGTCCCCGCCCGCACGCCGGTGCTGGCGGCGAAGGCGGCCGTGTTCGCCGCGGTCACGCTCGTGGTCGGCGAGGTCGCCGCCTTCGCCGCCTTCCTGGGCGGCCAGGCTTTCCTGTCCTCCCAAGACATCGGGACGAGCCTGGCCGAGCCCGGCGTCTTCCGGGCAGTGTCCGGGACCGGGCTCTACCTGACCGGCATCGGGCTGCTCGGGATCGCGTTCGGCTGGCTCGTCCGGTACACCGCCGGGGCGATCGCCGCGCTGGTCGCGCTGGTCCTGATCGTCCCCGGTCTGGCGGGGGTGCTCCCGGAAAGCTGGCTTCCCCATGTCCTGCCGTACCTGCCGAGCAACGCCGGGCAGGCGCTGGTCACGGTCCGGCCGGCGCCGCTCAGCCTCCCGCCGTGGACCGGCTTCGCGTGGTTCTGCGGCTACGTCGTCGTCGCGCTCGCCGCGGCCGCCGTCGTGCTGAAGCGGCGGGATGCCTGAAAGCCGTGCCCGCACGGCGGCCGGGAGGAGATGATGGCCGGGTGACCGGAGTACCGATCGACCCTGCCTTCCGCCCTGCCTGGCCGGGCCTCGAACCGCTGCGCGCGTGGGCCCGGCAGCACCCCCTGCCCGCGGACCTGCTGCTGGCGTTCGGGGTCCTCGGTCTGTCCCTGGTGGTCGGCGCGCAGGGCCCCGGCCCGGCCCGGCAGTTCCTGGCCGCGGTCGTGGCCGTGCTGCTGGCGGCGCTCACGTTCCGGCGGCGGTTCCCGCTGACGGTGCTGGCCGTCACCACCGCGGTGGCCCTGACCCTGGGCCTGCTGGGCACCTCGTTCCCGCCCACGACGGTCGCGGTGCTGGTCGCCGTGTACACCGTCGCCGCCCACCGCGACCGGTACCGCGTCGCGGCGGCTGCCGCGACGGTCGTCGCGCTCTCCGCGGCCGACCTCGGCGGGGACACCGGGCTCGCGGTGTTCGTCGCGCACCTGGTGTTCGGGACCGCGATCGTCACGGCGGCGTTCGCGCTCGGGGTGACCGTGCGAACGCGCCGGGCCTACCTGGCTTCGCTGCACGACCGCGCGGTCCGGGCCGAGCGGGAACGCGACCAGGAGAGCCAGATCGCCGCCGCACGTGAGCGGGCCCGCATCGCCCGCGAGATGCACGACATCATCGCGCACAACCTGTCGGTCATGATCGCCCTCGCCGACGGGGCCGCGTTCGCCGCGCGCACCGACGCGGGGCAGGCCGAGGCGGCCGCGAAGCACGTCTCGGCCACCGGGCGGCAGGCGCTCGACGAGATGCACCGGCTGCTCAGCGTCCTGCGCGGCACCGGCGAGGACAGCCCCCGCGCGCCGCAGCCCGGCATCGACGACATCGACGACCTGGTCGAGCAGGTCAGGGCCACCGGGCTGCCGGCGACGTGGACGGTCACCGGACGGCGCTTCCCGCTCCCGCCGACGGTCGAGCTGGCGGTCTACCGGGTCGCCCAGGAAGCGCTCACCAACGTCCTCAAGCACGCCGTCGCCCCGACGTCGGCGAAGATCCACCTCACCTACGAAGACCCGCTCGTCACCCTGGAAGTGCTCGACGACGGGCGCCCCGCGCCGGTTCCGGTCACGACGAGTGATGGTCACGGGCTGGGTGGCATGCGCGAACGCGCGAGCATCACCGGCGGCGCGGTCGAAGCGGGACCGCGGGCCGGTGGTGGCTGGCTGGTGCGCGGCCGGTTCGGGGGCCGCGCGTGATCACCATCCTGCTCGTGGACGACGAACCGTTGCTGCGGCTGGGTTTCCGGCTGGTCCTGGACTCCCAGCCGGACCTGACCGTCGTCGGCGAGGCCGCCGACGGAACCGCTGCCGTGGCCCGCACGGCCGAGCTGGACCCCGACGTCGTGCTGATGGACGTGCGGATGCCCGGTGTCGACGGGATCGCCGCCACCCGCGAAATCGTGCGGACCCACCCCCGGTCGCGGGTGCTCATCCTGACCACCTTCGACGTCGACGAGTACGCCTTCCCCGGGCTCAAGGCCGGGGCCAGCGGGTTCCTGCTGAAGAACGTGCCGCCCGACGACCTGCTCACCGCGATCCGCGCGGTCGCCCGCGGCGACGCGGTGGTGGCCCCGAGCGTCACCCGGCGGCTGCTCGACACCGTCGCCGGGCACCTGCCCGACGTCGCCCCGGCCGGCGAGCCCCCGACCGCGGGCGGCCTCGACCGGCTCACCGAACGCGAGCTGGAAGTCCTCGGGAAGGTGGCTGCCGGGCTGTCGAACGCGGAGATCGCGGGCGAGCTGGTGCTGTCGGAAGCGACCGTGAAGACCCACGTCGGCCGCATCCTCACCAAACTGGGCCTGCGCGACCGGGTCCAGGCCGTGGTCCTGGCCTACGAGACCGGCCTGGTCCGGCCGCGCTAGCGGTTCTGGACGTGCTGCCAGCCGAAGCGGCCCTTGATGCAGAGGTTCCCGTGTGTCACCGAGCTTTCGTGCGGGGACGTCACCTTGACGATCTCGTTGTCCTGGACGTGCAGCGTGAGGTTGCAGCCGACGCCGCAGAACGTGCAGACGGTCGTCGTCGCCGTCTGCTTCGACTCGTCCCAGGTGCCGTCCTCGCGCTTGTCGTATTCGCGCTTGAAGCTGAGCGCGCCGGTCGGGCAGACCTCGACGCAGTTGCCGCAGTAGACGCAGGCGCTGTCCGGCAGCGGGTTCGAGAACTCCGTCGAGATCCGCGCGTCGAACCCGCGGCCGGCCACGCTGATCGCGAACGAGTTCTGCCACTGGTCGCCGCAGGCGTCGACGCACTTGTAGCAGAGGATGCATTTCCCGTAGTCGCGGACGTACAGCTCGTTGTCCACCAGGGCCGGCTGGGCGACCGTCGCGGCGTCCGGGCCGAACCGGCCGGGGTCGGCACCGGTCTCCGCCATCCACTCCGCGGCGCCCGGTGTCGTCGACAGGTCCGTCGCCGAGCCGAGCAGTTCCAGGACGACCTTGCGGCTCGTGCGCGTCCGCTCCGAATCGGTGTGCACCACCATGCCCGGCTCGGCCTTGCGCGAGCACGACGGGACCAGTGTCCGCGAGCCCTCGACCTCGACCATGCAGACCCGGCAGGCGTTCGCCGGTTCGAGCGTGTCGCCGTAACACAGCGTCGGGATGGTCTTCCCGGCCGCCGTGCACGCGTCGAGGATCGTGGCCCCTTCGGGCACCCGGACGGTCTCGCCGTCCACAGTGAACTCCAGCAGGCGCTTCGGGATTCCGATGTCCACAACGGTCATGGCTCCTCCACGGAGAAACATGTGTCGTCGCTGGTCACTTGAGTGCTCCCAGCCGCTCGATGGCGGACTCGATGGCGTTCCACGCGGTCTGGCCGAGCCCGCAGATCGAGGAGTCGCGCATCACCTGCCCGACTTCGCGCAGCAACGGCCGTTCCTCCGACCCCGCCGCCAGCACCCGGCGGATCGCCTCCTCCTGGCGCACGGTACCGATCCGGCACGGGACGCACTGCCCGCACGACTCGTCGCGGAAGAACTCCGCGATTCGCAGCAGGAAACCGCCGAGATCGGCGAGGTCGTCCAGTACCAGGACGACGCCCGAGCCGAGCGTGGTCTTCGCCGCGCGCGCGTCCTCGAACGTCAACGGCAGATCCAGCTCGTCGGGCCGGACGAAGCCGCCGGCCGCGCCGCCGAGGAGGATCGCCCGCATTTCCCGGCCCTCGGGCACTCCCCCGGCCAAGGTGAGCAGTTCCCGCAGCGTGGTGCCGAACGGTACTTCGTAGACACCGGCGCGTCCGACGTTCCCGGACAGGCAGAACAGCTTCGGGCCGGCCGAGGCTTCGGTGCCGATCGCCCGGTACGCGGCCGCGCCTTCGGTGAGGATCAGCGGCACGTTCACCAGCGTCTCGACGTTGTTCACCACCGTCGGCTTGCCGAACAGCCCCCGCTCGACCGGGAACGGCGGCTTCGTGCGGGGCTCGCCGCGGAAGCCCTCGATCGAGTTGAAGATCGCCGTTTCCTCGCCGCAGATGTACGCGCCCGCGCCGCGGCGGATCTCGATGTCGAACGAGAACCCCTCGTGGCCCATGACGTCCACGCCGAGGAAGCCACGCTCGCGGCAGACCTCCAGCGCGTTCCGCAGCAGCCGCAGCGCCCGCGGGTACTCGCCGCGCAGGTAGACGAAACCCCGGGTCGCGCCGATGGCATACGCGGCGATCGTCATGGATTCCACCAGCGCGAACGGGTCGCCTTCGAGCAGCACCCGGTCCTTGAACGTGCCGGGTTCGCTTTCGTCGGCGTTGCACACCAGGTAGTGCGGCGCGGCAGGCTGCGCGGCCGTGGCCGCCCACTTCCGCCCGGTCGGGAACGCGGCCCCGCCGCGGCCGAGCAGACCGGCGTCGGTGACTTCGCGGATCACCGCGGCCTGTCCCATCCGCAGGGCGTTGCGCAGCGCGGTGTAGCCACCGGTGGCGCGGTAGTCGTCCAAACTGGACGGATCGACGACGCCCACCCGGCGCAGCAGCCGCAGCCCTTCCTTCTGGTGGATCACCGGGGGCGCGCCTTCCGAAACGGCCGGTTCACGCTGGGCGGCGAGCACGGCCGACGCGCCGGTCGCCGGCGCGAGCAGCTCCGTCATCGCCGGGTCGCCCGCCTGGAACGTCAGCGCCGCGGGGGCCCGTTCGCAGACGCCGAGGCACGGGCTGCGCAGCCACGTGACCCCGCCTCGCGCCTTCCCCGCGGCGCCGACGTGCTCGGTGAGGACATCGCATACAGTATCCGCACCGGTGACGCGGCAGGCGAGGTCGGTGCAGACATGCACGACCCGCTCGGGGCGCTCCTCCAGAGCGAACAGCGAGTAGAAGCTCGCGACGCCGTACGCGTCGGCGGGCGGCACGTGCAGCGTCTCGCAGATGAGGTTGAGCGCGCCCTGGCTGATCCAGCCGACCCGGTCGTTGACCGCGTGCAGGGCGGGGAGCAGCTGGTCACGGCCACCACCGGCGAAGCCGGCGACCGCTTCCCGTTCTTCGCGCGACGCCACGGCGTCCAGGAGCTTGAGATCCACGTCAGGCTCCCAGTTCCGACAGCTTGTCGACGCGGATGGCCGCCGCCTTGTACTCGGCGGTCCCGGCGACCGGGCAGGTCGCCTCGATCGTGAGGACGTTGACGTCGACCTCGTCCGGGAAGTGGAAGGTCATGAACGCCAGCCCGGGCTTCAGCCCCTTGTCCAGCCGGACCGGAGCAACGATCTCGCCGCGCCGCGAAGAGATCCGGACCACCTCGTCGGGTTCGACGCCGAGGGCCCGCGCGTCCTCGGGGCAGAGGTCGAGCGTCTCGCCCTGCCGCAACGGCGACGGGAACCCACCGGACTGGACGCCGGTGTTGTAGGAGTCCAGCCGTCGTCCGGTGGTGAGCCGGATCGGGAACTCCTCGGTGAGCAGGTCGACCGGCGGGCTGTGCTCGAGCACCGTGAACGGGGCCGGCCGGCCGCGCCCGGCCGGGTCCTCGGCCCACAGCCGGCCGTGCAGGAACGTCGGTTCGAGGGTGTCTTCGGAGTAGCACGGCCATTGGATCCCGCCGAGCGCTTCGAGCCGTGCATACGACATACCGGCGTGCATCGGCGACAGCGAGCGCAGTTCGTCCCAGACCTCTTCGCCGCCGGTGTAGTGCCAGTCGTGCCCGAGCCGGCGGGCCAGTTCCGAGAGCAGTTCGATGTCGTCGCGCGCGCCTTCCGGCGGTTCGAGGGCCTTGCGGACGCGCTGGACGCGGCGTTCGGAGTTGGTGAAGGTGCCGTCGCTCTCGCACCAGGCCGCCGTCGCCGGCAGCACGACGTCCGCCAGCTGGGCGGTCTTGGTCAGGAAGATGTCCTGCACCACCAGGTGGTCGACGCCGGCCAGCCGCTTGATCGTGTGCTCGCAGTCCGCCTCGGACTGGACCGGGTTCTCGCCGATGATGTACACGCAGGTCAGGTCGCCGCGTTCCATCGCGTCGAGCATCTGGGTGAGGTTGAGGCCCTGGTGCGGCGGGATGGACGAGCCCCAGGCGGTGTCGAACTTGGCGCGGACGCCGGCGTCGAGGACGTCCTGGAAGCCCGGCAGCCGGTCGGGGATGGCGCCCATGTCGCCGCCGCCCTGGACGTTGTTCTGCCCGCGCAACGGGTTCAGCCCGGCGCCGTAACGACCGACCTGGCCGGCGAGCAGGGCCAGGTTGATCAGCGCGAGGACGTTGTCGGTTCCGTTGTGGTGCTCGGTGATCCCGAGGGTCCACGACAGCTGGGCCCGGTCGGCGCGGGCGTAGCTGTGGGCGAGTTCGCGGATCAGCTCGGCGGGCACGCCGGTGGTCTTCTCGGCGACCTCGAGAGTCCATGGCTCGACCGAAGCCGCGAACTCGGCGTACCCCTCGGTGGCCCGTTCGATGAAGGTCCGGTTGGCCAGTCCGGAGTGGATGATCTCGCGGGCGATCGCGTGGGCCAGCGGGATGTCGGTGCCGACCTCGAGCTGCAGCTGCCGGTGCGCCCAGCTCGCGGTGCTGGTGCGGCGCGGGTCGACGACGAATAGCTTCGCTCCCTTGTGGACGGCCTTCAGCACGTGCTGGAAGAAGATCGGGTGCGCTTCGCGGGGGTTGCCACCCCAGATCACGATGACGTCCGCGTCCTCGACCTCCTGGTACGAAGACGTCCCGCCGCCGCTGCCGAACACCCGGGCCAGCCCGGCGACGCTCGGCGCGTGGCAGGTCCGGTTGCACGAGTCGACGTTGTTCGTGCCGATCACCGCGCGGGTGAACTTCTGCGCGACGAAGTTCATCTCGTTGGTCGCGCGGGCGCACGAGAACATCCCGAACGCCTCGGGCCCCTTGCTCTCCAGGGTCCGGCGGATCCCGGCGGCGGCCCGGTCGAGAGCCTCCTCCCAGGTCGCCGGCCGCAGCACGCCGGAGTCGCGCACCTGGGGTTGCATAAGCCGGACGTACGGCTCGGTCTTCCTGCGCTTCACGGGAACCTCCGGTCAGTGCGACCCGACGGGGACGGGTGTGGTGCTGGTGTGGTCGAGCAGGGAAACGGCGGCGTGCACGTACCGCAGGGCGGGCGCGGGCACGCCGGTCAGGCCGGCCAGCTCGACGACCGCGCCGACGATCGCGTCGATCTCCAGCGGCTTGCCCGCTTCGAGGTCCTGCAGCATCGAGGTCTTGTGGTGGCCGACGCGCCAGGCGCCGTCGATGCGCTTCTCGACCGAGACCTTCGGGTCGCTGCCCGCCGCGCGGGCGATGGCGAGGGTCTCGGTCATCATCGTGGCGACGAGCGCGCGGGTGTCGTCGTGCTCGCACATCTGGGCCATGGTCGCCCGGGTCAGCGCCGACAGCGGGTTGAACGCGACGTTGCCCATCAGCTTGACCCAGATGTCGTTCCGGAGGTCCGGTTCGACCGGCGCCTTGAGCCCGCCGGCGATCATGGCCGCGCTGAGCACCTCGCAGCGCGCGGAGATCTCGCCGCCGGGCTCGCCGAGGGAGAACCGGGTGCCCTCCAGGTGCCGGATCACGCCGGGTTCTTCGATCACCGTGGAGCAGTAGACGACGCAGCCGATCGCGCGCCGCAGTTCGAGCACCGCGGTCACCGAGCCGCCGGGGTCGACGGTCTCGACGCGCCGTCCTTCGAGCGGATGTCCCTTCAGGCCGTGGAAGTACCACCACGGGATGCCGTTCTGCGCCGCGACGATCGCGGTGTCCGGGCCGAGCAGCGGGGCGAGCAGCGGGCCGCACGAGGCGTAGGAGTTGGCTTTCAGGCCGAGGAACACGAAGTCGGCCTCGCCGACTTCGGCGGGGTCGTCCGTGACGTGCGGACGCGCGGTGAAGTCACCACGCGGGCTGAGCACGCGGACGCCGTGCTCGCGCATCGCGGCGAGGTGGGCCCGCCGGGCGATCAGGTGCACCTCGGTCCCGCCGCGGTGCAGCGCGGCGCCGACGTACGCGCCGATCGCCCCGGCCCCGAGAACAGCCACCTTCATGATGTGCCTCCCACTTCGGTCGAGCACGTGATTGCATACAGTATCCTGAATCCACGATCGGAGCCAGCCCCGTCACGAAGCGACCCTCGGACAGCTGAGTCGAATCGAACAAATCAGACACTGCGGGTCACATCGATCCGGGGAAGTTGATCCACATCGGCGGAATGCGCCCGAGACGGGTGAGATTCTGGGATTTTGCATACCAAAACCTGTATCCTGAGCGCAGATCATCGCTTTCCGCTCCCCTTCGAGGTGTCCCGTGAGCCAGCCCGCTTCCCCCCTTCCCGACCGCGGCCCGAGCGGCCGCCGCACGGCCAAGGGCTCGCTCAGCTCGACCGCCGCCAAGCGCGTCGAACGGCCCGCCCCGCTGCGCCAGGTCGTCTACGAAGCCCTCGCCGAACTGATCATCAACCGCACCCTCGAACCCGGGCAGCACCTGGTCGAGGCGGACCTGGCCGAGTACCTCGGCGTCAGCCGGCAGCCCGTCCGCGAAGCCCTGCAGCGGCTGCAGAGCGAAGGCTGGGTCGACCTCCGGCCCGCCCAGGGCGCGTTCGTGCACCTGCCCACCGACGAGGAGGCCGACCAGCTGCTGAGCGTCCGCGGCGTGCTGGAGGCGCACTCCGCGAAGCTCGCCGCCGGCAACGCGAAGCCGGAGGACATCCGGCGCCTGTGGGAACTGCAGCAGGCGGGGGTCGACGCACTGCACGAAGAGGACACCGAAGGACTGGTCGCGGCCAACGCCGCCCTCCACGCGTTTATCACCGAACTGTCCGGGAACGCGGTGCTCGCGGAACTGATCGGCCTGGTCGACCGCCGGGTCCGCTGGTACTACACGCCGATCGCCCGGCCCCGCGGGCGGGACGCGTGGAACGAGCACGACGAGCTGATCCACGCGATCTCCGACGGCGACGTCGACGCCGCCGAGAGGATCATGGCCAAGCACACCGAACGGACCCGCCAGGCCTACCACGAACGTCCGGAGGCTCCCCGATCCTGATTTCGGCAGGACCGGGGAGCGGGAACCGGATCAGCCGCCGGCTGCGGCCGACGGTCGCGCCACCAGCTCGGTTTCGGCGAGCTGGTGGCGCATCCGGCCCGGCTGGCGCAGGAACAGCGTCAGCACCGCCGAAAGCACCGCGATGCACCCGGCCAGGACGTACGCACCGGTGTAGCCCCACGCGCTGATGACCCCGGCGGCCAGCCCGCCACCGCCGACGCCGCCGACCAGCTTCGCGCTGTAGACCAGGCCGTAGTTCGACGCGTTGTTGTTCTCGCCGAAGTAGTCCGGCACGAGCGCGGCGAACAACGGGTAGAACGCCCCGCCGCCGAACCCGGTCAGGAACGCGAACACCATGAACAGGACCAGGTTGTGCGTGTTGCCGGCGTAGAGCACGCCGAACTGCGCGCCGCCGGCGATCAGCAGCACGATCGTCAGCGTCTGGCGGCGGCCCAGCTTGTCCGACGCCCAGCCGACGACCGCGCGGCCGGTGCCGTTCACGATGGCCAGCACACCCGCCGAGGACGCCGCGACGAACGCGCCGAAGTGGCTCTCCTTGGCGAAGGGCACCTGGAAGTTGATGCCGAACAGCGAGACACCGCCGATGATCACCAGGCACACCCACATCAGCGGGAGCATGCCGGTCCGGATCGCCTCCATCGGCGTGAACTGCCGGACCGCGGGCGGGTTCTTGGCCAGGCTCTTGACCCCGGCCTTGCCCTTCGCCCACGAGATCGGGTCGACCTCCTTCGGCCACCAGCTCTTCGGCGGGTCCTTGAACAGGAACCCGCAGACGCCGACGACGACCAGCATGTACAGGCCGATGCCGTCCAGCACGCCGGTGACGTTCTCGTGTCCGAGGAACGCGCTGAAGAGGTAGATGAACGGCACCGAGCCGTAGGCGAAGCCGCCGTTGACGAACCCGGTCCGCGCGCCACGCTTCTCCGGATACCACTTGCCGACCATGTTGATGCAGGTCGCGTACACGAGCCCGGCGCCGGTGCCGCCGAAGACCGAGTACCCGATGAACGCCAGCGTCAGGTTTCCGCTGTGCGCGATGGTGAAGTAGCCGATGCCGCTCAACACGGCACCGAGCAGCATCGCCGTCTTCGCCGAGACGACGTTGCGTTCTCTGAGCCGTCCGGCCGGGAACGCCACCCCGGCCTGGAACACCGCCCAGATGCTGGCCAGCCAGAAGGCGTCCGACAACGTCCAGCCGTACTTCTCCTCCAGCGTGCCTTCGACGGCGCCCCAGCCGTACTCGAACACGCTGACCGCCATCATGGCGACCCAGGGCAGCCAGACCATCCAGCTGCGCGAGCGCCCCATGATGTCGTGCGGGGACTCGCCTACCCGGTAAACTCTTCCGTTCTCGTCAACTATCTCCTGGTACGTGGCTGCGGTCATGAGAGTTCTCCTTCGTCACCGTTGACTCAGGTTCGAAAGCAGGCCAGCGGCCCGCGCCCAGCGGTACTTCGCGCCGAGCACCGCCACGGGCTTCTCGGTCGTGTACGGGTACGCGACGACGCCGCGCTCGTACAAGTAGTCGCTCGCCTCCTCGACTTCGACGTCACCGGACAGGGACGCGACAACAGGCTTGTGGATGCCCTTCGCGCGGTATTCCTCGACCACTTCGGAGACGAGTTCCGCGAACACCATCGGCGGGGTGACGATGGTGTGCCAGTAGCCCAGGATCAGGGCGTGGATGCGGTCGTCTTCGAGACCCAGCGCGATCGTGTTGCGGTAGGTCGACGGCGGTTCGCCGCCGGTGATGTCGACCGGGTTGCCCGCGGCGCCGAACGGCGGGATGAACTTCCGGAACGCCGTGTCGAGGTCCGGCGGGATCTCCATCAGGCTCAGCCCGTTGTCGACGCAGGCGTCCGAGAGCAGCACGCCGGAGCCGCCGGCGCCGGTGATGATGACGACGTTCTCGCCCTTCGGCGCGGGCAGCAGCGGAATGCCGCGGGCGTACTCGAGCATGTCGTTCAGCCCGGGCGCCCGGATCACGCCGCTCTGCCGGAGGATGTCGTCGTACACCTTGTCGTCGCCGGCCAGCGCGCCGGTGTGCGAGCTGGCCGCCCTGGCGCCCTGCGACGTCCGCCCGGCCTTGAGCACCACGACCGGCTTGCGCTTCGAGACCCGCTTCGCCGTCTCCGCGAACGACCGGCCGTCCTTGAGGTCTTCGAGGTGCATGGCGACGAGTTCGGTGTTGTCGTCCTGCTCGAAGAAGGTGAGCAGGTCGTCCTCGTCGATGTCGGCCTTGTTGCCGACGCCGACGATCGAGGAGACACCCATCTTCGCCGAACGGCTGAAGCCCAGGATCGCCATCCCGATGCCGCCGCTCTGCGACGAGAGCGCCACGCCGCCCTTGACGTCATACGGTGTACAGAATGTCGCCGACAGGTTTTCCGGCGTGTAGTAGTAGCCGTAGATGTTGGGCCCCAGGACGCGCACGCCGTGCTTGCGCGCGATCGCGACGACCTCGTCCTGCAGCTCGATGTTGCCGGTTTCGCCGAACCCGGACGGAATGAGGATCGCCCCCGCCACGCCCTTCTCGCCCGCTTCTTCGAGGGCCGCGGGGACGAACTTCGCCGGGATGGCGAAGACCGCGACGTCGACGTCGCCGGGCACGTCGGTGATGCTCGCGTAGGCCTTGCGGTCGAGGATCTCGGCGGCCTTGGGGTTGATCGGGTGGATCTCCCCCGCGTACCCGCCGTTGACCAGGTTCTTCATCACCGAGTTGCCGATCTTCCCGGCCTCGGCCGACGCGCCGATGACGGCGACCGACGCCGGTTTCATGATCCGGTTCATCGAGGCGAGGATCTCCTCCTGGGTGAACCTGTGCGGCTCCTTCGCGGCGTCCGGGTCGACGAGGATGCGGACGTCCACCGCGGTGGCCCCGGCCGCGGTGGCGAGCACCGGGTTGAGGTCGACTTCGGACAGCTGGGGGAAGTCGGCCACCAGCTGCCCGAGGCTGGTGATCACCGCGGCGAGGGCGTCGCGGTCGACAGGATCCGAGCCGCGGACGCCCCGGAGGATCTCGGCCGCTTGGATACCGTCGACCATCGACAGCGCCTCTTCGGTGGTCGTGGGCGCGAGGCGGAAGGTGACGTCCTTGAGCACCTCGACCAGGACACCGCCGAGGCCGAACGCGACGATCTTGCCGAACGTCGGGTCGGTGACCGAGCCGATGATCACCTCCTGGCCTTCGCTGAGCATCCGCTGGACCTGGACGCCGAGGATCTCCGCATCGGCGTCGTACGCCCGGGCATTGTCCACGATCCGCGCGAATCCAGCGGATACTGCATCCACGTCATCCAGCCCCACGAGCACGCCGCCGGCCTCGGTCTTGTGCAGGATGTCCGGAGAGACGATCTTGAGCACGACCGGCAGCCCGATGGCTTCGGCGTGGGCCACGGCCTCCTCGGCCGTGGTGGCCAGCCGCTCGGCCGGGGTCGGGATACCGTATGCCTCGCAGACCGCCCGCCCCTCGGGTGCGGTCAGCGAGGACCGGCCTTCGGCCGCCGCCCGGTCCAGGATCTTTTCGACCGCCGCGCGATCCGCCACGTCAGATCACCCCCGCCGCGCGGAACTTCTCGAGCTCCGCCTGGCCGTAGCCGAGTTCGGCGAGCACCTCGTCGTTGTGCTCGCCGAGCAGCGGTGACCGCTCGATCTCGACCGGCGAGTCGGACAGCTTGAGCGGGCAGCCGACGGTCTTGAAGGTGCCGCGCTCGGGGTGCGGGACCTCGACGACCGAGCCCAGTTCGGCGAGCGTCTCGTCCTCGATGAGCTCCTTCGTGGACAGGATCGGGCCGCACGGGATGTTGTGAGCGTTGAGCTTCTCCATCACTTCCCACTTGGTGTGCTTCTCGGTCCACTCCTCGACGAGCGCGAACGCCTTGTCCAGTTTGGACAGCCGGACCTCGGGGGTGGCCCACGCCGGGTCGTCGGCCAGCTCCGGCTTGCCGATCAGCCGGGTCAGCGGCGCCCAGCCGGGTGGCTGGATGATCACGTAGATGTAGTCGTTCGGGCCGCCGGGCGCGCACTTGACCGCCCAGCCGGGCTGGCCACCACCGGAGGCGTTGCCCGAGCGCGGTACCTCGTCGCCGAAGTGGTCGTTCGGGTACTCGCCGAGCGGGCCGTGCGCCAGCCGCTGCTGGTCGCGCAGCTTGACGCGGCACAGGTTGAGCACGGCGTCCTGCATGGCGACCTGGACGCGCTGGCCGCGGCCGGTGGAGGTCCGCTGGTACAGCGCGGCGAGAATGGCGGCCACCAGGTGGATGCCGGTGCCCGAGTCGCCGATCTGCGCGCCGGTCGCGGTCGGCGGGCCGTCCTCGAAGCCGGTGGTGCTCATCGCGCCGCCCATCGCCTGCGCGATGACTTCGTAGGCCTTGAAGTCGGCGTAGCGGCCGGGGCCGAAGCCCTTGATCGAGGCGTAGACCAGCCGCGGGTTCAGCGCGGCCAGCTTCTTCCATGGGTAGCCGAAGCGGTCGACCACGCCCGGGCCGAAGTTCTCCACGAGGACGTCCACACCGGACACGAGCTTCTCGAAGACCTCCTTGCCCTCGTCGCTCTTCATGTTGAGCGTGATGCTGCGCTTGTTGGCGTTCAGCATCGTGAAGTAGAGGCTGTCCACGCCGGGCAGGTCGCGCAGCTGCCCGCGGGTGATGTCGCCGCGGCCGGGCGTTTCCAGCTTGATCACGTCCGCGCCGAGCCAGGCGAGCAGCTGCGTCGACGACGGACCGGACTGCACGTGTGTCATGTCGAGGACGCGGACGCCCTCCAGTGCCTTACCCATGCCTTGGCCTCCGCTCACTTGTACATGGTCTGGTTCATGGTTCCGGGGGCGTACACGTCGGGATCGACCCAGACGTTGATCAGCGACGGCTTGCCGGACTCCCGCGCCCGCCGCAGCGCCGGGCCGATGTCCCCCGGGTCGCGGACCTCCTCGCCGTAACCGCCGAGCATCCGGGCGAACTCGTCGTAGCGGACGTCGCCGAGGGTGTTGCCGACGCGCTCGCGCGGCAGGCCGTACTTCGCGGCCTGGCCGTAGCGGATCTGGTTCATCGACGAGTTGTTGCCGACGATCCCGACGAACGGGAGGTCGAACCGCACCAGCGTCTCGAAGTCCCAGCCGGTGAGGCTGAACGCGCCGTCGCCGAAGAGCGCGACGACCTCCTTGTCCGGGCGCGCGTGCTTGGCGGCCATGACGAACGGGATGCCGACGCCGAGTGTCCCGAGTGGACCGGGGTCCATCCAGTGGCCAGGCGACTTGGGCTGCACGACCTGGCCGGAGAAGGTGACGATGTCGCCGCCGTCGCCGATGTAGATCGAGTCCTCGGTGAGGAACTCGTTGATCTCGTGGACCAGCCGGTACGGGTGGATCGGGCTCGCGTCGGAGTGCTGCAGCGGCAGCCGCTTCCGCTTCGCGTTCTCCTCCACGGCCTGCAGTTCTTCGAGCCAGGCTTTGCGGCCGGCGGAACCGTTGTCGGCACGGCCGGAGGCGGCCTGCGCGACGGCGGCGAGGACCTGGCCGGCGTCGCCGACGATGCCGAGGTCGACGTCGCGGTTCTTGCCGACCGTGCGGTAGTCGAGGTCGATCTGGACGACGGTGGCGTCCTTCGACAACCGCTTGCCGTAGCCCATCCGGAAGTCGAACGGCGTGCCGACGATGACGATGACGTCGGCGTTGTCGAAGGCGTAGCGGCGCGAGAGCTGGAAGTGGTGCGGGTCGCCCGGCGGCAGCGTGCCGCGGCCGGCGCCGTTCATGTACGCCGGGATGTTGAGCGTGCGCACCAGGTCTACGGCCGGTTCGGTGGCCCGCGTGGTCCAGACCTGGCTGCCGAGCAGGATGGCCGGCTTCTTCGCGTGGACGAGCAGGTCGGCGAGCTTCTCGATGTCGGCCGGGTCGCCGGCGTTCTTCGTCGACGCGCGGTAGCGGCCGGCTTCGGGAATCCTCGCGCTTTCGAGCGGTACCCGCGCGTCGAGGACGTCCCGCGGGATCTCCAGGAACGACGGCCCCGGCGCGCCGGCGTAGGCCTCGCGGAACGCCATGGAGACGAGGTCCGCGACGCGGGCGGTGTGCGGCACGGTGGCGGCGAACTTGGTGATCGGCGCCATCATGTCCACGTGCGGGAGGTCCTGCAGGGACCCCATCTTGTGCTGCGTCAGCGCGCCTTGGCCGCCGATCAGCAGCATCGGGCTTTCCGCGCGCAGCGCGTTGGCGACCCCGGTGACGGCGTCGGTGGTGCCCGGGCCCGCGGTGACCACCGCGCAGCCCGGCTTGCCGGTGATCCGCGCGTAGCCGTCGGCCGCGTGCGCCGCGACCTGCTCGTGCCGGACGTCGATGACCTCGATGCCTTCGTCGACGCAGCCGTCGTAGATGTCGATGATGTGGCCGCCGCACAGGGTGAAGATCGTGTCGACCCCTTCGGCCTTCAGCGCCTTGGCCACCAGGTGGCCGCCGGATATTCCGGCCGGCGCGGGCGCGGCGCCGTTCGTCGCCGCGGCACCCTCCCCCGCGGTGGTGCCGGTCGTTGTCAGCGCCATGGCTCAGCTCCTCTGGTCCGCCGCCGGATCTCTCTTGTCCGGCGCTCCGTGTCCCGGTCCGCTCGTGCCGCCGTCCCACGTCCTCCGAGGTCAGCGGCCTCTTCGCGGCAGACTGTAGATTGCATACCGTATGGGGTAGGCATATAGTCACTCTTCTAGCAGCCCGTGTCCAGGCCCATCGGCAGGGTTTTTTCCTCCCCTGGTGGACCGGTCGCCCCACGCCCGGACACGGCGGATCTCCTCGCCCTGTCCCGCCGCGGAAAGGACGCTCCCGCATGGATCTCTTCGAACACGAAGCCCGTGATCTCTTCGAGAAACACGGCGTACCCGTCCCCCGCGGCCGGGTCGCCGCCGGTCCGGCCGGGGCCCGGGCCGCGGCCGCCGCGCTCGGCACCCCCGTGGTGGTCAAGGCCCAGGTGAAGACCGGCGGCCGCGGCAAGGCGGGCGGCGTCCGCGTGGTGCCGACCGCCGACGACGCCGAGCAGGCCGCCGACGACATTCTCGGGATGGACATCAAGGCCACACCGTCCACCGCGTCCTGGTGACCGAAGCGAGTGAAATCACCGAGGAGTACTACGTCTCCTTCCTGCTCGACCGCGCCGCGCGCACGTTCCTCGCCATGGCGTCGGTCGAAGGCGGGATGGACATCGAAAAGGTGGCGGCCTCCCGGCCGGACGCCGTCGTCCGGATTCCGGTGAATCCCCTGGAAGGCGTCGATGCCGCTTCGGTGGCGGCGGCGTTCCCGGCTGACGTCCGGGCGGAGGCCGCGGAGGTCGTCGAAAAGCTGTGGGAGGTGTTCGTCGCCGAAGACTGCACGCTGGTCGAGGTCAATCCCCTCGCGTGCACGCCGGCCGGGATCGTCGCGCTGGACGGCAAGATCACCTTGGACGACAACGCGTCCTTCCGCCGTTCCGCCTCCTTCGACGAGGCGTCCGGCAGTGACGCACTGGAGCGTGAGGCCCGCTCGAAAGGTCTCAACTACGTCAAGCTCGACGGCGACATCGGCGTGATCGGCAACGGCGCCGGGCTGGTCATGTCCACTTTGGACGTCGTGGCGGCGGCCGCGGCCGAAGCGGGCGCACGGGGGCCGGCGAACTTCCTCGACATCGGCGGCGGGGCGTCGGCGCAGGTGATGGTCGACGGGCTGACCGTGATCCTCGGCGACCCGCAGGTGCGCAGCGTGTTCGTCAACGTCTTCGGCGGCATCACCGCCTGCGACGCGGTGGCGTCGGGCATCGTGCGGTCGCTGGAGATCCTGGGTTCGCGCGCGGCCAAGCCGCTGGTGGTCCGGCTCGACGGGAACAACGTCACCGAGGGCAGGCGGATCCTCGCCGAAGCCGCCCACCCCCTGGTCACCGTGGTGGCCACCATGGACGACGCCGCCCGCGAGGCGGCGAAGCGCGCGATCGCGGAGGTCTGAGCCGTGGCCATCTTCCTGGACGAGAACAGCCGGGTCGTCGTCTCCGGCATCACCGGTTCCGAGGGCACGAAGCACACGCGGCGGATGCTGGCCGCCGGGACGAACGTCGTCGGCGGGGTGAACCCGCGCAAGGCCGGCCGGCAGCTGGACATCGGTGGTGCTTCGCTGCCGGTGTTCGGCAGCGTCGCGGACTCCATGGCGGCGACGGGCGCCGACGTCTGCGTGCTGTTCGTGCCGCCACCGTTCGTCGAGGACGCCGTCGTCGAGGCCGTCGACGCCGGGATCGGCCTCGTGGTGGTGATCACCGAAGGCGTTCCGGTGCACGACACCGCGCGGCTGTGGGCCCACGCCGTCGCCGCGGGCGGGCGGACCCGCATCATCGGGCCGAACTGCCCGGGCATCATCTCCCCCGGCAGGTCGAACGCCGGGATCATCCCCGCCGACATCACCGGGCCGGGCCGGATCGGCCTCGTGTCGAAGTCCGGGACCCTGACCTACCAGCTCATGCACGAGCTGCGCGACATCGGGTTCTCGACCTGCGTCGGCATCGGCGGCGACCCGATCGTCGGGACGACGCACATCGACGCGGTGGAGGCGTTCGAAAAGGACCCCGAGACCGAGCTGATCGTGCTGATCGGCGAGATCGGCGGCGACGCCGAGGAGCGGGCCGCGGAGTTCGTGCGCGCGAACGTCTCGAAGCCGGTCGTCGGGTACGTGGCGGGGTTCACCGCCCCGGAAGGCAAGACGATGGGCCACGCGGGCGCGATCGTCTCGGGGTCGGCGGGAACGGCCGCGGCGAAGAAGGAGGCGTTGGAGGCCGCGGGAATCCGGGTGGGACGCACCCCGAGCGAAACCGCGGCGCTCGCGCGCGAGGTCCTCGGCTGATGCCAGTCTTGTGCTGCGGCAGGGGCAAGGTGCCGTGATGGAGCTGCGCCAGCTGGCGGTGGTGGTGGCGGTCGCCGAGGAGGGTGGCTTCACCGCGGCCGCCCAGCGGTTGCGGACGGTGCAGTCGACGGTATCCACGGTGGTCCGGGCGCTGGAGCGCGACCTGGGCACGCCGCTGTTCCACCGCACGACGCACCGAGTGGTCCTGACCCCCGCCGGCGAGGCCTTCGTGCCCGCCGCGCGGGCGGCCCTCGAAGCGGCGGAGCGAGCCCGCGCGGCGGTCTCGCCGGTGGCCGGCCGTGTCCGGCTCGGCGTGTCCCCCGGTCTGCTGACCGACCTCCACCACGTCCTCGCGAAGCTCCAGCAGGCTCATCCGGGTCTGGCCGTCGAGGTCCGGCAGCTGCCGGACCTCGAGGCTCGGCGCGCGATCTCCGAGTCCACTATGGACTTGGCGCTGACACTCACGCCCGGCTGCCCCGGGGAGCCGATCGCCGAAAGTGTCGCAGAGGACGACACGGCGGTCAGGAGATCCGCTCCCCCGACCGAGCTGGTCACCAGCCTGCTTCCGAGCGAAGACCTGGTCCTCGCGACCGCGCCGGGCGGGTCCCGCCCGGCGCCCGCCGACCTCACCGAACTGTCCCTTGTGGACTTCCCGCCCGGCTGGGCGATCCGAGAGGCCGTCGACCGGGCTTTTCCCGGCCGCCGGGTTCGCCTCGAAGTCGACGACCTCGCCGTCGCGGCCGGGCTCGTGCGCGCCGGGCTCGCCGCCTGTGTGCTGCCCGCCTCGGCCGCCGCCCGGTTCGGCGACCTCACCGTCCGGCGGTTCGGCCGGCCGCCATCGTGGCAGCTCGCCGCCGTCCACCGGGCCGGGCGCTCGGCCGCCGTGGCCGCGGTGCTCGCTCAGCTCGGCTGAAGACCCAGCCGGTCCGGTCGCGTGTAGACGTTCATCGACGTGCCGCGCAGGAACCCCACCAGGGTCAGGCCCAGCTCTGCGGCCAGGTCCACCGCCAGCGACGACGGCGCCGAAACCGCGGCCAGCAACGGGATCCCCGCCATCGCCGCCTTCTGCACCAGCTCGAACGAAGCCCGGCCGCTGACCATCAGCGCCGTCCCCGCCAGGGGCAGCTTGCCGTCCCGGGCCGCCCAGCCGACGACCTTGTCCACCGCGTTGTGCCGCCCGACGTCCTCGCGCAGGCACAGCAGCTTGCCGTCGGCGTCGAAGAGGCCCGCCGCGTGGAGGCCGCCGGTGCGGTCGAAGACCCGCTGCGCCGCCCGGAGCTCGTCCGGCAGCCCGGCCAGCGTCGCCGGGCCGGTCGTGAACGGGTCGCCGCCGACCGGCCAGGTCACCGTGGTGCGCACGGCGTCCAGGCTCGCCTTGCCGCACAGTCCGCACGAGGACGTCGTGTAGAAGTTCCGCTCCACCGACGCGACCGGTGGGGCGACGCCCGGGGCCAGCACGACGTCCAGGACGTTGTACGTATTTCCGCCGTCCGCGGTGGCCCCGGCGCAGTAGCGGATCGAGTGGATGTCGGTGGCCGCCCGGACCACGCCCTCGCCGACGAGGAAGCCGGCGGCGAGGTCGAAGTCGTCCCCCGGGGTCCGCATCGTGACCGAGAGCGGCTTGCCCGCGACCCGGATTTCGAGGGGTTCCTCGACCGTGAGCGTGTCCGGCCGTGTCGTGTGGCCGCCGTCGTGGACGCGCAGCACCCGGCGCCTGCTGGTCATCCGCCCCACGTCAGGCCGCCGGCAGCAGTGACTTGGGCCGGCCCGGCTGGGTCAGCCGCCCGGACAGCACCGCGCCGGCGAGGCTCAGCACCCCGGCCGCGGTGAACGCGCCCACGAACCCGTGCGAAGTGACCACGACCGCGGCCAGCCCGATCCCGACCACCGCGCCGACGGCCTTGGCGGAATACAGGATCCCGAAGTTCTGGGCCGCCGACTCCTCGCCGAAGTACTCGCGGACCAGCCCGACGAGCAGCGTGTAGCAGCAGCCGTTCCCCAGCCCGGCCAGTGCGGCCCCCAGCAGCAGGCCGACGGCGTGCCGGTGCTCGCCGGAGTAGAACAGCACGAACTGCGCGACACCACCCGCGAGCAGCGCGAAGCGCAGGATCCGGTGCCGGCCGAGCCGGTCGGCGAGCCGTCCGATCAGGATGCGTCCGCTGCCGGTGGCCGCGGCGAGCGAGGCGAGCGCGGCCGCGGCGAGCCCGGGCCCGCTGCGGGCGGTGACGAACGTCGCCAGGTAGGCCAGGTCGAACAGCAGCACGGCGGCCGCGAGGACGACCACGAGGTAGAGCGAAAGCGTCGTGCCGCACCGGAACAGCTCCGCCGGCCGGTAGTGCCGGACCGCCGGGCGGCGGTTGTGCGCCCGGTCCAGTGCCCAGGTGCGCGGCTCGGGCGTGGGCGGCCACCAATGCCGCGGCGGGTACCGCAGCACGGCGCCGCAGCCGGCGATCACCGTGAGCACGACGGCGGCGGTGACGTCCAGCAGCACCGGCCGCGCGGCCGGCAGAGCGGCGGCGAGCACGACGAAAGGCACGCTGCCGTAGGCGAAAGCGCCGCTGACGACGCCGGCCCGGGATCCCGTGCGGTCCGGGAACCAGGCGAGCACAGCGCCGACGCACGTGGCGTAGACCAGGCCGGTGCCGAGCCCGCCGAGCACCGAGTAGCCGAGGAAGACGGTGAGCAGGCTGCTCGCGTGGCCGAGCGTCACGAGCCCGGCGGCGCACAGCACCGCGCCGGCCGCCATCGCCGCCGGCGCGGGGAACCGGCCGCGTTCGCGGAGCCAGGCGGCCGGGAACGCCGCTCCCGCCTGGCAGATCGCCCACACCGCGAGCGACAGCACGATCCCGCCGAACGTCCAGCCGTGCGCGCGGCTCAGCGCGGGCACGATGGCGCCGAACCCGTACTGCTGCACCCCGGCGGCGAGCATGGCCGCCGTGGCGAGCCAGGCGATCCGGCTCCTCGGCCGGCCGAGCAGGTCGCGATCGGACTCCCCGACGCGGTAGCGCCGTCCGTACACATCCCGGAGCTCGCGAACCTCGGCCATGGCGACCGCCTCCTCGACCAACTGAAGATTGTATGCAGTATCCAGTAGGCTGAGTGTGCGCCTGTTCGCCGGGGAAGTCCACAGGAATGTCCGATGAGCCGCCCGGACGGAGGTCGATCGACGGGCGGAAAGGGAGGCGGCCCGGTGGCCATCGAGGGAGGAGGCGGCCACCGGACCGGTGCTCCCGCGCGGTACCGGCCGCGAGGAGCATTGACAGTCTGGCGACCCGAGCCCGCGCCGACAAGCTTTGACCGCGCGATTCGCGCTCACCCGAACCGACACCGCCGGCCGGAACAGGGAGGAACGCCAACGTACCAACACGAGACGGGCGCGGCGGGGCGGAACCAGTCCGGGCGGCGAGCACTCAACGCGACAACCCGGCTACTTTCGAACGCAACAACAGAGGCGAACCGAGAGCCGCCGGACGCAGCAGGCGGCGTCAGCGGCGATGCAACCCGCGCCTCGCTGACGAAGCCGCACCCAGCGGCACGGCTTCGTCAGCGCGCTCCGGCACCACAGCGCGGCTTGGTCAGCACGCGGGCACGGCTCAAGACTTCTTGCGAGAGGCCCGCCTGCGCGCCGGCTTGGCTTCGGCGGGCTCGGCCTGCGCGGCCTGGTCGGCTTCGAAGCCGGCGATGATCTCGCTGGACAGCCGGCCCCGCTCGGCGACCTCGTAGCCGTTGGCCTGGGCCCATTCCCGGATCTGCCGGTTGCGCTCGCGGTCGGTGCCCGAGCCGGACGGCCCCGCCAGCGTCTGGCCGGTCGCGAGGCGGACCTTGCGGCCGCCGATGCGGCGCGCGGCCCCGACGTAGCGGGCGAGCTCGTCTCGCAGCGCGGAAGCGTTGTCCTCGGACAGGTCGATTTCGTAGGTCACGCCGTCGAGACTGAAGGGGACGGTCTGCGAAGCCTCGCTCCCGTCGAGATCGTCCACCATCTGGACTTGCACCCGTTGCGCCATGGTTCTTCGTTCCTCATCTTCTCCAGAACACGGTCGGACAGACCCTAACCTGTCGAATCTCGTCCGGCACGCGCGACACCCGTGAAGCGTCCACAATGGCCGCCCGGGCGAGTGGGTCGCCCGGGTCCAGGGTGACCGCAACGGAGCCGAAATGCTCGCCGTCTTGTCGAATATTTGTATTTGTGATATGCTCGGAATCAAATCGGTACCGTGACGGGATGACGACCGACGATTTTCCCGCCAATACTCCCCGCGCCAGCCGCACCGCCTTCACCGCGGCCGCCGCACGGGCGGCACATTTGCTCGTCGACGCCGAGCCGTTCATCTTCTCCGACACCCTCGCCGCGGCACTTCTCGGCGACCAGGCCGAGGAACTCCTGGCCTACCACCGGCTCCACGATACCCATCCGGTCCTCGCCGGCGCCCGCGCCGAGGCGGTGTGCCGCAGCCGCTTCGCCGAGGAACGGCTTACCCGCGTCAATTCTGGTATAGACCAGTATCTGATTTTGGGCGCCGGGCTCGATTCCTTCGCCTATCGGACCCCGCCGGGCCGATTCCGGGTGTTCGAGGTCGACCATCCGGCGACCCAGACGGTGAAACGGGAACTGCTCGACGGCGCCGGGGTCGCCGTTCCGGCTTCGGTCACCTTCGTCCCGGTCGACTTCGAAACCGACCCGCTCCGGGAATGTGCCGTCCAGAGTGGACTCGACCCGTTTCGCCCCGTGTTCGTGAGCTGGCTCGGTGTCACCATGTACCTGACGCGCGAGGCGGTTGCCGGCACATTGGCTCAGCTCGGCGGTTTCGCGCCGGGATCGGAAATCGTCGCCGACCACCTGCTGCCCGCACAGCTGCGCGACGCGGCCGGAAACGGCTACGCCGAGGCGGTCGGGCCGGTGGCCGCCGGGCAGGGCGAGCCGTGGCGCACCTTCCTCTCGCCCGCGGACCTGGCCGGCCTCCTGCGTGCGGCCGGGTTCGAGGTCGTCGGCCAAGCCGGGCAACGGGACAGCGTCGCCCCGCGGCTGTGGCGCCGCACCGACGCGCTGCGGCCCGCCGCCCTTTCCGCGCTGACCCACGCGCGCATTCCCCACCGCTCCGGCGGCGGGAGCTGAACGCTCGTCCGCTCAGTCGGGCAGCATCGGCATTTCGAGGTCGTCCGGGCGGCCGAGCAGGACCGCCCGGGTGACCGCGGCCTTCCCGAACCGGTCCCGCACCGCGTCCAGCGCGGTGTCGAGCTCGCTCGCCCGCTGCTGCTCGAACGGCAGGGCGAGCTGGAACGGGTTTTCGTCGGCCAGGTTGGACAGCGCGGCGCCCAGCAGGGTGATCCCGCGGTCGGCGATCAGCGGCAGCGCCGCGACGAGCAGCTCCCGGGCCGCGGCGAGCAGCACGCCGGTGCCCGCCGTCGGCTCGTTCAGCGTGTGCGAGCGGGTGACGCGGGAGAAGTCGGCGAAGCGCAGGCGGATCGTCACCGTCCGGCAGACGCGGCGGGCCGCGCGCAACCGGCGCGCGATCCGGTCGATCAGCGCCACCAGCACCACGTCGAGCTCGGCCGGCGTCCGCCTGCCGCGCCCGAGGGCCCGCTGGGCGCCGATCGAGCGCCGCCGCCTGCCGATCTCGACGCGGCGCGGGTCCTCGTTGTGCGCCAGGTGGTGCAGGTGCGTCCCGGCGCCCCGGCCGAGCAGCCCGACCAGGTCCACCTGCTCCGACGCGGCGAGCTGGCCCACCGTCGCGATGCCCCGGGCGCGCAGCTTCTCCGCGGTGACCTTGCCGACGCCCCACAGCGCCGAAACCGGCAGCGGGTGCAGGAACTCCAGCTCGGCGTCGTGCGGCACGACGAGCAGGCCGTCCGGCTTGGCCACGCGGCTGGCGACCTTGGCGAGGAACTTCGTCCTCGCCACCCCGACGGTGATCGGCAGCCCGGTTCGCTCGGCGACCGCGGCACGCAGCCGTTCGGCGATGTGGCTCGGCCGCCCGCCGATCCTGGCCAGCCCGCCGACGTCGAGGAACGCTTCGTCGATCGAGAGACCTTCCACCCACGGCGTGGTGTCGTGGAAGACCTCGAACACCGCCCGGCTGGCGGCCAGGTAGGCCGACATCCGCGGTCGCACGACGACGGCGTGCGGGCAGAGCTTCCTGGCCTGCGCGCCCCCCATCGCGGTGCGCACGCCGTAGGCCTTGGCCTCGTAGCTCGCCGCCAGCACCACCCCGCCGCCGACGATCACCGGCCGTCCCTTCAGCGCCGGATCGTCGCGCTGCTCGACCGACGCGTAGAACGAATCGAGGTCGGCGTGCAGGATGGGCCCCTCGTCCTCCATAGAACATATGTTCGCATACCCGGGGGCCGAAGTCCGCTCGTCCGCCCGCCGCGGGTGACCCGCCGCCGACCGAAATTGCGCGTTTTCCCGGTTGTCGGCGCTCTGTGGCCGCGCTCACACTCGAAGAGAGCGAACGACCCGACCACTGGGGGCGACATGACCGAGAAGTGCCGATGCGGCGACCACCACGCGTGGGCCGCACCGAATCCGCAGGACCGGCCCACCGCGGCGCGGCAGCCGCTGCTGGCCTCGACGCTGGCGCGGGAAGACCGCGTGGAGGACACCGGCGGCCTCGACCCGACCGACCGCGTCACCTGCCGCACGCACCGCCGCTGGCTGCACGAATGCGTGGCGTCCCCGGTGCACACGAACCCGGCCATCGGGTACCGCTGGTGCCGCCGCTGCGACCACCAGGCACTGGTCGCGGTGGACGAGCTGACCGGCGACGTGGCCATCCACTGCGGGCTCTGCGGCCGCACCCCGCGCAGCCGCGCGAACCAGGACCTCGTCGAGCTGTGCCGGCGCAGCCTCGCCCTGGCCCGCGCGGGCCGGTTCCCGGAGACCGCCGTCGCTTGACTGCCATGATGCGGAGGTGCCCGATCCCGGAACCACCGCGCTGCTGATCCTGCTGCCCGCCGCCGAACCCGCACTGGCCGCCGCCCGGCGCGTCGACCCCGCCCTGGTCCGCCCCGGCCTGGCCGCGCACGTGACGGCGCTGTACCCGTTCCTGCCGGACGGTGAGCTGACCGACGACGTCGCCACCGCGATCCGCGAGCTGGCGGCGGCCGTCCCGCCGGTCGAGGTGCGGCTCGGCGAGTTCCTGACCAGGCCCGGCTTCGCGGCCATCCCGGCTCCCGCGCTCCAGCCCGTCACCGACGCGGTGTGCGCGCGCTGGCCGGAAGTGCCGCCGTACGGTGGCCGGTTCGGTCTGCGGCCACCAGCGCACGTGACCGTCGCCATGGGCGGTGACGAAGAGACCCTCGAGCGGGTGGCTCACGAGGTCCGGCCCCTGCTTCCGCTGACCGACCGGGCGGAGGCGCTGCGGCTGGTGGCCCTCACCGAGGACGGCTGGGTGTCCCGGCTCGAGGCGCCGTTCGGCGGCTGACCGGAAAGGCGGGTGGTCACCGCGGCGAGCCCGGTGTCCAGTCCGCCGTCGTGGTGTCCAGCTTTCGGTACGCGCCGGCGATCGCCCGCAGCCGGGCCACGTCCGCGGCGAACGGTTCGCCCCCGGCGGTGGGCGGCTCGGCTTCCCCCCGCTCGTCCGGAAGGTCGCGCACCAGTCTCGCCGCGGCCGCCGGAGGCAGGTCCGGGGTCACGCCGGCCAGGATCAGGCCGTCGTTCGTCTCGCTCATCGCCGTCAAGAGGCGCTCGCGGCGGGACCGGCCGCCCGGGTCGATGCGGGCGATCTCCGGGAACCGCCGCGTCAGGTGCGTTCGCAGGGGACGCAGCACGCGCAGTGTCCGGGCGTCGCGGCGGGCCGCCAGCAGGCCCGGGACCGCCGGGATCGTCAGCCCCACCACGATCAGGAGCACCGAGACCGCCGGGAAGCCGACGTCGAGGGTGCACGGCAGCGTCGAGAACGGCCCCCGGCACAACGCCTTCGCCGGGTGGTCGTCCTGGAGGGCGCGGATCGTCGCGACGACCTTCCCGGCGAGATAGGCCACCGCGAACGCCGAGGCCAGCAGCAACAGCGCCAGCCCCGCGCGCAGCGCGCCGCCGCTCGCCCGGATCGTCACCGCCGCCACCACGCCGATGTCGAGGACCGCGAACCCGAGGTAGACGGTGTAGGTGAAGACGTAGACGACCAGCGTCGGGTGGGTGCGGTACAGCTCGTCGAACACGCCGATGCCGCGGGGCAGGTCCGGGGTGCTGAAGAACATCACCGCCAGCAGGGTCAACGCCGTCGCCAGCGCCACCAGCCGGGTGCGCCGGCCGCGGTCGCGGGTGCCGCTGATCTCCGCGACGGTCAGGCCGATGCCGTAGGCCGCGACCATCGTCGCCAGGTTCGACAACAGCCGCCCGAGGCTCGGGTAGACCTCGCTCTCGACGAGCTGGGCACGGTTGGCGAGGAAGCAGAACGCCGCGCCCAGCGCGATGAGCGAGACGGCCAGGCCCGCGCCCGCGCCGGTGCGCCGCGCGCGGACGGCCCGCCAGATGCCGGCGAACAGCGCGAACAGCCCGACTCCGACGAAAAGTATGTCGATCACGGGACACGACTATCCCAGCAACGCCGCCAGCCGCCGGGCCTGGTCGGCCGCCCGGCCGGACGCGCCCGGCTGAACGGCGGGCGGCTCGCTCGTCGCCGCGCTCATCAGCAGGACGGCGATCAGCTCGGCCTCGTACTCGTCGGCACCGGACGTGACGCGGGTGAGCAGGTGCGACAACGCCCGCGGCGCCAGGTCCGGGGCGAGCTCGGCGGCTTCCGACTCCGACAGCAGGCAGGCGCCTGTGTGCGCACACAGCAAGTGGGCCAGCTCGTGGGCGATGATGTGGTCCTGGTGCAGCGCCGATGTGTGCCCGGTGTAGGCGATCAGGTCGTAGTCCGGGCGGGCCTGCCAGGCCCCGGACGGCTGACCGGGCCGGTGGGCGACCGGCACGAGGTCGATCTCGCGCCCGCGCCAGGCTTCGAGGCGGTCGACCCAGGCGTTCATCGACCACGGCCGCGGCAGCGGGACGGCGGCCAGCACCGTCCGCACGCGTTCCCGGGCCCGTTCGCGGAGCTCCGCCAGGCCGCGCTCGTCGATGGGTCCTCCCCGCTCCCCGGGCGCCAGCCGGGTGCACCGGGGCGCGATCACGGACGGGGTCATCGTAGCCGAGGCGGCCGGATCACTCCGGCTTCCGGCGCCTGCCCTCCCGGTGCCGGGTGTCGTCGTAGCTGCTGAGCTGGTCCAGCAGCGCCGTCACCGTTTCGCGGTCGCGGGGCGAGAGCCGCATGGCCCGCTGCGCCAGGTTGCGCGCCTCGCTGTCGCGCCACGCCACGACGTCCTCGACCTGCCGGTCGACCTGCCCGGCGACCTGCTCGTCGAAGAAGTAGGTCACCGGCACGCCGAAGAACTGGGCGAGGGCCTGGATGTGCGAGCGCTTGGGGTCCTTGCGCGCCCCGACGGCGAGCTGCTGCACGTGGGTCGCCGACATCGTCACGCCGGTCTGCTCGGCGACGCCGTGCGCGATCTCCCGGTAGGAGTACGGCTTGCGGTCCGGCGGGTGCACGGTCGCGATCAAGTGCGCCAGCCGTTCGGCGAAACTGCGCTCTTCGCTCACCGCACCCCTACTTTCGTCTATGAAAAGTGACACCCGACAGCGTAGCTGTTCCGAAAACTTGACACAGGATGTGCCGGAAAGACTACGATACTCGCGTTCGGTGTTTCGGAAACATGACACAGAACCCGGGGTGGCGCAGCGGCCGCGGGGTGACTCACGTGGCCGCTGGGGGTGGCCACGCGCCCACCCCCAGCCCGCCGCGCCATCCCGTCTCAGCACGCTTCCTCCGGTCCGGACCGCGCGGGCCGGGAACCGCGACGCGAACCTCCGCCCGGCTGACCCGCCAGCAGCCGGCGCAGCGCCGCGGGTGTTTCGCCGGCGTGCTCGCGCACCGTGCGCGTCAGGTGTGCCTGGTCGGCGAACCCGAGGTCCGCCGCCAGATCCGCCAGCCGCCGCTCCCCCGCTTCCAGGCGGTCGAGCGCCCGGCCGACGCGGAGCCGGTTGCGGTAGCGCGTCAGCGAAACCCCCAGCTCGCGCGGGAAGGCGCGGCTCAGCCGGTACGGCGAGACACCCAGCAGATCCGCCAGCGGAAACAGCCCGGCGGCCGCCGGGACGTCCGCCGCCAGCGCTTCGCGCGCGAGCGCCACCAAGGCGCGCTCGTCGGCGCGGCTCCCCCGATGCGGCGATGCGGGCGTAGGGGCCGTGGCCGCCTGGGTGACCGCCCGGCCCACCAGCACCAGCAGTTCCTCCGCCAGCCCGTAGCCCGGGTCGGCGGCCGAAGCCACCACGCGGCGGTGGGCGAGGTCGAGCGCGCCGTCGACGTACACCGTGGTGCGCGCGAGCCGGTCGCCCGCGAGCTGCCGCCAACGCGAAGCGCCGAAGGTCACCGACGTGCAGACGTCACCGCCCGCCGGGTGCGCGAACCGCTCTTCGTCCCCCGGCTCCGCGAGGTACGCCACCGTCGGGTCCGCGTCCGCCACGACGCCGCGGGCACGACGGCGGAACCGGCCCCGCCGCACGAGCACTATCCGGTGGCCCGCCGCCACCTCGGGCGGCGACCAGCCGGCGTGGTCCTCCGCGCACTTCACCACGCTGACGGCGTAACCGGGCCGCGCGGCGACTTCGACTGTTTCGAGCACGAGCCGGACGGTACGCCGGGAGTCCGACAGTTTCCGGCGCCGCAAGGATCTTCAAGACCGCGGCTCCCGCGCCGGGCAGGCTGCCGGGCGAAGGAAAGGAGTCGGGAAATGCCCGCGGAACTCACCACGCTCGTCCTCGACTGCGCCGACCCGGCGGCACTCGCCGCGTTCTACGCCAAGGCACTCGGCTGGGAGGTGACCTACTCGGACGACGACACCGTGCAGCTCGGCGGCGGCCCGGTGGGCCTCGGCTTCCAGCGTGTCGACGGCTACCGCGGCCCGGCGTGGCCGGACGACGCCAAGCACGCCCACCTCGACCTCCGGGTCGGCAACCTGGAAGAAGCCGTCGCCCGGTTCCGGTCGCTCGGCGCGACGAAGCCGGACTTCCAGCCCGGGGGCGGCGACTGGGTCGTACTGGCCGACCCCGAAGGCCACCTGTTCTGCCTCATCCCGGGCTGAGCGGCTTCACGGCAAGAGGTCGGCTCGCGTACCTGGACAGTCGGTTCGCGTACCGGAACAGTCGGCTCGCGAGCCGACCCTCCAGGTACGCGAGCCGACCGTCTGGGTACGCGAGCCGACCGTCGGCGGGTCAGTAGGTGACCGTGACCGGCTCCCGGCCCGGGTGGGCGGCGGACGTCACCGTCAGCGTCTGCGTCGCGGCGTCCCACTTCCAGCTGTTCGACGGCGCCCAGCCTTCGCCCACGCGCACCCGCGAAGGCGCCGAGGTCACGCCGAGGAACTTCACCGTCCACTCCCGCGAAGCGACCTGGCCCCGGAACCCGCCGCACGAAGGCGCCACCGTCACCGTGTGCGTCCCGTGGCGCTCGGAGTACGTGACCCGGGTGGTCGAGCTGCGGGCCGAAGAGGTGCCGTCGTCTTCGTACAGCGTGAAGGAACCGGACGCGCCCGGTGCGACCGTCACCGTCAGGCGGTTCAGCGGGTTCTGGACGTCGTTCGCCACGTCCGCCGTCCGGGTCACCGCGACGCCGCCCGCGCGCAGGAACACCGGCATGGTCCCGAGGTCCGTCGTGACCTGCTGCGTCGTCCCGCCCGCGTAGGTCTTGCCGGTGAAGTAGTCCGTCCACTGCCCCGGCGGGAACCAGACCTGCGTCGACGCGGACGTCCCCGGGGCCGTCACCGGCGCCACGAGCATGTCCGGCCCGTAGAAGTACTCGCTGCCGGCCGCGGCGTAGGCGGCGGGCTCGTCCGGGTACTCGAGGTACGTCGGCCGCACCACCGGGACGCCGGTCGTCGCGGCCTCCTGGGCCAGCGTGTAGGTGTAGGGCACCAGGTTCTCGCGCAGGTTCAGGAACTTCGTCGCCGACGCCTTCGCCGCGTCGCCGTACTGCCAGGGCAGCCGGTCGCTGTGGTTGCTGTGCAGCCGGTCGATCGGTTGGAACGTGCCGAGCTGCACCCACCGCGCGTACATGTCGTCGGGCAGCTTGGCCGTCTGGTGCTGCTGGCCGCCGGAGGTGTAGGTCTCGCTGCCGCGCAGGCCGGTCGTGTCGTTGTGGCCGCCGATGTCGTGGCTGATCGCCGACATCCCCGTGGCGGCCGACTCCGCCGGCGTGATGCCGACCTCCATCCGCAGCGTTCCCCACGTCGACGACGTGTCGCCGGTGAAGTGGAGCGTGCTGCGCTTGTCCGCCCACGGCCCGGTCGCCAGGCCCGTGGGACCGCCGTAGCCGCCCGCCTGCAACGAGCCGTACGCCCGCGAGATGACGAACCCACGGCCGGTCGCCGGCGCGGCGAGGTCCGCGTACTGCTGGTTGATCCAGGCGTCCGGGGTCACGCCGGGCAGGCTCGAGCGCGAGGCGTCGCAGCACCAGTCGAGCCACCAGAAGTCGTTGCCCTGCTTCATCATTCCGGCGTGCAGGTCCAGGTAGGCCTTGAGCTGGTCCGGGTCGCCCCAGTCGAAGACGTAGCAGTCGGTCCCGCAGTTCGACTTGGCCAGCTTGCCCTTCGCCGTCGCCTGGGCGCGGGCGAACTGCGGGTCCGATCCCATGATGCTCGGGTGGATGTTGAGGTTGTTGTGCAGTCCCTGCGACTTCGACCAGGCGAAGAACCCGGCCGGGTCGGGGAACTTCGCGGTGTCGAACTGCCAGCCGTTCCACGTGTCCGGCGCCTTGAAGTCGGTGTCGGTGACCAGGACGTCCAGCGGGACGCCTTCGCCGCGGAACCGCGGCAGGATGGTGTCGCGGTAGTCGGCCGCGGTGCGGTCGATGTACTCGGAGTACCAGACGCCGTAGGCCCAGCGCGGCAGCAGCTGCGGCGGACCGGTCAGGGTCGCCAGGTCACGCAGCCCGGCCTTGTAGTCGTGGCCGAAGGCGAAGACATAGCCGTCCTGGTAAGGGTTTCCGCCGTGCGACGGCCGCTGCGTCACCGCGCGGGTCCGCGTGTCGTAGAGCGCGGACGGGCTGTCGTCGAGCAGGTACCAGCCGTCTTGGTGCAGGAGCCCTTCGGTGGTCGACGGCGCGCCGTTGTCGCCGTTGACGCCGTCGAGGCCGCGCCGGTAGCCGCCGAGCGCGAGGTGCGGCGGCGGTGCCGTGCCGCCGGCCGCGGTGACCGCGACCGTGTCGATGTTGACGTGGCAGCTGGTGTCGTCGGGACAGCCGAGGACGACGTCGTTCGTGCCCGCCTTCAGGTCGACCGGGACGGACGCGCTCTTCCAGGCGTCCCAGTTGTCGGTGATCGGCAGGGACAGCGTGCGCGTCACGCCGTTCGCGGTGACCGGCGCGGTCCTGGTCTCGTGACGGCCGTCGCCGCCGGTGCCGTTGGCGTAGCGGACGTGCAGCAGGTACGTGCCGCCGGCCGGGACGTCCGCCACGCGGTGGGTCAGCGTCGAGCCGCGGTTGAGCTCGGCGACGAAACCGCGTCCGGCGTATCCGGAGTGGTCGGTCGCGACGATGGCGGAACCCGACCGCAGCCCGGCTTCGGCTTCGCAGCTCACTCCGGCCGGGCAGCCGGTGAACGCGCGGGCCGACGCCGGCGGGAAGGACGCCCCGGAGGCCAAAAGCGCCAGGCCGTCGAGGTTGACGTTGCCGGAGTCGCCCGCCGTCCGTTCGAGGCGGACGCTGTGGTGACCGGCCGCCAAGGTGACCTGGACCGAGGCGAGGGCCCAGGCGTTCCAGTCGGCCGTCACCGGCAGGGTGAGCTTCTGCGCCGCTCCCCCGTCGACCGAAACGCTCAGCGTGCGCGTGACGTGCTGGCCGTCGCCGCCCTGGCCGTTGGCGTAGCGCGCGGTCAGCGAGTACGTCCCCGCGGCCGGCGCGAGGACGTCCGCCGTCACGGAGTTCCCGGCGCTTTCGAACCCGGCGAGGAACCCTTCGCCGGTGTAACCGGAGTGGTCGGTGGCGACGCCGAGCCCGTCGGCCGCGAGGTCTTCGGCCTCGCAGCGCGCGCCGGCCGGGCAGGTCAGGTGGTGCCAGGGCGCCGCGAGCACCGGGGTCGCGCCGGCGGTCGTGCGGATCTCGAGGTTGCCGCCGTCGAACGGGCCGGAGTCCAGCCGGTAGGTCAGGGTCGTCGCGCTCGTCTTGATCGTGAGGACACCGCCGGAAATGGTGCTGGTGTACGACGTCGGCGTGAAGTCGCCGCGGCCGACGGCGTTGAAGGTGGCGGCGTCGGTGAACCGGCCGTCGCCGGCGTACTCGGTGCGGATCAGGGTCGGGGACAGCACCTGGAAGCGGGCGTTCCCGGCGGTGACGGTCTGGCGCGCGGGGCCGGCCACGGCGGGCGTCGCAACGGTCACGGCCGCGACGGCGGTCCCGGCGACGGCGAGCGCGCACGCCCGCCGGATGGTTCTCGCTGTTCTGCTCCGCACGGCGGAACTCCGTTCCGGTGAAGGGACTCGGCAGTTTTACAACGTTGGAAAAGCCGATCCGATCTGAGCACGGCGGACGTGCGGATGTCCAGACCACTGAGCGGAACTGTCCGGACAGATCAGCGGCCGGTGACGCCGTCGATCTGTTCGCGCAGGATGTCGGCGTGTCCCGCGTGCCGGGCCGTCTCGCTCGTCATGTGGGCGAGCACCCACCGCAGGGTGTGGAACTTGCCGTCGATCGGGATCGCGAACGGCTTGTCCGGGTCGCCCGCGGCCCGGATCGCCGCGTCGCTGTCCTCGATCGCCGCGCGGTAGGCGGCCAGGACGTCCGCCGCGGTGAGGCCGTCCGGGACCGCCATCCCGGCGTCGCCGGGGTTCGGGCCGCCGGCGACGTAGTGGCCGAACCAGACCCGCTCGGCGAAGGTGAGGTGGTGGACCAGCCCGAGCAGGGTGGTGCCCGAGCCGACCAGGACCCGGCGCAGCTGCTCCTCACCGAGCCCGTCCGTCTTCTTGATGACGCATTCCCTCGCGAAGGTCAGGAACGCCGTCGCGGTGTCGAGCTCGCCACCGTCGTTGCGCGGGACGGGTTGACGCTGGGTTTCGGGCATACCGGGAACGTAGCGTGGCCCGCCGATGACAAATGTCATGGGCGGCCGCTGCGGGACGGCACTGCCGTGCGGACCCCCCTCGCGGCGAGCATTTCCCCATGACAACCACACCTCGCACCGCCGCCGGCGGCTTCCGGCCCGTCCTGCTGCTCACCGGCGCGTACGCCGCGCTCTCCGTCCTCACGCTCGTCGTGATCGTCCTGTTCCGGAACCACCCCGCGATGGTGACCGACGCGGTCTGGGTGCGCGCCACCATCGTCTTCGCCAGTTCGCTGCTGACGTTCGCCTTCGCCCGCGGCGCCGCGCGCGGTTCGCGGAAAGGCCTCCTGAGACTGCGGATCGTCTCGGCGGTGATGCTCGTGGCGATCGTCGTCATCGTCGTGCTGCCCGGGTTGTTCCCGCTCTGGCTGCGGATCGAGCAGGCCGCCTGCGGGCTGCTGCTGCTCGGGGTCACCGTGCTCGTCAACGGCAGGCGGCTGCGGGTGCGGTCGCGGTAGCGTGCCGGTGATGGACGGGACGAGCGACGTGCAGCGCTGGGTGCGCGGCTGGCGGCTGCGGCTGCTCGACGCCGGGATGCTCGTCTACCCGGCGGTGACCGTCGCGGCCGTGCCGCAGCACGCCCCGGGCGCCACCGCGGTGCTGGGCTGCGCGATCGTCGCCGCGTTCGCCGTCTGCTACCTCCTGGCCGCGGCCGCGGCGGCACGCCGGGCCACGCGGCCGTTCTGGCTGCTGCTGGGCGGCTGCGCGGTGTTGTTCGTCCTCGCGCTCCCCTTCGCCCACGCCGACGCGTTCTTCCTCGCCGCTGTCGTCGTTTCGCTGGCTGTGCCGCGGCTCCCGCGCTTCGCCGCCGTCTCGCTCGTAGCCGTCTCCGCGCTCGCCGCGGTCGTGGTGCCGCCGGCGGTGCTGCCGTGGCGGACCGGGCCCGGCTGGACGCAGGCGGTGGCGCTCGTGTTCACCGTCCTCGTCGTGTCCGTCTTCGCCGAGGCGATCCGGGCGAACGCCGCGCTCGTCGAGGCCCGCGCCGAGGTCGCGCGGCTGGCGTCCGAGGCCGAGCGCAACCGGATCGCCCGCGACCTGCACGACCTGCTCGGTCACTCGCTCACCGCGATCACCGTCAAGAGCACCCTGGCGCAACGGCTCATCGCGGCCGACGGCGCTCGCGCGGGCGAGGAGATGTCCGCCGTCGAGACACTCGCGCGTCAGGCGCTGGCGGACGTGCGCGCGGCGGTGTCGGGCTACCGGGAGGTCACCCTGGCCGGGGAGCTGGCCCGCGGCCGCGAACTGCTGCGCGCGTGCGGAGTGACCGCCGACCTGCCGACGGCCACCGACGTCGTCGGCCCGGGGCAGCAGGAACTGTTCGGCTGGGTGGTCCGGGAGGGGTTGACGAACGTGGCCAGGCACGCCCGCGCGACGCGGTGCACGGTGACGCTCTCGGCGTCCACTGTGGAGGTCGTGGACGACGGCGCCGGCGGGTCCCCCGGCCCGGGCTCCGGGCTCGCCGGTCTGCGCGAGCGCGTCGCCGCCGCCGGGGGAACCCTCGACGCCGGGCCGGTGCGGCCCCGCGGCTGGCGGCTGCGGGTGACGGTGTGACCATCCGGCTGCTGCTCGCGGACGACCAGGCGCTGGTCCGGGAGGCGCTGTGCGCGCTGCTCGCGCTCGAGGACGACTTCGAAGTGGTCGCGTCGGTCGGCCGCGGCGACGAGGTCGCCGCCGCCGCGCGCGAACACCGGCCCGACGTCGCGTTGCTGGACATCGAGATGCCGGGCCTCGACGGGCTCGCGGCCGCCGCCGTGCTCGCCGCGCAGGTGCCGGACTGCCGGGTCGTCATGCTGACGACGTTCGGCCGCGCCGGCTACCTCCGCCGCGCCATGGAGGCGGGTGCCGCCGGGTTCGTGGTGAAGGACGCGCCGGCGGACGTGCTCGCCGACGCGATCCGCCGGGTGCGAGCCGGCGAGCGGGTGGTGGACCCGGCCCTGGCGGTCGCCACGCTGGCGGCGGGCGAGTCGCCGTTGACCGCGCGCGAGCGGGATGTGCTCATCACGGCCCGCACCGGGGCGACGGTCGCCGAAATCGCCTCCCGGCTCTACCTGTCCGAGGGGACGGTCCGCAACTACGTCTCCGCGGCGATCACCAAGACCGGCGCCCGCAACCGCGTCGAGGCGGTCCGGATCGCCGACGAACGCGGCTGGCTGTAGTCCGCGCCCGCGGTCAGGAGGTGAGGCGGGCTTCGGCCGCGTCCCAGTCGGCGCCGCCGGACGGCTCGTAGCGGCGCACCTCCTGCGTCTCGCGCACCAGCGCGCGCATCGCCGCCAGGTCCGGCAGGTCCTCCCCCAGCGCGCGGGCCTGGACCAGCACGTTCCCCAACGCCGCCGCCTCGACCGGGCCCGCCAGGACCGGTACCCCGCACGCGTCCGCCGTCGACCGGCACAGCAGCTCGTTGCGGGCGCCGCCGCCGACGATGTGGACCACGTCGACGCGACGGCCCGTGAGCACCGCCGCCTCGCGGATCGTGCGGCGGTGGGCCAGGGCCAGGCTGTCCACGATGCACCGGACCGTCGCGGCCCGGCCGGATGGCGGCCGCTGGCCCGTGGCCCGGCAGGCCGCGGCGATCCGCGCGGGCATGTCGCCGGGCGGCAGGAACTCCGGCGCGTCGATGTCCACCACCGCGGCCAGCGCCGGTGCCTCGGCGGCCGCCGCCAGCAGGCCGGGCAGCTCCGCGTCCGGGCACGACCACGTCCGCAACGTCTCCGACAGCACCCACAGCCCCATCACGTTCCGCAGGAACCGGATGGTGCCGTCGACGCCGCCTTCGTTGGTGAAGTTCGCGGCCAGCGCCGCGTCACCCAGCTCGGGCGCGGGAAGCTCCAGTCCCGCCAGCGACCAGGTGCCCGAGGAGATGTAGGCGAAGTTCGTCCCCGGCGACGCCGGCACCGCGACCACCGCGGACGCCGTGTCGTGCGAGCCGACCGCCACCACCGGCAGCCCGGCCAGCTCCCGCGCCGGGCCCACCACCGAGCCGGGGTCGCGCAGCGGCGGCAGCAGCCGCGGCGGGATACCGACGCGCGAAGCGAGCGACGTGGCCCAGGTCTGTTCGCGGACGTCGTACAGCTGGGTGGTCGACGCGTTCGTGCGCTCGGCGCCGATCGACCCCGTGAGCCAGTAGTTCAGCAGGTCCGGGATGAGCAGCATCGTCGCCGCCGCGTCGAGCCGGTCGCCTTCGGACACCAGCTGGTAGAGCGTGTTGAACGGCAGCTGCTGCAACCCCGTGACGTCGTAAAGCTCGCGCGCGGACACCGTGGCCGCCACCTTCGCGGGCACGCCGTCGGTGCGCGAGTCGCGGTAGTGGACGGGGTTGCCGAGCAGCGCGCCGCGCTCGTCCAGGAGCCCGTAGTCGACGGCCCACGAGTCGATGCCCGCGCCATCCAGCGGGCCGGCTTCCCGGATCCCGGCGAGCGTCTCGCGGTACAGCCCGAGGATGTCCCAGTACAGCGACGGCCCCGCGCGGACCCCGCCGTTCGGGAAGCGCCGGACCTCCTCGACGCTCAGCGTGCCGGGCCCGGCCGTCCCGGCCATCACCCGGCCGCTGGACGCGCCGAGGTCGACGGCCGCCACCCGCTTCACGGGTTCACCACGGACAGCTCCAGGCCGAGCAGGTCCGCGACGGCCGTCAGCTCGGCGACGCGGTGCCCGGTGCCGAGCGCCCAGTGGTGCGCGATGCCGCTGGCGGACCAGGCATCGGTCCACTCCCCCGGGTCGCAGCCGAAGTCGACGCGGGAGGTCGTGTTGCCGATCCGCAGCAGCGGTCCGGGCACCACCGTGCCTTCGGACGCGATCAGCGTGAACGTCCCGTCGCGGCGCTGCCCGAGCCCGCACAGCGTCACCGGGCCGTGCTTGACGTCGAACTCGACCGACACGCCCCAGCCGCGCTTGCCGTGGTAGACGCCGAGGCCGCGCAGCAACGGCTTCCGCGCACTGATGCCGAGGTGGGCCGGGCCGTCGTGGCCCATTTCGACCACGCCGTCGCGGAAGTTCAGGGCCTGCAGCTCGGTGAACGAGCCGCCCGCGCCGAGCCGGTCCATGACCAGCATGGCCAGGGACGTCCGCAGCTCGTACTCGCCGACGGCCGGGATGCCGCGCGCGGTGAGCAGGGACGCGCCGAGGATGAACCCGGCGCCGACGCGTTCGTGGGTTTCGCCGTCGAGGCCCCGGTGGTAGTACGCCAAGGTGTCGAGGGAGAAGTCCTCGACGAGCCGATCGAGCGCGACGGAAACCCGGGCACCCCAGGCGAAGTCTTCGTCCACAACGGACTCGTCCACGGTGAACACTTCGCGGGCCAGCGCGACGCGCGCGGCGGTCTCGTCGTCGGAGACCTTCTCGACGCGGACTCGCAGGTCGTCGATCTCCAGGATCTCGACGTGCCCGCCGAGCTGGGCCGACACGAGCGTCGGGTCGGTCGAGACGTCCATCATGCCCGGGTAGAGGTGGCCGAGCAGGCCGTGGCGGCCGTGCCGCAGCGCCGCCCGGACGCCGGCCGCCTTGATCCACCGCTCGATCCGCGTCCAGGCGCGCTCGTCCTCCAGGTAGCCGGAAACCGAGCGGAACTCGACGCCGAGGCGGCGGAAACTGTTGGCCATCTCCGGCAGCGGGCACGCGCCGCAGTAGGCCAGCCACGCGCCGGTGTCGAAGGACTCGTGGTCCATCGCCTCGGTGGGCTGCAGGTTCAGCAGCAGCACCGGCGCGCCCGAGCGCTGCGCGACCGGGGCCAGCATGCTGGACGTCAGGTACGTCGTCAGGAAGCCGATGATCAGGTCGCACCCGGCCACCCGCAGCTGCTCCGCCGCGGCCGCGCCTTCAGCCGCGTCCGAGACGAACCCGGCGTCGACGACCTCACAGTCCATTCCGGACAGTCGCGACGCGACGCGCCGTGCCGAAGCCTCCAGCTGAGGCAGCAGGGCGGGGAACTGCGGCCAGTACGCGCCGAGCCCGCCGGAGACCAGGCCGACGCGGGTGCGGCGCGGGGTGATGCGGTCGAGCGTCATGGGTCCTCCTAACGCAGGAACGCGGCGGCCACCCCGGCGTCCACCGGCACGTGCAGGCCGGTGGTGTGGGTGAGCTCGCCGCCGGTCAGCGCGAACACCGCGGCGGCCACGTGCTCGGGCAGCACTTCGCGCTTGAGGATGGTGCGCTGGGCGTAGAACTCGCCGAGCTTCTCCTCCGGCACGCCGTAGACGGCGGCGCGCTGAGCACCCCAGCCGCCGGCGAAGATGCCGGAGCCCTGGACGACGCCGTCGGGGTTGACGCCGTTGACGCGGATGCCGTGCCCGCCGAGTTCTGCGGCCAGGAGCCGCACTTGGTGGGCCTGGTCGGCCTTCGCGGCCCCGTAGGCGACGTTGTTCGGGCCCGCGAACACCGAGTTCTTGGACGAGATGTAGACGATGTCGCCGCCGAGGCCCTGGTCGATCATCGCCTTGGCCGCCGCCCGGGCGACCAGGAACGAGCCCTTGGCCATGACGTCGTGCTGCAGGTCCCAATCGCGTTCGGTGGTCTCCAGCAGCGGCTTCGAGATGGACAGCCCGGCGTTGTTGACCACCAGGTCGATGCCGCCGAACGCGAGCACGGTGGCGTCGATCGCGGCCTGCACGGCGTCGGCGTCGGTGACGTCGGCGGTGACGGCCACCGCCTTGTCCGCGTTCCCGATCCCCGAAGCGACCTCCGAAGCGGCCGAGGAGTTCAGGTCGGCGATCGCGACGCAGGCGCCTTCGGCGGCGAGCCGCACGGCGATGGCCTTGCCGATGCCCGAGCCCGCGCCCGTGACCAGGGCGATCCGCCCGGCGAGGGGCTTGGGCTTCGGCATCCGCCGCAGCTTCGCCTCTTCGAGCGCCCAGTACTCGATCCGGAACTTCTCTTCTTCGGCGATCGGTGCGTAGGTCGAGACGGCTTCGGCGCCGCGCATGACGTTGATCGCGTTGACGTAGAACTCCCCCGCCACCCGCGCGGTCTGCTTGTCCTTGCCGAAGGAGAACATCCCGACACCCGGCACCAGCACGATCGCCGGGTCGGCTCCGCGCATCGCGGGGGAATCCGCCGTGGCGTGCCGCTCGTAGTAGGCGCGGTATTCGTCGCGGTATTCGGCGTGCAGTTCCTTCAGCCGCGCGACGACGTCTTCGAGGGGCGCGGTCGCCGGGAGATCCACGACCAGGGGCCGGACCTTGGTGCGCAGGAAGTGGTCCGGGCACGACGTGCCCAGCGCTGCCAATGGGCCGAGCTTCTCCCGGGAGAGGAACTCCAGCACGACGTCGCTGTCGGTGTAGTGCCCGAGGACCCGCTGGTCGGTCGCGGCGAGTCCGCGGATCACCGGCGCCAAGGCCGCGGCCCGCGCGTGGCGCTCGGCTTCCGGAAGAGCTTCGAAGCCGGGGACGACCGGCCCGAACGGCTCCGGAGCACCCCGGGACGCCAGGAACGCCTCGGCCGTGCGGATGATCTCCAGGGAGTTCCGCTCGCACTCTTCGGAGGTCGCGCCCCACGCGGTGATGCCGTGCCCGCCCAGGATCACGCCGATGGCCTGCGGGTTGGCCGCCTTCACCGCGGCGATGTCGAGGCCCAGCTGGAACCCGGGCCGCCGCCAGTCCACCCACGCGACGCGGTCGCCGAAGCACTCCTTCGTCAACGCCGGGCCGTCGGCCGCCGTCGCCAGCGCGATGCCCGAGTCCGGGTGCAGGTGGTCGACGTGCGGGGCCTCGACGAGACCGTGCATCGCCGTGTCGATCGACGGCGCCGCCCCGCCGCGTCCGTGCAGGCAGTAGTCGAACGCGGCGACCATCTCGTCCTCGCGCTCGACGCCCGGGTAGACGTCGACCAGGGCGCGCAGCCGGTCCAGCCGCAGTACCGCCAGGCCCGCTTCGGTCAGCGTGCCGAGGTCGCCCCCGGAACCCTTGACCCACAGGACGTCGGTGGGCGAGCCGGTGACCGGGTCGGTCACCGAACCCTTGGCGGAGGTGTTGCCGCCGGCGTAGTTGGTGTTGCGCGGGTCGGCCCCGAGCGCGTTGCTGCGCGCGATGAGCTGCTCCGGCACGGTCATGCTCATGCTCCCCATCCGGCCTGCGTGCCGCCGGCGCGCTCGGCCACGATCTTCTCCTGGTACCCGCTGCGGTGGTAGGCCGCGATCGGGTCCGGGTCGAGCCCGCCGTCCTCGCGCAGCTCGGCCAGCAGCGGCCGGACGTCGGTGTTGTAGGCGTCCATCAGCACGGCGTTCGCGCCGAGCACATCACCCGACTGCTGGGCCGCGCGCAACGCGGCACGGTCGACGAGCAGGGCCTTCGCGGTCGCTTCCTGGACGTTCATCACCGACCGGATGATCGCCGGGATCTTGGCCTCGATGTTGTGGCACTGGTCGAGCATGAACGCGATCCCGTACGACGGATCCAGCGCGTCACCACGGACGATCTCGTACATGATCCGGAACAGCTGGAACGGGTCCGCCGCCCCGACCATCAGGTCGTCGTCGGCGTAGAACCGCGAGTTGAAGTCGAACGCGCCGAGCTTCCCGGCCCGCAGCAGGAACGCGACGATGAACTCGATGTTCGTCCCGGGCGCGTGGTGGCCGGTGTCGATGCACACCGTCGCCCGCTCCCCCAGCTCGATGCAGTGGGCGTAGGACGTGCCCCAGTCCGGGACGTCGGTGGCGTAGAACGCGGGCTCGAACAGCTTGTACTCCAGCAGCATCCGCTGGTGGTCCCCGAGCCGCTCGTAGGTCTCCCTCAGCGCCGCCGCCAGCCGGTCCTGCCGGTCCCGGATGTCGTCCTGGCCGGGGTAGTTGATCCCGTCGGAGAACCACAGCTTCAGGTCGCGCGAGCCCGTCGCGTCCATGATGTCGATGGCTTCCAGGAGGTGGTCGGTCGCCTTCCGGCGGATGCCCGCGTCGGGGTTGGTCACCGAGCCGAGCTTGTAGTCCTCGTCCTGGAACACGTTCGTGTTGATCGCGCCGATCTCGACGCCGAGGTCACGCGCGTACGCGGTCAGGGCGCCGTAGTCGCCGACCTTGTCCCACGGGATGTGCAGCGCCACGCTCGGCGCGACCCCGGTGAGCTTGTGCACCACCGCGGCGTCGGCGATCTTCTCCTCGGGCGTCCGCGGGACACCCGGTTGCGGGAACACCTTGAACCGGGTGCCCGAGTTCGCGTACGCCCACGACGGCGTCTCGATGCGCTGGGCCCGCAAAGCCTGCTTCACGGCCGTCAAGTCGCCCACGGCGATCACTGTCCTTCCCGGACGTCGAGGTGGAAGACCTCTTCGAGCAGCTGGAACCCTTCGTCGGGCGCGCCGCCGTCGAGGCCGGTGAAGAACTCCGCCATCTCCGCCTGCCAGCGCGTGTTGACCTCGGTCTTCGCCATCGCGGCCTGCGCGGCGGCCAGGTCGTCGGCTTCGACGTAACCGATCAGCAAGCCGTCCTCGCGCAGGAAGAGCGAGTAGTTGCGCCAGCCGGTGTCGTGCAGGGCCTGCCGCATCTCCGGCCAGACGGCGCGGTGGCGCTCGGCGTACTCGGCCTTCCGGTCCGGTTTGACCTGCAGGCAGAAGCAGTATCGGGGCACAGTCCGTCCTTGGTGGGGACCCGGCCGGGCCGCCCGTCGCGACCCGGCCGGGAGTTCTCAGAAGTTGAACTTGTCGATGTTGTTCGCGTCGAACGTCGTCGGCGGACCGAGCACGATCTCGCCGTTCTCGCCGATCGTGTAGTCGCCGAGCTTGCCCGCCTTGAACTTCTCACCCTGCTTGCCGGTGATCTGGCCCGACTTGAGCGCGACACCCGCGTACGCGGCGAGGTAGCCGATGTCGGCCGGGTTCCACAGCGCGAACTGCTTCACCGTGCCGTCCTTGACGAAGGCGCGCATCTGGTTCGGCGTGCCGAGGCCGGTCACCGCGACCTTGCCCTTGTAGCTCGACGAGCTGACGTACCGCGCGGCGGCCGCGATGCCGACCGTCGTCGGCGCGACGATCACCTTGAGGTTCGGGAACGACTGCAGCAGGCCCTGGGCCTCCTGGAACGACTTCTGGTCGTCGTCGTTGCCGTAGGCGACCTTGTCCAGCTTCAGGCTCGCGTACTCGGGCTTGGCCAGTTCCTTCTTGAACACGTCGATCCAGGCGTTCTGGTTGGTGGCGTTCGGCGTCGCCGACAGCACCGCGACCTCGCCGGACCCGCCGGAGAGGTCCTTCGCCTGCTTGGCCAGGGCCTCACCGATGCCCTGGGTGGTGGCCTGGTTGATGAAGACGTCGCGGCAGTCCTTGGCGGCGTCGGAGTCGAACGCGACGACCTTGATGCCGGCGCTGCGGGCCTGGTTGAGCGACGGGCACACCGCGTTCGGATCGTTCGCGGCGATGCCGATGACGTCCTGCTGCTGCTGGATCAGCGTGTTGATGTAGCTGACCTGCGACGACGCGCTGGCGTCGTTCGGCCCGACCAGCTTGTACTCGCCCTTCAGCTCGCCGAGGGCCTCCTTGCCGCCGCTGACCTCGATGTCGCTGTAGGGGTTGTTGAGCTGCTTGGGCAGGAACGCCATCTTGACGCCCTCCTTCGCCGCGGCGTTCGGGTTCGCCGCGGCGGTGGACTGCTGGGCGCCGGAGCCGGCGTTGTCGTTCTTGGTCGTGCCGCTGCACGCGGCCAGGACCAGCACCAGCCCGGCCGACACTGCGCCGGTGAGGAACCGTCGGGACATCTTCGTCACCTTTCCGGAGTTACCGCTTGCCGACGGCGTCGCACTGCCGTGCGGGCCGAAGTCACGATGTTGGGGAGCAGGACCGACACGATGAGGAGCACGCCGGTCACGATGTTGAGCGCCTCGTTCGACACGTCCTGCAGGCGCAGCGCGTTCTGCAGGGAGGCCAGCAGGACCACTCCGGCGAGCACGCCGGGGAGCGTGCCCTTGCCGCCGAAGATGGACACGCCGCCGAGCAGCACGGCGGCCACGACGGCGAGTTCGAGGCCGAACCCGTTGTCGGCGCGGGCGCTGGAGTACCGCAGCGTCCACAGCACCCCCGCGAGACCGGCGACCGCGCCGCTCACGACGTACAGCCAGAACTTGAGCCGTCCGGTGCGGATGCCGGCGAACCGGGCGGCCTGCTCGCCCGCGCCCGCCGCGAAGACGCCGCGGCCGATCGGGGTCGCGTGCAGCACGATCCCGAAGATCAGGGCCACGACGATCAGCGGGATGAGGACGTTCGGGATCGGGCCGTCGCCGATCGTGCCGGTGACCCAGCTCGTGTAGGCGCGCGGGAAGTCGGCGACCGCGCCGTCACCCAGCACGACGAACGCGAGCCCGCGGTAGAGGGCCAGGGTGCCGATCGTGACGGCGAGCGAAGGCAGCTTCAGCACGGTCACGAAGAAGCCGTTCAACGCCCCGAGGACCGCGCCGAGCACGATGCAGAGCGGGATGATCGCCTCGATCGTCAGGCCCGCGTCCCACAGCGAGCCCATCACCGCCGACGTCAGGCCGAGCGTGCTCGCCACCGAGAGGTCGATCTCGCCGGTCACGATGATGAACGTCATCGGCAGCGCGACCAGCGCGATCGGGAGCAGGTCCAGCAGCAGGAAGGTGAAGTTGCGGCTGGTGCCGAAGTTCTCGACGGCGCCCGAAGCCACGATGAGCACGACGACCGTCACCAGGACGACGGCGGCGTCCCAGCTGAGCAGCCGGCCGAGCCGGTTCCCTCGGTCAGACATGGGCGTCCCTCTTCTTCAGTGCCTTCGCGACCCGCACGGCGACGAGCCGGTCCGCGCCGATGGCGAGGAGGATCAGCGCGCCGACGATCGCCTGCTGCCAGAACTGGTTGATGTCGAGCACGGCCAAGGCACTGCCGATGACCGTCAGCAGCAGCGCGCCGAGACCCGCGCCCCAGACCGAGCCGCTGCCGCCGAACACCGCGACCCCGCCGACGACGGCCGCGGCGACGACGTTCAGCTCGTAGCCGGTGCCGGCGGCCGCGTCCACGGTGCCGAACCGGGCGGCGAACAGGACACCGGCCAGGCCCGCGAGCGCGCCGCTGACCAAGAACGCGGCGCTGGTGTTGCGGCCGACGCGGATGCCGGCCAGCTGCGCGGCCTGCGGGCTCGACCCCATCGCGTACAGCTCGCGCCCGGCCGGGTAGCTCCGCAGCACGATCCCGGCGAGCACCAGCACCAGCAGCGCGATGAGCACCAGCCACGGCACGCCGAGCAGCGACGCCGTGCCGAACTCGAGGAACGACGCGGGCAGCTTGTCGGCGTTGATCTGCTGGCCGCCGGCCCAGAAGTAGCTCACGCCGCGGTAGGCGTAGAGCGTGCCGAGCGTGACGACCAGCGCGGGCACCTGGCCGAATCGCACCAGGGCGCCGTTGACCAGCCCGCAGACCGCGCCGGCGCCGAGCCCCACCAGCACGGCGACGATCACCGGCAAGCCCGGGTTGTCCTTCATCAGCGTGCCGACGGCGAACGCCGACAGGCCGAGCACCGAGCCGACTGAAAGGTCGATGTTGCGGGTGATCATCACGATCGCCTGCCCGACGGCGAGCACGGCCAGGATCGCGGTGCCCAGCAGGATGTCGCGGATGCTCTGCCCGGACAGGAACCGGGAGTTCTGCGTCGCGGTGAAGGCGACGAGGACGATCAACGCGAGGACGATGCCGGATTCGCGGGCCTTGAACACGTTCGCGGTCCACGAGCGTCCGGAGCGGACAGTCGTCTCCCTGGCCACCGGTGCCTCCTTCGTCGCGGTCATGCGGCGGCTCCCTGGCCCATCGCGGCGAACATGACGGCGTCCTCGGTCGCCTCGGCGCGCGGGAGCTCGGCCACGATCCGGCCTTCCCGCATCACCAGCACGCGGTCGGCCATGCCGAGTACTTCAGGCAGCTCCGACGAAACCATCACGATCGCGACGCCTTCGGCGGCGAGCGAAGACATCAGCCGGTGCACCTCGGCCTTCGTGCCGACGTCGATCCCGCGTGTCGGCTCGTCCACGATCAGCACCTTCGGCGCCATCGCCAGCCACTTGGCCAGCACGACCTTCTGCTGGTTGCCGCCCGAGAGCGTGCCGACGGGGTCGCCGAGGCGGCGGTACTTGGTGCGCAGGCGCTCGGTCCAGCGCCGGGCCTCCTGCCGCTCGCTCGCGCCGGTCAGGAAGCCGAGCTTCGAGAGCGCGCGGGACCGCGGCAGCGTGACGTTGCGTTCGATCGAGAGGTCCATGATCAGGCCCTGCTGGCGCCGGTCCTCGGGGACGAGGGCCATGCCGGCGGCCATCGCGGCCCGTGACGAGTGCGCCTTGAGCTTCTTGCCGCTGACGCGCACGACCCCGGCGTCTCGCTCGTCGACGCCGAACACGGCCTGGACGACCTCGGAACGGCCGGAGCCGACGAGCCCGGCGAACGCGACGATCTCGCCCGCGCGCACCGAGAAGGAGATGTCGCGGAAGACGCCTTCGCGGGCGAGGCCCTCGACCTCGAGCACGGTCGCGCCGGGTTCGACGTCCTGCTTGGGGAACAACGCGTCCAGGTCGCGGCCGACCATGCGCTTGACCATCTCGTCGACGGTGACGTCGTCGAGCGCGTCGGTCGAGACGTGCCTGCCGTCGCGCATGATGGTCACGCGCTGGCAGAGCGCGGTGATCTCCTCGAACCGGTGCGAGATGAACATGATCGCCGCGCCTTCCTGGCGCAGCGTCCTGGCGACGGCGAAGAGCCGCTCGACCTCGATCTGGGTCAGCGCGGCCGTCGGCTCGTCCATCACCAGCACCCGGGCGTCGGCGCTGAGCGCCTTGGCGATTTCGACGATCTGCTGGTCGGCGATGGACAGCCCGCGCGCCGGGCGGGCCGGGTCGATCCGGACGCCGAGGCGGGCGAAGAGGCGCTCGGCCTCGGCGCGGATCGCCGCCCGGTCGATCCGGCCGAGGGTCTTGCGCGGGTGGCGGCCCATCACGATGTTCTCCGCGACGCTCAGGTCCGGGAACAGCGTGGGTTCCTGGTAGATCACCGCGATGCCGGCGGCCTTCGCGTCGGCCGGGGAGCCGAACTCGACGGGCTCGCCCTCCAGCAGCAGCGTGCCGTCGTCGGGCTTGTGCACCCCGGCGAGCATCTTGACGATCGTGGACTTGCCGGCGCCGTTCTCCCCGACCAGCGCGTGGGCCTCCCCGGCGTGCAGGCCGAAGCTCACCCCGGCGACCGCCGCGACCGCGCCGAACGACTTCGAGACGCCGCGCACCTCCAGCAGAGGGGCTGGGCCCGGGTCCTGCCGCGTCATCGCGACCTCCGGATTGAAAGGTTTCACAAATCTGGTGCGGTGAAGCTACTATGCGACGGAAGAAGAAGTCAATGCATCGGCGAAGCCGTGGCCAAATGGCATCTCCACCAGGTCGTTCGCGGTGATGTTACGTTTCAACAGTGCGCGTCGAAGAGGGGGTACGGATGGTCGTCAGGGAGCCCGGTGCCGAACCGCGGGCGGCGAGCATGAAGGAAGTCGCGGCGGCCGCCGGCGTCTCCCTCGGCACGGTGTCCAACGTGCTCAACCGGCCCGACCGGGTGAGCCCGGCGACCCGGGCCAGGGTCGAGGCCGCGATGACCGAACTCCGCTTCGTGCGCAACGAATCCGCGCGGCAGCTGCGAGCCGGGCGCAGCCGGGTGCTGGCCTACGTGATGCTCGACGGCAGCAACCCCTTCTTCACCGACGTCGCCGCCGGCATGGAGGACGCCACCGACGCCGGCGACCTGTCGCTGTTCCTCTGCAACAGCGCGCACCAGCCGTCGCGGGAGGCGGCCTACCTCGGACGTCTCGAGCAGCAGCGGGTCCAGGGCATCCTCATCACGCCGGTCGACCCGGACGCCCCGCTGCTGCGGGAGATCGCCCGCCGCGGCACCCCCGTGGTCGTCGTCGACCGCACGCCGGGGGGCACCACGCACTGCTCGGTCGCGGTCGACGACGTCTACGGCGGGGAGATCGCCGTCCGGCACCTGGTGGAACAGGGCCACGAGCGGATCGCCTTCGTCGGCAACCACACTTCGGTGGGCCAGGTCCGCGACCGGCGGCTCGGCGCGCTGCGGGCGCTGGGCGCGGCGGGGCTCGGCCCGGACCACCTCGTCGACCTGACGACGTCGGCGCTGACCGTGGCCGACGGCCGCGGTGCCGGCGAGCGGCTGGCGGGACTGCCCGCGGCGGTCCGCCCGACCGCCGCGTTCTGCGCCAACGACCTGGTCGCCCTCGGCCTGCTCCAGAGCTGCGCGAACCTGCGCATGCGCGTCCCGGAAGACCTGGCGATCGTGGGCTACGACGACATCGAGTTCGCCGCGGCGGCCGCGGTCCCGCTGACGTCGGTCCGCCAGCCCCGCCGCCGCCTGGGCCGCACGGCCGCGGAGCTGCTGCTGGCGGAAACGACCGAGGCCGGGCACGAACACCGCCAGGTCGTGTTCACCCCGGAGCTGGTGGTCCGCGCCTCCACCCTGCGCTAGAAACAGCCGTGTAACCCCCGGGGCCCCACAGCTGATTCACAGGGGGAGACCCATGATCGGGGTGCACACAACACGGAGGTCGTCATGGCGGGCGAGTGGCGGCTTTCGCGGCGGAGGTTCCTCGCCGCGGGCGGGGCCGCGCTGCTGGGCGCCGCCGTGACGGGGTCCGCCGGGCTCGCCGCGGCCGGCCCGGAAACGGTGCGGTTGACCGATTTCTGGCTGTTCGGCCGGTACGCCGACGGCGGCGCGGACCCCGACTTCGACGAGACCGATCTCGACCCGGTCCGGTTGCCCCACTGCGTGACACCGCTGTCGTGGACCGGCTGGCAGCCCTCCTCGTGGCAGGACCAGTGGCTCTACCGCAAGCACTTCACGGTGACCCCGGCGATGACGGCCGAACGTGTCCGGGCCCGCTTCGACGGCGTCATGACGAACGCGACGGTGTCCCTCAACGGCCGTGTCGTCGCCACGCACGAAGGCGGCTACCTGCCCTTCGAGGTCGAACTGCCGGAGGTCGTGGTCGGCGACAACGTCCTCGCCGTGGTCGTCGACGGGCGGTGGGCGCTGGACGTCCCGCCCAACCTGCCGCGCACCGCGGGCCCGTCGGTGATCGACTTCTACCAGCCGGCCGGCATCTACCGGCCGGCGACGATCGGGACCGTGCCCCGCACCCGGCTGGCCGACGTCTTCGCCCGCCCTGTCGACGTCCTCTCCCCCGCCCGGTCACTGCACCTGACGTGCGAACTGGACACGACCGTCGCGCTCGGCGAGCCGCTGCAGGTGACGGCGTCGGTGCGCCAGGCCGGCCTGGAGCTGGCCCAGGGCGCCACCGAGGTCGCGCCGATGCCGGTCGGCACGAAAACCGTCGAGTTCGACGTCGGCGGGCTCGGCGCGGTCCGCCTGTGGGACGTCGAGGATCCCGCGCTGTGCGACGTCGTGGTCACCGTCCGGTCCGGGCCGCGGGTGGTCGACCAGCGGGTGGTGCGGACCGGGTTCCGCGAGGCGCGGTTCACCCCGGACGGCTTCTTCCTCAACGGCAGGCGGCTCAAGCTGTTCGGCCTCAACCGCCACCAGTGGTACCCGTTCGCGGGCGGCGCGCTGCCCGACCGCGTCCAGCGGCGTGACGCCGAGATCCTGCGCCGCGAACTGAACTGCACGATGGTCCGCTGCTCGCACTACCCGCAGTCGAGCGCGTTCCTCGACGCCTGTGACGAGCTGGGCCTGCTGGTCTGGGAGGAGATCCCGGGCTGGGGCCGGGTCGGGGACGACGCCTGGCAGCGGCAGAACCTGAAGGACGTCGCCGGGATGGTCGTCCGCGACCGCAACCACCCGAGCATCGTCGTCTGGGGCACCCGGGTCAACGAGGCCGCCGGGTCGACCGACCTGTACCTGCGCACCGGGCGGCTGGCGCGGCAGCTGGACCCGTCACGGCCGACGAGCGGGGCACTGGCCACCACCACCGGCGCGCGGCTCGCCCTGCCGCCGGGCACCGACGAGCAGGTCCTGGCCTACAACGACTACACCGCCCGCCGCGGCGCGCCCTTCCAGCTGCGCCCGCCGCGGGCCGGGGTGCCGTACCTGGTCACGGAGTCGATCGGCACGCTCGCCGGGGCCCGCGCCTACCGCCGCACCGACGCGCCGGCCACCCAGCACCTGCAGGCGGAGCTGCACGCGAAGGCCCACGACCTGGCCGCCGCCGACGACCGCTACTGCGGGCTGCTCGCCTGGTGCGCGTTCGACTACCCGTCGGGCTGGCAGCGGTCGGTCGGCGGGTCGAAGTTCCCCGGCGTGTCGGACATCTTCCGGATCCCCAAGCCCGCGGCGGCGTTCTACGCGTCGCAGGGCGACCCACTGGTCCGCGCGGTCGCCGAGCCCGGCTTCGCCTGGGACTTCACCGCGCAGCCCACCGGGCCGGGGCCGGGCGCGACGATCTGGTCGAACTGCGACCGCCTGCTGCTGTTCCTCGACGACCGGCCGGCGGGCGAGGCCCGCAGCCGCCGCGCGGACTTCCCGCACCTGCGGTACCCGCCGTTCGCCGCCGACCTGACGGTCCCGCGGGGGCGGCGGCCGCAGCTGCGCATCGACGGTTACGTCGGCGAGCGGCTGGTCGTCAGCCGCCGGTTCAGCGGCGACCGGAGCCACGACGTCCTGAGTTGCGTCCCCGACGACCCGGGGCTCCGCGCCGACGGCGCCGACGCGACCCGCGTGGTCATCGCGGCGACCGACCGCTTCGGGACGCTACGGGCCGGAACGGCCGGCCGGGTGGCGGTGACGCTGACCGGCCCGGGCGAGCTGGTCGGCGACCCGACGCTGGACTTCGGCGCGACCGGCGGCGCGGCCGCGGTGTGGCTGCGGCCCTTCGCGGGCCCGCCCGGAACGCTCGTCCTGACCGCCCGGCACGACACGCTCGGCACCGCCACGGCGACGGTGACCACGAGTGCCGCGGCCAGGGAAGCCACGCCGCGGTTGTGACGTCACGGCCCGGCCAGCACCTCGGCCAGCACCGCCGCCTGGCTGATCGACGGCGACCCGCTCGCCGTCAGCAACGTCACCGGACCGCCGCCCGCCAGCTCCCGCAGCCGCGCCAGCGCCGCCACCCGGTCGGGCTCCCGCAGCTCCTCGCGGTACCGCTCGGCGAACTCCGCGAAGCGGTCCGGGTCGTGGCCGTACCAGGTGCGCAGCTCGTCGGACGGGGCCAGTCCGCGGTACCAGCCGTCGAGGACGATCGCCGTGCGGGCGGTGCCACGGGGCCAGAGCCGTTCCACGAGCACGCGGACGCCGTCGGCGGGCCCCGGCGGGTCGGACAGGCGCGCCACCCGGACGACCGTGGGCTGCATGCGCGCATTCTGCGTCGAGCCCGCGCACCCCGCCACCGGAGAGTGACCGCATCGGGCGGTGGCTGCCCCGGGCAGGAAACGGCAAAGGGCCACACCGGCGACCGTGGAGGGGTCGCCGGGGTGGCCCTACCCCCAGCTCGTGCCGCTGGTGAAAGCGACAGCCGAACCACCGGTCACACCGGCGGCCGAGCCGGCCGTGGACATCCGTCGGGGTGGTGTCCCGCAGCCCGGCCAGGATCGCCGACCGGGCCTGCACGACGCTTGCAGTACGCTTGCACGCCCGGCCACGACCGGGTGAACAGAGCGGAGGTGACCGGGTGGAGTTCCGCGTCCTCGGCGCCGTCGAGGCGGCGGCGGACGGCGCCCCGGTCGACCTCGGCTCCCGCAAGCAGCGTCTGGTCCTCGCCGTCCTGCTCCTCGAAACCGGCCGCCCGGTCTCGCTCGACCGGCTCGTCGACCTGCTCTGGCCCGACGCTCCCCCGGCCAGCGCGCGCAACACCGTCCAGGCGCTGATCTCGCGCATCCGCGCGGTCTTCCGCACCGCGGGCGGCCCCGAACTGGTCACCGAAGGCCACGGGTACGTGCTGCGCGCCGACCCGGACACGGTCGACGCCCACCGCTTCACCGCCCTCGTCCGCCGGGCCCGCGCGGCCGGCGACGACACCGCCGTCGCGCTCTTCGACGAGGCACTCGCGCTGTGGCGGGGCGACGCCCTGGCCGGCGCTGCCGACGCCGACGTCGCCGAGCGGCTCCTGGCCGGGCTGCACGAAGCCCGCTGGAGCGCGCTCGAAGACCGCATCGACGCCCAGCTGCGGCTCGGCCGGGGCCGCGACGTCCTCGCCGAGCTGACCACGCTGGTCGCCGCCCACCCGCTGCGGCAGCGGTTCGTCGGCCAGCTGATGCTCGCCCTGCACCGCGAAGGCCGCACGGACGCCGCCCTCGCCGCCTTCCGCGGCCTCCGTGCCCGGCTCGCCGGCGAGCTCGGGCTCGACCCGGCGCCGGAGCTGATCCGCCTGGAGGCCGCGATCCTGGCCGCCGACCCGGCGTTGGAGCCCGCGCCGGAGCCGGCCCCCGAACCGGTGCGGCCGGCCCAGCTGCCGCACGACGTCCGCGGCTTCACCGGCCGCGCCGCCGAGCTGGCCAGGCTCGACGAACCGGCCGGCGCCGGTCCCGGGCCGGACATCCGTGTGGTCTCGGGCACCGCGGGCGTCGGGAAGACCGCCCTCGCCGTGCGGTGGGCGCACCGCGTCCGCGACCGGTTCCCCGACGGCCAGCTCTACCTCGACCTGCGCGGGTTCGACGCCGACCACGACCCGCTCACCCCGGCCGCCGCGGCCGCGCAGCTGCTGCGGGCACTGGGCACCGACCCCCGGGCCATCCCGCCGGACCCGGACGGGCGGACGGCGCTGTGGCGCTCGCTGCTGGCCGACCGGCAGGTGCTGGTCCTGCTCGACAACGCCCGCGACAGCGCGCAGGTGACGCCGCTGCTGCCGCCGTCGGGCACCGTGCTCGTCACCAGCCGCCAGCGGCTCGGCGACCTCATCGCCCGCACCGGCGCGCGGGCGGTGCCGCTGTCCGTGCTGCCGGCGGACGACTCCCGGCAGCTGCTGGAGACCGTGCTCGGGCCGCCCGCCGTCGCCGCCGAGCCTGCCGCGGCGGCGGAGCTGGCGCGCCTGTGCGGCCACCTCCCGCTGGCCCTGCGGCTGGCCGCGGCGAACCTCGGCGCCGGCGAGGCGTCCGGGATCGCGGAGCTGGCCCGGGAGCTGGCCGGGGACGACCCCCTGGCCGGGCTGAGCGTCGACGGCGCCGAAGAAAGCGCGGTCACGACGGCGTTCTCGGTGTCGTACCGGGCGCTGGCGGCCGAACACCGGCTGCTGTTCCGGCGGCTGGCGCTGGTGCCCGGCCAGACGTTCACCGCGCCGGTGGCCGCTTCTCTCGCGGACGTCGCCGAAGGGCGCGCGAGCCGGCAGCTCAAGGCCCTCGCCGCGGCCAACCTCGTCGAACGGCACCTGCCCGGCCGCTACCGCTTCCACGACTTGCTGCGCAGCTACGCGGGCGGCCGCGCCGGCGCCGACGACTCCCCCGGCGACCGGGACGCCGCTCAGCGGCGGCTCTTCGAGCACTACCTCGCGACGGCCGACGCGGCGGGCCGCCGGCTCATCCCGCACTTCCTCCGGCTGCCCCGGCCCGAACCGGAACAGCTCTTCGAAGGCACCGAGGACGCGCTGGCCTGGCTGGACACCGAGTGGCCGAACCTAGCCGCCGCCGTCGAGCACGCGGCCGCGCACGGCCCGCGCGAGTACGCCTGGCACCTGGCCGACGCGCTCCGGGCGTTCTTCCACCACCGCGGCCACCACACGGAGTGGATCGACACGGCCACGACGGCGCTGGCCGCCGCCCGGGACGACGGCGACCGTCAGGCGCAGGCGGCGATGCGGCTGTCCATCGCGCTCGCCGGCGTCAACAGCGGCCGGTACGCCGAGGCGCGCACGCACCTGACGACCGTCCTCGCCGACGGGCTGGCGGCGGACTGGCCCGCCGGACGGGCCGCGGCGCTCAACAACCTCAGCGCGGTGCACCAGCGGCTCGGCGCCGCGTACGAGGCGATCGAATGCGGCCGGGAAGCATTGCGGCTGTGTGAAGAGCTGGCCATGCCCAGCGTCACGATGGCACTGGCCAACCTCGGGTTCGCCTGCGGCCAGGTCGGCGACTTCGACGCCGCCCTCGGCCACTTCGGCCGCGCGCTGGAGATCGCCGAACGCGACGGCGCGCGGTTCAGCGTCGCCGTCCTGCTGGTCGACCTCGGGCACGTCCACCGCGACCTGGAGAGCCCGCTCGCCGCCGGGTTCTACGACCGGGCGCTCGCGGCCAACCGCGAACTCGGTTACCAGTACGGCGAGGCGGCGGCGCTGTCGGGCCGCGCGGTCCTGGAAGCCCGCGCCGGCGACGCCACGCGCGCCCTCGCCGACGCCGCCGACGCGGTGGAACTGACCCGGCGCATCGGCGACCGGGGCACCGAAGCGTCGGCGCTGGCCGCGCTGGGCGAAACGTGCGTCCGGCTGGGCCGGGCGGCGGACGCCGTGCCCCACCTGACCGCGGCGCTGGACATCGCCCGCGAAACGAGCTTCACCTGGTGCGAAACCGCGGCGCTGACCGGCCTCGCCGAAGCGGCCCTCGCCCTCGGCGACCACGAACAGGCCCGGACCCACGGCGAGGCGGCGGCCAAGCTGGCCGCCGCCTCCGGCTACCGCCCCCTCGAAACGCGAGCCGCCCGCATCCTCGACAGACGTAGTGAATGACTCATTCCTGTCGTCCGGCGACAGGAATGAGTCATTCACTACACGGCGGCGCGGTGCTCAGCAGGTGCCGGTGGGCGGGGCCGAGCACTTGGCGCGGGCCAGGATGGTGCTGAAGTTGTCCTGGTAGGCGGCGCTGATCGCCGCGTTCTCCACCTTGATCAGGATCTCGTCGTTGTCGCGCAGGGCCGCGCCGGAGACGTTGTGCGAGCCGGTGAAGACGAGCGACCGGCCGGCTTTCTCGCTGTAGTTGCCCGTGTAGAGCATGTATTTCGAATGCACGGTGATCTCGCGGTCGTTCACGGTCGTGCTGAACCGCTTGAGCGTCACGTTCGCCTTGCCCTTGAGGGCGGCCAGCGCCGCGGTGCCCATGTCGTCGTAGACGATGCGGACCTTGCAGCCCAGCTTTCCGATCCGGACCAGTTCGTTGACGACCGGGGTGCGCGAGTCGGCGATGTTGGCCTGCACGACGTTGAGCGAGCAGCCGGCTTCGTACTTGGTGATGTACTTCAGCAGCTGCGCCCACGTGTCCGTGGCGAACTCCTCGGACGTGCCGCCGTTCGAGTCGGCGCGCGGCGAAAGGTAGCTGGTGACCATGCTGGTCAGCGTCTTGTGGTAGCCGGCGTCGGCGTAGTAGTTGTTGTCCTTCTTCTGCGCCAGCATCTTCTGCATGTGCCCGAGGTAGAAGCCGTACAGGTCCGGGTCGCCGTAGGTGAGCAGGGCGTTGTTGAACATGTTGCCCTGCACGGTGGTCAGGTTGTACGAACCGATGACGACGACGTCCTTCTTGCCCTCGGTCTCGGAGAACATCCACAGCTTGTCGTGGTTGATCGAGTGCGGGCTGCCGTCGTGGGCGATGCAGCCGGTGTTGTCGCCGCCGGTGCCGCAGAACACCAGCTGGGTCAGCGCGGCGGACTTGAGGATCGGCATCGCGGTGTTCGCCGGGTCGTCGTCCGCGCCGCCGTCGAGCGCGATCCGCACCTTGACGCCACGGGCCTGGGCGGCCTTGATCGCCTCGGCGAGCGCGGGCCGGGTCCAGCTGTAGAGCGAAATGTGGATCTCCGCACCGGCCGGGGTGCCGTTGGCCAGCTGCACCAGCCGGGTTTCGATCGAGTGGTCGCGGTCGCCGTTTTCCGGCGGGTTGTTGAAGATCGCTTCCATGCCGTTCTCGGCGGCGACCGCGGGTGCGGCGTGCACGACCCCGCCGCCCGCCAGCGCGAGCAGCGCGCCGGCGGCCACGGTGAGCGCCTTGATCCTGGGGCCCATGTCTTCCTCCTGTCTCCGGCCGCCAAGCTCGCAACCCGCCGTACAAGATCCGTACAAAGTGGATATCCATCGTGACACCATCCACAGTGGATCTTCAGCACAGTGCGAGCGATCGGTCACGCTGGGGACACCCGCGAGGGGGAAATCCGCCGCGCCCGCACAGGACGCACGACGCCTGAAATCCTGTTGCGGAACAACGCATCCTACGAATACCGTCGGCAGGTCCCGCCGGGATTCCGAGGAACGCCGGACGCGGCGGCCACCAGGGCCGTCCGGCCCGGAAATTCGATTACCCGAAGCCGTGGCGCGTGACGTCCGTCGGGTCTAGAAAAGAAGGCTGTCCACCGTTCCCGATCCGAAAGGGATCTCTCGTGTCCGTTTTCATCGCCGTTCTGCTCGCCCTGGGCGCCGGAATGCTCGTCGGCGGCCGGGTCCACACCGCGAAGGAGGCCCGCGCCACCTATTCCGCCTACCGCTCCCGCACCGCCAAGGGCTTCGGGGAGTGGATCAAGAGCACGGTTTCGGCCGTCCTGGCGGTCGCCGGTGCCATCGTGCTCCTGGTCATCCTGCTCAACGTCCTCCAGCCGACCTGATCCCCGAACCCGACTCATGGCGGGTTGTTGCGGCCCTGGCCGCAGAGGACGCTTTTCGTGGCTCCCACGGGCGGAGCCGGGAAAGGACTGCCTCCATGAGATCGAGGGTGCTTTCTGCTGCGCTCAGCCTGGCCATCGGCCTGCTGGGCACAGTCGCCGTCGCCACGCCGGCCTCGGCCGCCGCGGTCTGCGGTGACCAGCTCGTCGGCAACGGCGGGTTCGAGAGCGGCACCGCGCCGTGGACCCAGAGCAGCGGGGTCATCAGGGCCGCCACCAGCGCGGAACCCGCGCACGGCGGCACGATGGACGCCTGGCTGGGCGGCCACGGCAGCACGCACACCGACACCCTGTCCCAGTCGCTGACGCTCCCCGCCGGCTGCGCCTCGGCGACGCTGTCCTGGTGGTCGCACATCGACACCAAGGAGACGACGACCGGCACCGTCTACGACAAGCTGGTGGTGCAGGCGGGCTCCGACACCCTCGCGAGCTACTCGAACCTCGACAAGAACACCGGGTACGTCCAGCGCACCGTGGACGTGTCGCGCTACCTCGGCCAGACCGTGACGCTGAAGGTCACCGGCACCGAGGACTCGAGCCTGGCGACGAACTTCCTCCTCGACGACTTTTCGCTGACCACGACCGGCACGAGCAACCCGCAGTCGCCGGTCGTCACCTCTCCGGGCGCCCAGTCCGGCGCCGTCGGCCAGGCCGTGGCGCTGCAGATCCAGGCGAGCGACCCGCAGGGTGACGCCCTGACCTACAGCGCGACCGGACTGCCCGCCGGCCTCGCGATCGGCGCCACCACGGGCAAGATCACCGGCACGCCGACCACGGCCGGAACGTCTTCGGCGACCGTGACGGCGAAGGACCCGGCCGGCAACAGCGGCAGCGCGACCTTCGCCTGGACGATCTCACCGGCGCCCGCCGACTCCACCCGCACGCCCATCAACCCCGCATACACGGTGAGCCTGACCTCGAACACCGCGGGCGACACCTGGACCGGGCACCAGAGCGTCAGCTTCACCAACGGGTCGGCGACCGCGCTGCCCGAGGTGTACCTGCGGCTTTGGGACAACTACCACGGCTCCTGCCCGACGACGCCGATCACCGTCACGAACGTCACCGGCGGCACGCCGTCCGCACTCAGCGTGGACTGCACCGCGCTGAAGATCACGCTGCCCGCGCCGCTCGCCCAGGGCCAGTCGGCGACCATCGGGTTCGACCTCAAGATCGTCGTGCCCAGTGGTGCCGACCGCTTCGGCCACGACGGCGCGTACAACATGATCGGCAACGCGCTCCCGGTGCTCGCGGTCCGCGACGGGGCCGGCTGGCACCTCGACCCGTACACGAACAACGGCGAGTCGTTCTACTCGGTGATCAGCGACTTCGACGTCACGCTCGTGCACCCGGCGGCCCTGCTGACGCCGGCCACCGGCACGTCGACCGAGACGACCAGCGGCACCACGACCACCACGCACGCGGTGGCGGGCAAGGTGCGGGACTTCGCGTGGGGCGCGGGGCCGTTCGCGAAGATCACCACCACGTCCGGCAAGGGTGTGCGGGTGAACGTCTACTCGGTGAGCGGCATCTCCACCAGCAGCGCGAACTCGATGCTGTCGCTGGCCGCCGACGCGGTCGACGTCCACGCCGGGCGGTTCGGCGACTACCCGTACGGTGAACTGGACGTGGTGCTGGACAACAACTTCTGGTTCGGCGGCATGGAGTACCCGGGCTTCGTGATGGACCTGGTGTCGAACGTGGCCCTGCCGCACGAGATCGCGCACCAGTGGTTCTACGGGATCGTCGGCGACGACGAGTACAACTCGCCCTGGCTCGACGAGAGCTTCACCGACTACGCCACCGACCTCTACCGCGGGATCACCGGCAGCGGCTGCGGCATCACCTGGCAGTCGAGCGCGGAGAAGCTGACCAACTCGATGGCCTACTGGGACGCGCATTCGTCCCGCTACTCCACGGTGGTCTACAACTACGGCAAGTGCACGCTGCACGACCTGCGACGGCTGATCGGTGACACGGCGATGGCGAACCTGCTGAAGTCGTACGCCCAGTCGCACTGGTACGGCGTGTCGACGACGGCCGAGTTCAAGGCCGCGGCGCAGGCGGCGGCCGGTTCGACCGACCTGACGTCGTTCTGGGCGTCGCACCGCGTGGAGGGCTGAGAAATCCGGTTGGAGTTCCCCGTCCGTGTCCGCCACTGTGGGGACATGGACGGGGAACGCCTTTTCTGCGACGTCGCGCTGGCGGAGCGGATCGAACGCGCCGAGGCCCGGTGGGTCGCCGACTGCAGCGACGCCGCGCGGGCACGACGCGGTGACACGGTGGGATTCGCGCGCCCGCTCGCCGGCGGAATCGCGAGCTTCGCCGAGGCGGGCTCCCCGTTCGACAAGGTCGCGGGTCTCGGCTTCGCCGGCGTGCCGGACGCCGATGCGCTCGACGAGCTCGAGCGGGCCTTCGCCGAGCTGGGCGCGCCGGTGCAGGTGGAGCTGTGCCACCTGGCGGACCCCGAGGTAGGGGCCTTCCTCACGGAGCGCGGCTACCGCCTGGAGTCGTACGAGAACGTCTTGGGCCGGCGGCTCGACGACGCCGTGGACGAGGTGAGCGGGGACGTCCGGCCGTGCCGGGACGACGAGCTGGAAGCGTGGCTGTCCGCCGTCGCCGACGCCTCCTTGGTCGTCGACACCGAAGGCCTGCCCTCCCACGAGGACTTCTCCCGCGAGACGCTCGTGACCGTGTTGCGGGACATGGCCGGGGTGCGGCGGTACCTCGCGGAGCGGGACGGCGACTTCGCCGGCGGCGCGAGTTTCCGCGTCACCGACGGGATCGCGCAGTTCGCCGGCGCCGCGACCGTGCCGGCCCACCGGCGCCGCGGCGTGCAGACGGCGTTGCTGCGCGCGCGGCTCGCGGCGGCGCGGGCGGCCGGGTGCGACCTCGCCATCGTCACCACGCTGCCGGGGACGAAGTCCCAGCAGAACGCGCAGCGGCAGGGGTTCGACCTGCTCTACGCCCGGGCGATCCTGGTGAAGGGCACCTCCGAGACGAGGTCTTCCGGGGCCGAGAGCCGCCAGGCCTCGTAGACGAGTTCGGCGAGCTCGTCGGCCTCGATCCGGTCGAGGTACACGACCACCCAGCCGAACCCGCCCGCGGTGAACTGCACCTCGAACACGTCCGGCCGTTCCGAGACCAGCGCCAGCTGTTCGGAGATCGTCTGCTTGAGGCCGACGGTCCGGGTCCGCGGCCAGTAGTAGCCGAACCGCTTGCCCCGCACGCTGAACGACGAGTAGTCGCGGGCCTCCGACCGCTGGACCTCCGCCAGCGCGCCGAGCACGCGTTCGAACTCGTTCACCCGCACAGTCACGTTCGCTCCCCTGCTCTTCGGCGACCACCGTAGCGCGCCGGTACGGTGGGCGGACATGAGCGAGCCCGCGGCCCGGCTCACCGGGCACACCGTCTCGGAGACACGCCGGCTGTCCGGGGACCTCGCCGAGGCCGTCCTCGACGACGGCCGGGTGGTCGTGGTCAAACGCGGGCACGGCCCCGGCGCGACCGCGGCCGAGGCGGCCGGCCTGCGCTGGCTGGCGACGGCATCAGCGGTGCCGGTGCCGTCCGTGCACGGTCAGGACGAGAACTGGCTGGTCATCGACCGCGTCCCGGCGGGACGGCCGTCCGCGGCGGCGGCCGAGCGGCTCGGGCGCGGCCTGGCGCGGCTGCACGCGGCCGGCGCCCCGGCGTTCGGGGCGGCTCCCCCGGGTGGCCCGGCCGAGGCCTGGATCGGCCGGGCGCCGATGGAGAACGTTCCCGGCGACGACTGGGCTTCGTGGTACGCCGAGTACCGCGTGCTGCCCTACGTCCGGCGTGCGGTCGACGCGGGGACGTTCGGCCGCGCCGAGGCCGCGCTGTTCGAGCGCGCCTGCGGCAGGCTGCCGGCGTCGGCGGAACCCCCGTCGCGGCTGCACGGCGACCTGTGGAACGGCAACGTCCTGTGGGACGGCCGGGACGCCTGGCTCATCGACCCGGCCGCCCACGGCGGGCACCGCGAGACCGACCTGGCGATGCTGCACCTGTTCGGCTGCCCGCACCTCGACCGCGTCGTGGCCGCGTACCAGGAGGTCAGTCCCCTGGCCGAGGGCTGGGCGGAGCGGATCGGTGTGCACCAGCTGTTCCCGCTGCTGGTGCACACCGTCCTGTTCGGACAGTCCTACGCCGGGCAGGCGGTGGCGGCGGCGCGTTCGTTCAGCAGTGGCCCAGCATCGTCTCCAGGGCCTTCTTCTCCGGGACGGTGATCGTCAGCCCGTAGTTGGCCTTCACGACGATCCAGTCGGTGGCGTAGGTGCACCAGTACGAGACGAGCGGCGGTTTCCACTGGTCGGGGGCCTTGTCGCTCTTCTGCTCGTTGACGTTGTCGGTGACGGCTTTCAGCTGCGGGCGCACGAGGTCGTTGGCGAACTGCTCGCGCCGCTGGCGGGTCCAGCTCTTCGCGCCGCTGATCCAAGCCTGCCCGAGCGGCACCATGTGGTCGATGTCCACATCGGTCGCTTTGTGCCAGGTCTCGCCGTCGTAGGGACTGACCCAGGTGCCGGACTTCGGAGCGCACTGCGCGTCGGTCTTGACGTCCTTGCCGTCGCGCTTGAGGACCTGCTCGCGGGTGTCGCAGTTGGCATCGACCTTGTCCCAGTGCGGGAATTCGTCGCGAGAGTAGCCGTCCATGGTGCCGCGCACCGCGACCTTGAGCGCCGCCAGCTGCGTCTTCGCCTCGGCGGGCGAGATCGGCGCGGCGGCGGCCGTCCCCGGGGGCTGGGTGCCGGCGGCCACGTCATTCGGCACCTTGCAGCCGGAGAGGGAGGCGCCCGCGAGGACGGCCAAGAGGAGGAGCGCCCGGGTGCGCGGCATTGTGAACCCCTTTCACATCGACCGGGAGGTGCCCAGCGGACGCGCCGACGAAACGGTGCAGACGGCGTAGTTGACGCGAACCGATCGGGGCAGTTCAGGAGCCGTGGAAGACCTGCGCGACGAACACGGCGGCGATCACCCCGACGGTGACGAGCAAGCCCAGGACGACGAGCAGCCCCCACGGCACCTGCCGGATCGGCCGCGGCCGGGGGAAGACGGCGGAAACGGGCCCGCGTGCCGGCGGGATCCAGGGACCGGGCTCGTCGTCGGCCGGAGCCGGCTCCGGGGGCACGGGGATCACGGCGGGCAGTTCCGGCAGCTTCGCGCGGGTGGGCAGCCGGGCCGGGAAACCGTCGGCGAGGAGGGCCGCCCGCGGCGGGGCGAGGTGCGCGAGGGAGAGGGCGTAGCAGGCGTCGAGGACGTCGTCGGCCGACCAGACGGTCCGCCACCGGTTGTGCTGCCCGATGATCCGCCGCAGACCACGCGGGTCGGCGAGGACGACCGGGACGGGCTCCGGTGCACGCCGGTGGAGCAGTGGCGCCGGCGGGTCGGGCTGCGGTTGCGCTGCCGAGTCGCTCGGGCTGAGCGACGACCGCGGCCGGTTCTCGCCTGAGCCCGGTGCTGGTTCGGCTCCGTCCCGTGCCGCCCCGCTCCCCTGCGGGTCCGCCGCAGGCTCACGCAGACCTTCCACCGGCTGGCTCCCGACCGAGCCCGACGCAGATTCGGCTCCGCCCCGCGCCGCCCCCGGCTCACTCCCCTGCGAGCCCGCCGCCGACTCACGCCCACGCAGACCATCCACCAACCGGCTCCCGACCGAGCCTGACGCCGGGCCGCCGTCCCGCGAATCCGCGACCGGCCGATCCTCGGCCAAGTCCGGAGCCGGCCCACCACCCCGCGCAGCCGCCTGCGGGACCACCGCGACCAGGCCCGTCACGTACCGGCCCCCGTCGTGACCGGCGAGCGCCCCCTTCGCCGCGGCGACCGCCGCCTCGGCTCGGGCGCCCGGGCCCGGCCACTCCGCCGGGCCCAGTTCCTGCGCCGCGATGACCACCACGCCGCAGCGGGTGAACACCAGCGCGTCGACGAAGCGCGGTCCCAGGCGGCTCGGCAGGCTGATGCCGGCCAGTGCCAGGCCCGTCAGGTGATCCGGGCCCGGGCCCCACGACCGCAGCAGCCGCACGATGTGCTCCGCCGCCGCGGGGAGATCCCGGTCGTCGCCGGTGCGCTGGAGTGCCACGAGCACGCCGGAACCTCCCAGGACGAGACGGCAAGCGCTGTCTCGACGGTAAGAGGCGGACCGGCCCTCACCCCAGCAGCCGAACGAGTGATCGAACACCACCGTGCGTAGCCACTGCCATGTCCACAGTGGACTCGCGGGCTACGGCCGCGGGGTGTTGCGCAGATTGGCCCGGGCCAGGTCGACCATCTTGCCGACACCGCCGTTGAGGACCGTCTTCGTCGCGCCCAGGGCGAACCCGCGGACCATCTCGCCGGTGATCCGCGGCGGGATCGACAGCGCGTTCGGGTCGGTCACCACCTCGACCACCGCCGGGCCGGGGTGGGCGAACGCCTTCTCCAGCGCTCCGCGCACGTCGGCCGGGTCCTCGACGCGCTCCGCGAACACGCCGCAGGCGGCGGCGATCGCCGCGAAGTTCACCGGCGCGTGGTCGGTGCCGAAGTCCGGCAGGCCGTCGACCAGCATCTCCAGCTTCACCATCCCGAGCGTGGCGTTGTTGAACACCACCACTTTCACCGGGACGTCGTAGGCGGGCAGCGTCAGCAGGTCGCCCATCAGCATCGCGAGCCCGCCGTCGCCCGACAGGGACACGACCTGGCGGCCGGGCTGGGAAAGCTGCGCGCCGATCGCGTGGGGCAGCGCGTTCGCCATGCTGCCGTGGCGGAACGAGCCGAGCACGCGGCGGCGGCCGTTCGGGGTCAGGTAGCGCGCGGCCCAGACGTTGCCCATGCCCGTGTCGACGGTGAACACCGCGTCGTCGTCAGCGACTTCGTCGAGGACCGATGCGACGTACTCGGGGTGGACCGGCCGCCGGTGCTCGATCTTCGTCGTGTACGCGCCGACGACCTTTTCCAGCTTCCGCACGTGCTCACGCAGCATCCGGTCGAGGAACCCGCGTTCGGTGCGCGGGCGCAGCAGCGGCAGCAAGGCGCGCAGCGTCTCCGTCACGTCTCCGTGCACCGCCAGGTCCAGCGGCGTCCGCCGGCCGAGGCGGGAGGCGTCGTGGTCGATCTGGACCGTCCGGGCCTGCGGGAGGAAGTTGTCGTACGGGAAGTCCGTGCCCAGCAACACGATCCGGTCGGCTTCGTGCATCGCGTCGTAGCAGGCGCCGTAGCCGAGCAATCCGCTCATGCCGACGTCGAACGGGTTGTCGTACTGGATCCACTCCTTGCCGCCGAGCGAGTGCCCGACCGGCGCGGCGAGCTTCTCCGCGAGCGCCATGACCTCGTCGTGCGCGCCGCGGACCCCCGCGCCCGCGAAGAGCATCACCTTCTCGCCCGAGTTCAGCAGATCCGCGAGTTCCTGGACGGCCTCGGCCGGCGGCACCGCGGGCGACGGCGTGACCAGGGGAAGCCGCTCGGTCAGCGGGCCGGTCGCCTTGCGGTCGGCGAGGTCGCCCGGAATGGTCAGCACCGCGACGCCGCCCTTGCCGACGGCGGCCTGCGTGGCGATCCGCAGGAGCCGCGGCAGCTGCGCCGGGTCCGCCACGACCTCGCTGAAGTGGCTGCACTCGGCGAAGAGCCGGTCCGGGTGGGTCTCCTGGAAGAAGCCGGTGCCGATCTGGTTCGACGGGATGTGCGACGCGATGGCCAGCACCGGCGCGCCCGAGCGGTGCGCGTCGAACAGGCCGTTGATCAGGTGCAGGTTGCCCGGTCCGCAGCTGCCCGCGCACACCGCGAGCTTGCCGGTGACCTGCGCTTCGGCCGCCGCGGCGAAGGCGGCGGTCTCTTCGTGGCGTACGTGCACCCACTCGATGCCGTCGGTGCGGCGGACCGCGTCGACGATCGGGTTGAGGCTGTCGCCGACGATGCCGTAGATGCGCTCGACGCCCGCGTCCAGCAGGGTCCTGACCAGTTGTTCTGCCACGGTAGCCATACCCCCAGCGTGGCCGCGCGCGACCGATGCGTCCAATGCCTGATTGGCTGAAAATCCATACACTGGAGACATGGACGTCCAGACGCTGCGGCTCTTCCGGGAGGTCGCCGGCGGCGCCACCGTCACGGAGACCGCCGCGCGGGGGCACCTCACCCAGCCCGCGCTGTCGCGGGCCCTGCGGCGGCTCGAGCACGAGGCGGGCGCCGAGCTGTTCCGCCGGTCCGGGCGGGTGCTGCGGCTGACACCGGCCGGGCACGCCTTCAAGCGGCACGTCGACCTCGTGCTCGACCAGCTCGACCAGGGCCTGCGCGAAGTCGGCGAGATCGTCGCGCCGGGCACCGGGGTCGTGCCGCTGGCCTTCCTGCACACGTTCGGCACCTGGCTCGTGCCCGCCGTGCTGAGCGGGTTCCTGCGCGAACACGCGAACACCCGCTTCGAACTGCGGCAGCACGGCGAGGCCGGGCTCGAGGCGGAACTCCTCGAAGGCACCGCGGACCTCGTCATCACCAGCGGCGACCCCCGGCACCCCCAGCTGCACTGGTCCCGGCTGCTCATCGAGCCGCTGCGGCTGGCCGTGCCGCCGCGCCACCGGCTCGCCGGGCGCCGCCGGGTCCGCCTCGCCGACGTCGCGGACGAAACCTTCATCCTCCTGCGGCCCGGCTACGCCCTGCGCGAAACGACCGAGCGGCTGTGCGCCGAGGCGGGGTTCGCGCCGCGCATCGGGTTCGAAGGCGACGAGGTCGAGACCTTGCGCGGGCTCGTCACCGCCGGGCTCGGCGTGTCCGTGCTGCCGCTGCCGCACACCGCGGCGTTCCCGGCGCCGCACCTCGAACTGACCGATGTGGACGCTGCCCGCGACATCGGGCTCGCCTGGGCAGCGGGGCGAAATCTCCCACCGCCCAGCGAAACCTTCCGGCGGCACGTACTCGACACGGTGCCCGCCGAGTTCGACCGTCCACAAGGGACGATGTGAGAATTCCCTTACCACCAGGCATCATCGCCCCCGGTGTGCGAGGGTGGGGGTATGGCCGCGCTGAGATCCTTCCTGCTGTCCTGGACCTCCGTCACCCCCGTGCTCGGCATCCTCGTCCTGGCGCTCGCCTGGGGCCGCGACCTCGGCCCGGTCTTCGTGGCCGTCGTCGCGGTCGCACTGGGCGCGACCGTGCTCGCCGCGGTGCACCACGCGGAGGTCGTCGCGCACCGCGTCGGGGAACCGTTCGGGTCGCTCGTGCTGGCGGTCGCGGTCACCGTCATCGAGGTCGCGCTGATCGTCACGATGATGGTCTCCGGCGGCCCGGAAACCGGCTCTCTGGCGCGGGACACCGTGTTCGCGGCGGTGATGATCACGACGAACGGGATCGTCGGCATCTCGCTGCTCGTCGGCGCCCGGCGTTACGGCGCGACGCTGTTCAACCCGGAAGGCAGCGGGGCCGCGCTGGCCACGGTCGCGACGCTGGCCGCGCTGAGCCTCGTGCTGCCGACGTTCACCTCCAGCACGCCCGGACCGGCGTTCTCCCCCACACAGCTCACCTTCGCCGCGCTCGCCTCCCTGGCGCTGTACGGGACGTTCGTGCTGACCCAGACGGTCCGGCACCGCGACTTCTTCCTCCCGGTGGCCGCCGACGGCGCGGTCAAGGAGGACGACCACGCCGGCCCGCCGTCGAACCGGGCGGCGGTGGGCAGCCTGGCGCTCCTGCTCGTGGCGCTGGTCGCGGTCGTCGGGCTGGCCAAGGTGGAATCGCCGGCGATCGAAGCCGGCGTGCGTGCCGCCGGGTTCCCGCAGTCGTTCGTCGGCGTGGTGATCGCGCTCCTGGTGCTGCTGCCGGAGACCCTCGCAGCGGTGCGCGCGGCCCAGCGCGACCGGATGCAGATCAGCCTGAACCTGGCCTACGGCTCGGCGATCGCGAGCATCGGCCTGACGATCCCGGCCATCGCGCTCGCGTCGGTGTGGCTGCCGGGACGGCTGCTGCTCGGCCTCGGCTCGACACAGATCGTCCTGCTGGCCCTGACGGTGGTGGTGAGCGTCCTGACGGTGGTCCCCGGCCGGGCGACCCGCCTCCAAGGCGGCGTGCACCTGGTCCTGCTGGCCGGCTTCCTCGTCCTGGCGGTCAACCCTTGAGCCGCGCTTCGGGCCGGGTCGGCTGGAACAGCTCGACCGGGTTGCCCGACGGGTCGTCGACGAGGACCTGGTCGCCGCCCACCCCGCGGACGATCCCGCCGCGCGACGGCACCCCGGCGGCCTCGAGCCGGGCCACCTCCGCGGCCAGGTCCTCGACCTCCAGGGCGAACCGGTTCCACCCACCCGGCGCGGGCACGACCCCGCCCACCGCGGCACCACCGCCCGGCCCGCCCCCGGGCGCGGACAGCAGCAGCCGCAGGTCGCCGCGGGTCAGCATCGCGAAGGCGGGAGCGGGGTGCATCCGCTCGGTGAACCCGAGCTGCCCGCAGTAGAACGCGATCGCGGCGTCGACGTCGTCGACGATGTAGCGGACCGTCACCGTGGCCATGGCCGACCTCCTCGGCAGCCCGTCCAGCACAGCACAGCCGGGCCGCCCAGACCACCGTGTCGTCCCTCCCATCACGAGTGATGCCCTCCCCATCACGCGTGATGCCCCTCTGATCACGGCCGATGCCCGTTTCGTCACACCGGCCCATCGGGCGGAAGGGCCATCACGCGTGATCGAAGAGGCATCACTCGTGATTGGAGAGGCATCACTCGTGATCAGGGGGCCGACACGGCTCGGGACGTCGTGACCTCGATGCCGACCACGCAGGTGTCGTCGTCGGTGTCCGCCGTGCTGTAGGTGAGGAGGGTGTCCAGCTGGTGCTCGAGGCCGCCGTCGTGGCCGTCGACCAGGGTGACCAGGCGGGACACCGAGTCCTGGACCGGCCGGTCGCGGCGCTCGATCAGGCCGTCGGTGTAGATCAGCAGGATGTCGCCCTCGTCGAGCTGCAGCTCCTCCTCCTGGTAGACGACGTCGCGGACCGCGCCGAGCAGGGAACCGCGGATCAGCGGCAACGTCGTCGCCTCGCCGTTGCGGTGCCGGACGATCGGCGGCAGGTGCCCCGCCCGCGCCCAGCGCAGCTTCCGGTGAGCCGGGTCGTAGACGGCCGCGACGGCGGTCGCGGTGACGTGGTCGGTTAGGTGGTAGGCCACCAGGTTCAGCCAGGTCAGCAGCTGCGCGGGCCCGGCGCCGGTCGCCGCGAGGCCGCGCAGCGCGTTGCGGAGGCTCACCATCCCGGTCGCCGCGTCGATGCCGTGCCCGGCGACGTCGCCGACGCACAGCAGCACCTCGCCGGTCGGCAGCGCGACCGCGTCGTACCAGTCGCCGCCGACGAGGTGCTCCTTCTCCGCGGGCCGGTAGCGGACCGCGGCACGCAGGCCCGGCATGTCGATCGGGCCCTTGGCCGGCGGCATGATCGCGTGCTGCAGCTGCAGGGCCAGCCGGTTGCGCTCCAACGCGTGCTGCTCGGTCTCGGCCAGCCTGTCCCGCGTCGCGGCCAGCGCCACCTCGGTCCAGTGCTGCGACGAAACGTCCTGGTAGGCGCCGCGGACCGCGACCAGCTCGCCCCGGCCGTCGACGACCGGCTCGGCGACCACCCGGATGTGCCGGGCGACGCCGTCGGAGCGCTGCAGCCGGAACGCCGTCGACGACGGCCGCTTGTGGTGCAGCACCGCGCGCAGGAACCGGCCGATCGCCGGCCCGTCGTCGGGGTGCGCGTGCCCGGCCAGCTCGTGCAGGGACATCGGCGTGGCGTTGGGCGGCAGGCCGTACAGCGCGAACAGCTCGGTGTTCCAGGTGATCGCGCCGGTGACGACGTTCTCTTCGAAGCCGCCGATGCGGCCGAGCCGCTGGGCGTGCTGCAGCAGCACGGCGAGCTTCGCCGCGTCGTCCTGGATGCGCAGGATCATCAGCACGTTGCCGGCGAAGCGGGTGACGCTGATGTCCGTGAGCACGGTCAGCGGCACCTTGTCGACGAGAGTGGTGACGGCCATGCTGTCGGCGCGGAACGGCTCGCCGGTGGCGTAGACGCGGTGGATCTTGTCGAGCAGGCCGCTTTCCTCGGCCGCGAGCGGGTACGTCTCCAGCAGCCGGGTGCCGACGATCCGGCTGCGCGGCCGCCCGCCCGGGTCGGCGAACCGAACGTTCGCGTGGTGGATGCGGAAGTCGCTGAGCCTGCCGCCGTCGAGGCACGGCGAGAGCAGCACGGCCGGGTCGTGCAGGCCGTCGACGAAGTCCACCAGCTCCCCGAGGAAGTCGCCCGAGCCGTCGGCGGCGACCGGGGCGACCACGCCGTCCCACGTGTCGAGCGTGTGTGCGCACAGCTCGGCCAGCGCTTCCAGCTGCCGCCGGAGCCGCCCGGGTTCGGCGGGCAGGGGCTTCGGCCAGCACATCTCGACGACGCCGATGATCCGGCCGCCGGTCCCGGTCGGCACCGCGACGCGCCCGCCCTCGGCCAGCGTGTGCCGTCCGATCGACGGAAGCCCCGCGCCGGCCAGGGTCGGCAGCCAGACCGTGTCACGGTCGATCAGCGCGCTGCGGGCCGGCGTCGCGACGCCGGGCGGGACGTACCGCCAGCGGGCCGCTTCCTCCGCCGAAAACCCGGCCGAACCGGCCAGGGTGAGCGATCCGTCGGGGCCGGCGAGCCACACCGCGACGGCGGTCGCGCCGAGCGGCCGCAGCGCGTGCTCCAAAATGGACTCCGCGACGCGCTGGGTGTCGCCGGCCGCGAGCACGCCGCTTTCCGCCGTGCGCAAGCGAACCGCGACGGAGTCTTCGCCGTCGGCGCGGGCCAGGAACTCCTGGGTCACCTCGCTGATGCGGTCCTCGGCAGCCTCGCCGACGACCTCCGCCGCGAACTCCAGGGGCGTCATCCCCGAGCGTCCGGCGAGGCTTTCCAGCTGCTTCGCCGCGTCCGACGGCGTGCAGTGCAGGCGTTCCATCAGCACGCCCTTGGCCAGCTCGATCAGCGCACGGCCGTCGGCGACGGCGTGCGCGTGGTCGACCTCGCCGCGCAGGCGGGCGACGGTGTCGGCGAGCCGGGCGAGGTTGGCCGACACCTCGGCCGGCGGGGCGAGCACGGGAACGCCCTGGTCTTCGGCAGGCAACTGCCCGTCGCCGATCACGCCGTCACGTGCCGCTTGATGCGGGCGATCAGGTCGTCCGCGTCGACCGGTTTGGTCACGTAGTCGGTCGCGCCGGACGCGAGGCTCTTCTCGCGGTCGCCGGGCATCGCCTTGGCCGTCACCGCCACGATCGGGATCTTCGCGTGCTCGGGCATCGCGCGGATCTTCGCGGTGGCGGTGTAGCCGTCCATCTCCGGCATCATCACGTCCATCAGGATCAGGTCGATGCCGGGGTGCGCCGCGACCGTCTCGACGCCCTTGCGGCCGTCCTCGGCGTGCAGCACCTGCATCCCGTGCAGCTCCAGGATCCCGGTCAGCGCGAAGACGTTGCGCGGGTCGTCGTCGACGATCAGCACCGTCCGCCCGGAGAGGGTGGTGTCGACGTCGGCCGCCCGCACCGGCGCGGCCGGCTCGTCCGGTCTGACCAGCGGGAGCACCGCGCCGGGTTCCTCGGCCGAGAGGTGCAGGGCGATCCGCTCGCGCAGCTCGTCCAGTCCCGACAGCACTTCCAGCGACTGGACGTCCGCGCGGGACTGCACCAGCTGCTCCAGTTCGCCGTCGATGCGGCGGCTGTTGTGCGCGAGCACCGGTACCAGCCGCAGCGCGCTGTCGCCCTGCATCGCGTCGAGGAAGGCGAACGCGGCCCGGTCCGGCAGGTCGAGGTCCAGCACCACGCAGTGGTAGGCGTCGGTGGCGAGTGCGGCCGCTGCCTCCTGCGTGCCGACCGCCGTCACCACCTCGACGTCGGCGGGCGAGATGCCGATGTCCCGGCTGTCGGACAGATCCGCGGCGGCGCTCTCGGCGACGAGCGTCAGCAGCCCGTGCTGGCGCTCCTCCACGACCAGCAGCCGCCGGTAGCCGCGCGGCGCGGACGACGCGGCACCGGCATCTCCCACCGTGACGACCGTGCCGGGGTGGTCACCGGCCGGGACGGCGGCGAAGTCCGGCCGGGCGACCGGCAGCGTGAAGGTGAACGTGCTGCCCTCGCCGGGGGTGCTCTCCGCGGTGATGACGCCGCCGAGCAGCTGCGCGATCTCCCGGCTGATCGACAGGCCGAGCCCGGTGCCGCCGTACTTGCGGCTGGTGGTGCCGTCGGCCTGCTGGAACGCGCCGAAGATCGACTCCAGCTGGTGCTCGGCGATGCCGATCCCGGTGTCGGTGACCCGGAACGCGACGGCGGGCCCGTGCGCGCGCAGCGGCCGGGGCAGCGATTCCGGGTCCACCGGCTCGATGTGCAGCTCGATGCCGCCGACCTCGGTGAACTTGACCGCGTTGGACAGCAGGTTGCGCAGCACCTGCCGCAGCCGCGAGTCGTCGGTGAGCAGTTCCGGCGGCGAGCCCGGGGCGACGGTGATCCGGAAGTCCAGGTTGCGCTGCGACGTCATCGGCCGGAACGTCGCTTCGACGTAGTCCAGCAGGCCCCGCAGCGACACCTGCTCCGGGGTGACGTCCATCTTCCCGGCCTCGACCTTCGACAGGTCCAGGATGTCGTTGATCAGCTGCAGCAGGTCCGAGCCCGCGGAGTGGATGATGCCCGCGTACTCGACCTGCTTCGCGGTGAGGTTGCGGGTCGGGTTCTGCGCGAGCAGCTGGGCCAGGATCAGCAGGCTGTTGAGCGGGGTGCGCAGCTCGTGGCTCATGTTGGCCAGGAACTCCGACTTGTACTTCGAGGCCAGCGTCAGCTGCTGGGCGCGGGCCTCCAGCTCCTGGCGGGCCTGCTCGATCTCCAGGTTCTTCGTCTCGATGTCGCGGTTCTGCGTGACCAGCAGCGCGGCTTTTTCCTCGAGCTCGGCGTTGGAGGACTGCAGTTCTTCTTGGCGCGCCTGGAGTTCTTCCGAGCGCGCCTGCAGCTCCGCGGTCAGGCGCTGGGACTCGCCGAGCAGCTCGTCGGTGCGGGCGTTCGCGACGATGCTGTTGACGTTGACGCCGATCTGCTCCATCAGCAGCTCGAGGAACGCCCGGTGCACCGCCGTGAAACCGTGCACCGACGCCAGTTCGAGCACGCCGAGCACCTGGTCCTCGACCACGATCGGCAGCACGATCAGGCTCGCGGGCGCGGTGCTGCCGAGGCCGGAGGAGATGGTCGCGTAGCCGGGCGGGACGTCGTCGATCGCGATCGGGCGGCGGCTGCGCGCGGCCTGCCCGACCAGCGACTGGCCCACGCGGAAGCGCACCACCGGGCCGTCGCCGTCGTCCGGGTGGCCGTACGCGCCGACCAGCCGCAGCTCCGGCACCTCGGCGGTGTCGTCGGCCAGGTAGAACGCGCCGTACTGGGCGTTGACCAGCGGCACCAGCTCGTCCATCACCGCGGCCGCGACGACGGCGAGGTCGCGGCGGCCCTGCATCAGCCCGGTGATGGTGGCGAGGTTGGACTTGAGCCAGTCCTGCTCCTGGTTCGCCCGCGTGGTCTCGCGCAGCGACTCCACCATCGAGTTGATGTTGTCCTTCAGCTCGGCGACCTCGCCGGAGGCGTCGACGGTGATCGACCGGGTCAGGTCGCCCTCGGCGACCGCGCTGGTCACCTCGGCGATCGCGCGGACCTGCCGGGTGAGGTTCCCGGCCAGCTCGTTGACGTTCTCGGTGAGCCGCTTCCAGGTGCCGGAAACGCCTTCGACCTCGGCCTGGCCGCCGAGGCGGCCTTCGCTGCCGACCTCGCGCGCCACGCGCGTGACCTCCGCGGCGAACGCCGAGAGCTGGTCGACCATCGTGTTGATCGTCGTCTTCAGCTCGAGGATCTCGCCGCGGGCGTCGACGTCAATCTTGCGGGTCAGGTCGCCCTGCGCGACGGCGGTGGTCACCTGGGCGATGTTGCGGACCTGCCCGGTGAGGTTGTTCGCCATCGAGTTGACGTTGTCGGTCAGGTCCTTCCAGGTGCCGGCGACGTTCGGCACCCGCGCCTGCCCGCCGAGCATGCCCTCGGTGCCGACTTCGCGCGCCACTCTCGTGACCTCGTCGGCGAACGCGGACAGCGTGTCGACCATCGTGTTGATGACGTCGGCCAGCGCCGCGACCTCGCCCTTGGCCTCGACGGTGATCTTGCGGGACAGGTCACCGCGCGCGACCGCCGTCGCGACCTGCGCGATCGAGCGCACCTGGCCTGTCAGGTTGGACGCCATGACGTTGACGTTGTCGGTGAGGTTCTTCCAGGTCCCGGACACCCCGCGGACGGTGGCCTGGCCGCCGAGGTTGCCCTCGGTGCCGACCTCGCGCGCCACCCGGGTGACTTCGTCCGCGAACGCGGACAGCTGGTCCACCATCGTGTTGATGGTGTCCTTCAGCTCCAGGATTTCGCCGCGGGCGTCGACGCGGATCTTCTGCGAGAGGTCACCGCGGGCGACGGCCGTGGTGACCTGGGCGATCGAGCGGACCTGCGCGGTGAGGTTGTCGGCCATGACGTTGACCGACTCGGTGAGGTCCTTCCAGGTGCCCGAGACGCCCTTGACGTCGGCCTGGCCACCCAGCCGGCCCTCGGTGCCCACCTCGCGCGCCACCCGGGTGACCTCGTCCGCGAACGCCGACAGCTGATCCACCATCGTGTTCAGCGTGTCCTTGAGCTCGAGGACCTCGCCGCGGGCGGTGACGTTGATCTTCTGCGACAGGTCGCCGCTCGCCACGGCGGTGGCGACCTGCGCGATGTTGCGAACCTGGTCGGTCAGGTTGCCCGCCATGAAGTTCACCGAGTCGGTGAGGTCGCGCCAGGTGCCGGAGACGCCCTTGACGTCGGCCTGGCCGCCCAGCCGTCCTTCGGTGCCCACTTCTCGCGCGACGCGGGTGACTTCGTCGGCGAACGACGACAGCTGGTCCACCATCGTGTTGATGGTGTTCTTGAGTTCGAGGATTTCCCCGCGCGCGTCGACGGTGATCTTCTGCGAGAGATCGCCCTTCGCGACCGCCGTCGTCACCTGGGCGATGTTGCGGACCTGGTCCGTCAGGTTCCCGGCCATGAAGTTCACCGAATCGGTGAGGTCGCGCCAAACCCCGCCGACGCCGGGTACCTGGGCCTGGCCGCCGAGGCGGCCTTCACTGCCCACCTCGCGCGCGACGCGCGTGACTTCGTCGGCGAACGACGACAGCTGGTCCACCATCGTGTTGACGGTGTCCTTCAGCTCGAGGATCTCGCCGCGCGCGTCGACGTCGATCTTCTGCGACAGGTCGCCCTTCGCCACCGCGGTCGCCACCTGGGCGATGTCACGGACCTGGGTGGTGAGATTTCCCGCCATGGCGTTCACCGAGTCGGTGAGGTCCTTCCAGGTGCCGGAGACACCGGGAACCTTCGCCTGCCCGCCCAGCTGCCCCTCGCTGCCGACCTCCCGCGCGACGCGGGTGACCTCGGAGGTGAACAGCGAAAGCTGGTCGGCCATGCCGTTGAACACCGTGGCGATCTCGCCGAGCAGGCCGTCGGCCCCGCCCGGCAGCCGGATGCCGAAGTCGCCGTCGCGGACGGCGGTCAGGCCGGCCAGCAGGCGGCGCAGCTCCTGCTCCCCCGCCTCGCCCACGCCCGAAGCGTCCGCTCCCGCACCCGGGCGCGTCCCTTCGACCATTGCCCCACTCATCCGCCACCCGTTTCTCCGTCAGTCCGGCGCGTGGCGCCGCCGGCGTGGGCACACCGGATGGCTCAGCATAGTGCAACTGCACTATGCTGAGCGGCAACGGTTGAGCAACCAGCCGCGCCCGTGACGACGCGCGCTCCTCAGGCGGTGCTCGAAGCCTTTCCTTCTCCCCCAGGCCATCCGGCCGCATTGACCCGTTCGGCTGAACGTCGCCGTCCGGTCGGTCGCCATGCCCCCGTGCCGCGGCGCACCCGGTCGGGTCGTCCGGAGTGGACACTCCATTGTGGATTGTCGATTGTGGTGCGGCTCACAGCCAGTCCTTGCGTTTGAACATCGCGTACAACCCGATCGACAGCACCAGAAGGGCGATCGTCGAAGTCCAGAACCCGCTCGGCGCGCCGTTGCCCGGGTACGGCACGTTCTGGCCGTAGAACCCGGTCACCGCGGTGGGTACCGCGATCACCGCCGCCCAGCCGGTCACCTTCTTCATGATCAGGTTCAGCCGGTTGCCCTGCAGGTTCAGCTGGGTCTCCCGGACCGTGGCGATGAGCTCCCGCAGGGCCTCGGTCTGCTCGGCGGCCTGCCGGGCGTGGTCGTGGACGTCTTCGAAGTACGGGCGGGTGAGCTCGTCCGCCAGCCGCAGGTCGGGGCGCATCAGCGAGCTGATCACCTCGCGCATGGGCAGCACCGCCCGGCGCAGCGCGGTCAGGCTCTTGCGCAGCCGGAACGAGCGGTGCTGCAGCTCCGAGGAGTCGGGGCGGTCCTCGAAGACGAGGTCCTCCAGGGCTTCGATCTCGTCGTCGAGCGCCTGCACGGCCTCGAAGTGGCCGTCGACGACGTAGTCGAGCAGGCCGTGCACCAGGAAGGACACGCCGGACTTCGCCAGTTCGGCTGCCTGGTCCCAGCGGCGCACGACCGCCTCGATGTCGAAACCGTCGTCCTTGCGCACGGTGACCAGCGCCTGCGGCGTGATGAAGGCGGCCAGCTCGGAGGTGGCGACGCGGCCGGTCGCCTGGTCGAGCCGGACGGCGTAGGAGGTCAGGAAGGCGTGGCCGTCGTAGCGGTCGAGCTTGGGCCGCTGGTGCTCTTGGACAGCGTCTTCGACGGCGAGCCGGTGCAGGCCCAGCTCGTCGGCGAGTTCGGCCAGGTCCGCCTCGGACGGGGCGCACAGGTCGACCCACACCGTGGTGCCCCGCTCGGCCAGGAAGTCGGAGACGTCCTCGACCGGGAAATCTTCCTTCCGCAGCTCGCCGTCGCGGTACACCCGGGTTCTGGTCATCCGGACGAGTACCCGCGACAGCGGGAGTTCACACCGGCCGGGCCTCCTGTCCGATTCGGACGCTCGGAAGCCGTTCGGGCGCGAGCCACCGGGAAAACCACTCGCGTGCGCGGCGCAGGACGTCGATCTGGTGGCCACGTTCGCGGAACGAGTGGCCCTCCCGCGGGTACACGACGTACTCGTGCTCCACGCCCCGGTCGCGCAGGGCGTGGTGCAGCAGGTCCGCCTGCGAGAGCGGGACGTTGGTGTCCTCCTCGCCGTGCAGGATGAGGACCGGGGTGCGGATGTGGTGGGCGTGGGTGATCGGGCTCGTGCTGCCGTCCGGACCGCCCAGCGCGGCATCGAACCGCGTGAGGTCGCCGGTCGCCGCGAGGACGCGCCAGTCGATGACGCCCGCGGAGACGAGTGCCGCGGCGAAGCGGTCCGTCTGCGTGACCGCCCAGGCCGCCATGAAGCCGCCGTGGCTGCCGCCGCCGATGCCGAGCCGTCGCGGGTCGGCGACGCCGTCGTCGACGAGGCGGTCGATTCCGGTGAGGATGTCGGTGAACTCGGCACCGCCGACGGCCCCGGCGACGCTCACCGCGAAGGCGTGCCCGTGGCCCCAGCCGCCGCGCGGGTTCGGCAGGAACACCGCGAAGCCGGCCGTCGCGAGCCACTGGCCCGACGGGTACCAGTTCAGGTGGAACCGGTCGGCGTAGCGGTCGTCTGGGCCACCGTGGACGAGGGTGACCAGGGGGAACGGCCCGTCTTCGCGGGTCTTGCCGGGTGGGAGGATCAGGAGCCCGTCGAGCTCCAAGCCGTCTTCGGCGCGGTAGGACAAGCGTTCCCGGGTGCCCCAGCGGATCCCGGGGAGCGGCGACTCGGTGAGCCGGGCGAGCGGGCCCGCCGGCGATCCGGCGTGGACGGCGTCGGGTTCGGTCGCGGTGCTCGCGACGACGGCGATCTTCCCGCCGCCGGCGGAAAGGGACTTCAGGCTGCCGGGGGCGCGGGTCAGTTCGGCGAAGGTTCGCGTGGCGGGCTCGAGCCGGCGGACCGTGGTGTCCAGGCCCTCGGCGAACAACGCCAGCGGCGGACCGTCGCCCGCCGGCACCAGCTCGTCCGGGCAGACGGTCAGCCCGGCGGTGAGATTGCGGTGCTCGCCGCTCGTTTCGCCGACCTCGAACACGGCCCGGCCACCGACCAGCCCGGGCGGGGTGAGGCCGAGGTAGGCGAGGTGCCAGCCGGTTTCGCCGCGCCACCAGGTGAGCGAGGACGCTTCGAGCGCCGGGGTGCCGAGGTCGCGCACCGCACCGGTGCCGGGGTCGACGAGGTGGAGGCCGGGTTCGAACAGGCCGGGATCGCGATCGGCGACGGACCAGGTGAACACGGCGAGAGCACCGCCATCGGGGCGCGCGGCGACTTCGACGACGTGCCGCTGGCCGAAGTTCCCGAGCGCGCTGACGGCGCGGGTCCGCGGGTCGAGCAGCCAGAGCCGGTCGGGCCGGGCGACGGTGTCCCAGGTCCGGCCCGGTTCGCCGGTCCGGGTACCGCTTGCGGTGACAACGCGGACGCGGGGATCGGCCGGTTGGAAGTCCCGGTCGGGCGCCACGAACACCACCACACCCGGGTCCGGCACCGGAATGCGCGACTGGGCTTCGCCGGACCCGTTCGCGCCGACTTCGGGATCGGCCGACCGCCCGATCTCATCCTGCGCGGCCACCACACCCGGCCCGTTCGCACCGCCCCCGGAATCAGCCGACCGGTCGCTCTTCGCCTCCGCGACCACCCCGGCCCGACCCGGCAACCAGACATGCGCGTGAACTCCCGCGGTCCAGTCCGTCAGCCGCTCCGGAGCACCACCGTCGAGGCCCACCCGGTACAGCTGGGCCGTACCCCGCTCGTCACGATCGGACAGGAAGAAAACCGAGCCGGAATCCGGCGCCCACCGGGGCTCGTGGTCTTCCGCGTCCGAAGGAGCCAGTTCCCGAGGCGGCGCACTGCCGTCGGCGGGGGCCAGCCACAAGCCACTCACCGGGTGCTTCCCCGTCCGGCCGATCGCGCCGCTCACGAACGCTACCCACCGGCCGTCCGGGGAAAGCCGCGGCGTCCGCGGCACGATCCGATCGACCACGGCTTCCGCCGTCAGCTCCGTCACCCAGGCCCCCTGTTCGAACTACTCGGGAGGAACCCTATCGACGAAGACCGTCCGGGAGCAGGGCCAGCAGTTGCTCGTGGTCGCCGGCCTCCCGGAGGACCGGGGCCTCCAGCTGACCCGCGCCCGCGTCGTCCGCTCGCACCGCGGCGAGGAACCTGACCACCGCGCGGGGTTCGGCGAACACGTCGCCGCCGAGGTGGGTCAAAGCCGTGGCCGCGTCGCCCGTCGCGTCCTCGATCGCCGCCGCCCAGCCGTGGACCTCGTCCCAGACGAGCGCCAGATCGTGTTCGGGGAACCGGGTCAGCCGCCAGTCGAGGGCGATGTAGGCGGCGGCGGGCGTGCCCGCGTCCACTGTGCAGGACTCCAGCCCCACTCCGACGGCCCGGGCCACCGCGCCCACGTACCCGCGCAGCCGCCGCTCGAACGAGAACTCCGTGTCGCGCCCGAAGTCGATCAGAATGCTCAACGCCGCCTCGCTTTCCCCGTCCCGCCGCGGGATCCCCGCGGTCCGGGAAACGGATACCCCGCCCCCACGCTGCTCAATCCCGGCGAACCGCCGCACCGAATGTCGTCTATCCGGCGACATCTCACTTGTCATCGTTTCGACGACATGTTAGAACCGAAGTACCCGAAGAGAAAGGTGACCCGCCCCCGTGACCGCATCGATCGAACTTCCGACCGGTTACCAGCACCCCGCCGTCCCCGCGCTGCTCGACTACCTCCGCGATGTCACCGCCGAGCTGGGGATCGGCCTCGAGTCGTGCACCCTCGACCACGACCGCCCGATTTCGGCCTACGTAGCCCTCGACACCCGCCTGCCGCACTACCCCGACCGCGACGTCGCCCTGCTCTGGGACGAGGAACGCGGCTGGTCGGCGGCGATCGAGACGCACTCGGGCGAGGACCTGATCGTCCTGCGCTACCTGGGTGGCACCATCGCCCCGCCGCCGCACCGGGTCGCGCGGTTCGTCACCGCGCTGCACCAGGACGACCACACCGTCGGCCGCCCCGACCCCGTGATGCTGCGGACCGCGGGCGACGGGGACGAGCTCGCCGCGCTGCTGCGCCGTCCGGCCGTGGCCCGATGACGGCGGTGCTGCCCCTGCCGGAGAGCTTCGCGCTGACGTTGCGCGGCTACGACCGCGAGCAGGTCGACGAGCGGATCGACGAGCTCCTCGCCGAGATCCGGCTGCTGACGGCCGACCGCGACGCGGCCGTCACCGAAGCCGAAAACCTCACCCGGCAGCTCGAACTCGCCCGCTCCGGCAACGCCGCGCTGCGTACCCGGCTCGACCGGCTGTGCCGCACGCCGGCCGATCCGGCCGCCATCAGCGACCGGGTCCGGCACCTCCTCGAACTGGCGCACGCCGAAGCGGACGGGATCGTCGCGGCGGCCCGGGACCGCGCCGCCGCGATCGTCCGGGAAGCCGGGGAGACCGCGGACCGCCGCGACGCCGACGCCCGCGCACGGGCCTGCCGGATCGTCGACGAAGCCCGGCGCCGGGCCGACCGCCTGGCGGCGATCGAGCGCCGCACCGCCGACCGGCTCCGGCGGATCGACGCCTTCCTGGCCGACGCCGAGACGCTGCTGGACGGGGAAACCCCGCTGCGCGCGATCGCCTGACTTCCCAGCGGGCGGGACGGGTGGAAACGATCACCTTGACAGAACAGTGCGCCCGCCAACCCGGTGAGGCAGGATCGGGGGGTGACCATTGATCAGGCCGGGGTACCCGAAGCCCGTCCGGGCCCGGCGTTCCCCGAGCACGAAGCCCGCGTCGACGCCCTGAGACGGCAGCTCACCGCGATCGGCGGCGAAGCGACCGTCCGGCTGGCGAAACGGACGTCGAACCTCTTCCGCTCCCGCGCCGCCGCTAAGCACCCGGGCCTGGACGTCTCCGGGTTCACGCACGTCCTGCGCGTCGACCCGGAGACCCGCACCGCCGACGTCGAAGGGATGGTCACCTACGAACAGCTCGTCGACGCCACCCTGCCGCACGGCCTGATGCCGCTGGTCGTGCCGCAGCTGAAGACCATCACCCTCGGCGGCGCGGTGACCGGGCTCGGCATCGAGTCCTCGTCGTTCCGCAACGGCATGCCCCACGAGTCGGTGCTGGAGATCGAGGTGCTGACCGGCGACGGCCGGATCGTCGTCGCCACGCCGGACAACGAGCACCGCGCCCTGTTCCACGGCTTCCCCAACTCCTACGGCACCCTCGGGTACGCGCTGCGGCTGCGGATCCACCTGGAACCGGTGAAGCCGTTCGTGAAGCTCCGGCACGTCCGTCACCACGACCGGGGCAAGTACTTCGAAGCCCTGCGGGAGATCTGCGCGTCGAGCGAACACGAGGGCGAGCACGTCGATTTCGTCGACGGCACGGTCTTCGGCCCGGACGAGCTGTACCTGACGCTGGCCACGTTCACCGACTCCGCGCCCGCGACGAGCGACTACACCTGGCTGGACATCTACTACCGCTCGATCCAGCGGCGCGAGACCGACCACCTCACCGTCCGCGACTACCTGTGGCGCTGGGACACCGACTGGTTCTGGTGCTCCCGTGCCTTCGGCGTCCAGCACCGGCTGCCCCGGCTGCTGCTCGGCCGCCGGTTCCTGCGGTCCTCGGTGTACTGGAAGGCCGTCGCGCTCGACCGCCGGTTCAAGATCGCGCAGCGGTTGCTGAAGCTGCGGCGCCTGCCGCCGGAAGAGACGATCGTGCAGGACATCGAGGTCCCGGTCGGCCGCGCCGCGGAGTTCCTCGAATTCTTCGAGCGGGAGATCCCGATCAGCCCGGTCTGGATCTGCCCGCTGCGGCAGCGGCCCGGCGACGTCCGCTGGCCGCTCTACGAGCTCGACCCCGAAGAGCTGTACGTCAACTTCGGGTTCTGGTCGGCCGTGCCCCTGGCCCCCGGCGAGCGCGACGGCGTGCACAACCGGATGATCGAAGCCGAGGTGACCCGGCTCGGCGGCCACAAGTCCCTGTACTCGGACAGCTTCTACACCGAGGACGAGTTCTGGCGGCTCTACAACGGCGATGCCTACCGGGAGCTCAAGCGGGCCTATGACCCGCGCGAGCGACTGCTCGGCCTCTACGAAAAATGCGTCCGCGGCCGGTGAAAGGAACGAACGTGACCCAGGAAAACATCACCGTCGGTGCCGTGTTCGAGCGGCTGCTCGGCCCTCGTGCCGAGGTGAAGATCACCGCCTACGACGGCAGCAGCAGCGGCCCGGCCGACGCGCCGGTGGCCATCGAGGTGCGTTCGCCGCTGGCGCTGGACTACCTGATGTCCTCGCCCGGTGACCTCGGTCTCGCCCGCGCGTACGTCGCCGGCGCGCTCGAAGTCACCGGCGACCTCTACACGGCGCTGCGTGCCCTGGCCACCCAGGTCGACCAGCTCACCCCGGCCGACCGGCTGTGGCTGCTGCGCAAGCTCGGGCCGCGCCACCTGCGGGTGGTCAAGCCGCCGGCCGAGGAGCACCCGAGCCGGTTCCGGCGCGGGATGACCGCGCTGCGGCACTCGAAGGCGCGTGACAGCGAGGCCATCGCCAGCCACTACGACGTGTCCAACCGGTTCTACGAACTGGTCCTCGGCCCGTCGATGGCCTACACGTGCGCGGTGTTCCCGCACGAAGGCGCCACGCTGGAGGAGGCTCAGGCGAACAAGTTCGACCTGGTCTGCCGCAAGCTGGGGCTCAAGCCGGGGATGCGGCTGCTCGACGTCGGCTGCGGCTGGGGCGGGATGGTCGCGCACGCCGTCCGGCACTACGGCGTCGAGGCCATCGGCGTCACCCTTTCGCGTGAACAGGCCCAGTGGGCGCAGAAGAACATCGTCGCGCTGGGGATCGCGGACCGCGCCGAGATCCGCCACCTCGACTACCGGGACGTCACCGAGACCGGGTTCGACGCGATCTCCTCGATCGGCCTGACCGAGCACATCGGGGCCCGCAACGTGCCCGGCTACTTCCGCTTCCTGGCCGGCAAGCTCAAGCCGCACGGGCGCCTGCTCAACCACTGCATCACCAACCCGGACACCAGCGTCGCGCACCGGTCGCGCGGCTTCATCGACCGGTACGTCTTCCCGGACGGCGAGCTGGAGGCACCCGGCGAGCTCATGACGGCCATGCACGACGCCGGGCTGGAGGTGCGGCACTCGGAGAACCTGCGCGAGCACTACGCGACGACGCTGGCCGGGTGGTGCGCCAACCTCGACGAACACTGGGACGAAGCGGTCGCCGAGGCCGGTGCCGGGCGCAGCCGCGTGTGGGCGCTCTACCTCGCGGCCTGCCGGCTCGCCTTCGAACGGCGCGAGATCGAACTGCACCACATCCTGGGGGTCCGGACCGACAGCGAGGGCGGGATGGGCATGCCGCTGCGCCCCGATTGGGGAGTTTGACCACCGGGGCTGGCCTCCCCGGCCCGGTAATGGAAGAATGGTCTTGAGACCGGGTGTCCGAACGGGGCGTCCAGGCTCACTACAAAGAGTAGGTATTGGTATGGCTCAGGGCAGTGTCAAGTGGTTCAACGGCGAAAAGGGCTTCGGCTTCATCGCGCAGGACGGCGGGGGCCCGGACGTGTTCGTCCACTACTCCGAGATCCAGGGCAGCGGCTTCAAGTCGCTGGACGAGGGTCAGCGCGTGGAGTTCGAAATCGGCCAGGGCCAGAAGGGCCCCCAGGCTCAGCGCGTCAACGTCATCTGAGCCACGAGGCACCCTAAGGCCCTCGCCCCCGACCAGGGGCGGGGGCCTTACTCGTTCCCGCCGGCCCGCGTCTCTCGGCCACCCCGCGTCTCTCGGCCACACTGCGGATTCACAACGGTCAGGTAACGTAGGACGGGTACGAGCGCATCCCCCGTATGCCGGCGTCCGGCCGGCCTCACTTTCGCACCGTGGCCTCGAGGCCGATCGCCGGCAGGAGCGGCGACCCGCCCGGCCGCCTCCAGACCGCTGACCGCCGGGTGTTTCCCGCCCCCGGCCTTCCGCGCCCGGCTCGGTCCGGCGCGGCGTAGACCTCGAATCGAGTAGTGCATGACCGCCTCCGTGAAGGCAGCCCCTCCGGCTCCGAAACCCGTGCTCTCGGGCAAGCAGACGATCCCCGAACTCATCACCATCCGCACGTTCCTGCTCGTCCCCTTCCTCGCGCTCGCCGTCGCCGTCCCGGTGTTCTGGGGGTGGGGCGTCAGCTGGCTCGACCTGACGATCGGCGGCGCGTTCTTCGTGGTGTCGACGCTCGGGGTGACCGTCGGTTACCACCGCTACTTCACCCACGGCTCGTTCCGCGCGAAGCGGGCACTCCGGATCGCGCTGGCCATCGCCGGCGGCCTCGCGGCGCAGGGCCCGGTGATCGGCTGGGTCGCCGACCACCGCCGTCACCACGCCTTCTCCGACCGGGACGGCGACCCGCACTCGCCGTGGCTGTTCGGGACGTCCCCGGTGGCGCTGGCCCGCGGCTTCTGGCACGCGCACATGGGCTGGCTCTTCGGCCGCGACAAGACCAACGTCGAGCGGTTCGCCCCCGACCTGGCCGCCGACCGCGACCTGCGCGTCGTCGACCGGCTCTTCCCGGTGTGGGTCGTGGTGAGCCTGCTGCTGCCGCCGTTGCTCGGCGGGCTGATCACCCTCTCGTGGTGGGGCGCGCTGACGGCGTTCCTCTGGGCGGGCCTGGCCCGGATCTCCTTCCAGCACCACGTGACGTGGTCGGTGAACTCGGTCTGCCACATGATCGGCGAGCGCCCGTTCGCCAGCCGGGACCGCTCGGCGAACTTCTGGCCGCTGGCCATCCTGTCGATGGGCGAGTCCTGGCACAACACCCACCACGCGGACCCGACATCGGCCCGCCACGGCGTGCTGCGCGGCCAGATCGACATCTCCGCCCGGGTCATCTGGGTGTTCGAGAAGCTGGGCTGGGCGTGGAACGTGCGCTGGCCGACGGCGAAGCGGCTGGCCGCGCTCGCCCGCTGACGGACACGGTTGTAAGAAGGGGCACCGTCCCGGCTTCAAGGCCGGGAAGGTGCCCCTCATGACGTCGGATCAGGGGTTGAGCCGGTAGTAGGCCGGCTTCGGGTGCAGGTTCTCGTCGAAGAGGCAGGCCGCGCCTTCGCCGGGGAACACGTCCGGGACCCACGAGTGCCGGTCCGTGAAGCCCCACGTCGTGAACTCGACGCAGCGCGACACCGCGTGGCAGCCGTCCCACAGCTGACCGAAGTAGCTCGCCTGGGTGGCGAGCTTCGCCGCGTCGGGCGGGGTCGGGATCCGGACGTCCGCCTCCGTGACCGCGGTTTCCACGCCGATCCTGGCGAAGCGGGCCAGGTTCTCGCGGTACTGCCCCGGGAAGCCGTACTGGATCGACAGGTGCCCCTGGATGCCGACGCCGTCGATCGGCACGCCCTGCCGCCGCAGCGTCTTCACCAGGTCGTACACCGCGTCGCTCTTCGGGTTGACCCCTTCGATGTTGTAGTCGTTGATGTACAGCTTCGCACCGGGGTCGGCCGCGTGCGCCCAGCGGAAGACGTCGGCGACGAAGCCGTCCCCGAGCTTCTGCCGGAACACCGTGTCACGCCGCGTGCCGTCCTCGTTGAAGATCTCGTTGACGACGTCCCAGGCGCGGATCTTCCCCCTGTACCGCTTGACTTCCGTGAAGATGTGGTCGCGCAGGACGCGCCGCAGCTCGTCGGCGGGCAGCGCGGCCACCCAGTCCGGCAGCTGGGAGTGCCAGACCAGCGTGTGGCCGCGGACCGTCTTGTGGGTCCGCTGGGCGTACCGGACGATCGCGTCCGCACCCGACCAGTCGTACTGGCCCCGGACGGCTTCGACGGTGCCCCACTTCATCTCGTTCTCGGGCGTCACGTTGTCGAATTCCCGCGTGAGCACGGCCCGGTAATCGCTTTCCGAAGCCAGATAGGTCGCGGCCACCGCGCTGCCGACGTAACGGTTGGTGACGTTTTTCAGCGGAACCGAGGCCGCTGCCGCAGGTGCCTGCCACGCGGCAATACCCATAGCGACCACAACCGCCATCAAGGCACGTTTTTTCGGAATTCTTCTGAGCATCTTCGCCCTCCGCAGAACAATGGGGAATCGAAAGTTTCGAGCGTTTCGTTTCAGGTTTCGATGTTCTAGAATCTCCTTCATGACAACGAGGTCTGACAATCTCGAACCGACCGCGTCCCGGGTGACCATCGCCCGGATCGCCGCCGAGACCGGCGTTTCCGTGCCGACCGTATCGAAAGTGTTGAACGGCCGTCCCGACGTCGCCGAAACCACCCGCGCCCGCGTCGAGGCAGTCATCGGTAAATACGGCTACCGGCGCCGGGCCGACGAACGGTCCCGCCGTTCTCGCCTGTTGGAACTGATGTTCCACGAACTCGAAAGCACCTGGGCGCTGGAAATCATCCGCGGGGTCGAGTGCGTCGCCCGGGAAAACGGAATGGCGGTCGTCCTCGCGGAATCGTCGGGGCGGCACACGCCCGGCCAGAGCTGGCTGGAAAGCGTGCTCGCCCGCCGCCCGGTCGGCATCGTTTCGGTCTGCTCGGACTTCACCGGCGGGCAGCTGGCCAAGCTGCGTGCCCGTGACATCCCGCTGGTCGTCGTCGACCCGGCGGGCGCGCCCGGTCCGGAGACGCCCTCGATCGGGGCCACGAACTGGCAGGGCGGGCTGACCGCCACCCGGCACCTCGTGGAGCTGGGCCACCGCCGGATCGCGATGATCGGCGGGCCGGAAGGGGTGCTGTGCAGCCGGGCCCGGATCGACGGCTACCGCACGGCACTGGAGACGGCCGGGCTGGCGTTCGACCCGGCGCTGGTGCGCCGCGGCGACTTCCACGTCCGGTCCGGCTACCGGGAGCTGGCATCACTGCTCACCCTCCCCGACCGGCCGACGGCGGTGTTCGCCGGCAGCGACCTGCAGGCACTCGGCGTGTACGAGGCCGCGCGCGACGCGGGGCTGCGCATCCCGGACGACCTTTCGGTGGTGGGTTTCGACGACCTGCCGATCGCCCGCTGGCTGACCCCGGAGCTGACGACGATCCGCCAGCCCCTGCAGGAGATGGCGGCGGCCGGTGCCCGGCTGGCGATTTCGCTGGCCCGCGGAGTCGACCCGGAGAGCCACCGGCTGGAGCTGGCGACGAGCCTGGTGATCCGGCACAGCACCGCGGCGCCGGCCCACCAGGCCTACCGGGCGCTGACGGGCTGAGCGAGGCAGCCCGGCGGCCGGCCGCCGGCCGGCCGCCGCGGAACCACGCCCGGTCGCCGGCCGCAAGCCGCTCACCAGGGCCATCGCACGCTCTCCGGCGGCCCGAGGTAGCTCGCCCGCAGACCGCCCGTGTCGACCACCAGCTTCTGCACGATCACCGCCGGGTCGACCATCCAGAACTTCAGCACGTGCGGGCCCGGCGCCGTGACGACGTGGCGCGTCGAGGTCAGGTTCACGTTGTCCGAAGTGGTCCGCTCCCACTGGCGGTTCATCGAGGTGTCGTCGGCACCCGTGGCCTTCGTGATGTTCACGACCTGCGGTTCGGCGTCATCGAACGAGACCGCGTACCTCAGCCCGTCGCCCGGCAGCACGTTGCTGCGCGGGGAAAGGTACGCCCACACCGTGACCGGCCCCGTCGTGAACAGCGTCATCCGGTACTCCAGCCGCGGCCCGGCCCCCGGCGCCCGGCTCGCCGCCGTCACCGGGAACGGGGTCATGCCCGCGCCGGTCCGGCCGATGTCCGGGATGCGCCGCCACGAGACGTCCGCCGCGCCGATGTTCGCGCTGCAGTGCTCGGCTTCCATCGACACGTAGCCGCCGGCCTCGATGAACCCGCGTCGCCAAGACGGCGGCAGCGACGGGTTGCGCACGACCGCGTCGACCACCACCGAAGCGCCCGCGCCCGACACCGTGACCGGGACCGTCGTGGTCCCCTTCGGTGCCCGGGCCCAGTCGATCCGCACGGTCATCCGCAGCTCCTCGGTCACCCGGCCGCCGCGCGGCTCGACCAGCACCCACGGCGCTCCGCCGGAAACCGTGCAGCGGAAAGGTTCCCGGCCGCGGTTGAAGACGTCGATGTACTGCGGCGGCGCGCTCTGGTACGGGCTGAACTCCGGCAGCGCCGGACGGCCGGGGGCAGCCGGCCACCACTGCTCCGAGCCGTCGACGGCGACACCGAGCGAAGCCGCGGCGGGCAGTTCGACTCGCCGAACCGCCGGGAAGATGACGTCCGGCAACGCGACGTTGTCCTTCTCCGGCTGCTGCCACGGCGCGTTCGGGCCGTAGCGGGCGACGTCGCCGTAGTCGATGTGCGGCTGGGTCTGGAAGCCTTTCCACTTGCCGCCGACGATGCCGGTGTTGTACTTCTCCGCCATGGCCAGGTCGTCGGCGAAGCGGGCTTCGGTGACGGCGGCCAGCGCGTTCGCCGACGCCCGGCCCTGCGCGGCGTAGAACAGGTTGGTGAACTCGGCCCGCCGGAGCGCGTACAGGTTCGCCGTCGCCTGGACTTCGTACTGCACGAGCTCGTAGAAGGCGTCCCGGTACGCGGCCGGGATCCGGGCCGCGATCTTCGCCGACCGCGCCGCCAGGTCCTGCCACTCCTGCGTGACCGTGTCCAGCTCGCGGTAGTTGACCAGGCTGAACGGCGTCATCTGGTCGTCGTAGGTGATCGCCGCGGCGGTGGCCGGGTCTTGGGCCGGGTCGACGGTGATGCGGCGGTTGAGCAGCTCCGGCTTGCGCCGCGACTGCAGCCGCCCGTAGTCGTGCAGCACCCCGGCGATGTCCGAAGCCGGCGCCGCACCGAAGTTCTCCGAGGCGAATGACCGTTCCCACGTGGACAGTCGTTCGACCGGCAGCGCCGCCGGATCCCAGGCGTAGTCGAGGAAGAACTGCAGTGGCAGCTCGTTGCCCTTCATGTCGCCGACGTTGGCCACCCACAGGCGGTCGTTGCCGTAGGCGAACGCCTGGTGCAGCTGCTCCCACGTGTTCGCGAGCAGCGCGGTGTCGACCCACTTGTAGTTGCGGCCGCCGCCGACGTAGTCGAAGTGGTAGTACAGCCCGTACCCGCCGGGGTGCGGCGGCAGCGACAGGTCGGGCATCTTGCGGATGTTGCCCCAGTTGTCGTCGGTGAACACGACGATGACGTCGTCCGGCGGCCGCAGGCCCTTCGCCCAGTAGCGCTGGACTTCCTTGTACAGCGTCCAGACCTGCGGCACCGTCGTGAGGTCGCGGCCGGTCTCGCGGGCGAGGATCTCCCGTTCGGTGGCGATGATCTCCCGCATCAGCTCGATGCCGTCGCCGTCGGGCAGGCCGACGTCGCCGTTGCCGCGCATGCCGAGCGTGACGACGCCTTCGAAGTCCTCGCGGACCATCCGGCGGATCCCGTCGGTCCAGTAGGCCTTGATCGCCTCGCCGTTGCGGCGGAAGCTCCACTCCCCCGTGCCCCCGTACGGGTCGTGCCCCGGTGTCGTGATGTTCCCAGCCGCGTCGCGGACCGCGGGGACCGCGTGCCGGTTCCACTCCTCAATGCCGCGCATCATCGGCGCCTCGTGCGAGGTGCCCATGACGATGCCGTACTCCTTGGCCGTGGCGTGGTTGAGCGGGTCGTCCTCGGCGAACGCCCGCCCCCACACCGCCGGCCACAGGTAGTTGGCCCGCAGCCGCAGCATGGTCTCGAAGACCTTGGCGAAGAACAGGTGGTTGAAGCCGTTGGGGAACCCGGGCGCCTGGCCCGGGCCGAAGTAGGCTGGGGCCCAGGTGCCGAGCGCCGGGTTTTCGTCGTTGATGAAGAACCCGCGGTACTTCACGTGCGGGGTGCCCAGGCTGAACCGCTCGCGCGGCAGGTGCAGCTCCGCCTGCCGCCGCGGCGGGACGTCCGCCCACCAGTACCAGGGTGAGACGCCGATGCGCCGCGAGACCTCGTAGACGCCGTAGATCACGCCACGCTGGTCACTGCCGGTGAGGACCAGCCGTCCGTCGACGACCTGGCTCAGCGACGTCTCCCACTTCCCGGCGATCCCGGTGACGTCGAGCTTGCCGGCCGCGACCAGCCCGTCGACCAGCGGGCTGTGGCCGAGGGTGCCGACCACGACGACCGGGCCCTGCGCGGGGACGACGTCGAACGACACCGCGGGCCGCACGCCCGTGACGCGCTCGATGTCCGCGGCCAGGTCGCCCACGACCCGGCGGACGCCGGGGAAGTCAGCCGAACCGACCACGATCGTCGCGGCCCTTCCCCGCGACACCAACGGGAATCCGGTTCCGGCTTCGGCCAGGCCCGGCAGGGCGACGGACCCCGCCGCACCGGCCAGCGCGAGTAGTTGCAGGAAGGCACGACGGTGTACCTCGGACGGCACGGCAGACCTCCTGAGTCAGCCCTTCACGGATCCGGTCAACCCGCCGACGATGCGCCGTTCGGCGAGCACGAAGAACGCGAGCGCCGGGATCGCCGACAGGGCGGTGAACGCGAGCACCCTGGCGGTGTCCTGGGAGAAGGCGGACTGGAACATCGCGACGCCGAGCGGGAGCGTGAAGTGCCCGGAGTCGTTGAACACCAGCAGCGGCAGCAGGTAGGTGTTCCAGCTGGTGACGAAGGCGAGCACGGCGACCGTGGTCAGCGCCGGGGTCGACAGCGGCAGCAGGATGCGCCAGAAGAACCCGAGCCGCGTGGTGCCGTCGAGCACGGCCGCGTCCTCGATCTCGCCGGGGATCGCGTGCATGAACGGGCGCAGGATCACGATCGTCACCGGCAGCGAGAACGCCGCCTCCGGGATCGCCACGCCCCAGAAGCTCTCGAGCAGGCCCAGCTGGCGCAGCCACAGGTACAGCGGCAGCGTCGCCACGCCGATCGGGAACAGCAGGCCGAGCGTGAACAGCGTGTAGAACGCCTCGCGGCCCTTGAACTGGTAGCGCGAAAGCGCGTACCCGGCCATCGAGCCGAGCCCGACCGCGAGCGCGGTGGCGATCACCGCGATCAGCGCGCTGTTGCCGAGGAACGTCCAGAACGCGCTCGAACCGAGCACCGAGGCGTAGTTGTCGAACACCCACGGTCCCGGCAGCGCGGCCGGGTCGTTGTTGATCTGACCGTTGGTGCGGAACCCGCCGAGCGCCACGAACAGCAGCGGCACGACGGTCACGCCGACCACCACGATCGCCGCGAGGTAGCCCATCGACAGGCCGAACTTGCCGGACCGCATCAGCCCACCATCCTGGTCAGGGCCCCCTGGGTGTCGCGGCGGAGCGCGAACCGCTGGTACAGCAGGGCGAACACGAAGCAGATGACGAACAGGATCACCGCCACCGCGGAGCCGAACCCGAACTCGTAGCGCTTGAAGCCGTGGTCGATCAGGTAGGTCGCCATCGTCGTCGACGCGTTCGCCGGGCCGCCCGTCGTCATGATCCAGACGACGTCGAACAGCTGGAGCGAGCCGATCACCGACAGGAAGATCCAGATCCGGATGGTCGGCCCGAGCAGCGGCAGCACCACGTGCCAGGTGGTCTGCCACGCCGAAGCGCCGTCGAGCGCCGCGGCCTCGCGCAGTTCGGTGGGTACGCCCTGCAGGCCGGCGAGCAGCAGGATGATGCCGAAGCCGATGTACTTCCAGGTGATCACCGCGAACAGGGTGTAGAGCACGATGCCCGGGTCGGCCAGCCAGTTGTGGACTAGCCCGCCGAGCCCGGCGCTCCTGAGCACCCGGTCGGCGAAGCCGTTCGGCTGCAGCATGAGCGACCAGATGACCGCGGTGATCGCCTCGGACAGGACGTAGGGGGCGAACACCAGGGCGCGCAGCACCGCGCGCCCCCGCAGTTTCCGGTTGAGCAGCAGCGCCAGCCCGATCGACAGCGGCAGCTGCACCACGATCGACAGCCCGGCGATGATCAGGTTGTGGACGATGGCGCGCTGGAACACCGAGCCGGCGAAGGCGTCGGAGTAGTTCTTGAACCCGACGAAGTCGTCGAGCGGGCCGAACCCGTTCCAGTTGAAGACGCTGTAGAACGCCGCGATCCCGATCGGCACCAGGACGAACCCGGCGAACAGCAGCAGGGCGGGCCCGAGCAGCACCGCCAGCTCGAGCCGCTTGCGCAGGCCGGGCCGGTGCTTCCGGGCGGTGACCGCCGGTGCGGACGGCCGCGCCGCCGTCCGCACCGGGGTCGTCGCCGTCGTCACTTGTTGCCCGCCGCGGCCTGGTTGACGGCCGTCACGATGCCTTCGGGGGTGCCCTGGCCGGCGAACATGTTGGCCACCGCGTCGTTCAGCGCGGCGCCGACCGCCGTCGGGAACGCCCGGTCGAAGTACATCTGCAGGTACGGCGCCTTCGTGCCGTAGTCGTAGACCTCGCGGAGCGTGTCGGTCTTCAGCGACTTCGCGGCGACGGTGTTGACCGGCAGGCCGGCCCCCTGCGCGGCGAGCTGCGTCTGCACCGGCTCGCTGCCCAGGTACTGCAGGAAGTCCGCGCACGCCTTCGACGCGCGGGTGGTGCAAGCGAAACCGTCACCGCCGCCGAGCACCGCCGACGGGTCGCCCTGGCCACCGGCGACGGACGGGAACGGGAACCAGCCGACCTTCGAGTCGAGCTGCTTGTCGTCGGTCAGCGACGACATCGTGCCGGGCTCCCAGTCGCCCTGCAGCTCCATCGCGGCCTTGCCGTTGGCGACCAGGCCGGCCGAGCTGCCCGCGCCCTGCTGGGCCGGCGTGCCGGCGAACCCGGTCTGGAACGGCTGCGTGGCCAGGAAGTTCTTGAGGTCCTGCCCGGCCTTCGTCCAGCACGGGTCCTCGAGCTTGACCGCCTTCACCGAACTCTTGAGCACGTCGATCGAGCATTCGCGGACGGCGAAGTAGTTGAAGTAGAAGGCATCCGGCCAGCGGTCCTTGCCACCGACCGAGATCGGCGCGATGTTCTTGGCCTTCAGCTGGGTGACGGCGGCGTTCAGCTCGTCCATGGTCTTCGGTGGGGTGGTGATCCCCGCCTGCTGGAAGAGGTCCTTGCGGTACCAGAAGCCGACGAAGTGCTGCTCGAACGGCACGCCGTACTGCTTGCCGTCGACCTGCCAGTTCTCGCCGAACTTGCCGGTCGTCTGGGTGATCCACGACTTCGTGAAGTCGGTGATGTCGGCGACCTTGCCCGAGGTCAGCTGGGAAGCCAGGTCACCGGCGCCCCACGACTGGTAGATGTCCGGCGGCTCGGCCGACTGCAGGGCGAGCGGGACCTTGGTGCCGAAGTCCTCGTTCTGCAGCGGCTGGGCCTTGATCGTGACGTCGGGGTGCGCCTGGTGGTAGTCCGCGATCACCTTCTCCCAGATCGACTTGATCGGGTCGGTGGTGCCGTTGTGCCACCAGGTCAGGGTGACCGGGCCGGTCGGCTGCGCGGGTGTGTCGTTCCCTCCGCTGCACGCGGAAAGGGCGAGCGGGGCTACGGCCGCCAGGGCGGCGAGAACGGTGATCCGGCGTTTCACAAACATCGTGGGTCCACTCCTGACGACTTCGGCCGAGTTGGACGGGGCGTCACAGCGCCCGGGTTGGCGAAGAGTCTGCTCCGGGGGCAAATGGGATGTCAATCGTTGTCGATAACGTTTTCCACGGTTAGTCTGAGCCGATGCAGCCCAGCTCGAGGGTGACCATCCGTGACGTCGCGGCCCGGGCCGGCGTCTCGGTGGCCACGGTTTCCAAAGTGATCAACGAGCGTTATGGCGTCTCCGCCGCGACGCTCGCGCGAGTCCGTGCGGTGATCGAAGAACTCGGCTACGAGGCCAGCCTCGTGGCGCAGAGCCTGAGAAACCACCGGACGAACGTGATCGGGATCCTGGTCGCCGACCTCGAACCGTTCTCGACCGAGCTGCTCAAGGGAGCCGCGGACGCCATCCGCGGCAGCGGGTTCGAACTCGTCGTCTACTCCGCGGGCGGGCGCACCGGCGACCCGGTGGGCTGGGAGAAGCGCTACCTGTCCCGGCTGAGCGGGACCCTGGTCGACGGCGCCGTGCTGGTCACGCCGACCGTCTCGCTGGAGGTCGTGCCCGGCACACCGGTCGTCGCGGTCGACCCGCACACCGGGCCCTCGCACCTGCCGACCATCGATTCCGACAACCTGCGCGGTGCCCAGCTGGCGACCGAGCACCTGCTCGACCTGGGCCACCGGCGGATCGCGTTCCTCGCCGGCCGTCCCGACCTGCAGTCCGCCGAACTGCGGAAAACCGGGTACCTGCGGGCTTTGACGGGCGCGGGCATCGCCCCGGACGACGACCTGATCCGGATCGGCGCCTACGACCCGGAGGTCTCCGCGGCCTCGGCCCACGCCCTGCTGACCGGCCCGGACCGGCCGACCGCGGTGTTCGCCGCGAACGACATCTCGGCCATCGCGACCGTCGGCGCGGCGCGCGACCTCGGGCTCTCGGTGCCCGACGACCTTTCCGTGGTGGGGTTCGACAACGTGCCCGAGTCGGCGCTCTGCAGCCCGCCGCTCACCACGGTGAACCAGCCGATCCGCGAGATGGGCCACCGCGCGATCGCCATGCTCATCGCGCTGATCAACGGCGACGAGGTCGGGCACACGCACGTCACGCTCGACACCGGCCTGGTCGTGCGGCGCTCGACGCGTGCCCTCACCTGACCTCCTCTTAGACGAAGGGCGGAAAGCCTTGACCACGCAGCCCACCACGGCTGAAGAGCCGTGGCGCGACCCCGCGGCCGACCCCGCCGAGCGAGTCCGCGCCCTGATGGCGCGAATGACCCTGCGCGAGAAGCTCGCCCAGCTCTACGGCATCTGGGTGGGCATCGACTCCGCCGGTGAAGTGGCGCCGCACCAGCACGACTTCGAAAACCCGGCGGTCGACTTCGACGACCTCGTCCGCCACGGCATCGGGCAACTGACCCGCGTCTTCGGCACCCGGCCGGTCGACCCGGTGATCGGGGCCCGCAGCCTGGCGCGCACCCAGCGGCAGATCGTCTCCAGCGGCCGGTTCGGGATTCCCGCGGTGGTGCACGAGGAGTGCCTGACCGGGCTGGCCGCGTGGCAGGCCACGATCTACCCGGCTCCGCTGTCGTGGGGCGCGACGTTCGACCCGGACCTGGTCCGCCGGATGGGCGAGCGGATCGGCCGGACCATGCGCGCACTGGGCGTGCACCAGGGGCTCGCGCCGGTCCTCGACGTCGCCCGCGACCTGCGCTGGGGCCGGGTCGAGGAGACCATCGGCGAGGACCCGTACCTGGTCGGGACGATCGGCAGCGCGTACGTCGCCGGCCTGGAGTCGGCCGGCATCGTCGCCACGCTCAAGCACTTCGTCGGGTACTCGGCCTCGCGCGCCGGGCGCAACCTCGCGCCGGTTTCGGCCGGGCCACGCGAAATCGCCGACGTCCTGCTCCCGCCGTTCGAACTGGCGCTGCGCGCGGGAGCCCGGTCGGTGATGAACACCTACACCGACATCGACGGCGTCCCCGGTGCCGCCGACCCGTCGCTGCTGACGGGCCTGCTGCGCGACACCTACGGCTTCGACGGCACGGTGGTCTCCGACTACTTCTCGGTAGCGTTCCTGCACCGGCTGCACCGCGTCGCGGCCGACCGCGGCGACGCCGCCGGGCAGGCGCTGACCGCGGGCATCGACGTGGAACTGCCCACCATGGACTGCTACGGCGAGCCACTGCTCGCCGCGGTGGAAGGGGGTGCGGTCGACGCCGCCGCCGTCGACCGTGCCCTCGAACGCGTGCTGCGGCAGAAGTGCGAACTGGGCCTGCTCGACGCGGACTGGGCACCGGAGGTCCCCGAGGAGATCGACCTCGACGACGCCGAGTCGCGGGCGCTCGCGCGTGAGGTCGCCGAGCGCTCGATCGTGCTGCTGCACAACGACGGGACGCTCCCGCTGTCCCCCGGCGCGCGGCTCGCCGTGGTGGGTCCGCGCGCGGACGCCGCCGGCGCGATGCTCGGCTGCTACTCCTTCCCGCTGCACGTCGGCGTCCACCACCCCGACGTCCCGTTCGGCGTCACCGTGCCGACCGTGGTGGAGGCGCTGCGGGCGTCCTTCGACGTGACCTACGCGCTGGGTTGCCCGGTCACCGGCGGCGGCGACGACGGCATCGCCGAAGCGGTGGCCGCGTGCGCGGACGCCTCGGTGTGCGTGGCGGTGCTGGGCGACCGGGCCGGGCTGTTCGGCGGCGGGACGTCCGGCGAAGGCTGCGACGCGCCCGACCTGCGGCTGCCGGGCCGTCAGGAGGAGCTGCTGGACGCCCTGCTGGACACGGGCAAGCCGGTGGTTCTCATCCTGCTGTCCGGACGGCCGTACGAGCTTTCCCGGCAGCTGCCGCGGCTCGCCGCGGTGGTGAGCGGCTTCTACCCCGGCGAAGAGGGCGCGCCCGCGCTCGCGGAAGTCCTCAGTGGACAGATCGACCCGGCGGGCAGGCTGCCGGTGAGCTTCCCGGCGGCCGGGGCGAGCCAGCCGTCGACGTACCTGGCGGCGCCGCTGGGTCAGCGCAGCGAAGTGAGCACAGTGGATCCCACTCCCCTGTTCCCCTTCGGGCACGGCCTGTCCTACGCGCCGGCGACGTGGCTGGACGTCAGCGCGACCGGTTCGCTCTGGCCGACGGACGGCGTCTGCCGGGTCCGGGTGACCCTGCGCAACGACCACCAGCGCGAAACCTCCGAGGTCGTCCAGGTCTACCTGCACGACCCGGTGGCCGAGGTGGCGCGCCCGGAGCGCCAGCTGATCGCGGCGCGCCGCGTTTCCCTGGCCCCCGGCGAAACCTCGGTGCTCGAGATCGGCCTGCACGCCGACCTGACGTCCTACACCGGCCGCGCCGGGCAGCGGCTGGTCGAGCCCGGCGACGTCGAGCTGCGGGTGGGGACGTCGAGCGAACAGATCGTCACGACACTGCACTGCACGCTGACCGGGCCGCGCCGCGCCGTCGGCTTCGACCGGGTCCTGACTCCGGAGTTCTCGTTATGAAGCGTCCTCTGGTGATCTTCTTCCTGGCCGTGCTGACCGCCCTGTTCGTCGGGGCTTCCGGGCGTCCCGCGCCCTCGCACTGGGTGGCGACGTGGACGTCGATGCCGCAGCTGACCGAGCCCGGCAACATGCCCCCGGCGCCGTTCACCGGAACCGACCGGGTGCTCGACAACGCGTCCCTGCGCGAGACGGCGCAGGTGACGGCCGGCGGGCCCCGCATCCGCCTGCGGTTCTCCAACGCCTTCGGGGGGGCACCGCTGCCGCTGACCGCGGTGTCGGTGGCACGCCCGGTTTCCGGCGCCGCCGGGGTTTCCGCCGTGGTCCCGGGCAGCGTGCTGCCGGTGACGTTCCACGGCAAGCCGTCGACGATCGTCCCGCAGGGCGCGCAGGTCGTGTCGGACCCGCTGCCGTTCCCGGTGCGGCCGCTGGAGAACATCTCGGTGACGGCGTACCTGGCGAACGGCCAGGCGTCGACGTCGATCACCTCGCACCCGGGTTCCCGCACGACGTCCTATCTGCTGGCGGGCAACCAGGTGTCCGCGCTCGATCTGCCGGGCGCGACCCCGGTGGACCACTGGTACTTCCTCAGCGGCGTCGAGGTGCTGTCGCCGGCGTCGGCGGTGGCGGTGATCGGCGACTCGATCTCCGACGGCCGCGGCTCGACGACCAACGGCAACGACCGCTGGCCGAACGTGCTGGCCGCCCGGCTGCACAAGGTGTCCGTGGTGAACCAGGCCGCGGGCGGCAACCGCGTCCTGCAGGACGGCCTGGGCCCGAACGTGCTGGCCCGCCTCGACCGCGACCTGCTGGCCACGAGCGGGGTGTCGTGGGCGATCGTGTTCGAAGGCGTCAACGACATCGGCACGGCCTCCCCGGCCACCGTTTCCCAGACGGCCGCCGCCCTGATCGACGCCTACGACCAGATCATCACCCGCGCCCACGCCCAGGACATCCAGGTCTACGGCGCGACGATCACGGCGTTCGGCGGCAACACCGGCTACGACTCGCCGGAGCGCGAAGCGGCGCGTCAGCAGGTGAACGCGTGGATCCGCCAGCCGGGCCACTTCGACGCGCTGCTGGACTTCGACAAGGTGACCCGCGACCCGGCGAAGCCGTCCCAGCTGCTGCCGGCCTACGACGTGGGCGACCACCTGCACCTGAACCCGGACGGTTACCGGGCGATCGGGTCGAGCGTTCCGCTCGCATTGTTCCGGAATGACGGCTAGAAATGGCCGAGTGCCACAACGACGACAATTTCCGGACGTGATTTTCTTCGCCTGATCACCGATCGCCGAACCCGGCCTGACGGACGGTGATCACCCGGCGAGCGCCGGACATCTGTTGGGACACAAGCGAGTCTCGAAGACAGGGGGCCCGTGACGCAGGTCACGGGCCGCCCCCTATCATGTCGCCGTCTGCTGTCCCCACAGGTACTCGTCGCTCCCGGAAAGGGATCCCATGTCCGACGTCATCAACAGCATCTTCGGCCGTCCCAAGAACGAAAACACCGGCTCGGGCGGGTACGCCTACGGCACCGTAGAGCCGGCACCGGAGGTCGCCGAGGCGCCCGCGGAAAGCGCTCCCGCGACCGACGAGGCGGGAATCGTCGTCGAGGAGACGGAATCCGCACCCGAAGCGGAAACCACCGCGGAAACCGCGGAGGACGAAGCCGTCGACAGCGACCAGGCCGAGGACGGCTCCGATGACGAGTCCGGCGACGACGCGGCCGAAGCGACCGAGCCGAGCGACGAGGACGTCACCGGGACCGACGAGGAGGCGGTCGCCGAGGACACCGAAGAGGACGACACGGACGCGAACGTGACCGCTCCCGAAGCGGTCGTCGAAGCCGAGCCCGTTGCCGAAGCCGAGCCGGTCGCCGAAGCGGCGGAAGCCGAGCCGGTTGCGGACGCCGAGCCAGTTGCTGTCGAAGCCGCACCGGTCGTGGCGGCCGAGCCCGTCGCCGAAGCCGACGCGCCCGCGGCCCGGCCCGCCGCGGGGAACCGTGGCAGCACCACGATCGCCGACGGCGTGGTCGGCAAGATCGTCGTGCGGATCGCTGCCCAGACCGAGGGCGTGCACAGCGTCGCCGAGGACGGCATCACGGTCGAGCTCGCCGACGACGTCGCCTGGGTCACCATCCCCGTGGTGGTCGAGTTCGGCCACGCGGTCAAAGCACTGGGCGAGCAGATCCGCGTCGCGGTGATCGACGCCGTCGAGCAGTACCTGGGTCTCGACGTCGAGGTCGTCGACGTCCACGTCACCGACATCCACTTCCCGGAAGCGGACTGACTCGCGCCGGTGCCCGGTTCCCGGACCGGGCACCGGTGTCGCCGTTCGGGTCCGCGGCCGCCGCTCGGCACGTTTCCAGGTCCACCTCACGCAACGCCGCGCCCACGCCCGCCAGCGCGACCGCGTTCATCGACAGCGACGTCACGCTCAGCCCGGTGAGGATCGGCGCCAGCGACGGGTCCGCCGCCGCCTCGCCGCACACGCCCACCGGCTTGCCCGCCTCGGCGCCCGCCGAAGCCACCATGCCCACCAGGCGCAGCAACGCCGGCTGGTGCGGGTCGTTCAACGCCGCCACCGCGCCCAGCTGGCGGTCCGCCGCGAAGACGTACTGCGCCAAGTCGTTCGTGCCCAGCGACACGAAATCGACCTCCGCGAGAATCGAAGCAGCGCACAACGCCGCCGCCGGGATTTCGATCATCACGCCCGCCCGGGCGATTCCCGCCGCGCGGGCACGGGATGCGAACCAGGCCGCTTCCTCCGCCGTCGCCACCATCGGGGCCATCACCGACAGCTCGACGCCCGTGTCGGCGGCCGCCGACGCGATCGCGGACAGCTGGCGGTCCAGCAGCTCCGGGCGGTCGAACGCCACCCGGAGGCCGCGGACGCCCAGCGCCGGGTTGGGTTCCTCGCCCATCGGCAGGAACGCCAGGGGCTTGTCGGAACCGGCGTCCAGCGTCCGGACGACGACCGGTTTCCCCGCGAACGGCGCAAGAACCGCCGCGTAGGCCGCCCGCTGCTCGGCCTCCGTCGGCTCCGAAGCCGCCGAGAGGTAGCAGAACTCCGTGCGGAACAACCCGATTCCCTCGGCGCCTGCCGAAGCCGCGGCCACCGCGTCCGCCGCCGATCCGACGTTCGCCAGCAGCTTCACGCGGTGGCCGTCGGCGAGCCGTCCGACGCCGTCCCAGGTCGCCTTGGGCGTCCGGGCCGAGGCCCGGACCTTGCCGTCGGACGGGGAAACCGTGCCCGCGGAACCGTCGACCGTCAGGCCGGGGCTGTCCAGGTCCAGGACTCCGGCGCACGCGACCACGGCCGGGATTCCCAGTGCCCGTGCCAGGATCGCGGTGTGGCTCGTCGGGCCGCCTTCGGATGTGACCAGCGCGAGCACGAGGTCCGGGTCGAGCCCGGCGGTGTCGGCCGGGGCGAGGTCGCGCGCCACCAGCACGCTCGGCGACGTCAGCTCGGGGACGCCGGGTGGCGTCACCCCGAGCAGGGCCGCGACGATCCGGTCGCGGACGTCGGCGACGTCCCGGGCGCGCTCGGCCAGGTAACCGCCCGCGGCCCGCAGCGCCGCCATGAACTCCCCCGCCGCCTCCCACACCGCGCGCGGCGCCGGAAGCGAACGCTCGAGGACGAGCTTCTCCGCGGAGGCGAGCAACGCCGGATCGGACGCCATCGCCGCGGTCGTCTCCAGGACCGACCGGGCATCTCCGGACACGGAACGGGCACGATCGGACAACACGGCCGCCACCGATGTGGCCGCCTGCCCGATCTTGCCCGCTTCGACGTCGAGGTTCACGGGAGCGGGCACGGAAGCGGGTTCGGGCAGGTCAGCGGCTACGACGACGCGCGGGCCGTCGACGCGACCGGGGCTGACTCCGACTCCGGACAACTGCATTCGGGACCTCCGGGAGCAAAGGATCTCGTAACGGGGGATTGACAGTACGGTAACAACGGGCACAATCAAACGGCAACGGGCAAACATCGGAGAGGAACGGGCATGTACGCCGCCGAACGGCATCAGCTCCTGGCGCAACGCGCACGACGCGACGGCCGGGTCGACGTCAACGACGTCGCCGGCGAACTCGGTGTCGCCCCCGAAACCATCCGCCGCGACCTCGGCGTCCTCGAACGCCAGGGCGTCGTCCGCCGCGTCTACGGCGGGGCCGTCGCGGTCGAGCGGCTCGACTTCGAACCCGAGGTCGCCCAGCGGGACCAGACGAACGCCGCCGAAAAGGAAGCGATCGCCCGCGCGGCGCTCGACCTGGTGCCCGACCGCGGCTCGATCCTGCTCGACGCGGGCACCACGACCAGCAGGCTCGCGACGCTGCTGCCCACCGACCACGAGCTGACGGTGATCACCAACTCGATCCCGGTCGCCTCGATCCTCGCCACCCGCCCGGGCATCACCCTGCACATCCTGGGCGGCCGGGTCCGCGGGACGACGCTCGCCGCGGTCGAGGCCTGGACGCTGCACGCCCTCGACGGGCTGCTCGTCGACGTCGCTTTCCTCGGCGCCAACGGCTTTTCCGCCGAGCACGGCTGCACGACGCCGGACATGGCCGAATCAGCGGTGAAGGCCGCCGTGGTCGCCGCCGCCCGCAAGCGGGTGCTGCTGGCCGACCACAGCAAGTACGGCACCGACCAGCTCAGCCGCTTCGCCCGGCTGGCGGAGATCGACGTGCTGGTCACCGACAGCGGCATCGACGCCGGTGCGGTGGCCGAACTCGAAGAAGCGGGCCCCGAGGTGGTGCTGGCGTGATCGTCACCGTGACCCCGAACCCGAGCCTCGACCGGACCGCGCAGGTCGCCGAGCTGCGCCGCGGCGAGGTGCTGCGCGCCGCGGCCGTCCGGCTCGACCCCGGCGGCAAGGGCGTCAACGTCGCCCGCGCGCTGGCCGCCGCCGGCACCCCGACCGTAGCGCTGCTGCCCGCCGGCGGCCCGGTCGGCGAACGGCTGGCCGAGCTGCTCGCCCCCGAAGGCGTCCCGGTCGTCGCGGTGCCGATCGCCGGGTCGACCCGCAGCAACATCACGCTCGTCGAAGCCGACGGGACCACGACGAAGATCAACGAGCCGGGCCCGGAGATCTCCCCCGCCGAGCTGGCCACCCTGGAACGGCGTGCCGTCGAACTGGCCGCGCGCGGCGAATGGCTGGTGTGCTGCGGAAGCCTCCCCGCCGGGGTGCCCGACGACTTCTACGCGCGCCTGACGAAACTCGCCCGCGACGCCGGGGCGAAGGTCGCCGTGGACTCCTCGGGCGCGCCGCTCGCCGCCGCGTGCGCCGGCGGGCCGGACCTGCTCAAGCCGAACCTCGAAGAGCTGACCGAGCTCGCCGGCCGTCCGCTGCCGCTGCTCGGCGACGTCGTCGCCTTCTGCCACGAACTGATCTCCGGTGGTGTCGGCAGCGTGCTCGTCAGCCTGGGCGCGCGAGGCGCCGTGCTCGTCGAGGCCACCGGAACGCACCACGCGCTCGGCCCGCCGGTGGCCGTGCGCAGCACCGTCGGCGCCGGAGACGCCGCACTCGCCGGGTTCCTCCACGCGGGAGGAACCGGCCCCCGAGCCCTGCGGACCGCGGTCGCCTACGGCACCGCCGCGGTCACGCAGGAGGGCAGCCGCATGCCCACGCCTGAGGACGTGCACCCCGACCAGGTGCGCGTGCTCGACGCCGATCCGACCCTCACCCTCAGCGGAGCCGCCGCATGACCACCCCAGACCTGATCACCGCCGACCTGGTCGACCTCGGCCTCGACGCCGCCGACAAGCAGGCCGCCGTGCGCGGCCTCGCGCAGCGGCTCGTCGACGCCGGGCGGGTGACCGACCTCGAGGTCTTCCTCAAGGACGTCGCCGCTCGCGAGGAGCAGATGGCCACCGGGCTCGAAGGCGGCATCGGCATCCCGCACTGCCGCTCGGCCGCGGTCACCACGCCGACCCTGGCGTTCGGCCGCAGCGCCGCGGGCATCGACTTCGGCGCGCCGGACGGCCCGGCGAAGCTGATCTTCCTCATCGCCGCGCCCGAAGGCGGGGGCAGCGACCACCTCAAGGTCCTGGCCGCCCTCGCGCGCCGGCTCGTCCGGGCCGAGTTCAAGCAGCACCTCCTGGACGCCACCGACGCCGACGCCCTCGCTTCCTACATCCGCCAGGAGGTGGCCTGACCATGAAGTTCGTCGCCATCACCGCCTGCCCCACCGGCATCGCCCACACCTACATGGCGGCCGAGTCGCTGGAGCAGACCGCCAAGGCCAACGGCGACGAGATCGTCGTCGAGACCCAGGGTTCGGCCGGGTCCGAACCCTTGTCCGCCGAGGACATCGCGAGCGCGGACGCCGTCATCTTCGCCGCGGACCTCGCCGTGCAGGGCCGGGACCGCTTCGCTGGCAAGCCGATCGTCGAAGCGCCGGTCAAGGCCGCGATCAACGACGCGGCCGGGCTGTTCGAACGCGCCAAGGCCGCGGCCCGCGAGCCCGTCGCCGCCGCGCCCGCCACCCCGGAGCTCACTTCGAAGGTCGGCGCGAACGACGGCGCCGGCGCCCGGATCCGCCAGTGGCTGATGACCGGCGTCAGCTACCTCATCCCGTTCGTGGCCGCGGGCGGCCTGCTCATCGCGTTGAGTTTCGCCCTGGGCGGTTACAAGATCGTCGACGCGCCGAAGGTCACCGAGCACTTCGACGCGGGTTCGGTCGCCGGCTGGGCCGCGCTGATGTTCCAGATCGGCAGCGCGGCGTTCGACTTCCTGGTACCGGTGCTGGCCGGGTTCATCGCCTTCGCGATGGCCGACCGCCCGGCCATCGCGCCCGGGTTCGTCGGCGGCGCGATCGCCGTGACCGTCCACGCCGGGTTCCTCGGCGGCCTGGTCGCCGGCCTGCTCGCCGGTGGCGTCGTGATGGCGCTGAAGAAGATCCGGGTGCCGAAGGCGATGCGCGGCATCATGCCGGTGGTCGTGTACCCGCTGCTCGGGTCCATTGTGGTCGGTGTGCTGATGTACGTCGTGGTCGGCAAGCCGATCGCCGCCGCGACGAGCGGGTTGACGCACTGGCTCAACAGCCTCAGCGGTGCCAGCGCGCTGCTGCTGGGCGCGCTGCTCGGCCTGATGATGGCCTTCGACATGGGCGGCCCGGTCAACAAGGCGGCGTACGCCTTCGCGGTCGGCGGCCTGACGACCGGTGCGACGGCGTCCCTGCAGATCATGGCCGCGGTGATGGCCGCCGGGATGGTCCCGCCGCTGGCGCTCGCGCTGGCGTCGACGGTGCGCAAGAAGCTGTTCACCGAGGCCGAGCGCGAGAACGGCCGCGCGGCCTGGCTGCTCGGCGCGTCGTTCATCACCGAAGGCGCGATCCCGTTCGCCGCGGCTGACCCGTTCCGGGTGATCCCGTCGATCATGCTGGGCTCGGCCGTCACCGGCTCGCTGTCGATGGCGTTCGGCGCGACGCTGCGTGCCCCGCACGGCGGGATCTTCGTGGTCCCGCTGATCGGCAGCCCGCTGCTGTTCCTGGTGGCGCTGGTGGCCGGCACGGTGGTCGCCGCCGGGGCGGTGGTCCTGCTCAAGCAGGCGCGCTTCCGCGCCACCGAACGTTCCGCCGCCGTCTCCGGCCGGCCCGTCAACGCGTGAAGGAGTCCACTGTGTACCAACGCCGCACGCTCGTCGCCAGCAGTGTCGGGCTGCACGCCAGGCCCGCGGGCCTGGTCGCTCGCACGGCGGCCGGACAGCCTGCGAAGGTCCGGATCGCCAAGATCACCGGCGGCGTCGCCGGCGACCCGGTCGACGCGGCCAGCGTCCTCGGCCTGATGACGCTGGGCGCTGCTTTCGGCGACGAGGTCGAGCTGACCGCCGAGGGCGACCACGCCCAGACGTCCGTCGACGCGCTGGCCGAGCTGATCGCCCAGGACCTGGACGCGTAAGGAACCCGTCGCGGCCCCGGTGGTGCTGATGCCACCGGGGCCGCTTCGCCCGAACGGCCGAAGCGCCCGGCCTGCCCGGTGGTGTCCACTACGCCGGTGAATGCGTCCGATGCCGGGGAAACGGTCACCACACTGCGCCGGGCGTGCCGCTACGCCGAGGCGGAAAGGGCCATCGAAAAGCTCCTCGACGGGGCCAAGGCGCACGTCGAGCTAGGCCGGATTGCTTTCGATCGTGATCGGTGGGAAATCGCCACCGGTCACTTCACCCGCGCAGCGGAACTGGATCCCTTCAGCGAGATGGCCCAGGCATGGCGGGTGGCCGGGCTGAGCCGACAACGGCGGTACACCGAAGCCCGTGCCGCCGCGGACGCCGTTCTCGAGACGAACCCCCAAGCTCACCTGGTCCGGATCGCACGGGCGCGGGTGACCGTCGACGAGACCTCCGACGAACGGTACCTGCTCGACGAGTGCGAAACGGTCCTCGGCTTCTTCCCTGATCATCTCGAGGCGCTGGAAAGCCGCATTCGCGCGCTCACGGGGTTGAACCGCCCCGTGGACGCGGCGGCCGCGGCCGAAGAAGCACTGGAGCGCCACCCCAAGGCCGCTGAACTGTACGTCGCGTGGGGATCAAGCCTCGCGAAGGCAGGCCGGTTCACCGCGGCGGTCGAGAAGTACGACCGCGCCGTGGAGATACAGCCCCAATACGTCCATGCGCATTACCGGAAGATCGACGCCCTCGGCGAGGCTTACCGCTTCGACGAAGCACTCGGCCACGCCGAAGCGGCGGCGCAGCAATTGCCGGAGGCGAGCCGCCTGTACCTCACTTGGGGAGGCATCCTTCGGCGCTGTCATGATTTCACCGGCGCGGTGGAGAAGTTCGACCACGCCATCGCCATCGATCAGCACCGGGCGGACCACTACCGGTGGAGAGCGTTCGCCCTGATGAAGCTCGGCCGGCGAGCCGACGCACTCTCCACCCTTCGAACCGGTCTGGAAGCCTGCCCTGACACTGTCGAGCTGTTGATCGAACAGGCCTGGCGATACCGGGATGCGGACGATACGGACGCCGCGATCGCCATTGCCGAGAAAGCAGCTTCGCTCGCCCCGGCGAACCCGTCGGCACTGCACTGCCTCGTCAGGGTTCTGAGGCAGGTACAACGCTTCTCCGCCGCGGAATCCGCGGCGGCGGCAGCGATCCGCGGGTGCCCCCGGGACGCCCGACTCCACCGGGAACTGGGCTGGGTGTTCGCGGATCAGGACCGCGACGAGGAGGCACTCTCCGCTTTCCGCCGGGCGGCGGAACTGGACTCCTACGACGCTTTGTACATCGTGAACGTCAGCCGGGCCCTACGATGGCTCTATCGCCACGACGAAGCCAGGGAACTGCTCGCAGAGTCGTGCACAAAACTCCCGGAAGACCCGCAGCTCGTCGAACAACAGGCACTGCTGAGTGAAGAAGTCGGCGCCATCGACGAAGCGCTGGACCTCTACCTGGAGACCAACCGCCGGTGGCCGCTGTTCGTCGGTGCGTGGATCGGCCGTATCCGGCTGCTCGCCCGCCGCAACCGCCACGCCGAAGCCGAGCGGACCGCACGGCTGGCGATGGAGCTCAATCCGTTCGCCGCCAACCTGCGCAGCCGGACGGCGACGTTACAGCAGGAAAACGGCGACGAAACCGCTGCAATCGCCACCCTCCGCCAAGCGTGCGCCGCCCTGCCGGGCAGGCGAAATCTCACTCTGGACCTGAGCTGGTTCCTTCGCCTCGCCGGCGAATACGAAGAAGCGCGCGAAATCCTCTGGCGGCTCCCCGACGATCCCGATGTCCTGAAGCGCCGCATCGGCCTGCTGCGGGACACCCGGGAACACCAGGAAGCTCTCGCCATCGCCGCGACCGCCGTGGAACGCTTCCCGGCGGATCTCCAGTTCCGGCGTGTCATCGGCAACATCCGATCCGATCTCGGGGATGACGAACAGGCGATCGCGGCCTTCGAAGCGGTCCTGACGCTGCACCCAACGGACCGGGCTGCTCTGCTGGGAAAGCTCGGCCGCCTGCGGCTGCTGCGTCGCTACGACGAGGCCGTGCGGATCCTGCTCGGCGAGATCGAGCGCCGCCCGAACTACCCCGAGTTGCACGTCGAACTGGCCCGGGTCTACGAATGGATGGAGCGGAGGGCCGACGGCATAGCCGTCTACGAAAAGGCCATCGAGATCGATCCTCATGACGGCTGGTTGCGGCTGAACCACGCCTACGCGCTGTGGCAGGCCGGACGGTACGAAGATGCGGAAACCGCGCTGACCACCGCTCTTGACGTGCAACCCGACTACGCGGCGCTGAAGCTGGAAATGGGCAGGCTCTGCGACGTCCAGAACCGGCACGAAGAAGCCCTGACCTGGTTCGACCGCGGCCTGGCTCGGCTGCCGAGGTCCACGTGGGCGGTGACGGCGAAGTCCGCCGCGCTGCGCTCCCTGGGCCGGTTCGGCGAGGCCGAGCGCCTGCTCGCCCCGCGCTTGGAAGGCCAGGACGTCACCGCCGACGTGGTGATCGAATGGGGCTGGGTGCTACGCGACCGCGGTGAGCTGGCTCGTGCCCGCCAGGCCTTCGAGCGCGCCCTCACCTTGGCGGTGGGCAAACGCGGCAGGGCGGACGCCCTGCATTGCCTGGGCTGGACCGCCTACAGCGCGGACGACTTCGAAGAAGCGGAAGGGCAGTTCCGGGCCGCGATCACCGAGAATCCCCAATCCAACAACGCCAAGATCGGACTGGCCTGGACGCTGGTGCACGACGGGGTACCGAACGGCGAGGACGAAGCGGAGCAACTGTGCCTGGACGTGCTCGCCGACGCTCCACGACGTCACCTCGCCCATACCTGCCTCGGCGTTCTCTACGCCAAGCAGGGCAACCTCCCCCAGGCGGAACACCACCTCCGCCAGTCCATCGAAATCGACCCGTACGGCGGCAGCTACGTCGACCTCGGCGCGCTCTTCGCGCAGATGGGCCGCTTCGAGGAAGCCGAGACCCTGCTGCTCAAGGCGCTGGAACGCAACTGGTACGACAGCCAGGCGCACATCGAACTCGGCGCCCTGCACCTCCAGCGTGATCTCGACGGTACCGACGACCCCGCCGAAGCGCGGCGGGCCGCCCGGCACTTCCGGCAGGCGCTGGTCATCGAACCGACCCGCGGCGCCGCCGCCATCGGGTTGTCCCTCGCTCTGATCAAATCGCCGGGCGATCTGCTGGCCGCGGAGCGCGTGCTGCGGGAAGCCCTGCGCCGTCCGAACTGCGACCAACCGCGCTGGCAGCTCCTGGTCGCTCTCGCGCGGCTGCTCATTGGCCGGGGCGACGAAACCCAGCGTCGCGATCTGCACCTCGAAGCGCTCAGCACCGCCCGGCAGGCGATCGAGCTGGCCGCCAACCAGGCAGACCCACACTATGTAGCCGGTGTCGCGGCGTACAAGGCCGGGGAAAGCGGACCTCAGGCGCAGGCGCGGCCGTTCTACCGCCGCCGCGCGCTGCATCACTTCCGGCGCTGCCTGCACCACGATCCCGACCACATCGAGGCCCGACGCGTGATGGCTCTCGCCGAAGAGAGCCTCGCGATCACGAGGAACAGCCTCGCCGGCAGCGCGACGATGATCGCGGTTGCGGGCGCGCTGCTGGTCACGCTCTGGCTGGGCTTCTTCCTCACTGGCAAGGTGACGACCGTCGTGATCAGCACCCTGACCCCGATCCTGGTCGGCCTGGTGGCGCTCGGCTTCGTCCTCCCCTTCCTGGTCCGGCTCAAGCTCCCCGGCGGTGTCGAAGCCGACCTCTCCGCCAGCCTGAACCAGGTGTCCTCCGGCCCGACGGGCGAGGTGAGCATCGGTCCCGGGCGACTGGTGGGGAGCAGCTCCGACAGTTCGGCCACGTGGTCACCGCTCGGCACCGGACCGCGTGGCGAACTGCCTCGACTGGGGTAGCGGGACGCTCGATGACTAAGCCGGGCCGAGCAGGGCGATCGAGGCTCGCACCGCGAGCTCGGTGACGTCGCCGGCCCGGCCGCCGTCCTCGACGGTGGTGGCGATCAGCTCCCGCAACCCGCCCAGCAGCATGATCGCCAGCTGGCGGGACGGCGGGCTGATCCCCGCCGCGCGCATCTCCGCCGTGTCCGTCAGCCGCTGGGTCATCGCGATGAACCCCTCCATCGCGTCGCGCTGCAGGTCGCGGGCCGGCGCGCCGAGTGCGGGCACGTCCCGGATCCAGCTCAGCGTGATCGCCGGCTCGGACTCCGCGCAGGCGATCCACGTCTCGATCGCCTGGCGCACCTGCTCTTTCCATGGCGCACGCGGGTCGACGGCCTCGGAGATCTGCTGGATCATCGAACGGTTCGCGTCGGCCAGGAGCGCGATCAAGCACTCCTCCCGGCTGGAGAAGTGCTCGTAGAACGTCCGGCGTGACGTGCGGGCGCGGCGGACGACGTCGGCGACCGTCGTGTCGCGGAAGCCGCCGGAGGTGATCGACGCGGCCAGCCCGTCCAGCAGCCGCTGCCGGTACCGGCGGGTGTCGACGTCCACGGAAGTCACGCTATACCCCTCCTCTTGAAACGAGATGGTACACCGGCGTACCGTGTCGACGGTACGCTCGCGTACCACCTCTGGGAGGGTCGATGACGACCGTGACAGGACCACCCGTGACGCTGCCGCCGGGGCCGAGCGCTCCCCGTGCCGTCCAAGGCGCCTACGCGCTCACGCAACCCCTGCGGGGGATGCGCCGCCTTCGCGAGCGCTACGGCGACGCCTTCACGGTGAACGTGCCGATCTTCGGCAACGCCGTCGTGATCAGCGATCCCGGCGAGATCAAGCAGCTGTTCACCTCCGGACCCGAGCTCGTCGACAACCTCGAGGTCAACCTCGGGCGCGTGCTGGGACCCCGGTCGATGTTCGCCCTCTCCGGCGAGGAGCACAAACGGCAGCGCAAGCTCCTCGTGCCGCCGTTCCACGGACGACGGCTCGCGGCGTACGAGAAGATCGTCGAAGAGGAGACCGTCCGTGAGCTGGCGAGCTGGCCGGACGGGAAAGCGTTCGCGACGCTGCCGTCGATGATGCGGATCACCCTCAACGCGATTCTCCGCGCGGTGTTCGGCGCCGAAGGGGCCGAGTTCGCCGAGCTGCGCGAACTGCTGCCGCCGTTCGTCACCCTCGGCTCCCGGCTGGCCGTGCTGCCGATTCCCAAGAAGGGCCGCTTCAACCCGTGGCGCCGCTTCGAGCGGATGCGCCGCGAGTACGACGCGGTCGTCGACCGGCTGATCGCCCAGGCCCGCCCGGACGGCGACGACGTCCTGGCGATGATGCTGCAGACCCGCTACGACGACGGGTCGAAGCTGACCCGCGAAGAGATCGGCGACCAGCTCCTCACCCTGCTCACCGCCGGGCACGAGACCACGGCGACCACGCTGGCCTGGGCGGTCGAGCGCCTCCGCCGCCACCCCGCGCTGCTGGCGGAGCTGAAGGACGACGACGGAAAACTCCTCGACGCGACGATCCTCGAGGTCCAGCGCACCCGCCCGGTCATCGACCTCACCGCCCGGCAGGTCAAGCAGGACGGCTACCGGCTCGGCCGGTGGACGCTGCCGAAGGGCTACGCGGTGCTCGTCAGCATCGCGCTGATCCACGACGACGACGCCGTCTTCCCGCACGCGGCCACCTTCGATCCGCATCGCTTCGCGGGCGCGCGCCCGGACCTCTACCAGTGGATCCCGTTCGGCGGCGGCACGCGCCGCTGCCTCGGCGCCGCGTTCGCGACGATGGAGATGACCGTCGTGCTGCGCACCCTCCTGCGGGACTTCGAACTCGTGCCGGCCGCCGGCCCCGGCGAACGCTGGCACTCCCGGGGCGTCGCCTACGCCCCGGCCAAGGGCGGCCGCGCGGTCGTGCGCCGCCGGATGACCGGAGGTGCTTCTTGACCGAGCGGATCGCGGACGTCGGCCGCGGGATTTCCCTGGCCTACGAACGGATCGGGGACACCGGCGCCGAGCCCCTCGTCCTCGTCGCCGGGCTCGGCCAGCAGCTGCACGGCTGGCCGGACGCCTTCTGCGCGCAGCTCGCCGGGCGCGGCTACGAGGTCGTCCGGTTCGACAACCGGGACGCCGGGCGCTCGACGCACCCACGCTTCCGGCCGCCGAGCCTCTTCGGCATGCTCGCGGGGCGGTTTCCGCCGCAGCAGTACGACCTGATGGACATGGCCGCCGACACCGTGGGCCTGTTCGACGCGCTGGACCTCGAGACCGCCCACATCGCCGGCGTCTCCATGGGCGGCATGATCTCCCAGACCACCGCGGCGCTGTACCCGGACCGGATCCGCACCCTGACGTCGATCATGTCGACGACCGGGTCGCGCGTGCTCGGCCGGCCCGCGCTTTCGACGTTGCGGATGATGGGCGGGAAGCCGCCGAAGTCCCGCGAGGAGGCGGTCGAAAGCGCCGTCCGGATGTTCCGCCACATCGGCTCCCACGGCTTCCCGTTCGACGAGGCCTGGGTGCGCGACACGGCCGGGAAGGGCTGGGACCGCGACCCGACCGCCGGCGGTGTCGGCCGCCAGCTCGCCGCGATCATGAAGTCCGGCAACCGGACGCCCCTGTTGCGGAAGATCACCGCGCCGACGCTGGTGATCCACGGCGACCGCGACCGGATGGTCCACCCCACCGGCGGCGCCGCCACCGCCCGTGCGATTCCCGGCGCCCGCCGCGAAACCGTCCGCGGCATGGGCCACGACCTGCCCGAAGGCGCGTGGCCCGCCGTGCTCGACCTCATCGACCAGCACGCGAGGAGCAGCGATGTCCCGGCCCCGTAGTGCCGATCCGACCGAAAGCAGGCGGAAACGGTCCGCGGCCGATTCGCGCGAGGCCACGGTTTCCGCCGTGACTGCCGTCGGATCGGCACCTAAACGGCGCAGCCTCAGCGGCCGCCCGGTCGTGATCACCGGCGCGGCGTCCGGCATCGGCCGGGCCCTGGCCACCCGGCTGTCCCGGCTCGGCTCGCCGGTCGCCCTCGCCGATGTCGACGAAGACGGCCTCAAGGCCGCCGCGGCCGCGTTGTCCGGCCGGGTACTGACCCGTGTCCTCGACGTCCGCGACGCGGAAGACCAGCTGCGGTTCGCCGCCGAGGTCCGCGAGTGGCTCCCGGCGCCACTGGCCGCGGTGTTCAACAACGCCGGTGTCGCGGTGACCTCGACCGTGCTCGACGCGGTGCCCGAGGACGACGACTGGCTGCACGACATCAACTTCCGCGGGGTCGTCCACGGGACGCGGGCGTTCCTGCCGGTCCTCGTCGCCCAGGGCGAAGGCGCGATCGTGAACACCTCCAGCGTGTTCGGCCTGCTCGGGATGCCGTACCAGAGCGCGTACTGCGCGGCGAAGTTCGCCGTCCGCGGCTTCACCGAGTCGCTGCGGCAAGAGCTTCGCGGCACCGCTGTCCGCGCGATCACCGTGCACCCCGGCGGCATCACCACGAACATCGCGCGCAACGCCCGGATGCGCCGCGACCCCGAAGGGCTGGGGCGCACCAAGGAACAACTGGCCGCCCAGTTCGAGGCCATGACGATGACGTCGCCGGACAAGGCGGCGGCGGTCATCCACGCGGGGGTCGACCGCGGCAAGGCCCGCATTCTGGTCGGGCCCGACGCCTACCTGTTCGACGCGCTCGCCCGCGTCACCCCCACCCACTACAACGCCGTGCTGACCCGCGTCCTGCGGCGCCGGCGGACGGAGGCCGTGACATGACCGAACACGTCGACGTGCTCATCGTCGGCGCCGGGTTGTCCGGCGTCGGCGCGGCCCACCACCTGCGGACGGCGTTCCCGCGCAAGACGCTCACGATCCTCGAAGCCCGCGATGCGGTCGGCGGCACGTGGGACCTGTTCCGCTACCCGGGGATCCGGTCCGATTCGGACATGCACACGCTCGGCTACCGGTTCCGGCCGTGGACCGACGCGAAGGCCATCGCGGACGGCCCGTCGATCCTGCGGTACGTCCGCGACACCGCGACCGACGCCGGGATCGACCGGTTCATCCGCTTCGGGCACAAGGTGGTCCGCGCGGAATGGTCCACGGAGGACGCACTGTGGACGGTCGAAGCGGTGCACGACGGGAAGCCGGTGGCGCTCACCGCGAAGTTCCTGTACCTGTGCAGCGGCTACTACGACTACGAATCCGGTCACACGCCGGAGTTCCCGGGTCTCGAGCGGTTCGGCGGCACCGTCGTGCACCCGCAGCACTGGCCCGAGGACCTCGACTACACCGGCAAGAAGGTCGTCGTGATCGGCAGCGGCGCGACCGCCGTGACGCTCGTCCCGGCGATGACCGGCCGCGCGGCGCACGTGACCATGCTGCAGCGCTCCCCCAGCTACATCCTCTCGATGCCGTCGGAGGACACGCTGGCCAACCGGCTCCGCGGCCTGCTCGGCCCGCGGCTGGCGTACCCGATCGCGCGCTGGAAGAACGTCGCGGTCAGCACGCTGATCTACCAGCTCAGCCGGCGCCGCCCCGGCGTCGTCAAGGCGCTGATCCGCAAGGCGACGGCGAAGCAGCTGCCGCCGGGCTACGCCGTCGACACCCACTTCAAGCCGCGTTACCAGCCGTGGGACCAGCGCCTCTGCCTGGTCCCCGACGGCGACCTGTTCCGCTCGATCCGCCGCGGCGACGCCTCGATCGTCACCGACCGGATCGCGGAGTTCACCCCGGACGGGCTGCGGCTGGAGTCGGGCGGCGAACTCGAAGCGGACGTCGTCGTCACCGCCACCGGGCTGCGACTGCTGGCCTTCGGCGGCATCGAGCTCGTCGTGGACGGCGACCCGGTGAAGCTGCCGGAAACCATGGCCTACAAGGGAATGATGCTCAGCGGCGTGCCGAACTTCGCCTTCACGATCGGCTACACGAACGCGTCGTGGACGCTGAAGGCCGACCTCGTCGCCGAGTACGTCGTCCGGCTGCTGCGCCACCTCGACCGGACCGGACACGACCAGTGCGTGCCGGTCAACGACGACCCGGCGGTCACCGAGCGGCCGCTGCTCGACTTCGACGCCGGCTACGTCCAGCGCTCGATCGGCGAGTTCCCGAAGGCCGGTTCGCGGGCGCCCTGGCAGCTGGGCATGAGCTACGCGCACGACGTCGTCAAGCTCCGGCACGGCCGTCTCGACGACGGCGCCCTGCGTTTCTCGCGGCGATCGGCGGGAGCGGGCAGACTGACCGCATGACGCTCGGTACTGCGCCCGCAAGGGGCCGCTGACATGCACTCCGCGGGACTCGTGCTGCACCCCCGCCGCGACTCGGCGGCCGCCGTCGAAGCCGTGCTCGGCTGGGCGGGCAAGCGGAACATCGAGATCCTCGGCATCTCCGACGAGATCGTCCGGCTGAACTGCGCCGCGATCGGGGTGACGCCCGAAGAGCTCGGGCGCCGCTCCGACCTTGTGGTCAGCTTGGGCGGCGACGGCACGATGCTGCGGGCCATGCGGCTCGCCGACGGCCAGCGCGCGCCGGTGCTCGGGGTGAACCTCGGCAAGCTCGGCTTCCTGGCCGAGGTCGACGTCCCCGACCTGCCCGGCGCGCTTTCGGCCATCGACGAGCACGAGTTCACGGTGGAGCCCCGGCTGGCCGTGGACGCCGTGCTGGAGGGGCGCCGGATCACGGCGTTCAACGACATCGCGGTGGTCCGCGTGCCCGGCGAAGGGAGCGCGGTGGTGGCGGTCCGCGTCGGCGGCCAGCCGTTCGTGAGCTACTCGGCCGACGCGGTGGTCGTGGCGACCCCGACCGGCTCGACGGCGTACAGCTTCTCCGCGGGCGGCCCGATCACCAGCCCGGCGGTCGAGGCGCTGCTGGTGACGCCGGCGGCGCCGCACTCGGCGTACAGCCGGGGCGTGGTGCTGTCGGTGCACGACGAAGTCACGCTCGAGCTGCTGCCGACCAGCGGGCGGCTGGCGGTGGAGGTCGACGGCCAGGTCGAGGGCTACGTGTCCCCCGGCGACCGCCTGGACCTGCGCGCCCGGCCGAGCGCGGCGCGGGTGGTCCGGCTCGGGATGACGACGTTCTACCAGCGGGCGCGGCGCAAGCTCCGGCTGACCGACTCGGCAGAGATCCCGCAGGACGGCGACCACTGAGTTTTTGAGCGCGGCGGAGCTTCTTGAGCGCGGCGGAGCTTCTTGAGCGTGGCGGAGCCGTGTCGTGCGTCACATCCCGAGCGTGTAGGCAATGGTCACGGAATGGTCACGGGTAGCGTCCGCTGCTCCGCCTGAACCAGCCGAGCCGTCCCGGAGTGTTTCACCGCATGCTGTGTCCCGCACCCGTCCGTCCGTCGCTGCGCGCCCGCCTGCTCGTGCCCGGCGCACTGGCCGCCTTCGCCGGCGCCGTCGTCCTCCTCGCCGTGCTGCACCTCGACCGGCGGCTCGCCCCCCTCGACCCGGTCAGCTCGATGCTGAGCGACTACGCGCTGAGCCCCGGCCGCTGGATGTGGGACGGCGCGCTGCTGCTCACCAGCTCCGGCTCGGCGCTTCTGCTGGTGGCGCTCTACCGCCGTGGCCTGCTGGCCAACCCGGCGCTGGTGGCGGCGAAGGCGTTGTGGTGCGTCAGCCTCCTGGCGGTCGCGCTGTTCGCGAAAGACCCGCAAGGCGGTGCGATCACGGCCACCGGCAAGATCCACCTCTACGCCTCGGCCGTGACGTGCCTGAGCCTGCCGGTCGTCGGCTGGGCGCTGGGCAGGCGGCACCGCGACGACCCGCGCTGGCGGCGGTTCGCCACCTGGTCGCGCCGGCTGGCGCTGGCCGCGATCCCGTTCTACCTGCCGTTCATCGTCCCGTTCGCGGTGAACGTCGTGTTCGGCGGTCACCTGCCGACGGTGGCGACCGGGCTGGTGGAACGCCTGATGATGGTCCTGGAGATCGCCCTGCTGGCCGTCCTGGGCCACTGGGCCCACCGCGCGATGCGCCCGGCCCGGGTTTCCTACGCCACCGCGTAACTCGCGTGATCCGGGCCGTCTCCCGCCTCTGGTCACGCGAGTTACGGGGTGGGCTGGTCGCGGGTGCGGTGCAGGAGCCAGTCGCGTGCGGTACGGATCAGGGCGTACCGGACCGCGCCCGCGCGGCCGTGCAACGTGAACAGGATCCGCTTGGCCGTCCGGTCGTGCTCCTCCCACCAGCCCGTGTCGGCGACCTTCTTCGTGTCGTCTTCGTAGGCGAGGTGGTCGAGCGCGTGGTCGGGGACGGCGACCGCCAGCCGGTTCTCCGCCGGATCGGGCGGGAGGCCGCGCGGCACGGCCCACGACCGCAGTACGCCGTCCTCCTCCAGCCGGAGGTCGAAGTGGTGCCGCGGGCGCCAGTGCTCGTGCAGCACGAAAGCCGGTCGCCGCTCGCTCATGTCAGTGCGCCCGCTCGTGGCTTTCCTCGAGCGACAGCCCGCGCTGCCGGGCTTCGACGATCGACCAGAACCGCGGGCACCGCACGGGTTCGCCGGCCGGGCACTGCCGTCCGTGCTCCAGAGCGGCGCGGGCCACCTCGATGCGGTGCTGCTGCTCGGCCAGCTCGGCCAGCTTGCCCTCGATCAGCTCCCGCCGGGACGGCCCCGCGATGAACCGTTCGATCTCGGCCAGCGAGAAGCCGATCTCCCGCAGGAAGACGATCATCCCGACGTGCCGGACCGCCGACGTGGCATAGCGCCGGCGCCCCGCCGCGCGGGCCGACGGCCGCACCAGGCCGAGTTCGTCGTAGTACCGCAGCGTGGTCGCCGGCACGCCGGTGCGATCGGCGAGCTCGCCGATCGACAACGACGCCTGCGTGGGCTCGGACATTGACTTCGAGGCTACTCGAAGTGGTTCGCTCGCCCCATGGAGATCGCAGAGAAGGTGCTGGGCCGCTTCCTGCCGTGGTGGGCCCGGCACGGGGGCCTGGCCCAGTTCCACCGGCCGTCCGGAGCCGCGGGACACCTCGCCGGCTGGATCATGGGCCGTCGCTCGTCGAACGTCGCCCGGAACCGCTGGGCCGCGGGACTTCTCGACGTCCGGCCGGCCGGACGCGTCCTCGAACTCGGCTGCGGTCCGGGCGTGGCCGTCGCCGCCCTCGCCGCGCGGGCGACCCGGGGCCTGGTGGTCGGCGTCGACCACTCGCCGGTGGTGATCCGCCAGGCGCGCCGCCGCAACCGGGCCGCCGTCCGGGCCGGGCGGGTCCGCCTGGTCTGCTCGCCCGTCGAAAACCTGACCCTCGGCGAAGAAGCGTTCGACGCCGCGCTCGCCGTCAACACCGTCGGCATGTGGCCCGAGCCCGCCGCCCGGCTGCGCGAAATCGGCCGGCTGCTGCGGCCCGGCGGGCGCATCGCCTTGGTGTCGCAGCCCCGTTGTCCCAGCGCCACTGCCGCGGCCGCCGCCGACGAGCTGACCGGCCTGCTCGGCGCAGCCGGATTCGAGGACTTCCGCACCGAAACCCTCGACCTCGACCCGCCCGTCGTGTGCGTCATCGCGCACGTGGCTAAGTTGGGTTCCTGACGGAGTTCAGGGGGAGGCCGGGTGAGCGTCGCCGGGAGTGTGCTGCCGGCCGCGGCCGCGGTGGCCCTCGTCGTCTTCGCCGTGCGGCTGGCCACCGAGCCCCGGCGGCTCGGCAACGCCGTCTGGCTCGGCCTCGCGCTGCTGCTCAGCGCGTTGTGGCTGCTGCGGACGGCACTGCACCTGGACTGGCTGACGCCGGTGCTGTTCGGGCTGCTCGGGGTCGTGGTGGTGGTCGTGGCGCTGGTGCTGCCGATCGCGTTGCTCGTCAACGGCGTGCGGATGTGGCGGCGGGAAGGGCACCGCGCCGGGAACCTGCTGTCGCTCGGCCTCGGCGTGGGGATGATCGTCCTCGAGGTGCTGTTCTTCGTCCCGCTCGGCCGGTGGGGCTCGGCGCTGGTGACCATCGCGGCGGTGCTCGCCTGCTACTTCGGGTTCCTGTTCGCGTCGCTGCTGGTCTATTCCGTGGTGTACAGCCGGATCGGCCGCCGCGGCGGGTTCGACGCGATCATCGTGCTCGGCTGCGGTGTCGACGGCGACCGCGTGCCGCCGCTGCTCGCCGGGCGGCTCGACCGCGCGATCCGGCTCCACCAACGCGAGACCACGCCGCCGCTGCTGGTCGTTTCCGGCGGGCGGGGACCCGGCGAGACGGTCACCGAAGCCGAAGCGATGCACCACTACCTTCGGGAGCACGGCGTGCCGGACGACTTGATCCGGCGTGAAGACCGGGCACGGACGACCGAGGAGAACCTCCGGTTCTCGGCCGCGCTCCTCCCGGGCGACGCGCGGCTGGTGGTGGCGGTGACCAGCAACTACCACGTGTTCCGGACGGCGGTGGAGTGCCGCCGCCTCGGCCTGCCGTTCCACGCCACGGGTTCCCCGACGGCGAGCTACTTCCTGCCGAGTGCGCTGCTGCGCGAGTTCGCCGCGCTGATCCTGCATTACCGCCGGACGACGATCGCGGCGTGCGTGCTCATCGTCGGTGTGGGTGTGGTCTTGACGATCCTGACCTGAGCGGCCGGACGCCCGGACGTATAGGGCGTTATACGCATGGCTCAGCCCTTGCCGTCGTAGGAGGTCCAGCCGCCCTGGCCTTCGGCCGCGGCGACGTCGGCGTCGGCGGTCGCGGCGTGGGTCATCGCGGCGACCGTGCGCTCGAGGCTCTGCTGGACCTCGTCGCCGTCGGCCTCGCGGACGCTGTGCAGCGTCACGGTGATTTCGGAGGAGGCCGGGCCGTCGTCACGGATGCGCAGTTCGCCGTGGTAGTCGTCGGGGCCTTCCGCGCCCCAGGACAGCGAGCGGGTCTCCGGGTCGGTGCGCAGCCACGCCTCCCCCGCGACGCGCTCGCCGTGCACCTCGGCCTCGACGTGGACGCTGTCGCCGTCCTTCGGTTCGGCGACCTTCATCTCCGGGAAGTAGCGGGGCAGGTTTTCGGGGTGGCTCAGGAACGCGAACAGCTCGTCGGCCGGGACGTCGGCGGTCACGGTGTGGCGGTACTCGGTCATCGTCTGCTCCTCCTCGGTGGCGCGATCGGGGCCGGTTACCCGGACCGGTCCGGCACAACCGGGCGGGAGTGCATTAAACGGCCGTGTGCGGGGAACCCGGAAACCATGGCGCGCACCGAACCCGCAGCGCAGGTCCCCAAGCGGGGCCCCGCTCCCGTGCAGGGCATAGGAATGCTCATCGGCCTTTTGTTCCTCGTGCTGGGGGCGTGCGAGCTGATTCCGGGGATCACCGTCGGCGACGGCCCGGCGCGTGCCCTGTTCGGGGTGTTCGCGGTGTCCGCGGCGTGGACGCTCGGGCACCTGCTGACCGGCGCCGCCGCGGTGTTCTGCACCCGCTCCTCCGGCCTGTCGAGCCGGTTCCTCCTCGTGGCCGGCGCCTGCTACGCCGTGCTGGGGATCGCCGGGCTGCTGCCGCTGCCGAAGGCGTTCGAGGACGTCCTGCCGATGAACACCGCCGGGGTGTGCCTCGCCCTCGGCCTCGGCACGGCGATGCTCATCCTCGGCGGGGGCTGGCTCCGGCGCCGGCCGGGACGGCGCCGCTGACGACGACGTCGTCCGGCCGCGGGAACCGCGCCAGCACCGCCGTGACCAGCACCGCCAGTCCGAACAGGACGTAACCGTTGCCGGTGAGCTGCTGAACGACGTTCCACCGGCTCTCGACCTCGCCGCCGCGTGGCCACCACCACTGCGGCCCGGCCACGAACAGCACGGTGCCGACGCCGGCCAGGACGGCGAAGCCACGCCGTCGCGTGCGGCGGGCCAGCTCCGCCCAGCCGAGCAGGACGACCACGGCCCAGACCCAGTGGTGCGTCCAGGAAATCGGCGACACCAGCAGCCCGCCGACGGCGTTCAGGCCGAGCGCGACGGTCGTCTCCCCCGCGGCCAGCGCGCGTCGCATGCCCAGCGCGGTCAGCAGGAGCACCAGGGCCACCAGCGGCAGCCACCACGCGGTCCGCGCGGGGGCCGGCACCCCGATTCTGGCCAGCAGCCCCAGCAGCGACTGGTCGCCGGCGTACGTCGGCTCGCCGACGCGGCCGGTGTCCCACAGTGCCCCGGTCCAGTACCGCACCGAGTCCGCGCCGGCCAGCAGGAACCCCAGCGCAGTCGCCGCCACGAACGTGACGGCGGCGGTCAGCGCGGCCCGGCCGTCCCGGCGGAGCAGGAAGTACAGCAGGAACACCGCCGGGGTCAGCTTCACCGCGGCGGCGAGGCCGATCAGCAGGCCGCGCGGCCACTTCGGGGTGTCCACCAGGACGTCCAGCACGACGAGCGCCAGCAGCAGGAGGTCGAGCTGGCCCGCGTACACCGTGCGCAGCACGGGCTCCAGGACTTCGGCCGCCAAGAGCAGCACGGCCACCCGCCGCCAGTCGCACCGCTTGCCGAGCGCGCGCAGCACCGTCGCCAGGACCAGGGCGAGCACCCCGAGCGTGAGCAGGGTGAGCGCCAGGCAAGCAGCCCAGTACGGCAGCACCGCCAGCGGGGCCAGCACGATCGCCGCGAACGGCGGGTAGGTGAAGAGCAGGAACTGGCCGTCACCGGTGGGAGGCAGCGTGCCGTACAGCGCCCGGCCGTGCAGCAACGCCGCCGAGCCCAGGCGGTAGACGTCGAGGTCGACGCGGTAGGCCGGGAACCGCACGCGGCCGTCGTTGTACGACACGAGCAGCACCGCGAGCACGAGCGCGTGGGCGCCCAGGAGCACGTACTTGTTCTCCAGCCGGTCCCGCACCCGTCGTCCCCCTCCGGTCACCACTGGCATTCTGTCGGGTCCCGGCCCGGGCACCATCCGGGTATCCCCCGAGATCGACCCCGGGAAAACCGGTTGCCGCCCGTGTCACCCTGGGCGCATGGGGACTCCGGGCGGCTTCGCCTACCAAGCCGGCGAACGCGGCATTGTGACGATCACTCACCACGGCCGTCCGGCCGGGACGCTGCGCGGGAACGCCGCGGCCCGGTTCCTGGCCGCCGTGGCGCGGGGTGACGACCAGCAGCTGCTGATGGCCCGCGTGACCGGCAACTACAAGCACGGCAACGAACGCCGGGCGCGCGAACACCCGCGCAACCGCGGACGCTGACTTTCTCCACCGTTCGGCTCAAGCGGCAGGACCGGATGGGCTAGCATCTCGCTCCGTGCCGACCTCGCCAAAAATTCACGCCAATCCCAACATCGGCTTCGCGTGGCTGAGGATGATCGGCGCGATCACGGTCATCGTCGACCACAGCATGCCCCTGCTGCACCCCCAGCGGCTGACGATCTTCCCCGCGTCCTGGCACATGTCCCCCGGGTACATCGCGCTGATGGGCTTCTTCGCGATGAGCGGCTACCAGATCCAGGACAGCTGGGCGCGCGACCCGTCGTGGTGGCGGTTCTCCGCGCGACGGCTGCTGCGGATCATGCCGCCGCTGGTCGTGGTGCTTCTGGTGACGGTGTTCGTCATCGGCCCCCTGGTCACGACGTGGCCGGCGCACGACTACTGGACGCACATCCAGACGTGGCGATACCTGGTCGGCACGACCGTGCTGTTCTACATGCAGCACGACCTGCCCGGGGTGTTCAGCGGAAACCCGTACCCGTTCTCGGTGAACGGCGCGATCTGGACGCTGCCGATGGAGCTGCTCGGCTACGGGCTGGTGCTCGTCGTCGGCGTGATCGTGCTGATCGGCGTGCCGCGGCTGGTCCTGTTCCTCGTCCTCGGCGGCATGGTCTACACCGACAGCGTGCTGCGGGCGACGTTCGAGTACCACGGGGCGGGCGGCTCGCTGCTGGTCGTGCCGATCGGGTCGACGGTGTCGTTCCTGGTCCCGTTCGTGCTCGGGATGGTGCTGCACGCCTACCGCGACCGGATCCCGCTCAAGCCGTGGGTGGCGCTCGTCCTCTTCGGCGCGTACCTCGGGTTGAGCCAGACGCCGGCGAGCCGGTACGCGCTGGCGCTGAGCGCGGCTTACGGCGCGATCACGCTCGCGATGCACTGGCCGCGGAAGCTGGAGGCCGCCGGGCCGTACGTCTACGGCAGCTACGGCACCTACATCTGGGGTTTCCCGATCCAGCAGCTGCTCATCCTCGCCGGGGTCCGGCAGGTGTGGCTGCTGATCCTGCTGGCCGTGCCGGCCGCCTACCTGGTCGGGCAGCTGTCCTGGAACTACGTGGAAAAGCCGACGCAGCGCCTGCGCCAGCACCTGCGGCCCCCGGCGCCGGTGCGGCGGCCCGTGCCCGCGCCGCCGCGGGTGCCGGCCACCGCGGCCGCCCCGCTGCGGAGATCTTGAGGCATGCTGGCGCCGTGACCTACGACGTGCGGAAGATTCGCGAGCACTTCCCCGCTCTCGACGGCGGCGCCGCCCACTTCGACGGACCCGGCGGCTCGCAGGTCCCCGACGTCGTCGGCGAGGCGGTGGCCGGCACGCTGTGCGCCGCGATCGCCAACCGCGGCGTCGTCACGGCGGCCGAGCGCCGCGCGAGCGCGGTGGTCGCCGAAGCCCGGCAGGCGGTCGCCGACCTGCTCGCCGCCGACCCGGCCGGCGTGGTCTTCGGACGCAGCATGACCCAGCTGACGTACGACTTCTCCCGCACGCTGGCCCGGAACTGGGGCCCGGGCGACGAAGTCGTGGTCACCCGCCTCGACCACGACGCGAACATCCGGCCGTGGGTCCAGACCGGCGCGACCGTCCGCTGGGCGGACTTCGATCCCGCGACCGGCGAGCTCGCGCCGATCGGCCCGCTGCTGTCGGACCGGACGCGCCTGGTCGCGGTGACGGCGGCGTCGAACCTGCTGGGCACCCGCCCCGACATCCCGGCGATCGCGGCGGAGGTGCACGACGCGGGCGCGCTGCTGTACGTGGACGGCGTGCACCTGACCCCGCACGCGGCGGTCGACGTCACGGCGCTCGGGGCGGATTTCTACGCCTGCTCGCCGTACAAGTTCCTCGGGCCGCATCACGGGGTGCTCGCGGCGGCGCCCTCCCTGCTCGAGACGCTGCACCCGGACAAGCTGCTGCCGTCGACCGACGCGGTCCCGGAGCGGTTCGAACTGGGCACGTTGCCTTACGAGCTGCTGGCCGGGACGACCGCGGCGATCGACTTCCTCGCCGGGCTGGTGCCGGGCGCGGGCTCACGCCGCTCGCGGCTGGTGGAGTCGATGGCGGCGGTGGAAGCGCACGAGAACGCGCTGCTGGCTCGGCTCGACGCCGGTCTCGGTCTGCTGCCGGGGGTCACGCGGTACGGCACGCCCGGGCGGCACCGGACGCCGACGGTGTTGTTCTCGGTGGACGGCGTTCCTTCGCAGGCGGTGTACGAACATCTCGGCTCGGTCGGGGTCAACGCTCCGGCGGGCAGCTTCTACGCGATCGAGTGTTCACGGCACCTCGGCCTGGGCGACACCGGCGCGGTCCGGGCCGGAATCGCGCCGTACACCACGGAAGCCGACGTCGACCGCCTGCTCGCCGGACTCGAGTCGCTCCCCCGCGGCTGAGCGCGGCACCGCGTGTCGTGAACGACTCGTTCATGTCGTCGGACGACTTGAAAGAGTCGTTCACGACATCGTGCGGGGTGGCGAGCCGGGAAGTTCTCCGGGCTCGCCACCCTTATCTCACGGTGCCGGGGCGTAGCCCGAAGGGCGGGCGGTGAACGTGCCCCGGCCCTGCGTGCGGCTCCGCAGCCGGTTCGCGTAGCCGAACAGCTCCGCCAGCGGCACCGTCGCCGTCACCACCGCGGTGCCCGCGCGGACGACCGAACCGGCCACGCGGCCCCGCCGGGCGGCGAGGTCGCCGAGCACGCCGCCGACGGCGTCGACCGGCACGGTCACCACCACCTCCGCCACCGGTTCGAGCAGCCGCAGGACCGACGAGCGCAGCGCTTCCCGCAGGCCGAGCCGTCCGGCCGTCCGGAACGCCAGGTCGGACGAGTCCTTCGGGTGCGTCGCCCCGTCGGTCAGGGTGACGCGCAGCCCGATCACCGGGTGCCCGCCCAGCGGTCCCTCGGCCAAGGCGTCCCGGCAGCCCGCTTCGACCGCGCGGACGTACTCGCGCGGCACCCGGCCGCCGACGACCGCCGAAGCGAACTCGAACCCGTCCTCCGCCGGCGAGACGTCCAGGACCACGTGGGCGAACTGGCCCGCCCCGCCGTCCTGCTTGACGTGGCGGTAGACCAGTCCGGTCACGCCGCTGACCACCGTCTCGCGGTGCGCCACCGAAGGACGGCCCACCGCGACGTCCAGCCCGCGGTCCCGCCGCAGCTTCTCCACCGCCACCTCCAGGTGCAGCTCGCCCAGCCCGGACAGCACCGTCTGCCCGGTCTCCGGGTCGGCCCGCACGACCAGCGACGGGTCCTCCTCGGCCAGCCGGGCCAGCGCCGACGCCAGCCGGTCGCCGTCGCCGGCGCGGCGGGCTTCGACGGCGACCGAGACCACCGGGTCCGCCGTCACCGGCGGTTCCAGCAGCACGGGGTCGCCGGGCGCGCAGAGGGTGGCGCCGACGCGCGCCGCCTTCGGCCCGGCCACCGCGACGATGTCGCCGGCCACCGCACTGTCCACTTCGGAATGCCGGTCGGCCTGCACGCGCAGGACCCTGGCGATCCGTTCGGTGCGCCCGGTGCCCGCGTCCCGCACCTGGTCCCCCTTCCGCAGCGTTCCCGAGTACACCCGCAGGGACGTCAGCCGACCCGTGGCCGTCGAGACGACCTTGAACACCAGCGCGGCCAGCGGCGCCGCCGGGTCGGCGGGCCGGTCCGGCCGCACCGGCAGGACGTCCGCCGGCGACGGCAGGTAGGCGACGACGGCGTCGAGCAGGGGCTCGATCCCGCGGTCGCGGTAGGCCGCCCCGCACAGCACGACGAGCCCGTCGCCGCTGAGCGTCAGCTCCCGCAGGGCCTTCTCCAGGGTCTCCGCCGAGATCGTGCCGGTGGCGCAGAACTCGTCGAGGGCCACCGGGTGCAGCTCGGCGACGGCCTCCTCCAGCGCCCGGCGACGGCGACGGGCCTCGGCGACGAGGTCGCCGGGAACGTCCGTCAGGCGCAGGAGGTCGACGACACCGGTGAAGCCGTCCTCCCGCCCGATCGGCAGCTGCACGACCAGCGGTGCCGGGTGCAGCAGCGCCCGGATCGAGGCGACGGCGGCGTCGAGGTCGGCGCCCGCGCGGTCGAGCTTGTTGACGAAGGCGATCCGCGGGACGCCGTACCGGTCGGCCTGCCGCCACACGGATTCGCTCTGCGGCTCGACCCCCGCCACGGCGTCGAACACGGCGACGGCGCCGTCGAGCACCCGCAGCGACCGTTCGACCTCGTCGGTGAAGTCGACGTGGCCGGGCGTGTCGATGAGGGTGAGCCGGTGGCCGTCCCACGTGCAGCTGACGGCCGCGGCGAAGATGGTGATGCCGCGGTCGCGTTCCTGCGGGTCGAAGTCGGTGACGGTGGTGCCGTCGTGGACCTCGCCCTGCTTGTGGGTGGCTCCGGTGCGGTGGAGGATCCGTTCGGTGACGGTGGTCTTGCCCGCGTCGACGTGGGCGAGGATGCCGAGGTTGCGGACGGTGGTCAGGGTGTGAGTGCGCACGGCACGGTCCTTCGTGAGGATCGGCGGGTCAGGACGGCGCGATTCCCCGCGACGCCGTGCGTCCACAGTGGAGGGAGCAGGAGCAGGGTGTCACGGGGTCCGGTGCGGGCCGCGCGGCCGGCACCGGGCGTCCGGGGACACCAGGATCACCTCGGACCGCGACCGGGGAGCGACAGCGATGCGGTGACGCATGGCCGGCTCCCTTCGTTCGACGCGGTGTGGTGGTTCCGGGGCAGCGTAGCGGCGGAATGCCCAGCGGCCAACAAGATTTCCGCGGCGTGGCAGCCGTGTGCGAGCATGCCGTGGTGGACTAGGCACCCTGGCGGGCGCGACCGAGACGGCGGTGATCGTGCCGGTGCCCGCCCCGCCCTGCGCCGGGCCGCCGCCGACGTCCGGGGGCAGCTGCCGGTCCGCGCCGGCGTCGACCGGGTGCGCTTGATCGCCGGCACCATGGGCACGCGGTCGTGGCGCACGGTGGCCGAGTTCGCGCTGGCGGACGCGTAGGCGCCGAGCCGTTACGCTGCCGGGCTCCGCCGCAACGTCGCAGGCCTCCCCTGCAGCCTGGCCCCGGCAGATCGGGCGACGTCGAGCTTCCGTTCCCGCGCCGGAGCGAGACCTGGCGGGGTGCTGCACCGCGGGGGCTCCGCCGGAACCGGTCAGCCCTCGGCGTGCCCGACAGCGAGTTCCACCGCCGACCCGAGGTCGTTCACCCTCGGGAAGCCGCGGTCGCCGAGGTGGTCCCAGCCGGGGCCGGCGGTGCCCACCGCGCGCCCGAGGCCGCGCACCCGGTCGGCCAGCAGGTCGTCGGCCGTCGAAGGCGCCATGGACCACAGCAGCACCAGCACCGGGTCGAGCCGGGCCGTCAGGTCCGCCAGCGTTTCGGCGGGCACCAGCCGGCCGGCGTACGCCACCGGGACCCCGGCTTCGGCCAGGGTCGCCCGCAGCGCCTCCATCGGCAGGGAATGCCGCTCGGCGGGGCAGCAGGCCAGCAGCACCGGGCGGGCGGGTACGGCCGCCGGGAACCGGCGGCTGAACCGCTCGAACGCCAGCGACATCTCCGCCGTCAGCGCCCATTCCGGGGCGAAACACAGGTCGCCGCGCTGCCAGCGGTCACCCAGGCCGCGCAGCACCGGGGCCAGGACGTCGGTCCAGGCGGCGGCCGGTCCCAGCGCGTCCAGGACCTCATCGAGCAGCCCGGCGAGCGAGGCGTACCGGAGGTCCTCCGCGGCGTCGGCGAGCTCGCGCACCCGCTGGGCCGCCGGCACCCCGGGCTCGGCGGACGGCCGGTCGCCGAACGCCGCGGCCGCGGCTTCCCGCACCGGCATCCCCCGCGCGATCAGCCGCTGCATGTGCTGCAGGCGGCGGACGTCGGCGTCGGAGTACCGGCGGTGCCGCCCGGCGGCGGGCGGGCCGATCCCGTACCGCGCGCTCCAGCTGCGCAGGGTCACCGGCGACACGCCGAGCAGCTCGGCGACCTTGCCGGCAGCCCACGCTCCCGCGGCGGGCGGCGCGTCGTTGTCGGGTTCCACCGTGCCCCTTCGCCTCGCGGACCGCGAACTGCCGAAGTTTAGCGACGCCCACCTCGGCCGAACGGCGAAGACACGCAGGCCGCGTCCGTCCGGCGCCGGTCGTCCGGCCCGCGCGGCCGCCGGGGGAAGGCCCGCGCCGGCCGGGTGCGGTGGAGCGCCCGTCCCCATCGGGCCCCGGGAGCGGACGACCCGGCCCGGGCGCATCCGCCCTGCTCGCGGCCACGCGCACCGGTCTTGATCACCCCCTCGGCCCTGGTTTCGCGCCCCCGCGTTCGTCAGCTTTTCGGTGATCGCAGTTTTCTGCGCCATCGCCGGGCGGCGCCGCGGGGAGCAGCCGGCCCGGCCGTTCCAGGGGGATACACCGTGTCCAGAACACCCCTGCGCGGGGTGAGACGGCTGTTCGCCGTGCTCGCCGCCGTGCTCACCACCGGCGCCCTCACCGTGCCCGCCGCCCACGCCGACGGACCGCAGCTGATCATCGCCGCGTCGGCAGGCGACGCGCCCCAGCTGGTCGGCAGGCCGTTCCCGGTCACGCTGACACTCACCAACACGACCGACCAGCCGTTGACGAAGGTCACGCTGTGGGACGAGCACATCTCGGGCTCGTGGCTGTCGATCCAGGACTGGGCGGGCCTCGGCGGCAGCCCACAGGCCGGCGTGACGCTCGACCCGGGGGTCACCCGGACGTTCACGATCACCGCCATCGTCTGGAGCTGGAACTCCGGCGTCCCGCACGAGCGGTTCCGCGGCGACTGGGCCCAGCCCGGCGACCTGGTCGTGCCGATGGCCGACCCGACGACGACCCGCGGCACGGCTTCCGGTGTCGTCTACGGCGACCGGAACGAGAACGGCACCTTCGACGCGGGCGAAGGCCTCCCGGGTGCCATCGCCTACCTTTCCGGCACGGGGCCCGGCAACCCGATCGAGACGACCACCGACGCCGACGGGCGGTTCACCTTCACCGGCGTGCCGGCCCGGCGCTACACGGTCGCCACCCGGACCCTCTCCGACGGCTGGGTGGACGGGGCCGCCGGCCCGCAGTACGCCGACGTCGACGGGAACGACCCCGGGCCTGCGGTGCAGCTGCGCGCGCTCCGGCCGTTCTCCGAGAAGGTCCACGTGACCGGCTCGTTCGACCGCGGCACCTACCAGGTGGGCGACACCGTCCAGGTTACCTTCACCCTGACCAACGTCAGCGGCGGCGACCTGCACGGGATCACCGGGGGTTGTGACCGCTTCGGGTCCGAAGACCACTTGCTCGGGTGGACCGGCTGGACCGACATCGTCACCCCGGGCGCGTTCGACCTGGCCGCGGGCCAGACGCGGACGTTCACCGAAACCGGCACCGTCCCCGCGGCCGCGCCCGCCTACGGCTCGTTCTACCTGGCCTGCGACTTCGGGCCCAGCCCCGGCCCGGGCGACGGACAGCCGAGGGTCGACCTCTTCGCCCGCGTGCCGGCCCCGCCGGGCACCACCGCGGGCGTGATCTACCACGACGACAACGGCAACTTCACGGTCGACCCGGGCGAGCCGATCGCCGGGACGGCGGTCGAGCTGGTCGACCGGATCGACGGGTCGGTCACCGCGACCACCGTGTCGGACGCGCAGGGCCACGTGGCGTTCGGGAGCGTCCCGGCCGGCCCGTACAGCGTGCGCGTCGACGGCTGGCGCCCGGCCGACGACGCCGCGGACGTAGCCGTCGGCACCTGCCGGAACTGCGGGCAGGACTGGGCCCTCCGGTACCGGCGCTGACCGCACCGTGGCCCGGCCGCGCGCCGGGCCACGGACCGGCTGATCCGCTCCGGAGGGGCGCGATCACCCGGGCAGTGACGGAAAACTCCCGAGATTCCCCTGGACGCCAGACTGCGCCACGGTCGGGAAAGGCCCTAGGGTTCGCATCATGAAGGTCGGCTTGCTCACCCGCGAATACCCGCCGGAGGTCTACGGTGGCGCCGGGGTCCACGTGGAGTTCCTCGCCCGGGAGCTGCGGCCGCTGGTCGACCTCGACGTGCACTGCTGGGGGGCCGACCGCGCGGACGCCACCGGGCACACCGATCCGCACAGCTACCGCCAGCCCGCGTTCACGACCATGGACATCGCCGTGTCGATGGCGAACGCCCTCGAAGGCCACGACCTCGCGCACAGCCACACCTGGTACGCGAACCTGGCCGGGCACCTGGCGAAGATGACGCACGGCATCCCGCACGTCGTCACCGCGCACTCGCTGGAGCCGCTGCGGCCGTGGAAGGCCGAGCAGCTCGGCGGCGGCTACCGCGTCTCGTCGTGGATCGAGCGCGAGGCCTACGAAGCCGCGGACGCGATCGTCGCCGTCAGCGGTGGCATGCGCCGGGACGTCCTCGCCGCCTACCCCGCGGTGCCGCCCGAGCGCGTGCACGTGATCCACAACGGCATCGACACCGCGCTCTACCGCCCCGACCCCGGCACGGACGCGCTGGCGAAGCACGGCATCGACCCGGACCGGCCGTACGTGCTGTTCGTCGGCCGGATCACCCGGCAGAAAGGCGTGCCGCACCTGGTGCGCGCCGCCGCCGGGCTCGACCCCGGCACCCAGCTGGTCCTGTGCGCCGGCGGCGCGGACACCCCCGAGCTGGACGCCGAGTTCCGCGGCCTGGTCGCCGAGCTGGAGAAGACGCGCACCGGCGTCCGCTGGATCCCCGAGATGCTGCCGCGCGACGAGGTCGTGCAGCTGCTCAGCCACGCCGCGGTGTTCGCCTGCCCGTCGGTCTACGAGCCGCTCGGCATCGTGAACCTCGAGGCGATGGCGTGCGGCACCCCGGTGGTGGCCAGCGACGTCGGCGGCATCCCGGAGGTCGTCGACGACGGCCGGACCGGGCTGCTGGTGCACTACGACGAACAGGACCCGCAAGGGTTCGAGGCGGGCCTGGCCGCCGCGCTGAACGAAGTGGTCGGCGCCGGAGACCGGGCCGCCGCGATGGGCACCGCCGGCCGCGAGCGCGCGGTCGGCGAGTTCGGCTGGAAGGCGATCGCCGAGCGGACGGTCGCCCTCTACGAGGCGTGCGGGAGGTCGTCGTGAACGGCGAATGCCATGTCCTGGGCATCGTGCTCGCGGGCGGGGAGGGCAAGCGGCTGATGCCGCTGACCGCCGACCGCGCGAAACCGGCGGTGCCCTTCGGCGGCACGCACCGGCTGGTCGACTTCGTGCTGTCGAACCTGGTGCACGGCGGGTTCCGGCGGCTGTGCGTGCTGACGCAGTACAAGTCGCACTCGCTCGACCGGCACATCTCGACGACGTGGCGCCTCTCGGCGCTGACCGGCGAGTACGTCACGCCGGTGCCGGCGCAGCAGCGGCTCGGCCCGCGCTGGTACCAGGGCAGCGCCGACGCCATCCACCAGAGCCTCAACCTGGTCTACGACGAGAGCCCCGAGTACATCGCGGTGTTCGGCGCGGACAACATCTACCGGATGGACCCGCGGCAGATGCTGGACGCCCACATCGCGTCCGGGGCGGGCGTCACGGTCGCCGGGATTCGCGTCCCGCGGGCGGAGGCGAGTTCGTTCGGCGTCATCCGGACCACCGACGGGCTGATGATCGACGCGTTCATGGAGAAGCCGGCCGACCCACCGGGCCTGCCGGACTCCGCCGAGGAGTCGTTCGTGTCGATGGGCAACTACATCTTCACGACGAAGGTGATGCTCGAGGCACTGCACGCCGACGCCGAGAACGCCGCGTCGCACCACGACATGGGCCGCGACATCATCCCGGCGCTGGTGAAGTCGGGCGAGGCCGCCGTCTACGACTTCAACACCAACGTCGTGCCCGGCGAGACCGAGCGCGACCACGGCTACTGGCGCGACGTCGGGACCATCGACAGCTACTACGACGCGCACACCGACCTGATCTCGACGCACCCGATCTTCAACCTCTACAACCGGAAGTGGCCGATCCTGGCCCACCCCGGCCAGCGCGCGGCGGCGAAGTTCGTCGAGGGCGGCTCGGCCAACCAGTCGATCGTCAGCAACGGCTGCATCATCTCCGGCGCGCAGGTCGTCGACTCGGTGCTCTCCCCCGACGTCATCGTCGAGCAGGGCGCGGTGGTCCAGGGCTCGGTGCTGCTCGACGGCGCCCGCGTCGGCCGCGGCGCGGTGGTGCGGCGGGCGATCCTGGACAAGAACGTCGTGGTCCCGCCGGGCGCGCACATCGGCGTCGACCTGGCCCGCGACCGCGGGCACTACCACGTCAGCGAAGGCGGGATCGTCGTGCTGGGCAAGGGGGAACGCGCGATCTGAGGGTGGGGCTAGCGGGCCGCCGCCGAGATGCGCTCGACCACCTGGCGCGGGTCGATGCCCCAGCGCTCGGCGAGCTCCGAGATCGACGCTCCCGCCGCGTACTCGGCGGCGATCAGGCTGTTCACGACGCCGGCCACGGTTCACTCCTCGAGCGCGGGTGCACGGGCACCCGGGATGCTACATGTTCGTTGCGGACGTCGAGCAAAGTGCCACACGTCAGCGGAGGCGGTCGCCGCGCGGGCGCCACGCGGCGATGCCGCAGCCGATCGCCGCGGCCAGGAACACCGCGGCCGCCGCCACCGCCCACACCGCGCCGGTCGTCGCCGCGAGGTAGGCCTGCGCGGCCGACACCGCCGCATAGGTCACGGCCAGGCCTGGCCACGCACGCCCCCCTCGCATCGGCCGTCCCCCTCGCCCCACTCCGGTTCGTGCCCGCTCACCGCCCGGTTTTTTCCGGCTCGCCCGCCGGATTCTCCGTATTCGGCCGCGTCGCACTGAACACGGCGTCGAAGATCGGGGTCGGCTCCCCGTCGTCGCGCTCCTGCCCCTCGTCAGCCGGGGTGCGCTTTTCCTCTCCCACGCGCCCAGTTTCGGCGACGCCGGCCGATTTCGCCCGGGCAACACCGAAATTCGCCCGCCCGGGGGATCACCCGCCCGTGCACCCTTTTCCTTCCTTTTCGGAAGATCAAAAAAGATTCGACATCGCCCATTTCCGGCGGGCGCCGGGAATAACCCCGGCACGCCGGGGATTGCACCCGGCATGAAAGCAGTGATCTTCCGCCGCCACGGCGGGCCCGAGGTGCTGTCCCTGACGGAGCGGGCCGTCCCCGAACCCGGCCCCGGCGAGGTCCGCGTCCGGATCGTGGTCTCCGCCGTCAACCCCACCGACTGGAAGGCGCGCGGCGGCATGCGCGCCGAGCCCGGGGCCGAGATCCCCGAGACGGTGCCCAACCAGGACGGCGCCGGCGTGGTCGACGCGGTCGGCCCGGACGTCACCGGCTTCGCGCCGGGAGACCGCGTGTGGCTGGTGCTCGCGGGCGCGCACGGGCCGTCGTCCGGCACCGCGCAGGAGTACACGGTGCTGCCTCCCGAGAAGCTCGTGCGGCTCCCCGACGGCGTCAGCTTCGACGAAGGCGCCGGGTTCGGCATCCCGGCGCTGACCGCGCACCGGGCACTCACCGTGGCCGAGGACGGGCCGGCCCGGCTGGCTCCCGGCGCGCTCGACGGCCGGACAGTGCTGGTCAGCGGGGGTGCGGGCGCGGTCGGCAACGCCGCGATCCAGCTCGGCCGCTGGGCCGGGGCGACGGTGATCGCCACGGTCAGCACCGACGAGAAGGCCGCCCTCGCCCGCGCGGCCGGCGCCCACCACGTCGTCCGCTACCCCGACCCGGAGCTCGCCGCCCGGATCCGCGAGGCCGCGCCTGACGGCGTCGACCTGGTCGTCGAGGTCGCCATGGGGGTCAACGCGAAACTGCACACCGAGGTGCTGCGCCCCCGCGGCACGGTCGCCACGTACGGCGACGACCGCGGCACCGGAACCATCAGCCTGGACTTCGGGCCGAACCTGATGCTGAACGCGCGCTACCAGTTCCTGGTGCTCTACACCGTGGGGGCGGACAAGCTGCGCGCCGGCGCGGAAGACGTCACCGCGGCCCTCGCCGACGGCGCGCTGCGGCTCGGCGAAGACCACGGCGTGCCAGTCCACCGGTTCGCCCTCGCCGACACCGCGAAAGCGCACACGGCCTCGGAAGAAGGCGTCACCGGAAAGGTCCTGATCGACGTCACCCCGGCCGGCTGACAGTCAGGGCACGCGGGTGAGGCCGGGCAGGCCGATTTCGTCGTGCAGGGCACGGCCCGCGCGCAGGTGCCGGTCGGCGTCGGGGTGCCGGTCCAGTGCGGCGCCCAGGCCGAGGAGGGCCCGGGCTTCCTGGGCGCGGTAGCCGATCCGGCGCGCCGTCGTCAGGGCGAGCCGGTAGGCCGACGACGCCGGCGCGGGGTCGCCGAGGGCGAGCGCGGCCGCGCCGAGGCTGTTGGCCGCCATGGTCAGCAGCAGCGGGTGGTTGAGCCGCCCGAGGATGGCGCACGCTCGCTCGGCGTGGGCGTGCGCCTCCGCCGGGCAGCCGTCCACCAGCAGCACCTCCGCGGCATCGATGCGGCTCCACGCCTCCCCGAACGCGTAGCCCGCCTCGACCGCCGCGCACACCGCCTTCTCCACCACCTCGCGGGCCTCCCCGAGCCGGCCGAGCCGGGCGAGCACCAGGCCCAGCTGCGCCGTCGCCAGGACCGCGCCGTCGCCGTCGCCGAGTTCCTCGCGGATCGCCCGGGCCCGCGCCGCCGACGTCAGGGCGTCCTCGTACTGCCCGAGCACCTCTTGGGCGTTGCTGAGGTTGCCCCAGGCCAGGCACGCGACGGCGTGGCTGCCCGTCTCACCGGCCAGCACCAGAGCCTGCCGGTAGAGCGGGATCGCGTCCCGGTAGCGGCCGAGCATGCCGTACAGCGCGCCCATCCGGGCGAGCGAGGCCGCTTCGGCCGCGCGGTCGCCGTGTTCGCGAACCAGGCGCAGGCGTTCCGCGTTGGCCTCGACCGCCTCGGCGAGCCGTCCGCTCTCCCAGTGCGCGATCGTGAGGTTCGCCAGGCTCAGCTGCCGCGCGTGCGGGTCGCCCAGCCGGTCCGCGGCCCGGGCTCCCGCGCGGGCCAGCGCCGTGAGCTCGTCGCGGTGCCCCCGCTCGCGCAACGCGGCCACCGCGCGGTCGGCGATGCGCCAGACGTGCTCGTCGTGCCCGCCGAGCGCGGTGACGGCGACCAGGTTGGCGCGCTCGGCGGCGAAGGAGAAATCGCCGTCGCGGTAGTGGTCCAAAAGGCGGTCCAGCGCCGCCGCGGCCTCGTCCGGGTCGGCCACCTCCCGCGCGTGCTCGGCGATCAGGTCGTGGAAGCCGTAGCGGTCCGGCGCGGGCTGCCGGAGCAGGTGCGCGTCGAGCAGGTCCTCCAGCAGCCGCTCGGCCTCGGCGACGCCGGTGCCGTGGAGGGCCGCCGCCGCGGCCGCGGCGAAGTCACCGCCCGGGTGGCAGCCCAGCACCCGGAACATCCGCCGCTGGGGAGCCGTCAGGTCGCGGTAGGACAGTGCGAAGGCGGCCGCGACGTCCCGGCCGCCCGCGCGCAGCTCCGCCAGCCGCCGCCGCTCGGAGCCCAGCCGCGCCACCAGGTCCTCGACTGTCCACAGTGGACGCGACTGCAGCCGGGCGGCGGCGATCCGCAGCGCGAGCGGCAGGTACCCGCACAGCCGCGCGACGCCCGCGCCGGGCCGTCCCCCGGCCGCGGCCGTGAACAGCGCCTCGGCTTCGGACGGCGGCAGCACGTCCAGGCCGAGCTCGAGTGCGCCGTCCACCGCGGCGAGCCGGCGGCGGCCGGTCACCAGTACCCCGGCACCCCGGTCGCCGGGCAGCAGGGGCACCACCTGGTCCGTCGAGCGGGCGTTGTCCAGCACGACGAGCAGGCGCCGCCCGGCGACCCGTGACCGCCACAGCGCGGCCCGTTCGTCGAGCCCGTCCGGCTGGCGGCTCGCCGGCACGCCGGTCTGCAGCAGCAGGGCGGAAAGGGCCGTTTCGGCGGGCAGCGGGTCACGGCCCGGCGTATGGCCGTGCAAGTCCACGAACAACTGCCCGTCCGGGAAGTCCCCGGCCGCCCGGTGCGCGACGCAGACGGCGAACGCCGTCTTCCCGACCCCGGCCATCCCGTCGGCCACCACCGGCCGCCCGGCGCGCAGCGCTTCGAGCGCGCGGGTGACCTCCGCCGCGCGCCCGGTGAAGTCCGGGACGTCGTACGGCAGGAAGCAACGGCCGGGCGTGGGCTCCTCGTGGAGGAGCTCTTCGTAGAGCGCGCGCAGCGGCGCGCCGGGCTCGATGCCGAGTTCGTCGGCGAGCCGTCGTTTCGCGCGCTGGTAGGCGTTGAGCGCGTCGGCCTGCCGCCCCGCGCGGTGCAGGGCGCGCATGAGCGACCCGACCAGTCCTTCGCGCAGCGGGTGCTCGGCGACCAGCGCGGTCAGCTCCGCGACAGCGCCGCTGTCCCCGCCGTCGACCTCGGCGGCCAGGCACTGCTCCAGCACGGCCAGCCGACGTTCCGCCAAGCGCTCGGCGTCCGGGCGCAGCGCGGCGCTGTCCACCCCGGCGAGTGCGGGCCCGCGCCAGCAGTCCAGGGCCTTCCGGTACTCGCCGCGCGCGGCGTGCTCCTCGAACGCGTCCAGGTCGAACGCGCCGGGCCGCAGCGTGAACCCGGGTCCTTCGGCGGTCAGGACGTCCTTCCCGGCGCCTGCCGCGACGAGCGCGCGCCGCAGGGCGGTGGTGAGGTTGCGGACCTGCCGCACCGCGGTGGCCGGGGGTTCGCCGTCCCACACGACGTCGACCAGCCGGGACACCGGCACGACCCGGCCGGCGCCGAGCAGCAGCGCCGCCAGGATGCGTTCCTGCCGCGGCCCGGACGGCCCGATCGGCCGCCCGTCGCCGAGCACTCGCACCGGACCCAGGACGCGGAACTCCATGTCTCACCCCGCGGGCGAGGTTAACGGCCTGCCCCGCGACGCCGGTGCGGAAGTGATGCAGCTGTGATGCGCCGGCCCGCCAACCTGCGGATCGGTCCACGAGGAAGGGAAACGAGATGCGCAAGTGGGGTTACGCGGCCTTGGGTACCGCGCTGGCGGCGGCGGTGCTCGGCACTCCGGTCGCCTCGGCGGCCGGCGAGCAGGCGGCGAGCGGGCAGCAGGAGTGCCGGCGGGCGTTCGACCACGCCGTGTGGGAGGACATGGACAGCTACAACAAGCGCGACGCCACCCGCTACCGCGCGATCATCCACCGCGACATGGTCACGGTGGGCCGCCGGGGCCAGGTCATCATCGGCTACGACGCCAACGTGAACCCGGTGCTGGAGCAGTTCAAGGTGCCCTACGAGTTCTCGATGCCGTGGACGGTGACGCACACCGTCGTCGAGGACTGCAAGATGGGCTTCGCCATCCTCGACGCGCACTACCTCGAGCCGTCGCACGGCATCGACCGCCACTTCACGATCAGCCTCACGCTGGTCCGCGACCACGGCCGGTGGCAGGTCGTCAAGGACACGGTCACCGACGTGGTGGCCTGACGAGCGGAGGCGCCGGGGTGGGGGTCCCGGCGCCTCCGCTCGTCACCGGGTCAGCCGACCCGCAGGCCGCGGCGCAGGGCGTCGACCTCGTCGGCGAACATGCGGCGGGAGATCTCCGCCGTCTCGACCATCCCGGACCCGTGGAAGGTGCCCGGGTAGTGCCGCAGCTCGGCCTGCACGCCCGCGTGCGCCAGCCGCCGCGCGTACTCGATCCCTTCGTCGCGCAGCGGATCGAACTGGCACGTCGTCACGAAGGCCGGCGGCAGCCCGGACAGGTCGGCCGCCCGGGCCGGAGCCGCGTAGGGCGAGACGTCGTCGCCGCCCGGTTCCGCGCCGAGGTAGCTCGTCCAGCTGTACACCGCGTTCGGCCGGTTCCAGATCGGCGTGTCGGTGTAGTCCCGCATGGACGGGGTGTCCAGCCGGTCGTCCAGCTCCGGGATGCCGAGGTACTGGAAGCACAGCGCCGGGCCGCCGCGGTCGCGGGCCAGCAGGGCCACCGCCGCCGAGAGGCCGCCGCCGGCGCTTTCGCCCGCGACGCCGAGGCGCGCCGGGTCGATGCCCAGCTCGTCCGCCTTGGCCGCGACCCAGGTCAGGGCGGCGTAGCAGTCCTCGACCGGCGCCGGGAACGGGTGCTCGGGGGCCAGCCGGTAGTCCACCGACGCGATGACGATCCCCAGCTCGTCGACCAGGCGCAGCAGCGCCGTGTGGAACATGTCCAGGTCGCCCATGACGAACCCGCCGCCGTGGATGTAGAGCAGGCCGGGCACCGCGCCGGTGCGGTTCGCCGGCGCGTAGACGCGGACCGGCACGTCCGGGGCGTCGGACGGGCCCGGCACGGCGAGGTCACGGACTTCGACGGGGTTCGCCGGGTCGTAGCCCGGCAGGACCTCGGCCAGCTGCGCCATCGAACCGCGCGCGGCCAGCAGGGATTCGTGGTCGGACAGGGTGACCGCCGGCAGCATGTCCAGCCAGGGCACCAGCTCGGGGTCGATCGCGTAGGTCATGGTCCGATGATGAGCCGCCGGACGTGACCCCGGCCACCGCCACGCGGCGGGCGTTGCCGGGCCGGACCTCGCCATCCGGCGGCGGCCGCGCCTATCGTGGCGGCATGAAAGGCCTGCTGCTGAGGCTGTCCGGGCTCGACGCCGACGCCGAGAACGCCGTCCGCGTCATCGGGTTCTTCGACCGCCTGATCACCGGGCGCGCCGGGCCGGACACCCTGGTGCGCAGCACGGCCGACCTCGCCGGCTGCCCGGTGGGCGTGCACGCGCCCGGGCAAGGACTGTCGCTGCGCGCGGAGCCGGGCGCGGACGTCGTGACCCCCGGCCCGCCGCCCGCGGGGGCGGCCACGCGCGTGCTCGAAGGCGGCGTGCTCGTGTGGGTGGCCCGGCCGAGCGCACCCGCCCCGCTCGACGACATGCTGCTGGAGCGGTTCGCCATCGCCACCGCGATCCTGCTGGAGCACTCCGGCGTGCCGCGGCCCGAGCTCGGGGACCCCGCGCTGGTCGAGCTGGTGCTGTCCGGGGACGTCGGCACGGCCGAGCGGGCGCGGGCCCTGCACCTGCTCGGCATCGCCCCGGCGGCCCGGCTGCGCGTCCTGGCCGGCACCGGCGTCGACGCGCTCGGCGGGCGGTCGGCACCGCTGGGCCGCGTGCGGGCGGTCCTGACGACGGGCGAGGTGCCCGGCCCGCTCCCGGACGGCGCCCGCGCCGGGATCGGCCCGGAGCTGCCCGCCATCGAGGCGGCCCGGTCGTGGGCGGCCGCCCGGACCGCGTTGCGGTTCACCTCGGCGGCCGAGCCGGTGGTGTGGTGGGAACGGCTCGGCGGTCTCGCCGCGCTCGACGGGAAGCTCGGCCCCGCGGACCTCGCCGGGCTCGCCGACGTCCGGGCCCTCGACCACCTCGCGGCCGAGCCCCACGGCGAGGACACCCTCGCGGCGCTCGGCGCGCTCTGCGCGACCGGCTCGGCCCGCAAGGCCGCGGCGGTCCTGCACCGCCACCACAGCACGATGCCCGCCCGGCTGGCGCGTGCCGAAGCCGTCCTCGGCTTCGCCGTCGACTCCCCCGCCGGCCGCTTCCGGCTGCACCTCGCCCTCATGCTGCGGCGGCTGCGGGACAACGCCGAGCTCAGCTGACCGGCCGCAGCCCACGCCGCGTCCGGCGGACCAGGTCCGCCGCCGCCGCGGGCCACCCGGGGTGGTCGAAGGCGAACCCCGCTTCCGGCAGCCGGCCCGGCACCACGCGACGGCTCTTCAGCAGCAGCTCCGTGTCACTGCGGAGCACGAACGCCCCGATCTCCGCCATCCACTTCGCCGCCGGCAGCCCGAACGGGACACCCGCCGCCGCGCGCAGCTCCCGCATGAACTCGCGGTACGGCAACGGTTCCGGGGCCGCCAGGTTCACCGGGCCGCTCAGCTCGCCGTCCTCGGCGAGGAAGCCGATCGCGCGGACCAGGTCGTCCTCGTGGATCCACGACACGTACTGCCGCCCGCCCGCGACCGGGCCGCCCAGGCCCAGCCGCGCCAGCCGCAGCAGCGCCTCGAAGGCACCGCCGGGTTCCGGGCTCATCACCATCGCCGTCCGCAGCGCGACCTTGCGGGTGTGCGGCGTGTCCGCCAGCCGCTGCTCGCGCTCCCACGCCTTCGCGATGTCGACGCTGTAGGCCCAGTAAGCGGGTGCGTCCGGCTCTTCGCCGCCGAGGACGCCGGTCGTCTCGTCGTTCGGCGCGTCGTGGCGGTGCGCGTAGATCGTCGCGGTGCTCATCTGCAGCCACACCCGCGGCGGCCGCGCGGCGCGGGCGATCGCGCCGCCGACGACCCGCGCCGAGTCGACGCGGGAGGTCGTCATCTCCCGCAGGTTCGCCCGGGTGTACCGGCAGTTCACCGACCGCCCGGCCAGGTTGAGCACGACGTCGCTGCCGTCGATCTCCGCCGTCCACGGTCCGGCGCTCCGCCCGTCCCAGCGGACGTGGCGCACCCCCGGCTCCGGCCGGGCCTCCCGCCGGGTCAGCACGACGACTTCGTGGCCTTGCCCGCCCAGCGCGCGGCTCAGCACGCGTCCGAGGTGGCCCGTGCCACCCGGTATCACGACCTTCATGGATCTCACGCTACCGCAAGAGTTGAACACGTTCAAATAGTCGCCTGGCGTTACGGACCGTTATCACCCGGGAGTATGCGCCGGAGCACCCTCGACCTCCCGCTCCGGAGCGACCCGAGATCGACCAGGCACCCCGGAGAAGATCACGGGACGATCTCCGCCATTCGGCCGAACGGGTGGCGAAAACCGCAGGTCACGGTTCGGGCGTCGGAACTTTTTCCCGGGTGAAACGGCGACGGTCCGGCCCGATCCCGCGCGCGTAGCACGACCGGCCGCCAGGAACAAGAGACCTCGGACCTTCACAGTCGGGCCGGTCGCCCGAGGTGAAGATCACTCCGGGATTCGCACACTCTTCGTGACGGTCCACACGGACCACTCCGGTGTGCCCCGGGCTCCCGTGCACCGGCCTTCCCGACGCAACAGCCTTCAGGAGAAACTCATGCGCAAGATCAGCAAGCGGTCCGCGGTCGTCCTCGGTGCCGCCGGAGTCGTGCTCGTCGCCGGTGTCGCCTACGCGGCCTGGACGAGCACCGGCGCCGGTTCCGGCTCGGTCACGTCGACCACGTCGGCGAACTCGGTGATCTCGCCGGTCAGCTCCGACCACGCGCTCTACCCGGGCAACAGCACCACGTTCGTCGTGAAGGTCACGAACCCGAACGCGTACCCGGTCGTGGTGAACAGCATTTCCGCGGGGTCCTCGGACGCCGTCAACGGCTGCGCCGCCGGCACGGTGACCAGCCCCGCGGTCAGCAACCCGGCGGGCACGATCGCGGCGGGCGCGACCGCGAACTACACGCTGACCGCGACCATGGACCACGACGCCTCCGACGCCTGCAAGAGCCAGACGTTCAGCCTGCCGCTCACCGCCACCCTGTCGTCGAACGCCTGATCCCGCTCCGGCGGGGCGGTGTCCCAGGCGCCGCCCCGCCCTTCCCCGGAAGGACCTCGATGTCCAGGTGGCGGATCGGCCTCCCGGCGGGCGCGCTCGCGGTCGTCGTGCTCACGTGGTTTTCGGCGGGCCCCGCGCCCGTGGCGAACACCGCGAACGGCAACGGCATCAAGCAGTTCGGCATCGCCGACGTGCCCGGCCGACCCACCGCACTGTTCCCCGGCGCGACCGGGAACCGGTGGATCCGGCTGGCCAACGCGGAGAACTTCCCCATCCTCGTCCAGACCGTGACGGCGGCGGTCGGCAAACCGGCCGACAGCCGCGGCCGGCCGGTGCCGGCCTGCCCGGCGTCGTCGGTGCGGGTCGACGCGCTCACCACGCCGGTCACCGTGCCCGGCAGCGGGACCGCGGACGTCGCGCTCACCACGCACATGCTGCCCGGCACCCCCGACGCGTGCCGGTCGCTCACCTTTCCCCTGACCTACACAGGAACGGCGGTCAAGCCATGAAGAACCCGACCCTGCGCCGCGTGCTCGTGGTCACCACGGTGGTCGGCGCGACGCTGGGCGGCGGGATCGCCGTCGCGGCGTGGACGAGCTCCGGCGCGGGCACGGCCGGCGCGAAGGCCGGCACGGCCGCGGCACCGGCCACCGGCACGGTGGACGCCTCGGCGCTCACCACCGGCCTGCTCTACCCCGGTATCAAGGGCACGGCCCTGATCAAGATCACGAACCCCAACCCGTACCCGGTCACCGTCACCGACATCAGCGCCAACGGAACGGCGACGGCCACCGGCACCTGTCCGGGCAACAGCGTGAGCTGGCTCGCGCAGCAGCCCGGCACCTCCATCGCCGCCGGGGCCACCGCGCAGCTCACGCTGGCGAACGCGGTCCAGATGCTCTCGACCGCCGCGGACGCGTGCCAGGGCGCGGTGTTCACCATCCCGGTCACGGTGACGGTGAGCTCGTGAGCGCGGCTCGCGTGGCGTTCGCGGGGATGCTGGTGGCCGCCGCCTGGACCACGGCGATCACCGGCATCAGCCTGGTCGGCGCGGCGAAGGCGGAGGCGGCCTGGCTGAAGACCGGCCCGGGCACCGCCTATGCCCGGGCGCTCGCGCTGGCCGCGCCGGAGTCCTTCTCGGTGACCACCGTGAAGTGCAACGGCAGCAACCAGCAGGTCTCGATGACGTGGAGTGCGGTAGCGAATGCCGTGAACTACGAGCTCTACGCGACCGCCCCCAACGGCACGAACGGCCAACTGCTCACCACCACCGCCACGACCACGCTGGCCAACTACACCCTCCCCTACAAGCCCGCGGTGATCACCGTGCGCGGCCTCAACAACAACTGGCGCGGGCCGACTTCGGCTCCGGCAACCGGTTGCCCCTGACCCGGCTCAACCCGACAACCCGAAGGAAATCCCATGCTGGAAAAACTGCGTGCCGCCCGTGGTCACGAGGACGGCTTCACCCTCATCGAACTGCTCATCGTCGTGGTGATCCTCGGCGTGCTCGCCGCGGTCGCCGTGTTCGGCGTCCAGGCGTTCAACAACGAAGGCAAGGCCGCCGCCTGCGAGACCGACTGGAAGAGCGTCGAGACCGCCAATGAGGCCAGCTACGCCAAGACCGGCGCCTACGCCGCGAGCCCGGCGGCCCTCAAGACCGCCGGCTACCTGAAGGACGAGCCGTCGACCACGAACGGCTACACCATCTCCATCGACGCGGCCGGTGTCGTCAAGGCAGCCGGTGCCTGCACCCACTGATGCCGCGCACCGCGGGGTGGGGTGACCCACCCCGCGGCTCATCCGTCCGATGAGGACACCTCGCCCCGGAGGAGACCCATGCCCACCCTGACCGGCAGCCGCGTCGACGGCCTGCTCGAAGCGCTCTGGCAGGCGCGTGGCACCGACCTGCTGCTCACCGCCGGGCTGCCGCCGCAGCTGCGCGTGCACGGCGACCTCGCCGCGGTCCCCGGCCACCCGGCCCTCACCGGCGAAGACACCGGTGCCCTGCTCGCCGAGCTGCTCACCGGCGACCAGGCCCGTGCCTGGCACGCCGCCCACGAGTTCGACTTCTCCTTCAGCTGGCGCGATCAGGCGCGCGTCCGCGGCAACGCCTTCACCCAGCGCGGGGAAACCGTCGTCGCGCTGCGGATGATCCCGCGGCGGATCCCCGGTATGGAGGACCTCGGCCTGCCGCCGGTCCTCGCCGACTTCGCCCGGCGGCACCAGGGTCTCGTGCTGGTCACCGGGCCGACCGGTTCCGGCAAGTCCACCACGCTCGCCGCCGTCATCGACCGGATCAACCGCGACCGCGCCTGCCACATCCTCACCGTCGAGGACCCGATCGAGTACGTCCACGACCACCGGCGCTCCGCGGTCAACCAGCGCGAGGTCGGCACCGACACCGAATCCTTCCCCGCCGCCCTGCGCAGCGCGCTGCGGGAGGACCCCGACGTCCTGATGGTCGGCGAGATGCGCGACCTCGAGTCGATCCGGTTCGCCCTGACCATCGCCGAAACCGGGCACCTGGTCTTCGCCACCCTGCACACCAACGACACCGCGCAGTCCCTCGCGCGGATGATCGACGTCTTCCCGGCGGGGCAGCAGGAGCAGGTGCGGGTGCAGCTCGCCGCCGCCCTCACCGGGATCGTCTACCAGCGGCTCCTGCCGCGGGTCGGCGGCGGGCTCGTCGCCGCCTTCGAGGTCCTGGTGGCCAACACCGCGGTGCGCAACCTCATCAAGGAGGGCAAGCCGCACCAGCTGCGCAACGCGCTGGTGACCGGCCACCGCGAGGGCATGGTGACGCTGGAGCAGTCCCTGTCCGCGCTGGTCGCCGCCGGGCTGGTCTCCCCCGCCGACGCCGCCGCCCGCAGCCTCCACCCGCAGGACATCGACCCGCGTCCCCGGCCGCGGAGCGTGCCGGCATGAGACTCCGCACCCAGCCCCGCGCCGTCGACCTCCGCACGGTGACCCCGGACCGCGCCGCGGCCGAGCTGCTCGGCGAGGCGCAGGCCCGCGAGCTCTGCGCGATCCCCCTGGCCGTCCGGGAAGACTCCGTCCTGGTCGCGGTCGCCGACCCGGGCACCGCGCCCGCGCTGCAGGCGGCGCTCGGCCGCCCGGTGACCGTCGCCGTCGCCGACCGCGCGGACATCCTGGCCACCATCGGCCGCACCTACCGGGCGCTCACCGGCGTCGACCAGCAGGTCAAGGCGTTCGAGGCGCGCGACGCCGTCCGGCGGGAGACCGCCCGCGCCGGTACTCCGGCGACCGCGAACGACGACGCGCCGGTCGTGCACGTCGTCGCGCTGATGATCAAGCAGGCCCTGCGGGACCGGGCCTCGGACATCCACGTCGAGCCGCAGGCCGACCGGGTCCGCGTCCGCTACCGCATCGACGGCGTGCTCCACGACGTCCTGGACCTGCCCGGCTCGATGGGGCCCGCGGTGACCAGCCGGATCAAGATCCTCGCCGGGATGAACATCGTCGAGCGCCGCCGTCCGCAGGACGGCCAGATCAGCATGGACGTCGAAGACCGGCCGGTGGACATCCGGGTGGCGACCACGCCCGTCGTGGGCGGCGAGAAGGTCGTGCTGCGGCTGCTGGACAAGAGCCGCCCGCTGTTCCGGCTGCCGCAGCTGGGCATGCCCGAAGAGATGGCCGCGCGCTACACGACGGTGCTGCAGTCGCCCTACGGCATGGTGATCTGCGCCGGGCCCACCGGCAGCGGCAAGACCACGACGCTCTACGGCTCGCTGGGCGAGCTGGACAGCAGCGAACGCAACATCATGACCATCGAAGACCCGGTCGAGTACACGATGTCCTCGATCAACCAGATCCAGATCAACGAGCAGGCCGGCGTCACCTTCGCCGACGGCCTCAAGTCGATCCTGCGGCAGGACCCCGACGTCATCCTCGTCGGCGAGGTCCGTGACGTCGACACCGCGCGCATCGCCGTGCAGTCCGCGCTCACCGGGCACTTCGTGCTCTCGTCGCTGCACGCCACCGACGCCGCGTCGGCGCTGCACCGGCTGCTGGACATGGGGATCGAGAACTTCCTGGTCGCGTCGTCGGTGACCGCGGTGCTGGCCCAGCGGCTCGTCCGGCGGATCTGCCTGCGCTGCCGCGAGTACTACGACCCGTCCGCCGAAGAACTGTCCTTTCTGGACTCTCTCGGCGCGGACGGGCCCGACGGCGGGTTCGTCCGCGGCGCGGGCTGCAACTTCTGCACCCAGACGGGGTTCCTCGACCGCACCGGCGTCTACGAGCTGATGCCGGTCAGCGAAGGGATCCGCACGCTGGTGCTGGAGAGCGCGCCGCACCGCGAGGTCCACGAGCTGGCCCGCAAGGAGGGCTTGCGGACGCTGCAGGACGAGGCCCTGCGGCTGGTCGCCGAGGGCGTCACCACCCCGGCCGAAGTGCTGCGGTCGATCTACCTCACCGGAGGGGCCCGATGAACCGGTACGCCTACGTCGCCACCGGCCCGGACGGCCGGCGGACCAGCGGGGTCCAGAAAGCCGCCGACGCCGACTCCGCCGTCCTCACGCTGTACGAACGCGAACTGCGGGACATCGAGATCAGCGAGAAGAAGAGCGTGCTGCGCCTCGAGCTGACCGCGCCCCGGGTCAAGCGCGAGGTCGTCATGCACCTCTCCCGCCAGCTCGGCGCGTTCGTCAGGGCCGGGGTGCCGCTCATCGACGCCGTCCGCATCCTCGGCGACGAGACGTCGAACTCCTCGGTGACGCGGATGCTGCGGTCGGTGGAACAGGGCTTGCGCGGCGGCGACCGGCTGTCCGACTGCGTCGACCGGCACCCGAAGATCTTCCCCGAGTTCTACCGCGAGATCCTGCGTTCGGCCGAGCTGACCGGGCAACTCGACGTCGTCCTCGACCGGCTCGCCGGCTACCTGGAGCGCGACCTCGAAGCCCGCCGCCGGGTCAAGGCCGCGCTGATCTACCCGGCGATGATCGCGCTGATGTCGGTGGTCACCGTGGTCGTGCTCGCCACCTTCGTGCTGCCGCGGTTCCGGACGTTCTTCGCCAGCCTCGACGCGAAGCTGCCGCTGCCGACGCGGATGCTGCTGGGCTTCACCGACTTCCTCGGCCAGTGGTGGTGGGCACTCCTGGCGGGGCTCGCGGCCGGCATCGCGCTCTACGCCGTCGCCGTCCGGACGCCCGGCGGCCGGTACGCCCGTGACAGCGTGCTGCTCACCATCCCGGCGGTCGGCCCGGCCGTGCGGCACGCGCTCGTCGAGCGGTTCTGCCGGATCCTGGCGTCGATGGTGGGCGCCGGCGTCCCATTGCCCGAGGCCCTGCGGGTCGCGACGGACTCCCTGCGCAACCGCGTGTTCATGCGCGCGCTGGCCCGGGTCGCGCACGCCGTGCTCGAAGGCGAGGGCCTGGCCCGCCCGCTCACCGGCTCCGGGCTGTTCCCGGTGACGGCCGCGCAGATGATCCGCGTCGGTGAGGACACCGGCACCCTCGACACCCAGCTCGAGGTCACCGCCCAGTACTACGAAGGCGAGCTGGACTACCGGCTCAAGAAGCTCACCGCGCTGTTCGAACCGGTCGTCATCGTGGTGATGGGGCTGGTCGTCGGGTTCGTCGCGGTCGCGCTGGTGTCGGCGATGTACGGCATCTTCGACCAGGTGCACGTCTGATGCGCGCCGGCGACCGGGGCGAAAGCCTCCTCGAACTGCTGGTCGCGGTCGCGATCCTGGGCGTCGCGGTCGCCGCGATCGTCGGTGGCATCGGGGTTTCGGTGCTGATGTCCGACATCCACCGCAAGCAGGCGACCGCGGGCGCGGGCGTGCGCGACTTCGGCGAGGCGATCGAGAACCAGGTCATGGCGGGCGGGTACTTCGCGTGCGCGGCGCCCGCGAAGTACGCGGCTCCGGCCGGGTTCACCGCGCCGGCGGGGTTCACCAGCTCGGTGGCTTCGGTGAAGTACTGGACCGGCTCCGCGTGGGCCGCGACCTGCGGCACCGACAGCGGGTTGCAGCAGCTGACCCTCCAGGTCGCCAGCGGGGACGGACGCGCGAACGAGAAGCTGGTCGTCGTCGTGCGCAAGCGCTGCGGGCTCGGGGAGGCCCCGTGCTGAGCCGCCGGTCCGACGCCGGGTTCACTGTCGTCGAGCTGCTGGTCGTCATCGTCATCCTCGGCGTGATCGCGGTGCCGATCGCCAACGTCGTGATCGGCGCGATCAGGAACACCGACACCACCTCCGCGCGGCTCGCCGTCTCGCACGACGCCCAGCAGAGCGCGGCCTTCTTCGCCCAGGACGTCGCCGCCGTCGGCCTGCGGGACTACTCGGGGCAGATCGCGAACGGCGCCGTGCCGTACTCGCCGTCGATCCAGCTCGGAGCGGCTTACGACGCCGGCGGTCAGGTCTGCGGCACGGCGGCAACACCGGTTTCGCTCGTGCGGCTGCTGTCCGACGACTGGGACACCACGACCCCGGCCGCGACCCGGCGCACCGCGATCGTCGCCTACTACCTGGCCGGGACCGAACTGCACCGCCTGCGCTGCCTGGGCTCCGCGACCCCGGTGTCCGACGCGGCCGTCGCGCACCACGTCCAGCCCGGTACTCCGGCGGTGACCTGCTCCAGCACGTGCACCGGCGCCGCCGTGCCGCTGTGGGTGAAGCTCACCTTCACCGCCGTCGCGCGCAACGCCGACCCCTACCCCATCACCCTGTTCGGGCAACGGAGGCAGACATGAAGCGCCGGTGGAAAGGCGACGACTCCGGGGCCGCGCTGCCGCTGGTGCTCATCCTGGTCACGGTGATCGCGGTGGTGACCGGCGCGCTGCTGTCCTTCGCCGACACCAGCGTCCGGACCACCGTGAACCTCCGCGACCAGGCCGCCTCGGCCTACACGGCCGACGGCGCGTTGCAGGCGGCGGTCAACCAGATCCGCACCAGCACCTTCACCGGGGCCGCGGGACAGCACTGCTTCGGCGCGTCCGACACGCTGAACCTGCCGGACTCCGGGGGCGGCGCGGCGGCCGTGTCGTGCACCGCCGACCCGGCGAAGGTACTGATCCAGTGCCCGTCGCTGAGCGTGTGCAACCGCCCGGGCAGCGCCATCCTCACCCTCGGCACCGGGGGCGAGGACGGGCTCAACATCCAGCAGCCGACCGGCTCGTCGTTCAAGGTCCACGGCGTCGTCTACTCGAACTCGAACATCAACGTCGTCAACGGCTCGCTCGACACCAACACCGCCGTGTACGCGCGCGGCGCCTGCTCGGGGACGATCCGCAGCACGCCCGCGGCGTCCTGCGGCTACGGCGGGTCGAGCCTCGGCGCCGACCCCGGGTACGCGCCGGCGCTGACGTCGGTGCCGCCGCGCCAGAACCTGCCCGCCTGTACCAAGTCCGGTTCGCTGGTCACCTTCCAGCCCGGGTACTACGACGACGCGGCCGGGCTGTCGGCGATGATGTCGAGCAGCAGCAAGTGCAAGGACAGCACGTTCTGGTTCACGCCCGGCGCGTACTACTTCGACTTCCACAACAGCGCCGCGGCCCGGCCGCCGTCGCTGCCCGGAGGCGACGACGTGTGGACGGTCGACAACGGGTTCCTGGTCGCGGGCACGCCGGTGGACGGAAGCGGGCGGACCATCGCCAAGCCGGCGGTCCCGGCGAACATCCCCGGGGCGTGCGACAACCCGATCGACGACGCGAAGGCGGTCGGCGTCCAGTTCGTCTTCGGCGGCGACAGCCGGCTGGCGGTGAAGGCCGGGCAGGTGGAGATCTGCGGCACCTACAGCGCGGACCACCCGCCGGTCGCCGTCCACGGCCTGACCTCGGGCACGGAGTCGCCGGTGACCGCGGCGCTCACCCCGTCCGGCACGCCGACCGGCACCTTCACCACTGCCCCGGCGGGCAGCCTGTCCACTGTGGACGGCAATCTCGCCACCTGGACCGCGAACGGCAACGGCAACCAGAGCGCCACCGTGACCGCGACCGGGTACGCCCCGGCCACGGCGATCCCGGCGGGGTCCCTCCTCACGTCGGCGCGAGTCCGCGTGGTGCACGGCAACGACAACGGGTCGAGCCAGGACAACCTCTCCGTCCAGCTCGGCACCGACAAGTTCACCGTGCCCGCCTACCCGGACAAGGTGCTGCACACCGACCTCGTCGACGTCAGCACGCCGGCCCTCGCGCAGCAGGTGTACGACGGCACGTTCACCGGTGCCCAGCTGAGCTACACGGCGGCGCTGAAGCACAAGGGCACCGAACAGGTCGACGCGCTGCGGCTGGAACTCGGCTACACCCCGCCCGCGCTGCGCGCCGAAAGCGGGTGCACGCAGCTGCCGTACACGACCAGCGCGGCGTGCGCGCTGCTGACGTCGGTGAACAACTCCGGCAACCGGTTCTACGTGCAGGGGACGACGTACGCGCCGAAGGCCGCCCTGGACATCACGCTGAACAACGCCACCGAGCCGATCTTCCGCTTCGGCGTGATCGCCCGCTCGTTGTGGGTGAAGGAAACCGGGAGCGTGACGTTCACCGGCGCGGTGATCGAGGTCCCGGACGACTCCCCCGGCTTCGTCTTCGGGGTCTACCTGTCCGCGTACGTCTGCCCCGGCGCGGGGCCGTGCGCACTGGTCGGCACCCCGGCGGCCAGGGCCCGGGTGGCCTATGTGGACGGTGATCCGACGAACCCGGTCGCCGGGGCGAGACAGGTGTCGGTCCTCAGCTGGTCCGGGAACCGCTGACGGTCAGGCCAGGCCGGCCAGCCGCTGGTAGGCCTGGCTCAGCGGCCCGGCCGCGAAGATCGCCACCAGCGCCCCGGCGATCATGAACGGCCCGAACGGCAACGCCGTCTTGCGGCCGCCCTTGCCCGTCGCCAGCACCACGACACCGGCCACCGCGCCGAGCAGGAAGCCGCCGAACGCGCCGATGAGCAGCGCCGGCCAGGAGACGTAGGCCAGGACGCCGCCCAGGATGCCCGCGAGCCGGACGTCACCGAAGCCCATGCCCGCCGGGTACGCCAGCGCGAGGACGAGGTAGAAGCCGAACAGCGCGACGCCACCGATCCCCGCGCGGGCCAGTGACCACCAGTCGTCGCGCCACCAGGCCGACACCGTCAGCAGGACCGCGAGCACGGGGTAGGACGGCAGCACGATCGCGTTCGGCAGACGGCGGCAGTCGAGGTCGATCAGGGCGAGCGCGATCCCGATCGCGCCGAAGTACAGGAACGCGGGCAGGTCCGACGGGCCGAACCGCAGCGCCAGCAGCGCGAACAGCACGCCGGTGCCCAGCTCGACCAGGGGGTAGCGGACGCTGATCCGCCCGCCGCAGCCCGCGCACCGGCCGCGCAGGACCAGCCAGCCGAAGACGGGGACGTTGTGCCGGGCGCGGATCTCCTGCCCGCAGTCCGGGCAGCGCGACGGCGGCCGGACCACCGACTCGCCCCGCGGCACCCGGTGGATCACGACGTTCAGGAACGACCCGACGAGCAGGCCGAGCACCCCCGCCACCACGACCGGCACCGCCATCGGGCCCCTCCTCCGACCGCGGACACGAACCCCGCAGATCTTGCCCGACGCAGCCCCGGCCCGCGACCGGGCCACCACCCCCGTGATCGGAGGGGCATCACCCGTGATTGAGCAGGCATCACGTGTGATTGGCGGGGCATCACGGTGATGCCCCTCTGATCACGAGTGATGCCTCTCCCATCACGGGTGATGCCCCTCCGGACACGCGAGATGCCCCTGGGGACACCGGGCGGGCCTAGAGTGCTGGGGATGAGCGCTGGAACTCCGCCGCCGATCGTCACCGGGGTGGACGGGTCGGCCGAGTCGCTCGACGCCGTCCGGTGGGCCGCGCGGACCGCCCGCCTGCGGAACGCGCCGCTGGAGATCGTCCACGCCCTCGACGTCTCCGCGCTGCTCGCGGGCGGGGTCGTGCCGCCGCCGGACGAGATGGTGGACGCCCTGCGAGCCCGGGGGCGGCGCGCGCTGAGGACCGCGCAGGAGCTCGCCGCCGCACAAGGCGTTCCCAGCGCCGTCACCCGGCTCGATCCCGACCGCGCCGCCCAGTCGCTGGTCGAAGCGTCGAGGACGGCCGCGCTGCTCGTCGTCGGGTCGACCGGGCACGGCAGGCTGACCAGCCTGCTCGCCGGCTCGGTCGCGGCCGCCGTGGGTACCCACGCCCACTGCGACACCGTCGTCGTCCGCGGGGACAGCTGGGACGAACCGGCCGCGGCCGGCCGTCCGGTCGTCACCGGCATCGACGGCAGCGAGGCCGGCGCCCGGGTCCTGGCGGCGGCCCTCGCCGAAGCGCGCACCCGCCGGGCGCCGCTGGTCGTCCTGCACGCCTGGGCGGACACCCCGCCGCCGCACCCGGACCCGCGGTGCGTCACCGAAGCCGGGCAGCGGCTGCTCGGCGAGCGCGTCCTCGCCCACGACACCGGCGACGTCGAAGTCGAGCGGGTCGTGGTCCACGCCCACCCGCGGCGGGAGCTGGTCGAGCGCAGCGGCACCGCCCAGCTCGTCGTCGTCGGCGACCGCGGCCGCGGCGGTTTCCCCGGCCTGCTGCTCGGCTCGACCGGCCACGCCCTCCTGCACCACGCCGCCTGCCCGGTCCTGCTGGTGCGCACGACCGCCTGAAGGGAAGCGGAACGGAAGCGGCACCGGGCAGGATGGCGGGCGAAAGCGAGTGGGAGGAAAACCATGAAGACTGCGGTACAGGCCGGGCTGGTCGCGCTGCTGGCCGGCGCGACGGTGCTGGTGGCCCCGGCGCAGGCGGCCACGACCGTCCAGCGGACGGCCGTCTGCCAGAACGGCGACTTCCAGGGCAGTTTCACCCTCCGGTACGAGATTTCCGGTGGCTACTACCACCTGATCGGCGGGACGACCACGTCGGGGCCGTACATCGGGGACTCCGCGGGCACCGTCGCCCTGCGGATCTCCTACCGCAGCGGGACGACGGTGCGCACGGTCTACACGCGGTCGGTGCCGACGACGACCGGGAGCACCAGCTTCGCCATGCCTTCGGGCACCGATGTGCCGACCAGGTCTTTCGGCACCGCGTCGACGACCTTCGACAACGGCGTGGCTTCCTGCGTCGCCACGGTGCCGCTCACGTAAGGGCGTCGTGAGTGAGTAACAGTGTTAGAACACTGTTACTCACTCACGACCGCCTCGGCGTCCGGCGGGTCGCCCGGCCGCGCCGCAGCACCGGCTACGGCGCGCCGGGCTGCGGCGGGACCGCACTGGGTCCCGCCGGGCCGTGACCCGGGTTCAGCAGCTCGAGTGCTGGATGGTCTTGAAAATGTTGACAGCGCTGAAGAGCCCCGCGTCGTAGGTGAAGTGCTTGCCCCACGGGTAGTGCGGCGGCGGGTTGCCGTCGTTCATCCGCGGACTGTCGAACGTGCCCGCCGAGAACAGCTGTGTCCCGGCCGTGGTCTTGAAGTCGAAGCTGGAGTGCCAGACGTCGCCGGAGTGCGTGTGGTAGGTCAGCGTCGTCGCGCTCCAGTCACCCGTGCCGTCCGAGCGGATGATGATGGTTCCGTTGTCCTGCTGACAGTCGCCGACGTGCAGCTCGCCCCAGGTCGCGCTCTTCACCTCGAGCGTGGTGGCCTGGGCCGCCGGGGCACCCGCCAGCACCGCCGTGCCCGCCGCCGCGGCGGCGAGAACCGGTGCGAGACCCCGAATCATGCGTTTCATGGACATCCTCCCGAAGAACCGGTGGCCGCGGACCCCTCGGTCCGCGCCGGCCGACCTTCGCAGCGGCCGTCGACAATCCGTCGACAGTTCGTCGACGGAGACTTACCCGGCTGTGGGACGTATCCCGCGCGGCCCGGGCCGCTCCTGTACGCCGGAGCGGGCGGGATACCCGCGCGCGGAGGGGCGGGCATGGGCGGGGTGGAGCTCGGGGTGCTGGGACCGTTCGAAGTGCGGCTCGACGGCGAGCCGCGGGACGTCGGGGGGCCGCGCCTGCGGACCCTGCTGGCGGTGCTGGCGGCGGAGGCGGGGCACGTCGTCAGCGTGCCCGCGCTCGGCCGGGCGCTCTGGGGCGAGCGGCCGCCGGCGCACGCCGGCCGGACCGTGCGGACGTACCTGTCGCGGCTCCGCGGCACGGTCGATCCCGGGCTGATCCTGACCCGGTCGCCGGGGTACGTCCTGCACGTGGCACCGCAGGCCCTCGACGCGACGCGGTTCGAGCGGCTCGCCGCCGAGGGACGCCGGGCGCTCGCCGCCGGGGAGCCCGCGGCGGCCCGTGAGCACCTCACCACCGCACTGGACCTGTGGCGCGGGCGCGCCTACGAGGAGTTCGACGACGTCGAACTCCTGCGGGCCGAAGGGATGCGGCTCGACCGGCTGCGCCACAGCGCCGTCCAGGACCGGATCGACGCCGACCTCGCGACCGGCGAAGACGCCGAGCTGATCGCGGAGCTGGAGGCACTGACCGCGGCGTTCCCCGGGCACGAGCGGCTGTGGGCGCAGCTGATGACGGCGCTGTACCGGGCCGGGCGCCAGGGCGACGCGCTCGAAGCGTTCCACCGGGCCCGGCACGGCCTGATCACCGCGGCCGGGGTCGAGCCGTCACCGCTGCTCGCCCAGGTGCACCGGCAGGTCCTCGCCCACGACGCGGGGCTGCTCGCGACCCACGGCAGGACCGTGGTGACCGTCCCGGACGACGCGCTGGCCGCCGGGGAGCACGCGCTGCTGGAAGACGGCGACCTCCGGACGAGCCGGGAGCACTTCGAAACCGCCTACCTCCGGGCCGAACGGGCCGGGGACGCCGACGCGCTCGCCCGCGCGGTCCTCGGCCTGGGCGGGGTATGGGTGCGCGAGCACCGGACGGCCGCCGCGTCGGCGTCACTGCTGACGCGGCTGCGATACGCGCAGGAGGCCGTGGGCCCCGCCTCGTCGCTCGGTCACCGGCTCCAGGTCCGGCTCGCGGCCGAACTGGACTACGAAGAGGGCACGCACGGCCGGATCCTGGCGATGGCCGAGCGGACGCGGGCGGCGGGCGACCCGGTCGCGCACGCCGAAGCGCTGAGCCTGGCCCACCACTGCCTGCTCGGCCCGGACCACACGCAGCTGCGGCGCGCGCTCGCGACGGAGCTGGTCGGGGTGAGCGGCCGCTCGGGGCGGCGCACCGATCTCGTCATGGGCGTGCTGTGGGACGCCGTCGACCTCTTCCTGGCCGGGGACCCGCACGCCGAACGGCGGCTCGGCGAGCTCCAGGACCTGCTGGCCGAGCGGAAGCACCTGGCGGCCAGGTTCGTGGCCGACGCGCTCGGGGTCATGCTGGCCATCCGCGCCGGCCGGTTCGACGAGGCCGAAGCCGGGGCGCAGGCCTGCGCCGAACTCGGGCAGGCGACCGGGGATTTCGACGCGCTGGGCTGGTACGGCGCGCAGCTGGTGGCGATCCGGTGGTTCCAGGGTCGGCTGGAGGAACTGGTGCCCGTGCTGGACGGGCTGATGCACTCCCCCACGTTGAGCCCGATCGACAACTCCTACTACGCGGCGCTGGCCGTGGCGGCGGCGTCGGTCGGGGACCGCCGCACCGCCGCGGGCGCGCTGGCGAGACTGTGCGGTGAGGATCTGGGGACGCTGCCCCGGTCGAGCACGTGGCTGATTTCGCTGTGCGGCGCGGCGGAAACCGCGTACCTGCTGGACGACCGGGCCACGGCGGCGCGGATCCACGAGCTGCTGGGGCCGTTCGGGCAGCTGCCCGCGATGGCGAGCCTCGGCGTCGCCTGCTTCGGCTCGGTCCACTACCCGCTGGGCACGACGGCGCTGACAGCAGGCGACCCCGGCCGGGCCGTGGCGCACCTGCGGGCCGCCGTCCGGCACAACCTCGCCCTCGGCCACTGGCCGGCGGTGGTGTTCGCCCGCCGCCGCCACGCCGAAGCGCTGTACCGCCGCGGCGGTCCCGGCGACGGCGCGGCCGCGGACCGGGAGCTGGCCGCGGCCGACGAGGAAGCCCGCAGCTTCACCGCGCCGTCGGTCACCGGGCGATGAGGTGCTGCGCCTCTTCCGCCTGGTGGCCGTCCAGCCCGAACAACGGGGCGACCGCGGCGAGGTCCAGCGCGCGCCGCACGACCCGGGACGGCTTGAGCACGAGTTCGACGCCGGCGTCGGCGCACCGGGCCCGCAGCCGGCCGAGGGACGCCACACCCGTCACCCCGCAGAAGCCGACCCCCAGCAGGTCGACGACCAGCCGGTCCGGCGCGGCCGCCACCGCCCGGTCGAGCTCCTCGTCGAGGCGGGGCCGCGTGGCCATGTCGATCTCGCCCGCGATCGTGACCCGCAACGTTCCCGGCCGGGCCTGGACGGTCGTCGCGGTGAGCAGCAAGGCGGACAGGTCGAGGGCGCTCATCGAAAAGCTCCTTCCACAAGGGGTGGCTGCAGGTGATCGATTCCTACCCCGCTCCCGCCGGATCGAAACGGCGTGCACTTCCCATCCCGAGCCTCCGGCTGACAGGCTCGGGCGGCGACGAGAAGGAGCGACGATGCCCGGACTTCTGCTGCGTGACGGCCGCCCCTGGCGAGCCGGCGGCCCGGCCGACCTGCTCATCCGCGACGGCGTGATCGCCCGGCTCGGCCCGGGTCTCGACCCCGGCGACGCCGAGGTGATCGACCTCGGCGGCCGGCTCGTCCTGCCGGGCCTGGTCGAAGCCCACTGCCACCTGGACAAGACGCTCTACGGCTTGCCGTGGCGCCCGCACTCGGCCGGGCCCGCGCTGGCCGACCGGATCGCGGACGAACGCCGGCACCGCACCGAGCTGGGACTGCCCGACCCCGCCGCGGTGACGGCGTTGCTGGAGGCGATGGCCGCCGCGGGCACCACGCACGTCCGCACCCACACGGACGTCTACTCCGGTGTCGGCCTCACCGGCGTCGAGGTGGTGCGCGACGTCGCGGCGCGGCTCGCCGGGCGGATCACCGTCGAGCAGGTCGCCTTCCCGCAGAGCGGCATCCTCGCCAACCCCGGCACGGCCGCCTTGCTGGAGGAGGCCATCGGTCTCGGGGTGAGCGCGGTCGGCGGGATCGACCCGGCCGGGATGGACCGCGACCCGGTCCGCCACCTCGGCATCGTGTTCGGTCTCGCCGAGCGCCACGGCGTCCGGGTCGACCTGCACCTGCACGACCCCGGCTCGCTCGGCGTGTTCGAGCTGGAGCTGATCATCGAGCGGACCCGCGCGGCCGGCCTCGCCGGCCGGGTCACGGTCAGCCACGCGTACGCGCTCGCCCAAGCGGACGCGGCCACCCAGGACCGGCTGGCGGAGGCCCTCGCGGAAGCGGGCATCACGATCACGACGGCGGCGATCTTCGACTTCCCCGTCCCGCCGGTGAAGAAGCTGCGCGAAGCCGGGGTGAACGTCGCCTGCGGGCACGACGACATCCGCGACCTGTGGAGCCCGTACGGCAGCGGCGACCTGCTGGAGCGGGCCATGCACCTGGCCTACCGCAGCACGTTCCGCCGCGACGAGGACATCGAGATCGCGCTGGAAGCGGTCACCTTCGGCGGGGCCGGTGCCCTCGGCCTCGACGGCTACGGCCTCACCGAGGGCGCGCCCGCCGACCTCGTGGTGGTCGACGCGGAGACCCCGGCCCACGCCGTCGTGACGCGGCCGCCGCGCGACCTCGTCCTCAAGGCGGGCCACGTCGTGGCCCGCGCTTTCGGATCCCACAAGGTATAGGTCGTTATACGCCTCAGTAGACGTACGGCCAGCCCGCGCTGTCGTAGCCGATGAGGTTGATGCCGAGCTTGCCCGTCAGCGGCGTCGCGTCCGAGTAGTAGTAGTGGTAGGTCAGCACGTCGGCGTCGGTGTCGTGCAGCACGGCCACGTGGCCGGGGCCGTGGACCGCGCCGTGGCTCGCCAGGATCTGCGTGCCGCCGCCGGCGGTCATCCGGACGCCGTTGCGATCGGTGTACGGGCCGGTGATCGACGTCGAGCGGCCGACCATCACGCGGTAGGTGCTCTTCGTGCCCTGGCAGCACAGGTCCCACGAGACGAACAGGTAGTAGTAGCCGCCGTGCTGGACGATGTACGGCGCTTCTTCGGCCGTGGTGCTGCCCGTGCGCTGGGCGATGCTCCGGAGCGCGGTGTCACTGGTGCTGCGCTTGCCGGTGGCCGGGTCGAGCCGGATCATCTTGATGCCCGTCCACCACGAACCGAAGCTGAGCCACCAGCGGCCGGACGAATCGACGAACAGGTTCGGGTCGATCGCGTTGTAGTCGTTGCTCGTGCTGGTCTGGACGACGATGCCCTGGTTCGTCCAGCTGTCCGGCAGGCCGGTCGTGCTGGTGGCGAGGAAGATCGCCGAGTTGCGGGAGCCCAGTGACGAAGCGGCGTAGTACAGGTAGTACTTGCCGTTGTGGAACGAGATGTCCGGCGCCCACAGGTATTCCGGCTTGGCGGGGTCGGTGAAGGGTGCGGTCCACGGTGCGCCGTTCGGCCAGACCGACCCGATCTTCGTGAAGTGGATCCGGTCGGTCGAGCGGCGGATCTGCAGGTACTGGTCGGTGGAGTAGAGCAGGTAGCTGCCGTCCGCCGCGCGGATCATCGACGGGTCGTGCACCGCCTCGATGTCGCCGGTGACGTAACCGGGATCGGGGTAGGTCGCCGCCTGCGCGGCGGGGGCGCTCAGCAGAGCGGCGGCGACGGCGACGAGAGCCGGAAGGCGGCGCAGGCGCATGCGGTGTCCTAGGGGTCGGCGTTGACTGTTAGCGCTAACAGGGCATGACGGGTGAAATGGTCGGTGTTCACGGGGTCGCCGTCAAGGGCCGGACGGAGGTTTCCCGCCCGGCCCCGGTAACAGGCGTCAGTGCACGGGGTTCCACCCGTCGCTGCCCGCGAGGTACTTCTGCGCGGTGTAGTTCCCGGCCTGCGCGGCGGGCAGCTGCGGCCGGTCGGCGCCGGTCCCCGCGCCCGGGCCGGTGTTGCGGTACTCGGAGAACCGCGCGTCCTTCCACGAGAAGCCCGACATGTCGGTCCACGGCGACTGCTTGATCGCCGCGGGCAGGGACGTCTCGCGGATCAGGACCTGGGCGATGGCGTCCACGTCCCCGCTCGGGTGCCACGGACGGCCGAGGTAGAAGCTCGCGTTGGCGGCCGAGCTGAGCACCTTGCTGCCGACGATCAGGAAGCCGTACGGGTTCGACCGCCGGGTGCTGGCCGCGGTCAGGAAACCGTTGTTGCTGCTGGAACCGCGGTCGAGCGCGGTGATCGCCGCCCGGTCGAACACCGCGGTGGCGCGGCCGAAGATGAAGTCGACGTCGCCGCTGATCGAGCAGTTGCGGTAGTACTGGCGCCCGACCGTGCCCACCGCCGCGGTGTCGGCGTAGAGCGTGTCCTGGTGCCCGAGGAAGGTGACGTTGTCGAAGACCATCCGGTCGCCGGTGGTCTTGACCGCGACCGCCTGGGTGTCCTTGATCTCCGGGTGGGCGTTGCGGTCGAAGGAGTTGCGGAAGGTCAGCGCGGACGCGGTGAAGCCGTTCGCGGCGATCGTCGCGGTCGCGCTGCCGGACGTGCCGTACGTCGAGCCGTCGGGCTTCTTGGTCCCGCTGGCGTTGTTGTAGTCGATGACGACGTCGGCAGCCTTCCCGGTGGTGCCACGCAGGGTGATCCCCGTCTTGCCCGACGGCACCGAGACGACCTCGTGGTAGGTCCCGGGTTTGACCGAAACCGTGCCGCCCGCCGAGACGGCGTTGATCCCGGCCTGCACGGTGGTGTAGTTGCCGGAGCCGTCCTTGGCCACGACGACGTTCGCCGCCGCGCCGGAGGCCGGCGGCGCGGCCAGTGACGCCCCGGCGAGCACCGACGCTACGAGCAGGGTCTTGAACATGACGCCTCCACGGAGGAACGCGCCGGGGGTACCGGACGGCGGCCGCCACCCCCGGCGCGGGTCGGTTACTTGTAGGTGATGTTCGCCGCGGTGTAGAGGCAGTTCGTCGAGTCCGGGCCGCTGCCGATCTTCGTCGGCTCGCCGCTGGTCACGCCCTTGTACTTCGTGCAGGGCTCGATCTTGCGGCTGGAATCGCCGACGATGGTGATCCTCGTCAGCTTGGCGGTGTCACCGTAGTTGGTGTTGATGCCGACCAGCGCCTTGCCGGGCACGGTGGCGGTGACGTTGTCGACGACGACGTTGCGCTTGTACTGCGTCTTGCAGTTGCCGCAGGAGCGGTACAGCTTGCCGAAGTCGTTGACCTGGAAATTGCGGATGTACATGGTGCCGGGGCCGTTGTGCTGGAAGACCTTGTCCGACGCCTTGCGCGCGCCGCCGCCGTCGATGGTCATCGTCTGCGAGGCGGAGGTGCCCTTGAAGGTCGCGGCGTCCTCGCCGACGTCCTCCCACCAGACGTTGAGCAGCGTGCAGGTGCCGAGGCAGTGCACGCCGTCGGCGGCCGGGCTGCCCAGGACGACGTTCTTGAGGGTGGTGCCGTTGGCGAGCTCGAAGATCGGGCTCTGGTCCTCGCTCTGGCCGCCGGTGCCGAGGTCGCCGGTGCCGTAGAACCGCTTGAGGCCGCCGTCGTAGGTGCCGCTGGTGACCTTGATCGTCTTCGGCACCGGCACGCTGGTGCTCGGGTTCGGCCAGGAGGCGGCCGACGCGGTCGCGCCGGTGCCGACCGCCGCCGAAACCACGAGGGCGGCGACGGCGGTCATCCGGACGACCCGGGATATCACGGGGGAAATCATTGGTCACTCCCTGGTCTTGAGCTTCAATCGGCGCTGATGGGAAACGTCCGACCGGGTTGTGAAAGCGCTTTCTCGTCACCGAGTTTCAGGTTGCGGACAGCGCGTGTCAATGTCGTTCGCCGCAGCGGCACGCATGTCGCCCGGATGGTCGCCGACGGCGGGGGTTTTCAGAAAACCCCGAAACTGTCGAAAGTTCTTGAGTGCGGCGGAGTTCTTGAGTGCGGCGGAGTTTCAGCGCCCCGGCCCGGCCCCGGTGAGCACCAGTGCGGGGACCGCCCACGCGGGGTCGAGGCGTTCGACGAAGGGGGGCGTCCAGCCGACGTCCGACCCGAGATCCGGGTCGTTGGCCGCGTTGTATTCGGCCAGCAGGTCGACCGGGCGCGGCCACTGGTTGCCTTGGGCGACCAGCGTTCCGGTCGCGTGCAGCGCCGTTCCCTTCCAGTAGTGCACCAGCTGCCCCAGCGGCAGCCCGGCCGGGATCCGGAAGAAGTTGTTCTCCGCGTAGATCTTCGACTGCACGCCCACACCGAGGGAATACGTGTAGTCGGCGGGATCCGGGACCAGGTACAGGTTGTCGTAGACGTGCACCTGGCCGTACCGCACCCGCGGCGCGCGCTGACCGATGTCCGAGAACAGGTTGTGGTGCAAGGTGACGCGCAGCTTGCCGACGTCGTAGGTCGGCTTGTCGGTGTTGCCGATCAGCATGGTCTTGTCGTGCTCGCGCAGCCGGTTGTAGGACACCGTGACCAGGTCCGAGCCGTTGACGATGTCCAGCAGCCCGTCGTGGACCTCGTACTTGCGGCCGTAGTAGGACGGCTGCTGGACGTTCCCGCCGTCGCTGAACTCGTTGTGGTCCACCCAGACGTGGGTCGCGCCGACCAGGTCGAGGTTGTCGTACTCGGAGTTCCAGTTGCCGTCGGCGGTGTCGAGCGGGTCCCACTGCGGGAAGCAGTCGTGGGCGTCGGAGAAGTGCAGGTTCTCGAGGATCACGTTGTCGCCGATGACGCGCAGGGTCAGCCCGTGCAGCGTGGCGGGGCCGAGCCCGACGATCGTCGTGTTCGCGCCGACGTCGAGCACGACCTGCTTGGCCTGGTTCGCCTGCGACCGCGCGCGGGCCTCTTCCAGCGGTCCCGACGGCGGCACCTTCCCCCACGTCGCGGGGTCGTAGGCCGCCAAGTATGCCGGGAGGCTGTACGCGGGATCGGCGAAACCCTCGCAGCTCACCGGCCGGTCCTGGTCGTCCACGTTGCCTTCGATCGTGCCGCGGACGTAGATGATCTTGGGTGCACCCGGGTGCGCCGCCAGGGCCGCGGCCAGCTCCGACCGCTTGGTCACCGTGTGGACGTCGCCGGGGGCGGCGGCCGCCCCGCCGGTCGTCCCCGTGGTCGCCGCGGCCCAGCCGTCGTGCGCGCCGAGCACGACCCGGCCGGGGTCGCGGCCGTGCGCCTGGGCCGGTGCCGCGGTGAGCGTCAATCCGAGCAGGGTGAGGCACCCCGCGAAAGCCTTCCAGCGCATGTCGGCTCCTCTAGTCGGTTTCCTGTCTCGTGAGCACACGCGCCGCGTACCGGCCGAGCCGGGCGGCGTCCGGGGCGCCGTCGATGACGACGACGTGGTGGGTCAGGGTCAGTTCCTCGTCCGGTCCGAGCAGCCACGGCCGGTGGTAGGTCGCGGCGAAGCTGACGACCGGGAACGGCTCGGCCCGGACGTACCAGGCCGTCGGGAAGGCCGCGTTCGACGGGCTGTCGGCGAACAGCAGCGTCGAGGTCCGCAGGCTTTCGTCGTGCCGTCCGGTGAAGGCGAGCCACGGCGCGCGGTGCCCCATCGCGTCGGCCGCGGACCGGCCGTCCGGCGTCCGGACCGTGCCGCCGACGAACGAGCGCGGCCCGCGCCAGAACAGCCCGCCGTAGCCCGCGGTGTCGCGGCCTTCGGTGACCGGGCTGCCCCAGCGCAGCTCGCGGCCGCTGGTGTTGCGCAGGCGGCTGGACCAGGTGAGCGTCCAGCGCCCGTCGCCGGCCGAGACGTCGCCGAAGCGCAGCGTGCGGTGCTCGGTGAGCCAGCGCTGCCCGGCCGCGGTGCGCCAGGCCAGCTCGTGCCGCAGTTCGCAGTGGTCCGCGGTGCCGACGATGCTTTCCCAGCGGACGTGGCCGATCGTGCCGTTGTTGTCGAGCGGGGTGTACCCGCGGCCGCGCACGTAGGTGCGGCCGCCCCAGAAGTTTTCGGGTGCGGCAGGTTTCTCGGGTGCGGCGGGGTTCTCGCCGGACAGGTGGGCCATGGTGAACTGCAGGCCGTTGTGCCAGGTGTGGTCGTGCGGCCGGACCGCGGTCACGATCTCGCCCGCGGTGGTGCGCAGCGGGTGCAGGTACGGCTTCGGCGAATCCCCGGCCGGCGTCGGCGGGGCGACGACGTACTCGGCCAGGACGACGTCGCCGAGGCTGACCCGCACCCGGCCGTCGTCGTCCTCGGCCAGCTCGAGCGTCCCGTCCCCGACCGCCGCCCGGCTCACGCCGGTTCCCCGATCTCCCCCAGCAGCTCTTCGACGGACACGGACCGGCCGGTGGCCAGCGAGCGGTTGGCGGCCAGCCCGGTGAGCAGGGCCTGCAGGCCGGCCTCGTGGTCGGCCGCGCAGCCGAGGGGGTCGGGCTCGGCGTCGCCGAGCAGCTCGGCGAGCATCCGCTCGTCCCCGCCGCCGTGCCCCTCCCCGAGGGCCTGGTCGAGCACGACCTCGGGTGGCTCCCAGAGCCGTTGCAGGGTCAGCCGCGCCCGGCCCGGCTCGGGCACCACCCCCGGCGGCAGGTCCGCGACGGACTTGGCCGCGCCGATCGCGTGCTCGTTTTCCCGGACGTCGAGCTCGAGGCGGCCCTCGCTGCCGGCGAACGCGACGCGGTAGCCCTCGCGCGGCGAATAGGCGTGGAGGTGGTAGTTCAGCACCGCTCCGCCGTGGTGGCGCACGAGCACCGACAGTTCGTCTTCGATGGTGACGCCGGGTGCGAACACGTTCTGGTCGCGCAGGTAGCCGTCTTCGGCCTCGGCGTCGCGGTAGAGCGCCCGCAAGCGCGGCGAGCGCTCGAGGTCCAGCGCGAACGGGTCGTCGCCGGCCCCGGTACCCCGCGCGTAGTCCGTGCGCCGTCCGTGGCGGCGGCCGTTCTCGTCGCCGTAGAAGAACAGCCGTCCCAGCGCGAACACCGTCTCCGGTCCGCTGCCGAGCCACCAGTTCACCAGGTCGAAGTGGTGCCCGGACTTGTGCACGAGCAGCCCGCCGGAGCCGGCCTTGTCGCGGTGCCAGCGGCGGAAGTAGTCGGCACCGTGCGCGGTGTCGAGCAGCCAGCTGAACTCGACCGAGCCGATCTCCCCGATCGCGCCGGCGGCGAGGAGCTCGCGCACGCGGCGGTGCACCGGGTTGTACCGGTAGTTGAAGGCGACCCGCACCGATCCCCCGGTCTCGCGGCGGGCGGCGAGGATGCGCCGCGCCCCGTCGACGTCGGTCGTCATCGGCTTTTCCGTGACGACGTCGCAGCCCGCCTCCAGCGCGGCGACGACGTAGTCCGCGTGCGTGTGGTCCGGCGTGCACACCACGACGACGTCGATGCGTTCCTTCGCCAGCATGGCGGCGAAGTCCGCCGGCCGGTAGCCCGGCACGGACGTGCCCAGCCAGTCGTTGTGGACCCGCATGCGGGTCTCGTTGTGGTCGCAGAAGGCCGCGAGCTCCGCCCGCGGCGACGCGGCCAGTGCCCGGGTGAACAGCTGGGCCCGGGAGCCCAGGCCGACGATCGCGTGACGACGCACCGCCATCACCTCTCTCTTTCCAGTGAAGCGGCGCCGGTCCAGGGCAGGGTGAGTTCGGAGAAGAGCGCGAGCCGTTCGGCCGCGGTGTCGACGGCGCGGTCCACGCCCGGCACGACGAAGTGCCGTTCGGGCCCGGTGTCCACGGCCCGGACCCAGGCGGCGGGCAGGGGCAGCGGCTCCGGGGCGTCGCGCACGGCCTCCACCAGGGCGGTGAACGCCCGGGTCGCGGCCAGTGGAGCCAGCAGCGGTTCGCCGTCGCGGATGTGCGCGACGAGGTTCGCCAGCAAGTCCCGAGGCGGGGCGACCGGGAGCTGCCGGTCGTGGATGGTGACCAGGTCCGTCTTGTAGTGCCAGCGGATCCGGCCTTCCGTGCCGTGGACCAGCACGTACGGCTCGTGGTCGGCTTCGGCGGCCAGTGTCGCGGCGACGACGACGTCCGGGGCCCCGGCGAAGCTCAGCCGCGCGCACGCCGTGTCGTCCGACTCGATGTCCCGGGCCCGGTACAGCTCGACGGCGGTCCGTTCCGGCAGGACCTCGGCGGTGCCGTTGACCAGCAGGGCGGTCGCCACGGCGTGGGCGAACGGGTTGGTCAGCGCCCCGTCCACGACCGGCTGCCCGCCGACGCGGCGGCGGCCCGCCCACCCGGTGCGCGCGAAGTACCGGTCTCGGCGGATCCACGCGCCGGCGGCGGCGATCCCGGTGACCGTGCCGATTTCGCCGTTTTCGATCGCCGCCCGCACCACCGGGACGGCGGCCGAGCCGAAGCTCTGGAAGCCGGTCTGGCAGGCGCGGCCGCCGTTCCGAGCGAGTTCCGCCAGTTCGCCGAACGCCGCGAGGTCGAGCACCGGCGGTTTCTCGACGAGCAGGTGGCAGCCCGCGGCGAGCGCCAGTTTCGCCAGGGGCAGGTGCGTGTGCGGCGGGGTCGCCACCACGGCGATGTCCGGGGTCGTGCGGGCCAGCAGTTCCGCCGCGTCCTGGGTGATGACCGCGCCTTCGGGCAGCAAGGCGCGGGCTTCTTCGGAGGGTTCGCGGATGTCGCAGGCGCCGGCCAGAACGATCTCGCCGCGGTCGTGCAGCGCGCGGGCGCGGCGCAGGTGCTGGCCCGCGTAGCCGGCCGTGCCGAAGACGACCACCTCCGGCGTCACCGGCGGCCGCCGGTCGCCACCGCGGCCAGGGCGAGGGGGCCGGCCACCACGAGCGCCAGGATCGGCAGCATCCAGACGAGCAGGGCGGCGACACCGGCGGCGACGGCGAGCAGCAGGCCTTTCCCTGGTGCCGCACCGGTTTCCCGCGCGGCGGTGACGAACGACCGGCGCCAGGCCGAGCCGCCGGTGGCCGCTACTTCGCAGGTCCGCACCGCTACCACCACTCCCGCCACCGCCAGCAGCCACAACGCCGGCCGCAGCACGCCGGCACCCGGCATCGAAGCCACGACCTCCAGGTCCACCGCGAACAGCACCACCGCCGCGAGGCAGCCGAGCCCGAAGGGCACCCCGCCCCGGGCCGCCTCGCGGAAGTCCGCCCAGAACGTCGTCCACAGTGGACTTCCGATGTCGTGCCGGGTCCGGTCGAGGACCCGGCAGCCCGCCACGAACGCCGGGGCCGCGGTCACCACCGGCACCGACGCGAGCGCGACGAGCAACCCCGCCAGCAGGCAGTCCGAAAAGTCGCCGAGCCCGGTTCGCCACTCTGTCGATCGCTTCAGCGTCCGCATCGCCTCACCCCTTCAGGCCGCTGGTGCTGACGCCTTCGACCAGCAGGCGCTGGAAGGCGAGGAAGAACAGCACGATCGGGACGAGCGCGAGCGCGGACATCGCGAACATCGCGCCGAAGTTCGACTCGCTGCTGGTGTCCACGAACAGCCGCAGGCCGAGCGGCACGGTGAACTTCTCCGTGTCGTTCAGGTACACCATCTGCGTGAAGAAGTCGTTCCAGGTCCAGATGAACGTGAAGATCGACGTCGTCACCAGCGCCGGTTTCGACAACGGCAGCACGACGTGCCAGAACGTGCGGTAGACCGAGCAGCCGTCGATGATCGACGCTTCGTCGAGCTCGCGCGGGATCCCGCGCATGAACTGGACGATGAGGAACACGAAGAACGCCTCGGTGGCCAGCAGCTTCGGCAGGATCAGCGGGACGAACGTGTTGACCAGCCCGGCCTGCTGGAAGATCACGTACTGCGGGATCAGCGTGACGTGGTAGGGCAGCATCAGCGTCGTGATCATGAACGCGAACAGCGCGCCGCGGAACCGGAACTTCAGCCGGGCGAAGGCGAACGCGGCCAGCGAACAGGACAGCACGTTCGCGGCCACCGACAGCCCGGCCACCAGGAACGAGTTGAGGAAGAACCGGCCGAACCCGACGTCCGCCGCTCCCTCCCAGCCCTTCGTGTAACCGTCGAAGACGAAGCGGGTGGGCAGCAGCGCCAGCCGCGATAGGATCTCGTCCGGCGGCTTCACCGACGCGAACGCCAGCCACACCAGCGGGTACAGCACCACCGCGACGATGACGAGACACAGCACGTGCCAGCCGAACGAGCGGGCCGTGCGCGGCAGCACGGTCATTTCTTGTCCTCCGCATCGTCGTAGAACACCCACAGCTTCGCGGTCCGGAAGACGATCGCCGTCACGATCGCGACGACCACGAGCAGCACCCACGCCATCGCCGACGCGTAGCCCATCTTGAAGTCCTGGAAGCCGACCTCGAACAGGTAGAGCGTGTAGAACAGGTCCGCGTCGGCCGGGCCGCCGCGGCCGCCGCCGATGACGAACGCCGGGGTGAACGCCTGGAAGGCGTGGATCGCCTCCATCACCAGGTTGAAGAAGATCACCGGCGACAGCATCGGCAGCGTGATGTGCCGGAACCGGCGGAACGCGCCCGCGCCGTCGATCGCGGCCGCCTCGTGCAGCTCCGCCGGGATCTGCTTGAGGCCGGCCAGGAAGATCACCATCGGCGCGCCGAACTGCCACACCCCCAGCAGCACGATCGAGGCGAGGCTGAACTGCGGGTCGTCGACCCAGCTCGGCGTGTGCCAGCCGAAGAAGGCCAGCACCTCGTTCACCGGGCCGCCGCCCATGAACAGCGCCCGCCACACCAGCGCCGCCGCGACGCTCGCCCCGAGCAGTGACGGCGCGTAGAACGCGGCCCGGTAGAAGCCGTTCGCGCCGCGGCGGGTGTTGAGCAGCATCGCCACCAGCAGCGACACCGCGAGCTTCAGCGGCACCGAGACCAGGACGTAGATCAGCGTGACCTTGACCGACTGCAGGTAGCGGTCGTCCGCGGTGAACATGTGCGCGAAGTTGCCGAAGCCGACCCACTTCGGCGACGTGAACATGTCGTAGTCGGTGAACGACAGGTACAGCGAGACGACCATCGGCCCGACGGTCAGCGCCACCGCGCCGAGCAGCCACGGGGTGAGGAACGCGAACGCCTCCGGCTGGCTCTTGCGGCGGCGCCCGGCGGGCCGGTCACGCCGCCGGACGCGCGCGGCCTCCGGCGGCGCGACCGGCGGGTCCGGGGTGCGCAGGGTCGTCATCGGCTACGAAAGTCCCTTCTGGGCTTCGGACATGAACCGGTTCACCGCGTCGTCGATGCTCATCCGCCCGAACGCGACCTCTTCGTAGGTGCGCTGGAGGAGCTTCTGGATCGCGCCGGCGCCCTTCGGCGGCACCGGCGGCGCGGCCCCGAGCTTCGGCTCGAGAGCGGCTTCGTAGTCGTAGAGGGTCTTGTCGTTGCCGGTCGCGCCGGCCGCCAGCTGCGCGCGGACCTTGAGGTTGGGCGCGAGCCCGCGGTCGGTGCCGACGATCTTGCCGACCTCCGGGTCGTTGATCAGGAAGTCGACGAGCTTCGCGGCCGCCTCCTGCTGCTGGCTGCGCGCCGAGACCGAGAGGAACATCGCCGGCCGCCGGTACTGCCCGGTTTCGCCGTTGGCGGCCGACGGGTACGGCGCCACGTTCAGCGGCTTGCCGTTCGCCTTCTGGTAGGCCGGCAGCAGGTTGTCGTAGGCGAACTCCGAGCTGGTCAGCTTCTTGCCCAGCGGGGACTGCTCGGGCGAGGTGTTGTAGGAGGCCGTGACGTCCGCCGGCGAGACGCCCTTGCTGTCACGGAACCTGCTGGTGAGCTGCCAGTAGCGGCGCAGGTCGTCGGCGGTGAAACCGAGCTTGCCTTCGGCGGTGTAGAACTGCTTGCCCTGCTGGCGCAGCCAGATCTCCAGCGTCGTGTCGAGGATGCCGAAGTCGGTCGCCCCGCGCGCGGAGAACCCGCTGGCGGCACTGACCTTCTGGGTCGCGTCGGCGAACTGGTCCCAGGTCAGGCCCTTGGCCGGGTCCGCCCCGGCCGCCTTGAACGCGGCGGGGTCGTAGATCATCGCCGGGGTGTTCTGCGCCCACGGCACGGCGTACCGCTTGCCCTGGTACACGCCGGTGGCCGCGAGCTCGGGGTTGACGTCGGCCAGCGAGATCGTCTTGCCCGCGCCGGAGTTCAGGTCGGCCAGGACGTTGCGGCCGCCGTACTCGGCCAGGTAGCGGCTGTCGACGTTGAGCACGTCCGGCGGCTTCCCGCCGGCCGTCTGCGTCGCCAGCTTCTCCCAGTAGGCCTGATACGCCGAGAACGACGTCTGCACCTTGATCTTCGGGTTCCTCTGCTGGAAGAGCTCGACGGCCTTCTTCGTCAGGCTGGCCCGCCCGTCACTGCCCCACCAGACGAAATTGATGGTCACGTCACCGCCGCCACCGGAGTCCGAGCCGCAGGCGGCCACCCCGGTCAGCAGCAGCGGGACCACCACGGCCAGCGCGGCGACACCCCGCCCCTTGGTCCTACGCACAGTTGTCCGCCCCATCGAACTCTCCGTCCTCAGCCGGTCAGCACTTTTCTGAAAACGCTGTCAGCGGGGCTCACGGTAGGCAGAGGGGCACGCCGGTGTCAACGGAAACTTGTGAACAGTAGCCCTTGTGCAGCAACGCTTTCAGCATTCAGCGGGCACGGCGAGAAAGCGCTTACAGCGACCGGGGCGAGATCCGGGCTGCCAGCGCGGGGAGCACCGGTCGCGTCAGCCGGTGCGTTCGGCGGTCTCCGCCTTCGATTTGCTCGCCCACGGCACGCCGAGCTCGGAGAACAGCGCCAGCCGGTCGGCGGCGACGGCGACCTCTTCGCCGATCCCCCGCACCACCGGGTGCCGGCTCGCCCCTTCGCCGACCGTGCGGATCCAGCCCGCCGGGATCCGCGACGGCGACGGCGCGTCGCGCACCGCCTCGACCACCGACGCGAAGGCCCGGGTGTTCGCCAGCGGCGCGAGCAGCGGCACCCCGTCCGGGTCGAGGTGGTGTGCGATCAGGTTGCGCAGCAGGTCGGCCGGTTCGCCGAGGTGGACCCGCTCGTCGTCGATCTCCAGGCGGTGGCTCTTGTACCAGAACTTCGCCCGCCCGTTCGCGCCGTGCACCACGACGTAGGGCTCGTGGTCCTGCTCGGCGCACAGCGACGCGGCGACGACGATCTCGGGCCCGTCGCCGAACCGGATGCGCAGGCACGCCGTGTCGTCGGCTTCGATGTCGCGCGTGCCGTAGAGCTCCAGGGCGATCTCGGCCGGGTCGCGCCCGGCGACCCCGCCGACCAGCAGGGCGGTGGCCACGGCGTGGGAGAACGGGTTGGTCAGGGCACCGTCGACGACCGCCTCGCCGTCGAGCCACCGGCGGCCGGCCCAGGGGTTGCGGCGGTAGTAGGCGTCGGTGCGGATCCACGCGCCGGCGGCGCCCACCCCGGCGATCTCGCCGAGCTTCCCCGCGGCGAGCGCGGCGCGCAGGACGGGCAGCGCCGGGGAGCCGAAGCTCTGGAACCCGGTCTGGCAGGCCGATCCGGTCTCGGCGGCGAGCCGGGACAGCGTGGTGAAGCCGTCGAGGTCGAGCACCGGCGGGGTCTCCAGCAGCAGGTCGCTGCCCGCCCGCAGCACCGCGCCGCCGACCTGGACGTGGGCGTGCGGCGGCGTCGCGACCACGGTGATGTCGGGACGGCACCGGCGAAGCAGGTCGTCGACGCCGACGTGCGCCGTGCCGCCTTCCGGCAGCAGAGCGATCGCGGCGGCCGAGGGCGGCCGGATGTCGGCCATGCCGGCGAAGGAGACCAGGCCCTCGTCGTGCAGGATGCGGGCCCGGTGCAGGTAGCTGAAGGCATAGCCGGACGTGCCGACGACGGCCAGCCTCGGCGGCCCCGCAACGGTGCGGCTCCTGCTCCCCGACATGGATCTCCGATCGGCGGCCGCCGGGGGCCGCGCGCAACTGACGAATGGGTCAGGAGTTCGGGAGAAACTTCCGGCCGTCACCGTAGGGCGTGCGCGACAAACGTGTCAATACGCGGGACATCGGCGTCGAAATTGTCGAAGTCGGGCTAGCCCGAACGGCGGCCGGGGATTCGAGAGAGCGCTTACTGGAATCGCCACCGCAAACGGTTTTCAGGATTTTCATCCGAACAGGCCCCTGGTGCGGCCGCGCGGCAGCGGATTGCCGCTCCCCCAACGCAGTCGAGGTTGTTGACAACGCACCCGGGCGTTCTCATGATGTTGCAGGACCCTGCCGAGGAGTTGCCGTGAGCGTGACCATTCACGACGTCGCCCGCCGGGCCAACGTGTCGATTTCGACCGTGTCGCGGGCCTTCACGTCCCCGGATCTGGTCCGGCAGCAGACCCGCACCCGGGTGCTGGCCGCGGCGAGCGAGCTGGGCTACCACGCCGCCGGCGCGGCCCAGCCGGTGCCGTCGGTGCGCACCGGGCACATTGGCATCGTGGTTTCGGACCTGGGCAACCCCTTCTTCACCGGGGTGCTCAACGGCGTCCAGGCCCGGGCACGCCAGGACGACATCGCGGTGCTGTTCGCCAACAGCGACGAAGACCCGGCGACCGAGCAGAACCTGGTCCGCCGGATGGCCAAGCAGGTCGACGGCGTCGTGCTGTGCAGCCCGAGCATGTCCGACGACCAGCTGCGCGCGCTCGCCGGGCAGACCACCCTGGTGCTGCTCAACCGCGAGGTGCCCGGGATCCCGTCGATCGTGATGGACGCCGCGGACGGGATGCGGCAGGCGATCCAGCACCTGGCCGCGCTCGGTCACCGCCGCTGCGCCTACCTCGGCGGCCCCCGGACGTCGTGGTCGAACCGGGCCCGCCGGCTGGGCTTGGCGGAGGCCGCCGAACGGCACGGCACGGACGTCGTCGAGTTCGGCCCGTTCCCGCCGGTGTTCGAGGGCGGCCTGCAGGGCGCGGACCTCGCGCTGGCGGCGGACGTGACGGCGATCGTCGCCTACAACGACCTGGTCGCCTTCGGCGCGCTGGCGCGGCTGAACGCCCGCGGCGTGCCGGTGCCGGACGAGATCAGCCTGGTGGGCTTCGACGACCTCGTCTTCGCCGCCATCTCCGCGCCCCCGCTGACGACGATCGCGATGCCGACGGAGGCGGCGGGCCGGGCAGCGGTCACCATCCTGCTCGGCCTGCTCGACGGGGAGGCCGACGCGCACACGACGCAGGTGCTGGACACCTACCTGATCGTCCGCGCGACGACGGCCCCGCCGACGACGCGCCCGGCGACGTGAACGAGTCATTCACGTCGTCGCAGCAGGTCAGCCGCCGAAGACGTGCCGGTCCAGGAACGGGTTGCGGAACTTGCCGCCCGGGTCGAGCTCCCCGGCCAGCGCGCGGAAATCGGCCATCCGCGGGTAGAGCGCTTCGAGGCCGCCGCTGTGGAAGAGCTTGCCCCAGTGCGGCCGCGCGCCGAACGGGGCCAGCCGCTCCTCCAGCACCGGCAGCACCGCTTCGACGTCGGCCTGCCGTGGCTGCCAGGTGAAGTGCAGCGCCACCCGGTCGCCGCCGTGGCACGGGCTCAGCCACGCCTCGTCGCCCGCGATCGCGCGGATTTCGGACACCAGCAGCAGCGGCGCGACGAGGTCGCCGATCTCCCGGACCGCCCGCACCGCGGCCACCGCGTGCCGGTAGGGCACGAAGTACTCCGACTGCAGCTCGTCCCCGACGCTCGGGGTGAACGCCAGCGCGAAGTGCGGGAGCCGCTCGTGCCACGGGCCCGGGACGCCCTGCTGCGGCGTGCAGTTGTCCGCCGGGATGCCGGCCGCGTGCGCGGGGTGCCGGGGCCCGTCGGCGGGCACCGCCCCGAAGAGCCCGGGCCGGTCCGTGAAGGCGTCGACGCGGCTCTTGACCCACACCTGGTCGACGACGTCGTGGACCCAGTTCGTGAACATGCTGACGCTGTAGCCGGCGTCTTCGATTTCGTCGAAGTGCCGGTACGCGGCGTCCCACGGCAGGTCGTCGAACACGTCCTGGCGCACGTCGAACGCGGGCACCAGGTCCAGCGTCAGCCGGGTGACGACGCCGAACGCGCCGAGGCCGACGGCGAGGCCGGGAAATTCGCCGTCCTCGCGGGTGAACGTCCGCAGCCCGCCGTCGGCGGTCACCAGCTCGATCGCCGAGACGGCCGAGGCGAGCCCCGGCTGCCGCCGCCCGGAGCCGTGGGTGCCGGTGGCGATGCTGCCGGCCACGGTGATGTGCGGCAGCGAGGCGAGGTTGGGCAGGGCGAACCCGGCGGCGTGCAGCTGCGCGGCGAAGTCGCCGTACCGGGCGGACCCGCCGACGGTCACCGTCCCGTCGTGGATTTCGACCGGGGTGTCGAGCCCGCTCAGGTCGAGCAGGACCCCGCCGGGCGAATCCGCGATGGCGTTGAAGCAGTGCCTGCTGCCCAGCGCCTTGACGCCGGCCGCGGCGGCGACGGCCTCCCGCACCTCGTCGACCGTGCGCGGGGTCAGCACCGCGTCCGCGCCGTAGGCGTGGTTCCCCGCCCAGTTCGACTCGCCCACCCGCAATGTCCTTCCACCGTGCCGGATCTTCCCTGCCGACCCTACGCGGCCGCGGCGCGCCAGAACTCCCGCATCCACCGCGGTGGCACCGGCTGGTCCGCGCCGACCTGGGTCAGCAGGACGGCGACCGTGCCGGTGGCGGGCACGACGTAGGCGGTGGTGCCGGTGCCGCCGACCCAGCCGTAGCGGCCCGGGACCGTCCACGGCTCGGTGGCGGCGATGTCGACCGATCCGCCCATCCCCCAGCCCTGGCCGTCCAGGAACAGCGCGCCGATCTCGCGCTGGGCCGCGGTGGTGTGGTCGGTGGTCATCAGCCGGACGGCTTCCGGGCTCAGCCCGCGACGGCCGTCCGCCGCGGCACCGCCGGCGAGGAGCATCCGGCCGAAGGCCGCCCAGTCCCCCGCCGTCCCCGCCAAGCCGCCGTTGCCGAGGGGCAGCGCGGGCATGGTGCTCCACTGCCCGTCGGGCGGGTCGGCGAGGACCAGGCCGTCCGGGGTGTCCTTGAACAAGGTGGTGAACCGGTCACGCCGGTCGGGGCCGACCACGAACCCGGCGTCCGCCATGCCGAGCGGCGCGAAGATCCGCTCCTCGAGGAACTCCGGCAGCGGCTGCCCGGAGGCGCGGGCGACGAGCACGCCCTGCAGGGTGGAACACGTGTCGTACAGCCAGGCCTCGCCCGGCTGGTAGGCCAGGGGCACCTCGGCCAGTTGCGCGAGCCAGACGTCGGGGCCGGGGAAGCTCTGCACCTCCCGGCCGTCTCGCTGGACGGGGAAGAGCGCTTGCACGGCCGGCAGCGTGAAGTCCGAGGCGAATCCCCACCCGGCCTGGCTGGTCAGCAGGTCGAACACGGTGATGGGCCGCTTCGCCGGGACGACGTCGCCGACCGGGCTCGCCGGGGTGCGCACCACTCGCGGGTCCGCCAGTTCGGGCAGCCACCGGGCGATCGGATCGGCCAGGGCCAGCCGGCCGTCGTCCACGAGGGCCAGCGTCGCGGCGGCGGTGATCGGCTTGGTGATGGAAGCGAACCGGAAGAGCGTGTCCTCGGCCATCGGCTTGGTGCCCTCGCCGCCGGCCGAGCCGACGGCCACGACTTCGGGCCGGCCGGCCCGGTCCACGATCGCCACCGCACCGGGCAGCGTGCCGTCGTCGACGTGGCGTTGCAGGGTCTCGCGCAGGCTCATGATCCTCCCCGGACCGGTCGGACACCCAGTCAAGCAGGCCAGGACGGCCGCCGCCCGGGCACCCTCATCGGATCGACTGTCCACTGTGTACGCCCGGCCAGGCGGCGCCGGCCGCGGCGAACCGGTACAGTCGCGGGCGGATACCCCGTGGGCGTATCAGGAGGTGGTGGCCGTGGCCGAGATCGGCGGAGCGCTGGCGCTGGCCGGGTCGATGACCTGGGAGATCCTCTGGGCCCTGATCCTCGGGTTCCTGCTGTCGGCGATCGTCCAGGCCGTCGTCCGCAAGGCCACGATCGTGCGCCTGATGGGCGACGACCGGCCGCGCACCCTCGCGGTGGCGTCGCTGCTGGGCGCCGCGTCGTCGTCCTGTTCCTACGCCGCGGTCGCGCTGGCACGGTCGTTGTTCCGCCGAGGCGCGCACTTCACCGCCGCCATGGCCTTCGAGATCGGCTCCACCAACCTCGTCGTCGAACTCGGCATCATCCTCGCCCTGCTGATGGGCTGGCAGTTCACCGCGGCGGAGTTCGTCGGCGGGCCGGTCATGATCGTGCTGCTCGCCGTGCTGTTCAGCCTGTTCGTCCGCCGCCGGCTGCTGGAAACGGCTCGCGAGCAGGCGGAAAAGGGGCTCGCCGGGTCGATGGAGGGCCACGCCGCGATGGACATGTCCGTGCGGGGTCCCGGCACGTTCCGGCAGCGGCTGTTCTCCGCCGGCGGGTTCACCGCGGTGGCGCACGTGTTCGTCATGGAGTGGGCGGCGATCCTGCGCGACCTCGTGATCGGGCTGCTGATCGCCGGCGCGGTCGGCGCCTGGGTCCCCGAGTCGTGGTGGCGGGCGCTGTTCTTCACCGATCACCCGGTGGCCTCGGCGTTCTGGGGGCCGATCATCGGGCCCGTCGTGGCGATCCTCGCGTTCGTGTGCTCGATCGGCAACGTCCCGCTGGCCGCGGTGCTGTGGAACGGCGGCATCAGCTTCGGCGGCGTCGTCTCCTTCCTCTTCGCCGACCTGCTCATCCTGCCGATCCTGAACATCTACCGGAAGTACTACGGCACCCGGATGACCCTGGTGCTGCTCGGCACGTTCTACGCCGCGATGGTCGGCGCCGGCTACGTCGTGGAACTGCTCTTCGGCGTCACCGGCCTGATCCCGGCCGCACGCTCGGCGACGGTGATGCGAGAAGGCATCTCGTGGAACTACACGACGTGGCTGAACATCGTGTTCCTGATCCTCGCGGCGGTCCTCGTGGTGCGGTTCGCGCGTACCGGCGGAGGCGGCATGCTGAAGATGATGGGCGGCGCACCCGAGGCCGAGCACCACCACGGTTGACCGGCCCGAGAGAGTGAGTGTACAGTCACTCACATGACGAAGCGCGGTGCCACCCTCTCCACGTCCGACGTCCGGCGGGACGCGGTCGTCGACGCGGCCATCGCCGAGTTCGCCCGCGGCGGGTACCACAGCACCCCGATCAGCGCGGTGGCCGCGCGGGCCGACATCTCCCCCGCCTACGTCTTCAAGTTGTTCCCCGGCAAGGTTTCCCTGTTCGTCGCGGCGCTCGACCGGTGCTACGAACTGGTCGCCCACGCCCTCTCGAACGGCGCCGCCCGCGCCGGGGACGGCGACCCGGACAAGATCCTCCACGAAATGGGCGGCGCCTACGCGGAGCTGATCGCCGACCGGGACCTGCTGATGCTGCAGGTGCACGCCCAGTCGGCGGCCGACACCCCCGAGATCGCCGACGCCGTGCGCCGCGGCCTCGAGAAGGTGACCGAACTGGCCCGCGAACGCTCCGGCGCCGCCGGCGACCAGGTGCAGCGGTTCATCGCCTACGGCCAGCTCTGCCACCTCATCGCCACGCTCGACCTCGACGACCGCACCGGCGAGTGGGCCGCCGTCCTCTCCGCCGGCATCCGCCACCCCGGCAAGAACTGAACCGGCCCCGGCCGGGGCTTTTCACGCCCGTCGAGTGATTGACCAGTCACTCACACCCGGAAGGAAGCACCATGACCATCACCGAAATCGTCCTGCCCGGTCTCGTCGAGCCGGACGGCCTGCGTGTCGAGCACCGCGAGATGCCGCGGCCGGGGCCGGGCGAAGCCCTCGTCCGCGTCGAGGCGAGCGGGATCTCCTTCGCCGAGCAGCAGATGCGGCGCGGCAAGTACTACGACCAGCCGCCGTTCCCGTTCGTCCCCGGCTACGACGTGGTCGGCACGGTGCTCGAAGCCGAAGACCGGGCTCTCGTCGGGCGCCGCGTGGCCGCTTTGACCAAGATCGGCGGCTGGAGCAGCCACCTCGTCGTGCCCGCCGCCGACCTGGTCCCGGTGCCTGAAGGGCTGGACCCGGCCGAAGCCGAGACGTTCGTCGTCAACGGCATCACGGCGTACCAGATGCTGCACCGGATCGCGAAGGTGCGGGCAGGCGGCACGATCCTGGTCCACGGCGCCAGCGGTGGCGTCGGCACGACGCTCGTCCAGCTCGCCCGCGCCGCCGGGATCAAGGCGATCGGCACCGCGTCGGCCCGCAACCTGGACGTCGTGACCGCGCTCGGCACGACCGCACTCGACTACCGCGGCGACGTCCCGGCCGAGGTCCGCGAGCTGGCGCCGGCCGGCGTCGACGCCGTCTTCGACCACGTGGGCGGCCCGGGCATCGTCGACTCGTTCCGGCTGCTCGCGCCCGGCGGCACCCTGGTCGCCTACGGCAGCGCGTCCACAAAGGACACGGGTGGCAACCCGAAGCCGGCCGTGCTCAAGCTGGTCGCCCGGCTGCTGTGGTGGAACGCGCTGCCGAACCGGCGCCGAACGCACTTTTACAACGTCTGGGGCGGCAAGCGGAACCTCCCCCGGTTCCGCGCCCGGCTCGCCGAGGACCTGACGGCCGTCTTCGACCTCGCCGCCACCGGTGCGCTGCGGGCCCGGGTGGCCGCGCGGATGCCACTCGCCGACGCGGGGAAAGCCCTGGCGCTGGCCGAATCCGGCACGGTCACCGGCAAGGTCGTGCTCGTGCCCTGAACGCACCGAAGGCCACCACGGCGGACGTGGTGGCCTTCGGGTCGTGAGCGATCAGTCCGTGCCGAACTCCATCGCGGCGCTGTCGAGCAGCTCGGCGTTGCCCGCCTTGCCGCGCGAGGCGATCACTTCGGCGCCACCCTCGGGCATCGCGCCGATCAGGCCGGTCGAGGCCGCCTGCGCGGCGCCGATCAGCTTCGGGTGCGAGCCGCCGACCATGCCGAGGCTCGCGTACTGCTCCAGCTTGGCCCGCGAGTCGGCGATGTCGAGGTTGCGCATGGTCAGCTGGCCGATCCGGTCGACCGGGCCGAACGCGGAGTCCTCGGTGCGCTCCATCGACAGCTTGTCCGGGTGGTAGCTGAACGCCGGGCCCGTGGTGTCCAGGATGGAGTAGTCCTCGCCGCGGCGCAGGCGCAGGGTCACTTCGCCGGTGACGGCGGTGCCGACCCAGCGCTGCAGCGACTCGCGCAGCATCATGGCCTGCGGGTCGAGCCAGCGACCCTCGTACATCAGGCGGCCGAGCTGCCGGCCGTGGTTGTGGTAGCTGGCGAGAGTGTCCTCGTTGTGGATGGCGTTGACCAGCCGCTCGTAGGCCGCGTGCAGCAGCGCCATGCCCGGCGCCTCGTAGATGCCACGGCTCTTGGCCTCGATGATCCGGTTCTCGATCTGGTCGGACATGCCGAGCCCGTGCCGCCCGCCGACGGCGTTGGCCTCGAGGACGAGGTCGACGGCGGTGGCGAACTCCTTGCCGTTGATCGTCACCGGGCGGCCCTGCTCGAAGCCGATCGTGACGTCCTCGGCGGCGATCTCGACCTCGGGGTCCCAGAAGGCGACACCCATGATCGGCTTGACGATCTCGAGGCCGGTGTCGAGGTGCTCCAGGGACTTGGCCTCGTGGGTGGCGCCCCAGATGTTCGCGTCGGTGGAGTAGGCCTTCTCGGTGCTGTCGCGGTAGGGCAGGTCGTGCGCGGCCAGCCACTCCGACATCTCCTTGCGGCCGCCGAGCTCGGTGACGAAGGCGGCGTCGAGCCACGGCTTGTAGATCCGCAGGGAGGGGTTGGCCAGCAGGCCGTAGCGGTAGAACCGCTCGATGTCGTTGCCCTTGAAGGTGGAGCCGTCGCCCCAGATCTGGACGTCGTCCTCGAGCATGGCGCGCACCAGCAGCGTGCCGGTGACCGCGCGGCCGAGCGGGGTGGTGTTGAAGTAGCTGCGGCCGCCGGAACGGATGTGGAAGGCGCCGCACGTCAGCGCGGCGAGCCCCTCTTCCACGAGGGCTTCCCGGCAGTCGACCAGGCGGGCGACCTCGGCGCCGTACGCCGTGGCCCGGCCGGGCACCGACGCGATGTCGGGCTCGTCGTACTGGCCGATGTCGGCGGTGTAGGTGCAGGGGACCGCGCCTTTGTCGCGCATCCACGCGACCGCTACGGAAGTGTCGAGGCCACCGGAGAAGGCGATACCGACACGCTCGCCGACGGGCAGGGAAGTGAGCACCTTGGACATGCGAATGATTATGCACGCCGATGCATCGTCGTGCAATCCGGGGTGCCCTGGCTCACGGAAACCCCGTTGACGTGCGTGGTTCGGTGATCCTGTGCCCGCCATCGACACCGCGCTCGTCCGGCGGCTGCTGCGCGGGCAGTTCCCGGACTGGGCCGACCGGCCGGTCAGTCCCCTGGCCTCCGGCGGCACGGTCAACGCCGTGTTCCGCCTCGGGGACGACCTGACGGTCCGGCTGCCCCGCACCGCCGAGGACGTCTCGAAGGAACATCGGGTCCTCACCGCGCTCGAGGGCCTGCCGGTGGCCGTCCCCGAGGTCGCCGCGCTGGGCGAACCCGCCGAGGGCTACCCGTGGCCGTGGGCGGTGCACCGCTGGCTCGAGGGCGAACCCGCCCTCGAAGGCCGGGACGCACCGGCCCGTGACCTGGCGGAGTTCGTCGTCGCACTCCGGGCGAACAAGGTGGACGGTCCCCCGGCCTATCGCGGCAGGCCGCTGACGACCGTGGACCAGGCGACCCGCCGGGCGATCGAGGAGCTGAGTCGCACCGACGAGCCATTCGACGCCGACAAAGCACTGGCGGTCTGGGCCGAAGCCGTCGACGCTCCACAGTGGACGGGTCCGCCGCGCTGGGTGCATTCCGACCTCATGCCCAGCAACCTGCTGCTGCGCGACGGCCGCCTGACCGGCGTGCTCGACTGGGCGACGGCGGGCCTCGGCGACCCGGCGTGCGACCTGATCGCCGCGTGGAACCTGCTGTCCGGGACCCCGCGGGAGGTCTTCCGCGACGCCGTGGACACCGACGACGCGACCTGGGTACGTGGCCGCGGCTGGGCGTTGTCGATGGCGGTGATCCAGCTGCCGTACCACCGCCACACCAACGCGGTCATCTCGGCCGACGCCCGTTACGTGCTCACGGAGCTGGGCTGCCGCCCGGCTCCGTGAGCACGCCGGATCAGCTCGGCAGCAGGGCCGGCGCCGCGAGGCGGGTGGCGTTCGCCGCCGCGTCGTCCGGGGCTTCCTGCGCCGAGCGCTCCGCCTCGACGCGCGCGAGGTAGTTCGCCACCTCGCGCTCCTCCTTGTGCGCATCCCAGCCCAGCAGCGGGGCCATCAGGGCCGCCACGACCGGCGCCGCCGCGACGCCGCGGTCGCGTTCCTCGATGGAGATCCGGGTCCGCCGGGTGAGGACGTCCTCCAGGTGCAGCGCACCCTCGTGGGAAACCGCGTAGACGGCTTCCGCGCGGAGGTACTCCGAGGTCTCCGTGATCGGCGCACCCAGCTCCCGGTCCTGCTCGACCAGGTCGAGGAGGTTCCAGATCCGCGTGCCGTACCGCTGCAGGAGGTGCTCGACGCGCGTCAGCGGCAGCCCCGATTTCGCCGCCACGGCGAAACGGTCCTCCCACAGCTCGTGGTAGCCCTCGGCGCCGACGATCGGGAGCCGGTCGGTCCACGACGGCGGGGCGGGGCGGCCGATCTCCTCGACGGCGACGTCGACCGCGTCCGCGGCCATCACCCGGTACGTCGTGTACTTGCCGCCGGCCACGATGACCAGGCCCGGCACCGGGTGCGCCACCGCGTGTTCCCGCGACAGCTTCGTGGTCGCGGCCGCCTTCGCCGCCAGCAACGGGCGGAGACCGGCGTAGACGCCCTCGATGTCGTCGTGCGTCACGGGGGTACGCAGGACGGCGTTGAGGTGTTCGAGCACGTAGTCGACGTCCGCGCGGCTCGCCGCCGGGTGCTCGCGGTCGAGGTCCCACTCGGTGTCGGTGGTGCCGACGATCCAGTGCCGTCCCCACGGGATCACGAAGAGCACGCTCTTCTCGGTCCGCAGGATCAGCCCGGTGTCGAGGTCGATCTTCTCCCGCGGCACGACCAGGTGGATGCCCTTCGACGCGCGCACGGTGAACGGCGCGGGGATGCCGGCCGCCTCCGCCATGTCGTCGCTCCACACGCCGGTCGCGGCGACCACAGTGCGAGCGCGGATCTCGAATTCGATCCCGCTCTCGCGGTCGACGACCTTCGCGCCCACGACCCGCTCGCCGTCGCGAAGCAGCGAAGTGACGCGAGCCCGCGTGAGCACCGAAGCGCCTTGCTCGGCGGCCGTCCGGGCGATCGTCATCGTGTGGCGGGCGTCGTCGACCTGGGCGTCGTAGTACTGGATCGCCCCGATCAGCGCGTCGTCCGCGAGGGCCGGGGCCGCCTTGAAGGCGCCTCGCTTGGACAGGTGCCGGTGCCGCGGCAGCGCGCGGGCGCCGCCGAGGGTGTCGTACAGCGTGACGCCGGCGCCGATGTAGCCGCGCTCCCACACGCGGTGCGTCAGCGGGACCAGGAACTTGACCGGCCGCACCAGGTGCGGGGCCAGCTTCTGCAGCAGCAGCCCGCGCTCCTTGAGCGCTTCGCGCACCAGCTTGAAGTCCAGCTGCTCCAGGTAGCGCAGGCCGCCGTGGATCAGCTTCGACGACCGGCTGGACGTGCCGGCGGCGAAGTCGCGGGCCTCGACCAGCGCGGTCGACAGCCCGCGGGACGCGGCGTCGAGCGCGACGCCGGCCCCGGTCACTCCGCCGCCGACCACGAGCACGTCGACCTCTTCGTTCACCAGCTTCCGCAGGGTCTCCGCCCGGTACTGCGGGGAAAGCGGGGTCACGGTGTTCCTCCTTGTGCTCACTGCACGTCGACCCAGTCGAGCGTGCGGCCGACAGCCTTCTGCCAGCCCGCGTAGCCCTCGGCGCGCTGTTCGTCGCTCCACGACGGCGTCCAGCGCTTGTCCTCGTTCCAGTTCTGCTCGAGCTCGTCGGTCGACTTCCAGAACCCGACGGCCAGCCCGGCTGCGTAGGCGGCGCCGAGCGCGGTGGTCTCGGCGACGACCGGCTTCGACACCGGCACGCCGAGGATGTCCGCCTGCATCTGCATGCACAGCTCGTTGGCGGTGACGCCGCCGTCCACCCGCAGCACGTCGAGCGTGACGCCCGAGTCGTTCTGCATCGCCTCGACGACGTCGCGGGTCTGGTAGCAGATCGCTTCCAGGGTCGCCCTGGCCAGGTGGGCGTTGGTCGTGGCGCGGGTCAGGCCGACGATCGCGCCGCGGGCGTCCGAACGCCAGTACGGCGCGAACAGGCCGGAGAACGCCGGGACGAAGTAGATGCCGCCGTTGTCCTCGACCTGGCGGGCCAGGCTTTCGCTCTGGGACGCGCCGCTGATGATGCCCAGCTGGTCGCGCAGCCACTGCACCGCCGAGCCGGTGACGGCGATCGAGCCTTCCAGGGCGTAGACCGGCTTGTCGTCGCCGAACTGGTAGCACAGGGTCGTCAGCAGGCCGTGCTTCGAGCGGACCAGCTCCTGGCCGGTGTTGAGCAGCAGGAAGTTGCCGGTGCCGTAGGTGTTCTTGGCCTCGCCGGGCCGGAAGCAGACCTGCCCGACGGTGGCGGCCTGCTGGTCGCCGAGGACGCCGGTGATGGCGACCTCGCCGCCGAGCGGGCCGTCCGCGCGGGTGGTGCCGAAGCCCGGGTTCGACGACGGCCGGATCGCCGGGAGCATCTGCCGCGGGACGTTGAAGAACGACAGCAGCTCGTCGTCCCAGTCGAGGGTTTCGAGGTCCATCAGCATGGTGCGGGAGGCGTTGGTCGGGTCGGTGACGTGGACGCCGCCGTCCGGGCCGCCGGTGAGGTTCCAGATGAGCCACGAGTCCGTGGTGCCGAAGAGGGCGTCGCCCTTCTCGGCGTCCTCGCGCACGCCTTCGACGTTCTCGAGGATCCACTGCAGCTTGCCGCCGGAGAAGTAGGTGGCCGGTGGCAGGCCGGCCTTGCGGCGGATGACGTCGCCCTTGCCCTCCCGCTCGAGCGCGGAGGCGATCCGGTCGGTGCGGGTGTCCTGCCAGACGATCGCGTTGCCGTACGGGCGTCCGGTGCGGCGGTTCCAGACGACGGTGGTCTCGCGCTGGTTGGTGATGCCGAGCGCGGCCAGGTCGTTCACGGTCAGGCCGGCCTTGTTGAGCGCGGTCGCGATGACCGAGCGGGTGCGTTCCCAGATCTCGGTGGCGTCGTGCTCGACCCAGCCCGGCTTGGGGAGGATCTGCTCGTGCTCGAGCTGGTGGCGGGCGATCTCGTTGCCACCGTGGTCGAAGATCATGAAGCGGGTGCTGGTGGTGCCCTGGTCTACGGCGCCGACGAAGTCAGGCATGGGTGGTTCTCCTCTTTCGGAACGGCGAGGTCAGGCGGCGGGCTCGAGGTCCTTGGCGGGCATGCTGTCCAGCGGGGCGTCGGCGGGCAGGTGACGCTCGATCAGGTACTTGTAGATCGCGCCGCCGATGACCGCGCCGATGACCGGCGCCACGATCGGGATCCACCAGTAGGGGAACCCGTACTGGTCGGTGAACGCCGTGTCGTAGCCGGTCAGCCAGGACGCCAGGCGCGGGCCGAAGTCACGGGCGGGGTTGATCGCGTAGCCGGCGTTGGTGCCCCAGGCCATGCCGATGGCGACGACGAGGAAGCCGACGACGACCGGGGCGAGGTTCGCGGCCGGGGCGGTGTTGCGCAGGTCGGTGATCGCGAAGATCACCAGGACGAGGATCGCGGTGCCGATGATCTGGTCGCGGAAGGCGCCCCAGTCACCGACCGGCAGCGAGCCGTTGCCCGGCAGGGTGGAGAACACGCCCTGGGTCTTGATCGTCAGGCCCGGGTCCTTGGCGTTGAGGACCTCGGTGTAGTTCCAGCGCACCAGCATCGCGGCGAGGAACGCGCCGGCGGTCTGCGCCAGGGCGTAGGGGGCGACCTTGCGCCATTCGAAGCCCTTGAACACCGCCAGCGCGATGGTCACGGCCGGGTTCAGGTGTGCGCCGCTGATCCGCGAAGCGACGTAAACACCGAGCGTGACGCCGAGGCCCCAGGCCCAGGCGATGCTGTCGTGGTCCCCGATGCCCGCGGCGACGACCTGCGCCACCACCCCGCACCCGAACAGGATGAGGATCATCGTTCCCACGAACTCGGCGGCCATTTCGCCGGCGAGTCCACGGGCCTTGAGGCTTCGCACCATTGCTTTCCTCCACAAAGGACCTTGTCCCCCTACTGGTGGCTGAAAGTTAAGTTCGCCACCATCGCGGGTCAACGGACCCGGGTCGGCATTGTCGAACGGCCGGAGTGGATGTTCGACATTGTCGAATCGTGGCCGGTCGAGTTAGGGTCTCGCCGTGCCCGGTCCGATCCAGTCCATCGAGCGCGCCGCCGCGATCCTGAGGTTGCTGGCGCGCGGCTCGGGGCGTCTGGGCGTCGGCGAGATCGCCGAGTCGCTCGAACTGGCGAAGGGCACCGCGCACGGGATCCTGCGCACGCTGCAGGGCGTCGGGTTCGTCGAGCAGGACCGCGACAGCGGCAAGTACCAGCTCGGCGCGGCGCTGCTGCACCTGGGCACGAGCTACCTCGACGTCAACGAGCTGCGGTCCCGGGCGATCAACTGGGCCGACGCCCTGGCCGCGCGCAGCGGCGAGGCGGTCCGGATCGGCGCGCCCCTGGAGGGCCGGGTGCTCGTCGTGCACCACGTGTTCCGGCCGGACGACAGCCTGCAGACCCTCGACGTCGGGACGCTGCTGCCGCTGCACGCGACCGCGCTGGGGAAGGTCCTGCTGGCCTACGACACGACGCTGAAGGCGGACCCGGAGCCGTACACGCGCCGCACCCTGGTCACCCAGACGGCGATCAAGCGGGCGTGTGCGAAGGTACGGGAGGCGGGCTGGGCGGCGGAGAACGGCGAGATGATCTCCGGCGAGGCCGGGATCGCCGCCCCGATCCGCGGCCACGGCGGCATCGTGGTCGGCGCGATCGGGGTGTCCGGAGCGGTGGAGCGCATCTGCGAACCGGACGGCGGCCCCAGCCCGAGGCTGCTGGGCCACGTCCGCGACGCCGCGCGCGCGGTGTCGCGTGACCTGGGTGCGTCCCGATGGTGAAGGGAGGGGCATGGTCCAGCGGTACGTGATGTCCGTCGACCAGGGCACCACCTCCACGCGGTGCATCCTGTTCGACGCCCGCGGACGGCTCGTCTCGGTGGTGCAGCGCGAGCACCAGCAGCACTTCCCGCGCCCCGGTTGGGTCGAACACGACGCCGTCGAGATCTGGCGGAACCTGTCCCGGATCGTGCCGCAGGCCCTCGCCGACGCCGGCGCGACCGCGGACCAGGTCGTCGGCCTCGGGATCGCCAACCAGCGCGAGACCACCGTGCTGTGGGACCGGCGCACCGGCAACCCGGTCGGGCGGGCGATCGTCTGGCAGGACACCCGCACCGACGCCATGCTCGAGCAGCTCGCCCGCGAGCCGGGCGCCGACCGCGTCCGGCAGCTGTGCGGCCTGCCCCTGGCCACGTACTTCTCCGCGCCCCGCATCCGCTGGCTGCTCGAACGCACGCCGGGCCTGCGCGAGCGCGCCGAGCGCGGCGACGTCCTCTTCGGCACCATCGAGAGCTGGCTGATCTGGAACCTCACCGGCGGCGCCGAGGGCGGCGTGCACGTCACCGACGTCACCAACGCCTCGCGCACCATGCTGATGAACCTGCGCACGCTCAACTGGGACGACGAGCTCCTGGAGTTCTTCGACGTCCCGCGCGCGATGCTGCCGGAGATCCGGTCGTCGACCGAGGTCTACGGGACGACGTCCCGGGTGGTGCCGGGCATCCGGATCGCCGCGGCGCTCGGCGACCAGCAGGCGGCCCTGTTCGGCCAGACGTGCTTCGCACCCGGTGAGGCGAAGTGCACGTACGGCACCGGCAGCTTCCTGCTGCTCAACACCGGCCCGACGCCGGTGCTGTCCACCCACGGCATGCTCACCACGGTCGGCTTCAAGATCGGCGACGAGCCGGCGGTGTACGCCCTGGAAGGCTCGATCGCGGTCACCGGGTCGCTGGTGCAGTGGTTCCGCGACGGCCTGGAGCTGATCGGCAGCGCCCCGGAGATCGAGACGCTGGCGCGCACGGTCGAGGACAACGGCGGCTGCTACATCGTGCCTGCCTTCTCCGGGCTCTTTGCGCCGCACTGGCACAGCGAAGCACGCGGCGTGATCGCCGGGCTGACGTCGTACATCACGAAGGGCCACCTGGCGCGGGCGGTGCTGGAGGCGACCGGCTGGCAGACGCGCGAGGTCGTCGACGCGATGAACGCCGACTCCGGGCTGGCGCTCTCGACGTTGAAGGTCGACGGCGGGATGACCGCCGACAACCTGCTGATGCAGTTCATCGCCGACGTCCTCGACGTGCCGGTGGTCCGCCCGATGGTGGCGGAGACGGTGTCGCTCGGCGCGGCCTACGCGGCCGGGCTGTCGGTCGGGTACTGGCCGGACCTGGAGGGGCTGCGGCGCAACTGGCACCGGGCGGGCCAGTGGCTGCCGGCGATGGACCCGGCCCGCCGCGACAGCGAGTACGCGCACTGGCGCCAGGCGGTGGAGCTGACGTTCGGCTGGATGCGCCCGGCCCCGGCGGCGGCCGCGCCCGGCTCGGACCTGGTCGAGGTGCTGCTGGCCGACCACCGCCGGTTCGAGCAGCTGCTGCGCGACCTGCGCAACGCCGAGGCCGACCGCCCGGCCCTGGTCGCGGAGCTGGCGGCCCTGCTGGTGGCGCACGCGACGGCGACCGAGCGGATCGTCCGCCCGGCCGCGCCCGGTTCGCCGTTCGCCGAAGATCTCCTGGCGGTCCTGGACGGCGACGACTTCGAGAAGGCGTTGCTGCGCCTGGAAAACATCGCGGACGCGCACGTCCGCGGCGAGGAACGCGGGCTGCTGAACGAGCTGCGCCGCACGATGTCCACTTCGGACCGGACGGGGCTGGGCCGCGCGTTCGTCGCGGAACGCCGCCGCCAGCTGGACTTCGGCTGCGGCGAACCGGACCACATCCGCGAACTCGGCGACCGCCTGAAGCTCTAGTGTCGCGCGGCTGGAGCCGTGTCCCGTGCGCCCCAATGTGGCGTTGGTTGCGTCCAACGCACCGAACGCCACATTGGGTGCGCTGGACGCACCGAACGCCACATTGGGGCGCATCGCCCGGCCGCTCTCCACGAACCTCGGACCGGCGACACCAGCGGGCCGGCGTCCGGAAAACGGTTGCCTGCCCGAGGCTTCGTCTGTCAGGGTTTCCCCAGTCGTCCGGACCCGCCTTGGCCGGACCGTGTCCCTCCGCCCGGCCTTCAGAGATGCCCGGCGGCCGTGAGGACTTCCATGCCGTCCACTGTCTCCGGATATCGCTTTGTGCTGCGCGTTCCCGGCGCCGCTGCCTTCTTCTTCACCGCCGCCGCGGGACGCGCCGGCATCGCCATGACCGGCCTCGGCCTGGTCTGGCTGCTCCACGCCCGCACCGGCTCCTACGGCACCGCCGGCCTCGCCGCCGCCGGGTTCGCCCTCGCCGAAGCCGTGCTCGGCCCGCAGCTCGCGCGGCTGGTCGACCGGTTCGGCCAGACCCGCGTCCTGCCGTTCTCCGTGGCCGCCCACGGCATCGCCATCGCCGGTGTCGTCCTCTCGCCCGTCCCGGCGGCCATCGCCTCCGCGGTCTGCGCCGGCGCGGCCGTCCCCCAGCTCGGCGCCCTCTCCGCGGCCCGCTGGGCGCACCTGCTGCGCGAGCGACGGGCCGATGAACTGCCCACGGCCTTTTCGCTGGAGTCAATGGCCAACGCCACCGCATTCCTCCTCGGGCCCGTCCTGGTCACCGCGCTCGGAGCGGCCGGCCACGCGACCCTGGCCAGTACCATCGCGGCGGCCTTGGTCGTGGGCGGCGGTGCGGCCTTGGCCGCTCAACGCCGTACCGCGCCGCCGCTCGCCCGCGAGCGCGCGCACGCCGAACGCACCCTGGCGCAACCGGCTTTCGTTCGCCTCGCCCTGCTCAACCTGGCCATCGGGCTGTACTTCGGCACCATGGGCGTTTCGGTGAGCGCGTTCGCCACGGAGCACGGCGTGCCCGGCGCGGCCGCGCCGATCTTCGCCGCAGCCGGTCTCGGCGGCTTGGTTTCGGGCTGGCTCTACGGGCTGCGCCGGCACCGCGCCCCGGCCCAGCTCCAGCTCGTCGTCGCGACCGCGTATCTGACGGCCACCGCGCTGCTGCTTCCCCTTGCCCCGGCCGCGAGCTGGCTCGGGACCGCCGTGGTGGTCACCGAGGCCGCGGTCCCGCCCACGCTCGTCCTGCTGAACGTCCTCACCGAGAAAGCCGCTCCCCCTGCGGTCCTCACTCAGGCGTTCACCTGGAACAACTCCCTGAGCATGGCCGGTTCGGCGGCGGCGGCGTTCCTCGCCGGCCGCACCGTCGACGGGTTCGGCGCTTCCACCGCCTTCGCACTGGCCCCCGTGGCCGGGCTCGTCCTCCTCGTGCTGTCCGTCGTCCACTGGCGGTGCACCGCACCGGAATAGGCGACGCTAGGCGCCCCGGAGGCAGCGGCTGCTCTCCCGCACCACCAGCTCGGCCTCGACGGTCGCGCGCGCCGGGGCCGGGACGCCGTCGATGCGGGCCTCCAGCACCGCCAGCGTCTGACGGCCCGCCGCGACGAAGTCCTGGCGGACCGTCGTCAGCGGGGGTGCGAAGTACGCCGCTTCCGGGACGTCGTCGAAGCCGACGACGTGCGCGTCGCGCGGGACCCGCATCCCCGCTTCGGTGAAGGCCGCGAACAGGCCGAGTGCCATGTGGTCGTTGGCCGAGAACACCGCGCCGACGCCCGGTTCGACGGCCAGGGACTGCCCGGCCCGGTAGCCGGAGCGCGCGGACCAGTCGCCGCGGACGACCGGGGGGATCTCCGCGCCGTGGCGTTCGAGGGTTTCGCGCCAGCCGCGCTCGCGGGCGCGCGCGATGGGACCGTCTTCGGGGCCGCCCAGGTGCCAGACCGTCGGGTGGCCGAGCGCCAGGAGGTGCTCGGTAGCGCGGCGCGCGCCTTCGTACTGGCCGGTGGACGCGGCCGGGATGAGCGGGATGCCGGGGACCGGCGCCATCTCGGCGACGAGCCGCGCGTCGAGCACGATGATGCCCGCCACGCCCTGCAGCCTCAGCCCCGCCGCGGCCGCCATCACCGCCGCGCCGCTGTGGCCGGTCACGCTGAAGACGCTGACCTCGTATCCCTGCTCGCGGGCGGCCGCGCGGAGGCCGTGCAGCACGGGCCCCGTCACGGTGGCCGCGGTGGCGATCACCCCGAGGGTGCCGCGCGGGTGGAGGACCGGCGCGCGGAGCGGGCCGTCGGGACCTGCGTCGTCCACGGACATGGAGTGATGTTAGCGATCACACCGGTGGACGTGAACTTTGTTCACCTTCCATAAATAACGAACAGGTAACGGCGAGATCGCGGCTTGAACCGCTTCCGGACGGCGGCCGTTCCCCCCAATGCCGGAACCAAGTGACACCGGACGCGGTCCCCCGATTCCCGCGCCCCGGTGCCGCTCCCCGGGTTCCGCGCGTTTCCCGACCGGGCACGCAGCTTTCTTCGGCGTGCCCGGAAAACCGAACGAGGTGAACATGGCCCGGAATACCACCCGCTCCCCCGCCACGGGCAGACATCGCATCACCCGCCGCACGAAGATCGCGACCGGCGGTCTCGCCCTCGCCATCGCGGTCGGGGGCATCGTCGTCGCGACCACGGCCGGGCGAACCGGCGAAGCGAGCGCCGACCCCGTCGACAAGTCCTTCTTCATCGACATCACGAAGGTCCCCGCCGGTTCCAACGTGAACAAGGCGTTGCAGCAGAAGGGCGCGCGAGGCACGTTCACCGTGGACTGCGGCCGCAACGAGAACCAGCACTTCAACCCCGACAACTTCATCGCGCAGCCGGGCATCAAGAACGGCGCCCAGCACCTGCACGACTACGTCGGCAACCTGTCGACGAACGCCGACTCGAACAACAAGAGCCTCGTCAAGGCCGGCACCACCTGCAAGAACGGCGATAAGTCCGCCTACTTCTGGCCCGTCGTCCGCATCGACACCGGTGACGCCGAGAAGAACCCACCCGGCAAGGACCCGAAGGGCGACCGCGCGCAGAGCGAGCAGGACAAGGCCAGCTCCCAGGTCGACTGCCCGGACGTCGCGAGCAAGCTGCCCGACGTCCCGGACCAGGCGATGGACGAGGTGAACCGCAACCTCGACCTGCTCGACAAGCAGATCGACGAGGCGAACAAGCGGATCGCGAACGGCGACCTGAAGACGCCGCAGGACATCCAGAACGCCGTGGTCGGCCCGCTGAAGGACAAGCGGGTGGCCACCATCGACCGGATCGCCATCGCCATCGGCCGCCGCGCCGCGAAGCCGACCAACCTGGGCGGGCTCGCGCCGTGCGTGCTCAAGCAGAACGGCAAGGGCGGGCTCGACAACGGCGGCGGCAACAGCAACGGCCAGCCCGCCGAGCTCCCCGGCGTGAACGACAAGAACGAGGTCGGCGACAACGACGGCGAGATCCAGCGCGTCCAGTCGGCGACGATCACGTTCACCAGCGGCGGCGCGGGCAAGGTCGTCGCGATGCCGCAGTTCCTCCGCATCCTCTACGGCGACGCCAAGCAGAGCACCAACGGCCCGGCCAACGCACGGGCCAGCTGGACCTGCACCGGGTTCGAGGACCGGCTCACCGACAAGTACCCGATCTGCCCGCAGAACAGCAAGGTGGAGCGGATCCACGCCTTCCCGAACTGCTGGGACGGCAAGAACATCGACAGCACCAACCACCGCACGCACATCGTGTTCTCCGACCAGCAGGGCAAGTGCCCGAAGGGTTTCCAGAACGTGCCGCAGCTGGTGATCAAGCTGGTCTACAACATCCCGCGGGACATCCAGCTCAAGGGCCAGTACAAAGTGGACGCCTTCGCGCAGGAGAAGCACAACCCCCGCTCGGACCACGACGACTTCGCCAACGTCATGGGCCAGCGCCTGATGAACCAGGCCGTCAACTGCATCAACACCGGCAAACGCTGCAGCCAGTAGCCCAGCGGTCGTGAGTGGTGAAGCGGGTTAGAGACCCGC